>CANLXI010000004.1 GCA_947495035.1 uncultured Granulosicoccus sp.
TGCGGGAATAGCTCAGTTGGTAGAGCGCAACCTTGCCAAGGTTGAGGTCGCCAGTTCGAACCTGGTTTCCCGCTCCAATATTCAAGCAGTACAATCAGTTGTAGTAAAACCATGATCGGTGCGGGAATAGCTCAGTTGGTAGAGCGCAACCTTGCCAAGGTTGAGGTCGCCAGTTCGAACCTGGTTTCCCGCTCCATATCTGGTCTGGTTTTGGCATGTATGTTCACGACACTCGGCTGAGTGGCAGAGTGGCTATGCACCGGATTGCAAATCCGTTTACCTCGGTTCGACTCCGGGCTCAGCCTCCAGGTGTCATTACCCTTGTCCGGCACTGATCCATCGCCGGTCTGACAGAGACGCGCCACTCGTTCTCTGCTCCTGTACTGTATTGTTCTACCGTCAGGTTCTCCAGTCGTATCGCTCCTTACTGGATTCACGAAGCCCCTCAGATGCCCGGGTGGCGAAATTGGTAGACGCAAGAGACTTAAAATCTCTCGACCTTATGGTCGTGCCGGTTCAAGTCCGGCCCCGGGCACCAATGACACGACGACTTGAAGGATATTCGAGCACGTCGGCTATCGTCCCCAACCCCATGAATGGCAGGTAAGCGTCAGGCATCTGATGACCTGGCAAGCTGCCGTAATCTGACTCCATACGTCGTTCACCCAACCGAGATCGATTGGCAGGGTGTCTTGCATCACGCGGTGCTCCGAGCTGGACAGGTTTTCGATGGTTGCATCGAAGTCCTTCCTCGCCGATGCGGCGATGGGGATCGTCAGGACTTTCATCGAGAGCGTGTTCAAGAATAGACCGAGCATGAAGTAGAAGCTCACCAGGACGCAGAGCAATTCGATCGATGTCAGAGCCGGGTCTTTTACCCACAGCGACATCATCTGGGTAATTCAGCCGATGGCGAAGGCCGGGTCGAGCCTGAACGCCGCCAGTGGTACGACATCGGTTGCTTGCAGGGGACAAGTAATACAAACCTGGCTCGTGCACGGTGACCGCCAGCTGCAATGGGCAGCTACCTACTTGAACACTATCGGAGCAACCGTATAGCTCATCATTCTTCACTTATTTCTAATAATGGTTTTACTATTTTGAATATTGTTTATTAAAACTCAATCAAATAGTCTGGATCCACCTTGAAAAGAAGCAGGAGTCTGATGTGACACCTTCTCGCTACAGAATCGCAGCGATCCCCGGGGACGGTATAGGCAAGGAAACCATGCCTGAAGGCGTGCGTGTTCTTGACATCGCTGCGCAAAAATTTGGTATCGAACTGGAATGGACGTGGTTCGATTTCGCCAGCGCTGATTACTACGTAGAACACGGCAAGATGATGCCGGATAACTGGCGTGACCTTTTGCAAGGCTTTGACTCGATCTACTTCGGTGCCGTTGGCTGGCCGGATCTGGTGCCTGACCACATATCCTTGTGGGATTCACTGCTTCAGTTTCGTCGCGAATTCGATCAGTACGTCAACCTGCGTCCAGTGCGCTTGATGCCCGGTGTGAAGTCGCCTCTGGTCGGACGTAAGCCGGGTGATATTGACTTCTATGTCGTACGTGAAAACACGGAAGGTGAGTACTCCAGTGTGGGTGGCATGATGTTCCCGGGTACCGAGCGCGAGGTGGTGGTTCAGGAAACCGTGATGTCCCGTATTGGCGTCGATCGCATTCTGAAATTCGCCTTTGAACTGGCGCAAAGTCGGCCGAAGAAGCACCTGACATCTGCCACCAAGTCCAATGGTATGGCTATTACCATGCCCTATTGGGATGGGCGTGTGGAGGAAATGAGCAAGCAGTACCCAGGTGTCGACGTCGACAAATACCACGTTGACATTCTCGCAGCCAACTTCGTGCTGCATCCCGACTGGTTCGACGTGGTGGTGGCGAGTAATCTGTTCGGTGACATCCTGTCCGACCTTGGACCGGCCTGTACAGGCACCATTGGTATTGCGCCATCTGCCAATATCAACCCCGACAGGAAGTATCCAAGTCTGTTCGAGCCGGTACACGGCTCGGCACCGGATATTGCAGGCAAAGGAGTCGCCAACCCGATCGGTCAGATCTGGTGCGGAGCAATGATGCTTGATCACTTGGGACATCCGGCTGCCGGTGCCGCCGTGCTGGATGCTATCGAACAGGTGCTCGCACGAGGGCCGGAAGAAGCTCCGCTAACAGCCGATCTGGGTGGGCGCGGTAATACGGTTGAGCTGGGCAAGGCGATTGCCGAGACGCTGTAATACAACCACGACGCCGTAGGGCAGGTGTAGGACTAGATAATTCTGAGGCTTGAGTAATGCAATTACATGACGAACAACTGCTTCGACAGCAGTGCTTTATCAATGGTGAGTGGGTTTCTGCCGATAGCGGTGAGGTCATCAGGGTCAACAACCCTGCGACTGCGGATGATATTGGTACCGTCCCGAGCCTGTCTCAACTCGAGGTCCGTAGCGCAGTCGAGGCTGCAAATGCCAGCTTGCCGGCATGGCGTGCCCGGACGGCGAAAGATCGAGCAATTATACTGCGTCGCTGGTTTGACCTGTGTATGGAAAACCAGGATGACCTCGCTCGAATCCTGACTTTGGAGCAAGGCAAGCCTTTTCAGGAGGCCAAGGGTGAAATTGCTTACGGATCCGCCTTTATCGAATGGTTCGCGGAGGAGGCCAAGCGGGCGTATGGCGACGTCATTCCGGCTCCGGCTACAGATCGACGAATCATCGTGACCAAGGAACCGGTGGGAGTTGTTGCCGCCATTACCCCCTGGAACTTCCCGAATGCCATGATTACCCGCAAGGCTGCAGCCGCCATGGCTGCCGGTTGTACTGTGGTAGTCAAGCCCGCATCCAGCACACCGTATTCCGCGCTGGCTCTGGCAGAACTTGGCAAACGAGCGGGTATCCCCGACGGTGTGTTCAATGTCGTGACCGGCTCAGCCCGCGTCGTTGGCGGCGAGCTGACCGCAAACCCCACCGTTCGCAAGCTGTCCTTTACAGGCTCGACTGAGGTGGGCAAGACTCTGATGGAGCAATGTGCCAGGACAGTGAAAAAAGTATCAATGGAACTGGGTGGCAACGCACCTTTCATTATCTTCGACGATGCTGACCTTGACAAGGCGGTTCAGGGAGTAATGGCCTCCAAGTTCCGTAACGCTGGTCAAACCTGTGTCTGCGCCAACAGGATCTTCGTGCATGACGGTATTTACGATGCGTTTGCCGAACGTCTTGCAAGTGCGGTCAGGGCGCTGGAGATCGGCAATGGACTGGACGCTGGAGTGACAATCGGGCCAATGATTGACGAGGCCGCAGTAGAAAAGGTCGAGCAGCATATCAGCGATGCTACATCCAGAGGCGCCAGTACCTACCTTGGGGGCAAGCGTCATGCCATGGGTGGTACTTTCTTTGAACCTACGATTCTCACCGATGTGACTGCCGATGCACTGTTGATGAACGAAGAGACTTTCGGGCCTGTGGCGCCCCTTATTCGATTCAGTCATGAATCTGATGTCATCAACAAGGCAAATGACACTGAGTTTGGTCTGGCTTGTTATTTCTACAGTCGCGACATCGGACGTGTATGGCGCGTGGCCGAGGCTCTGGAGTACGGCATTGTCGGGATCAATGAGGGCATAATTTCAACTGAACTAGCGCCTTTCGGTGGTGTAAAGGAATCGGGTGTAGGCCGAGAGGGTTCAAAGTACGGTATCGAGGATTACCTCGAGATCAAATACATGTGCATGGGTGGCCTTTAACCGCTTGCAGACAATACCAACGAAGGGGAGACCTATGGAAAAGCAAAACATGACACAGCGCATCGGGGTGATCGGAATTGGCCTCATGGGGCACGGTATTGCCAGTAACATCCTCAAGAACGGCTGGACACTGAACTTTCTGGATCATCCTGGCAATCAACCGGTGGATCAGCTGCTTGCGGACGGGGCCAAGGCATTCAACACCGGCCGAGAGCTCGCTGGTGCCTGTGATGTAATCATACTTTGTGTGACTGGATCACCTCAGGTTGAAGATGTACTGACGCGGGAAGACGGCGTTCTGAATGGTTTGCAAAAGGGCACTGTGATCATCGACTGTTCGACGGCGATCCCAACCTCGACCATATCCATTGCCGAGCGGGTCATTGCAGCCGGCGGATGTTTTCTGGATGCGCCAATGACTCGCACGCCAAAAGAAGCGGCACAGGGGCGCCTTAACCTGATCGTGGGTGGTGAACTCGACATCTTCGAGAAGCAGCTGCCGCTGCTACGAACCTTTTCCGAGAATATCACCTATGCAGGGGCCGTTGGATCAGGGCACAAGCTCAAGTTATTGCACAACTTCGTGTCTCTTGGGTTTTCTGCGGTACTCGCTGAAGCCGCTGCTTGTGCCGAGCTGAATGATGTCGACCCGCAAGTACTGGTAGAGGTGCTATCCAAGGGTGGCGGAGCCGGTGCCGTTCTTCAACGTTTGCAACCTTATATTCTTGAGCGAGACAGTTCCGGGTTCAACTTTTCCATTTCCAATGCCCACAAGGATATCGGCTATTACCTTTCCATGGTTGAGGCTGCAGATGCCAGTCACACAGTGGCCGATGGTATTTTTGGCACTTTGAACTCCGCATTGCAGTCTGGTTTTGGTCAAACGAGCATTCCGGAACTGATCACTATCCTGAACGAAAAAGAGGGTAGCTGATCAGTATCATTGATTTCAGGTGGGGCCTGCTGGCCCCTTGTCGAAGTTGAGGGTTGGTATCGATCCAATGCATTCCGACGTGTTGAGGATCGTGAAATCGGCGATGGACATGACCAGATCTTTCCTCGGCTTGATCCGTTTCGTGGACGCTCGGCAAGGGGGAATCTCATCAGGGGCTATTTCGCGTGGCGTGAGATCCTGTTTCCTGGCAGTACTGTTTGTTCTTGCTCTGCTGACCTGTTTTTCGCAGATCCCGTTCTGGTTGCCGATGTTGATTGGATGATCAACCGACTCATCGAAAACCTCTAGGATTAAAGTCTATGAAAACTTTCCATGGTGTTTTTCTCGATGTAAAGCCGCTCGATCAGAATGATCTGACGCTGGAACACTTGAGGAGTGCATTCTCCAGGCTGGACAGCTACGAGAACACCCCGGCTGATCAAGTGATACATCGCCTTTCAGGGGCCCAGGTGGCGATAGTCAACAAGGTTCAGTTGACTGCGGATGTACTGGCAGCTAGTCCTGCGCTCAAGCTTGTACTGATTGCTGCGACGGGGCTGAACAATGTTGATCTTGAAGCCGCAAAACGCCTCGGAATTACCGTCTGCAATTGTTCCGGCTATGGCACCGCCACCGTTGCTCAGCATAGTCTGATGCTATTGCTTGCACTTGCAACCAGTTTGCCTGACTATCAAACGGCAGTGAGAGCGGGGCGTTGGCAAGAAGCCGGGTATTTCTGCTTTCTTGACTTTCCCATAGTCGAACTGTCTGGCAAGACGCTAGGAGTGCTGGGCCAGGGAGAACTCGGTGGAGCAGTGTCCAAGCTGGCGGAGGCCTTCGGCATGAACGTAATTACCGCCAATCTTCCCGGACGTCCGCCAAAACCTGAGCGCCGATCTCTGGACGAGTTGTTGCAAGAGGTCGACGCACTCTCGCTTCACTGTCCGCTGACAGAGCAAACGAAAAACCTTATCGGCGAGCGAGAACTCTCGCTGATGAAACCCGGAGCATTCATAGTCAACACGGCGAGAGGTGGGTTGATCGAGGAGCAGGCTCTGGCTGATGCGTTAAGACGAGGTCATCTTGGAGGAGCTGCAACTGATGTTCTCACTCAAGAGCCACCTGTCAATGGTAACCCCTTGTTGGCGGATGATGTCCCACGTCTGATCATAACTCCCCATAGTGCCTGGGGCAGTCTCGATGCTCGTCAACGCATCGTTGATCAGCTTGTCGAGAACGTGAAAGCTTTCAGATCGGGTGAGACAATTCGTCGTGTAGCGTAGTCGTCAGGATATCTGTTGGCATGCGGAGCTTGCAGCCTGTTGATTACCTCCCTTGCAGTATTGGGGTCGGGTCGATTTGTCACCGCGTAACCAGAATGATGGAGAATTTGTCGGTGAGGATATTGTTCATGAATCTATCTACACAACGAATTACTGCGATGAATTCATTTCCTGTAATCGTAGGTGAAGGACGACTCGCAAGATGATCGGTGAGGATATGAAGCATGATAACTGATTGTTCGTTCCGCATGACGCCGAAGGTGGTCTTCATTCCAGTCGGGCTGAGTGTCTGGTACCTGGTCGGTGACTGCAAGTTCTTGTTCCATTCGAGAGAGCATCAATATGTCGAATGGAACAGGTATGCGTAATCCAGGCTGGTTTTCTGTGCGGCTTGTACAGGGACGGGGAAATATCCTGATCGGCTTGTCCATGATAACCATCAATTGCAAGAAATATTTTCAGTCAACTATCGAGAATGTTCGTGAGATCCGTTGAAAAAGAGGCAGCTGTTATCTCGGGTAGTTGCCTTTGTTGGTGTTGGGGTTTTCTGTCGGTAGGGGTTTGATGATTTATTTTGAATTGATGAATTCGATATTAATGAAAACGTTCATGCAAGGTCGTTGACTTGTGGTTGGTGTATTAGTAGCATGATTATATAAAATAAGGATAAAAAGCTCGTTATTATAATGGGTTGCAATATTAACTGATTTTCAGATTATTATATTTTCGGAGGTATTGAGGGATGGCGATGAGAAATCTGGATGGAATACATTACATGATTCCAACTCCTTTCACCGAGACGGAAGATCTTGATTTGGAGCCCATCGCGGGTATGGTGGACCTCTCCGTCAAAGACGGATGCAAGGGGGTTGTCTGCCTTGGGGTTACCGGAGAGGCCAATCGGCTCGATGACAAGGAAAGAAACCTGGTGATCGAGGAGACAGTAAGAGCGGCCGGTGGCCGGATCGAGGTGACTGTAGGTACTAGTGGGACTGGTACACGGCAAACTGTTGAACGATGCAAGTTGGCTGAATCGCTTGGAGCAACGGCAGTCATGGTGGCGGCGGTGCCAATGCCCAAGTCGAATTTGAAGAGGCTGTACGAATATTATGTTGCGGTTGCTGGAGCAGTAAATATCCAGGTAGTCGTCCAGGATTATCCTGCAGTTACCGGCGTGCAGATGCCCCCGGATTTCATCGCCAAACTGGTGGATGACTTCGAGAATATCAATTACCTGAAGCTTGAAGATACGCCTTGTCCGCAGAAGGTTACGGAAATCAGGAATCTGACTGGCGACGCCTTGGGGATATTCGGAGGCCTGGGAGGTGTATACCTGTATGAAGAGTTATGCCGGGGTGCGGTCGGTGCAATGTCGGGTTTTGCCTATCAGAATATATTTGTCCAAATGTACGATCTGATTCAGGCAGGAGATAAAAAGGGTGCCGGAGAGGTGTTCTATAAATATCTGCCTGCCATTCGGCTGCAGTTTACCCAGGGTCTTCTGATCAGTCTGCGAAAGGAAATCATGAAACGTCGTGGATTGATGACCTGCACGAGAATGAGACATCCCGGTGTCGAAGCGGATCAGACAACCATTGATGAGTTGTTCGCTCTGCTTGATGAATTAGGTCTCGAGTAGATGGCTCTCTGGTTCAGACTTTCTTCAACAAGTAGCTTCAGAAGAGCGACAGCCTGTTCGAGTTCATGCAGGACTTCGGTACCTGGGAGCAGTGCGTACGGCTTTTTATGACTGGAGTTGCCCGAAGACTTTGTAGGTTGCGGATGCAGTGGACAAGTTCATTGGGCACTGGAAGACGTCCGAAAGTGTTGCAGTGCAGCCGCAGATAGTAGCGGTCGATCCGGGCCGGTTACACCTGGTTGGACAACACCAGGCTGCCGCTGATTCGAATGGTTGCTGGCCTTGCACCTGTTGCCCGGAGAATGAATATTCATGGGGAGGAAGAGTAGGAAAAAGCAGTAGTAATCTGGTTTGATCAATACTTCCGGGTTTTTGACAAGCAAGAGCACGGGAAGTTGACATTATTAAATATAAATAATTAACTTGGTTGGAAGCAAATAATGAAAATGAAAACGAAATTCGCATCGTCCATATCGGCGTTGACTATTTTTGCATGTAGTTTTTCTGCAATGGCTGCAGATTATCCGTCGAAGCCGATAGAGGTCATCATCCCTTATGGGGCTGGTGGGAGCACGGACACGACTGGCAGGGTCTTCATCAATGCAATAAAGAAGTCTCTCGGGGCAGATGTTGTACCTCTCAATGTTGCAGGTGCTGGTGGCACGATAGGTATGGCTCAAATGTTTCACTCCGAGCCTGATGGCTATACTCTGGGCTTCAGTCCAATTGCTCCGGTAACTGTTCAACCCCACTTGCGTAAACTTCCTTATGGAATGGATTCTTTTGAACCTGTCTGCCTGGTTTCTGACAATCCGAATGTAATTGCTGTTGCGCCCGACAGCGAGCTGAACTCCATTGATGATCTTGTTGCACTTTCGAAAAGCGGCAAGGTTGTTGCCGTCGGTGCTGCACCTGGTTCCATGCCGCATATTGTTCAAGCAGCTGTGGCGAATGCCTATGGCACAAAGTTTACCTATCTGCCAGCAGGTAACGCTGCAAATTCAGCGAAAGCTGTCCTGGGAGGCGAAGCAACGTTTTCCTCCAATGTCTCATCGATGGTGTCTGTTAACGGGCTGAAGGGACTGGCGGTGCTTGCAGACGAGCGATTGGTCGAGCTCCCAGATATTCCGACGCTGAAGGAACAGGGGGAGGACCTCAGCCTCTCCATCTGGTTTGGTCTCTTTGCACCCCAAGGGACTTCGGAAGACAAACTTGACAAACTGGATGAGGCCTGTAGTGAGGCTGTCCAGGATCCAGAATTTCTGGAAGGCATGAAAAAGGCTCAGTCCATTGTGCGTTATCTGCCGCGCAGTGAGTTCAAGGAGTACTACCAGGAGCAGTTCACCAATAACAAGGAACTGCTGGAATTGATCGGGGTGAAAGCAAAATAGCTTGTTGAAAGCGTTGAATCCAGTCAACTCCGATCCACTGTGGCGGGAGCAACTCTCGCTGCAGTGGTCGGAAAAGCACTTTCAATTCTGAATGAAATGGCTGTTTCAGGCCTTGAGACACCTCAGGTTCAGTTCCGAACCAGCGAACAGTCGGTTTGGCGAGCATTTCGACACTGAGATGCTCAATGGCTACTCGGAATGATTCCATGATGCTGCGACACATTGCATGTTCGGGTGGGTGAAGGTGAGGGCCTGTCAAACATGTTGTCACAAACGGTATCACCGAGGTTGCCGGGAAGCGGGGCCTGAAGACCACAAAACTCGACACTATTGGCACAACAAGTTCGAAGTCAATGCCACACGGCTAGATGTGGAAACTCCATGCACTGACGCGAATGTGTGGTTGACGCAAGAATTGCCAGAAAGGACCAGAAGGACGAGTAATTGATAACGGGCCAGAGCATACGTGTGTCACGAATACGCTGGATACAAGGTGGCGCTCTGGTCACGTTGTGTGAGCAGGCCTCCGGGAGTCTCCCTGCGGGGGGATATGCGATTGTAAGCAAAAGGCATGTGGATGGCAGGCCATTGTCTTGGGGTGAATCTGGACAATGCAATAATGGCACCTCAGGAAATAGCCCGGCGAAAATCCGTTGTATGTCTGGGCTACTTCCGTGCGTTGAAGGCAGATGCGGTGCATGTTTATTGAACGGCTCCCAATCCGACAATCAAACGAGAGCAATTGTTTTCGAGTTCATGGAAGCAGAATACAATGGTATTTGCTGTCATGCGCCGATCATGATGCAAGAAAGGGTAGGTGCGAGTTGGCATGTCATGGTTGACTGATCATTCGCAACTGCTGGGGAGGTTTGGTCATTGCTACGAGGTTTCTCATGAAAAAGATCAATAACGCGGATACCTATCTGGGGGGGATCTCTCTTCTCCTGGGGGTGATTTTTCTGGTCATCAGTTACAAGGAGAGCGCGACGGTCTTTGTTCTTCAGGGTGATGCTCCACCGTTTCTTGTGCCGCAGATCTATCTCTTCTTGTGGATTGCGATATCGGTGGCTCTGCTGCTTGGTGGCTTGTTGGGCAAGGGCACACCCATACCCACCGTGGACAAGAAAAGGCTTGTCAGTGTCATTGGCTGTGTCGCCATTGGCGCGGTACTCATGAAGTATATCGGTTTTGTTTTCGCCGGGGCCATATCGGTGATTGGTACATGCATTCTGCTTGCCTATCGGAAGATATGGATTGTGTTTCTGACCGGTATTCTCAGCGGCGTTCTTGTCTGGGCTCTGCTCAGCGGCTTTGCAGATATGCCATTGCCCACTTTCCCGGGAATGAGGTTCTGATATGAATTTCGATACATTGATAGCATCATTTGGTTTGTTCGACCCTCTGGCTCTAGCCATCATGTTGTTGGCAACCAGCGTCGGCATGATCGTTGGTGCCTTGCCAGGGCTTGGGACAGTCACGGCACTTGCCATGATGCTGCCTTTCACCTATGTGCTGACGGCGCCTCAGGCCATCGGGATGTTGCTAGCGATCTATGTTTCTTCCGTTTATGGCGGCTCCATCCCTGCATTGCTCATCAACGTTCCAGGTACACCGCAGTCGGCTGCAACCACATTCGATGGCTATCCCATGGCCAAACAAGGGAAGGTCGCTGAAGCACTGGGTTGGGTAACCATGTCATCGGCAATAGGTGGCATTTTTTCCATGGTCGTCCTGATGTTTGCAGCTCCACAACTGGCATCCATTGCAATCAACTTTGGCTCCATTGAGACTTTTGCTCTTATCGTTTTCTCTCTCACGACCATAGCCTGGGTGTCGAAGGGCAATCCATTGAAGGGACTGCTGGCTGGAGTTGTGGGTGTTTTTCTTGCCACGATAGGCGTGGATGAAATGAGTGGAACCTACCGTTTCACTTTTGATATCTTCGCTCTATCGGCTGGATTTCATATTGTTCCGATACTTATAGGTCTGTTTGCTGTTTCGGAAGTTTTTGCGACAGCTGGCACCGGGATCAAGAAGGTGGCGCAGCCAATTTTGAGTACAGGGTTCAAGGTAGCCTCATTCAAAGAGTGGAATGCGCGAAAAGGTACCCTACTTCGAGGGTCGGTTATCGGCACATTTCTAGGCATCCTTCCCGGAGTCGGGGCAACGGCAGCGTCTCTGATTTCCTATGCTCAGGCTCGGGCAAGTTCACCGCGGAAAGACAATTTTGGCGAAGGCGAGCCTGAAGGGCTGGTCGCCTCTGAGTCGGCGAACAATGCTGTAACGGGTGGAGCTCTGGTTCCAACTCTTGCGCTGGGAATTCCAGGAGATGCAGCCACGGCAGTCATGATGGGTGCCTTGGTCATTCATGGTATTACTCCTGGTGTTCAGTTGTTCAATCGTAGTCCAGAGTTGGTCAGTTTTATATTTGTTGCCCTCCTTGTTGCCAATATCATGATGTTTTTCGTGGCAGTCGCAGGTGCACAGATATTCAGTCGAGTGCTTCGCATGCCCCATGCTCTGATCATGGGAGTTGTTGTAGCGCTGTCATTTGCGGGTTCTTATGTAGTCCGCTTCAGCATGCTTGATGTCGGGGTTGCGATAATTGCGGGGGCCATCGGAGTTTTCCTTCGTTATGCCAATGTTCCACTCGCTCCAATTGTCATTGGTTTTATCCTTGGAAAACCTTTGGAGACCAATCTGCGGCAGGGACTCATCCTGACCGATATGAATCCGCTCGCGTTTTTTCAGAGTTCCATCGCCTGCGTATTATTTCTGATCACGGCAGTTGTCATTCTATATCCTCTCATTGGTCCGAAGCTTGTTAACCGTTCAAGGTTGAAAGCGAAGAAAGATGCGGCGTCAACAGACGAAATGTGAGGACTGAATCGAAGCTGAGCTTCAGGCGGGGAGTGCCAGGGACTGCTCTCAAAGGGAGAAAGGAGTCTCATCCATTTGTCTTGATGTATTCGAGTGGGATGGATGAGCCGTCGCTGGCCAGGTGGCTACCAGTGAGGTCGCAACCAGACGTTGGCTACTTCGCGTAAGTTCAGCGTCAGAGTTGCGTGGTCGCCAGTGATGAATCCTGATTGTACAAGGCGATATCAAGGAGAGCTCGTGCTTCTTACTTCCTGATACTCAATGACGTTCAGTCCCACAGCGTGGGTTTGGTCGCTTGAGCTCGACGGCTTGCTGGGGCCGACCACGACAAATGACCCCAGTACTGGCGTACTGGTTTCAGTTGGAGTGACGCCGCAGCTGTTTCAGCAGAACTTGAACCGGATGAGGAATCTGTTGCTCATCAAAGCGCTTCACCTGGCTGCGACAGGAATAACCGGTCGCCATCAGTCGACCCTTGTTGGACGCCTCGTTCACCGGTTGGCGCCAGCTCAGATCATATATTCGGAGGGAGGTTGCGTAATTGGCTGTTTCGTGACCGTAGGTGCCGGACATTCCGCAGCAGCCAACCGTGAGTATCTCGAGTTTCTGGCCTAGTGCTTCGAACAGCAACTGCCAGCTGCGGACCGACGGCGCCGCTGAGGTTTTCTCGGTACAGTGTGCCAGCAGCCTGAATTGCCCCTGGGGCAGTCGAGATGCCACGGCTTCGAGCGCACTCTGCTGCTGCACCAGCCATTCCTGGATCAGCTGCACCGGCGGCAGTTCCTCGGCGGGCATTGCGGATCCATACTCCTGACGATAGGTCAGCGTCATTGACGGGTCGATACCGACCAGCGGCAGTCCTTTGGCAGCGAGTGTATTGAGCAAGCTGGCATTACGCTGTGCCGCTTTCTCGAACGCAGCCATAAAGCCATGCACGTGCAGTGGCTTACCGTTTGGTCTGAAAGGCGCCACTAGTACATGGAAGCCGAGTTGACCGAGCAGATCGATCAGGTCCAGCACCAGCTGGGTCTCGAAATAGCTGGTGAAGGCGTCCTGTACGATGATCACGCTTCTGTCACGTTGTGACTCGGACAGCGCAGCCACGGTCTCGGATGTGGCAAGGTCGATGCCGCGCTGGCGCAGTCCGACAGTCAGATTCTGGCTGCAAATGGCCGGGCTGTCGACCATGCCCAGCTGGTGCCGGAAAACCCGCTTGATCAGTGGATTGCCCGTGGCCCAGTTATAGGGTGCCGGAAAACGTGCCAGCAGCGGTATCACATGTTCCAGGCTGCCAACGAAGTAATCCTTCATCGGGCGCAGATAACGCCCGTAGTAAAGCTCGAGAAAGCGGGATCGGAAGTCTGGCACATTGACCTTGACCGGGCACTGACTGACGCAGGATTTGCAGGCGAGACAACCCATCATCGCCTCATGTACCTCGTTGGAAAAATCATGTTCACCGCGCCTTTTTGCCAGGCTGTTGTGCAAGCGGTTAGGCAACGTGCGCATGAAGGAGAGTTGTTTGACTCGATCGCTCTCCACCTGCAAATCGACACCTTGACTGGACATCAGTCGCAACCATTCGCGAATCAGCGACGCTCGCCCCTTGGGAGAATGGATTCGCTCCCGGGTTCCCTTCCAGGACGGGCACATCGCATCGTTGGGGTCGTAATTGAAGCAGGCGCCATTTCCGTTGCATTTCATCGCAGAATCATACGTTTGGCGTACGTCTCGACCAATCTGACGGTCGTGCTGCCCGCGGGTTGGTACCTGATCGATTCTCAGCAATTCGGCACTGTCGATCATCGGAGTCGCTATCTTGCCTGGATTGAGCTGATTGTGCGGATCGAAGGCAGCTTTGATGCGTTTCAACTCCGGGTAGAGTTCCCCAAAAAACTCAGGCGCATACTCAGAGCGCATCCCCTTGCCATGCTCGCCCCAGAGCAGCCCCTTGTATTTGCGCGTCAGCCCAACCACTTCATCGGTGATCTCGCGAATCAGCCCTACCTGGGACTCATCCTTCATGTCGATGGCCGGGCGAACATGCAGTACCCCGGCATCGACATGACCGAACATTCCGTAGTCGAGTCCTCGCCGATCCAGCAGCGCACGAAACTCCATGATGAAGTCCGCCAGGTTCTCCGGCGGTACCGCGGTATCTTCGACGAACGGAATGGGACGTCGCTCGCCCTTGGCATTGCCCAGCAGCCCTACCGCTCTTTTGCGCATGCTCCAGATCTTGTTGATCTCGCTGGCGCCATAGGCCACCGTATGCCCAAAGTTTTTGCCACTCTGGCCGCGGACCTGTTCGAGGTGGGCCAGAAACCTGTCTACATCGTCCTGCAACTGTGCTTCGTCGTCGGCGGTATATTCAACAAGATTGATGCCTTGGATCTCGGGCTCACCGGCCTGCTGTGGAAAATAGCCACTTACCGCATCCCAGACGATATCTCCCATCGCAAGATTCAGTACCCTGGAGTCGATGGTTTCGATCGAGGTTGGCCTCCAGGCGGTCAATGCCTTGGCATCGCGTAGCGAACTTTCGAAGCTGTCGTACTTGATATTGATCAGCGCTGAAAACTTCGGAATCGGCAACAGGTTCAGTTTCGCCTCGGCGATAAAGGCCAGCGTCCCTTCGGCCCCGCAAAGCACCGAATTGAGATTGAAGCGCCCCTGTTCATCACGGATATGAGCAAGGTCATAACCCGTCAGGCAACGGTTGAGTTTCGGGAATCTGGCCTCGATGTCGTCGCGGCGGGTGCGGTAAATTTCATCCAGCAACCGGTGCGCTACACCGATGCGGTCATCCCGCTGCTTGATCCTGGCCAGTTCAGTCTCGTCGAGCACCCCGGATTCCCAGCAACTGCCATCGAGCCATACCGAGCGCAGCTCGAGGACGTGATCGCGCGTCTTGCCGTAGAGGCAGGATCCCTGACCGCTGGCATCGGTATTGATCATGCCGCCAATGGTCGCGCGATTACTGCTCGAAAGCTCGGGTGCGAAGAACAGGCCATGCGGTTTCAACGCAGCATTCAGTTGATCCTTTACCACGCCGCCTTCAACCCGCACCCAGCGCTCTTCGGCATTGATCTCGAGGATGCGGTTCATGTGCTTCGAGGTATCCACGATGAGTCCGTCCGTCAGCGACTGTCCGTTGATGCCGGTACCGCCGCCTCTGGGGCTCAGATGGATGCCGGCAAAACGCGCTTCACCGGACAGTCGTGTGATCGATATCAGGTCTTCCTCGGTTCTGGGGTACAGGACCCCCTGCGGGAGCAATTGATAGATGCCGTTGTCGGTGGACTGGACCACCCGGTTGGCATAGTCAGGGCTGGTTTCACCGCTGAAGCCTTGCTGCTGCAGGCTTTCGATAAATTCGAGGTAGAGACTGTCCGTGGTATCAGATTCGGCAATGCGTGGAATCATGGTGCTTGGAAACCTGTCGTTGAGAAGCAGTTGTTACCATTCGGACTATGTTAGGAATCCTTGCTAATCATTATTGAGGAATTTTATTAACCAAACAATAATGCCATTGGTTAAGCTATTGTTAAAAAAAAGTTAAGGGTATGAGTTCAACAGACGATCTGGCATTTTTCAGTCGCGTGGCAATGAACGGCAGTTTGACGGCTACCGCTCGTGAGCTCGGTCTGTCGTTACCAGCCGTGAGCAAACGCTTGACTCTGCTCGAACAGCGACTTGGAGTTCAGTTGATCACTCGGACGACCAGACGTCTTGATCTTACTCCTGAAGGGCTACTGTACCTCGAAGGTGCGCGACCCATCCTGCGCGAGCTTGAAGAGCTGGAGAGTGCAGTTAGCAGTCGTCAGCAAGACTTGCGCGGACAACTGCACATAAACGCGACGTTTGGTTTTGGTCGTCGTCATGTCACTCCATTGCTCTCGACTTTCGCCAAACTGTATCCGGAAATCGAACTGTCGCTCGACCTGTCCAGCCAACCCGTAAATCTGCTGACTTCCGCAATCGACATCGACATTCGCTTCGGCGAACTCCCTGACTCACGGCTCGTTGCCTGCCACCTGCTCGATAATCCCAGGGTCCTGTGCGCTTCACCAGATTATCTGGCGCGGAAGGGCACTCCTCGCGAAATCGGTGACCTGCTGAATCATAATTGCATCATTCTTCGTCAATTCGAGAGTGACTATGCCGTGTGGCGATTTCTCCATGCGGGACAGGAACGAGCCCTCAAGGTTAAAGGCACTCTGAGCAGTAATGACGGAGAAGCCGTGGTCAGCCTTGCGCTTGATGGGCATGGGCTGATTCTGCGTTCACGCTGGGATGTGCATGAGCAATTGCGTCGGGGCGACCTGGTCGCCGTGCTTCCCGACTACGAGGCTCCCCGGGCGGACATTTACGCTGTTTATCAGCATAGACGACACGTACCCGCGCGTATTACAAAGTTTGTTCAGCATCTCGCACAGAATCTTCCCGATCGGTTCCAGGATGCTTGAGTCCAGAAAAAGAGTTGTCGCCAAGGTCGAGCGGGGAGGGCGGCACGGGTGACGAAGCATTACACCCGGAAGGCTGGTTGTCGAGTGCGTTGGCTGCCTGCCAATCCGATGGGTGGCAGGCATACGCAAACGCCTTGCAACAGATAGCCCGGCAGCTCAATCCGCAATGTCGAGTGTTGTGGCAAGGCTCAACAGGAGTCCTTCACCGGCATGATCTGCAATGAACTGTACCCCCACCGGCAGTCCTTCAGATAATCCTGCCGGACAGGCAAGACCTGGCAAGCCCGCCGCATTGACCCAGCCGGTGTACACGGCGTGTCCGCGTGGGCCGACCGCTTTCCCGTCAATCGTTTCCGGGTAGGCCTGTTCCGCAGACCAGGGTGGCGCTGCCGCAGCAGGGGTCACAATGGCGTCGTAACCCCAGAGACCGCGGGCTGCCTCCCGCAATGCGAAGACACGGGAAAGTACTTCATGAAACGACGCCGCACTGATGAGTGCACCACGGTTCGCCATTTCCTGGTACTTTTCAGCAGCGGCAGCCATGACGGTCGGGTCCTTCGACTGCATATGAGCCAATCCGACTTCAGCAATCTGGCTCCAGACCTCATTCATCGGACCGAGGTCAACTGGCAGGGTGCCTTGCACCACCCGATGACCCATGCTGGACAAACGTTCGATGGTTGATTCGAATACATCTCGTATGCCCGGATCACAAGGCGCGTCCTGAATTTGCGCCACAGCGAGAATATCGAGCGGGCGAGGATGCGGGCGCATGGGTTGCTTGGCGAGAACCTGGTGCAACAGGCATAGATCGCGTGCGCTGCGCGTGAGTGGCCCAACCGTTTCGAAATCGAGCAGCACCTGCATCAGGCCGCCTCCGCGGCGCACGTTACCGATGCCCGGTTTCAGCCCCCACAGTCCGGTGTAGGCAGCGGGTCTGCGAATGGAGCCGCCACCATCGGTACCCAGCCCGACGGCCGCCATACCTGAGGCCACGGCGGCAACAACACCGCCGGATGAACCTCCGGGTGTCAGAGTCGGGTCATACGGGTTGCGTGTGACACCGAATGTCGCATTGCCGGTATAACCCTCGACCGCAAACTCCGGTGTGTTTGCCATGCCCAGTACGATGGCACCGGCCTTGCGTAGTGCGGCAACGGGTATCTCATCCTGCTCAGGTACTCTGTTTGTCAATACCGCATTTCCCCAGGCCGCCGGCAATCCTGCGCAGACAAGGTTATCCTTCAGGACAAGGGGTACGCCGTCCAGCACGCCAAGCGGTGTGCCGCTCTTCCAGCGATCCCGGGACTCGACAGCCCGATCGAGCACATCGCTTGCGCGAGTGGTAAAGGCATTCAGTATCGGGTTGAGCTGCTCGATGCGTTCGAGGTGAGACTCGGCAATGGTGACCGGATCACTGCGTCCGGTAGCGTAATCACTCAGCAACTCGGTTGCGTCTTCAGCGTTGCTGACAAGATCCTGCACATTCATTGTCCAACGGCCTCCGGTAGCCAGGTTGCAATGGCAGGCCACAGGATCAGAGCGGAAGTGAAGAGGAGCATGATGAGTGCATAGGGTATGGCACCTGTTACCACGTCCATGAAGGGGCCCTTGTCGCTGCGCACGCCGTGCACGACATAGAGATTCATGCCGACCGGCGGAGTGATCATGCCCAGCTCACACATCAGCACCACGAAAATGCCGAACCAGACGGGATCGATCCCCGCCGATACGACGATGGGAACGACAATGGGTATTGTCAGCACTTGCATTGAGAGCACATCCATGAACATGCCCAGCACCAGGTAGAAGCCCACCAGTACAAAGAGTAATTCCACCGGGGTCAGACCCAGACTCTCGACCCATAGCGACATCACCTGGGTGATTCCGCCGAGCGCGAGTGTCAGGTTGAGCGTGAAAGCGGCCACGATGATCAGCAGGATCATGCCCGTTGTCTTGGCGGTCATGCGAAAACAGAGGTCGAGGAATTCGATGCTGAGCTTGCCCTCGGCCCAAACGAAACCAAGGGCAACGATGACGGCCAGTGCGGCACTTTCGGTTGGTGTGGCAATCCCGAAATAGATCGATCCCATGACGATGAGAAAAACGGTGCCAGCGGGAACAAGGTGCCTGAGCGATTGGAGCTTCACCTGCAGGGGGACATCCTCTTCCCGGAACTCACCGCCCGGTGAAAGAATGTCCTGCACCGCGATGAACAGCATGAAACCGAGCGTCAGCAGGATTCCGGGTATGATCCCTGCGAGAAAGAGTTGTCCGACCGAGACACTCGCCAGAGAACCGTATACCAGCAGATTGACCGATGGGGGAATGAGAATTCCCAATGTGCCACCTGCGGCAAGAGAGCCAAGTGAGCGGGAGGGACGATAGCGTCGTTCGGTCAGCGCGGGGAGAGCCACGGTGCCCACGGTTGCGGCCGTCGCAACCGATGAACCGGACGTTGCCGCGAACAGCGAGCAGCAGCCGACGTTGGTATGCAGCAGCCCTCCAGGGAGGCGACCGAGCCACAGTGCCAGTGTGGTGTACATGCGATCGGCAAGGCCGGATCGCAACAGCAATTCGCCCAGCAGGATGAACAGGGGAATGGCCGTCAGCACGGGTTCGTTCGAAGTGCCCCAGAGAACCGGCCCCATGCTCTTCAGCAGGGCAGGACCGTAGAGAATCATGCCTCCTGCCACTCCCATCGCAACCATGACCGTGGCGACTGGCAGGCCGACAAGCAGCATGCCCATCATGATCGAAAAACCGACAAACACGTCAAGAATGCTCATGTCATCGTTCCTTGAGCTGTTCGAGTTCTTCGCTCAGATCGTCCTGCGCGGATTTCGGATTGAATTCCCTGGCCAGTTGGGTGTAGTCAGCCGAGAGGAACAGTCGCGTTGCCCGGCCTGCGAGCACGAAGGAGCACAGAGCGAAAACGACCAGACCGGCGTACCAGGCCGATTGAGGCCAGATCAGTGGCGTTCGCCAGGGCGTGGCAGCCGTCGAGCGGTATTCCAGCGTGTCGGTGATCACGAACCAGCCCACGTACAGGAAAAACAGTCCGATCACGCCGAGCGAGATGACCGAAAGCCAGTCGATCAGCGCCTGCAATCTGAGTGGGAATCGTGCGTGCAGTACATCGATGCGGATATGTGCGCGATCGATCATGGCGACAATGAAAGCCAGGGAGGCGCCGAGCGCCAGAATGTAGCCCCCCAGCTCATCCGCCCCTTGCAATGAGGTATTGAACAATTTGCGCAGCAGCGTTTCCAGCGCAACGAAGGCGGACAGGAACAGCAATGCCCATCCGAACAAGCGGCTGATCCATGTGGCCAGACGATCCATGACATTCTCCCGAAACGAGAACGACCCGGGCTCAACAGACCCGGGTCCGGTTGTTGTTTACAGCCCGCGCGCTGTACCGACCGAGTCCATCCATGCTGCGGAGCAGCCTGGATTGGAGACATCGCACACTTCCTTCCACGCAGGGAAGGAGACATTGGGTACCGCAGTGCCTACCAGTTCCATGTCTGCGGCACTTGGCTCGACCAGTGTCAGGTTGTATGAAGTACCTGTCTCGCAGGGCTCCTCGCCGGTATTGCAACGCACTGCATCGGTGAAGAGTTCTTCGGAATACGTCCAGATCTGTTCGCTGAGTTTGTCGAATCCGGCCTGGAGCTTCGCCTGTTGATCGGGCGTGAGCTTTTTCCAGGTGTCGAGGTTGATGCCGTAGCCATTCATCGCCAGTTGAAAGGCGATGGGCATGGTATACGAGCTGACTTCGGGCCAGCCGGCTGAATTGGCAGAGGAGGGGCCGGTAATCGCGCAATCGATGACACCCCGGGCGAGTGACTGCTGAACTTCAGGAAAGCCGATCGGTACTGGCGTGCCGCCAACGAGCGACACGAATTCGGCCAGGTTCTGGTCGTATACGCGTACCTTCAGTCCGGTCAGATCGGCCAGCGAGTCGATCTCCGGTTCGCAGAACAGAACCTGTGGTCCGAACGGCCAGACACCCAGGAGCTTGGTATTGAACCTCTCCTGCAGTCGAGCGTCCACGATCGGCGCAAACTCGGCAACGGTCGTGCGACCTGTGGCGTAGTCAGGGTTCAAACCGACCAGGTCAAGGCCCAGTATGGTTGGTTCGTCTCGCGATACCTGGCTCAGGCGGAGGGACACGATATCGAACAGTCCGTCCTTCAGGATGCGTAGCTGCTCAGTGTCCTTGATGCCGGTGACATCCACCGGCTGATAGTCTGCTGTAAATCCCTCAAGACCGGTCTCGGTCGCAAAGTTCTCGAAGAATGGTTGTTCCACATTCTTCTGGATTAGGCCAGTGGCGACAGGCTGGCCCATCACGCGCAGATTTTCCGCGCTGACAGGGGCAGTCAGAATGGCCAGCGCAATGGCACTGGCGGTGATTTCATGTTTCATGGCGTCTATCTCTGGTCGGGTTGTTCAATGATGGGTCAGGGAAGTGTCGAGTCGTGCCACACGTTCGAAAACGCTTCCCCAGCCGGTGATTCGCGAAGGATCCAGGCCTGTCTTTCTCAGGCAGTAAGCCGCAGTGACGGCGACGGAGTCGAGCACAGGAATGCCACAGGATTGTTCGATGCGTTCCGCGATCGGGGCGCCCCGAAAGTTCGTACAGACGATGGCAATGGCGTCTGGTCGGGCCTCGGCGACGTCTTCCACCAGCGCGCCAACTTGCTCGGCCGGGTAGGTGGCGAAGCTGTAGTTGCCCTTGTCTTCCAGGTGAGCCTCGGCGACGATCTGGATACCCTGGGTTGCATAGTTTGCTTCGATTCGGCTCTGTATCTCGCCAAGGTATGGCGTCACCAGTCCCAATCGGGTGACCTTCAAGTCACGCAGCAAGTCATCGTAGGCGAGCATGGTCGAAGTCGCCGGAATACCGGTTCTGTCGGTGATCGCTGCGCAGAGCGCGCGGTCCTTGTCCAGACCCAGCCATGAGGCGGAGGTGCCGTTCCAGGCAATCAGGTGCGGATTGCTCTCTGCCAGTCGTTCGGCAGCATCCAGTATCGGATCCATGACGAACTGCGACTGAGAGGCTTCCGACATCGAGATCTCGACGACACGGAAGCGTCCGAAGTGGGCGCTGGCATCTTGCCCGAGTGGCGCGAACATGGCTGATGTATACGGTTCCAGTACGGTATTGGACGAAGGAGTCAGCATGCCGATTCGGCGACCGTCAACAGGCGTGAATCTCATGCTCTGACCTGCCGCTGTGTCTCGCGGTTGGGAGCTTGTCGTTCATCCGGCCAGTTGTTTCTGATGACTGGTTCGTGATTCACGGTCGGCTCCGGCAGGGCGTGTCCCTTGCAGTAGGTAGGTGGCATTTTCAGTGTCCGTCAAGCAACGTCGAAAACAGAGTAGCGCAACGGTGGATTGCCATCTACGGCAAAATCTGTAACGCTGCATTCTCGTTTTGAGAATGGTTTGAGGATATCCGAGAACATGAAACTTCATCTGGTACCGCGGCAGTTGCTCTATATCGCAGCGGTTGCCGAACATGGGTCGGTTCAGGCGGCATCGCGTGCGCTGGGAATTGCTGCATCGGCGATCGACCGTCATGTCAAGTCGATGGAAGCGGACTCTCGCGTGCCTCTGTTCGAACGTCTGCCACGTGGGATGCGTCCCACTGCAGCCGGTGAAGCCGTCGTGGTCATGGCTCGTCGCTGGAGTTCGGATGCGGAGCAGCTGGAAAACGCGTTGCTGGAAATGCGTGGGGTAAAGCACGGCAGCGTGCGACTGGCTGCCATGGACAGCTTGTCCAATGGCATTCTGGAAGATCTGCACGCCTGGCTACGCGCTGAACATCCCCATATCCGGTTGTCGCTTGATATCGTCACGCCTGCGGAAGCCGCTCGCGCACTAGACGAAGGCGCTGTCGAGATTGCCATGGCTTTCAACCTGCCGCGACTGCGCCACCAGCACGTGCACTGGTCTGACAAGTTGCGCTTCGGTTGCATTGTGGCACCGGGTCATCCGCTTGCCGACGTACCGCATACCTCACTGGCCAAGGTGAGTGGTCATGCGCTGGTATCACAGAACAAGATGCTGCCAATGAGGCAGTATCTCGATAATCGCTACGCCTGGTTCTTTGCGGAAAACACCCCGGTGCTGTCTTCGAATTCTCTACAACTCCTGAAGCAGGTTCTGCAGAGCGGCGATGTAGCCATGATCACGTCCGAGCTGGATGTGCTCCCGGAAATGCATCAGGGTACGCTGTTGTTCCTGCCGCTGAAGGACAAGGCTCTCTCGTCACCTACGATCTCGGTGGTGATCGATGCGCGTCGTCCCTTGTCACGTGCAGCGCGATTGGTGGCAGACTACCTGGTCACGCGCACGCAGACATTGCTGGCCGAGGCAAGAGGCAGGGCCTCATCCCAGACGACAACTGACCTCACCGAATCCGCTGATCCTGCCCAGGACGTGGGTTCCGGGGGGGAAGTAGAGCAGGCCCGATAGCGATCCCGTGATGAGGATCTGGCCCTGACGAAGGCCGCCGCAGTGGTTTCCAACGTGCTCGAGAAAGTGCGAGAGCATTGCCAGGGCAGAGCCGCCCGGTACGGTTACCGCACCATCGATCACTTGCTGTTCGCCACACCTCAGGCTGCCTTCGACAGTGCCGAAATCGTCACCGTTCCAGGTCTCGATTGCGGGTCCGACGACAAGTCCGGCGTTCAATTGCATGTCGGCCAGCTTCATCATCGGATCGCTTTCGGCTCCCTCCAGTCGGGTATCGACCAGTTCCAGAACGATACGCGGGCGAAAATGCTGGTTAGGGCTTGCAATATTATCCGGTACGGTATCGGAGATCAGTTCGAAGCCGATTTCAAGCTCGATGCCAAGCCTGTCGTCCGTGTGAACATCGGCACCCGACGGCAGCACGCGACTGGTGCTGATCGGAGCCATGATCGGTGCGCCTTCTGCGCGGCGCGCCACCTTGAAGCCGCCAACAGGCCCCAGGGTCGATTGCACACGCTGCTGAATTTCCAGGGCTTCGGCATAGTCCGGCGTCGGAAGCTGCGATATGTCCGTGCGACGACCCAGGCGGCGTGCCTCGATGAGAGCCTGAGAAATGTCAAGAACAGGTGTCACAGGTGCATCAGTCATCAAATCACTTCCTCGTCTCATTCGGCTGAACGGAATCGCGCAGGGGTATCCTGAAGTCGGCGAGCCGGAAATGTTCGCATTCCAAACCCTTGCAAGCGGTTTGATGGTCAGTTCCAGCATCGACAGTGAGCATCATATCGCAGATGTTGATCCAGGCCGAGAGATCTTTCTCATGCTCGGAAGAGGGTTTTGCTACTGTTTGTGACGTCTTCACTTGCTTTCATGCCGCTGTTCACGCGGATGGTGATCGGGTGTGATGCGTTCCGTTGATGCGCCAACGGAAAGGTTTCGATGCTCGTTACTCGGTATAATGCATTCATCGAGTGGAATTCGAGTAAGAAAAGGGATGCGTGCGTCGTCAATTCGTCGTCAATCAATGGCGGCTTGCATCGGATTGTGTGCCCTGAGTGCACAGGCTGATCCACTGGAGATATCGCTGACGGCCGGTCCGGCGGAAGGCTCCGTTACCGTGAGTCTCAGCAATTCCGGGCAGCATCCACTGTCGATTCTGAGCTGGGACACACCGTTCGAGCAGACATTGTCCAGTGATGTCTTTCGTATCGAGCGTGTTCTCAAGCAATGGCCACTGAAAGAGTCAGCGTCGTACATTGGCCGTGAAGTCAAGCGTGTCGCTCCCGCTGCCGAAAACTACCTGACGGTGGCACCAGGCGCGAGTCTCAGTACCGTTGTTCAGTTGAATGACTATTACCGCATAGATCGATCGGACACTCGTCAGATTCAGTTCGTCGGTGATATCCGCTACTTCGAGAACGCAACAACGGGTTCGACCACTCTGACTCGAAAGATCAGCTCGGCAGAGGAATTGCTGGTCAGCGAAATGCAGTCGAACAGACTCTCGATGGACGTGTATCCATCGATCGAGCGCCGAATTCAGGTACCGGCCTATAACAATTGCTCGGCGCAGGAACAGAGCGATATTCTTGCTGCGACCGAGGTTGCCGAACAGTTGACTGCAACGGCTGTGCAGGATCTCAACGGGCTGGCCATTGATGAACGTTCGGGGTCGCCGCGTTATACAACCTGGTTCGGTGAATATACCGAGGCACGTTTCGATCGCGTGGTCGCCAATTTCGAGTCCATGGAAACCGCTTTGCAGGAAGAAACCCTGCGTTACGACTGTGGCTGTGATGAGGCGGGTACCTATGCCTATGTCTATCCAAGCCGACCGTATGATGTCTTCCTCTGTCCCGAATTTCGTCGTGCCAATGTCGATGGAACGGATTCTCGCGCCGGAACCATCATTCATGAACTATCGCATTTCACGGTTCTGGCCGATACCGATGACCATGTGTACTCTCAGCGAGGCGCACAGAGTCTGGCGATTTCAGACCCTGACAAGGCTATCAGCAATGCTGACAATCACGAATATTTTGCAGAGAACACCCCTTTTCTGGATATTGCAGGTGTGGTTGAACCGCCCGACATCGTGGAACATGTCGTGCTGGAGCTGGACGTACCGGTCAGTGGAGAGCTGGCTACCAATGAACGCCTGACCTATCAGGTCGATGACGCCAGTGTTGTCAAACTGACATCGACAGGGGGTGATGCCGATCTTTTCATCTACACGGATGAGGAGATGACCGCTGAGAGTTGCCGTTCATTGAGCGTGACCAGCGAAGACATCTGTGAGATTGCTGGTGCGGGAACGGTATACATCGAGGTCAGCGCATTCAGTGCAACGAACTTCGAACTGGTCGCATTGAGTGAGGAAATCGATGTGCCGCCGGAAGAGGTGGTTGCGGTGCTGGCGCTGGATACGCCGGTATCCGCCTCTTTGGCTCAGGGTGAACGCCTGGTTTATTCGGTCAGTGGCGCCAACCGGGTCGAGCTGGAATCATTGAGTGGTGATGCCGACCTGTTCGTGTTCGATTCACTCGATTTCGATAATGCAACGCTGGTGTGTTCAGCGGAGGCATCGCCTTCGCAATCAACACTGGATATTTGTGATATCCCATCAAGTACAGCTACCTACCATGTGCTGGTTTCGGCCTACACCGATGCGCAGTTCACGCTGGTAGCGTCTCTGGAAGAGGCGGTTTCCGAGCCGACGGGAACAAGAACCGATATGGGTCGTCTGACAGCCGGCGAGTCACGCAGTAGCACGCTGTCGCAAGGCGATATCCATGTCTTCGTGCTGGGTGGCGCAACGTCAGTACAGGCCACTTCGGATTCCGGTGATGTGGACCTGGCGATCTACGACTCCAGCGATCTGGACAATGCGGAACAGCTTTGTCTGTCGGAAGACTTCAGTTCTGTATCGGTGGTCGATGCTTGTGATTTGCCCAGCGAAATTGACTACTTCGTGGCCATCTTCGGCCATGAGGATTCAGCGTACACCGTCACCAGCGTCGCGGTTCAGACTGTGCCGGATGATGATCCGGTTCCCGAGACGCCAGTAGAGCCCGAAACTCCGGTAGAGCCCGAAACTCCGGTAGAGCCCGAAACTCCGGTAGAGCCCGAGACGCCAGTGGAGCCCGAAACGCCGGTGGAGCCCGAAACGCCGGTAGAGCCAGAAACGCCGTTAGAGCCAGAAACGCCGTTAGAGCCAGAAACGCCGGTAGAGCCCGAGACGCCAGTAGAGCCGGAAACGCCGGTAGAGCCCGAGACGCCGGTAGAGCCGGAAACGCCGGTAGAGCCCGAGACGCCGGTAGAGCCAGAAACGCCGGTAGAGCCAGAAACGCCGGTAGAACCAGAAACGCCGGTAGAACCAGAAACGCCGGTAGAGCCCGAAACGCCAGTGGATCCCGAGACGCCGACTACGTCGGACGATGACCCTGTGGCGCAGGATACCGTGTCATCTTCGTCGTCCAGTGGTATTGGTTCCATGAGCAACTGGGGATTTGCAGTGCTGCTGCTGGCCGTTGCGGCTCGCCGTCGGCGTCGGGTCAGGAGTTGAGTCAGTGAACGCCGTCAGATCAGTGGCACGAGTTCTGGTGCTGTCCCTGCTGGCCGGTACTGCCTGCTCGGCCAGTGACAAACTGCCGCAAGAGGATGTCATGCCAGCGGAAATCGGACAGCAGACATTGCAAGCAGGAATCGAGCTTGCAACGGCAGCAGGTGAGGGCCCTCCACCTATCGTCTTTCATGTGAGTAACCATGCAAGTCAGGCGGTCGACATCCTGACCTGGAACACACCTCTGGAGAAAGAGCTGTCCGCGGATGTGTTTGTCGTGGTGCGTGATGGCAAGACCATGGAATATCTCGGGAGGATGGTCAAGCGCGGCTCACCGCAGCCACATGACTACGTGACAGTGCCTGCCGGCGGGCGTGTCGATGCCACCGTGGATATCGGGCAGTACTATGACATGTCCGAACCCGGTGACTACTCGATTTCCTACAGACCCTATCTGGTTGATGGCCTCATGCAACTGAATCAGGAGACGCCGATAGCCATGAAGAAGGCTACGCTGAGTTTCACGATCAAGGAATGATTTCAGCAGCGTCCACGCTGCGGTTATTTCTGTCACTGCAATCGATCGGTGTTGTTTCCTGCCTGCTGTGCTGCATGCCCGAGCACATGGTAGGGGATGTCTGCCGGCTTTCATGGTAATGTTGAGTTCAAATCCATGCCGGGAAGCGGCATGGGTGGCATCCATGCCTTGAAGCTCATGACATGAAACTGTGCGCTGAGAGTCATCAAGCAAACCGGTTGCGCGGCAGCTGCGACGTCCGCACCGGGTGCGGCAACTCGCGATGAGAGTGATATTGCATCACCTGATGGAAGGCCTGCGACGCTACCGCACGGCACCGCTGTCTGCCCTCGAACATGCGCTGATCCGGAATATTCTGAAAAACAGTTGCTGGTATGCACTGTGGCTGAGCCTCATGTTCGGTCTCGCCATCCACGCGCTGTGGGGTCACGTTCAGACGATCTGGCTGATGCTGTTTCTGACCATGTTCGTGGTCGAAGTGCTCATCAAGATCTCGGCAAGCCGACATTTCACGGGTTTGCCTCCCGAGCAACAGAAGCAGGCAAAGTGGCGGCTGGTATTCGATGCCGGGTCCATCTATTCCGGATTGGTATACGGTACAGCAAGTCTGGTGCTGTTCCTGCCCTTGCCCGAAGAGAATCGTCTGCTGCTGGTTGGCGTATTCTGCGCAATGATTGCCAATCTGTCGGCGGCTACGGCCTTGTTCACGCCGATATCGCGCACCATGCTTCCCAGTCTTGCCGCCCCTGTGGCCATTGCGCTGATGCTCAGTGGTCGACCCATGCTGATTCTGCTGGCGCTGCTGATCGTCGCCTCCATCGCGTGTACCGTCTTTCTCGGTCGATTGTCGCAGCAACGATACCGTGATCTCGCTCGATTGAATCAGGAGAACAAGGCGCTGGTAGAGAGCCTGTCAGAGCAACAGCGGATCGCCGCTGAACACCAGGCCAGGGCAGAGCAGGCTGTCATCGACAAGAGTCGGTTTCTGGCGATGGCCAGTCATGACCTGCGTCAACCCCTGCACGCTCTGGGACTGTTTCACCATGCGCTGAGATTGAAGAGCGAAGATGCCTCCAACAAGCAGCTGTTTCAATCCATCGATCAGTCAACCGATGTGCTGAATTCCATGTTCGACAGTCTGCTGGATGTGTCCAGACTGGATGCCAATGTGGTCAAACCGGAGATCGAGGTCATCGAGCTTGGGCTTGTCTGCAGCATACTGGAGCAGGAGTTCGCACCAGTGGCGCAGGAGAAGGATCTGTATTTCTGCTGTATCACCACGCAGATCAGGTTGCATACGGATGGCACTCTGCTGGCGCGTATCCTGCGCAATCTGATCAGTAATGCCATCAAGTTCACGGAGGAAGGGGGTGTCACGATCAGAACAGAAAAGCGCGGGTTACGACTGCACATACAGGTCAGTGACACTGGGCGGGGCATACCTGAAGAGGAACGACAGAACGTTTTCTCGGAGTTCTACCAACTGGAAGGTGAAGAGCGTTTCTGCACCCTGGGGGTCGGCCTGGGTTTGTCTATCGTCCGGCGATTGTGCGAATTGCTGGATATCAAGGTTCAACTGGACATGAGTGATTCCGGAGGGACACTGGTCACGCTGAGCATGGACTGCCTGACGCAGTCCGACTCGAACAGTGTTCTCTCTGCATCGCCAGCCCTTCTTCCGGCATGTGTTGCATCGGCCGACAGGTCGGGGAGATTGGAGAGTGAAGAGTTCGAATCGACGACATCAATGCAAGGGCGGTGCATACTGTTTGTCGATGATGATCCGGAGATCTGTCGGGCCATGGGCAACACATTGGCTGCCTGGGGGTGTCAGGCCATCTGCGAGCTGGGTGTACAGAGTGCCCTGCACACGCTGGAATCGCTGACATGCACTCCCGATTTGCTGATCTGCGATTTTCAGCTGGCCGATGGCAAGAGCGGTCTGGATGTCATCCACTTGATCCGTGACCGTCTGGCTGTCGATATGCCGGCCATTCTGGTCAGTGGGGTTTGTGGTGTCGAGGAAACTGCGTTGATGGAAGATTCGGGGTTTCAGTGTCTGACAAAACCGGTCTCGGCAGAAAAGTTGAGACGGGTCATCGAGTCAATGACAAGGGAACGGGCTTGTCATCGCTGATTCACGTGCAGGTCTGATGATAGTGAATCTCTCTTCTCGCCAGGAACAAGTCATGTCACGATCCATCTTTCTACCCGCGCGTCGTCGATTGCTCAAATTGGCTGCAAGCAGCAGTGGAGCGCTGGCAGCCGGTGCTGTGTCGGGTTTTCCGAGTATCTCTCGAGCCTCGGCCAGGCCCGTCATCACCCATGGTGTGCAATCAGGTGATGTCTCCGCCAACAGCGGTGTCATCTGGGCTCGAACGGACCGGCCGGCGAGAATGCTGGTGGAAGTGTCAAGCAATGAGAGTTTTACCCAAGCCACTGCCCTGGCTCCCACCACAGCGATGCCCGGTAGCGATTTTGCCGTCAAACGCCTGTTGAACACATTGCCTGCCGACCAGGAGATCTTCTATCGAGTGCGCTTTGCCGATCTGCAGGACAGCCGGAACGTGTCGGAAGCGGTGACCGGTCACTTCAGAACAGCTCCGTCCGCCACACGCGATATTCGATTTGCCTGGTCAGGTGACACGGCAGGTCAGGGCTGGGGGATCGACAAGGAGCGTGGTGGCATGCAGACCTATGCCACCATGGCCGCTCACGATCCGGACTTCTTCATCCACAGCGGCGATACGATCTATGCCGATGGCCCCATCAGTGCCACTGCGGAAATGCCCGATGGTAGTATCTGGAACAGTCTTGTGGCGGAAGGTGTGGAAAAGGTTGCCGAGACGCTGGATGAGTATCGTGGGCGTTACAAGTACAACATGCTGGATGAGCATGTTCGTGCCTTCAATCAGCAAGTACCGGTCTTTTACCAGTGGGATGATCATGAGGTGGTCAATAACTGGTCTGCCGCGAAGGATCTGACCGGTGACGATCGCTATACCGAGAAATCCATCATGACGCTGGCTTCGCGCAGTGCGCAGGCATTCCATGAAATGACACCCATCAGCTACACCGCGGAAGAGCCCGGTCGCGTCTATCGCAAACTTTCCTATGGTCCCTTGCTCGATGTCTTCTTTCTGGACCTGCGTTCCTATCGAGGGCCGAACACCGAAGGCATGCAATCGGAGATCACGGACGAATCACGTATCCTGGGGGCGGCGCAACTCGCGTGGTTGCGAGATGAGCTGGCGCATTCAACAGCCACCTGGAAGGTCATTGCATCGGACATGCCGCTGGGACTGGTAGTGTGGGACAAGTTCAATGGGGAGAACCATGTGGAAGCGGTTGCCAACGGCAATTCAGGCAAAGCCGCTGGTCGCGAGCTCGAGTTCGCCGAACTGCTGCGCTGGATGCGTGACAGCGGGATTGACAACGTGGTATGGCTGACTGCTGATGTGCATTACACGGCTGCTCATCACTATCATCCGGACAGAGCCAGCTTTCAGGAGTTCACACCGTTCTGGGAATTTGTTTCCGGACCCTTGCATGCGGGAACCTTCGGACCGAATGAACTGGATGGAACGTTCGGCCCCGAAGTCCGTTACGTCAAGGCACCCACGGCAGACCAGGGAGTGAACCTGCCGCCTTCCATGGGTCTGCAGTTCTTCGGGCTGGTGGATATCGATGGCCAGAGTCGTCAGCTCACCGTGCGTTTGATGGATCGTGATGATACCGAGCTGTACAAGGTCACGCTTGATCCGGTAGCCGCCTGAATCATCGCGCAGTATGGTAGCGTGGGAAGCACGCGCTGGTAGTGATGGCACCCGTGCCGTTCTCTGGTGCGGTGCCTTCTGCCGCTTTCCCGTTTCTGCAAGACTGGTTCGAGCAATGACGTTCTGTTTCGATATTGGTGGTTCGAAGATCGTGGCTGCCCACGTTGATGATCAGGGGCGGATAGAGGAGCGCGGACGACGAGCGACGCCTGTCGATGACCCGAGCCGGTTCTTCAAGGCACTGAAGGCTTTGTGCCCCGAAGGTGATGAGGCTGTCGGCATCGCCATTGCCGGGGTGATCGAGCCGCAGAGCGGTCAGCTGACCAGTGCCAATATTCCGGGTATCAGTGGCCTGCGGCTTGCGGAAGAACTGCAGGTACGTCTGAGGCGGCCTGTCTTTCTCCTCAACGATGCGGATGCATTCGCGCTGGCAGAAGCCCGTTGGGGGGCGGCCAGTGGTCATGCCTCGGTAATGGCGATCATACTGGGCACAGGCGTCGGTGGTGCGATCGTGCTGAACGGGCGTCTGCATGTCGGGCAGGCCGGTCTGTCCGGTGAGTGGGGCCACGGTCCAGCCAGTGCCATGAGAACCGGTGAGTCTCTGCCGATCCTCACCTGTCTCTGTGGCCAGACAGGTTGTGTGGATACACTGGGTGGTGCTCGCGGACTGGAGCGCCTTTACCTGCATGCCTACCGGACATCGCTGGATAGTGTATCCATTGTCAATGCCTGGCAATCCGGAGACGCAATGGCCACGCGGATTGTGGATCTCTGGCTCGATATCGTCGGCGGCGCACTGGCTGCAGCGGTCAACCTCATCGGACCCTCAGTCGTTCCCGTGGGCGGTGGGCTGGCCAGATCGCAGGAGCTGATTTCAGCCCTGGACCAGGAGGTGCGCAGGCGTTCCCTGGTCAGACAGGAAACGTCGCTGTTGTATCCGACGGCCAGTGGTCCGGAGCAGGGCTTGGCAGGTGCCGCCTGGATGGTGCAACAGCGTCTGAGCGGTATCGCTTCGTGAGTCAGGCCGAGCTGGAAGTGTGTGTGGATAACTCAGCTGCTCTGTTCAGCTGCCTGCGATCCGGGGTCGATCGGGTCGAGCTGTGCTCGGCACTGGCAGTCGGTGGATTGACGCCATCCTACGGCCTCATGAAGCTCGCTGGCAGGCTTGCTGAATCAGCGGCTGTTTCCGGGGTGGGCGGCATCAGAGGTGATGACAAGCGATCCGTTGGCAGGCCACCGCGAACGCAGGTATTGGCCATGATTCGGCCACGTTCGGGCAACTTCTGTTTCAGTACCATGGAAACAACGCTGATGTGTGAGGACATCGCCGTTGCCCGAGAAGCCGGTCTGGCCGGTGTGGTGCTGGGCGCAGCCACAGCCGAAGGCACGCTGGACCTGCCAATTCTGGCGCGATTGTGTCACGCCGCTGAAGGCTTGCAACTGACACTGCATCGAGTCATCGATGTGCTGGATGACCCCTTGCTGGCTATCGACCAGGCGGTTGAACTGGGTTTCACGAGGATACTGACTTCAGGCGGAGCGCCTACCGTGGCTGATGGCCTGTCGCGATTGTCGGCAATACAGATGCACGCTGGTCGGCGGATTCAGATCATGGCAGGTGCCGGTCTGACTCCCACTCTGGCGAAACGGATTCAGGCGGAAATCGGCATCGAGTCGTTTCATGCGTCGTGCCGACGGCAAGCGACAGCCGACCCGGTCCTCAGCGCCTTCGGGTTTTCCGGCGAGGAAGGTGAGCTGGATGTCGCGTTGATTGACGATTACCGGCGCAGTCTCGCTTCAGTTGACTACTGATTCCGGCGAAGTCTGACGACACATTCCAGATGAGCAGTTTGCGGGAACATGTCCATGGGCGTCAGGGACTCTATACGATAGGCTTTTTCCGTCAGCTGCTTCAGGTCTCTGGCAAGCGTTGCCGGATGGCATGACACATACAGCAGTTCCTGACATGGCGTGGCGATCAGCGCATCAGTAACCGAACCGTCGAGTCCTGCTCGCGGTGGATCGACAATACACAGACTGTTGCCAATGTCCAGTTTACCCAGCGTCTTCTCGACGGCAGCCTGGTGAAAGCGCACATTGCCCAGATTGCGTTCGTGTGCCTGGTCACGCGCCACGGAGATATTCTCGGCAGAAGAATCCACGCCTGTCACCTGTTTGTCCGGGTGTTGTTCGGCAATATGATTGGTCCAGTGCCCGCGACCACAATACAGATCGGTGATGGCCGTACACTGGCTTTGCTCGACACTGGCCAGCAACCCTGCTGTCAATGCGTTGCTGACCTCGGTGTTGACCTGGCGAAAGCCCAGTTCGGTTGAATTCCTGTCATTGACCTCGACCACGGTGACCTCACCGTCGACGACGGCGATTTCCACGCGGCCCTGCACGGTCTGACTCAGGTCGGTGTTCTGCAGAAAGTCGTTGATGGGCTCTTCGGCAATGGCACATCGATCGATGGCAATTCGCTGGTCGCTGCGACGCCATTTGTAGTGAAAACTACCTGCACGAATCTCACCCTGAATGCGATTTCGATAGCCATATTCTCGAGCCGAGGGAACGATATCCTTCATGGGCAGGTCTTTCAGCATGCCGATGCGACTGAGTGTCTCGAGCAATTGCTCCTGCTTGGCTGCCAGTTGGATCGAGTAGGGGACATGCTGCCAGTCGCAACCACCACAGCGTCCGAAATACGGACAGGGCGCTTCGATCCGGTCACTGGAGGGTTCCAGAATCTCTTCGACACTGCCCAGGGCATAGGTTTTCTTGCGTTGCGTGACCTTGATTCTTACCCGGTCACCGGGAAGTGTATAGGGGACGAAAACCACGCGCTGGTCCTGCCTGCCGAGACCGTCTCCGGCATTGGTCAGAGAGTCGATGAGCAGTTCGACGTCACGCGGTTCGACCGCCTTGCGCTTGTGCCGATACTTGTTCCAGCCGGATTTGTCCTTCATGAAAACTCGTTTGCCTTGACGCGGGGGCAGATGTCGACAGTCTGCCTGGGGGGGAGCACAGTATAGGTCAAGTTGCCGCTGGACATGAGCAAGCAGCGGCTGAGACCAGGTGCTGCTCGTGGATACGGGAAGACGGGAGCACTCATCGACATGGTTTGATTCCGGGGTGACAGTCTGGCACAGTGCAGATCGCGGCTGCCGGCGGGCTCGGGCTCGGGCAGGCAGGCAGGCGTGTCATGCGCAATGAAGGCCGTTCAGGCATCATTCTCGATCAGTCAAACACCGACGAGGCGGTAGTGATATGTCAACGCAGATGCTAACGGTAGCCTGTCAGGGAGCCGGGTATTTCGCCCGTTTTCACCACGATGCCTGGCAGCGAATGGAGAACGTCAGTCTGGTGGCCTGTTGCGATACCGATCTGTCTCGAGCCCAGGCTGTCAGCTCCGTTGCCTTTGAAGAGCTGGGTGCCATGCTTGATGCTGTGACTCCCGATATTCTCGATATTGCCACGCCACCCGACACGCATGTGGCGTCGGTCAGGTGTGCCCTGGATGCCGGGGTGTCCACCATCATCTGCCAGAAACCGTTTTGCGAGTCCCTGCAGGATGCCACGCAACTGGTTGAGGCCGCATCGGCTGCCGGTGTGACATTGATCGTTCACGAGAACTTCCGTTTTCAACCCTGGTTTCGGATGATGGCCGCTGCCATGGAAGCGGGTGAGATCGGTGATGTGCAACAGGCCTGTTTCCGCCTGCGTACCGGAGATGGTCAGGGGCCCGACGCCTATCTGGAACGACAACCCTACTTCCAGCGCATGCCGCGCCTGCTTGTGCACGAAACAGGCATTCATTACATCGATACCTTTCGCTATCTGTTTGGTGAGGTGCATACGGTCTATGCTGATCTGCGGCGACTGAACCCGGTTATTGCCGGAGAGGATGCGGGTCATATCCTGCTCGGCATGGACCAGGGTGTGCAGGCACTGTTCGATGGAAATCGCCATCTTGATCATGCTGCAGAGACAACACGTCTGACCTTTGGCGAAGCACTCGTCGAGGGGACCAGAGGGAGCTTGTCGCTACATGGCGATGGTCAGGTGCGCAAGCGGTCTTTTGGTCACAGTGATGACCACGTGATCATGCCGACGCAGCCATGGGCGGGTTTTGCCGGGGACTCGGTATACGCCTTCCAGCAACATGTGGTGTCGCATCTCCTGAACGGTACGGTACTGGAGACAGCCGCAGGCGACTATCTGGAGAATATCCGGCTGGAGCAGCTGGTGTACCGCTCATCGGCAGAAGGCCGTCGTCTGGCAACACATCCTGATTGAGCAAGAGCAAAAGCAAGAGCAAAAGCAAGAGCAAAAGCAAAAGCAAAAGCAAAAGCAAAAGCAAAAGCAAAAGCAAAAGCAAAAGCAAAAGCAAAAGCAAGAGCAAAAGTTTCAGCAATATTCATCGCGTATCACGTAATCACAACTGCATGCCTATCCACTGCCACAAGTCTGAGTCATGAACAATCCAGTTGAAGGAATTGCCGGTCGGGTCGCACTCGTCACCGGTGCATCGAGTGGTCTGGGTGCACATTTTGCCCAGGTGCTCGCCAGAGCGGGGGCCATCGTGGTAGTCGCTGCCAGACGACGGGACAAGCTGGAAACCGTGTCAGCCTCGATACGCGATGACGGTGGGCAGGTCATGGCCGTCACCATGGACGTCACGAATGAAGACAGTGTTGCGCAGGCTCTACAGACGGTGCATGAGCAACTGGGAACCATCGGCATTCTGATCAACAATGCCGGAATGGCTGAGTCGAAGACCTTTCATAAACTGGACGAGGATAAATGGCGGCGCACGCTGACGGTGAATCTGGATGGTGCATGGCGAGTTGCCCATCAGGTGACTCGTCATCTGATAGCCGAAGGGCAGGCGGGTGTCGTGGTCAATATCGCATCCATTCTGGGCCTGCGCGTCGGGTTCGGTCACAGTGCCTATGCCGTTTCCAAGGCCGGTCTGATTCAGTTGACCAGGTCGATGGCGCTGGAGCTCGGGCCGCGGGGTATCCGCGTGAATGCCTTGTGCCCCGGCTACATTGCGACCGATATCAATGCCGACTACTTCGCGACCCCCGAAGGTGCCGACTATATCCGTTCGACGCCTGCCGGCCGTACGGGTAGATTGACAGAGCTGGATGGGCCCTTGTTGCTGCTGTGCAGCGACGCCGGATCGTTCATCAATGGAATTGCCCTGCCCGTGGACGGCGGGCATCTGGTGAGCTCTCTGTAGCACTCTGGCACAACGCGGCCCGCCCGTTGCACGATCCAGTCAACCTTGCCGGTAGCGGGCAGTGGTTGCCAACGGCCTCTGCGTCGATTGCCCGGTTCGTTCCTACTACTGTATATATTGCCACTATACTGTATGATTGAACGGTATTTCGATTCCGGCAGACGGAGCGTGGTCAATGTTCGATACACCGTACAGGCGTCGTGGGCGGGGTGCGCAGAGCAATCGCAGTGGCAGGTTCGAATCGACACAGCGTGTCGATATCGACGATGGCTGGCAAGTCATGGCGTGGTCGGACTCCCCGCATTCGGGCAGTGAGGATGACCATTGTTCGCTCGGTCCAAACGACTTCCAGTCTCGTCCCGATGCTGAAGCGCCGACCACATTGCGTACGCATTGGCGGCCGGACAAGGCCCGGCGGGTCATCACCCGCAATCAATCACCGGATGTGCATTTCGATCAATCGATCAACCCCTATCGTGGTTGCGAACACGGTTGTGCCTACTGCTTTGCCCGGCCATCTCATACCTTTCTGGGGCATTCGGCTGGTCTGGATTTCGAACGCCGACTCTATGCCAAGCTCGATGCGGCAGTGTTGCTCCGGCAGGAGCTGGCCAGTCCTCGCTATCGGTGCAAGCCACTTGCCATAGGTGTCAACACGGATGCCTATCAGCCCCTGGAGCGGCAACTCGGCCTTACCCGGCAGATTCTGGAGGTATTGCTCGAATGCCGGCATCCGGCCTATCTGATCACGAAATCCTCACTGATCGAACGCGATCTGGATCTGCTGGTGAAAATGGCTGATCGCAATCTGGTGACGGTGTCGATCTCCATGACAACATTGGACAATACCCTGAGCCATCGCCTCGAACCGCGAGCCGCCGCACCGCATCGTCGATTGAGAACCATGAGGACTCTGGCAGAGGCCGGTGTGCCGGTGCGAGCATCGGTATCGCCCGTCATCCCGGCGCTCAACGAACACGAGATGGATGCCATCCTCGAGGCCTCTGCACTGGCCGGGGCATCGGGTGCGAATGCCATCGTGCTGCGTCTGCCGCACGAGTTGGCAGAGTTGTTCCCGGAATGGCTGGAAGCCTGTTATCCATTGAAAAAGGAGCGGGTGCTGAAGGCGATACGTTCTCTGCGTTCCGGCAAATTGAACAACAGTGATTTCGCCTCACGTTTCTCGGGCGAAGGACCAAGAGCAGACATCATCCGGCAACGTTTCGAAAGTGCCTGCCGGCGTCATGGTCTGGCCAGTGGACGAGGCGTGTTTACCACGGATGTATCGCAATTCCGAGCGCCGTCTCCACCAATGGAAGAACCCGGTATCGGACAGCAGATGCCGCTCTTCTGATGGTGTGTCGCCAGTGGTCGGTACGAAACCGGTCGGCCGAGCTATCGACGACGTTCAAACAGCAAGCCCTGGCGTCACCGTCACCGTGTTTCACCGTCAGGCGCGGGACTTTATCAGCCTCAGGACTTCTCGAAACTCGGGGATGTCGGCACGTTGCATCCACTCGAACATCACCATTTCGGAGGTGACCAGCTGTACGCCTTGCCGAGCTGCTCGCTGAAAGGCGGCATCACGATCGGATGCGTGACGCGACGATGAGGCGTCGGTAATCAGAAAGGTATCGAATCCCTGCGCCTGCAACATCAGGACAGTCTGCAGTACACAGACATGGGCTTCGGTGCCGCATACCAGTATCTGCTTCGGCTGCAGGTGTTTCATCAGTGCCTGAAAGTCGTCTTCCAGAGCCGCTGAAAAATGGACTTTCTGCACAACACGCTCGTTCCGCAGTTTTTCTCTCAGTGGCGCAAGCGTGGCCCCGATGGCTGCCGGGAAGTGTTCGCTGGCGCACACCGGCACGTTCAACAGGTCGGCGACATCGATCAGGCGATCAACCACCGCCACCAACGGGTCGATATCCAGAATCGATGCAGCGAGCTTCTCCTGTACATCGACAATGAGCAACAGGCTGGTTTCTCTGTCCATCAGCATGACTGACCATCCGGGCGCGAGCCTTGTTGTTTGTCCTGCGGGCAGGCCTGGCATCTTCGGGCGGTAATCAGAAGGGCCGGGCCCGTGCTGTCGTAATGCCGTGCAGCTTCAGGACGACACTCAGGGGGCTACCGACAAGCGGCCTTCCACATCGAATTTCCGGATCAGACTGGCCACCAGGCCGGATGTCTTGGCACGGTTGACGAAATCCTGCACGAAGTCAGCTGCCAGCGGCTTGTCGACCTGACAGCCCATACACTGCTGAACGGCCATGAAGCTGTCATCGAACAGCCGTGAACCGGGCATCAGCGCCTGTTGTTGCAGCAGTTTGGGTCTCAGGCCTGCCAGTACATCCATCTTTTCGTCGCGAAACAGCTCGAAGGATTCATCGAGTGAAGCGGCTCGTATCAGCGTCGCCTGTGTGATATGACGGGTCAGCCACAGGTCGTAGGCACTGCGTGCTTTCACTGCAATACGATGACCCGGCTGATCGACCTGTTCCATGGACGTGATCGCAGAGTCGGGTGGTGTCAGATACGTTGCCTGGATTTCGCAATAAGCCGGACTGAAGTGGATGACCTTGGCGCGCTCGGTTTCCAGGGCGATATTGGCAATATCCCATTCATCGCGTGTTGCAGCATCGGCGACATCGCCTGGACCTTCGTAGGGAATGAGCTTGAGCTCGACACCGAGCTCATCTGCCAGTGCGCGTGCCATGGCAGGAGAGACACCGTCAGGCTGACCGTTTTCGTCGGTCTGGTTCACCAGCAGGAAGTTGCTCATGTTGATGCCGGCGCGCAGTACCCCATGGGGAGCAAGATCGTCCAGCAGCTGTGCGTGATCAGGGGTATTCGTCATGGGTTTCCAGTCGGTTCCGTGAATGGTTCGACGTAGAATACACCAACGCTGACGGCACTCACCTTCACGCGTGTTCCGGCACTGATGAGCCTGTCCGGGACCTGTTCTGCCGGTTCCACGCGCCAGTGGATTCCGGAATACTTGTGGACACCCGGCGCCGAGTCGGACACGTCACTGCTCAGCACGAAACTGAGCCCGATCAGGTCGCTGCTGCGGTCATGGCCCAGTTCCGCGCCGCTTTGCAGGCGCTTGAGCGGTCGCCACAGTACCAGCGTGATGACACTGGTCGCCACGGCAAAGCAGGCAATGGCGGCAACAAAGGAATTCGGCACCACAGAAAGCCACAGCAGCCCTCCCGTCAACAAGGCCCCCAGGCTGCCGAACAGCAGCAATCCACTGGTAAAGCCGAAGGCGATGGCTTCAATGGCCAGCAACAGAAAGCCCAGGGTCAGCCAGATTGTGGCTTGATTGATGGAGAGGGTGTCCATGTCAGGAATTGCCGGACTTGAAGGCCTCGCTGGAATTCATGGCGGCAACAACGGCCATGCTTTCAGCCACGACACTGCCGGCTTCACTCTTCTTGCCGTCCATCAGCACGATCGTCGATTCCTTCGCGATTCGGGCCTTGGCATCAATGGCCTTGGTGGCCAGATCCAGTTGAACGGCCTTCTGGCCCTCTGCGGTTGCGGCGGCCTTGCCGATGGTTTCCAGCGCTCCAGCCTGCGCCATGGCTACGGTCGTGATGGCTTCAGCTTCACCCTGGGCCTCCAGAATCTGTTGTTCCCGCTGGGCCTCGGCAGCCAGCACGATGGCCTGTTTCTGACCTTCGGCCACGTTGATGGCGGACTGGCGCTGACCTTCGGATTCCAGCACGGTGGCGCGCTTGTCTCGCTCGGCCTTCATTTGTCGTTCCATGGCTTCCAGAACGCTCTTGGGCGGCGTGATGTCCTTGATTTCATAACGCAGGCAAGTGGTTCCCCAGGCCTCGCCGGCTTCATTGATGGCTGCCACGATGGCTGCGTTGAGCAGATCTCGTTCTTCGAAGGTGCGATCGAGCGTGATCTTGCCGATTTCCGAACGCATGGTGGTCTGGGCCAGTTGCGTCACACCGAAGACGTAGTTGTCGATGCCGTAGCTGGATTTTTCCGGATCTATGACCTTCAGGTAGAGCACGCCATCAACGGTCAGTGTGATGTTGTCCTTGGTGATGGCTGACTGAGAGGGAACGTCGAGAGCCATTTCCTTGAGCGATACCTTGTAGGCTACCCGGTCGACGATGGGCAGAACGAACTTCAGGCCTGCGGTCAGCGTCGTTCGAAACTTACCGAAGCGCTCGACCACGAAAGCCGTGTTCTGAGGGACGAACTTAACCGATGAGTTGAGTACGATCAGCGTCACGATAGCCAGGCCTATCCAGAAGGCCGAGGCAGAACTCAATAGCATATCCATTGTTTTTCGAGGGAATCGGGAGTGAGTGGAGGGCAGTTGACAAGCTATTGTGGTGCCAGAATGCCGTGTTTTCAATGAATTCCGCAGCACCGTTGTCGATGGTTTCTCTCTACGGTCCGACTCTGAGAGCCTCGATGACCAGGTCGCGAAGTCGAACGGCGAGCGGGCTCAGTGTCTGTTGTTTCTTCTGAATGAGATGGTAGGGCTGAATGGTGATCGGTGCCGGGAAGCGCAGAGTGGTCATGTCACCGGTTGTCGTCCCCGCCAGCAACTCGGCGACTTCACTGGAAATCGGCGACAGTGCGTCAGAGGACTGCAGGCTGGCAATCATGACGAGCAGGGAGGTGGTGTTGATGATCTCGTCAGGCAGCGGTATGGAGTGCTCGATATAGGCGCGTTCCACGGCATCGCGCATGGGTGTTCCCACTCCCTGTATGACCCAGGCATAACCACGAAAATCCTTCAAGGTCGGTTTCCTGAGGCTCAGCAAAGGGTGATCGCATCTGGCCAGAAACTCCACGGTCTCGGCGCGGCCCTGCATGAATTCGAATTGTCGTCTGTCGTGAGGCGGCGGCACTCTGGCAAGCACGAAATCATAATCGCCATTGTGCAACCCCTGAATCAGTTCCTCACTGGGTGCCACCGCAATGGTGATATCGGCACCCTGAGTATCGGCACGCAGCTTCTGCACGGACGGCACGACGTAGGCTACAGCCGCTCCGGTCACGGAGCCGACCCTGACGCTACCGGTCTTGCCGGCCGCGAAGGCATTCACTTCATTGGCCGTGGCTGTCAGGCCGCGTAGCAGTGAAACGGCATGACGAATCAGGACCTGACCGATGGGGGTGGGCACCATGCCTTTGGGTTTGCGCACGAACAGGGGTTGCTCGACCATGCCTTCGATTTCCGCAAGCATGCGTGAGGCCGCCGGTTGCGTGATGGCCAGTCGCTCGGCGGCCATGGATAGCTGGCCGGATTCATCGATGGCACTGAGCAAACGCAGGTGGCGCCACTGGAGGCGCTGAGTCAGGTGTCGCATGGCAAGTCATATTCCATAAATGGTATGCAGAAGTCAATTAATGTAATTTGAATGATATGCCGTGGTGTGACTACACTGCAGGCCAGTTGCAAGTCGAGTGCATCAGGCACTTTCGACACGACGACCGGCTGGCGGAACCGAAGAGTTCCCCGGCCTCCAGGAGAGCGAATATGAGAAAGTTACTTACGGGTCTGTCGACCCTTGCGGTTTCTGCCAGTCTGATGATGCTGCCCGCCGTGTCGGTGGCAGCGGACACCATCGGTATTGCCATGCCGACCAAGTCCTCGGCGCGCTGGATATCCGACGGCAACTCCATGGCGGAACAATTCGAGGCGGCAGGTTATGAAGTTGATCTGCAATACGCGGAGGATGACATTCCCAATCAGCTGGCGCAGATCGAGAACATGATCACCAAGGGCGTATCCGTGCTGGTCATCGCCGCCATTGACGGCACCACCTTGTCCAATGCGCTCGAGAATGCCCATTTCGCAGACATCAAGACCATTGCCTATGATCGTCTGATCCGGGACAGTGAATACGTCGATTACTATGCAACCTTCGACAACTTCAAGGTCGGCGTGCAGCAGGCCAGTTCCGTTGTCGCCGGGCTGCAGGAACGGTTTCCGGATAGCAGCCCCTGGAATGTGGAGCTGTTCGGTGGTTCACCGGATGACAATAACGCCTATTTCTTCTACGACGGGGCCATGTCAGTCCTGCAACCGCTGATAGACGATGGCTCGATCAATATCGTTTCCGGACAGATGGGGATGGACAAGGTCGGTACCCTGCGCTGGGACGGTGCTGTCGCCCAGGCACGCATGGACAACCTCCTTTCGGCTCACTACACCGATGCCACGGTTCAGGGCGTATTGAGTCCCTACGACGGTCTGTCCATCGGCATACTGAGCTCGCTGAAAGGTGTCGGTTATGGATCGGGCGATCTGCCGATGCCCATCGTGTCAGGCCAGGATGCAGAACTGCAATCCATCAAGTCGATCATTGCCGGGGAACAGTATTCCACCGTGTTCAAGGATACTCGGGAACTGGCTCGTGTCGCGGTCGGCATGGCTGATGCCCTGATCAAGGGCGGTGAACCCGAGATCAATGACACCACGACCTATGACAACGGTGTCAAGGTTGTGCCGTCCTATCTGCTGGAACCCGTATCGGTGGATGCATCGAATTACGAAGCCATCGTGATCGATTCGGGTTATCACTCGAAAGACGATCTCTGAGCCGGTCTGCCGAATCAGCTGGCATTACCTGCCTCCTGTACAACTCGGGAGGCAGGATCAAGCCTGGAGATACCGTATCGATGCAAACGATTCTGGAGATGCGCAACATCACCAAGACATTTCCGGGCGTCAAGGCGCTCGACAATGTCAATCTGAAGGTGAGCGCCGGAGAGATACACGCCCTGGTCGGCGAGAATGGTGCAGGCAAGTCCACGCTGATGAAGGTGTTGTCCGGTGTCCATGCCGATGGCAGCTACGAGGGCGAGATTCTCTTCGACGGACAGAAGACGGCCTTCGCGGGAATCGGCGATAGCGAAGCGCTGGGCATCATCATCATTCATCAGGAACTGGCTCTGGTGCCATTGTTGTCAATTGCCGAGAACCTGTTTCTGGGTAATGAAAGAGCTCATCGGGGCATGGTGAACTGGCCGGAAACATTCAGGCAGACGGAAGCTCTGCTTGCCAAGGTCGGCTTGCAGGAGCCGCCTGCGGCGCTTGTCGATACGCTGGGTGTCGGCAAGCAGCAACTGGTGGAGATAGCCAAGGCTCTGTCCAAGGATGTTCGACTGCTGATTCTCGATGAACCCACGGCTGCATTGTCGGAGTCCGATAGTCAGGTACTGCTGGATCTGCTGCTGGAACTCAAGGCGCAGGGTGTCACCTCGATCATCATCAGTCACAAGCTCAACGAGGTGCGGCGTGTTGCCGACACCATTACCATCATTCGCGATGGGGCAACGGTCTCGACGCTCGATGCCCGGCAGCAGGAGGTCAGCGAAGAGCGGATAGTCCGTGACATGGTGGGACGGGATCTGTCGCAGCGCTACCCCGCACGTCAACGCAAGGCCGGCGACATGCTGCTGGAGGTCAGCCACTGGAATGTCTGGCACCCGGAACACAAGTCCCGTCAGGTCATACACGATGTCAGCTTTCATGTCCGCGCCGGTGAAGTTGTCGGCATAGCCGGCCTCATGGGAGCAGGGCGTACCGAACTGGCCATGAGTCTGTTCGGGCACAGCTACGGACAGAACATCTCCGGCAGCGTCAGATTGCGGGGTGAGCCTCTCGACACCTCCACAGTCAGCGCGGCCATACGTGGTGGGCTGGCCTATGTGACCGAAGATCGCAAGGAACTGGGGCTGATACTGGACGAGTCGATCCACCGCAATATCACCCTGGCCAATCTGCGGGATGTCTCTTCCTCGGGCGTCATCAATCAGGCAGAAGAGGCCCGGGTTGCCGAAGGCTATCGCGCGGCCATGAACATCCGCACCCCATCAGTGGCTCAGCGCGTGGTGAACCTGTCCGGCGGCAACCAGCAGAAGGTGGTTCTGTCCAAATGGCTGTTCACCTCGCCCGAGGTACTGATCCTCGATGAACCCACGAGGGGAATCGATGTAGGGGCGAAATTCGAGATCTACAGCATCATCAACGAGCTGTCCGCACAGGGCAAGGGCGTCATCATGATCAGTTCCGAGATGCCTGAGCTGCTCGGCATGAGTGATCGCATTCATGTGATGAATGAAGGTGGTTTCGTGGGCGAATTGAGCGCCGATGAAGCCAGTCAGGAGCGGATCATGTCGCTCATTGTCAGTGACCGGGAAAAAATCTGATGTCGGAAAAATCGCCAAGTAGCGGGAACACGGCAGTGGGTGGCGTGTCGCGATACCTGCTGAACCACATGCGTGATTATGGCCTGCTGTTCGCCCTGATCGCCATCATGCTGTTCTTTCAGGTGGTCACCGAGGGAACCTTGCTCAAGCCTGTCAACATCACCAATCTGTTCCTGCAGAACAGTTACATCATCATCATGGCCCTGGGCATGCTCATCGTGATCGTGGGCGGCAACATCGATCTCTCCGTCGGCTCTGTCATGGGATTCATCGGTGCTCTATCGGCTGTGATGATCGTCAATCTGGATGTGCCGGTAGCCGTCACCATTCCGGTCTGCCTGTTCGTCGGTGGCCTGATCGGAGCGGCTCAGGGGTATTGGGTCGCGTACTGGAAGATTCCCAGCTTCATCGTGACGCTGGCCGGCATGCTGGTCTTTCGGGGATTGTCGCTCTGGTTGCTTGAAGGGCAGTCCGTCGGACCCTTTCCCAAGTCATTCCAGTTACTGTCTACCGGGTTCATACCTGATGTATTCGGTGTTGGTCGACCCAATGTCACCGCTCTGGTGGCCGGTGCCGTTGCTGCTCTGGCGATTGTCTGCCTGGGGCTTCGCAAACGGCGTCGGAACAGTGCCTACGGCATGGTCGACGAGCCGCTCGCCGTGTTCATTGCCCGCAATGCCATCGTCAGTGGTGCGCTGTTGTTCGTGGCCTACAAGTTGTCGACGTTTCGCGGGCTGCCCAATGTGCTCATCACCATGGGCGTCTTGACCGTGATCTACGCTTTCGTGACCGAACACACCACGATCGGGCGGCGCGTCTATGCACTGGGCGGCAATGAGAAAGCCGCCAAGCTCTCGGGAATCCGTACCGAGCGCCTGACCTTCCTGACCTTCGTCAACATGGGGGTGCTGGCAGCACTGGCAGGTCTCATCTTCGCCGCTCGTCTCAACACGGCGACACCGAAGGCCGGCTTCGCCGTCGAACTGGATGTGATCGCGGCGGTGTTCATCGGTGGCGCCTCCATGTCCGGCGGTGTTGGCATGATCGTGGGCGCCGTGGTCGGTGCCTTCATCATGGGCGTGATGAACAATGGCATGTCCATCATGGGAATCGGCATCGATTATCAACAGGTCATCAAGGGGCTGGTGTTGCTGGCGGCCGTCATCTTCGATGTCTACAACAAACAGAAGCAACGCTGAGAACCGATTGACATGACTTTCACGAAAGCGCAATGGCCCCGTAAACTGCGTTCGGCAGAATGGTTTGGCGGAACCTCGCGTGATCATATCTATCACCGTTCCTGGATGAAGAACCAGGGGCTGCCAGCGGATCTGTTCGATGGGCGTCCGGTCATCGGGATCTGCAATACCTGGTCTGAAATGACGCCCTGCAATGCGCATCTGCGGGACCTGGCCGATCGGGTCAGGCATGGCATATTCGAAGCCGGTGGGCTGCCGCTGGAGTTTCCGGTGTTTTCACCCGGAGAGAGTGCCTTGCGGCCGACTGCCATGATGTTCCGCAATCTGTGCGCCATGGATGTCGAAGAGGCAATACGCGGCAACCCCATGGATGGAGTGGTACTGCTGGCCGGTTGTGACAAGACGACCCCGGCACTGCTGATGGGGGCCGCTTCAGTCGATCTGCCGGCCATTGTCGTATCCGGAGGCCCGATGCTCAATGGCATGTTCCGCGGAGAACGAGTGGGCTCTGGTACGCATCTGTGGAAATTCTCAGAAGCCGTCAAGGCAGGTGAGATGTCGCAGGCAGATTTTCTGGAGGCAGAGGCGTCCATGAGCCGTTCGCCGGGCAGCTGCAATACCATGGGCACGGCGTCGACCATGGCTTCGATGTCAGAGGCGCTGGGCATGGCCTTGTCGGGCAATGCTGCCATTCCTGCCGTCGACAGTCGACGACGGGTCATGGCTCATCTGACCGGGCGGCGTATTGTCGACATGGTGAAGGATGACCTGAAGCCTTCCGACATTCTCACGCGCAGCGCCTTCGAGAACGCCATCCGCACCAACGGTGCCATTGGTGGCTCCACCAACGCGGTAGTGCATCTGCTCGCGATTGCCGGGCGCGTCGGTATCGATCTGAGCCTGGACGACTGGGATCGTTGCGGACAGGATATCCCCACCCTTGTGAATCTGCTGCCCTCGGGCAAATACCTGATGGAAGAATTCTTCTACGCTGGTGGTTTGCCCGTGGTCATCCGACATCTGTGCGAGGCCGGTGTCATGGACCGAGAGGCCATGACCGTGTCGGGGAACAGTCTCTGGGAAGAGGTCAAGGAGGTTCGCAACTGGAATGAGGATGTCATCCTGCCGGTGGACAAGGCCTTGACCAGTCAGGGTGGCATTGCTGTCCTGCGCGGCAATCTGGCGCCCCGTGGCGCGGTGCTCAAGCCCTCGGCAGCGACGCCTGAATTGCTGGTACACCGTGGACGAGCGGTCGTGTTCGAGGATATCGACGATTACAAGCGCAAGATCGGTGACGATGATCTCGACATCGATGAAAACTGTGTGATGGTACTGAAGAACTGCGGCCCCAAAGGCTATCCGGGGATGGCCGAAGTGGGCAACATGGGACTACCGCCCAAGGTGCTGAAGAAGGGCATCACCGACATGGTGAGAATATCGGACGCACGCATGTCCGGCACAGCCTACGGCACGGTAGTGCTGCATACGACACCGGAGGCGGCAGCCGGTGGTCCGCTGGCGGTCGTCCGCGATGGCGATATCATCGAACTGAATGTGCCTGAACGGCGCTTGCAACTCGAGATCACGGAGGCTGAACTGGCGGCAAGGCTGGAGAGCTGGGTACCGGCAGTACCCGTACCTGCCAGCGGCTACGAACACCTCTTTCATACCCATGTGCAGGGCGCAGACACCGGGGCGGATTTCGATTTTCTGGTCGGTTGTCGCGGTTCGGCCGTGGGCAAGGACTCTCACTGATGAGCAAGCCCATTGCACTGGTCGGCATCGGCAAGATTGCTCGAGACCAGCATATCCCGGCGATTCACGCGGATCCCGACTGGTCTCTGGCAGCGACCGTCAGTCGGAATGCCAGCGTCGAGGGTATCGAGAACTACCCGACTCTGGATGCCTTGCTGGCGGCCAGACCCGACATCGACACGGTTTCCCTGGCCATTCCCGTACAGCCACGATTCGAGCATGCCAGACTGGCTATCGAGGCTGGCAGGCATGTCATGCTGGAAAAGCCTCCGGGTGTGTCGGTGGCGGAGTGCCTGAATCTGCAAGTGCTGGCGCAGCGTCAGGGCGTGTCCCTGTACGCAACCTGGCATGCACGTCATGCCGAAGGCATCGCGGAAGCGCGGGACTGGTTGGCAGGACGTCGCCTGCGGTCTCTGCGCATCAGCTGGAAAGAAGATGTGCGGGTGTGGCACCCCGGCCAGGAGTGGGTCTGGGAGCCGGGTGGTCTCGGCGTCTTCGATCCCGGTATCAATGCCCTGTCCATTCTGACCAGCGTGTTGCCGGAACCCGTTCACCTGAATGCTGCCACCCTGGACGTGCCCGAGAACCGGCAAACGCCGATCGCTGCCAGCCTGTCCTTCCAGCACTCGGCGGGAGCCTGCGTGGAGGCCGAGTTCGACTGGCGTCTGGTGGGCGATCCCGAATGGCAGATCATGATCGAGACGGATGATGGCTCAAGGGTGCTGTCATTCGGCGCGGCTTCCATGGATATCGAATACCGTCGCCTGTACCAGCGCATGGCCGAGCTGGTCGTGGACGGCACGATGGACATGGATCTGTCGCCCCTGATGCATGTGGCGGATGCCTTCATGCTGGGGCGGCGTCGCCACACAGACCCCTTCTTCTTCTGACTAGCGATGACCACGATGAAAACCGTTTTGACCGGTATTGCCCCGATTGCTCCCACGCCGTTTCATGACGACGGTACCGTTGATGAGGAGGGGATGCGGCGAGTCCTCGATTGCATGATCGACCAGGGGGTGGATGCCATCTGCATTCTCGCCAATTACTCGGAACAGTTTCTGCTATCCGATGACGAGCGTGCCTCATTGACACGCTTGTGTCTGGAGCATGTTGCCGGGCGCAAGCCGGTGATCGTCACCACCAGTCATTTCTCGACCGATATCGCACGTCGGCGAGCCGTCGACTGCGAGGCGCAGGGCGCTGACATGATCATGATGATGCCGCCATACCACGGGGTCGGCATTGCCCCGAGCGCGCAGGGTGTGTTCGAGCACTTCGCCGCTGTCAACGATGCGATCTCGATACCCATCATGGTGCAGGATGCGCCGCTCAGTGGCGTCAACCTGAGTGTCGAGTTGCTGGCGGACATGGCCATGAAGCTGGAGCATGTCAGTTACTTCAAGATGGAATGCGCGTTTGCGGCCGACAAGCTGGCGGCATTGATCGAACGGGCAGGCGCCCACATCGATGGACCCTTTGATGGTGAAGAGGCGGTGACCTTGCTGGCCGATCTGGATGCCGGCGTGACCGGCACCATGACCTCGGCCCTGTTTCCCGAGATGATCAGACCGATTGTCACCCTCTATCGTGATGGCCAGCACGAGGCAGCGCTGGCACAATGGCAGAAATGCCTGCCACTCATCAATCACGAGAATCGGCAGTGCGGTCTGCGAGCCTGCAAGGCTGTCTTCAAGGAAGGCGGTGTCATTGGCAGCGACCGTGTGCGTCATCCACTGAGGCCCTTGTCGGCTCGTACGCGAGAGCGATTGCTGTCTCTGGCAAGAGAACTCGACATCATTGCCTTGAATTGGGGACAATGAGCCTGCATGTAGCTGCATGCCTCGGAATCCCGGGGCATGAATACTTCAACACACCGACAGGAAACTTCACATGACGCTGTATGGCAACCGTATTGCCGGCAAGATCCAGGAAGATGGCCCGGTCTTCGAGAATGATCCCGTTTCAGGAGAACCTTCCTCCATTACGGCAGGAACGGTAGCGCTGGTTGAAGAGGCAGCCAAGGCAGCCGCTGAGGCTTTCAAGACCTATGGTCGCAGCAGCCGCGCGCAACGAGCTGAGCTGTTGCGTGCCATTGCCGAGGAGATCGATTCGCGGGGTGCCGAGATCACCGCCATGGGTACCGGTGAAACAGGTCTGCCTGCCGCACGCCTGGAAGGCGAGAGGGGCCGTACGGTGGGACAGCTGCGACTGTTTGCCGAGCATATCGAGAAGGGGGATTATCTGGATGTGCGACATGATGAAGCCCTGCCGGATCGTGCACCATTGCCACGCCCCGATCTGCGGCTCATGCAGCGCCCTCTGGGGCCGGTAGCGGTATTCGGTGCCTCCAATTTCCCTCTGGCCTTTTCCACGGCTGGCGGTGATACAGCATCTGCGCTGGCGGCTGGTTGCCCGGTCGTGGTGAAAGGTCATCCCGGACACCCGGGTACTGCGGCTCTGGTCGGTGAGGCGATCGATGCCGCCGTCGCCCGCTGCGGTCTGCATCCCGGTACTTTTTCACAGGTCAATGATGGCGGCCCCGGCAATGGCGGTGCCGACAGTCGGGCAGTGGGTGCCGCTCTGGTCCAGTCTCCGTACATCAAGGCTGTCGGTTTCACCGGTTCACTCGGTGGGGGACGAGCACTGTTCGATCTGGCGTGCCGCCGAGAAGAGCCCATTCCATTCTTCGGAGAGCTTGGCTCGGTGAATCCTGTCTTCATCCTGCCCGCTGCAGCCAGCGCCAGAGGCGCGGAACTGGGAACTCAGTGGGCGGGTTCGGTCACCATGGGTGTCGGCCAGTTCTGCACCAACCCCGGGATCGTCGTCATTCCTGCCGAACAGGCAGAGGCATTCGAAGCGGCGGCTGCCAAGGCTCTGGCCGATGTACCGGCCACGCCCATGCTGACAAGCGGCATTGCCGATGCCTATCATCAGGGACTGAAGGCATTGTCCGACCATCCACAGGTCCGCGTGCTGCACTCGGCTGAGAGCAGTGGACGAAGCGCCGCGCCTGCCATGTTGGCGGTATCGGCGGCCGACTTCATCGCCAACCCGGATCTGGCGCATGAGGTCTTCGGTCCGGTGGGAATCATCGTCTCTGTTGCCAGTGAAGATGACATGCACGCCATCGCACAGAGTCTCGACGGTCAGTTGACCGTGACTCTGCAACTGGATGAAGGCGATCATGCACTGGCCGCCGAGCTGTTGCCGGAGCTGGAAGAGAAGGCTGGTCGCATTCTGTGCAACGGATTCCCGACTGGCGTCGAAGTGGCCGATGCCATGATGCACGGTGGCCCTTATCCGGCGTCTACCAATGTGGCAACCACATCGGTCGGCACACTGGCCATTCGACGCTTCCTGCGCCCCGTGTCCTATCAGAACTTTCCGGAAGGGCTGTTGCCTGCCGAATTCACGGCATAGTGTTTCGGGTCTGATTGCCGGGCGCCAGACGATCATCTGTCTGGCGCCCTGGTTGCAGTCTGTATCCGTTGGGTGTGAGAAAGCCTCAGCAGCGACTGTACGGGAATGACCCGGGCAGGGAGAGCAGCGTCTCGTCCGCGTCATTCATTACCAGTGCGAATCGCCAGCGCAGGCTGATGGTTCTTCAGGCTGTGCCCATGCGCTCCAGTGCCTCGTTGGCGCGATCAAACCACAGGCGTGACACCAGGTTGTCCTTGGCCAGTGTAATTCCCAGTGTATCGACCCCTGTATGGCGATAGCGCAGGTCCAGCAGGATTTCACGGGCTATGGCCGAATTGCCCAACTCATGCTGTGCCATGGCTTCACTGTACAGGGCCGTATCGTAGTACGTCGAATCCGGATACTCGTTGCGGAGCCTCTGCATGGTCTGCAGTGCAGCGCTATAGTCCTTCTCATCCATCAACTGGATGTAGCCTTGCAGGTACAGGGCGTCGTCGGCGAGATAACCATCCGAGTAGAGTGTGTGGATGATTTCCAGCTGTACGCTGGCGTTTTCCAGGTCTCCCGATTCACGTTGGTCAAGGGCGTCCAGATACAGGTCGAAGTCCTCTCCGTCACCATAGATCCCGGACTCACTGATGACCGGCAGCTTGATGGCTGCCTTGCGCTTGTTGACGGTCACCGGATCGCCGTCGATGTAGTCACTGTATGATTGTCTGGCTGCCTGGTAATCGCCTGAATCCTCGAGATCCTTCGCCTTGTAGAACTTCTGTTCATTGACGTTCACGGACTCGTCAACCTGCTGCAGAGTCTCGTAATCGACGGTGAAATCCGCGAACTTGCGGCCTTCTGTAATGGGCTGGAAAGTGACACCGACCGATATGGCCTCGGCCGGGTTGAGTACGACTTCATCGATGATATCGGTGGTGTACTGTTCCACATCGTCCTTACCGCCTTCCTTGCTCGATTCGATTCCCAGAGACTTCAGGGTATAGACATCGGCACCGCGATTGGATATCTGGATTTTCTGCGTCTTGACGGTACCGACGTCCAGTGTGCCGAAGTAGAAATCGGGGGTGGATATGAACAGATAGGTACCGTTTTGGCCAATCAGCGGCGTGGCCTTGCTGCCGCCAGAGCTGCCACTGCCGCCACTGCTGCAGGCTTGCAATATTGCAGCGGTCAGCACGGCACTCAGCAACGGTCGCAGGACTGATGGTTTTCGGCAACGCGCCTCACTCATGTCGTGATACCTCATCTCAGGCAGCCTTGTCGTTGGCCGCTGAGGCGTCACCGGCCGCGCCTTTGGCGTCTCGTTCCAACTGGAAATAGTCCAGAGCGGTGCGGCATTCCTGCAGGGCATGATTGATCGATTCGGCATTGGTTGCAGAAGCGTCGAGGTCCCCCACCTGTGCGATACCCGACTTGGCTGCCTGAATCTGCTCACGGACACTGCGCATGGCCGCCGTCAGTTCACCGGCAATCTCTCCGAACTCTCCCTTGTCGGACGCACGCAGACGTACATCGAGGTTTCCGTCTCCGATCTCCCGCAGGCTGCGCTTGATGGCAAGGATCGGATGACCCAGTCGACGGGTGATGAACACCCCCAGGCCGATGGTGATCGTGGCGTTGATCAGCAGCATGGCAATGAGCCACTTGCCAAGTACGTCCGATAATGTGGGCAGTGCCTCATTGGCCAGAGCCATGTCTTCGGAGACGAACAGCAGAGGAGCCATGCCGTCGATCAGTCGTCCCAGCATCTGATGGTAGAAGACGCCGACCAGGGCCGTGGTGATGATCAGGTAGACGAAGGTCAGCATGACGACCCGTCGGATTTCACGCGCCTGAAAGGTTTTGTCGCGCAAAATGGCGAGCAGGAAGTTGGAGTCTGACGAACGAGCCATAGGGAGACACCGGGAAAAATGAATGATATATGCGGATGTCGGCGTGTCGACTGTTATCTTGACTGGCAGGGATCGGGCAATCGATGCGCCACTGCGTATACTTGTGGCTCAGTTCACAGCCCCCGAGAGGCACCTCTTTGAATGAATGGCGATACGCTGGATAACGTCGATCCCGGTACGGCTTTCTCGCTTGTCGGAGTTCTTCACCTGGTGCTCGCCATTGCTGCGGGCACGCACGTTGTTCTCAACAAGCAGAACGAGGCGGCAGCGTTCAGCTGGCTGGGTATCATTGTTCTGGCTCCGTTGGTTGGAGCCGTTCTCTACTGGTTGTTCGGCATCAATCGCATTCGCCGCCGCGCGCAGGCCGAGTTGCCGGATTACACGATCTCCGTCAGGGAGTCTGCCGCAGATCAGATGGTGGACATCGATACCATGCCTGAGGCCTGGCAGCCGCACATGCGACTGGGAATGGGGGTCCACGATACCCGCTATGTGTCGGGCAACCGGGTTGAGCCTTTGATCAATGGTGACCAGGCCTACCCGGCCATGATCGACGCCATCAACGAAGCCAGTCATTCCGTCTATCTGTCCAGTTATATCTTCGAATACGACCAGGTGGGTGTGCAATTTGTCGAGGCGCTGGTGAATGCACATCATCGTGGTGTGGCGGTGCGCGTCATGATCGACGGTCTCGGCGTCGGTTATGGCTTCAGTCTGGTTCGCGCAGATCGGGTTCTGCGCCGGCGTGGCGTCAGAACAGCCCGATTCCTGTCGACCTGGTCTTCCAGTGGTACCCGCTTCATCAACTTGAGAAACCACCGCAAGATTCTGTCGGTGGATGGCGAGCTGGCCTTCATCGGCGGCATGAACATCCGCGCCGGCAATCTGCTGGGAGCTGCACCGGGTGAAGTGGACAACTGCAGCACCACTTCAGGTCTGGGAAATGCCTTTCAAGTCATGGGCAAGCACCGGACGCAGGATGTGCATTTCAAGGTTCAGGGGCCGGTCATCAATCAGATCAATGCGGTATTTGCCGCAGACTGGCAGTTTGCCGCTCGCGAGAAGCTGAAGCCCCCCGTCTGGCGTGGCGGCCATGCCGGGTCGGTGTTTCTGCGCGCCTTGCTTGACGGGCCGGATGACAATTACCAGAAGCTGCAGCTGACGCTGTTGGGCGCCATCCAGATCGCCAGATCGCGCATCTGCATCGTGTCACCGTATTTTCTTCCGGACAAGACCGTGTTCAGTGCCTTGCAACTGGCGGTGCTGAGAGGCGTGCGTGTTGATATCTGCGTGCCCGAACACAATAATCTGCTGATCGTGGGCTGGGCCATGCGCGCCAATCGCCGACGCTTGCTGCGAATCGGCGTGCATCTGCATGAGTCCATTGCGCCGTTCGATCACAGCAAGCTGTTCATCGTGGATGACTACTGGAGCATGGTGGGGTCGAGCAACTGGGACTCGAGAAGTCTGGAACTGAATTTCGAAATCAATCTCGAATGTTATGACTCGACGATGAACCGTCAGCTGGCGGCTATCATCGAAGGCAAGCTGGCACACTCGCGGGAGATCAACGAATGCTCGGACAGACACTTTCTGCTGCGCTTGCGCAATAACTTCTTTCGTCTGTTTTCTCCTTATCTCTGAGTCGGACTTAGGAGCGCGGAGGTTCTCATGATTCGCCGGCATCTGTTACCTCACTGCTATACCGCAGACGATGAGCTGCAGCATCTGGGCACCGCCAGGCAGCCGGTACTGGGACCCGTGATCCGCTGTCTGGTCTGGAACATTCTCAAGGCCAAGCGTGCTACCTGGGCAGCGGATTTTCAGGAACTCATGGGAGACAGGGATCTGGCGCTTCTGCAGGAGGCTGTGTGGAACGCGCCTTCGGATCCCCTGTTCACTACCAACGATGGCTTGCAATGGATCATGGCGCGCAGTTTCCGGCATCCGCGTACACAGGTCGAACACGGGGTCAAGACCGGCTGCGTTGTAGCGCCGATAGAACAGCATTTCTATCTATCGCCGCATTGCGAACCCGTCAGTCAGACACAGAAGTTGCTGTTGACCACCCTGTACCCACTGGAGGGTGAAACGGAGCAGCTGCTGGTACTCAACATGCACGCGATCAATTTTGTCACCGTGCAGAAATACGTCGAACAACTGGACCAGCTGCGAGCCGCGCTGGAGCCTCATGAAGGGCCAGTCATTCTGGCAGGGGACTTCAATACCTGGAATCCGGCGCGATTGGGCTATTTTCAGCAGGTCGCGCGCAATGCCGGATTGACTGAGGCCGTAATGCAGCGGCAGAGCCGGTTGGCGCACATGAATCAGCACCTGGACCACGTGTTCTATCGCGGTCTGACATTGCATGAGGTACGTTCGCTCGAGCACTACCAGTCATCGGACCATGCGCCGATTACGGCGACCTTCGAACGGGTTGTCTCAAGCTGACGTCATCTCGACGGGACGACACCCGTCGACCGCCGATTGGACATCGCTTGCGGAGCGCTGGTGATTCAGCCCCTGACCATGACGATCAGAAAGGTGACGAACAACACCACGGCGGCCATCAGCATGGAGACGCTCAGCCACTCCTTGGAATTGCCCTTGGGGCCATTCTGCAGCCAGTGTTTGGCAGCCGGGATCATGCGCCAGATCATGAAGCCCATGACGAGCGCGACGGGTATCTGAAACCACAGATTGCTGTCCATTGTCGGTTCTCCGGGTAAGGGGGACTTTTCGAAAGCGGAAACGACACCGGGCTGCCATGACAGCAGCCCGGTGAGGCGTTACGAGACTGAACTTGTGTTCAACTGGCGTCCGCTGGTAGCGGACTCAGGCTGAGCGGTCGATCAGTCGTCGCTCATGATGCCCAGCAGGTGCAGCAGGCTGGTGAACAGGTTGAAGATGTTCAGGAACATGGATACCGTGGCGCGGATGTAGTTGGTCTCACCACCGTTGACGATGCGGCTTGTATCGAACAGGATGAAGCCGCTCATCAGCAATACGATGGCTGACGAGATGACCAGTGACAGGGCCGGAATCTGCGCAAAGATGTTGATGATGGCAGCGCCGAAGACCACGATGAGGCCGACAAACAGCATGCCGCCCATGAACTCGAAGGTTTTCTTCGTAGTGAGCACATAGGCGCTCAAGGCCAGGAAGATCACGCCCGTGCCGCCCATGGCAGTCGCCACGATGGCAGAGCCATTGGGCAGGGCTGCGTAAGCGTTGAGCATGGGGCCCAGGCCGAAGCCCAGCAGGCCGGTGCCCAGGAACACGATACCGACACCTGTTGACGAGTTTTCGTACTTGGGCAGCAGGAACATCAACACACCCAACGCGCCCAGAGTACAGATCAGGGACATGCCGCGAGGTGGTGCAACAGCCATGGATATTGCGGCCATGACGCCACTGAACAGCAACGTGGCTGCCAGCAATGCGTAAGTGTTACGCAATACGCGGTTGGTGGAGAGTACGCTCTCTGCCGACCGTGTAATGGTATTGGTGTTTTGCATGACTATGAAAGCTCCTCGATGAATCCGGACAGAGATCTGTCACGGTATGATTTGGTTTACCTACTATAACCTTGTAGCGACTTTCTGCTACAGCAGATCACACGTATTTTTCGCTGATTCAGTTCGGGAAAAGCGGTGCTGAATCAGTGGTTTCGGTACGCGCAAGATATGGTTTGCGCGTTCGATTTCAAGCCGGTAATAATGAGTCCACAGGTCCTGAGACAGCGGCGGGGAAAAAAAAGTTGCCATATAACGCGGAATTTCATCTCTGAAGTGCACAAATCGGCCAGAATCTTGTAAACTTCCGGCCTCACGGAGAGGTGGCAGAGTGGTCGAATGCGGCGGTCTTGAAAACCGTTGACTGTCAAAGGTCCGGGGGTTCGAATCCCTCCCTCTCCGCCATTGATGCCTTGTCAGGTCTCAATGGCTGCGCTCATCTGGCGCCACACGGCTTGGCCGTAACCCTCGATTCTGAATGGCCCACTCTTCTCCATCCGGTGAAAATTGCAGTGGGCGTTGGTCTGATGTTTCCGCTGGAAATCCCTTGGCGTAACTGCAGTATTCATCGTTGTCGGCCCCGACTTCTGGCGCCTTGATCGCGTGGAAACAACTTGGCACCGGCCAGAAAGGCGGCGACGGTGCCGATGTCGGCAATCTCGGTCGACTCGCTACTGCCTGAGTGATGGGCGAAATGGACGCAGCGCCCAGGCGAATGCCAGCCCGGGAATCACGATCCACTGCAGTGCGGGGACAGTCCAGCGTCTATGTGCTTGTACGGTTAATGGACATCACTGTGGGACTCTGGCGTGTCATTCCGCTTCTTGCGACCGACGAAAACATATTTCGCCAACGCTGCGATCGCCAGGATCAGCAGAATGACGACCAGGAGCCAGACAAATCCCATCGCCCACATCATTCCACCACTCATCATGTTGTCGTTCATCATGTCACTATTCATCATTCAAAAATGTATCCGTTGTTGGCGTTGTACGCCGTGGAGTCGAAAAGCCTGAATCAATGCCGATCGCGCTGCATCAATCTGTTCAAGGCGTTCTGCGGTATTTCTGCGGGTAGTGCTGTCGCGGCGGGAATGGCCACTGTGGTTCCTGTCGAGCCATTGCCCACGTAGTCACTGCTCCCGAGTCGCCAGTGACCGAGTACTCGGGTAGCGTCACGATCGACGGTGGTGGCTTCTCGCAACTCGACGATCAGCGAACTTGGAAGCGATGCTCCACCCGCCTGTAACTGCTTTGGCGAGGGGGGCTAAAAGGCACCTGCCGCTACGCAGAATCGAAGGCACTGATGGACATATCGATCTGGCCATGGTCAGAAAAACACTGAGAGACCACCTAGGCGCAAGCGTGAGTCAGTGATCTACAGCACGTGGAAACGGCAGATCAGCGAACAAACGCAGAGGGCTGGTGCGACAGCGCAAGACACGCGCGACAGCATGGACGTCAGACGATAGGGGGGCGGAATGGCGCTGTGGCGCCGGGTTGGACGAATCGATCACCATCCAGTGCCGAATTTATCTCGCCACTGCTCGACAGCTCTTGCTGCCAGTGGCGATCAAACGCTGCGACTGAGGGTGCCGCGCAACTCGAGGCACACGAAATGGAACAAGCCTGCGAGTCGCTACAGTCCGGTTCAGTACAGCAGTCGCTGGGCTCGCGGTCTTGCACTTCAAGCCCGGCTGAATGGATGTCCGCATTCACTTCGACGGCGCTACTGACGTTCGCCATCGGCATTGAAAACGGCAACATCGGTAATTGCATGAACAGGAAGCTCGTGACAACCCAGATGCCCAACAACGCCACACGCAGGCGTACGGCATTCGCCCGGATACCCGAAGGCCCCGTGGAACGGTACGACTGTGGAGGGTTCATTGTCATGCAGTGATCATGGATCGTCTGGTTGAGCGGTGATGCACAGACTGGGAGCAGAGTGGGCCGAGAAAGTTCCCGGTCACTGGATTACCGACCTTCACCTGTGTCCCCCGGTCCCTCTGATCCGATTGCCGAGTTCCACGTCGGCACACAGCTATCACTGTGTGCAAATCCATTGCGCGGCTGCTACATCAACGCACCGGCGGCGCATAGATCAGCCCGCCATTGGTCCACAGTTCGTTGATCCCGCGCGCCAGTCCGATGGGAGTGTCGGGGCCGATGTTGCGCTCGTAGACTTCGCCGTAATTGCCTACCTGCATGATGACGCGGCTGCACCAGTCAGGATGCAGACCCAGCAGCTCACCGGCATCGCCTTCCTTGCCCAGCAGGCGTCGAATGGACGGAGTCGTGGATGAACTGGCCATCTGGTTCACATTGAGGCTGCTGACGCCAAGCTCTTCGGCATTGATCATGCAGTTCAGCGTCCAGCGCACCACGTTTTCCCACTCGGTATCATTGGCAGCCACTACCGGACCCAGCGGTTCCTTGGAAATGACTTCTGGCAGCACGACGTGTGCGTCGGGCTCGTCCAGGCTGGTGCGCAGGGCGGCCAGCGCCGAACGATCGGTGGTCAGCGCCTTGCAGCGTCCTTCGCGGTAGCCGGTGGCGGCCTCGCTCTGGTCCGAATAGAAGACCGGGCGGTAGCGCAGATCGCTGACGGCAAAGAAATCAGCCGCGTTGAGTTCCGATGTCGTATCACTGCTGACACAGATTGGCTGGTTGTCCAGTTCCAGTGCGCTACGAATGCCGCTGTTCTTCTTGACCATGAAGCCCTGGCCATCGTAGAAGTTCACACCGACGAACTCTCCGAACTGTGCGTTGCGAGCCAGCGTCCAGGTGGTGTTTCTGGAGAGGATGTCCAGCGCGCCGGATTGCAGGGCCGTGAACCGGTCACCGGAGGACACCGGCACCATTTCAACTGCCTCACTGTCATTGAACACCGCGCTGGCCACCGCACGGCATACGTCGACATCAAAACCGCTGTATTCGCCCAGGCTGTTGGCCCGGGCAAAGCCCGCCAGCTCCAGATTGACACCGCAGCGCAGTGCACCTCGTTGAGAGACGCTTTCCAGAGTGGCTGCCGAAACGTTGTTGCCGGTGACGCCGGCCAGCAGCGCGGCCAGTGCCAGGAATTTTCTGCTCTGCATGGTAATCATCGCGGGCGGTAATGAACGAGTTCCACCGGAGTGGGGGAGTTGTCGGAGGCGTGACGATAGCTGGCGCGTGCACAGGGTGCGATATAGGCGGATTCTGTCGGTACGCCATGACCGGCCAGCTCTTCCTCGACGCGGATGGCGCGATTCATGGATGCCTGGTCACGCCCATCGGCGTCCAGGCAGGCCTTGATGACCATGATGTCCTTGTCATCGAATTCCCGAACCAGCAAGCGAACGGCCTGCTTGTTGGCACTGCCCATCATCTGGGTCTGATTGTCGTCGAAGATGAGCACGGTACGGCGATGTTTGACATAGCGATCGAGATCGGGCGCCTGACGTCTGGCATCGATTTCGAAAAAGCGCTGACGAGCCTCATTGAACACCGATTCCTGGGGGGTGCGCTTGTCCTGTGGCAGTTGATCGAATTCGCGCACATCGACCGTGCTGGCCCTGAGCGTCGGGTCTGGCGTACCCTGCCGCTGGGCGCCACTGATGAAGACCATTCCGTCGCCTCCCTGTTCGGCGAAGATGTTGTCCGCCAGTTCGATATCGGCAATATGCTCGGTGCCGGAGATTTCCAGCAGGGAGGACGGGAACACGCCATTGCCGTCAACCGTATATTCGCGCGAGAGCTGGATCTTGCCGACCGCCAGGGCATAGTCGGTGATCGTGCCCGACTCGGTTTCCGACAGGCTCTTGCTGTAGGACACGAAATGCTGGCCCTGGTCGGCACTGACCATCTGCATGCCGAAGCCTGCATCTTCCAGGGCGCGGATCACTGCATTGCCATAGGCTGATTGAGGCTTGTTGAATTGCAGGGTTGCCGTGGCGGGACGCATCTCGGGTATCTGCACCAGCGTGGCCACGAGATTGGTCGCGATGAGCTGCAGATGGGCTCGTTCCCGGGCGCTGATATCCTTCAGAGCTTCCTCATTGCCAGCCAGACGAGGCATGAGATCTTCCTCGCCTACACCAGGGCCACTGGACCCGGCACAGGCCGACAGGGTAGCTGCCAATGCCAGAACGGCAGACGTTCTCGCGAACTCGGGGAAAAAACTCATGAATTACTCCGCCACAACTCCATGACTACACCACGACTGGGAAAGCGATCACCGACATTGGTGGGCGCCCAACAGCCTTCGTCGAGTACTTTGTCGCGAGCCACACCTCGGGCCAGCAGCGCCTGTGTGACTCGCTGGGCACGACCCAGTGCCAGACCTTCATTTCCGATATCCAGCGCCGTCGGACCATTGCTGCAACCTACCAGACTGATGACATCATTGTCTTTCATCTTTGCATCGACGAACTGTTCGATCAGCTGCTTGTTGGTATCGCCCAGCACCATGGAGTCATTGCCGAAGACGATGATCTGCTTGTCGATGCGCTGGTAATCATCCAGGATCGATGCAAAGGTGGACTCGTTGCCGTAGAACAGATTGTTGACCTCTACCTGGCTGGAGTTCAGGGCTTGCAGGCTGGGCCCGTCTGCGGCGCTCCTGCTCACGTTGCTGACAATCTCTGGCGTGATCAGGGCAATGATCGGAGAGGTATCTTCCAGACCCAGAGAGGCAACATACTGAACTTCCGACAGGGCCGGGTCCTCTACCTTGAATCGTCTGGAATCGGCGTCGTTGACCACAACCGGGCTGCGGCTGCCGGCTACGCGCACCATGCTGACGGGCGTGATCGAATTGCCTCTGAGCTTGCGATAGTCCCGGCTGAGCTCGACAGCGCCAACCGCTATGTTCAGCTGCACCTGGTCGCTTGCCTCGTCGGTCTTCAGCGCATAGGACAGGTAGTTGGCTCCCTGGTCGGCACTGACACGCTGAATGCCGAAGCCCTTGCTGGCGAGTCCGTCCACCAGATGCGTCATGCGCGGGTCATCGTTGTCGCGATTGATCTGCAGTGTCGTGCTGAGCGGTTCGAAGACCTGGACAACAATACCGGAGAGGTCGTCGAACATGGCCTTCTCGGAGATCGTGATCGTGCTCGGCCTGGATGCGGTTGCAGTTCCCGCCGGGACATGGCCGCCATTGCTACTGGACACGGCACAGCCAGTCAATGACAAGGATGCGATGACGAGGCAGCTTGCCGAGAGACGAACCAGGGCTCGCTTGCCGCAAGGGGCAGGGGTGAAGGCACTGTTGCCGGAAAGTTGAATCACGGTTACTGCTCCGGGTTTTTGGTGAGTCGCTGATCGGCAAGCCGACCGGGAAGTGGGCCCAACGATATCAACAAGTCACAGACTGAATGATTCTGCATGAGACGATTTCAGAATGGGTCACGCTTTGTCCCGACGACCTTTCTCAAACGTGATTCAGGCCACTCAATCGACCTGTCCAGGACCGGTATAGTAGCCGCAAATTACCGCATGGCTCGGTAATCGTTCAATAAAAAATCAGACTCAGGGCAAAAACGGATTCATGCGTTCAGGTCATTTCATCGGGGTTCTCATCGCGGCGAGTCTGCCTCTGGGCTGCGCCAGCTGGCAGGAGCCGGGCTCACCCGACATCAGTTCGACAGTCACCGCAGAGCAGCGGCAGGCATCCGCCATGCAGCTCATTGCGCAGGATTTTGTCATCGCGTTACGGCAGATTCCCGCTCTGCCACCGGTTTCCACGACCGTCTCATTGCTGCAGTCCGAGCGGGATGATCCCTTTACCCGACACATGCGAGAGGCCTTGCAGGCTGCCGGCTATGGCACTCGCTGGGTACAGAACGCTGCGCCGGGGCTGTTGTTCCAGTACCGTCATGAAAACGGGGTAGACCGGGCGTCAAGGCAGGACCTCTATGAGGTTGCCATTGGCCATGTTGAATTGCGACGCCGTTTCGCCACCGATGGATCGGGTCTGATCACTCCGGCCACACCGCTGTATGTCCGAGGAGCCGATGCTTCTGATGTGGTGATGGATGACTCGCGTTTCAGCCCATCATCACAGCTGGCCGGTCGCTCTGCACCGAATGGTTCCGAGTCGGTTGACACGACCATGTCGAGACCGGTCTCGAGCACAGGCACCCGGGGGTTGGCGGTGCCGCAGGAGGCCAATCCTCTGAATCCGCTGATTGCAGGGACGGACCGTCGGCGCGAACTCGGCATGCCGCTACTGGCCTTGCCAAGGGTCGAGAATGTCTTCGACATCGGTGGGTCGAACTTCACGGATATCCTGGCTGACAGTCTGCTCGTCAGGGAGCAGATACTGACCTTCGCCAACGACTCCCTGCGGCTGGGAGCGGTGAACAAGACACTGGTGGAACAAATGGTAGAATCCTTTCAACCCGAAACGGATGTGTTCTCCGTGCTTGGCTGTTCTCTGGGGCCCACGCAACTGAAAAGCGGCAACGCCGCGCTGGCGTTGGGCAGAGCCAGTCGGGTCAGAGAGGCCTTGCTGTTTGCCGGAGTGCCACAGGAGCGCATTCTGGATGAAGGCTGCTGGGCAAGTGACGGTTCGGGCAAGGCATTGCCACGGCGAGGAGTCGTGGTGACACTCAACAGAAAGACCTGAAACCGAGCCAGTCAGTGAACGTGAAATTGCTGAAATCCTTCCTCTTTGGCCTGAACTCCCTTCTCGGCAGGGGCCGCGCCCGCAGGCTGAGCCTTGCCCTGTTGTTGCTGTTGTCCGGTCAGGCACAGGCCTTCCAGCTGCAGGCCATGGATGCCAGCCGGGTTGATCTGAACGACTACGTCGGTGATGGGGAATGGACGCTGGTGATGTTCTGGTCAACCGACTGCATTCCCTGCGAACAGCAGAAGCCCATGATCGAGGCATTCCACCGAGATCATGCAGGGCGTGATGCCCGCGTGGTCGGGATCGCACTGGACGGCATGGAGCTACGCGAGCAGATCCAGGCGCTGATCGATCGACATCAGCCCTCGTATCCGAACCTGGTGGTGTTCACTGATGTCTTTCATCGGCAGTACAAGGAACTGACGGGCAAGGATTTCCGGGCAACGCCCACCTACCTGCTGTACAACCCCGCTGGCGAGCTGGCAGGTGCACGCAGTGGCGTCATCGAGCGGGCGCTGCTGGAATCCGTGGTCAAGGGCGGTTAGACAATCCAGTCCGGCACTGCCCCGGCGCCGGACCGCCAGGGCCTGATCATGTCGTTTCGCTGCGCATCAGCGGTGCCAGTGCTGCGTAGGTTGCCTTGTAGCGCTCATGCTCGGCGGCAAAGGCCTCACTGGAACCATCGGGCTCTACCGTATGATCAATGGCCGGTGGCGTGCAGATGCTGAAAGGGTCTGCCTGCTCGGCGGCAATCATGCCCAGTCGGGCGGCCCCGAGGCTGGCACCGAAATCGCCATCGGCCGTGACATCCAGCGGGATATTCAAGGTGTTGGCAATCACGCGCAGCCAGTAATCCGATTTGGCGCCGCCACCGATCGCGGCAGCCCGCTGGAGCGTGGTGCCGGCACTTTGCAGTGCCAGTTGAGAATCCTTGAAGGCGAAGGCAACGCCTTGCAACACCGCTCGCGTCATTGCGATGCTGTCGCTGGAGTGTTTCAGACCCATGAAGACGCCGCGTGCATCAGCATCATTGATGGGGGTGCGCTCGCCACCCAGATAGGGCAGAAAGACGATGTCCGTGGGTTCGGCAGGCAGTTCGTCCAATGGTGCACTGAGTGATTGTGGCGTCGACTGCACGGCTCTGGCCAGCCAGTTGAGCGCATCGGTTGCGGCCAGTATCACCCCCATCTGATGCCAGGTATCGGGCAGCGCGTGACAGAAGGCATGCACGGCACTCTCGGCATTGGGCTGGTAGCTGTTGTTGGCGGCGAACAGTACGCCCGAGGTGCCCAGAGAGACAAAGGCATCGCCATCGCGCACGGTACCCATGCCACAGGCGCTGGCGGCATTGTCGCCGGCCCCGCCAGCGACCACGACCGATTCCCGCATGCCGAAACGCTGCGCCAGGGTGGCGCGCAGCTGGCCGGAGACGTCGCTGCCTTCGACCAGTCGAGGCATGTGCTCGGTGGAAAGGCCAGTGGCTTGCAGCAGCTCATCGGACCAATGGCGGGTAGCCACATCCAGCCAGCCGGTGCCGGCAGCATCGGACATGTCGCCCACATGTTCGCCGGTCAGCCACAGTCGGGCGTAATCCTTGGGCAGCAGGACTTTGGCGACGCGGGCAAAATTCTCCGGTTCGTTTTCCGCTACCCAGGCCAGCTTGGGAGAGGTGAAACCGGGGAACAGGATGTTGCCTCCAATCTGCCGGAATTGCGGGGTGTCCAGACGATGAGCCTGGGCATGACTGCGTGTGTCGTTCCACAGCATGCAGGGGCGGATGACCTGATCATCGGCATCCAGCAGGGTGGCGCCATGCATGTGGCCGGACAGGCCAATGCCACGAACGGCCGAGAGCTCATGGGCATGTGTGCTCTGCAGCGCTTCCAGCGTCTGTTCGATGGCTGTGATCCAGTCTGCCGGATCCTGTTCTGACCAGCCGTCATGCGGTCGACTAACCGAGAGGCTGGCACTGTGGCTGGCAACGATGTGTTGTGACTCGTCCATCAGGACGCTCTTGACACTGGATGTGCCCAAGTCTATTCCCAGATACATGATGTGATAGGTGTTGGTGGTTGAATGAAACTGGTTTGTCTGTTGGGGTCAGGGTAGTGGTGTTGCAGGAAACCACTGCTGGGTCTTGTCCTTGTCGCGTTCGATGATCACATGGTGATTGGCGAACAGCTTGTAGGGCGCGCTCCACTGGCCATCGGGCCACTGTACCCGAACGGTGGCGCGCTCGGCCACGCCGAGACCGACGTGAATGAAGCCGGCCTTGCCCGAGGCATGGCCACCGCCTGATTGCAGGCGGCGGGTCTGCACGCGGTTGCCGGTCTTGATGGACACTCTGGCACCGATGGCATGGCGGTTGTCACCTGGCTGTTCCAGAGCCAGTTTCAGCCAGTTGCCACCGACACGAGGACCATCTTCGCCTTGCATGCCACGATTGCGAAACAGGCTGACATTGTCGCCGCGGTTGACCACCACGATATCCAGCAGGCCGTCGGCATTGAAGTCGGTGATGCTGGCGCCACGACCCCGTCGATCCAGGGCAATGCCTGCGGCCAGACCCTGTTCACTGAAGGTGTCTTCGTGAGTGCCCAGCAGTAGATTGTCAGGGTCGTAGGCGGCGAAGTCGCTCATGCTCTCCACATTGCCCTTGGTGATGAACAGATCCATCAAGGCGTCGTTGTTCAGGTCCTCGAAGCGGGAATGCCAACCGGTACTGGGTTTCAGGTCATCACCGGTATAGGGACGATGCGCAGTGGCACCACGATCCCAGGCCATGTCGTCGTAATGCGGACGATTCTCCTCGATGGCCTGTTGCAAGTCCAGTACCTGCAGCTTGGTATCCCCCATGGATGTGAGCGCGTACTCCGGATAGCCATCGGCGTTCAGATCGGCTTCGGCGATGCCCATGCCCCAGATGACCACGGGCTCCCAGCCTTCGGCGGCACCGAACAGACGCGGGTAGCGGCCACTGTCGAGGCGCCAGAGCTGTTCCTGACCGCCGCGATAATACTGGCGATCATTGGTGATTCTCAACGCGTCCACACCTGACTTGTTCCAGTCCGTGAACAGCATCGACAGTGCACAGTAGCCGGGCTCCAGCGGTAATACACTGGCATAGTCGGGGCCTGGCGAGCCGTCCCGCCTCTTGTCTGCAGGGCGATGCAGCTCATTGGCATGGCAGGTTCCCCAGGGGGAACCCGGGGCTGCGCGATCCACGTAGTTGCCGACCGCCAGGGTGGGATAGGCATGGCCGGGTTCGAAGGTGGCGCTGAAAGCGGTGGTCCAGGCATTGCTACCATCGAAGTTCCACAGCAGATTGGCCGGGGTGAACTGACAGTCGCTGCCACCCTTGAACAACTGATTCTCGCCAACGCGCATCACCATCAGATCCTGAAAGCCGTCGTTGTCGATATCCAGCGGATAGCTGCCAATGACGCGATCCAGTGCCAGACTGGTATTGTCTACAGGCTCGAATCGCAAGGGGCCTGCCGTTGTACTGCGGTTCACATACAGGGCTGCCGCTTGATTGCCGCCTGCCAGGTACAGATCGGGCAGGCGGTCCTGGTTGCAGTCGAAGGTGCTGACCCCACCACCAACGAAATACTCCCAGGGGCCTGCATAGCTGTGAGTGATTCCGGCTGCCGCAGACTCCTCCTGCATCAGCGGAATGTCGCCGGTGAAGATCCCTGCCGACGCCTCGGCCTGACTGTCGACGGACCAGGAAGCCAGCATCAGGCTCGTGATCAATGCTGTCCTGATCATCATGGCTGTATCACCAGAGTCTTGAGAAAGGCAATCATTTCGCTCTTCTGCCGTTCGTTCAGACTGGCCCAGGCATCGCGGGAACTGCGCGCCTCGCCGCCATGCGCATCAATGACTTCGGCCAGTGTCGTCATGTCGCCGCGGTGTCCGTAGGGCGCGGTCGAGGCGATACCCCAGAGCTCGCTGGTCATGAAGACATTGCGCTCGACAAAGCGCTGCGAGAGTAGTTCGTTGCCCAGTGCGGACAGGGTCTGATCGGCGATGCGATGACGCTTCAGATCGCCAAACAGCGGGACGAGATAGCGGCCGCTGTCGTCACGTGGCAGCCGCTGTGCCCATTCCAGCAACGCCAGTGGATAGATTGCATCAATGCCTTCGCCGCGGCGCAGGGTGCCGGCAGCATCCAGTGTGCCGGGATCGGCGAAATCCAGGGACTCGAGAGGCAGCGAGGTTCTGTGACAAGTATTGCAACCGGTTTGCTCGAAATGCTTCTCGCCCGAGGCTGCCGCCGCCTGCCAGCGTTCATCGGTGGGTATCATGCGGCCTGGCGGCGGCAGGGTTGCCTGCCAGGCAACCAGCGCGGACACTTCTCCCGGGCCGATTTCATCGCTGAAGCCATCTTCATCGTGATCGTCTTCACCGGTCCAGCGTTGACCGAAACGTTCAACCGCCTGCAGACCGTGATGATGGTTCAGCGCGTTGATCGTGAACTGCCGCAGTGAGGTCATCACGCCCTTGTGGCTGAACGGCCGGATCACCAGATCCTGATCGACACCGTCGATATGATCCGTGGCCACTCGACCGTCCGGGTACACATCGAGCCTGCCGAAGTTCACGCCCTTGGCTGTCAGTTCCACTCGCGTTGCCTGTCCGGACGCTCTGGCCGATTGCAGGGCCTGCGCACGTTGCGTTTGCAGCTCTACCGTCATCTCGCGCGCCAGCAGCTCGACCAGACCCGCGCCGAACAGATGATTGGTATTGCGTTCGTTGGAAAACTGTGGGTCGGTGGTATCGAAGTCGGTGTGCTGGAAACCTTCGGAGACGAACACATTGGCGGTGAAATCGCCGGCCCCACCAACCAGCGGAACGTTGTGACAGCTGGCGCAGGCATTGGCATCCATCCCCGCGGTTCGCGAGAAGGCCGAGCGTGATGCGCGCTTGCGCTTGGTGGGGATGATGGCCTGCGTGGCCATGGGCCGGCCCACGCCATCGAGTGTGGTGAAGCGGGCGTTGAACAGGTGTTCGCCTGCGTCCATCAGTGACTGCAGTTCATGCAGTTCGAGCCGACCCTGAAAGTCGCCGGGAGACACCGGATCGGCGAGTGTTCTCTCCGACCAGATGTCGCGCAGTGGCACACTGCTGGATTCTGCCGCCGTTGAACTGCTCAGGGCCAGACAGACGGCTGCCATCAGACCGGTGCCGACGGTTCCGGGCATGTTTCGTTTGCTCATCAGGTGACTTCGGGGACGGATTGTTGAGTGGCCAGCAGTCGATCGACTGCACTCAGGCTGTTGTCCGCAAGCCCCTGCATGAGCAAGCGGTCGTCATCTTCGAAAGGGTGAAGCAGACTCTCGGCTGCCGGTCCATCGACCAGGTGAGCATCCAGCACACGGCAGATGCCGTCACGCATCAGGGTATAGCTGCGTTCACTGCAGCCTACCAGTGCCACGGGAAAGGGGTCGAGCAGGGTGAATACACTGATCAGGCCTTCGCCAATGGCAATGCCTGCCGTTTCGAAGGCCAGGCTGGCGGCCTTGTCGCCGGATTCGGCGGCAGTGCACAGCGCCTGCATGGCGGTGTCGGCAACACGACCGGCTGGCGGTGTGTCGGCCGGCAAGCCCCTGGCAAGTCGCTCGATACCATAGTCGGCGGTATAGGCCTCTATGCAACCGCGCTTGCCACAGCGACACAAGGCACCGTCGGTGCGGAACCGCAGGTGTCCGATTTCCATGGCCGATGAACGCGTGCCGGCGAAAGGCTGACCGTTCAGGTACAGACCGAGGCCCACACCGTGTCCGAACAGCACCGTGGCGAAATGGCTGCCGAGCCTGTCCGCCTGCCGACGACTCAGCGCCTGTGAAATCAGCCGACAATCATTGTGTACGCTGACACTGACATCGTAGCGCCGTTGCAGCGTATCGCCCAGCGGGACGTCGCGCATGCGGATGACCGGAGACCACAGCAGTTTGCCGGAGGCGTGTTCGGTCTGACCCTGAAAGCCGACGCCGATGTGACGCAGCCGGATATCCGGGTGTTCAAGACGCAACAGATCGATGCACTGGCAGATCGTTGCCAGCAGTTGCTCCAGAGTCAGGCTGCGGGTATCGACAATCTCCAGATGAGACCCCAGTACGTTGCCGGCATAGTCCACCAGATGCACACGTATCAGATCAATGGTCAGGGTCAGCGTCACCACATGGCCGGCCTCCGGACAGAGCGACAGCAGAGACCGGGGTCGACCTCGTGAGGGTCGAGTTCTGGTGTTCTGGTAACGCTCACTGCTCAGGATGCCCTGGTCGATCATCTGGCTGGAGAGTGTCGAGATGGACGCCGCGCTCAGGCCGGTCATGGCAGCCAGCCGGGAGGGCGTGCAGGGACCCTTGGTGCGCAGTGTATCCAGCACGCGACGTCGATTTCCGTCGCGCAGGTCGTCACTGCGGATTATCGATCTTTTCTGCATCTGTGATGGAGGGGCGTGGTTGTTGTGTAAATCGGGAAAAAACAACTTGACACATTTCCGTGCAGAAGTCACCATTTATTCCAGCCGTGAATTAAATGCGGCAGACACCAATCACTACTGGAGTGAGCATGAAAATTTCTGGAGCACTTGTTGTAGCTGCCTCAGTCTCGGCGATGTTGTCCGGACCGGTACTGGCAGAAGGAAAGACTATCGGCGTTTCCTGGTCGAATTTTCAGGAAGAGCGCTGGAAGACTGATGAAGCGGCCATCAAGAGCGTCATCGAAGCCAATGGCGACAGCTACATCTCTTCGGATGCCCAGTCGTCTGCGGCCAAGCAGTTGACCGATGTCGAGGCACTGATCTCGCAGGGCGCGGACGCCCTGATCATCCTGGCTCAGGATTCCAGTGCCATCGGGCCGGCGGTCGAGCAGGCAGTGGCTGAAGGCATTCCGGTTGTCGGCTACGATCGACTGATCGAGAATGAAGATGCGTTCTACATCACGTTCGACAATGTCGAGGTGGGTCGCATGCAGGCTCGTGCGGTTCTCGAGGCCATGCCCGAAGGCAACTATGCCTTCATCAAGGGTTCGTCTTCCGATCCGAACGCCGACTTCCTGTTCGGTGGGCAGATGGAAGTCCTGAAAGAGGCCATGGATGCCGGTCGCGTCGTCAATGTGGGTGAGGCCTATACCGATGGCTGGAAGCCCGAAAATGCGCAGCGCAACATGGAGCAGATTCTGACGGCCAACGACAACAACGTCGATGCGGTGGTGGCGTCCAATGATGGTACGGCTGGTGGCGTGGTAGCCGCACTGGCCGCGCAGGGCCTCGACGGTTCCGTACCGGTCTCCGGACAGGATGGCGATCATGCGGCACTGAACCGCGTGGCGCGCGGCACACAGACGGTTTCCGTCTGGAAGGATGCGCGTGAACTGGGCAAGGGGGCAGCGACCATTGCCACCATGTTGGCTGACGGTTCGACACCGGCCGACGTTCCCGGCGTCGAGCAGTGGGCCGGCGGTCCGCAGGGTCTGACACTCAACGCTGTCTTCCTCGCACCGGTTGCCATCACTCAGGACAATCTGGACCTGGTGATCGATGCTGGCTGGATTGATCGCGACAAGGCCTGTGAAGGGGCTGCCGAGTCGGTAGCTGCCTGCCAGTAATTCAGGCTCTTGCGCGCAGTTCCCTTTGCCGGGCGGCAGCGTCAAACAGACGTTGCCGCCTCTCGTTTTGGCCAAGCCCCCAAGAGGGGCTCCTTTCCAGCGAATACCAATCCATGAGCGATCCAAGACCGACCGCGGCTGCGCAGGGGGCGCGGCAAAGCGAAGAATCCGCGATAAAGCGCTTTTTTCGAGCCACCGAAGTGGACACCCGCATGCTGGGCATGCTCGGTGCCCTGTTCCTGATCTGGATCGCGTTCCATCTGTTGTCTGACGGGCGCTTCCTGACGGCACGCAATCTGTGGAATCTATCGGTGCAGACCTCGTCGGTTGCCATCATGTCGACGGGCATGGTGTTGATCATCGTGACTCGCCACATCGACTTGTCGGTTGGATCCATACTGGGATTTGTCGCCATGATCATGGGTGTGTCCCAGACCGGATTCCTGGCAGACATGTTCGGTTCAGGCAGCGCCATGATCTGGTTTTCCGCGTTGTTGATCGGTATGTGTCTGGGCGCTCTGATTGGCGGACTGCATGGGGCCATCATTGCGTATCTCGGGGTGCCCGCGTTCATCGTCACGCTCGGTGGCCTGCTGGTGTGGCGAGGTGCCGCCTGGTGGGTGACATCCGGGCAGACGGTTGCCCCCATGGATCCGACCTTTCGTCTCATGGGCGGTGGGCCCTATGGTTCCATCGGCGCCTTCTGGAGCTGGGTGGTCGCTGCCATCGCCTGTCTCGGCATTGTCGCCATGCTGTACCAGGGCCGGCGCAATCGCACGCGCTTCGGATTTCCACAACGTCCTGTATGGGCCGAAGTCACACTGGCTGCGGTCGGTTGCGGCAGTGTCCTTCTGGCGGTGGCTGTGGCCAACAGCTATGCCTGGCCCAAAGGCATCGTCAGACGCTATGCCACAGCCAATGGTATCGAAGTTCCCGATGGTGGGCTGTTCATTGCTCACGGTATCGCCATTCCGGTACTGATAGCCATCAGCGTCGGCATCATCATGACCTTCATCACGACTCGTACGCGTTTCGGTCGCTATGTCTTCGCCATGGGTGGAAACCCGGAAGCGGCGGAACTGGCCGGTATCAACACGCGCTGGGTGACCACCCGGATCTTCATCCTGATGGGTGTTCTGTGTGCCATTGCAGGCGCCATTTCCACTGCTCGTCTGAACGCATCCACCAATGCCCAGGGCACGCTGGATGAGCTGTTGGTCATTGCCGCAGCGGTCATCGGCGGCACGTCACTCGGAGGCGGGGTCGGCACGATCGTCGGTGCCATGATCGGGGCCGTGGTCATGCAGTCACTGCAGAGCGGCATGGTGCTGCTTGGCGTCGATGCACCGTTCCAGAATGTGGTCGTCGGTATCGTGCTGGTGTTGGCCGTCTGGCTCGATGGCCTCTATCGTCGTCGCTCCATTTAACGAATCCAGGGAGAAACAGGAACATGCATACATCAGCTCCCAAGGTCGTCGAGATGCAGGATTGCTCGATAGCATTCGGTGGAATCCATGCGGTCGATCATGCCTCACTGGACTTGCACAAGGGTGAGGTGGTTGCGCTGCTGGGACACAACGGCGCCGGCAAGTCGACCTTCATCAAACTGCTGTCCGGCGCCTACAAGCGAGACGGCGGCACCATTCTCATCAATGGTGAAGAGGCCACGATCAACAATCCGCGCGATGCCAAGGCCTATGGTATCGAGACCATCTATCAGACACTGGCTCTGGCCGATAACGTCGATACCGCCGCCAATCTGTATCTGGGACGTGAACTGCGAACGCCCTGGGGAACACTGGATGATGGTGCCATGGAGTCGCATGCTCGGGAAGTCATGGGCCGACTGAATCCGCGTTTCCAGCGTTTCAAGGAGCCGGTCAAGGCCTTGTCTGGTGGTCAACGTCAGTCTGTGGCCATTGCCCGCGCCATTCTGTTCAATGCGCAGATCCTGATCATGGATGAACCCACGGCGGCACTCGGTCCGCAGGAGACCGCGCAAGTGGGTGAACTGATCAAGCAGCTCAAGGAAGAGGGCATCAGCATCTTTCTGATCAGCCACGACATCGAGGACGTGTTCGATCTGGCCGACCGCGTTGCGGTCATGAAGAATGGTCAGATGGTGGGTACGGCGCCGGTCAGTGATGTGACGCGTGACGAGGTACTGGGCATGATCATTCTGGGCAAATGCCCCCCGGGAGCGACGCCCGGACCGGGAGCGGTCACGCAGGACGATTGAGCTGCCTGTCTGCCCCCGGAGAGCCAAGGAGACGATCCGATCGGCAGGCAGGATCGGGTGTCCCGGTAACATACCGAATTCGGCCCTGGCCTACTATCATGTTCCGAGGCGGGAAATCGCGATGATGCCAGGGGCTGTTGGGCATCATGTCCTGTTGGATGTGGATGCCTTGCCGTGTCCTGCAGAGGAACATTATGCGCAGGGCAGGGACAAAGTGTCGAATGGTCTGCACGATGGCGTTTCATGTCCTGATGACATTGAGGCGCAGGTCTTGCAGAATGAGGTTACCTTCCATTGGCATGCGGACACGCAGGAGAGGCTTGAACCAAGTGACAACAGATACGTGTAGAGCCTGGTTGCTGCGATTCGGCGGCGCGCTGGCAGCGATGCTCGTCAGTGCACCGACGTTCGCGGAACTGGCCATCTGTACCACGCCACAGCGGCCGGACTGTCCGATGGCCCTGACTCAACCGGCGGGGCAGGAGTTCACCTTCTCGCGTTTGATGTTCGCCGACAATCAGGTTGCCATCGAGAATCTGGGCGATCGCATCGGCTACCCGCACTGGCAGGCTGATTGCTCCGAGTCGGAGCCACACTTCATCGCCGCACTCAAGCGCTTGACACGACTGGACACGAATTCGGCCAGTCAGTCGATTTCCCTGCTCGATGACCGAATCTACGATTATCCGCTGTTGTATATCGTCGAGGCCGGCTTTGCCTCATTCAGTCAGCCGGAAGCCGACAACCTGCGAGAGTATCTGTTGCGGGGCGGATTCCTGCTGGTCGATGACTTCCATGGTTCCTATCAGTGGGAAGAATTCGAGGGCTGGATGCGACAGGTGTTTCCGGAACGCCCCATCGTTGAAATTCCGCCCACGCACGAGATCTTCAACGTGCATTTCGCCATCGACGATTTCATTCAGATTCCCGGGTTGCGGGCTCTGTGTCTGAACCCGGGAGAAACCTGGGAATTGCCCATCATGAAGTCCTCGGCCATCAGCGAAAGCAATGCCTCACGGCAGCAGCCACGATGGCGCGGTGTGCTCGATGATGATGGCCGGGTCATGGCCATCATCAACTGGAACATGGATCTCGGAGACGCCTGGGAGCATGCCGACATGGAAGAATACAGTGCGCTGTATACCGCCACGGCGTATCGCCTGGGCGTCAACTACGTCATGTATGGCATGACGCATTGAGCACGCATTCCGGCGCAGCGTCTCAGTCGGCCGGCACGTTGCGGATGTGCAGGCCTACCATGTGCTGCATGACGCGTAGTACCTGGGTGCTGTAACCGAACTCATTGTCGTACCACACGTACAGGACACAGCGGTTGCCATCCACGATGGTGGCTACCGAATCGAAGATGGCGGGTTCCGGAGTGCCGACGAAATCGGTGGATACGACCTCGGTGCTGTAGGAGTAGCTGATCTGCTGGCTCAGTGCCGAGTTGTAGGCAACTTCGCGTACATGGTCGTTGAGCTGATCGCGTGTGGTCTCTTCGCCCAGGTTCAGGTTGCACACGGCCATCGACACATTGGGTGTCGGTACGCGAATGGCATTGCCGGTCAGCTTGCCCTCCAGTTCGGGCAAGGCCTTCGATACCGCCTTGGCGGCACCGGTAGAGGTGAGTACCATGTTCAGTGGTGCGCTGCGGCCGCGGCGCTCAGCCGAGTGATAATTGTCGATCAGGTTCTGATCGTTGGTGTAGGAGTGAACCGTTTCGACATGTCCGTTGATGATGCCGTAACGATCATTGATGACCTTGAGCACAGGCGTGATGGCATTGGTGGTACAACTGGCGGCGCAGACAATGGTGTCCTCGTCCGCAATCATGTCCTCGTTCACACCGTACACGATATTCTTGATGGCACCGCCTGCGGGGGCGGTGAGCAGTACCTTGCTGGCACCCTTGGGCACCAGATGCCGGCCCAGGCTGGCTTCGTCCTTGAAGACGCCGGTGTTATCCACGATAAGGGCATTATCGATACCGTAGGCACTGTAATCGATGTCCTCCGGCTGATTGGCATAGATGACCTTGATGAAGTTGCCGTTGGCAATGATGGCGCTGTTGGCCTCATCCACCGTGATATGGCCATTGAACGGACCATGAATGGAATCGCGTCGCAACAGGCTGGCGCGTTTTCTCAGGTCGCCGTCCTTGCCGCCTCGCACGACGATGGCACGCAGGCGCAGCGGATTGCTGGAGGTAGTGCGTTCGATCAGCAGGCGTGCCAGGATGCGACCGATTCGGCCAAAGCCATAGAGCACCACGTCCCGCGGCTTGTCGAGCACCGAAGGTGTATCGGGGATGCCCTGCAAGGCATCACGCAGGAAGGCGTCGAGTTCTGTCTGGTCGTCGGCTTTACCAGCCTGGCGCGCGGCAAAGGCCAGTTTGCCGACATCGACACGCGAACTGCCGGGTTGAATGTCGGAAATGATCTTCAGCACGGCACTGGTCTCTGCCAGAGACACCGTTTCGCCAACGACTTGCTGGGCCTGCTGGTGAGCCTTGATGATGTCGATGGTGGAACCGTTCATCAATTTGCGGCCGAATACGGTGATGATGACACCGCGATCGCGATAGAGGGATCCAACTGCCGGTATCATTCGCTCGGCGAGTCCTTGTTCCTCGATATAGTTGGTCAGATGGGTGCGGGGTTCTGTCACTGCGCTGCCTTTTGTGAGTGAGTCGAGAAGGAATGTGTCGCTATCGGACGCAGATCTTAGCGGCTCGCGCGTGGAGAAACGTAAAATACTCACTATTACGATGCCAAATCTGACATCAGTTGTGAATCAATGACATGAATCGAGTACTATCTCACACTCAACTCATCGGGCCACTTTTGCGTTAGATGGAAACCAACGCCCCTTATCGATCACTCCGTCATGGAGAGATGCTCAATTGGTATCGCGTCGAGCGAATCCTTGGGCGTGGGGGATTTGGTGTCATCTATCTGGCTACCGATACCAATCTGGATGTGCTGGTCGCCATCAAGGAGTATCGGGTACTGTTGCCGGGTGGCGACTCGGAGACGCAAGGCAGCACAAGCCAGTCGGAACACGCTGCCAGAGACGGTGTGCAGAGTTTCATCCGTGAAGCGCGTAATCTGGTGCGCTTCAAGCATCCGAACATTGTTCGGGTAATGTCGGTGTTCGAACTCAATGACACGGCCTATATGGTCATGGAGTTCGAAGAGGGCAGCGATCTGCGGGAGCACTTGCAGAAGCCGGAGAACGCCACCGAGAAAGCGCTCAAGGCGCTGATCCGCCCGATTTCCAAGGGTTTGGCCGAAATTCATCGACATGGCTTCGTTCACCGTGACATCAAGCCCGCCAATATCCTGGTGCGCAACGATGGCTCCCCGGTGCTGCTGGATTTTGGCTCGGCCCGCAATTCGGCGCAGGCTGCCAGCGATGTTCATACGGCGCTGGTATCGGCCGGTTATTCACCGCTGGAACAGTACAGCGGCGACGGTGACCAGCAGCAGGGTCCCTGGACGGATATCTATGCGCTGGGTGCCGTGTTGTATTTTGCGGTGACCGGTTGCGAACCGGTTGACAGCGTCAAACGCGGGTCCGCCCTGCTCAATGGCGGCAAGGATCCTCTGTTGCCGGCTGGGCTGTTGGGGCAGGGGCGATACTCGAAGGAATTTCTGAGCGCCATCGACTGGGCGCTGGCGTTCCGTATTGCCGATCGTCCGCAGACCCTCGCAGACTGGGTTCCGGCCTTGTTTCGCGACAGGATCAGTGCCCGGATCACGCGCAAGGTGACGCCTGATGAAACAGATCTGGCTGACAAGGTCACCGCTTCCGATGACTCCCTGGGTGGTATATCCATGCTGGATGAAGCGGTGCCGCCGGAAATCAGGGCAGTGCGAGACCGACGAGGCAATGCGGGCAGAGGGTCCGGGGCCAGAGCCTTTCACGGGCGAGACAGCGAAGATCGGCGTCCCACGCAGAGACTGGCGGCGCGAACGCAGACGCGAGGCCGTAGCCAGAGAAGCAAGCGTTTTCGCACACTGTACTGGCTGGCTCCTCTGGTTATTGCCAGTGGTCTGGCGATGTCCTGGCTGGTGCTGGTCATCAACGATGTGGGGCCTGACAAGCAAGGTGCCTCGACGCGCACAGACCCGGCGGCCTCGGACAGGCAGGTCTCGGTTGATTCAGGGGAGGCTCGCTCTTCCGGGTCGGGCGATGCCGCCACGGCCGGGACGGACGCTGGTGAACGCGCATCTGCCGGTGTGGACAGTGCTGCACCGACGCAGGCAGGACTGACGGAAACGGGCTCGACGGACGATCAGTTGGAACTGGCGACTGAAGCGGCTCGTGAGAAGGCTGAGGCTGCTCGCCTGCAGAAGCAGGAGGCTGCTGCCGAAGAGGCACGCCGGCTTGCCGAAACCGAAGCTGCTGCGGAAAAGGCAAGACTGGAGGCGCTCGAAACCGATCGACGGGCTCGCCTGCGGGCGCGACGTCAGCAACTGGCACAGGCTCTGAGTACCGCTGAGCTCCGTCTGGATGAGGGCTTGCTGGACGAGGCCGAAGCGGCTCTGGATGAGGCGGCCTCTCTGGACCGCAATGATGCGGAACTGAAATCCTTGCGAAGCCGCTGGAGAGTCGCATTGATCGACGCCCGTACACCGGTCAGCGACAGCGATTTCGATCAGGTCATCGAGCGCTTCGATCGGTTGCGCAGGGCCATCGAGGACAACGATGTGGCGGTGGTGGAGTCCCTGACCGAGCCTTCCGGTCAGAACGCGCTGTTCCGACAGCTCATGTCACAGTTCTCGAAACTCGATATCAGTATCGACCAGATTCGGGTAACCAATGCAGACAAGTCCATCAACGCGCGATTGCGAATCGTCAGAATGATCCGGGAGAACGGAGATCGAGCGACTCCTTCGCCGGCCTATCGTGATCGCACCATCAGTAGCAGACGAATCGAAGGCAGGTGGTCACTCATCAACTGGTAGGCGTTCGTTACTGGTGATCAGTTCGCGTGGCGACTGCAGTGCCCTGGCGTCCAGCAGCAGACGCTGATACAGCTCCACAGAGTCCAGATAGTCGCATGCCTGCTCGACATCGGCCTCGCAAGGGCCGGCTTCGTCGAATCCGCGTTCCTCGGCGGATCGGACCCGGTGGCGCAGTTCTTCGCTCACTTCATCGGAAAAATCGCGCAGCAATTGCTGTGACATCATGACGCTGCAAGCGGCCTCCTGCATGGCGGCATTCAGCTGCGGGTTTCGTGCGGAGGCGGCCGGTTCGTTGCGCCACAGCTGATAGCTGACCTGATACCGATGCCAGCCACCGTCCATGTAGAGCGCATCGGCCACGGCACGAGCCAGAGCGCTGCCATGCTCTCGTTCGTGCAAGCCGCATTCACAACGCCGCCGATCGCAGAAGGCGCGTTCTTCGGCCTGCTCGGGAAGCTCGAACCAGGAAGGGTGGATGTCGAATGGCAGTTTTCGAACAGCACGGCTATCGGTCCCGGCACTCGCCTTCTGCGGGCAGGGGCGATCCTGAAATATGGTGCTTCCATCCGCTGCAGGACAAGTGTATATGGCGGCAATACTCGTATCCGGGAGCCCCAACAGTTGTAAACTCAGCAACAACAGCCAGAGCACATGTCGGACTTGCCAGCGCGCCTGCAGGGAAATGGTCATCAGTGAGTTGGACATGCCAGAGTTATCGGCTGTTCGATGGACTACTCGATGAGACGCAGTTCTCACACAGGCAAGTCGTTGCACACGATAATGACACTGCGCTGTCAATCTACGGCAAGTTCAACAAGTAAACGGATATCCAATGATCAAGAACATTCTGGCTGTATCAACGATGGTTTTCGCACTGGGAGCCTGTTCCAGTAGCAGTGATTCAAATTCCAATGGTGATACCGGCGGAACTGACGGTACGACCGGTGGCGCCACGGACGGTGGAACTGATGGTGGTACGGATGGTGGGGCGACGGATGGTGGCAGCACCGATGGCAATTCAGGCCCGGCGGCTGCAACCAAGGCGGGCGCCTATATCGGTGATTTCGGCTCTGGCAACGGTGTATATGTCATCGACAATGACAACAACCTTTCGGGTCTTGCGCTGGCAGCGAATGGCTCGGCCAACTCCCTGTTCGGGGACATCGGCGCCGGGGATACCTTCAACGGATCGCTGCGCTCCTACACGCATCCGGCCAATACCCCGGCGGGTGAGGGTTCTTTCGCAGCCGGTGAACCGGGTGAACTGGCCGATGTGATTGCGCCGACGGAATTCGATCTGAACATCATCAATGGTCAGACCATCACCAGTCTTTCAGGCGCGGACGTCAGCCTGGGTTTTGCCGTCGCTGGTGATCTGGCACCTGCCAATGCTGCGGATATAGCGGGCAGTTGGACCGGCAACCATCGTTACTGCAACAATGAAGATGTCTGCACGGTTCTCCGTACTGAAATCACTTTCAGTGGCAACAATGCGGACGGTCGGACGGTTCTGCTCAATGAAGCCGGCGAAGAGAGTTTCGCAGTGCCCATCGACGGTAGCATTTCCAACTTCGGCGACGTTTCCCTGCTGAGCTTTACCTGGAACAGCAATACCTACAATGGCGTGGTCTTCTTTGCACCTGGTCAGACAGGCAGTCTGGTTTTCCTGGGCGAGACCGAAGCTGACGCCAACAACAAGACGATCGCCTCGCTGCTGAGCCGATAGTCAGGCTGACACACCCTTTCCGGCCGCAAGGATAATCCTTGCGGTTGCTGCAATGATCATGTCATTGTAGTAACCACCTTGAGATCGATCCAGATCCAGAGCCGGAAGGGGTGAGCCGATGAAGTGCAAACTGTACAGGACTGCGTGCCTGAGTCTGCTGTTGCTGTTGACAGCCTGCAGCAGCGACGATGATGCGGACAACGACCCGATTGATACCGGCAACGAGGATGGCTTTGCGGTCGAAGCCGTGGTGCTGGGTGAGCGCCCCGCATCGCTGGTAGCACAACTTCCCGAAGGAGAGCTCAGATCCCGACTGGAAAGCTGCGATGTATCCGCTATCCGGCCACAGGCGTTTTCCATCGCGCATCGTGGTGCGCCCTTTCAGTACCCTGAACATTCCGTCGAAGGCTACAGAGCGGCGGCCGAGCAGGGCGCGGGGGTCATCGAATGCGATGTCACCTTCACCAGCGATCGAGAGCTGGTCTGCCGGCATTCGCAGTGCGATCTGCACACCACCACCGACATTCTCACCACGGATCTGGCACAGAAATGTACCGTGCCCCCGGACATGGACAGTGCAACGCCTTATCAGGATGTGCAGTGCTGCACCAGCGATCTGACACTGGCCGAGTTCCGCACACTGCGCGCCAAGCGTGACGGTGCCGACTCTGCCGCGCCGACGCTGGCGGAATATCTGGCAGGAACTCCCGGTTGGACGACTGACGAGGCCACTGACTACGGTACCCTGATCACGCATCGCGAAAGCATTGCCCTGTTCGATGAATACGGTGTTGCCATGACACCGGAACTCAAGGAAGCTGCGGTGGACATGCCGTATCAAGGCGATTACACCCAGGCGGCCTATGCGCAGCAGTTGATCGACGACTACACCGCAGCCGGTATCAGTGCCGATCGCGTCTATCCTCAGTCCTTTCAGCTGGAAGACGTGTTGTACTGGATTACCGAGACACCGGAATTCGGTGAGCAGGCGGTTTTTCTGGATGATCGCTATACCGTGGAAGGATTCGATCCGGCAGACGCGACCACGTTCAACCCGAGCATGCAGGAGCTTGTCGATCAGGGAGTCCAGTATCTGGCGCCTCCCATCCCGTTTCTGGTCACGCTGGATGATCAGCAGAACATCGTGCCGTCGGTGTATGCCAGCGAAGCCAGCAGCAGGGGGCTGAAACTGATCACCTGGACGCTGGAGCGTTCCGGTTCATTGAACGAGGGCGGAGGATTCTACTACTCGAGTGTCAGCCCGGTGATCGACGATGACGGCGATACGCTGCGAGTGCTCGACGTGCTGGCAAGGGATGTGGGAGTCACTGCGGTGTTCAGCGACTGGCCGGCCACCACCACATTCTATTCCTACTGTACCGATCTGGATGCATAGCTGAGGGGCGGTCTGCCACCTGTTCCCTGGATGGGCAGGTGGATGGAGCCGCTAATCGCGCAGTTCGAGCTCTTCGATCAGCATGGACCATTGTGCGCCATGCTGGTCTCTGTCCAGTGGGTGACCCTGCACAACCGGGCGGTGCACGCTGAACTTGACGACGTTCAGATCGTCGATGTCGAACCGTTTGACAGCGCTGGTCGGCTGACCCAGTGCGGTGGCAATCTGCTCTGTCTGCAAGCTGTCCCGAATGCTGTGAAAGGCGGATTCATTGCCACAGAAGATATCTATGGTGACCCAGAATGGTCCGGCATTCTTGGAGCGCACGCTGTCTGCCAGATCGCTCACTTTCATACCAGGACCTCCTCGAGTCGTACGGCGCTCATCGGTTCGTCCAGTTCCAGAATGTGATTGAGGCAGAACTCGTACAGGGGGCCACGTGCCGTCTGTGCCGGGGAGTAGGGGAAGGCGAATGTCGGCAGCGATTCATCGTCCGTCAGCGGATAGTGCAGCAGAAAGGGATTGCTGAGCTTGCCGATTTCGTTGGCCATTTCCTGCGTCTCCGCCGTGATGATCAGCAGCACACCGGTTTCATGACCGGTCGAAGTCTGCGTTTCCAGCTCACCCAGCGTGGCGTTTTCACCGATGAGGCGAAAGTCCAGCTGAAAGGCAGTCTCCGACAGTGACAGGCTTGCGCTGATCTCACGATGCAGATGCCCTTCCAGACGCTTTACCCAGGCTCTGGCGTTGGCCACATAGCGAGGACTGCGCAACAGGGCCAGCAGGGTTGTCTGGAAGCCACCGAGCCGTGCTCCTTCGAGTTTGACGGTATAGGGCTGGGTGGGTATCCAGCGAGAGCCGGTGACTCTGACCCGGGTATCGTCCAGCGCCTCATAGCGGGCTTCACGTACATCCAGATGGCCACCCGGTTCATACAGGATGAAAGGATCGGTGTTCTCGTAGAGCATGTGGGCCGATACCGAGTGGGGGGTGCAGTGAGCCTGGTCGGCCGTTGGATAGATGGTGAAACCGGTATCGTCGATATCCACGACGATCACGCCGCTGGTGGGGTGGGTGGAGCACAAGGCACCACACTCGGCAATCTTGGCTGCGTGCCAGCAGGCACCGGGATGACAGCCGCGTGCCAGAGGCAGAGCGCTGACCACGGCCGTATCGGTGGTGCGTCCGGCGATGATGATATCGGCACCGGTAGCCAGGGCGGCCTGGATATGCTCGGCACCGGCCAGGGCTACGATGTGGGTGCAACTGTCCAGAATGGCCTGGTCGAGCGGCACGGCGGGTTCCAGCGGTTTGATGCGCTGCTGCGCCAGTTGTTCCTGCAGATTCGTCTTGTTCTGTTCGGTATAAAGCAGCGCGACCTTGAGAGGCGCTGCATCATGGTCTTGCCCGGTCTCTGCGGCAATCTCCCGGGTGATGTCCAGCATCCAGTTGACCATGTCATCGCTGCCACAGGTACCGGAAGAGCCGATGATCAGCGGTATGCCAAGTGCGGCACGGGCCTGCATCAACTGACGCCATTCGCGCACACAGACAGCGCGCGAATACTTGGACGTGCTGGTGCCGAGGGAATAGGGGCCACTGTCGGTGGAGCCGCCGTCGATGCAAATGACATTCGGGGACAGAGCCACCGCTCTGGCCAGCGCTTCGCTGTCAAAACCGAGACCCAGAACGCCGGATGGCACCAGGACTCGAGTACGGGAAATCATGTGATATGTGCCTGGGGTTTCTTGAGAAATCGTCGCAGGAATACCGGTGCGACAAAACCGGTGACCGCCGCTATCCAGAATCCGATGGCAATGCCGGATTGGAACAGATACTTCCAGTCACCGCCGGAAATGACCATGGCGCGCCGCAGGCTGTCTTCCATGTGATTGCCCAGCAGAATGCCGAGGATGATCGGTACGGTTGGTACGTTGAGTTTACGCAGAAAGTAGCCCAGCTGGCCGAAAAGGATCATCAGTACCAGGTCGAAGTAACTGCCGGACAGGGAGTAGATGCCCACGAAGGACACCATGCAGACACCCGGCAACAGGATCCAGGGCGGCACACTGAGTACCTTGACGAAGATGCGTACCATGGGCACGTTCAGAATCAGCAGCACGATATTGGCAATCAGCAGGGCTGCCATCAGACCCCAGACCACTTCCGGGCGTTCGGTGAACAGCAGCGGGCCGGGCGTGATGTTCAGTGTCATCAACAGCGCCAGCAGCACGGCGGTAGTGCCGGAACCGGGAACGCCCAGTGTCAGCATGGGCACCAGTGCGCCACCTGCCGCTGCATTGTTGCCGGCCTCGGGAGCGGCGACCCCGCGTGGGTCGCCCTTGCCGAAACGACTGCTGTCACGTACCCAGGCCTTTTCCCCCATGTAGGCCAGAAAGCTGCCGAGAGAGGCACCTGCCCCGGGCAATATGCCGGCAATGAATCCGACCACCGAGGCGCGCAGCATCGTGCCGAAGGAACGTGCGATGTCCTTGAAGGGGATGGTTATGGCGTCGAGCTTGACCCCGATGGCTGATGCACGGCCGTGGCTCTCGATGAAAATGAAGACTTCCGACACCGCAAACAGGCCAACGATGGCTACCAGGAAATCCACGCCGTCCATCAGGTGCAGGTTACCGCCGGTAAAGCGTCCCATGCCGGTGGAATTGTCCAGTCCGATCATCGCAATGCCCAGACCGATACAGGCGGCCAGGGCCGCCTTGCGCTGGTTGTCCGAGGCAATGCCTCCCAGCGTGGAGAAGGCCAGCAGGTACAGGGCGAAGTACTCGGAGGGGCCGAACAGATAGGCAACCCTGGCCAGCATGGGCGCGAGAAACATGAGGCCGATCGTGGCCAGCATGGCCCCGACGAAGGACGCCACACCGGAGAGTACCAGGGCATCACTGGCGCGCCCGGCTTTGGCCATGGGGTAGCCATCGAGCGTGGTCATGAGCGCCGGTTCATCCCCGGGAATATTGAGCAGGATGGATGATATGCGTCCACCATACATCGCGCCGTAGTAGACGCTGGTCATCAGAATGAGGGCTTCGGTGGCATCCAGCCCCAGTGAGAAAGCCAGTGGAATGAGGATGGCAACACCGTTGGACGGGCCAAGACCGGGCAAGGCTCCGACCATGGTGCCGATGATGCAGCCGGCAACGGCCAGTGCCAGAGTGGTGGGTGTCAGGGCAACGGCAAAGCCCTGGGCGAGCAGCGACAAGGTTTCCATGATCTAGCCCCCCATCCAACTGCGAGGCACTGCAAACAGACTCAGTCCGAGTGCGAACTTGAACAGTATGAACAGTCCGCCGGACAGGCCAATGCCGGTCAGGAGCGCCGATACGGGGCGCGAATGGATCTGGAAACTCAGCACACCCGCGGCGATGGCCGTGGGAATCAGAAAGCCCAGTGGCTTGAGGGTATAGGCATAGGCGATCAGCACCAGCAGGGCCAGCAACAGCTTGAACCAGGTAGCCGCGCCGGGCCAGCTGGGCTCGTCATCGGGTTTGAGGATGATCAGCAGAGCACACAGTGCTGCAATGGCGCTGACCAGACGTGGAAACACCTTGGGACCGACCGGGTCCACCAGAAAACCTGTCTGAATATTCGCTGCTGCCATGAAATAGGCGACAGAGGCAATCAGGACGATCAGTCCGAACAAACGATCACTCATGGCTGAATATCATCTCGCACACGGGTTGAAACGGGAAGCGGCAGAAAGTACCGGAGTGGGGCTGACCAAGACGCAGGCAGTCAAGGCAGGCCGGGCTCTGAACAGACAGAATCGATGGTCGTCAAGCCCCGCCGGTGTTCCTGCCGGCGGGTTACAGGGAGATCTGCCTGGCTGGCGCAGCCACGGCATCCTTGCCGATCGTGGCCGGGCATGGCGCAGGACGGGGCGTTTACTGGATAACGCCAATCTCTTTCGACAAGGTGCGAATTTCCTCGATGACACCGTCCACATAGCCCTGGAAGTCGGCACCGATACGAGTAAAGGGAGCCAGGCCATTGGCCGTCATCTGCTCGGCCCATTCATCGGATTCGGCGACCGCCGTCAGGGCATCGGCCCATTTGTTGTAGTCGTCATCGGATATCTCCTTGGGGACATACAGTCCGCGCCAGTTGACGGCGACGACATCGATACCCTGTTCCTTTGCAGTGGGAATGTCACTGAATTCCCCCGGCAGACGCTCATCGGTGAACGATGCCAGGACGCGAACATCACCGGCCTTGAGGAAGCCGACCACTTCGGAAATGTCGCCAGTCATCGCCTGGGTGAAGCCACCGATGGTCTGGGTGATGGCATCGGCTCCGCCATCCACGCCGATGTACTTGACCTTGGTGATGTCGTCGAAGCCGGCGCGGCCCAGAGCCATCAGGACTTTCAGGTGATCGAAACCGCCTACGGCAGAACCGCCAGCAAAGGCGACCTTGGATGGGTCAGCCTTGACGGCATCCAGCAAGTCATTCAGGGTTTGATAGGGCGCGTCCTTGGCGACAACGATGACACCGGGGTCGGCACCGATGGCACCCAGGAAGCGAACCTGATCGGAGGTCATTCCGCCAAAGGCATTCTGCGCCAGGCGAGTGGCGGTGGCCGAGGAGGCGGCGACGATAAGTTCCGCATCATCGGCACGTTCGGTGACAACGTGGGTGTAGGCCAGGCCACCACCACCACCCGCCATATTGGTCACCTGAATGGGGTCATCGACGGCCTTGATGTCGTACATGATCTTGCTGATGGAACGACAGGTGAAATCCCAGCCGCCGCCGGGATTGGCCGGTGCGATGCATTCGGCGGCCTGTGCACCGCTGCTGAGTCCGAGGCCGAGTACGACGGCAGCTGCCAGTCTGGTCAGATGGGTCTGTTTCAAGTCTCTCTCCAAGTCTTTCGGGGTTCATGCAAGCTCTGAACGGACATCGATGCGTCGTGCAATGGCTTGCCGGGTGTCAGTCGGCCAGAGGCCTACCGTGACGAACATTATCAGTATTGTTGATGCTTTGGACAAGCATTGGTGAAATCAGAGTATGAAATGTTGACCGGATTGCCGATGAGCTTGCGATTGTCGAGGTGCGGGAGTTTGCATTTGTCGATCAGTTCACCGACTATCAGTTCATCTGCACAATCGAACATTCAATGAATCAGAACCATGGCACGTAAACGACTGTTGATCGAAATGGGAATGGGAACCGACTTGCGCGGGCAGGACTATACGAAGGCTGCCGTTCGGGCGTTGAAGGATGCGCTGTGGCACAACTCGATATCCATCGCGCCTGCGCTCGGCTACCCGCGAGAGTCCATGGAAGTGGACGTGGAAATCGGTGTGGCTGACCCCGATGCGGTAAATCGTCAGACCGTGGCAGACGTGCTTCCGTACGGTCGAGCGCAGGTGAATGTGGTCAAGGGCGGGCTCGATATCGTCAACCGTGAGACCGGAAACACGACAGTCATGGCCAATGCAGTCGCCGTGGTGTACCTGGATATCGATGAGCAGCCCGCGTCCGGAGAACAGTCATGAGCTTGAAGCGAATCATCCTGGAGATGGGCACCGGCAATGATCTCTACGGTGAGGATTACACCAAGGCAGCTCGACGAGCCGTGCACGATGCACTCCATCACAGCTCGCTGACGCTGTTCCGCACTCTGGGACTGAATCGCGATGACATGCAGGTCACCGTCACCATCGGTGTGCAGAAACCGGAGCAGGTGGATGTCGATTCGGTGGCTGCCGAGGTGCCCTTCGGCACGGTGCAGGTGATGGTGGAGTTCGGCGGTTTGACCATCGAGGACACCGAAGCCGGCACCGTGACGGTCATCGCGGCGGCAGGTGTCGAAGCGTATCTGGATCTGCCGGATGAGAAGTTCACATTGCCGGCGAACTGATTGACGTGCCGCAGGCGGGGAGTCTGATCCCCCGGGGCGCCTCGTTTCAGTCGGCCAAGGAGGACTCTGCAGGTGTTCGGCATCGCAATGCCTGTCCCCTCGATCAACAGCAGAAGCGTTGATGAGTCATGGATCGGGCGGCAGCTCCACGGTCATCAGACCGGGAGCTGCCAGACGCTGATCAGCTCAGCAATCCGATGGTTCAGTCATCGCCGAGAACGGTGCAGATGGCATCGGCCAGCTTGTCCAGACCCCCTTCCGGCAGACCGGCGACATTGATACGGCCATCACCGACAATATAGATGGCGTGATCTTCGCGCAGGCTGTCGATATGCGCCGTGGAAAGCGGCAGGCGGCTGAACATGCCCTTCTGTGCGGCGATGTAATCGAAGCGGTCTGAATTGGAGCGCTTGCGCAGGGCTTCTGAAAATGCCTGGCGCAGTCCGACCATGCGCTGACGCATGGCTTCCAGTTCTTCCCGCCATTCATTGTTCAGACCGTCGTCGCTCAGCACGATTTCGGTGGTGTTGGCGCCGTGATCGGGTGGCATGGAGTAATTGGCGCGAATGACGCTGCCCAGTCGACCGTGGGCACGGGTGGCGTCGGCTTCGTTCTTGCCCAGCAGCATCGCGGCACCGACACGTTCGCGGTACAGACCAAGGTTCTTGGAGCAACTGGCAGCGACCACCATCTCGGGTACCCGGCTGGCCATCAGGCGTACAGCGGCGGCATCTTCTTCCAGTCCATCGCCGAATCCCTGATAGGCCAGGTCGACAAAGGGGAAGAGGTCCTTCTCGAGGAGCAGGTCGATGACTCGGTTCCACTCGTCCGTGCTCAGATCAGCGCCGGTGGGGTTGTGGCAGCAGCCGTGCAGCAGAACGATATCGCCGCTCTTTGCCTTGCTCAGGGTGGCCAGCATGTCATCGATACGTACCTGTCCGGTGGCGGCATCGTAATAGGGATAGTTCTGCAGTGAATAGCCGGCCGCTTTCATCAGCGGCACATGGTTGGGCCAGGAGGGGTCGGAAACCCAGATCTCGGCATCCGGTCGTCCTTCCTTCAGCAGGTCGGCCAGTACACGCAAGGCGCCGCTGCCACCAACGGACTGCGCAGCACGAATGCGCGAGGTGTCTGCATCCTTGCCGAAGACCTGGGCAATCATGGCTGCGCAGAACGGCGCACTACCTGTCGGGCTGACGTAGGCCTTGGTGTCCTGGGATTCCAGCAGACGGGTTTCCGCGCTCTTGATGGCACGCATGACCGGGGTCTTGCCGGCAGAATCCTTGTAGATCCCCACCCCCAGATCCATCTTGTTGGGACGGGTATCTGCCCTGAATGCCGCCATCAGGCTCAGGATGGCATCTGCCTTGGGTTCCGGTAATGCTTCAAACATGATCGTTCACTCGTCGGTTCGGTTGATCAATTGCTGAGTTGCCACTTGGTGGCAAGTTCGTCGAAAAAGCCTCGTTCGCTCTGCAGGCGAATCCAGGTATTGAGGTAGTTGATCCAGATCTGGTCTTCCTGCGGCACCAGCATGGCAACGGGGGTACGGGCTCGTGCTTCCTTGACGGGCACAATCATCATCTGCGGATATTTGGCCACCAGTTTGAACGCTTCCACGTTGGAGGTGATGTGCGCATCGGCGCGTCCAGCCAGCACTTCCTGGAAGTCACGGGCCGGGGCTTCGATGATCTTGTAGGCAGCGTCGGGAAAGAAGGTCTTGACCTGTTGCTCCTGAGTGGTGCCCAGCGTGGCCGCTACGGTGACTTCCGGCTGGTTCAGATCGTCCCAGTCGGTAAAGCGCTCGGCGTTGATGGCCAGAGTCAGCGGCACGGTGCTGAGTGAGAAATAGCTGTCGGTGTAGCCGGCTGCCTTGGCACGGCTGGCACTGATGGAGGCGCTGCCTGTCATGTGATACTTGCCGGAGGTGATGCCATTGACCAGCGTTTTCCAGTCAGCGGGAACCAGCTCGAGCTTGACGTCCAGATCTTCTGCCAGTTTTGTCACGACATCGATATCGTAACCCTTGTAGCTGTTGGTGGCCGGGTCCTTCAGTGTCATGGGGTCCCAATCGCCCGTGGTGCCGACCTTGAGGGTGCCGCTGGCCAGGATATCGGCCAATACGGAATCGGCGGCCATGGCAGACTGACACAGGGTGCCGGCCATCAGAAGCGTCATGACCGTGGAGCTGATGCTGTTGCCTACCAGTTTCTTGAGTCTTGCCAGCATGATTCTGTTACTAGTGTTGGTTGGACTACGGCAGTATACCCATTGAGGTGATTTACGGTTTGTTTTTGCGGACCATCGTACTGCGCTACAATCGGCCGATGTCTACACCAGTCATTCAGATCAGGAATCTGACCAAACATTACGGCGATTTCCAGGCTCTGACCGATGTCAGTCTGGAGGTCTGCGCCGGTGAGCGCATGGTCATCTGCGGACCTTCCGGCTCGGGCAAATCGACTCTGATTCGCTGCGTCAATCAGCTGGAGCAGCATGATGGCGGACAGGTTGTCGTGAATGGCACGGAGCTGGGCAAGAGTCGCAAGGCCCTGCGAGAGGCACGCACCCATATCGGCATGGTATTTCAGCAGTTCAATCTGTTTCCGCACCTGTCGGTACTGGAGAATCTCATGCTGGGCCCGCTGCGGGCTCGCAAGCTCTCGCGTGACAAGGCAGAATCCCTGGCACAACACTATCTGGAGAGGGTGCGCATACCGGAACAGGCCGACAAGTACCCGGGGCAGCTCTCCGGTGGGCAGCAGCAGCGCGTAGCCATCGCTCGCAGCCTGTGCATGGAGCCGGCCATCATGCTGTTCGATGAACCGACCTCGGCGCTGGATCCGGAAATGATTTCCGAGGTGCTGGATGTGATGATCGAGCTGGCCGAAACCGGCATGACCATGATGGTGGTCACTCATGAAATGGGGTTTGCACGCAAGGTCGCCGATACCATGGTCTTCATGGATGGCGGAGTCATCGTCGAGCAATCCACTCCTGCGCAATTCTTCTCCAACCCCGAGAGCGAAAGAGGGCGGCTCTTCCTTCAGCAGATACTGCAACACTGATGCACACCATTTCAAGGAAGGCTGGCCTTGCCATGCGCAAGCACCGCGGCTGCTGCCTGCTGCTGTTACTGACACTGCTGCTGAGCGGCTGTGCCGGACAACTGCAATGGTACGTGGTCTCTCCCATGACCGACGCGGGACGAGCCAATCTGCTGTTCATGCTCGGTGGGCTGAAGTACACGATCCTGCTGTCATTGACTGCCATCGTGATCTCGGTGGTCATCGGTCTGCTGGTGGCCTTGCCGGGTCTGTCCGTGAACCCCGTGGCGCGGGGCTTCAACCGACTGTATGTCGAGCTCGTGCGAGCGGTGCCGTTACTGGTACTCATCCTGTGGGTCTATTACGGCCTTCCCATCATGCTGGGAATCACCATCAACGTCTTCTGGGCCGGGGTGGTCGCGCTGGCGCTATCGGACAGTGCCTTCGAAGCGGAGATCTTTCGCGCCGGTATCCAGTCCATCGATCGCGGGCAGATTGAGGCATCCGATTCGCTGGGGCTGGGCTACATCGATCGCATGCGCTATGTCGTGCTGCCGCAGGCTTTGCGTCGGGTGCTGCCGCCGCTGGGCAATCAGCTGGTCTACATGCTCAAGATGTCCTCGCTGGTGTCTGTCATCGGCATGGAGGAGCTGACTCGACGAGCCAACGAGATGGTCACGGCCGAGTATCGGCCGCTGGAAACCTATACGGTGCTGATCCTCGAATATCTGGTGTTGATCCTGATCGTCTCCGCCGGTGTGCGCTGGCTGGAACGTCGCCTTTCCCGTCGTGAAGTGCGCTAGACACTTTCAGACTGCTGCCAATGTCAACCGTCCTGTTGCGACGTTCCCCGTTCCTGCTGCCGGTGCTGCTGGCCTGCGCCAGTCTGACCGTTATGGCCGGCGCGACCATCGCGCCCGGTCTGCCGGGACTGCTGGCGCATTTCTCCGATCATCCGGATGCCGACTATCTGACCCGGCTCATCCTGACCATACCGGGACTGGCCATTGCCATCACGGCACCGCTGGCCGGTATTCTGGCGGACCGCTTTGGCCGTCGTGTCCTGCTGCAGTTGGGCGTTCTCGTCTATATCGCAGCGGGCAGTGCCGGCCTGTGGCTGAATGATCTGAGCTGGCTGCTGTTCAGCCGCTTGCTGCTGGGCGGGGCGGTCGGCATGATCATGGTGTCATCCATGGCCTTGCTCACCGACCATTTTCAGGGGCCGGAGCGTGATCGGGCAATGGGCATCCAGTCGTCGGCCATGGCCGCTGGCGGTATCGTGTTCATTTCGGCAGGTTCCATCCTGGCCGACTGGTCCTGGCGAGCGCCGTTTGCCGTCTATCTGGTGCCGGTGCTGCTGCTGCCGCTTGTTCATCGGTATGTCAGCAAACCACCACCGAACCGGGACGAACCGGGTATCGATGGCGGCAGATTCCCGGTGGCTCATGCCATGTTCATCTACGCACTGGGCTTCGTGACCATGCTGCTGTTCTATTTCATTCCGACGCAGTTGCCGTTCCTGTCTCTGGAGTTGGGTGCGGACAGCCTGAAGGTGGCAGGCTTTGCCGTTGTGCTGAGTCAGATCTGCTCGTCGGTAGCCTCGGCCAATTATCAGCGTCTGCGTGCTCGATTCGGCAATCGTCAGATACTGCTGGGCAGCTTTCTGTGTCTGGCGACCGGCTTCTTCCTGCTCTCCCAGGCCCGCTCTCTCGTCACCATGTATGCCAGCATGCCGTTGATCGGCGTGGCACTGGGTTTCAATTTCCCCAATCTCACCATCTGGCTGATGTCGAAGGTGCCTGCGTCGATGCGCGGACGCGCCTCCGGCGGCATTTCCACAGCCGTCTTTCTCGGTCAGTTCCTGTCGCCGCTGCTCAGTCAGTTTCTGGCCAGTCGCTATCAGCTGAGTGGAGCCTTCTTCGGCGCCATGTTACTCATGTTGCTGCTGGTGGTGTTGCCCAATCTGATCGTTCTGTGGCGCCAGCGCACCGCTTGAGTGAGAACAGGAGGCCGCCGAGCGCTCGGCGGATCACTTCCTGTAATTGGTCGCTCATCAGCTGCCGGTATTCAGGGCCGACAGGTCGGCTACCAGGTCATTGAACTTCTCGCCCTGAATGGCGATGTGCGAGCGAATGGCATCGGCGGCCACCTCTGCCTGGCCCTGACACACTGCATCCACGATGATGCGGTGTTCATTCATTGACTGGCGCATGCGATACGGTACCCGCAGTTGCAGTCGACGGTAGGGTTGCAGACGACGGTGCAGGGCGGCAGCCTGCTGTTCCAGAAAACGGTTGCCGGAGAGCCGGTACAGTTCATTGTGCAGACGTTCATTGGCGTGATAGTAGCGATCACAATCGCCGGATTCCATCGCCTGTTCGCAGGCGTCTGCCAGATTCTGCAATGACTGCATGTCGGCCTTGCGGGAGCGGCGCGCTGCCAGCTTGACGCACAACGCTTCCAGCTCTGCCATCACCTCGAACATTTCCAGCAGTTCCTGTACGGAAGGGGTGCGTACGAACACGCCGCGGTTGGGGCGGTGTTCCAGCAGTCCGGAGGCCACCAGTTGCTTGAGGGCCTCGCGTATCGGCGTGCGCGACACATTGAAACGGCTTGCCAGCTGGGTTTCATCCAGATGCGAACCGCTACTGAATTCTCCCAGCAGAATGGCCTGTTCGAGTTGTTCCCGGATACTCGTCATGGGTCAGAACACTTGCATTCAACAGGCTTCATATTGTATACAACTATCGAGCCGTTGAATACACGGACGCGAGATCACCACCACAGATCACCACCACCAAGAGGATTCAGGAAATGCGTATCAAGCGAATCAGTATTGCCACGGTACTGGCGACAGGCTTGGCATCCGCTGCCGTTGCCAATGCCGAGGAATTGCGGCTGTCTCACCAGTGGTCCACTCAGGATATTCGCCACAAGGTGGCACAGATCGTGGCTGACGAGGTCGCGGCGGCAGGGGTGGATCTGGAGATCACCATCTTTCCTTCCAAATCCTTGTTTCCGCCACGTGAACAATACAAGCCCTTGTCCAGAGGCCAGCTGGACATGACCGTCTTGCCGCTGTCCTACGCTGGTGGCCAGCAGCCGGCTTACAATCTGACGCTGATGCCGGGGCTGGTCAAGAACCATGATCATGCGGCGCGTCTTAACGATTCACCGTTCATGGAAAGGCTGGAAGAGACCATGGCCGAGGACGATGTCATGGTGCTGGTGCACGGCTATCTGGCGGGTGGCTTTGCCGGCAAGGACAAATGCATCACCTCGCCGGAAGATGTGCAGGGTCTGCAGACACGGGCAGCGGGCAAGGCATTCGAGCAGATGCTGGCCTCGGCCGGTGCATCGATCGCATCCATGGCTTCCAGTGAAATCTACAATGCCATGCAGACCGGTGTACTGGATGCGGCGAACACGTCCTCGTCTTCCTTTGTGTCCTATCGATTGTACGAGCAGGTCAAGTGCTATACACCGGCAGCGGACGTTGCCCTGTGGTTCATGTACCAGCCATTGCTGATGAACAAGAGTACCTTCGATGGGCTGAGTGAAGCCCAGCAGACGGCGTTGCGGGAGGCGTCCGCGAAGGCGCAGGATTTCTATCTGGAAGAGGCGAAGAAGGAAGATGCCGCCTCGGTCGAGACCTTCCGTGAGGCCGGTGTCGAGATAGCCGAGATGTCTGCCGAGGAATTCGAGGCCTGGCGCGCCGTGGCACAGGAGTCCTCCTACAAGTCCTTCGTCGAAGATCTGCCCGAAGGACAGGAGTTGCTGGACCTGGCGCTGTCCGTTGAATGATGGCTGAACGTACACGCTCGCCCGCAGACCCATGGTGGATGCGGGCGATCTCCTTTGTGTCGCAGGTATGTGGGGCAGTGTCGGCCAGCATGATTCTGGCGTCGGTGCTGCTCACCTGTCAGATGATCTGGGTGCGCAAGATCAACAATGCGTCCACCGTCTGGCAGACGGAGACCGTGATCTATCTGATGATTGGCGCCACGCTGATCGGCCTGCCCTATGTGCAGTTGCTGAAGGGGCATGTCAATGTGGACCTCCTGCCCAGAATGTTGCCGGTATTCATGCGCAAGGGCCTGGCCTGCCTGACCCTGATGGCAGCAATCAGTGTCATCGGGGTCATGCTCTTCTACTCGGCCGAACTGTGGCACTTTGCCTGGAGCAAGGGCTGGTCATCAGACACGGTCTGGGGGCCGCCACTGTGGATTCCGTACCTGGCCATGCCCCTGGGGTTCGGCCTGTACCTGTTGCAGCTGGCTGCCGATCTGATGGCGATCATCAGCAACATCGATGAACCCTTTCCCGAGGCGACGCACTGATGGATCCCCTGCTGCTAGGCGCAATCGTCGCCATTTCCACCATCCTGGTGCTGTTCTCCGGAGTCTCGGTAGCCACCGGGCTGCTGATCGTGTCGGCCGGTTTTCTGATTGTCTTCGACGGGCTTCGCTCACTGGAACTGATGCCGGAGATCTTCTTCGGCAAACTGGACAGCTTTGCATTGCTGTCCATTCCGATGTTCATCATCATGGGATCGGCCATTTCGTCGACCCGCGCCGGTGCGGATCTCTACGAGGCGCTCGACCGCTGGCTGACGCGGGTGCCCGGTGGCCTGGTGATATCCAATCTGGGCGCATGCTCGCTGTTCGCGGCCATGTCCGGTTCATCGCCTGCAACCTGCGCGGCCATCGGCAAGATGGGCATACCGGAGATGCGCCGTCGAGGCTATCCTGATGGTGTGGCGGCGGGTTCCATCGCCGCTGGTGGCACCCTTGGAATACTGATACCGCCATCGGTCACCATGATCGTCTATGGTATAGCGACCGAGACTTCCATTGGGCGGTTGTTTCTGGCTGGTGTCTTTCCGGGGCTGCTGCTGGTGACCCTGTTCATGGCCTGGTCTATCTTCACGACCTGGCGGCAACAGGGCAGGGGCGGGGCATTGGAAGCCAGGCGCTACAGCTGGAAGCAGCGTGTGGAGATCCTGCCACGGGTTGTGCCGTTTCTGCTGATCATTGCCGGTGTGCTGTATGCGATGTACGGTGGCATCGCCACACCGTCCGAGACAGCTGCTGTCGGCGCCTTGCTGTGCCTGCTGATTGCCGTGATCATCTACCGATTGTGGAGTCCGACATCACTGTGGGTGGTGCTGCGGGATTCCACGCGAGAAAGCGTGATGATTCTGTTCATCATCGCAGCTGCCGGTGTGTTTTCCTACATGCTGTCCAGTCTCAGCATCACCCAGTCGATAGCGACCTATATCGGTACCCTGGAGGTCAATCGCTGGGTCCTGATGGGCATGATCAATGTGTTCCTGCTCATCGCCGGTTTTTTTCTGCCACCCGTGGCTGTCATTCTCATGGCCGCGCCGATACTGTTGCCGATCATCACTACCGCCGGATTCGACCCCTACTGGTTTGCGGTCATCCTGACCATCAACATGGAAATCGGCCTGATTTCACCGCCGGTCGGTCTGAACCTGTATGTCATCAATGGTATTGCGCCGGACATTCCGCTGAAGACCATACTGCTGGGCTCCCTGCCTTATGTGGCCTGCATGATTCTGGCAATTGTCATCTTGTGCCTGCTGCCGGATCTGGCAACATGGTTGCCTGACCAGGTCATGGGAGAGGCAGTATGACAGTCATCATCGGAAACCGTGCCAGTGAGGTGCTGGCACGATGAGTCGAATAAGCTATCTGTCCGAGCTGCTCAGTTCGGTCTTCGCACGTGACGAATCACAACATCAGGGCGAGGGGCAGGGTTCGTTGTCCGAGCTGTGTGATGCACTGCTGTCCCAGCGAGGCGAGATGTCCGGTCATCGCCTGGCTCGTGGCCTTCTGAATCGTTTTGCGGCAGCAGATCCGGATGAGCAACTGGTGTTCTTTCGACTGATGGCTGATCGCTATGACATCAATGCCGAACATGCCCTGCGAGCGGCGCAGCGGTATTCCGAGGAGAAGTCGGCAGATAATCTGTCGATTCTGATGGAGAGCGTCGAGCCTCGTCGGCAGGAGCTGCTGCGCAGGCTCAACCGGGTACCGGGCGCCACCAACGAGCTGGTGCGCATGCGTGCTCAGTTGCTTGCAGCGTGCAGGGAGCATCCGGAACTGCGTTGCATCGATGTCGACTTTCAGCATCTGTTTCGCTCCTGGTTCAATCGAGGCTTTCTGGTTCTGCGAGAGATCGACTGGCACAGCCCTGCCAGTATTCTGGAGAAGATCATCGCCTACGAGGCGGTACATGCAATCAACAGCTGGTCGTCCCTGCGCAGTCGTCTGGAACCGGATGATCGACGCTGTTTCGCATTCTTTCATCCGGCCATGGTCGATGAACCGCTTATATTCGTGGAAGTGGCGCTGACTCGCTCGACGCCCACCTCCATCCGGCAAGTCCTGCAGACCACTCGGGACATCGTGCCCCAGCAGGAAGCCACAACGGCCGTTTTCTATTCCATTTCCAACTGTCAGAAAGGCCTGGCCGGGGTCTCTTTCGGCAACTTCCTGATCAAGCAGGTGGCTCAGGAACTGTCTCGCCAGCTGCCGAACCTGGAGATATACAGAACCCTGTCACCCGTGCCGGGGCTGATGCGCTGGGTCGACAAGGCCCTGGACTCCGCCGAGTTGCAGCCCGCTGCTGCCGAGTCCGAAGTCGCTGAGGAACAAGGGCGCCTGCATGACGCCTTGCAGACGGCACAGCGCATCGCTGCCATGGACACCTTCGAACTGATCGAGGGTGATAACGAACACCTGAAGTTTCTGACGGCCCACTATCTGAAGAACGAGAAGCGCGCGGACAAGCTGCCACTGGACCCGGTTGCGCGATTCCATCTGGGCAATGGTGCCAGTCTCGATCAGGTACTGCCCGCAGCGGATGTGTTCAGGAAGGGCTTGTCGCAGTCTGCCGGCGTCATGGTCAGCTACCTCTATGATCTGGACAAGGTGGAAGACAATCATGAAGCCTATGCCAATGAAAATGTCGTCAAGGTGTCTCAGGAAGTGGATGCCTTGCTGGCCCGTCCGAAACGTACACTCAGAAGAGCCTGAGTTCAGAAACATATAGATGAAGGAGAAAATGACCGGATGAGTAATGTTCTGTTCGATGCCATCGTTGATGGCCGAAAGGCCGGTAACGGTGAACTGTTCATTGGCAATGCAGACGGTGACATCGGCGATCAGGCATTCCTCGATCTGAGTGCGCGCATGGCTGCCGTACTGCTCGATCGCGGTGTCGATGCGGGAGACAGAGTTGCAGTACAGGTGTCGAAGAGCATCGCGGCGCTGGCCTTGTACGTGGCCTGTATCCGCACAGGTGCGGTGTTTCTGCCGCTCAATACGGCCTACACGGAAGCAGAGCTCGATTACTTCATCGGTGATGCCACTCCCCGGGTGCTGGTGCTGGATCCGCAGAAGCGTGCCATGGGAGAGCGGCTGATCGGTGCATCGCAGTTGCTGACGCTCGATGGTGCGGGTGGCGGCAGTCTGATCGACAAGGCATCCGCCTGTGAGGCTGTGCAGGAGATCGTTGCACGGGGGCCTGATGATCTGGCGGCCATTCTGTACACCTCGGGCACCACCGGCCGATCCAAGGGAGCCATGCTGACTCATGCAAATCTGTTGTCGAATGCACAAACGCTGGTCTCGTACTGGCAATTCACGTCATCCGATGTGCTGTTGCATGCCTTGCCCATCTTTCATACCCATGGCCTGTTCGTGGCAAGCAATGTGATGCTGTTGTGCGGCGGACGCATGATCTTCCAGCCGGGCTTCTCGACCGATGCCGTGTTGCAGGCTCTGCCGTCTGCCACGGCCATGATGGGGGTTCCCACCTTCTATACGCGCCTGCTGGCTGATGAGCGATTCACGCGCGAGTGTGCCAGTCATATGCGTCTGTTCATCTCCGGTAGTGCGCCTTTGCTGGCCGATACCCATCGTGAATTCGAAGCGCGAACCGGACAGCGAATACTGGAGCGTTATGGCATGACGGAAACCAACATGAACACCTCCAACCCGGTGGACGGTGATCGCATTGCCGGCACCGTGGGGCGAGCCCTGCCTGGCGTGGAGGTGAGGGTCTGCCTGCCCGAGACCACGGAGCCCTTGCCGACGGGTGAAGTCGGCATCCTGCACGTACGTGGCCCCAATGTGTTTGCCGGTTACTGGCAGATGCCCGAAAAGACACGAGAGGAGTTGCTGGAAGATGGCTTCTTCATTACCGGGGATCTGGCCACGATCGATGAACGTCAATACGTCACCATCGTCGGACGATCGAAGGATCTGATCATCTCCGGTGGGTACAACATCTATCCCAAGGAACTGGAACTGCTGATCGACGAGTTACCGGGCGTGACCGAGTCGGCCGTGGTCGGTGTTCCCCATCCGGATTTTGGTGAAGCGGTGGTTGCCGTGGTCGTACGCGATGGCTCGGCGGCGGCCGCCGGGCTGACTGCGGAGAACCTGACTGCCGCCCTGGCAGACAGGCTGGCGCGCTTCAAACAGCCGAAGAAGGTCGAATTCGTGGCGGAACTGCCACGTAACACCATGGGGAAAGTGCAGAAGAATCTGCTTCGAGAGAAGCTGGATGATGCCTTTCGCTAGAGGCTGCAGAGACAGGCGTATTGACCGAGGGAACTGGAGCCGGGAAATCCCTTTCCCGGCGCCCCCTAAATGGCTGTCGCAAATGGTTCAGCCCTGACGTGACCTCAGTGGGTCACGTCTCGTCATTCTTGCGCGATGACTTGATTAGGGATAACGACGGGCAGCGCGGCAAATGTATGCCTCGAGCCGGTTTATGAGGGCTCTTCGGCGTTTGCAGGTCCGAAACTCGCGGACGGTAGACATTTAATCGAGTGTTGCCGCATTTCTGGCCTGAGTGATCGCCTTGCCGGGCGATCTGTCCCGGACCAGGGCAACCTGTTCGAAACCTCGTTGTTCGAGCTTGTCTTCACGCCATTGATTGGCATGGCGAAATGGCAGATACAGCAGGCCGATGAAGGACAGGATGGCAAATCCGATCGTACTCGCCTTGATCGCGACACTGGCAGCGGCGCCTGCATCGAGCCAGGCCATGCCGGAGATCAGCAATCCGGCGACCAGTATCAGCGACATGATGACGTACATCACTGCCGTGCCGAAAAGGTGTCGGTAGATCAGGAAGGGCAGAGTCAGAAACAGGGCAGACCAGGAAACGCCCCGCTTGACAGCCTGTGCCTGTGCGCCACGGCGCAGCACACTGTAAGGAGAACCGCTGGAGCGCTCTCCGGTCAGGTCAAGTGGCAGTTCGGGTCGACTGAGCAACTCCTCGTTCGAGGATGGCAGGTCAGCGGGGAGAGAGGCTGCCGAGATATCGGGTACCCGCACGGTGTCGGGACCGGTCGGCGCAGGACGAGTACGGTCTGACAAGGCTGCAGCGCCTGCTGCGGCAGCTGACATGGCGGCTGCAGGGATCGGCTCCTGAACCTGTGTGTCGCTGGCCGACGTATCGTCCTCGCCAGGCTCGTCGATGTCACCGAGATCGATGGCGTGGATCTCGCTGTCCTGCGCATCGTCGGGAACGCTTATCGGTTCAGACGTGTCGTCAAGCTGCGCTGAAGCTGGTTCGTCGGACAGTCTGGAGACGGCTTCGTCGGCATCCTGCTCGATGGAGTCGAAAATGGAATCCAGTCCGGTCGGATCACTCGAATCGGCAGGCTCCCCTTCAGTCGAATCGCCATCGAGTACCAGCGCCAGTTGTTCCTCGTCACTGGCACTTTCATGATCGTGCAAGGATTGCTCGCCAACAGCCACCACGTCACCGGGTTGTCCGGTGATCTCGGCAGCCTGTCGTTCGAGCTCTCTGGCCACACTGTCTGTATCGTGAAAGTCCTCCAGCGTCAGGGCATCTTCCCTGTCATCGGCGACCGTCTGCAACGGCTGGTCATCGCTGGCTTCCTGGACGACCGAATTCTCTGCCGTGTGCAGATCGTCATCGAGCCAGGCCATATCGTCGTCCAGAACGCCATGCGAGCCGGAAACGTCGCTGAAATCCGCTGTCATGGCGGCTTCATTGTCGTCAGCGCCAGTGGAGACCGGTGCGCCGGCTTCATACACGCCGCCGAGTAATGCTTCCAGTTCCTCGTCGGCACTGAGTTCGGTCTGTTGCTCGTCGATGCCGTGATCGCTTAGAGTGTCATCGGCATCGGATGCATCGGCCTTGTCCAGCTCGAAGACGGCAGTACCGTCCAGCTCGGAGGTCAGATTGATCGTCTCGTCGAGAAAGTCATCTTCCAGTTCCAGCTCATCCACGGCCTGCTCATCGCCCTCGGCGTCCGAGCCGGGTTTGACATCAAAGCTTTCCTCGAAATTCCGGCTTTGCACTGCCTCAAAATCGCCCAGCTCGTCCGAGGCTGCGGAATTGAGTGTGAGGGCGTCAACCTCGGGTCGTGGAGCCTGATCCATGCCCGAGGGCGTGGATATCGACTCTGGTGAGTCCTCATCGAAGTCGAGCGGCTCCAGGGCAAGTGAGGCGTCCACTGGATCGAGCTCGCCAGCGCCCATGGATGGGGAAGATGCTTCGGCCGCCGCGCGCTCCGCAATCAGCTCCTCGACACGCAGGTTGGTGTACAGGTAACGTGCCTCATCGTGATCATCACTGGCCAGAGCGCAGGCTCTGGCCCAGATGTGCGGCCGGCGTTTGTCCGTATTCAGCTCATCGGCAGCTTGCTGGTAAAGATCTTCATCTATCATTTTTGGTCAATCATGGTTGGCCACTTATCAAGTCGACGTCCTGAAGCAGCTCGCGGGCAGATGGCTGAAGGCGGGCTGACGACTCGGCAACAGGTGGGAAGTTTAACCTTTATGTCGCATAAAATCCGCTGTCCGTGGGGCGTGCAGGGCGCCACGAAGCGCCGTTGGCTATCAACCGCCGACGTTCGGTCAAACCGGGCCCCTGCATCGTGGTGCTGATCAACCAACTGGATATTCGGTGAATCCGCGACAGGCTCCGCGTGTCCCGGACCGCTGCACGCCTGCAAGCTGTCATGAGCTTCGCGAAAACCGTGCCGGAATGCTTGCGTTGCAAGACGCGCGTCTTGTCGGGTGTATCGTCGGCGACAAACCCCCATCGTCATTGTCAGGCAGTTCGATATCAGGCGGCTCGATAGTCAGGCGGCTCGATAGTCAGGCCGCTCGATAAGCAGGCAGCTCGACCTCTGCTGTATGCAGCGAATGCGGCGTCATCCAGAGACGACTCTGGTGCAGCATTGCGCCAGCGACAGGTGTCCACGATCGTCATCGCCAGCCCGCCGGTCATTCGAACCTCGGGATGCGGCATGGCTGATTCAGTTGCAACCGGTTGCAAAAAGTGCTTGCAACGGACTAACGTTGACAGCATAATCACAGCAGTTGTGAACAGGCGAGCGCATTCATCTCACGTTCTACCGGAGGAATCTTGTTCAGATTGGCACTCAATCACATGACCCTGGCAAAGGCTTCGTACACCGAGTTGCTGGCAACCGCCAGCCGGTTGAATGGCGTGGGTATCGAGGTCCGCAATGATCTGGCCGGAGATCTGTTCGATGGCATGAGTGCTGCTGCAGCGGGTCAGGCCGCACGAGATGCCGGTTTGCAGATTCTGGCCGTGGCCGAGGTGTGCGGCTTTGACGATGACAAGGTCGACAAGCTGCCGGAGGCCCGGGAGTTGCTTGCCCTGGCGTCGGAATGCGGGGCCTCGGCCATCAGCCTGATTCCGCGAAATGATGGTCGTGGCATCGGTGCCGAAGAACGCCGGCGGAATCTGACAGCGGCAATGCAAGGCCTGCAGCCCTTGCTGGAGCAGCACGATGTCATCGGGCTGATCGAGCCACTGGGATTCACCAGCAGTAGCGTTCGCAGCAAGGCAGAGGTCGTGGCGGTCATCGAGGCGCTCGATGTGGCGCATTGCTTCAGGCTTGTTCACGATACCTTTCATCATCATCTGGCCGGGGGAGGACCTGTCTTCCCGGAACATACCGGAATCGTTCATGTCTCCGGTGTGACGGATCCCGGCCTGTCTGTCGACGAGATGCAGGATGCCGATCGGGGCCTGGTCGATGCGCATGATCGACTGGGCAATCTCGAGCAGTTGCGCGAGCTCATCCGCGGCGGTTATCTCGGGCCGGTGTCGATGGAAGCCTTTGCCCCGCAGGTTCACGAACTGCAGGACCCACTGTCAGCGTTGCAAGAGTCGCTGGCTTTCATGCGTCATGCCTTGCAGGCCGAACCTGCATGATGACCGAATCCACCATGTTTTTCACAGAACCCTGTTCAAGGGCATTTTCCGGTTTCAGAACTTGTGCACCGGACACCACACCAGGAGAAGAGAAATGAAGAAGACACTGATTGCTGCCGGGATTGCCACCATGATCTCGGGATCAGCCATGGCTGAATCCATCGGCGCCACCATTGCCAGTTTCGACGACAACTTTCTGACCGTCATGAGAAATGCAATGACGGATCATGCCGAGTCCATCGATGGCGTCGATATCCAGGTAGAGGACGCCACCAATGACGTCGGCAAGCAGCTCAATCAGATACAGAATTTCATCGCCGCCGGTGTCGATGCCATCATCGTCAATCCGGTCGATACCGACGCCACGGCTGCCATGTCGAAGGCTGCTGCCGATGCAGGTATCCCGATGGTCTATCTCAATCGTGAGCCGGTCAACGTCAACGAATTGCCTGACAATCAGTCTTTCGTGGGCTCCAACGAAATCGAGTCCGGTACCTTGTCCGCTTTCGAGGTCTGCAAGGAGTTGCGTGCTGCGGGCAAGTCCGGCGGTGCCAATGTTGTGGTCATGATGGGGCAGTTGAGCAATCAGGCTGCGGTGCAGCGCACCAAGGACGTCAAGGATGTCGTTGGCATGGATATGTGCAACTTCATGAACATCGTGGAAGAGCAGACTGCCAACTGGAGCCGTGTCGAGAGCCAGGATCTGATGACCAACTGGATCTCGGGTGGGGTCGAGTTCGATGCGGTGCTGGCCAACAATGACGAAATGGCGATCGGCGCCATCCAGGGCATGAAGGCCGCCGGCATGGACATGGCGGACGTCGTGGTGGGTGGTGTGGATGCCACATCCGATGCACTGGCTGCGATGAAGGCGGGTGATCTTGACGTCACTGTCTTTCAGGATGCGGCAGGTCAGGGCGCAGGTTCTGTCGATACGGCGCTGAAGCTGGTCGCCGGCGAAGAGGTTGAACAGAAAGTCTATATCCCCTTCCAGCTGGTCACTCCCGCTAACGTGGATCAGTTCTGATTTCACACGATGTAGTTTGTCTTGTGGGCAGCCTTTGCAGGCTGCCCCTTCGGTCTTGAACAGGAGTCTTAATCGTCATGGTGGGAGAATCAGCCGCGGGTGCTGCGTTGCCTGTAACCAAGAAAAAGCGCCATTGGCCGCCAGAGCTCAATGCCCTGATCGGACTGATCGGCATCGCCATCATCTTCGAGATACTGGGCTGGGTGGTCCGCGATCAGAGCTTCTTTGGCAACGTCGTTCGACTCAAGATCATGATTCTGCAGGTATCGATCATCGGTATCATTGCGATCGGTGTCACGCAGGTCATCATCACTGGTGGTATCGATCTCTCATCCGGCTCGGTAGTGGGTGCCACGGCGATGATCGCCATGAGTTTTGCGCAGGTTGGCAGCTATGACAAGGCCATCTTCCTGCAACAGGGTTGGGTAGATCTGCCTGTCATCATTCCCATTGCCGTGGGGCTGGCGTGTGGCCTGTTGGCAGGCTTCATCAATGGAGCCCTGATCGCGTATACGAAGATTCCGCCATTCATTGCCACACTTGGCATGATGGTCTCGGCCAGAGGCGTGGCCAAGTGGTGGACCAAAGGTCAGCCAGTGTCTTTTCCCACCGATCAGTTTGCCGCATTGGGTGAAGGCATGATGCCGGTGTTCATCTTTCTGGGCATTCTTCTGCTGTTCCACCTGATCATGACCTACACCGTCTATGGCAAGCATACCTATGCCATCGGTTCCAACCAGGACGCAGCTCGCATGTCGGGTATCAATGTCGAACGACACCTGGTGCTGGTCTATTCCATCGCCGGTCTGTTGGCGGGGGTGGCGGCAATGGTCCTGGCTGCACGGGGTCTGACAGCGCAATCGGGCATGGGAGTGATGTACGAACTTGATGCCATCGCAATGACGGTCATTGGTGGCGTATCCCTGGCCGGCGGACGTGGTTCCCTGATCGGTACGGCCATCGGCATGTTGATATTCGGTGTCATCATTTCCGGTTTTACCTTCATCCGGCTGGATGCCTTCTACCAGGAAATGATCAAGGGCGGCATCATCGTGGGAGCGGTGGTGGCAGATGTCTATCGTCAGAAGCGACGCGCAGCGGAGAGTTGAACACATGAGCGACATCATTCTCAAGACCGAAGGACTGACCAAGCACTACGGTGGTGTGCACGCCCTCAACGATGCAAATTTCGAGCTGCGTGCCGGTGAACACGTGGCAATCATGGGGGACAATGGGGCGGGCAAATCGACATTCGTCCGCCAGATTACCGGTGTCGAGCAGCCGACGCGAGGCAAGCTGTTCTTTCTGGGCAAGGAGGTGCACTTTTCCGGTCCACTGGATGCGCGTGAAGCGGGTATCGAGACGGTGTTTCAGACCTTGGCTCTGGCAGATGATCTGGATGTGCCGTCCAATCTGTTTCTCGGCCGGGAAAAGACGCTGTTGAATCTGGGACCGTTTTCCATTCTCGACCGTCGCGGCATGCGAAAGGCCACCGAGGAAGGATTGAAGCGCACGGCTGTCAAGATTCCCAATATCAACAACCCCATTCGCAACATGTCGGGTGGTCAGCGTCAGTGCGTGGCCATCGCCCGGACGGCCACCTTCCATTCGAAGCTGACCATCATGGATGAGCCGACTGCCGCACTGGGTGTGCAGGAAACCGAACAGGTGGAAAACATCGTTCGAACGTTGAAGGCGGCTGGCGAACCACTGATTCTGATCAGTCACAACATGCGACAGGTATTCGACCTGGTTGATCGTATAATCGTGTTCAGACGGGGTAGGATCGTGGCCAACCTGAATGCGTCGGAAACCGACGGGCAGGATGTCGTGTCCTACATTACTGGCGCCAAGACCGGGGCCGAATACGCAGGCGCTGCCTGATGCGAACACGACAATCATGCAATTGTTTGAACTGCACATAGACTTCTTTCGGCCGATCTGGCGCCGTGTGGTGCTGGTCGCCGTCTGTCTGGGCTGGGCTGTTTTCGAATTCATTACCGGCGCCCCGTTCTGGGGCATCATTTTCGGAGCCATGGGGGTTTATGCGCTGTGGCAGTTGTTCCTGTGCAACTGGCCGGATGACACTGCCGGGCACTGAGGGGTGAGTGTGGTCACACTCAAGGATGTGGCGGAACGCGCGGGTGTGTCACGTTCCGCCGTATCACGTGCCTTCACCGATGGTGCCTCCGTCTCGGAAACCATGCGACGCAAGGTTGAGAAGGCCGCTGCGGAGCTGGGCTACATGCCGAATGCGCTGGCATCGAGCCTGACCACCGGGCGTACACGGCTCATCGGACTGGTCTCGAACAACTTTCACAACCCGATCTTTCTGGAAGTCTTCGATCTGTTCACTCGTGGCCTGCAGGACAGGGGCTTGCGCCCCTTGCTGGTGAACCTCAGTGAGGAGACCGATCCCGGCAATTCACTGCGCATGTTGCGACAGTACTCGGTGGACGGGGTCATCGTTGCATCCTCCACTCTGACCCCGGAGTTCTCGCAAGCCTTTCGGCAGGCCGGCATGCCGGTGGTGCATTCCTTCGGCCGGCAGTCCAGTTCACCACAGGTACACGTCGTCGGTATCGACAATGTCGAATGCGGTCGGATTGCGGCGCGTGAACTGCTGGAGAGGGACTACAGGCGTGTTGCCTTCCTGGGAGGGCCGGAAACAGCAACCTCGACACAGGATCGTCAGCAGGGCTTTCTGGCCGAGCTGGCATTGCATGAGCAGGTCGAGGTCACGTATTCCCATGCTGACAATTATTCCTTCGAGGCGGGGCGCAGGGAAATGCTGCGTCTGTTGCAGGGGCAGCCAGCCGAGGCCTATTTCTGCGGGGATGATGTGCTGTCCATTGGCGCGCTGAGCGCCATCCGGGATGCCGGTTTGCGGGTTCCCGAAGATGTCGGCGTGATAGGGCTGAACGATATGGAAATGTCGGGTTGGGAAAGCATTGCCCTGACGACCATCCGGCAACCGATTGCGCAGATCATCAGTTCATCGATCGAACTGATCGTGGCCATGCTGGAGGAGCCGGACCGCTATCCGGAGGCCCGGCTGTTTCCCAGTACGGTGGTGGAACGAAGTACTTTGCGACCGCGCCCGCGCCCTTGAGGCTAGCGGACACGGTCTTCCTGCCACTGGTCGTGACGGATCAGCGAAACATCGGCGGGCGGGCATCAACCCACTGGCCTTCGGCTGCGCCAGACTCGGCCACCGCCACCACCGCTGCCATCGAACGCAGGCCATCAGCGGCACGCGGGTAGAGATCCGCTGCCGGGTCAATGGCACGACCTTCATTGCTGGCCCGGATGGCCTCGGCCAGATCCTTGTAGATGTTGGCAAAAGCCAGCGGCATGCCTTCGGCATGGCCGATGGTGACGCGTGTGGTGCGATCCGCTTCTGGGGAGAGATTGGCTTCGCCGCGTTCGATGATCTGCAGACGCTCGTTCAGGGGCATCCAGTACAGCTGGTTGGGATGCTCCTGTGACCAGCGCAAGCCGCCTTTCTCACCAAACACCTGAATCCCCAGGCCGTGCTGCCGACCGATGGCTATGGATGAGGTCCACAGGCGACCGACTGTGCCACCGCTCATGCGGAAATTGACCATGGCATCATCTTCGAGCTCGCGTGAGGCGATGCAGGAGACGGTATCGGCAGACAGTCGCGTGACTTCCTCTCCGGTGACGAAACTGGCCATGTGCAGGGCATGAATGCCGCAGTCGGCAAACTGCGCGGAGACGCCGGCCTGGGCCGGATCGTAGCGCCAGCGCACGCGTGGATTGTCGGCATCGGCCGCATCGGCATGATGTCCATGAGCAAACTCGGCATTGACCAGGCGGATTCTGCCCAGGTCGCCGCGCGCAATCATGGCCCGCATGTGGCGAACCAGAGAGTAACCGGAATAGCCGTAGTTCACCGCGCAGATGCGCTGGTTCTGTTCGGCAGCCCTGACGATCTGCTCACCCTCATCGACGGTCATGGTCATGGGCTTTTCGCACAGTACGTGAAAACCGGCTTCCAGAAAGGCCTTGGTGATCTCGAAATGGGTGGAGTTCGGTGTGGCCACCGTTACCAGTTGAATGCGGTCTTCGCGGGCAGATTCTCCGGCCAGCATTTCCCGCCAGTCTCCGTAGGAGCGATCCGCTGCCAGGCCCAGTTGCTGACCATACTGACGACCGGCCTCGGGTCGGTGGTCGAGTGCAGCGGCACTGAACTCGAACAGGCCATCCAGGCCGGCGCCCAGGCGGTGAGCCGGTCCGATCTGGCTGCCTTCGCCGCCGCCGATCATGCCCCATTGCAATTTTTTCATGTTCTTCGATACGTCCGTGGTGAGATCAGGCAAAGCCTATGGATTGCAGGTATTCGCGATTCAGTCTGGCATCGCCTTCCGGATCGGGATCCAGACGCGGATCGCAATCCTGTTCGATGGTGCACCAGCCTTCATAGCCGCTGTCGACAAGCAGTTTGCGAACGGCAGGGAAGTCCACTTCACCGTCGGCGAGATTGCAGAAGATTCCCTGACCGCAGGCATCGTAGAAGCCGGTTCGATTGGCAATGGCTGCCGCCTTGATCTTCGGGTCGGTGGTCTTGAAGTGCACGTAGGTGATGCGCTCCATGTGCCTTTGCATGAAGGCGATGGGGTCGAAGCCTGCATAGGTACAATGACCGGTATCGATGCAGATCTTCAGCAGTTCCGGATCGGTCTCGGCCAGCAGCCGTTCCACTTCGGGTTCGAAATCCATGAAGCCTCCGGCATGTGGGTGGATTTCGGGAATCAGACCGTATTCCTCATAGCCCATCTTCGCGATCGTCATGATGCGGTCGCGATAGGCCTTCCACTCGGCGGTATCCATCTGTTCGGCTTCATCGCCACGCCCGGCAGTGGGGGCTCGGCGCGGTGAAATGGAATCGATCAGCACGAAATGCCTTGCGCCGTGGGCGGTCAGCGCCTTGCAGGTCCTGACCGCACCATCCATCACATCGTCCCATTGGGCAGGATCATGAAAGGCACGGAAAACGACACCGCCGATCAGCGTGAGATCTCGGGCAGCCAGGGCATCGCCCAGTTCGGCAGGGTCTTCGGGCATGTAGCCGACCGGACCCAGCTCGATCCCCGAGTAACCGGCACGGCTGCACTGGTCAAGGACGGTCTGCCAGGCAGGATTGCGTTCGTCTTTGGCGAACTCGACACCCCAGGAGCAGGGGGCATTACCAATTCTTGTACTCATGCGTAGTGGGTTTCCAATGGTTTGCAACCGGTTGCATTTATTGTATTCTGTGTGCTGACAGATCGTCAATACAAGGCGTCCATCCATTTGCCGGGCCCGTAACCCGATAGCGAGCAATGATCATGACTGATGACCGCACAGGCACATCTACCCGACTTACTCTGGCCCAGGCTATCGTTCGCTGGATGGCCAATCAGTACATTGTCATCGACGGTGAGGAGCAGCGTCTGTTCGGCGGTGGGTTCGGCATCTTCGGCCACGGCAATGTCACCTGTCTCGGTGAGGCGCTGTACCAGCACCGCGATGCTCTGCCGCTGTATCGCGGTCAGAACGAGCAAAGCATGGGCTTCGCGGCTGCCGCCTATGCCAAGTATCACTTGCGTCGCCGCATCATGTTCTGTACCGCCTCTGCCGGGCCGGGTACCTCCAATCTGCTGACCTCTGCGGCACTGGCACATGCCAATCGACTGCCCATGCTGATGCTGTGTGGCGACACCTATGTGACGCGCCTGCCTGATCCGGTGCTGCAGCAGATGGAACATTTCAACAACCCGAGCCTGGGGGTCAATGATGCGTTCAAGGCGGTCACACGTTACTGGGATCGTATCGTGCATCCGGCGCAGATCATCCAGAGTCTGCCCAATGCGGTGGCGACGATGCTCGATCCGGCCGATTGCGGGCCAGCCTTTCTGGGCTTGCCACAGGATGTACAGGGCTGGGCGTATGACTATCCGGACAGCTTCTTCGAGCGACGAGTTCATCGCATCCGGCGCGCAACCCCCGATGTGCACGAGCTGGCGGATGCCGTGACGCGTCTCAAGAGTGCCGAGCGCCCACTGATCATCGCCGGTGGCGGGGTGCAGTATTCCGGCGCGGTCAAGGAGCTTGTCGCCTTTGCCGAGACGCACCGCATACCCGTGGTGGAAACCATTGCCGGTCGTGCCAATCTCCAGGCCACCCATCCGCTGAATGCGGGACCAATTGGCGTGACGGGCTCGAACTCTGCCAATACGCTGGCAGAGAAGGCCGATGTGATTCTGGCCGTGGGGACCCGCCTGCAGGATTTCACCACCGGTTCCTGGACAGCGTTCGCACAGGATGCCGATTTCATTGCCGTCAATGCGGGACGTCATGATGCGGGCAAGCACGGCGCATTGTCGGTTGTGGGTGATGCAAGGCTGGCATTGGAGCAACTGTCCGTGCTGATGGGCGGGCATGCCTTTGAACAGTCCTGGGTCGACTTCGCCGCCGAAGAGCGTGAGAAGTGGGATGCCTATGTGGCGGTGAATGTTGCCCATGGCAACCGACCCAACTCCTATGCCCAGGCCATCGGCGTGGTCAATGAGCTGTGCGACCCGCAAGATCGCATCGTTGCTGCCGCCGGTGGTCTGCCGGCTGAAGTGGCGGCCAACTGGCGCACGCTGGATGCCGGTACCGTGGATATAGAGTTCGGTTTTTCCTGCATGGGCTACGAGATAGCCGGTGGCTGGGGGGCCAGAATTGCACAGTCGGAAAAGCAGGCCGACAAGGACACCATCGTCTTCACCGGGGATGGCTCCTACCTGATGATGAATTCGGACATCTATTCCAGCGTGCTGACGGACAAGAAGCTGATCATTCTGGTGCTGGACAACGGTGGCTTTGCCGTCATCAACAAGCTGCAGAACAACACGGGCAACGAGAGCTTCAACAATCTGATTGCCGATACACCAACGGCGGTGGACCCGTTTGCCGTGGATTTCGAAGCGCATGCCCATGCCATGGGCGCAATTGCGGAGACCGTGGAAAACGCCGCCGAACTTGCCGAGGCGTTCAAGCGTGCCAAGGCTGCCAGCAAGACCTCGGTGATCGTCATGAAGGTCGATGCCTATGAAGGCTGGACGACAGAAGGTCATACCTGGTGGGAAGTCGGGACGCCACAAGTCAGTGACAGTGACAGGGTCTTGGAGGCGCACCGGGAAGTGGAGTCGAGCCGCAGCCGGCAGCGACGCGGCGTATGAATGCTCAGAACATGTTGAAGGGCAAGCGCTTTGTCGTACTGGGTCGTGCCGGCATGGACTTCAGTCCCGAACCCGCTGGTACCGCGATCGAGCAGGCAGCGACATTTTCCGCCAGTCTGGGGGGGTCTTCCGCCAACATCTGCGTGGCCATCGGCCGGCACGGCGGTCAGACGTCGCTGGTTACCTGTGTATCCGATGACGCTATCGGTCGCTTCTGTCTGGAGCAGCTGGATCACTACGGGATCGAGCGCCAGCATGTGCGTTCCGTTGGCGGAGAATTCCGCAATTCTCTGGCTGTCTCGGAGAGTCGGCTGGAAGGTCATCAGACGGTCATCTATCGGAATGGTGCAGCAGACTTTCAGATGAGTATGGACGATGTCGAGGCCGTGGACTATTCAGGCTTTTCCGCACTGATCACCACGGGCACGGTATTGGCCGTCGAGCCCTCACGCAGCGCTGCATTCCGCGCCTTCGAACTGGCACGGGAAGCAGGTATTCCACTGATTTTCGATGTGGATTATCGACCGTACAGCTGGGCTTCTGCTGCAGATGCCGCCGAGGTCTACAGCCGCGCCGGCGAACTGTGCGACATCATCATCGGCAATGATGTCGAATTCGGCTTCATGGCCGGCGACCATGAAGGTGGCCTGGACAAGGCGCGGCAGCTGGCCCGCGACGGTGCGGCCATCGTTGTCTACAAGATGGGCGAGCAGGGTGCGATCACTCTGAGCGCCGAGCAGGAAATTCGTACCGGCATCTATCCGGCGGAAGCCCTCAAGCCCACTGGTGCCGGCGACAGTTTCATGGGCGGTTTCATTGCAGCCCTGGCCGATGGCCGTGAGTTGCAGGATGCCGTCTTGAGAGGCTCTGCCTGCGCCTCCATGGTCGTTGCCCGCGTCGGCTGTGCCCCTGCCATGCCAACCACTGCCGAACTGGAAGCCTTTCTGGCCTCGCATCCCGGCCCCACTCTCAGCTGAAGGATACCTCTCATGCATATTGCCCCCTATGACAACCAGAACAAGCCGATTGTCGATATCGATGACGCAACGGTACCGCTGAACTACTTCAACATCATCAAGCTGAAGAAGGACCAGGCCTTCGAATACACGGTGCCAGGCTACGAAACCTGCATCGTGCCAGCCACCGGTACGGTGAACGTCGAGGTGGAAGGCCTGAGTTTCGATGCGCTGGGCAATCGTGGCGTGGATGTCTGGGACGGCGAGCCCGAAGGTGTCTATGTGCCGGTGGGGGCCAGGGTCACGATGTCCTGTGTGTCCGAGACCGCTGAAGTCTTTGTGGCGGGCGCTCGCTACGATCAGGTGCTGGAGCCGTTCGATGTGCGCGTGGCTGAGCTCGACCGGGTGCAGTATGGCTCTGACGATACCAAGACGCATCGCAAGATCAAGCACATCCTCGGACAGAAGCAGCATGACAAGGTCGGGCGTCTGCTGGTCAGCGAGCTGTTTACTGTCGGTCAGGGTGGCTGGTCCGGCTTTCCGTCGCACAAGCACGATACCGATCGTCTGCCGGACGAGACCCGCCACGACGAAACCTACAATTTCCGTTTTCGCCCCAATCATGGATCGGGGGTCCAGATGCTGCAGCGAGTCGACAACGAACCCGGCGATGCGTATCACATCGTGGATGGCTCGACCATCTGTCTGGACAAGGGCTACCACCCATGCGCGGCCCTGCCAGGGTACGAGATGTACTACTTCACCATTCTGGCCGGCCTCTCGCAGCGCTCTCTGGTGCAGTTCTTCCAGCCGACGCATGCCTACCAGATCGAGACCATACCCGGTATCAAGGACATGATCGCGAAGTTCAAGTAATGGCACTGGTCACACTGTCAGAGGTGCTGCAGCCGGCCCTGCGCGATGGACGTGCAGTGGCTGGTCTGGTGACGTTGGGGTGGGAGGACATGCGCGCCTTTGTCGCTGCGGCGGAAGCCGAGTCCCTGCCCTTGATACTACAAGCCGGTCCCGGCTGCAGGGCGCATACGCCATTGCCGGTGCTGGGAAAGATGCTGACCTGGCTGGCGGAACAGGCATCCGTGCCGGTGGTCGTGCATCTGGACCATGGTTATTCCTTCGAGGAATGCCGTGAAGCCATCGACTGTGGATTCAGTTCGGTCATGTTCGACGGTTCACGCAAGCCACTGGCGCAGAATATCGAGGAGACGGCGGAGATTGCAGAACTGGCACATGCTGCCGGTATTTCCTGTGAAGGGGAGATCGGTTTCGTCGGTTATGCCGATGGTGAGAAATCCGCCGGTACCGACCCTGAAGAGGCCGCCCGCTTCGCGGCCGAGACGGCGGTGGATGCCATGGCGATTTCGGTGGGCAATGTGCATCTGCAACAGGATGCCGGTGGACGACTGGACGAACAGCGCATTCAGGCGATCGAGGCTGTGACCTCGGTTCCACTGGTGATACATGGGGGGTCCGGTGTGCCTGTGGATCAGCGTGCCTCTCTGGCCCGGTCCAGTCACATCTGCAAATACAATATTGGCACCGAGCTGCGGATGGCCTTCGGAGCTGCCTTGCGGCAAGCGGTCAACGCCGACCCCGATCGCTTCGATCGTGTGGCGCTTCTCGCTGAAACGCATGAACCAATGGTGGCGGCAACGCGCAAGGTACTGCGCAGTCTCGGATAATCGAGGCGACTGGCTGGCGTACCGATATCTAGCCTCAATCAGCGCCTTTGGTGCGTGGTACCGCAGGGTGGTTTTTTCATCCGGGTGTTCGACGCTATGAACTGCAGGAGTCGGATTCTCTTCAACCGCGGTGCTGTACACCGGGCACCAGTGCGCGGTAGTAATGCCAGCGCCGTTTCAGGCAGGCGAACGGCAGATCGATGTTCTTGCCCACTTCCACTCGCCTTGCCAGCCACAAGGCAATGCTGAAGGCCAGGATACCGGCGAGCATGTTGCCCATGGCCTGTCCGGCCAGCACCCCGCGGGCACCGAACAGCTGACTGCCGAGGTGGATCAGTGGAATGCCCAGACACAGGTCACGGATGATGTTGCTGATCGTGGCATAACCGGGGTGACGCAGCGCCGTGAACAGCGGGTTGGCCGCCAGCTGCAGGCCGTAGAGCCAGTAACTGATGACGATGAAGGTGCAGTAGAAGCGCAACAGTTCCGCCGCATCGGCTTCCAGTGAAAAGATGTCTACCAGAATATCCTTGAGCAGGAACATGATCACGGCCACCGGAATCACGTAGAGCGTCACGAACAGGCCGCCGGATTGCAGGGTCTGTGTGACTCGTCGGGGCTGGCTGGCACCGACATTCTGTGAGGCGACCGGACCAATGGCTCCCGACAGACCGTAGAGCCCGGCAAATGCCACGGGCGTCATGCGGCCCACGACCGCTGCCGCTGCCACTGCATCGGTCCCGAATCTTGCCATCTGTGTGGTGGCATAGGCCGCGCCCAGCGGACCCGCCAGGTTGGTGATCAGGGAGGGGATGGCAATGCCGCGCAATTGGCGCAGATCGCCGAGCAGCTCGGTGGGTCTGGGGTGCTGGATCAGCTGGTGGCGGCTGACGATGTAATACAGGGCAAGGCCGGCTACCGTGCAGCGAGACAGCACCGAGGCCATCGCGGCGCCGGTCAGATCCAGATCGAATCCGAAGATGAAGATGGGGTCGAGAATGGCGTTGACCAGGCCGGCAATGATGGTTGCCCACATGGCGAGTCGTGCTTCGCCGACAGCCCTGAGCAGTGATGTACCGGCCATGCCGATGCCCAGAATGGGCAGGGAAGCAACCACGATGCGAAAATAGACGACCGCCAGCTCCAGGGTTTCACCGTCGGCGCCCAGCAAGGCGATCAGCTCCCGTGCGAATACCAGGCTCAGCACTGACAGCGGGACGGTCAGGCACAGCCCGAACAGCAATCCATGTGTAGCCAGCCTGGCGGCCTCATCGCGATTGGCTGCACCGATGGCCTGGGCCACGACGGTCGAGGTGGCAATCGACAGGCCGATGCCGATGGCGGCCCCGAAGAACAGGGCGGTACCGGCAAAGCCCACCGCAGCCGCCAGTTCCGGATGACCCAGCAAGGCGATGAAGAAAACATCAACCAGATCGACTGCGAAAATGGCGACCAGGCCGATCGCGGATGTTATCGACAGTCCGCTGACATGCCGGAAAACCGAGCCGTGAGTGTAGCCGGATGCGCGGGTATTCAAGACAGCACGATCTGGCGTTGTTCTCGCCGATTGCCGAGCATCGAATTCACGAAGCCTTCTTGCCTGGCAAGCTCATCCTCTAGTGTGTCGCGATGTGTCTGGGTATGTAGGTGCCACTGCCACTGCGTTCGAACTCGACGGCGATGCGTGGATGGCGCAGCGGCGTGCCGTCCTCGTCGGGCAGCAGGTTCTGTTCCGACACATAAGCCTCGTAAACGGATTCCTCGTTTTCGGCATACAGGTGGTAGAAAGGTTGATCCTTGCGTGGTCGAACCGCTTCCGGAATGGCTTCATACCATTCCTCGGTATTGCCGAATACCGGGTCCACGTCATAGATGACGCCACGAAACGGATAGACACGGTGTCGCACGACCTGACCGATACTGAATTTTGCGTCTCTTATCATGCTGACCAGTTTAACCGGCAAGGCTGCTTTGAGGCTAGAATCCTCACATGAAAACTCTACGCTACGCCATAATCGGCTCCGGAATGATGGGCCATGAGCATTTGAAAAACCTTGCTCTGGTCAGGGATATTCACCAATTGCCATTGTCGGTGGTGGCCATCATCGATCCGGATGATGCCATGCGTGAGTCAGCGCTGGCATTGGCTCGCTCTCTGGGCAATACCGAGGCCATGGCCTACCGTGATCTGGCACAACTGCCTCTCGATCAAGTCGATGCCTTCGTCATCGTGTCGCCCAACTTCACGCATCATGCGATCATCAGCGAACTGTTGCCACTGGGCAAGGCAATCCTGACTGAGAAACCGCTGTGTACCACGGTCGAACACTGTGAGGATCTGCAACAGCAGCTGGAAGGGTTTCCGGCACCGTTCTGGGTGGCCATGGAATATCGATACATGCCGGCCACGGCTCGCTTTCTGGAACGCCTGGCCACCGGTGAGATCGGCAGTATTCGTCTGCTGACCATCAAGGAGCATCGTTACCCGTTTCTGGACAAGGTGGGCGCCTGGAATCGGTTCAGTGACAATACCGGCGGAACGCTGGTGGAGAAATGCTGCCATCACTTCGACCTGATGCGTCTGATGACCGGTGCAGAACCGGTGCGGATCTTCGCCAGTGGCTCGATGGACGTCAATCACCTGGATGAGCGCTACGAAGGACGCACTCCCGATATTCTGGATAATGCACTGGTGATCGTCGATTTCGACAACGGCGCCCGAGGTTCTCTGGAATTGTGCATGTTCGCCGATGGTGCTGAACCTCAGGAACAGCTCACTGCCATTGGAGAGCAGGGCAAACTCGATGCCTTCATTCCGGGTCCGGACCGCTTCTGGCCTGATGCCGGCGAGCGTCATGCGCGGGTGGTGTTCAGTCCTCGTGACCAGAGTCCACCGCAGGTGGATGTGCTTACCCTCGATCCGGCGCTGGCCGCGGCGGGTGATCATCACGGGTCCACCTTCTATCAGCATCATCGCTTTGCACTGGCGGTTCTGACTGGTACACCGGTGGAGGTGACAGCCAGTGATGGCGCCATGGCAGTACGCATGGGTGCAGCCGCCCACGAATCGATCAGCCGTGGTCAGGTCATCAATCTCCAGTCGTGAATCGGTGCGATCTCGACTATTCACAAACACGCAAGCAAGGCAGGTAAAGCATGACAACAATTCCCACTCTGACAGTTGGCGATGGCGGTCAGATGCCGGTCATCGGTCTGGGCCTCTGGAAGATCGATCGCGAGACCGTGGCGGATGCAGTGGTCGAGGCCATACGTGCCGGGTATCGCCATCTGGACAGTGCCTGTGACTACGGTAACGAAAAGCAGGTGGGGGAGGGCATTCGACGGGCCATCGATGAGGGATTGTGTACGCGGGAAGAATTATGGGTGACGTCCAAATTGTGGAATACCTATCATCATCCCGACCATGTGATCATGGCCATGGACCAGACTCTGGAAGATCTGGGCCTGGATTATCTGGATCTGTACCTGATCCATTTTCCCATCGCGCTGGAATTCGTGCCGTTCGAAACCCGTTATCCGCCCGAGTGGGTGCACGACCCGAGCGACGACGTACCGATGCTCAAGCCCGCCAGCGTGCCGCTGCAGGATACCTGGCATGCCATGGAAACTCTGGTGGACAGTGGCCTGACGCGCTACATCGGCGTGTGCAACTATGGCGTGTCTCTGATGCGTGATCTGCTGAACTACGCACGCATTGCGCCTGCCGTACTGCAGGTCGAGTCACACCCCTATCTGACGCAGGCCAATCTGCTGCGGTTCTGCGCTGAAGAGGATATTGCCGTGACGGCCTTTTCACCGCTGGGTGCCCTGTCCTACCTTGAGCTGGACATGGCCAGTCAGAGCGAGTCCGTGCTGCAGCAGCCGAGTGTGATGGCCATTGCCGAACGTCTGGGCAAGACACCCGCGCAGGTGGTGCTGCGCTGGGGCGTGCAGCGGGGTAATGCCATCATTCCGAAGACTTCCAAACCGGAGCGTCTGATCGAGAATGCCGCCATATTCGATTTCGAGCTCAGTGCCTCCGACATGGCAGCGATCAATGCCCTCAACCGGAACCAACGATTCAACGATCCGGGTGTATTCTGTGAGAAGGCATTCAATACATTCTTCCCGATTTACGAGTAGGGGGCTTGCCAGTTACGCCTTTCGCTTCATGTCGTAAACATCGAGGCGGGTCGCGGAACCTGTTCTCGTTCAACACGCCTTTCCATCGTCAGAGGAGATATCCACCGATGAAGACTTCCATTTCACCTGTACGTAGCGCCTTGCTGCGAGCGTGTGCACCGGGTCGCGGCCTGCCATTGCTGATGGCATCTGCTGCCATGACCCTGAGCACGCTGGCACATGCCGACGACACCATTACCATCCTGCACAGCAATGATTTCCACTCGCGGGTGGAACCCATCAGCAAGTACGACAGTCCCTGTTCTGCCGAAGACAATGAGGCGGGTGAGTGCTTTGGTGGTTATGCCCGCATGGTGACGGCTGTGGCGCAAGCCCGTGAGCGTCATCCGGATGCCTTGTTGTTCGATGGTGGTGACCGCTTTCAGGGGTCGCTGTTCTACACCTTCTACAAGGGCAAGGTGGCGGCCGAGATCATGAACACCCTGCAGTACGATGGCATGACGGTGGGTAATCATGAATTCGATGATGGGCCGGTGGTACTGCGTGAGTTCATCGACAACGTCGATTTTCCGGTTGTCATGTCCAATGCCGACGTCAGCCAGGAACCGGCCCTGGCCAACAAGATCATGAAGTCCACCGTGGTGGAGAAAGCCGGGCAGAAGTACGGCATCATCGGTCTGACCCCGCAGGATACCAACGAGCTGGCCAGCCCCGGCAAGAACATCACGTTCTCCGACCCGGTGGCTGCGGTGCAGGCGGAGGTCGATGAACTGACGGCGCAGGGAATCAAGCGCATCGTGGTGCTGTCGCATTCCGGCTACGAAGTCGACAAGCGCGTGGCTGCAGAGACGACGGGTGTCGATGTGATCGTCGGTGGTCACAGCAACACATTCCTGTCCAACACGTCGGACAAGGCGACCGGCCCGTATCCGACCATGGTGGGTGATACGGCCATCGTGCAGGCCTATGCCTATGGCAAGTATCTGGGTGAGCTGGCTGTCACCTTCAATGATGATGGCGAAGTGGTAGAAGCCACGGGTGAGCCGATCACGATTGACGGCAGCATTGACGAGAACGAGGATATTCTGGCTCGCGTTGCCGAACTGGCCGAGCCACTGGACAGTATTCGCAACAAGGTTGTTGCGGCGGCTGATGCGCCGATCGACGGCAACCGTGATGTGTGCCGGGTTCAGGAATGCGAAATGGGCAACCTGATCGCCGATGCCCTGCTGGATCGCGTCAAGGATCAGGGTGTAAGCATTGCCATCATGAATTCCGGTGGGGTACGTGCCTCCATCGATGCCGGTGAAATCACGATGGGTGAAGTGCTGACCGTTCTACCCTTCCAGAACACGCTGGCCACCTTCCAGCTCAGTGGTGCGGATGTTGTTGCAGCACTGGAAAACGGTGTCAGTCAGGTAGAGGAGGTCAAGGGGCGATTTCCGCAAGTGGCGGGATTGAGCTTTACCTGGGATCCATCCGTGCCCGCCAATGAAGGGCGCATCAAGGAGGTCATGGTCGAGGTTGAAGGAGAGATGCAACCCATCGATCCAGAAGCGCTGTATGGCGTGGTGTCCAACAACTATGTTCGAGGTGGTGGTGACGGTTATTCGGTGTTCGCCGAGAATGCCATCAACGCCTACGATTTCGGCCCGAATGTCGAAGACGTGGTATCGGACTATCTGGCCGAGCATGCTCCGTACAAACCCGGTGTACAGAAGCGCATCAGCAAGCTGTAGCTTGTCAGGGCAAGTTGCATCATGAGGCGGCTGTTTCTCGGGGCGTTGCTGAGTCTGTGTGTCAGCGTGGAAGCGTTCGCCACGGAAACGCTGCCTCGAGTGATTTCCATCAATCTGTGTGCCGATCAATTGGTCATGCTGCTGGCCGATCCGGCACAGATACTCGCCTTGTCCCGGCTCAGTCGCGATGAGGCAGGGTCGCGCCTGCATGTGCAGGCGCAGGCCCACCCGCAGGTTCAGCCGATTGCCGAGGATATCCTGCCGCTGGCGCCGGATGTCATCGTGACGGGGCCGTACACCTCGCGCTATACGCTGTCACTGCTGGACGAGCTGGGGCTGAGAGTCGAATCGCTGGAGATTGCCGAATCCGTCGACGCGATGCTGAACAATCTGCGGCGGGTCGGGAAGGTTCTGCAACGCGAGTCCGAAGCCGAACAGCAGATTGCTGTGCTGGAGCAGCGCCTGGCCGCCGTCGATGAGCGCGTGCAGGCGCTGAATCGCATGCAGGAGCACAGCGGTGTCGAGGCACCGCGGGCTGCAGTCTACGATGCCAATGGGTATACGGTCGGACCGAAGTCATTGCGGGGTGAGGCCATGCGCCGTGCCGGCTGGCATAATGTGGCAAGCGATCTGGGCGTCGAATCCTATGGGGTGTTGCAGCTGGAAGACATGATCCGGCTGGCGCCCGAGGCACTGATCGAGTCTCCTTACAGTGAGGGGACCTACTCACGCGGTCAGATGCTGGCCGAGCATCCGGCCTTGCGTCAGTCCGGGCTGGACCCGCTGGTGGTGTCCCTGCCCAGCAACGAGACCATCTGTGCCGGTCCCTGGCTGGTGGATGTCATCGAACACCTGTTGACCGCCAGGGAGCAATTGCTCTCAGACGCCTCTTCATGAGCACTGGTGTTTGCCATGGCTGATGGTGATTCGCCGCGCTGTCTACAGGCGAGTTGTCATTGCGGGGGCGTGCAGTTCGATCTGCTGTTGCCACCGGGCGAGCCTGAAGTCAGGCGCTGCAATTGTTCGCTGTGCCGGCGCAAGGGTGCTGCCATGCTCACGGTGCAGGTCGGCGATCTTCGCATTCTGCGCGGCAGTGACTTGCTGACCCTGTATCAGTGGAATACCGGGGTCGCCAGACATTATTTCTGCCGCCAGTGCGGTATTTATACCCATCACCAGCGTCGACGTGACCCGCTGCAGATTGGCGTCAACGTCGGCTGTCTGGAAGGGGTGGATCCGGATGAGTTCGAAACGGCAGAGGTTCGCAATGGCAGTCTCGACCCCTGAGAGCGCCGGGCCGTTTGACTGGGTTATGCTGTGCACCTTGTCTCAGTCAACTCGAGTTTGAAACGAACAATGGATCTTGGAATCAGTGGCCGCAAGGCCATCGTATGTGCCTCTTCACGCGGTCTGGGAAGAGCCTGTGCCATGTCGCTGGCTGAAGCCGGTGTCAATCTGGTCATCAATGGACGTGACGAGCAGCAACTGGATCTGACCCGCAAGGATCTGGAAGCCTTTGGTGTGGATGTCTCCGTGGTCATGGCGGATGTTTCCACCGAGTCAGGTCAACAGGCCCTGTTCGATGCCTGTCCGGAACCGGATATTCTGGTCAACAACAACGGGGGACCTCCGTTTAGGGACTTTCGCGAGATCGATCGTGAGGCGATGCTGACGGGCGTTACCATGAACATGGTGACTCCGCTGGAACTGATCCGGCATTGTGTGGATGGCATGGGCGAGCGAGGTTGGGGTCGCATTGTCAACATCACGTCATCGTCGGTGGTGTCACCCATTCCGGGTCTGGATTTGTCCAGTGGTGCTCGGGCTGGTCTGACGTCCTTTCTGGCCGGTGTATCCCGCTCGGTAGCACCTACCGGTGTCACCATCAACCAGATCATGCCGGGTGCCTTCGATACGGATCGGCTGCGCGGTGGCTTCAAGGTTGCCTCCGAGCGCTCTGGCAAGGCAATCGATGATGTCATCAGCGAACGTGCCGCAGGCATACCCGCAAAGCGCTTTGGCAAACCCGAAGAATTCGGAGCGGCCTGCGCCTTCCTGTGCAGCGAGCATGCAGGCTATATCACCGGTCAGAACCTGCTGATCGATGGCGGCGCCGTCAACAAGGCCTTCTGATTCCCCCGGGTCGGACCACGACTGATCGATCAGTTGTTGATCGATCATCAACCACTCGGGGTCGGACCACATGTGAACGATCAGTCGTTGATCATTCATCAACCACCTGGGGTCGGACCACGGCGAATGGGTGATATCTTGCGCGTCACCATGACAATCCGGTCTTAATTGACGCTTTTTCCGAGCTAAAACGCTGCATTAAAGCCCTTTTTATGACGCGTTCCATCGGGAAATGTGTTTGCAGGCAATGGGTTACGGTGGTCCGACCCGGAGTGTGGTCCGACCCGGAGTGTTAATCGGCACGGTTACATTTTGCGGGGGTTCTATAATCGGGGCTCGTTTTTGGACTATGGAAATTTCCGTGAAATTATCTGGATATCTGATCATCTCCGGTCTTGGAGTCGCGATGAGTCAGGCCTATGCCATGGGTGTCGAGAATGTCTCGGCAGAGGCACTTGGCAGTAACGGTGTGCGAGTGAGCTGGGATGCCTCCGACGGGGCTGATTACTACGATCTCTATCAGGACAGTCGTCGTGTGCAGAGTGGCATTACGGCAACCATGGCTGATGTGTCCGGATTGACGGCGGCCACCGATTATCAGTTCTTCGTGACTGCCTGTGATTCGACTGGCAGTTGCTCGCCGGCGTCGTCACAAGCCAATGTCAGCACGTCTGCAGCTGCCGGCGGTCTGGGAGCATGTATTGAAGGAGCGCTCTCTCCGGTTGTGGAGCTGGAAACCGGTGACGATGGCATGGCTGTCCTGTCGTGGTGTTCCGTGGCCGAGGCCGAAGGCTACAATCTGTTTCTGAATGGCGACTACCTGACGACGGTAGGTGCCGCCACGAATTCCACGGTGGTTGACTACTCCGGTTCCGAGGAATATCAGGTGGCCTGGTATGCCGACGGCTACTACCCACCCAAGTCCGACGTTGCCGGTGATACCGACACACCGGTCGAACCTCCCGTGATAACGGATGAAGACATTCTGGCCGCACTGGATGCCGAGAGCATCGACAATACCGATGATGTGGAAATCTACTTCACCCGGCATGCGGAAAAGATGACGCAGCTGGCCGAACAGGAAGATGGTTCGTTCGTGGAAGTCTGTGGCGAGTCCAAGTGCGCCGAAGTGCTCAATGCCAAAGGGGAATTGCGTGCAGAGTTGCTCGCCAATCTTTTCAGTGAAGCCGGCATCACCCAGCGACTCACCAATGCCTTTTCCAGCCACAAGATCCGGACTCGTCAGACCATCGAGCAGATCACGGCTGAAGCCAATCTGTCCGGGGACATCGACAAGTTCCCTGATGATGGGATTCAGGAATACCCGGTGAGCAATGGTGACGGCACCGCCGATGCAACCGAACTCGACCCGGAAAGCACGACACCTTCCGAAGCACCGCTAATCGAAGCGCTGCTGAGCCTGCCTGCCGGCAGTGTCGCGCTGGTAGCCGGCCACAGCGGCACCCTGTATGACATCATGGCCGGCATCGGCCTGACGGATGTCTGCCTGGAGGAGACTGTGGATACCTGCAACACGCACCGCTATCCGATCGATGAAGATGTCAAGGTGAGGGACTTCGGTGACATCTGGAAAGTGACCTTGCAGGATGGTGTGGCGAACTTCGCCTATCGGGTCAATCTGCAACCCAGAGAGCTGCAGCTGCAGGATCTGGCGCAGTAGGCGCTTCATTTGCGCCGGACTGCCCATGGTGCATCCGGCGCAATGTGAACGTATTGGCAATCGCCTGTCGACAGTCGTGCATCGCCCACAGAAACCCGGGCCGATACTCGCCTGATCAAGTTTCGTGCCGTTAGTGTTTTCGTGGCCTGAGTCAATGCTCTTTCAGGCCGCTGTACACGCATAACAAGAGGCGCGGTAGATGATCAAGCGCACGGGATACCTATTATCGGTGACAGGGATGTCACTGGCTTTCTTCGTATCCATTCAGCCACTGTGGGCCGATTCGAATCGGCACGAGAGAGCATCGCCATCTGTCATTGCGGCAACGGCCGAACTGCTGGAGTCGAGCGGCATGAGCGAGCAATTGCAGAGCCTGCCGACAGCCGTCATTGCCAGTTTTGAACAATCCATCCGTTCCGGTGGGCTGGACCTGCCATTCGTGGAGCAGGATATTCCCTATCTGAAGTCGACGCTGTCCAGCGCCTTCAACAGCGAACGATTGCAGCATGCCGTGCAGGAACAGTTGTACGCTGAACTGGACGAGCAACAGCTGGGCAATCTGCTGCGATTCTATCGGAGTGCACCGGGCCGGGAGATCCGCGAGGCGGAGATCAGCAATTCGATTCTTCTGCATCGCGAGCGATTCACCCTCTGGCACCAATCCAGTGGCCTGCGCAGTCTGACTGAAGCACGTCAGCTTGCCATTCAGGCGCTCGAGCGCGCGCTGCAGGCAAGCGAAGCGGCTGTTGACACTCTGATCAGTATGCAGGTGGCTCTGCAGCTGGGCCTGACGCCCGCCTTGCCGGTCGAACAGCGACGCAGTGCCAGACAGTTGATCGATACGGCCCAGGCGCAGAGGCCTGTACTGACGCGAGCTTATCAAGAGAGTTCGCTCGAAACCATCGCCTTTCTGTACCAGCAACAGTCACTGGACACTCTCAGGGCCTTTACCGATATCCTCGAGACAGACGCGGGGCAGCGTTATGTGCAGGCGGTCAATCGTGGCCTGAGCCACGGTATGCTGGATGCCGCTGAAACGCTGGGCAAATCCATGCAGTCACTGCTGATCCGGCGTCTGGGTCAGGGCGTCTGACAGACGCGGCTGTCCAGCCTGCAAGTCGAGACCTGTTGGCAGATCATTCGGTCTCGCGTGGTGGCAGCCCCGTGTGCTGTGACAGGATCCGGCCCTTGCGAACCTTGCCGGCGGCACCACGCCCGCGATTTCTCTCGAGTGGCGTACTGTTCTTGCTCCGCGCATTCCGATAGCCATCGCCCTTGGGCTGATAGGTCGGAATCAGATGCTGCTTGCCATTGCCGATGAGATCGCTGCGCCCCATGGCCCGCAGGGCATCACGCAGCAGGGGCCAGTTCTTCGGATCGTGGTAGCGAAGAAAGGCCTTGTGCAGTTTGCGCTGCGTGCCTGACTTGGCAATCGGCACGTCTCCTCCGTCGCGACGGACGCGCTTCAAGGGGTTCTTGCCCGTGTGATACATGGTAGTTGCCGTTGCCATGGGCGAAGGGTAGAAATTCTGTACCTGATCAGCCCGGAAGCCGTAGCGCTTGAGCCACAACGCCAGATTCATCATGTCGGTATCCGTGGTGCCCGGGTGCGCCGCGATGAAGTAGGGGATCAGATACTGCTGCTTGCCGGCCTTGCGACTGAACTTCTCGAACAGTTCCTTGAATTCATCATAGGCACCGATGCCCGGTTTCATCATCTTGTCCAGCGGTCCGCGCTCGGTGTGTTCGGGGGCGATCTTCAGATAGCCACCGACATGATGAGTAACCAGTTCTTCGACGTATTCGGGCGACTTGACTGCGAGGTCGTAACGCAGCCCGGAGGCGATCAGGACCTTCTTGACGCCCGGCAGCTCGCGGGCACGCTTGTACAGTTGAATGAGCGAGGAATGGTCGGTGTTCAGGTTCGAACAGATATCGGGGTAGACGCAGGACGGCAGCCGGCAATTGGCCTCGATTTCCCGCGATTTGCAGGCAATGCGATACATGTTGGCAGTTGGTCCACCCAGATCGGAGATGACACCGGTGAATCCCGGTACCTCATCACGTATGGTCTCGATTTCCTTGATGATGGACTCTTCCGAGCGGTTCTGGATGACACGCCCCTCGTGCTCGGTGATCGAACAGAAGGTGCAGCCGCCAAAGCAACCACGCATGATATTGATCGAGAAACGGATCATCTCGTAGGCCGGTATGCGTGCCTTGCCGTACATCGGGTGCGGAACCCGGGCATACGGCTGATCGAAGACGTAGTCCATTTCCTCGGTGGTCAGGGGAATGGGCGGTGGGTTGAGCCACAGTTTCTGGCCGCCCTGGTTCTGCACCAGTGCGCGGGCGTTGCCGGGATTGGTCTCCAGGTGCAACACACGATTGGCATGAGCGTACAGGACCTTGTCATTGCTGACCATGTCGAACGATGGCAGGCGCAGCACCGTCTTGTGCCGTTTCTGCTGGCGAATGGCCTGGCGCTCTTCACGGCTCATGAAATTGAGCACCTGCGTGTTGCCACTGCTCGATACTTGACCGATGACCGCTGATTCATCGCCGGTCACGGGCGCAACCTCCGCTCCGGAGCCATCCTGACAGGGAGCTCCCGCCATCTCGGTGGAACTGTTCTCCGGCACGATGTAGGGGTTGACCGGTTCCTCGATTCGCCCGGGTTTGTCCACCTTGCTTGAATCGATGACGATCCAGTCTTCAGGCAGATCCTCGATCATGTAGGCGGTACCGCGCAAGTCCGTGATGTCCGAGATGGCCTGCCCGGCAGCCAGGCGATGAGCGATATCGACGATGGCGCGCTCGCCATTGCCGTAGACCAGCAGATCGGCCTTGGCGTCGGCCAGAATGGAGTGTCTGACCTTGTCCTGCCAGTAGTCGTAGTGGGCAATCCGGCGCAGGGAAGCCTCGATGCCACCGATGACGATGGGGACATCACGATAGGCTTCACGGCAGCGATGCGAATAGACGATGGAGCTGCGATCGGGACGCTTGCCGCCGATATCGTCCGGTGAGTAGGCATCATCGGAGCGTATCTTGCGATCCGCCGTGTAGCGATTGATCATCGAGTCCATGTTGCCGGCGGTCACGCCAAAGAACAGGTTCGGTGCACCCAGTGCCTCGAATGCCGTCGTATCCTGCCAGTCCGGCTGGGCAATGATACCGACACGAAAGCCATGGGCTTCCAGCAGCCGTCCGACGATAGCCATGCCGAAGCTCGGGTGATCGACATAGGCGTCGCCGGTCACCACGATGATGTCGCAGCTGTCCCAGCCGAGTTCATCCATTTCCGCCCGGGACATGGGCAGAAAGGGCGCACGGCCGTAACACTCCGCCCAGTACGGCGGATAGTCGAAAAGCGGTCGAGCGGGATTGACGGGGAGCCTTGAAGCCATGACACGGATCTGCTGAGCAATTCGCTATGGTACCTGTTTAACCGTAGCGGGTCTGATCGTGTGTCGCAATAGGCCCGTGAAGTGCCGAATGCGGGCGGTTTCCGGCAATGATCGACTCAGCAACGTGCCAATTGCATCCGCAATTGCCGGTGCAATGCCCGAATCCTATCCTGATCGGCGGTCGAACTGCCATTCTGCATCCGTCCATTGGTGTTCTCGATGGTCTCGCTGATGCGCTGCCGGCAACTGGCGCGTTCGTTGACAGCGCGCGTGGCTGCGGCTCTGGCTGCCGAGTCATCAATGGAGGCTGTCGGGGCGGACGGCGCCGCGTAACGGGTCGGTACTGCCGCGCCAACGGCTGGTTCGTCCGCCGCAACGGGCAAGGCCTGTGGCTGCTCGGAATCGGTCCCCGCGCGCTCTGCGATGTTGTCCGATTCACCGCGAGCGGCCTCGCAACCGCCCAGTTGCTGCACGAATTCGAAGGGATAGGTCTCACAACGGCGGACATTGGCTCCGAAAGAGCCTACCTGGCAACGTTCGGTGGCCAGCGTCGCGATGCGGCCGGCGCTGACGGCCTCATTGCCCCGGAATGTGTAGATGTAGCTGATCAGTCCCATCACTTCCGGTGACAGGCTGTCCATGCCACCGTGCGTATCGAACAGGGATTCTGAAGACTCGCCCTGTTTCATGCGGCGTGTGGTGTCAAAGGCCAGTTTGCGGGCGATGCGGCAATCGAGTCCGGCAACGGCCGTGGCGCTGCTTGATATGCGTCGGGTGGATTCATCATGAGCGCAAGGTGCGCTGGTGTAGGTGGTATCCCCCGAGGCACTGACACATTTGAAAATGGCTGCAGTGGCCGGAGTCGACACACTCCCGACCATCTGCAGCGCAAGGATGCCGGCGACGCCGCAAACTCCGCGAACAAGGCGGATCACTCCGCCGAATACGGACGACTGGACGATGGGAGAGGGGTGGCTGTGCGCTGTCATGTGTTGTTGTCGCTGATCCGGCAAGACCGATGGAGGGACTTCTACCGATAGCGGCTCATGATCGAACAAGTTCACCTATCACTGTGCGCCGATTGGCAGCTACCATGCAGACTGGTCAATCATTTGAAGATAAATAACGTGGTCTCACCAATTTCCGATCAAGCTGGCGATGCTGGCGGCCCGCAGCTGCGCTCCGGCGAGGAGCAGCAGCGTCTGCTGGACGACATCACGACGCTGTTCGAACACCGCATCAGTTTCAACGAATTTCTGGGTTTCAGGATACAGCAGCTCGATCCGGGTCCCATTCGCATCGGCTTTCAGATGCGGCCGGAACTCATCGGGCATTACCTGTTCGGGCGGCTGCACGGCGGCGTCATCTCATCCGTGCTGGATGTGACGGGTGGTCTGGCCGTCATGATGGGAATTGCCGGTTTTCACAAGGAGGAGAACAGTGAGCAGATCCTGCAGCGTTTCTCTCGACTGGCGACCATCGATCTGCGGGTCGACTACCTGCGACAGGGCATCGGCAAGGAATTTCTGGCCGAAGCCGAGGTGGTAAGACTGGGGCGGCGCGTCGCTGTGTGCAGCATGCGACTGAGAAACGATGAGCAGACGCTGATAGCAACCGGCAACGCCAACTATATCGTGAGTTGAGTCACGGAAATGAAGGCCGCCTCATCGTGAATCGAGTCAGAGGAAAGCGAAGGGCCACCTCATCGTGAATCGAGTCAGAGGCAAGCGAAGGGCCACCTCACCGTGAATCGAGTCAGAGGCAAGCGAAGGGCCACCTCACCGTGAATCGAGTCAGAGGCAAGCGAAGGGCCGCCTCACCGTGAGTCCAATCGGAGGAAAGTGAAGGCAACCTCACCATGGCTTGAATCCGGAGCAACGAAAGCCACATCGGCGAGACGGCAGAGACGGTCAGAATGACACTGACACTCGAATACTCAGGAATCGGCAAATTCCGGGTAACACCAGTGTCGCCAGATCCTGCGCCGCGTTTCTTCCTTCTGCTGCCCCTGTGTGTTGGTTCGCAGTTTCACCACATGAATTTCGAGGGTTGCCAGTTGGGTATCGCGCGACCGAGGCTGATTGTTCCAGCTCTTGCACAGATAGCTGCCAAAAGCCTCTCGCACCGCATTGTTGCGATGTCCGTCAACGCGGCCCAGGTACTTGCGCCAGCGATAGCCGTCATACAGCGGGTAGAATCGCTCCGGAGGCTGCCAGTCCGGCAGGCTGGACGTCAGCGGGTACAGATCGACTTGTTCTCCATTGCGCAATTGCCCCGGTATGAGCAGATAGGAGGAGGTGGTCAGCGGGTAGGGCGCGAACATGTCCCAGCGCTGGTTGATGCGAAAGACCCTGGCCAGATGATTGACATGCTGCGGCATCTGCCCACGCATTCCCGGCATGCCGTAGAGGTTGAAGGCAGTCACGACGTAAAAGAACAGCACCGCCAGCAGCGAGCCGATGAGGGTGGGTCGGAGGCTGAGCGCCCTGAACGGCAGAACACGCTCGGTCAGAGTACCCATCAGACCGCGGTTGTCAGCAACCCAGCGATAGAGGCGGTTACCCAGGTACAAGAGGGGAGGCAGGGACATGATCCAGGCCAGCACCTTGAATGGCCAGCGTTGCCGGAACAGCAGGACCATGGCATGCCAGTGAATATGCGCCTTGCCTTCGGCATCGGTGACGACCCAGGAGTTCTCGCGCTCCATGATGGCGTGAATCTCGGGATGATTCTGCGCCTTGAGAATCCTGCAGTCCTGCGGCAGCAGGAAACTGCGCAGGATCAGGCAGGTCTTCAGGCAGAAGCCGCAATCTTCATCGTAGTAGATGACAATCGCGGACTGCCGCTGTCGGCGAGCGCGTTGTCTGTCGGTGCTGCGTAGCCAGACCCAGGCGCTGCCGGGTATCAGCAGACTCAATGCCATGAAATCGATCAGTGGGAACAGACCGATGTGCAGCATCAGCAGGAATGCCGCATGCAGTGACGCCAGCAACAGAAGCCCGATGATTCTCAGGCGTGGCCAGTAGAAGGGGCTGAGCACCAGCAGCGGTGCAATGAACTCGACCGCCAGGACATAGAAGGTGGCCGGTTTCAGCAGCAGGGGAAACTGGCCGATCCAGTGACCGATCGGTGTGGCGAAATGCTGCAGATTGACCGCATAGAACGCCGCATCGAAGCGACTGACCCAGGCGTCTCCGGTTTTCAGAAAAGCGGTGAATGTGTACAGATACAACACCTGGAAAACGATGGCGATGGTCGCAATCGAGAAGTAGGGTTGTTCCCGGAAAGCGTTGGCCGGCACGGCATTGGGGTTGTGCCTGTGTACGGTCTGTAGCGCACTGTCGATGGAATAGCGTGCGCCCAGCGGCAGAAACATTGCCCAGAAACTCATCACCACCAGCAGATTGTCGCCACCTTGCAGCAGCAGTCCATTGCGATTGAGCAGGGACGCCAGCAGGATGAAGGAGGCGACGGCTGCCAGCTTGCTGCGATAACCGAACAGCAGTGCCAGAGCGAAGGCGGCGGCGATGAGGAACAGCAGAGCCTGCCACCACAGTTCTCCACTGGCGGCGTGAATGGACCAGTGCCACTGGTGCGTAACCTTCAGCCACTGATAACGCGGCAGAACACCTGCATCGGTATAGAAGACCGACAGATCCAGGCTGCGCAGCGCCAGATCTGCCAGTAACAGGAGTGCGAGCATGATGCGGAACAGCGCAATGGATCTGAGATCCAGGCTGAACACGCGCCTGACATGATGCATGGCGTCCCTGTCTCCGGTGTCGATCAAAGGGTTGGTGGCGATAGCTTACGGCGTATCGATGACGGGCGCCAGTGACGAAAAATCGACCCACTGCGCGTCGGGTTCACCGTCGATGTGCAGCAATGCCCGGCTGTGGATGTAGTCTGCGTCCTTGACCGTGGCTTTGCGGTTCTGGTAAGGCCCGGCCTTGATGGCTATCGCCAGCCCCGGCGTCAGGGCAGGCAGGCGATGACGCTGCACTTGCTGTTTGCGTGCTTCATTGTTGGCCAGCATGGCAAGCAGTGATCGGCGTCGTTTTTCGAGTTCTTCCGGAGAATGTTCCGAAAGGTCGGCCGTCAGGTCGATAAGCGGTGAGTTGGATTCCTGTTCATCGGGAGGCAGATCCTTCTGCATGGCCTTCCAGAAGCTCTGGTCGGCGTCCTGTTTGTTCCCGGGTTTTCTCATGGGTGCAACGCTAGCTCGACTGTCTGGAAGCCAGGAATTGCCAGGTTTCCACAATGGTATCCGGATTCAGGGACACGCTGGAGATACCCTGATCCATCAGCCACTGCGCCAGATCCGGATGATCGGATGGCCCCTGGCCGCAGATACCGACATACTTGTTCTGGTCATGAGCCGCCTTTATGGCCATCTGCAGCATTTTCTTGACCGCCGGATCCCGTTCATCGAACAAGTGTGCCACCAGGCCCGAGTCGCGATCCAGTCCCAGTGTCAGTTGCGTCAGGTCGTTGGAGCCGATGGAGAAGCCGTCGAATCGTGTCAGGAACTCCTCGGCGAGAATGGCATTGCTCGGTACTTCGCACATCATGACCACTCGCAGGTCATGGTCGCCGCGTTGCAGACCGTTCTCCGCCATCAGCGCCAGTACCTGATCCGCTTCCTCGAGCGTGCGTACGAAGGGCACCATGAGTTCGACGTTCCTGAACCCCATGACCTCGCGCACCTGCTTCAGCGCGCGGCACTCGAGCTCGAAGCATTCCGAGAAGGAGGAAGACAGGTAGCGTGATGCACCACGGAATCCGATCATCGGATTCTCCTCCTCGGGTTCGAACAGCACACCACCGATCATGTTGCGGTATTCGTTCGACTTGAAGTCGGACAGGCGCACGATGACCGGGTGCGGAGCAAAGGCGGCAGCCAGAGTGGCCACGCCTTCGGCAATCTTGCTGACATAGAAGTCCAGAGGATCGGCATAGCCGGCGCTGCGCTCGGCAATCTGCTGCTGAACATCTTCCGGCATGGCGTCATGGTGCAGCAATGCCTTGGGGTGAATGCCGATGGTGTTGCTGATGATGAATTCGAGTCTGGCCAGACCGATACCGTTGTGTGGCAACTGACTGAAGCTGAAAGCCCGCTCCGGATTGCCGACATTCATGGTGAGCTTGAACGGCAGTTCAGGCAGGTTGTCGAGTTGGGTTTCGGCAATATCGAATGTCAGACTGCCCTCGTAGATGTAGCCGGTGTCGCCTTCGGCGCAACTGACCGTGACTTCCTGACCGTCCTGCAGCTGGCTGGTCGCGTTGTTGCAGCCGACAACCGCGGGCACACCCAGTTCACGCGCGATGATGGCCGCGTGACAGGTACGTCCGCCGCGATTCGTGACAATGGCTGCGGCTCGTTTCATGACAGGTTCCCAGTCGGGGTCGGTCATGTCGGTGACCAGCACATCGCCATCCCGAACGCTGCCGATATCGGCAATGCTGTCCACGATTCGCACGACGCCGGCACCGATACGCTGACCGATACTGCGTCCGCTGGCCAGCACTGCCGCCTGGTGAGAGGCCAGTTGATAACGGGTGATGACATTGCGATTGCTGCGTGATTCGACCGTTTCCGGGCGAGCCTGCAGAATGTAGAGCTTGCCATCATTGCCGTCCTTGCCCCATTCGATATCCATTGGCCGGCCATAGTGCTGCTCGATGGTCACAGCCATGCGGGCCAGGGCATGCACATCGTCATCATCAAGAGAAAAGCGCATCTGATCGGCCTGATCGACATCGACGGTATCGACAGCGGTGCTCTGACCGTAGATCATCTTGATGCGCTTGGCACCGCGGCTGCGCTTGAGCACAGCAGGTCGTTCCGCAGCCAGCGTCGGTTTGTGCACATAGAATTCGTCCGGGTTGACCGAACCCTGTACCACGCATTCACCCAGACCCCAGGAGGAGGTGATGAACACGGCATCACTGAAACCGGATTCGGTATCGATCGAGAACATCACGCCACTGGCGCCGATATCACTGCGTACCATTCTCTGGATACCGGCCGACAGAGCCACATCGGCGTGCGCGAAACCCTGATGAACCCGGTAGGAGATGGCGCGATCGTTGTAGAGCGAGGCAAATACCTCGCGGATCCGGTGCAGCACATCGTCCAGAGACTGCACATTGAGAAAGGTTTCCTGCTGACCGGCGAAGGAGGCTTCGGGAAGATCTTCCGCCGTCGCCGATGAACGCACCGCGACCGATGCAGCGCCGCCGGCACCTTCGCTGATCTCGGCCCAGCCTGCGGTTACTGCTTCAACCAGGCCTGCTGGCAAGGGAGTCTCGATGACCCATTGGCGGATCTTCGCACCGGTTTCTGCCAGCGCCTGCATGTCATCGGTGTCCAGTTCGTCCAGGCAGGCATTGATTCGCGCATCCAGACCGCTGACCTGAAGATGCTCGCGGAAGGCATCAGCCGTCGTGGCGAAACCGTCCGGTACGCTGATGCCGGCATTGGACAGGTTGGAGATCATCTCGCCCAGAGAGGCATTCTTGCCACCAACCACCGGGACATCGTTCATGCCCAGCTCTTTGAACCAACGGATGTATTGAGTCACTTCAACTCCTTGTTACAAGACGTTGCCAGTGGCAACGGTTGGTATTCAGGTACAGCAGGAAGCTTGCCTGAAAGTTCATCGTGTCGCACAGTGCCGGGTATGGTAATGGATTTGCCCACTGCAGATTGCACTCACATTCAAAGCTCATGCCCAACACACAGAAACGCACGGCCTTTATTGTCTCGGATCGCACCGGATTGACGGCGGAGGCCATGGCTCACAGTCTGTTGAGTCAATTTCCCGGATTCGACTTCCACATGGAAACCTTCACCTTCGTGGACACTGTCGACAAGGCTCGCAGGCTGGTGGAACGCTGTAGCCGGATTCGTGAGCAGAGCGGCACGTCCCCGCTGGTCTTTCTGACCATGGTCAACGATAACCTGCGTGCCGTGTTTGATGAGTCGGATATGGAGGTCTTCGATCTGTTCCGAACGTTCATCGGTCCTATGGAAAAACGTCTGGGCGTGAAGTCGTCCCATACCATCGGCAAATCGCACGGGGTCACCGACGAGAAGGCCTATACATCGCGAATCGCCGCGGTGCATTTTGCCCTGCAGACCGATGATGGCATGGACTTCGATCATTACCGGCAAGCGGATCTGATCATTGTCGGGGTATCGCGTTGTGGCAAGACGCCGACATCGCTGTACCTGTCCCTGCATTATGGTCTCTATGTGTCCAACTACCCCTTGACCGATCACGAACTCGAGCGCAAGGAGCTGCCTCAGGCTCTGCAACGTTATACCGACAAGCTGTTCGGTCTGACAATCGATCCGTTTCGCCTGTTGCAGATTCGGCAGCAACGTTATCAGGGGTCGACCTACAGTACCGCGGCAACCTGCCAGCGCGAGATAGCCCAGGCAGAAGCCCTGTTTCGTTCGCACGGCATTCCCTGGCTCAATACCACGCGCATGTCCGTCGAGGAGATCGGCGCCATGGTGGTCAACCGTACCAAGTCCGACACACGACTCTGATACTGATGGTCATGCAGCGCGTTCGCGGTCCCGAGCCTGCGACCACCGACGGGTGACTCTGCATGATGCTGTCGCTCGTCTCGCCGGGGGCTGCAGTCAACTGTGATCCAGCTGCAATCGAGCTGGCCGAGGCTGCCGAGGACGATGCAGCGGGTGCGGCAAGCGCACAGGATCATCGGCATGGCCCTTTCAATTCGCTGTAACCGTTTCGGGGGCAGCTGCCGGTAAAGAAAATCTCGATGGTGCCGCTGGGAGACTCAAGTCATGTTTCCAGAGGTTCCTTCGTGCCAATATCGTGCACCAGGTCGCAGCATCGAGACAACACGCGCTTGCCGCGTAGCGCTGTGCCGGCAAGGCGAGTGCGTGTGCGGAGGCTCGGGAGTGTGACTGTCATGCTCGCCAGTCTGCTGAGTCCGGCCATCGGCACGGCGGAGACTGCAGAGTTTGCCGAACTGTCAGCCCCTGGCGCTGCTGACTCGACACTGCAGGTGGTGGAAGGAGACATACTGGTGTCCGCCAGCAGCAGCAAGACACGGTCGATCGGGCTCAACAGAACCTCGCGTCTATGGCCGGACGGTATCGTGCCGTACCGGCTTGATGCCAGCCTGACAGCCAGTGGTGTGGTGGCAGTCAGACAGGCCATCGACTACTGGAACAGTGTCAGTGGCATTACCTTGATGGCACTGGATGAGTGGCCAGCCGGGCAGGCAATGCCGGCCGATTCGGTGGTGTTCCAGTACGGTGAGGGCTGCGCTTCCTGGGTGGGCAGGCGTGGCGGCGAGCAGGAAATCTGGGTGGCACCCAATTGCAATGCAGGAAGCATGATGCACGAGATCGGGCATCTCCTCGGGCTTGAGCATGAGCACACACGTCCGGATCGTGATCAGCATATCCGGATTCACTGGGAAAACATCAGTGCCGACAAGCGGCACAATTTCGATGTTGCACCTGCAGGTACTCAGCTGCTGGGTGACTACGACCACGGATCCATCATGCACTATGGACCCATGAACTTTTCGGCCAACGGCCAGCCGACCATTACCGCGCTGGCGGATAACGGTGTCACGATGGGGCAGCGCATTGCCCCCAGCGCCGGAGATCTGGCCGCTGTGGCCGAGCTGTATGCGGCAGATCTGTCCATCGTGTCGAAATTCGCTGCAGATGACGGACTGGCCGAAGTGAGTCTGTATGTCAGCAACGGCGGATTGCAGGGCGCTCATCTGATCGAGGTTGATGTGCAGTTCGGCAATGCTCGACTACTGAGTCATTCAGGTGACGGCTGGCAGTGTCTGAACCTGACGCCTGGTCATGCCAGCTGCGAGCTGGCGCGCATGAGTGGCAGCAGCAGCAGTCAGTTGGTGCTGTCACTGTCAGGTTCACTGACGGCTGGCGACATCACGGCGCAAGTCAGCTCCAAGACACCGGATGATGACCCGGACAACAATGCCGACAGCGTTACCCAGGTTCCGATGCAGGCAGCCGCCAATGCACTGGAAGATCCGATCGTTACCGAGTCGACAACCACCATCACACAACTCGGCGCTGTCAGCTGGAGGTGGTTACTGTTGACGGGCCTGTTATTGCTGCACCGGTTGACCGGTGAGCGGATCTATCGGCAGGCCCGTGACCGGGTCAAACGAATCCGGTGGGGGTGCGCCGGACGGGTCGGGCGGTGGTGCATCGGCAATGTCCTGCGGCGCTTCGGTCTGCTCCACCGGGACGCCTTCGTCGTTCAGCGGCTGATCATCGACTATGATGTCGTCGGCCGGTGAGCCACTGGGCAGAAACTGATCGTCACCGCCACTACTGCCTGCCGAGCTGCCTTCTCCCATCATCAACACCACTTCGACGATGTCGCTGTCCGGCGCCTTGCTGCTGCGCACCAGCATGTGATTGGGACTGAGCTTTGACAAGGCCTTTTGCAGTGGTTCATCCACGATATCGATATTGACCATTGTCTCGGTATCACCGGTCACCACCACACTGATGCCCAGTTCATCGGTCAACACCTGAGCCAGGGCGCTGGCGGATGTGTTACTGGCCTGGACAGACAGCAGGCCATCGTTCTCGCTCACCCGCACCGATTGCTGGGCGAGAGCCTGACCAGGTAAAGCGAGAGCCAGGCCGCACATGGTGGCCATCAGGGTTGCTGAACGAAGCAGCGCAGGAAAGACAATTGACCGTGACATGTGCGTCATCCGAAGTGTTCTGTTCTGGAGTGTAATCGCATGAGGAAATCCTGGGATGGCAAAGTGGTAAGACGCGGGCCTTTTTCTGTTTCATTGGAGCAAGTATTTTGCAGAATTGCTGACTGCTCGATGCTGCGAGTCGACGATGCTGGCGACCTGCGGCAGATTCCCGGTGGCAGGCTCGATGGCGGCTGTGGGGTCGCGTTCCGCGGGTATGTGTATATATTACAAATTATTGCAATCAACAAGGTATGCTGACTGATACTGCTTCCATCATCCACGAACCGGAAGCCTGTTCATGCCCTCAAGACCCACTTCGCTGGTGCTGGAAGATGATGTCACTCTTGCACGAGCTTACGAGCGGGTGCTGGTGTCACTTGGCTATGAGGTGACCATCGCCCATCGAGTCGATGCGGCACGCGCGCAGATTCGCGACAAAGGACCGGAGCTGATGCTGATCGATATCGATCTGCCGGACGGCAATGGTCTGGACCTGATGGAAGAGCTTCGCAACGACACGCGTGGCCGTTTCATCGTCATCAGCGGGGACAATTCCCAGCGCGCTGCCATCAAGAGTATTCGCAGCCAGGCGGTTGAGTTGCTGATAAAGCCGGTTGACCTGGCCAGTCTGCGTGCCATGCTCGATCCGCATCAGGCCAGCGAACATGCGATGAGCAAGGAAGAGCGCTCATCGTCAGGCTCCGCGGAGCGGGCTGCCGACGAGAATGGCGTGGCAAACCTCGATCGCTCCGCCGGGCTGATGGGCGTCGCCGTTGCGAAGAGCGGCTGGTTTCAGGTGGGTGATCACCATGCACTGAGCACCTTGCGCACGACCATGAGTTTCAGTGCGGAACGCAGCCGGGGACACGCTCTGATTACCGGTGAGCCCGGCGTCGACAAGCCGTCGGTTGCTCGTGCCATTCATCAGCGAGGCAGGAGAACAGGGCAATGTCTGGTCATCGACTGCGCCGATGAAACCGGTGAGCTGGCCATGGTGCGAATGTTTGGCCGGGAAGACCCTCGTAGTGGTGAAATTCTGCACCGCGGGTATATCGAGCAGGCAGCGGCCGGCACACTGGTGCTGGATCATGTCGAGAAGCTGCCCATGGACATGCAATCGCGGCTGCTGCCGTTTCTGGAATCGGGATCATTTCGACGGGTTGATGGCAACCGTGGCGCGGAAGCTACCTTGTCGGTCATTGGCATCGCTCGCGACTCCGGCACCACGGATGTGGACGAGACCTCACTGCGTTCGGATTTCCTGTTCCGCTTGGCACAGACCACGCTCGCGGTACCCAATCTGCGCCAGTGCCGAGATGATATTCAGGCCATTGCCGATTGGTTGCTGGCCGAGGCTGCCGGAGCGCGGGAGGGCGAGCTGCGCTTTTCGGCATCCAGTCGCGAACTGATCGCCAATGCCGTCTGGAAACGCAATGTGCGCGAGTTGCGTAGCGTCATCGAACAGGCGGTCGCTGCGACCGGATCCGGTGAAGAGGTGCAGATCGAAAGCGATCAGACCGATGCGGCCAGTGCAGAATCGGGTTCGGAAATCGAGCAGTGGGTGGGAACCACCATCTGGGAATTCGAAAGACAGTTGCTCAATGCCACGCTGTTGCACTTCGATGGTGACAAGGAGAAGACGGCGAAGACGCTTGGCGTCAGTCTCAAGACACTCTACAACCGCATGAACGCCTACTGAGAGCCGACAACAGAATCACCATGAGAGACAAGACAATGAACGAACAGCCGGTTCTGGACGTACTGATCGTGGAAGACGATGTGGCCACGGCATCTGCCCTGCAGCGAGTGCTGGAGCGAGCCGATTTCAAGGCCGACAATGTGCAGAAGCTGTCAGAGGCGATGCAGCGGGTTCAGCAACAGCCTCCTGCCGTGGTCCTGCTGGATCTCTCGCTGCCGGACGGAGATGGCGTTGACGCGATAAAGTCGCTGAGTGCTGCGGGCGTCGGGCAGATCATCGTCATCAGCGGTACTGATGACGCCGAGAGAACCCGCCGTTGCCTGCAAGCCGGGGTCTTCGATTTTCTGGTGAAGCCTGCCCAGGCACGTGATCTGTTGCTGGCGGTGCGTCGCGCCGATGCGCATCGGCGCAAGTCCACCGTCGCCACCCGGGACTATCCACCGGAACTGACCCTGGGGTTTGGTGCTCTGGAGGGCAGTTCACCGGCAAGTCAGGAGTTGTTCAGACAACTGAGGAACGTGGGGGAGAAAGCCCCGTGTCCCGCCCTGATCATCGGGCAGCCGGGTGTTCTCAAGGGCGATGTCGCGGCACTGCTGCACCAGTATGGCAAACGTCCCGGCAAGGCCTATGTGATCAGTTGCGCCAGCGAAACCGGTAGTCAGGCGATTGACAGATTCTTTGGCGATCATGGGCGCGAGGCGGGCGGCGAGGCCGGTGGCATCGAAGCCTACCTGCAGAAAGCCAATGGCGGTACGCTGGTGCTGGATGATGTCTCGACCCTGTCACTGGATATTCAGCGGCGCTTGAAGAGCTTCATGGTGTCTGGCAAGGCGCTGGCCAGCAACGCCTTGACGCCGACGGCCTACGAGTGCTCCATCGTTGGCATATTGCGGGAGCCGGCGGAAGTGGCGCTTGCCGAGGGTCGGTTGTACGATCCCTTCTATTACACTCTGGCGAAAAATACCATTCGTGTGCCGCCTCTGGTCGAGCGCAAGGAGGATATCGAACTGTTCGCAAGACGTGCCGTGGATCAGCTCAACAAGGTATTTGACAGTGAAAAGAGCCTGTCCCTTGCCATGCTGGATCAATTGCGCGGCCATTACTGGCCGGGCAATCAGGTCGAATTGAAGAATACGCTGTTGACCGCTTACCGACTGACCGAGGACGGTGATGAGATCGGTGCCGACCCCACGCTGTTCGTGGAAGGGGACAGCGGTGTCAGCGACCAGATAGCACCATTCATCGGCATGGCGTTCAAGGATGTGGAAGAACAACTGATCAAGGCGACACTGATCGCCTGCGACAACAACAAGAGCCAGAGTGCCAAAGTTCTGGGTATCAGCCTCAAGACTTTGTACAATCGCCTGAACCGCTATGAAGAGGAGCAGCAAACCGCTGTAGAGAGTTGATCTCTGGCACCTGAGTCCGGGCTGCCTTCTTCACGCTGCGGATCACAGGCGCGGAAGGTGGCAAGATGGTTCGATGGCTTGGACGAATACTGGCAGCACTCACGCTATTGATTGCAGCCCTGGTTCTGTTGGCCACATACCTGCCCGGTAACTGGTTGGCTGATCGCCTGGCATCCCTGGCTACCAGCAGACTCGATGCTCATGTTGCAATGAAAGACGTGGAGATCAGGCCTTTCGGCCCGTTGCTGCAAGTCGATGTGAGTAGTATGAGCATCGAGCCCGATCAGGGAGCGGCAATGCTGTATCTGGACTCGATGCAGGTATCGGTACGATGGCTGGATCTGCTGCGTGGCCATCCTTCTGTCGACAGACTATCCCTTGCCGGGGCGGACTTGCAGCTGCACGATGAACCGAACAGACCAGACAATCTGCAATCACTGCTTGAACACCTGGTGGATGAAGGGTCTGTCGTACGCCGCCTTGTCGACTCACTGTCTGATCTGCAGATTCGCGATATCCTGATCGATTCCATGACGTTGCATAGCGGTCGTGATGAAGTGTCGCAGAGTGTCAGTCTGCGTATCAGTGGTGCTGCCTCGACGGATAACTCCGGGAATGGCACACGTCTGCAGATTGATGGCGAATTGCTGGGCAGAACATTGTTGATGTCGGCCGATTTGCCAAGCTTGCATTACATGACAAGAGGCTTTCCCAAGGGGGCCGGTGCCGAGGGTGTGAAGCTGGATGTCGAGTTGGGAGACAGTCATTTGTTGCTCGAAGGGTCTATCGGCAAACCGGCTCGGTTGTCCGACGTGTCCCTGGGCTATTCGATGAATATTGCGTCTGTCCGGGATTGGCAACTCATCGTGCCTGCATCCTTCGCAGATCTGTCACCATTGACCGTATCGGGTGACGTGCTGCGAGACGAAGCAGAATGGCAGCTGAACGAGTTTGCCTTGCAATGGGGGCAGAGCGATCTTGTCGGTGAAGCACGCCTCGATACGAGCAGCAAGCCGATCACCGTGAAGGCGCAATTGAGTTCCGAAGAACTGCACGGCGAGGACCTGCGCTTCTTGTCGTCAGAGCAGGCCTTGCCGGCCGAGTTCTCGCTCATGGCGCTGGCAGGAGAGGGTTCTGCGTTCGGGAGCCTGATGCGCTACCTGGGTTCGGCGGACAAGCCCCTGGTGGGTAGCGTCAGCTATCGAGCGGATCGAGTGGTGGCGGAGACCTGGCCGGTGTCGATGTTCGATGTCCAGGCGGAGATGGTGGATGACCGGCTGATGCTGGCCATTGATCGGATGAATCTGGGCAGCGGGGTCCTGGAAGGCGTTGTCGATACTCGATCCACCGGTACGCAGACTGAAACCTCATTGAATCTGTACCTGAAGCGTTTCGAGCTGGCGGCAGACAGCTCGTCGTCAGGCAAGCCTGGCAGTCTGGCAGTCTATCTTGATGTGCAACTGTCGCAACAGGGAACGGACGAGGCGCCGCGGGTGAAGGACGGTCAGCTGCTGGCGCTGGTGGCAGCTGGCGATGCAAGCCTGGTGCTGTCGCGTTTCATGAATGGGAACGGGTTATCGCTACTTGACAGTGCCGCCGAGTCGATCGATCCGGCCAGCGTGAAGTGTTCATTTGTCGATCTGCAACTGTCCGCGGAAAACATTGATATTGCAACTCTGGTGATCAGTACGGAAGATGCGATCGTACTGGGCGATGGCAGCTTGTCCTTGAGCGATCATGCACTGGATGTGTCCATGGAATCGCATGCGACAGGCAAGAACACAGCGTCCGCCTGGCAGGTGCAGGGGCCGCTGACTGCACCCGTTGGTGCATCTGCCAGTCCGGTGCTGGGGCGAGATACCGCCGCCGTTGTTCTGGCCGATATCGTGGCGCCGGCAGCAAGGCTGATGCCGTTTCTGGATCCCAGGGGAGAGGCAATGTACAGTGCTTATTGCTCCGGTATGGCCAATGCGCTGCAAGGCGAACAATAGACGATGGGTAGAACATGAAGTTTGGTGATATTCCGGTGGAGGATTCTGCGGGCAGTCTGCTGGCACATTCGGTACGGACTTCTGCGGGAAAGATACGCAAGGGGCAGCGTCTGACCGCGGCTCTGGTGCAGCAACTGCAGGCGGACGGCATTGCCAACATAACTGTGGCCCAGCTCGACAGTGACGATATCCACGAGGATGAGGCAGCACTGCAACTGGCGACGGCACTGGCGGGTGAAGGGCTGAGGCTGGGAAAGGCCAGTACCGGTCGAGTGAATCTGCATGCTCAGACCGACGGGATCTGTGATTTCGAGCGAACCCTCGTCTATCAGGCCAACCTGGTGAATGAAGGCATCACCATTGCGACCGTGCACCCGTCGACTTCGGTTGGCAAGTCACGACTGGTTGCAACCGTCAAGATCATTCCCTACGCGGTCAGCAAGAATGCCTTGCAACAGGTTCTGGCGGGTTTGCAGGGGCGACAGATTCGGGTGCATGCCACCGTACCCCAGCGAGCCGCTCTGATCCAGACGCGCCTGCCGGGCATGAGGGAGTCGATTCTTGACAAGACCGTCGGTGTCACCAGGCAGCGGCTGTTGAAGCAGGGTGCGCAGCTGACGAGCGAACGGCGAGTGTCACATGACGTCGACGAGCTTGTCAGGGCCATGAGCGATGCTGTCGAAGGTGGCGTGGACTGGCTTCTGGTGGCAGGGGCGTCGGCTATCAGCGATCGTCAGGATATCGTGCCATCGGCCATTGTGAGGCTGGGTGGTCAAGTGGAACATTTCGGGATGCCGATGGATCCGGGGAATCTGTTGCTGATCGGCAGGCTTGGGAACACCAGCATCATCGGTCTGCCGGGTTGCGCGCGGTCGCCCAAACCCAATGGGCTGGACAAGGTGCTGGAGCGTCTGTCTGCCCGGCTGCCGGTGAGCTCCGGCTGGATTGCCTCGCTCGGTGTGGGGGGGCTGTTGCATGAGATCGTCGACCGGCCAGAGCCGCGTGTCAGGGGCACAGGCAATCTCGGCGTTGCGGCCCTGGTGCTGGCAGCAGGGTCTTCCCGACGCTTTGGCGAGCATAACAAGTTGCTTGCCACGCAAACCGGCAAGCCTCTGCTGACTCATGTTCTGGACGCAGTGGGACACAGTGGTCTTGACAGCGCTCTCGTGGTGACCGGCCATGATGCCGAGTCGGTCGAGCAACTGTGTCAGATCGCCGATCAGCGCGCGAGCCTGCCGATAAGCACCGTACACAACGCACTGCATGCCAGTGGCATGGCCAGTTCCCTGATCTGCGGCATCGGTGAACTCGGTGAAGCCGGAGTGGACGCGGTGATCGTCTGTCTGGCTGACATGCCGGAAGTCACTGCCAGCGTCATGCAATCCCTGTTAGCTGCATACCGCCTGAATCCGGGCAAGGCGCTGTATATCCCGACCTATCAGGGGCAGCGTGGCAATCCGGTGCTGATCGCTGCATCGCTGTTCGATTCGGTGCTGCGACTGGAAGGAGATGTCGGCGCCAGGGTGCTTGCAAGGGATTTTCCGGACTGTGTGCAGGAGGTGCCTTGCGATTCTGCCGGTATCCTCAAGGATATCGATGAACCGTCCGACCTGCAGCCGACCATGGCGGCGTCATGAGAGGCTGACTTTCCACTGGTGCCCCTCGATTACGTTGTAGACTGACGGCTGATACGACTCTGTACAAGGGAAATCGCTCATGAATCACAGCATCTCCGGCACGGGCATCAAGGCCCTGCTATTCGTGCCGCTTCTGACGTGCGGCCTGACCGCCAGTGCTCTGGCTGCGGATCTGCAGCTGCGTCTGATGCAGACCACCGATCTGCACATGCATGCACTGAACTTCGATTACTACAAGAACACCGAGGTGGATGATTTCGGTCTGGCACGAACCGCCACTCTGATCAGAGACGCCCGCGCCGAGGCTCGCAACAGTCTGCTGTTCGACAATGGCGATCTGCTGCAGGGCAATCCGATGGGAGACTACATGGCACGCTCGCGGGGGCTGAGCTATGGTGAAGTGCATCCGATGTTCAAGGCAATGAATCTGCTGGGCTATGATGCTGCCAATATCGGCAATCATGAATTCAATTACGGTCTGGAGTTTCTGCTCAAATCGCTGTCTGGGGCCAACTTTCCGTATGTGTTGTCCAACGTCTTTGCGGTGGACGGGGACGAGGATCCGAGTAATGATCGCAGCTACATCCAGCCGTATGTGATGCTGGATCGGCGCGTGATGGATGACGATGGACAGTGGCAGGACCTCAAGGTGGGCGTCATCGGCTTCACACCGCCACAGATCATGAGCTGGGACAAGGGCCATCTGGAAGGTCGTGTCACGGTGCGTGGTATTGTCGACACGGCCGAGGCTCTGGTGCCCGAGATTCGTGAAGCGGGCGCTGATGTGGTCGTTGCCATCGCTCACAGCGGTATCGCGACCTCGCACCCGGATGGCTTGAAGGAAAATGCAACGGCCGAGCTGTCGCAGGTAGACGGTATCGACGCCATCCTGTTCGGGCATGCGCACAGCGTATTTCCTTCCGACGCCTACGAGGGCTTTCCCGGGGCTGATCTGGAAAAAGGCACGCTCAATGGTGTTCCGGCTGTCATGCCGGGTTTCTGGGGAAGTCATCTGGGCATCATCGACCTGACATTGACTCAGGAAGGCGACGCCTGGACGGTCAGTGACAGTGCCGTGGAGAATCGCGCCATTTTCCGCCGCGAAGGACGCGACAGTATTCCCGTTGTCGGCTCGCAGCAGGACATCGTTGATGCCGTTGCCGATGAGCACGAAGCGACCATCGAATGGGTGGGTCAGGCAGTCGGCAGTATCGCCTCACCGATCAACAGTTTCTTTGCCCTGGTACAGGACGATCCGTCCATCCAGATCGTCAACAATGCGCAAGCCTGGTACGGCAAGCAGGTCATTGAAGGTACCGAATACGAAGGTTTACCGGTCTTGTCCGCCGGCGCACCGTTCAAGGCTGGTGGTCGTGGCGGTCCGGATTACTTCACCGATCTGCCAGCTGGCGAAATAGCCATTCGCAACGTTGCTGATCTGTACATCTACCCCAATACGGCACGATTGGTAAAACTCGATGGGGCGCAGGTACACGAATGGCTGGAGCGTTCCGCCGCGCAGTTCAATCAGATCGATCCGTCCTCGACAGAGCCCCAGGAGCTGATCAGCGAGACGCATCCGTCCTACAATTTCGATGTCATCGACGGCGTCAGCTATCAGATCGATGTGGCTCAGCCTGCGCGCTACGGCGACAAGGGAGAACTGCTGGACGAGACGGCTCGTCGCATCATCAATCTGACGTTCAATGGTGAGCCCATCGATCCGGACCAGGAGTTCGTGGTGGTTACCAACAATTATCGTGCTGGTGGCGGCGGAAACTTCCCGGCTCTCGATGGCAGCACCATCATTGTCGAAGCTCCGCAAACCAATCGACAGGTGCTGGTCGACTATATTCTGGCCTCGGGAGAACTGGATCCGAAGGCTGACGGCAACTGGCGTTTCGCGCCGATCAATGGTGACGTTCAGGTGCAGTTCCAGACATCGCCAGCGGCGGCAGAAGCCGACAATGCGCAGCGCTTCGAATACATCGATACGCTGGACAGTGGGTTTGCCAGTTACCGGATTCCGTTGTCCGAGTAGTTCGGCAACGAGAATCTGCTGCGGTAGTCGTGGCACGAGCCGGCAGCGGGAAGTTGCCGGCTCGTGGCTGTTGTCATTTCCTGCAAGTGCAATGGATTTCTATGGACTGGCTTTCAACATTTCCGGCCCTGGCGCAGCTGTCCGCGGAAGATCACGATCTGCTCCTTGGTGAGAGCAAGATCATCAAGGCACCCGCCGATACGGTGGTCTTTGGTCCCGGTCAGAAGCCGGACAATCTGCTGATGGTTCTGAGCGGTACGGTTCGGGTCCAGCATCTGTCTGAAAAGGGTCGTGAGATCGTTCTGTACCGAGTTCGGGGTGGTCAGAGCTGTGTGCTCACGACATCCTGTCTGCTGGCTCATGAGGAGTACACGGCGTCTGGTGTGACGGAGACCGAGGTGCAGGCGGTGGCCATTCCGCGGCGCTTGTTCGACAGGCTGCTGGAACATTCCAGTGAGTTCCGACAGTTCGTCTTTCATGCCTATTCCCGCCGTATCAGTGATCTCTTTCTGATGGTCGAGGAGGTCGCCTTTCAGCGCATGGACGTAAGGGTTGCGCAAAAACTGCTGGAGCTCGCAGGCGGTGACTCCGATATCACCATCACCCATCAGCAATTATCAGCGGAGCTGGGCACTGCCCGCGAAGTCATTTCCCGTCAACTGGCAGAGTTCCAGCGCCGTGAGTGGGTCAGACAGACGCGCGGGCATATCGAACTGATCAACTGCGCCGCTCTGGAGACGCTGGCCAGTCATTGAGAATGGGCTTATCCGGGAGGTCATGGTCCGACCCAGGAGACGAAGGGCGTTATTCGTGCGCTCATGGTCCGACCCCGGAGGCCACTGGCATGGTCCGACCCTGAAGGTGAGGGGCGTTGTCCGTGCGCTCATGGTCCGACCCCATGAAAGCACCGACTGTATGGTCGCGGGGTTCGCGTGTGAGGTCGCGTCTTCTGCATGCATCGTGCTTGCGTGTTTGCCAACGGGGCCGACGCCAGTAGCGCCGGATTCCGATCGGTGTCACCTGTTCCATCCCGACAGGAAAAGTCGCTAGCACACTATTTGCAGTAGTCAAGGGCCAAACAACAGGTTCTATCAATATTTCTCTGGCATTCAACTTGCGATTCCCTGCCCATTCGACCTGCAGGTTAGGCAGTGGCATGAGAGCAGACAGACAACCATTCGCATTTCCCCCGGGAATTTTCCTGGCAGGTGCTGTCGCCGTGGCGGCAGTCATCCTGTGTCTGACGTTCGCTTTGGGAGGTGGTGTGCTGGCGGTGACGGCCAACAGCCTGCTGGTAGGTCTGATGGCGCGTCACATCCTGGGCGAGCCAGAGCGAGTCCGCTCGAAGGTGCGTTCCCGAACGTCCGCCCTGCAGGACATTGCCTACCGTGACAGCCTCACTGGCTTGCCGAATCGACGCTTCTTCATCTGGTATCTGGAGCAGAACCTGGCCATGCGCATGCAGAACCGCCGTCGGGGCTCGCGTGTCAACCGTGTCGTGCTGTTCGATCTCAACGGTTTCAAGGCAGTCAATGATACTTACGGGCACGAGGCTGGCGATGAACTGCTCAAGTTCATTGCTGTGACGCTGACGGCCTATCTGCCCTCCGATGCATTGCTGGCACGACTCGGTGGTGACGAATTCGTGGTGCTGGTGCGAGACAGCCATGGTGGCCGCAAGACGCGGGAAGTGGAAGCAACCATCCGCAAGGCGGCAGAAACCGTATTCGTGTTTGACGGTCAGGACATCAGCGTGTCAGCCAGTGTCGGCGTCTCGTCTCCGGCGACGGCACGCTCGACGGCCGAACAGTTGTTGCGGGAATCGGATCAGCGCATGTATGCCGACAAGATTGCCGGCAAGGAAAGACGTGGAGAGGCGGTGCCGGCCGAGGTGGAAACCGTAATACCGGCCGCGCAGAATCCCAGTCTGAACGAGCGCCGCCGCATCCGTGCACGGCTGATGCTGTCAGCCGGCAGTCGCTGAGGCGCTTGATCGATCAAGCCATGGGGATTGTCAGCTGCAGACCGTCATGTGCGGGTATGACATGTTCGGGTAGCTGTGCCTGCAAGGCGGCGTAATCCAGTTCGGTCGCCATATTGGTGAGAATGGCTTTCTCGGGCCCGATTCGCTCGATGAAGGCCAGAGACTCCTGCAGGTTCATGTGCGATGGGTGCGGCTCATGGCGCAAGGCGTCGATGATCAGGATGCGGCAGCCCTGCAAGGCATCCAGGCTGGTCGGGTCAGTGATGCGTTTCATGTCAGGCAGATAGGCGACGTCGGCAATGCGGAAGCCCAGCGCATGGATGTCACCGTGCTCCGCCAGCAACGGCATTGCCGAAATTCTGCCACCTTGTCCGTCAATGATGCTCGCCACACCGTGTGTGATGGTCTCCTGCTGGCAGAAGGGCGGGTAGCTACTGCCCGGAGACTGATGGAAACAGTAGCCGAAGGGTTGCATGACCACGTCAGCGGTTGCCTGATCCATGTGGACGGTGATACTGGAACGCAGGCTGATGGCCAATTGACGCAGATCGTCAAGTCCGAAGATATGATCGGCATGCGGATGAGTGAGCAGAACGCCATCCAGATTCCCGACCTGAGCATCAAGCAATTGCTCGCGCAGGTCTGCTCCGGTATCGATGAGTACGGTTGTAACCCCGCCGTCGCCCCCGATCGCTTCTATCAGCAGTGCGCAGCGACGCCGTCGGTTAAGCGGATTCTGCGGGTCACAGACGCCCCATTGATTGCCCACACGTGGTACGCCACCTGACGAGCCGCAGCCCAGCACAGTGAATCGCAGTTTTTCAGTCATGTTGCCTACAGGAATCGGATGCGGAACCGACACGCGGAAAACCCGGTCTTCGAGGCGTGCCGTTGGAAAAGATAGGGGCTGACTGGCACGAATGGTAGCTGATAAAGGGGTATTCGTGCCCGTTCAGCGCCAACTATCAGAGATTCCAGAGCCGCAAGGCGTTGTTGCGCAGTAACGCCGCCTTTTCATCGGCCGAGCAACCGTCGATCAGGGCGTGCGTGGCGGCCACCCAGGTCTCGATACGGCCTCCCTGGGTACAGACAGGACTGTCGCTGCCCCAGACCACACGATCCCAGCCGAAGGCACTGATGGTGTGCTCCACATAGGGCCGCAGATCGTCCAGTACCCAGTTGTCGTGATCGCCATAGGCCATCACGCCAGAGACCTTGCCCACCACATTGTCGCGTCTGGCAAGTTCCGTCATGTTTTCCTGCCACGGTGACAGTTCTCCGGATTTCACGTCAGGAACACCACAGTGATCCAGTACGAACTGCACATCCGGGCAGTGATCCACCAGTTCGATGGCCAGCGGAATCTGTCTGGCCAGCACGCAAAGGTCGAAAGTCAGGCCGGTGCCTGTCAGGCGTTTGACATTATCCCGGAAAGTCCGTGAGGTGGACAGGTCGTCCGGTACCACGTGCAGGATGCGGCGCAGGCCGATGATCTCGCTGCGTGAGCGCTGGCTGTCGAACCAGGCTGCGAATTCGTCGGATTCCGGACGGCAGGAAGCGATGGCGCCGCGCATCAGGCTGCCGGGTTGATCCATCAGGGATTTCACCAGGTCGGTTTCCGCATCCCGGTCCGGGTCGGCCACATCAACCTCCATGTGCAGCGCGCCGATGATGCCGACTCGATGGGCGATGCTCGCGTAGTCCGCATAGCTGGCATCACGGTTCAGCTGTTCGACGTTGGCCAGCCAGGGGTAGCTCAGCTTGTCGCGGTAGATCAGGTGCAAATGGGTGTCGATCAACATCAAGGACTCTCCGGTGGATGGTGGGCTCATTGTGGGCTGAAGTTTCAGCGAATTTCCAGATATAACTTGATTGTATGTGAAAATTGCGTTTATATTTGAAACACCTGTCGTATTCAGGCACGGTGCTGTACTCACAAGAAGGGGGCATGATCTTGAAAAACTCTAAATACCGGGCAGCCACCACGCTGGCCATTCCGCTGCTGGCCATGTCTGGTATGGCGACAGCTGCGGAATTCGATGGCGTGACGCTGGATGCAAAACTCATTGGCGGCCAGCAATATGAAGCGCTGTATGCACGCATTGCCGACTGGGAGGCCGAGACCGGTGCCAGCGTCAATGTCATCTCGAAGAAAAACCACTTCGAGCTGGACAAGGAATTCAAATCGGACCTGGCAGCCGGGTCTCTGGGATGGTGCGTTGGCTCCAACCATTCTTCCTTCGCGTCGCAGTATCCATCCTTGTATACCGATCTGACCCCGTATCTGACGCCCGAATTCATTGCCGACTATGTGGATTCCAACATTGCCGCATCCAGAATCGGCGACAGTCTGGTCATGCTGCCACGAGCCCAGTTCGATGTGTCGGCATTGTATTATCAGAAGAGCCTGTACGAAGATGCCGATAAGCAGGCGGCCTTCAAGGAGGAATATGGTTATGATCTGACGCCGCCTGACACCTGGCAGCAAGTCAGTGACCAGGCGGTGTTCTTCAGCGATCCTCCCAATTTCTATGGCACCCAGTTTGCCGGCAAGGACGAGGCGATTGTCGGTCGTTTCTACGAAATGGTCGTGGCCGAAGGCGGGCAGTTGTTCAATGACGACTGGTCACCGGCATTCAACAGTGAAGCCGGTATCCGTGCGCTGGACTGGTTCGTCAATATCTATCAGCAAGGCGCGGCTCCCAAGGGCACGACCTCCTACCTGTGGGATGAGCTGGGGCAGGGCTTTGCCTCGGGTACCATTGCCCTGAATCTCGACTGGCCCGGCTGGGCAGGTTTCTTCAATGATCCGGAGAGCTCCAAGGTTGCCGGCAATGTCGGTGTCGTGGTGCAGCCCCAGGGCAGTGCCGGTATCCGCACCGGCTGGTCCGGTCATCACGGATTCTCGGTTACCGAGTCCTGCGAGAACAAGGAAGCTGCCGCTTCACTGGTTGCCTTCCTGACCAATGAAGAGAGCCAGAAGCTGGAGAGCTCGGCAGGTCCCTTGCCCACCCGCAAGGCCGTGTGGGAGCACGTCGTGGCTCAGGCGGAGGGAGATGCCTATCGGAGCGAAGTGTTGCAAGCGTTTCAGGCGGCGGCCGAGCATGCCTTTCCGGCACCCAAGACGCCTTACTGGATAGAGGCCACCAATGTCATCTATCCGGAGTTGCAGGCAGCCATTCTGGGAGACAGGACATCGGCAGAAGCGCTGGAAGTGGCAGCGGAAGCCGTTGACGAGATGATGCGGGAAAACGGCGAGTACTAGGGTGCCGATCCTTCAGCATGTACAACGACGGAGCGTGGCTCCGTCGTGACCAGAGCATTTCGTCGACTACCACCGTGGCTGGCACTGTTGCTGCCAGCCATCGTGATCCTGCTGGTCGTGGTGCTCGTGCCGTTGTTGCTCTCACTGTACTCGAGCTTCACGCCGTATCGCCTGACCCGACCCGAGTCCCTGTACAAGTGGATCGGAGAATACAACTACGTCAAGGTTGCCACCGATGCCAACTTCTGGTGGGCTTTCGGGCGCACGGTGTTCCTGCTGACGGTGGCATTGAATCTGGAGATGCTGCTGGGCCTGGGACTGGCACTGCTGGTCAACAAGGTGACCTGGGGGCAGCGTGGCCTGCGCACCATCATGATGTTTCCGATGATGTTCTCACCCATCCTGGTGGGCTTCCAGTTCAAGTTCATCTTCAACGACAATGTCGGGCTGGTGAACAATGCCCTGCAGTCGCTGGGTATCACCGATCAGGCCATCGCCTGGCTGGTTGACGGCAAACTGGCGATGTTCTCGATCATCTTTGCCGAGGTATGGATGTCCACTTCGGTGTTCGCCATACTGATTCTGGCAGGGCTGTTTGCCATACCGCGTGACCCGCTGGAGGCGGCCAAGGTCGATGGCTGTACCCCGTGGCAATCCTTTCGTCACATCAGCTTGCCGTTTCTGATGCCCTTCATCTACATTGCCATGGCCATTCGCAGTCTGGATGTGGCGCGCGCCTACGACATCGTACAGATCATGACCAACGGTGGCCCCGCCAGACGCACCGAACTGTTGTGGACCCTGATCGGTCGCACAGGCTATGTGGATGCCAAGATGGGTCTGGCCAATGCCATGGGCTATGTCTCGATTTTTCTGGCCATCTTCTTCACCGTCTACTTCTTCAGGAAGCTCAACGCATCGCGCACGGCGCTGGGATACAACGCCTGACATGGATATCAATCAACAACATCGTCTGAAGAAATTCGGTCTGAAGGCAGCGCATCTGATCACGCTGTTCATCGCCATGTCGATCATCTGCCTGCCCGGCTTGTGGATCGTGCTCAACTCCTTTCGACCGACGGTGGAGATCATGGCCAAGCCGCCGATCTGGATTCCGGAAAAGCTCAGTCTCGATCACTACCGAGCCATGTTCGGTGCTGTCGGGGAAGGTGGAGTGCCGGTGCTGCGCTATTTCATGAACTCGCTGATCATCTCGGTGACCAGTACCATCATCGCCATTCTCGTCGGCATTGCCGGTGGCTACGCCTTTGCCCGCTATCGTTTTCGTGGAAAATCGGCCATCTTCGTCGGCTTCATGGTCACTCGTGCGGTGCCGGGTGTGGCCTTGTCACTGCCCTTGTTCATCGTCTTTGCCAAGGTGGGTATAATCGATACGCACTTCGGGCTCATTCTGGCCTACGTGGCCATGAATGTACCGTTCTCCATCTGGCTGATCGATGGCTTTTTCAGGCAGGTGCCGCGCGAACTGGCAGAAGCCGCCGAGATCGATGGCTGTACACGCTGGCAGGCCTTTTGGAAAGTGGAGTTTCCGGTGGCCAAGGCCGGTATTGCATCGGCGGCCATCTTTGCGTTCCTGACCTCCTGGAACGAGTATGCGCTGGCCAGCCAACTGACCCGCTCGGTCTTTTCCAAGACCATGCCGGTCGGCCTGTTGGACTTCACGTCCGAATTCACCATCAACTGGGGCGGCATGTGTGCGCTGGCCGTCCTGATGATCATTCCGGCTCTGATACTGACCTTCATCGTGCAAAAGCACCTCATCAGTGGCCTCACTTTCGGCGGAATCAAGGGATAGTCAATGGCACGCGTTTCGCTCAACAAGATCATCAAGCGCTACGGCAAGGTCGAGGTCGTGCATGGTATCGATCTGGATATCGCGCACAACGAATTCGTCGTACTGGTCGGACCCTCGGGCTGTGGCAAGTCCACCACCTTGCGCATGATTGCCGGCCTGGAGGAACTCAGCAGCGGCGATATCCACATCGGTGAACAGCGGGTGAATGATCTGCCGCCAAGAGATCGAAACATCTCCATGGTGTTCCAGAACTACGCCCTGTATCCGCACATGACCGTGGCTGAGAATCTGGGGTTTTCCCTGAAGATTGCCAACCGCAGCGACGCGGAGATCGACAAGGCCGTGGCCGAGGCTGCAGAAATACTGAGCCTGGGCGAATTGCTGCAACGACGACCAGCGGAGCTATCCGGTGGGCAACGGCAACGGGTGGCCATGGGGCGAGCCATCGTGCGACACCCGGACGTCTTCCTGTTCGACGAACCTCTGTCCAACCTCGATGCCAAACTGCGAGCGCAGATGCGTATCGAGATCAAGAAGTTGCATCAGCGTATCAAGACTACCATCGTGTATGTCACGCACGACCAGGTGGAGGCCATGACTCTGGCTGATCGGATCGTCATCATGCGCGATGGCCATATCGAGCAGCAGGGGACGCCCTTGCAGGTGTTCGAGAATCCCGTCAACACCTTCGTGGCCACCTTCATCGGTTCACCGCCGATGAATCTGCTGCCTGCCACCATCGACAGCGATGGTCAGCATCTGTGCCTCGAAGACGGCGCCCGATTGCCTGTGCCTGCACGGCTGCTGGGTGGTGTCGTCGCCGGGCAGTCGGTGATCTTCGGGTTTCGTGCCGACAATCTGATGCCGGAGGGGCACGGTCTGACGCTGGGCTCGGAAACCGCCAGCTTCGATCTGCTGATCAATCTGTCCGAGCCGCTGGGCACGGAAACGGTATTGTTCGGCGAAATCGCCGGTAGCGAGATCCAGGCCAAGATGCTGAATCCGCGACCGGTCTCGATGGGTGAAACACTGCGATGTCAGCTGGACATGAGTCGCGCCCATCTGTTCGATGCCGATACACAACTGAGTCTGGGCTGAAGCGGGAACACCGGAAAGAGCATGGCAACCATAGAACACGTCGAATTGTGCATGGTCGATCTTCGACCCAAGGTCAGACGCACCGATGCCATTCAGTCCTTCGTCAGCCAGGAAACCCCGTTGCTGCGAATAACGGACAGCGATGGCGCAGTGGGCATCGGGTATTCCTACACCATCGGGCAGGGTGGTCCGGCCGTCATGTCATTGCTGGCCGAGACGCTGGCGCCACAACTGATCGGTCAGGAGGCAGAGAACATCGACCGGATCTGGCGCGAGCTGATGTTCTCGACGCATGCCACCACGGTCGGGGCGATCACTTCACTGGCGCTGGCGGCGATCGACACGGCATTGTGGGACCTTCGCTGCAAGCGTGCCTCCCTGCCGCTCTATCGAATGCTGGGTGGCGCCAAGGACAGTGTCCCCATGTATACCACCGAAGGTGGCTGGCTGCATATCGATACCCAGGCCCTGGTGGATGATGCCGTGGCAGCGAAGGAAAAGGGCTTTGCCGGTTCCAAGATCAAGATCGGTCGGCCGCATCTGTCAGAGGATCGCAAACGCCTGGCGGCAGTCAGAAAGGCCGTGGGCGACAGTTCGGAAATCATGGTTGATGCCAATCAGGCTTTCGGTCGAGCCGAGGCAACGCGACGTGCCCGGGTGCTGGAGGAGTTTGATATCGCCTGGTTCGAAGAGCCGATGCCGGCAGATGATGTCATGGAGCATGTGCGTCTGGCAGCCAGCACCACGGTGCCCATTGCCGTGGGCGAGAGCATGTACTCGCTGAGCCAGTTCAAGGATTATCTGACCCTGGGGGGCGCCTCCATCGTACAGGTGGATGTGGCACGCATTGGCGGCATCACACCCTGGTTGAAAGTGGCGCACATGGCCGAGGCACACAATGTGCCGGTATGCCCGCACTTTCTGATGGAGCTGCATGTCAGTCTGGTGTGCGCCATTCCGAATGCGCCGTGGCTGGAGTACATACCGCAACTCGATGACATCACGGGCAGCGGCATGCGCATGGAGAATGGACGCGCGTTCCCGAGTGCCGAGCCCGGACTGGGTATCGACTGGGACTGGGACGAAATCGACAAGCGCCGCGTCGACATCCTGACAACACGAATCAACTGAGGAAACGACAGATGCAACGCATGGGCATGGTCATTGGACTGAATGCAGACAAGGTGGCGGAGTACAAGCGATTGCATGCCGATGTCTGGCCGGGGGTGCTGGCGAAGATCAGCGAATGCAATATCCGCAACTACACGATCTTCCTCAAGGAGCCGGAAAACCTGCTCTTCGCCTACTGGGAATACCACGGCAGTGACTTTGCTGCCGATGCCGCGCTGATGGCAGCTGATCCGGAAACACAACGCTGGTGGAGCGTCTGCAAGCCTTGCCAGAACCCACTGGAGACTCGCAAGGAAGGCGAATGGTGGGCCATGATGGAAGATGTCTTTCACCTGGATTGACGCGTTCGGGACATCGGACCGCCAGGCTGTCTTGCCGACGGTAGAACAACTCATAGCAACGAGCGGAGCATACGATGCCTTTCAGGCAACACTGGCCACTGGCCAGCCAGGCGCGCCCCATTGTCATCATCGGAGCCGGGTCCATTGTCTCCGATGCCCACTTGCCGGCTTATGAGAAGGCGGGTTATCGGGTGCAGGGCATTTTCGATCCGGATCTGGACAAGGCACGGGCGCTGGCCGGTACCTGGGGGTGTACGGCCTATGCGTCGATGAGTGAAGCCGCTGCCGCCGGTGAGGTCGTGTTCGATCTGGCGACGCCGCCAGCGGCGCACCTGGGAGTATTGCAGCAGTTGCCTGAAGGCGCTGCCGCACTGATCCAGAAACCCATGGGCAGTGATCTGGCCGAGGCCACCGAGATCCTGTCGCTTTGTCGCGAGCGCAAGCTGCAGGCGGCGGTGAATTTTCAGCTGCGCTTCTCGCCCATGATGCTGGCTCTGCAGGACGCCATCGGTCAGGGCATGCTGGGTGAGGTACTGGACTTCGATGCCTGGCTGGCGCTGGATACACCCTGGGGGCTATGGAAGTTTCTCGAAGGGCTGCCGCGGGTGGAGATTGCGCTGCATTCGATCCATTACCTGGACTTCGTTCGGGGCGTTCTCGGCAATCCACTGGGTGTGCATGCCAGAACCATGGGCCATCCAGCCAGCACCATGGCGCAGACCCGCACCAGCGCCATACTCGATTACGGCGAACGTGTGCGCTGCAGCCTGTCCGTCAATCATGACCATGCCTTTGGCCGGCGTTTTCAGGCCTGTGAATTCCGGCTTTGCGGGTCCGAGGGGGCAGCCTACGTCAAGCTGGGTGTCAATCTGGATTACCCGCGAGGTGAGCCCGATGAATTGTGGCTGAAACACGGTGAACAGGGCTGGCAGCAGATTGATCTGCAGGGGGAGTGGTTTCCTGACGCGTTTGCCTCGAGAATGTCACAATTGCAGCGTTTCGTGACCGGAGAGGACTCACAATTGATCAGCAGTGTCGAGGATGCCTGGCAGACCATGGCTCTGGTGGAGGCCGCCTATGTCAGCAGCGCCGCACCGGCCACACCGATTGCGGAGCTCCCGAAGTGAACCGCCCGCAGGAGCGTTCCGACAAGTACACCGCTCCGGCCCTGTCCAAGGGGCTGGACATACTCGAGTTTCTGGCTTCCGAGCCCGAGGCACAGAAGAAGGCCGATATTGCGCGGGCGCTGCAACGCTCCATCAGCGAGATCTTTCGCATGCTGGTGGTACTGGAAGAGCGCGGCTATGTGGCATTCGACGATCACAGTGAGCGCTATTCCCTGACGACCCGGCTGTTCGAGGTGGCGCATCGTTATCCGCCGGTCAGACGCCTGTCGACAGTGGCTGCCGCATCGATGCAGGCGCTGGCTCGGGAGATCAACCAGTCGGTGCATATGGCCATACGTCACGACACGGATATTCTGGTCATCGCCCAGGTGGATTCACCGGGCAACAACGTGACATCAGTACGACTGGGTGCACGTATTCCGCTGGTTCAGACCGCTTCGGGGGCGGTGCTGACGTCCGATATGTCCAAAGAGGATCTGCTGCTGCTGGATGAGCAACTGAGTGATCAGCCAGCGAAACTGCGACGCCTGTTCGTGCAGAATCGAGAGTTCGCCATCGCACATGGTTACAGTGAATGCACGTCGATGGTGGTGGAAGGGGTCACCAATATCTCGGCACCCTTGCATGATCATTCCGGACAGATCATCGCCGCCGTGACCATTCCGTTCGTCAAGCGCCTGACCGCCGGGGAGCATCCCTGCAAGGTGGAGGCCCGCAAGGCCCTGATGCAGATGTGCCGTCAGGTCTCTCACATGCTGGGTGGCAGAGTCAGCGAATAAGAAGAAAAATGCCGGAAAAGTAACCCTTCCGTCATATGTGGCTGCGATGCTGTGCGCTTCAGTGTGTACGAACATCCACCCATCATCCGAGAAGGAATTACATGAACGTTTTCATGAGCGGTGTTGTACTGGCTGTTGCCAGTGCCGCCAGTGTTGTCTCCGGGACGGCCGTTGCCGGTCAAACCGATCCGGTCCATCTGGGACCGCGTCCGTTCTATCTGGTTGATCAGTTACAGGACAGCGAGCTGAAAGACACGCTGCAAGGATGTGCAGTCACCAAGACCCAGTATGATCGTCGCAATTTCTCCATTGCTCACCGTGGCGCATCGCTGCAGTTTCCCGAGCACACCATGGAAGCCTATCTGGCCTCACATCGCATGGGTGCCGGCGTGATCGAATGTGACGTGACCTTCACCAGTGATGCCGAGCTGGTGTGCCGTCACGCGCAGTGCGATCTGCACACGACCACCAACATTCTGGCCACACCGCTGGCAGAGAAATGCTCGATACCCTTTCAACCAGCCAGCTACGATGAAAACGGCGAGATGATCGAGGCAGCCACTGCCCGTTGCTGCGCCAGTGATCTCACGCTGGAGGAATTCAAGTCGCTCAAGGGCAAGATGGATTCCGCCAACAGGGCTGCGACTACCGTGGAAGAATACATGGGAGGCACTGCCGACTTCCGCACCGATCTCTATGCCACGGGCGCAACGCTGCTGAGCCACAAGGAAAGCATCCAGCTGATCAGCGAGCTGGGTGGGCAATTCACACCGGAACTCAAGGGCGTCACCGACGGCTTTGGCGATTCGGGTCTGACCCAGGCCAATTACGCCCGCAAGTTCATTCAGGACTATGTCGACGCAGGCATCTGGTATGACGATGTGTGGCCACAATCCTTCGACATCGATGACACTGCCTTGTGGATTCGCGAGTTCCCCACCTACGGCAAGCAGGCAGTCTGGCTCGACGGCCGCAACCCGGCAGACATGGCCGCGACGCCGCCCAGCCGCGAGGAATTTGCAGCACTCAAGCAAGCGGGGTTGAACATCATTGCACCCCCCATGCCCACGCTGCTGACGACAGATGACAACAATCAGATCGTTCCCTCCGAATATGCTGTCAATGCCAGGGAGGCTGGTCTGGATATCATCTCCTGGTCTTCCGATCGATCGGGCCGAATCGTCGAGGATGTGATCGAGGGCAATGGCAGCTATTACTACCAGAGCACGCTGGACGCCTTGCACAGCGATGGTGATATTCTGACGACCATTGATGTACTGGCGCAGGACGTGGGTGTCATCGGTGTATTTTCCGACTGGCCGGCGACCACGACGTTCTATGCCAACTGCATGGATCTGCCCTGAGTCCAGCTACTGGCCATGACTGCCCGTAGAGCTGGTTTACGGGTAGTGAGTCTGCCGGATCCCTCCAGGGCCGGAGGCGGGTGCAAACGTCTCGAGACCTTGCATTCTGCCTCCGGCCCTGGCGGGTTCGGTAATTCCGTTCCAGCCAATCGAATGAAGACTGACCCTGACAATGACTGAACAAAGACTGCGACACGCACTGGATGAATCCGAGTGGCTCGAAGACGAGATGGAGGAGCTGCTCAACGAGGACATGGCACCGCTGTTCGACGGACTGGAAATGCCCGAAGAGTTGCTGGAGATCTATGCCGAGTCCCCGCGTTCACAGTTGTCACGTTCCACTTACATGCGTGAACTGCTGATCCTGCAGCGCGAGTTGATCAAGCTGCAGGACTGGGTGGTCCACAGCGGCGAGAAGGTGGCCATCATCTTCGAAGGTCGTGATTCGGCGGGCAAGGGCGGTGCCATCAAGCGTATCACCCAACGGCTCAATCCGCGTGTTGCCAGGGTAGTGGCACTGAACAAGCCGACCGAACGCGAAAAGTCACAGTGGTATTTTCAGCGCTACGTACCGCATCTGCCATCAGGTGGTGAAATCGTGCTGTTCGACCGTTCCTGGTACAACCGATCGGGCGTCGAATCGGTCATGGGCTTCGCCAGTGACGATGAGGTGGAGCAGTTCTTTCAGGATGTGCCCGAATTCGAACGCATGCTGGTCCGCTCCGGTATTCGTCTGATCAAGTACTGGTTCTCCATCACCGATGAGGAGCAACAGCGGCGCTTCAAGATGCGGATCTACGATCCACTGAAGCAGTGGAAGCTGAGCCCCATGGACCTGCAGGCGCGTGTTCAGTGGGAGCAATACACCAAGGCCAAGGAGCTGACCTTCGAACGCACCAATATCCCCGAAGCCCCATGGTTCATCGTGGCAGGCAACGACAAGAAGGTGGCGCGCCTCAACTGCATCAGTCATCTGCTGGAGCAAGTACCTTATCAGGATGTGCCGCACGACCCGATCGAGCTGCCAGAGCGTGTCCATAACTCCAATTACGAACGGCAGGTACTACCCAGCGAGCTGTACGTCAGCAATCGCTACGGAAAGTAGTCAGGGTTTGCAGCTGTGGGTGTCGGGACGGCACCCAAGCCCCCGGCGGTATGGGTGGCATCATGTTGCAGTTCTCGAGTCGAGTGACCGCAGTGCATCGACTGATACGGGCCGGGCTGGCTGTGCATCGTCATCGTGGCCGCACAGATCGAGTGCGCACCCGGCTTCAAGGGTTACAATCGGTCAGACATCCCACACGCCACGATGCGGAGACCCTCTAGTGAACCGATTGAAGAAGCGCCTGGCATTATCCTGCCTGGCTGCAAGCCTGTTGTCGAGCCTGACCCTGGTCGGTGCCAGTAATGCCGTCGCTGCCGACGTTACCCTGCGCATGCATCAGTTCCTGCCGGCTCAGGCAAATGTTCCGAAGCTGATACTCGATGTCTGGGCCGACGACATCGAAGAGGCGTCCGGCGGGCGCATCGAGATCCAGCGTTTCCCATCCATGCAACTGGGTGGTAAACCGCCGGAGCTGATCGATCAGGCCATTGACGGAGTGGCAGATATTGTCTGGACGGTTGTCGGGTATACGCCCGGCAGATATCCGCGTACCGAGGTATTCGAACTGCCATTCATGATGACCGATGGCGAAGCGGTTTCACGCGCCTACTGGAGCCTGTTCGAAAAGGAGATGAAAGACACCGAATTCGCGAATCTGAAGGTGCTGGGAACCTGGGTGCACGGACCCGGCGTATTGCATTCGGCCAAGCCGATATCCTCGGTCGATGACATGAAGGGTGTCAAGATGCGTGGCGGTTCGCGCATGGTCAACAAGTTGCTGGAGAGTCTGGGCGCGACCCCCATCGGCATGCCCGTACCGGCCGTGCCGGAAGCGCTGTCCAAGGGTGTCATCACGGCGACAACCATTCCCTGGGAAGTGACCACGTCATTGAAAGTCTCGGAGCTGGTCGAGAATCATACCGAGTTCGGCAATCATGCCCTGTATACCCTGACATTCGTGCTGGCGATGAACAAGGCGCGCTATGAGGCATTGCCTGAAGACCTTCAGCAGGTCATCGACGAGAATTCAGGCATGGAGTTCTCGGCCTTTGCAGGACGTACCCAGCAAGAGGCGGATGCGCCGGCCAGGGAGCTGGCTGTGCAGCGAGGCAATACGATCAATGTGCTCGATGACGAAGAGGCGGCTCGTTGGGAGGAGAAGGCGGCGCCAGTGATCGAGGAATGGGTGGCAGACATGAACGATCAGGGTATCGATGGTCAGGCACTGCTGGACGAAGCGCGTGCCTTGATCGAGGAATATACCGAGGCCGAATAGGCAGTCGCTTTGCAAGAGGCCGTTGGCCGGGACTGCCGATCCCGACCAACGGCACAGCCGCAGTCCGTTTTCCGCAGGAGATCAGTGCAATGCGACCGACCCCGGGAAATGGCTGCTTATCGACTCTGGCACTGATCGTATGCAGCCACAATGCTCTCGGCGCGACTGGCAACATCAGCCACGGTGAATCCAGGCTTGTAGATTCCGGTGCCGATACCAAAACCGCTGGCGCCGGCATTGATCCACTCGGCAAAGTTGTCCGGACCAACCCCACCGACGGCATAGGTTTCTGCACTGGGTGGCAGAACGGCCTTCAACGCTGCCAGACCGGCCGCACCCAGCAAGGAAGATGGGAAGAACTTGAGACCATCGGCGCCATTTTCCAGTGCCAGAAAACACTCGGTAGCGGTCATGACACCGGGGTAGGAGAACATGGCATGAGCCTTGGTCGCCCTGATGACCTCGGGGTTGCAGTTGGGTGAGACGATCAGCTTGCCGCCGACGGCTGCTACCTGTTCGACATCTTCCACGGTGAGCACCGTACCGGCACCGACAAGAGCCGACTCACCGAATTGACTTGCCAGCAGCTCGATGCTGTTGAAGGCATCGGGTGAGTTCAGGGGAACCTCGATGGAGGAGATGCCCGCCTCGATGATTGCCGCTGTGATGTCGACCACTTCCGCAGGGGTCACTCCTCTGAGGATGGCTATCAGATTTCGGTTCACTGCTTATGACTCCTGTTGACTGTGATGAGCGGCGATCAGACCGGCCAGAGTCAGGCTGGCGCCATCGGCCACGGCCACCTGAGTCTCGACCTGAGACAAGGCCTGCGAATAAAGTCCTGCCAGTCTGTCGTCGCCGACAATGGTAACGTGTTTGTCCTGCCAGTACGTGCGGGTTGCCGCGAGTTCGGCCCCCAGCAACAGGCCGGACAATCTCGATTTCAATTCGTGGCCGGGAACATCGTTGATCAGGTTCTCGGCTCGCAAGGCAAACAGCTGACTGGACAGGCTGGCGGGGTTGGCCAGGATGTCGCTGACGCCCCGGGTAAAGGAGTCGTCTGACCACTGAGAATCCTGCATGGAGTGACGCAGAACCGACTGGGTGGAGAGCAGGGCGAACATCTCGCCGCTCATGCAAGTCTGGAAGGAACTGATGCAGCCGCTTTCGACCCGTGCCCATTTGGTATGGGTACCAGGCAGACAGACCGTGCCATCAAAGGCAGGCGTCTGGTGCAGCAAGCCGGCAATCTGGGTCTCCTCACCGCGCATGACATCGGCCGGGGAGGCCTGCTTCACGCCGGGAAGAATGGCAACGCTGATTCTGTCATCGTGGGTGGCGACGCCATGTGCCGGGCTCCGGCTGTCGCGGCTCACGGGAGTGCTCAGATAGCCGGCATCGCTCCAGCCCTGACGGGCACCGACCATGCCGCAGCAGATCACCGGCAGCGTTCTGCCTGCGTCCAGCCAGGGTTCCAGCAAGGCAACGAGGGTCGGCTCGAACTCGTCTGGCTGCAATGTCCCCATGCCGGCACTGGAGCCGAGTGAGTGCAGAGGCGTGTCATCGGCACTCATGACCCATACCCGCAGATTGGACGTCCCCCAATCCACTCCGGCCCATGCGGGCGTTTGCTCTGCTGTTGTTTCCACAGTGTTTTCCATTGTTGCCGTTCGATTGTAAGGATGAATCCCGATTGCAAGCCAACAGCCTGCAACGCAAGAGCGGTCATGAGGTTCCCGGAACAGAGACAATCAGCCCGTGATCTGCCCGTTCATCAGCCGCCTGTTGAAAACTGTTCACAATATTGTGTGCAAAAATGTGTGCAATATGCCGTTTGCTCGTGTACATTCGAATCAGGTCCAAAACCGGAGCACTACATGGCACGCACTCAAGCCGGCATGACGCCCGCGCAAATGCGCGATCCGAACTACTTTCCCGGCATCGTCAAGGGCACCCCCCTGGGTATTCAGCATGTACTGGCAATGTTCGTCAGCAATGTCACTCCTGCCATTATAGTGGCTGGGGCGGCAGGCTTCGGATTTGGCTCGGCCGATATCTCCGACATGATCTACATGATTCAGATGTCAATGGTCTTTGCCGGGGTGGCGACACTGATCCAGACCATCGGCATGGGCCCCATGGGGGCGCGTCTGCCGGTGGTGCAGGGCACCAGTTTCGCATTCATCCCCATCATGATTCCCATTGCCGTGCAGTTCGGCATGGCGGCCTTGATGGGCGGCATCATCATCGGCGGCATCTTTCATTTCTTTCTGGGGACCGTCATCGGCCGCATCCGTCATTGGTTGCCTCCACTGGTTACCGGTCTGATCGTTCTGATGATCGGTCTGGCTCTGGTCAAGGTTGGTATTCAATACGCGGCTGGCGGGGTGCCGCTCATCGGCACGCCGGAATACGGTGGCCTGACTCACTGGGGACTGGCACTGCTGGTCATCTGCGTGACGCTGGGGCTGAAGTTCTTCACCCATGGCATGATGTCCGTGTCCGCGGTCTTGCTGGGTCTGCTGGCAGGGTATCTGGTTGCCATTCCCATGGGCATGGTCAATTTCGACAATGTCGCCAGAGCGACCTGGTTTTCAGCGCCGGATCCGTTTCACTTCGGGATCGAGTTCAATGCCGCCGCCATTATCGGCATGTGCCTCATGGGCGTCATATCGGCGATCGAAACCGTGGGTGATATCTCGGGTATCACCAAGGGTGGAGCCGGACGAGAAGCGACTGACAAGGAAATTTCCGGTGGTACGCTGGCTGATGGTTTTGGTACCGCATTGTCTGGTGTGTTCGGCGCACTTCCGAATACCTCGTTCAGCCAGAACGTAGGGCTGATCTCCATGACCGGGGTCATGAGTCGTCATGTCGTGACCATCGGTGGCCTGTTTCTGATTGTCTGTGGTCTGGTGCCCAAATTCGGCGCAGTCATTTCGAGCATGCCCATTGCCGTTCTCGGCGGTGGCGTCATCGTGATGTTCGGCATGGTCGCCTCCGCCGGTGTCAGCATGCTGTCGGATGTCGTCTGGGATCGTCGCAACATGGTGATCTTCGCCATCGCCCTGTCGGTCGGTCTGGGGCTGCAACTGGAACCGGACGCCTTGCAGCACCTGCCGGCTACGGTCAAGGTGCTGATGACCTCGGGACTGTTGCCGGCTGCCATCATCGCCATCGTGCTGAACATCGTTATTCCGCACGAGCCTGAAGAAGAGTCTCCGGACATGGATGTGGCATCACCCGCGTCCACGCTCAGCGGTGCCAGAGACTGACGCAATGCAAGCCCGTCTCCTGTTGGAGGCGGGCAGTCCGAACAGGCGGGATAGCGCAAGTGCCGCACAGCTGCAGCGCGGTCCTGTCGAATAGGCCTGTCACGGCCATTCTCGCTTGCCTGCCTGTCAATCTGCCGGGCCATTTGTCCGGCCATCTGTCGGAATGATGCTGAACAGCCAGTCCTTGAACAGCTTGACAGCATCCGACCGTCCGCGTGCCGAGCTCTGTCCTGTTTCCCTCACCATGGCTGTGCTCCTGCCATCACTGAATGTTGATGACGAACCGGCCTTGCCGCGAGAGTGCGCATGTTCCAGCACATGATAATTCCAGGAATCCTTCACCGTGACCTCGGAGAGCCGAACCAGCCGACCGGTGCGCAGATCGTCCTGCAGCATGGCCGGTGGGCACAGGGCCACACCCTGTCCGGAGAGCACGGCAGCGCGCAACAGGTTGAAGTCCTCGTAAATCGCGCCGGGTACTGATTGCTCACATCCTGCGGCTCTTCGGAACCAGGCTTGCCAGCCGAGTGTGTCCGAGTCATGCAGAAAACTGATGTCGCTGCTCGCTGCCAGCAGCTTTTGTGTGTCCAGCGTGGCCGCTACGGCCGGGCTGCACACCGGTACGCTGGCGCCCGGCATCAGATAATGGGCCTGGGTACCAGCGATATCCGGCTCTCCGTCGGCATACACGAAAGCAAAATCGACGTCGTCGATATCCAGTGCCTGACCGTGAAATGCATAGATGATGCGGATGGTGATATCCGGGTGTCGTTGCCTGAAATGCGACAACTGCGGAATCAGCCAGCAGACAGCCACGGACGGAATGGCAGCAATCACCAGATCTGCTGAACCGGTACCACGTGGCTGAACACGATCACAGGCGTGCCGAATCTGTGCCAGCGAATGCCGCAGCGTATCTGCCAGTTCTTCGGCGCGCTGCATTGCCTGAGGTCGACTGCCGCTACGATCGAACAAGGGGGTGTCGAACCATTGCTCCAGATGTCGAATCTGGTGGCTGACCGCTGACTGGGAAACGCACAACTCATCGGCCGCCGCCCGGAAGCTGCCATGTCGGACGACGGACTCGAATACACGCAGGGCGTTCAGGGGGAGCTGGGACATGACGCTCTGTCGACATGAGAAAAACTAAAGCTTGCATGAAAATCGATCGGTTGAACAGAGCGGCGTCGGAGTGCATTCTCGGACGATTGACAGACAAAGTGGGATCAGGAGACCAACGCCATGCAACGTGAACGATTTCAGGATTACACCGGTAACGGTGAGAAGGCCCAAGGCACGTTTTCCGCCGCTGAAATGCAGCAGCGTGCGCAGGCCATGCGCCAGCACATGGCTGAGCAGGCTATTGACGCCGTTCTGTTCAGTTCCTATCACAACATCAACTACTACGCCGACTTTCTGTACTGCCAGTTCGGGCGCCGATATGGCCTGGTGATGACCCATGATGAGTTGACCAGTATCAGTGCGGGTATCGATGGTGGGCAGCCCTGGCGACGCACCGCCGGCAAGAACCTCACCTATACGGACTGGAGTCGCGACAATTATCTGCAGGCAGTCAAACAGTTGCTGGGTCAGGTACGACGAGTTGGAATCGAGTTCGATCATGTCAACATCGATTTTCTGGCTGACCTGAAGAGCTTTTTCCCGCAGATCGACTTCGTGGATATTGCCGCCGCTGCCATGCGTCTGCGCATGATCAAGTCGGACGAGGAGATCGCCCATATCACTCGAATGACACGTATTGCCGACATCGGGGGTGCTGCCTGTGTCGAAGCTGCCACCGTCGGTACGCCGGAGCACGAAGTGGCCCTGCATGCCACGGCCACCATGGTGCGCGAGATTGCCAGTACGTGGCCGCAGGCAGAGCTGCTCGATACCTGGACCTGGTTCCAGTCGGGACTGAATACCGATGGCGCTCACAACCCGGTCACCAGTCGCAGGATCGAACGGGGTGACATCCTGTCGTTGAACTGTTTTCCGATGGTGGCAGGCTATTATGTTGCTCTGGAGCGCACCCTGTTTGCCGAGGAGGTGGACGAGGAATCGCGGCGCCTGTGGGAGATCAACTGTCGGGTGCATGACCGGGGAAAGCAGTTGCTGGTTCCGGGCAACCGCTGCTCGGACATCGCCCGAGAGCTCAATGAGCTCTACGCCAGCGAGGATCTCTTGCAGTACCGCTCCTTTGGTTATGGGCATTCCTTCGGCGTGTTATGTCATTACTACGGACGTGAAGCCGGGCTGGAGCTGCGGGAAGATTGCGATACGGTCCTGCAGCCGGGCATGGTGGTTTCCATGGAGCCGATGATCACCATCCCGAATCATCTGCCGGGGGCGGGGGGTTATCGTGAGCACGATATTCTGGTTCTGACCGAAGACGGGAATCGTAATATCACAGGGTTCGATTATGGACCCGAGCACTTGATTGTCGGCGGCAGCTGAATGGGGCAAATGGGGCAAGAGCCACAGGGAGACAAGCTGGCATGAAGTGAAGGGGGGGCATGGCTGGCATGATTCTTGTGTGACGATAATGTGGTATTACGACACGGCATTGGAATTCGTCTGACCCCGACCCCTGGAACGCCTGGCATGATTCCCATCATCGTTGATATCGAAGCTTCCGGATTCGGCAGTGCCAGCTATCCGATCGAAGTGGGTCTGGTGACTGTCGGTGGCCAGCGTCACAGCCTGTTGATCAAGCCTGCCAGTGACTGGACTCACTGGGAGGAATCGGCCGAAGCCGTGCATCGAATTTCACAGCAGACGCTGCGTCGGCATGGCAGGCCGGTTCGTGAAGTGGCTGAGACCTTGAACGAATTGCTGGCAGGCCAGTCTACCTATTCAGATGGATGGGTCGTCGACAAGCCCTGGATGACGACACTGTTCCAGTCAGCAGGACTTGCCATGCAGTTTCGACTGAGTCCCATCGAGCAACTGATGAGCGAGGCGCAAACCGAGCGATGGGATGCGGTCAAGCAACAGGTGCTCAGCGAGCACCGGGAAATGCGTCACCGGGCCAGTTATGATGCCTGGGTCATCCAGCAGACCTATCTTCGATCCTGCGATTCGAGCGACAGACAGGGTGTTGGCTAGCTACTCGGGATCGGCTTGCAGCTTGTGTTCGGGGCGCGTGCCGGTATTGTCGGATGCCAGTGCCGGATGGTGATGTGTATAGTTGCCTGTCCGAATACAATCATTGCGCGGGGGAGCAACCATTAAGACGAACAGGCAAGCAGGCAGTCTTGAACCGATCGAGACCGCGAGTATCGATGAGCTGCAAGGCATTCAACTCGAACGCATGCAGCAGAGTGTGCGTCATGCGTATACCCGGGTCGCCCCTTACCGTCTGAAGTGCGAGGCGCTTGGCGTCACACCGGATGATCTGCAGTCGCTGTCCGATATCGCGAAGTTTCCCTTTACCACCAAAGGCGATCTTCGCGATAACTATCCCTTCGGTCTGACGGCTGTGCCGATGGAGGATGTTGTCCGGATCCATGCATCCAGTGGCACCACAGGCAAGCCGACCGTCGTCACCTACACCCGTCAGGATATCGACCATTGGGCAGACCTGGTCGCGCGATGCATCCGCGCCAGCGGCGGTACCCGCAAGGACATGTTGCACGTGTCGTATGGCTACGGCCTGTTCACTGGCGGCCTGGGTGCTCACTACGGGGCCGAGCGCCTGGGTTGTGCCGTCATCCCCATGGGGGGCGGCCAGACGGCCAAACAGATTCAGCTCATCCAGGATTTCAAGCCGAGCATCATCATGATCACGCCTTCCTACATGCTCAATGTCATTGATGAAATGGAGCGACAGGGAATCGACCCGCGGGAGACCTCTTTGAAGGTCGGTATCTTCGGTGCCGAGCCCTGGACCAACAGCATGCGACAGGAGATCGAAAGCAGGCTGGGTATCGATGCGCTGGACATCTACGGGCTGTCCGAAGTGGGTGGGCCCGGCGTTGCCAATGAATACATCGAGAGCAAGAGCGGGCCAACCATCTGGGAGGATCACTACTACCCCGAAATCATCGATCCCGAGACCGGAAAGGTGCTGCCCGAAGGGGAGTACGGGGAACTCGTTATCACGACGCTGACCCGAGAGGCCTTGCCGATGATCCGTTATCGCACGCGTGATCTGACGCGTCTGCTGCCACCGGATTTTGGTCCGATGCGTCGCATGGACAAGATCACGGGGCGTTCGGATGACATGCTCATCATTCGCGGAGTCAACATGTTCCCCAGCCAGATCGAGGAAATACTGTTGGGTATCGATGGCCTGTCTCCCCATTATCAGCTGCTGGTGGAGCGTCAGGCCAGCATGGATACACTGTCGGTCTTTGTCGAGACGCGGGAGTTGCAGGATGCCACGACCATGGCCAGACTTCGCACCGAACTGGGGCGCAAGATCAAGTCTCTGGTCGGGTTGAGCAGCACGATCGAATTGTCCGGGCCTGGCACTATCGAGCGTTCCGAGGGCAAGGCCCGGCGCGTTGTCGACAAGCGCCCGGCCCTGAGTTGAAGACATGGGGGCTGGCCGGACTCAGTCAGTTCCCATGGTCTTCCAGATATCCATCCTGCTCCAGTTTTCCAGAAAGCGGTAGGGATAGGCGGGCAGGCCGGTGGCTGATGCGACAGTCAGTTGCGCCAGCTCTGTCTCGCTGAGTTGCAACTCTGCCGCTGCCAGATTGTCGCGTAACTGATCCAGAGTACGTACCCCCAGCAGGATGGATGCCACCCCTGGACGGGATGCCAGCCAGGCCAGTGCAATGTGTGCTGCCGGTCGCGCATGCTGCTCTGCAATGGTTTCGAGCACTGCCAGCACTTCCCAGGTCTTGTCGGTATTGCGCAGATCCCAGGCTTCGACACCCCGGTTCGGGTCGATCCCCAGACGGGTATTGCCGGTGGGTCTGGTATGCGCCTGATACTTGCCGGTCAGCCAGCCGCCAGCCAGTGGTGACCAGGGTGTCAGTGCAATGCCGGCACTCAGGCAGCAGGGCAGGACTTCAAGTTCGATTCCTCGTTCCAGCAGACTGTACTGGGGTTGCAGAGCGACCGGCATGGGCAGTCGGTATGCCTCGGCTGTTGACACGATTTTCTGCAGCTGCCAACCCGCCAGGTTCGACCACGCAATATGGTGAATCTTGCCTGCCGTGACCAGATCAGCCAGTGTCGCGAGGGTGTCGGCGACATCGGTGTCCTGGTCCCAGCCATGGATGAAGTAGAGGTCGATGGCATCGATCTGCAGACGTTCAAGACTGGCATTCACCGACCTGAGCAGACTGCGGCGAGAAGCGCCGTGGCTGCCGGCGGGTGGTGCGAATCGCCCCTTGGTTGCAATGACCAGATCGTCCAGGCCACCACGCTGTCGCCCCCATTTGCCGATGATCTGTTCCGACACACCATCGCTGTAGACGTCGGCGGTATCGATGAATGTGCCGCCGTGATCGACAAAGCAGTCCAGCTGACTGAAGGCATCCGCTTCATTGGTTTCCGCACCGAATGTCATGGCCCCCAGTGCGAAGTTCGATACGCGTGGTCCGCCGTGGCCGAGGGTATTGATGCCCAGAGGGGATGTGATGTCTGTTTTCATGATGAAGTCCTGCTGGATCGGCTTGATTTGCAATCAGGCTACAGGCTTAATGGGTAACGCGAAATGATATGAAATGAAAGGATATTTTCATGAATGAAAAGATAGTGCAGTGGTCGGACCTGCATCTGTTTCTGGCGGTGGCTCGCGAAGGTGGCCTGTCGCCGGCGGCCAGGGCAACCGGTAGCAGCGCTGCCACACTCGGCCGTCGAATGTTGCAGCTGGAGAGAGCCATGGGCCGCGAGCTGTTCATCCGACACGATCGTGGCTATGAGCTGACCGCAGATGCACGTGAACTGTTGCAGCAGTTGACCGACGTCGAAAGTCGTATCGGCACACTGACAGCCCGACCGGTTGATGCAAGGCAGCCACTGGTCAAGGTCTCTGCGGGCACCTGGACAACGTTGCTACTGTTGCGCAATCATGAAGCATTGAGCGGTAGCCCGCCGGATCTGAAACTGCGTTTTGTGCAGGCCGAAGACATTCTGAATATTCCTCGGCGTGAAGTCACCATCGGCTTCAGGAATCAGCGACCCACCGATGATCATCTGGCCACTCGCAAATTACAGCGTGTCGAGTTCGCACCGTATGCGGTAGCGGGAGCCCCGGAGCGCTGGATCCGGGTGATTGCCGACACACCCTCTGCCCGCTGGCTGAAAAGGATCGCCGGCAACGATGGCGTCTGTGAGGTCAACACCCCCCGAAACAGTCTTGATCTGGTCATGGTCGGCGTGGGGATTGCTCTGTTGCCCACATTCATCGGAGACAGTGAGGCAGAATTGCAACGCAAGGGTGGAACCATTGCGGAGTTGTCTCACGATCAGTGGATCGTCACCCATCAGGATGATCGGCACCTGCCGGAAGTGCGTCGCGCGATTGATCGATTGTGCAGCGTACTGGGGTGAGAGCCTTGAAAGACAGTCCGAGGCTTTTCATGAAATGATCTCTCCCTGCGTACTGTAGATCACCGGAAACCAGTCCTCACGGAGGCGGTCACCGGCCTGCATGGCATGACCCGGGAATGGCGGAGATGTCGGGCCCGGGCGTTCGACATAACGGGCATCATCGCCCAGCAAACGCAGTGAAAAGGCCCGGCGACGGGTACCGGCATGATTGCCGCGCGCACCATGGAGAGTGGAGAACGAAAAGGCCACGGCATCGCCCGGTTCCAGCGTCCATTCGCGAATGTCCATGCCTTCCTTGTCCGGGTCGGGGACCGGCAGGTAATCGTCGGAGTCCGGATAGAAATTGTCCTCGGCCAGCCAGCGAGTCGGCAGCACCGGCTTCTTCCACAGGTGGGAGCCGGCGACGCACCGCAGACTGGCATCACTGACGTGATCCAGCGGAGCCCAGAACGAGACATTCTGCTGACCTTCAACGAAATAGTAGGGGCTATCCTGGTGCCAGGGCGTGGGTTTGCTTGTTCCAGGTTCCTTGATCAGTACATGATCGTGAAACAGCTGTACCTGTCGCGAGTCCATCAGCGAGGCGGCAACCTCGGCCACCGCCGACTCGCGGATGACCCTCTCGAAGGGCGCAATGCGGTGCCAGTTGCAATAATCATCGAAGAACCGTCCCGACTCACCACTCTGCAGATTCTCGGCAGCATAGGGGCCGGGACTGTTCAGGTTCTCTTCGACACCCTGTCTGAGGGTATCGATGTAGCCGTCGAACAGACCGCGGATCAGGACGACACCATCGTTCTGGAAGGTATCGACATGATTCTGGGTGATGATGTCATGCATGACCGTGACTCCGTATGCTTCGAATGCTGATGTCCTGCGGTTGCTGAAGCGTCTGTCAGTCCAGAATGGCGGGCAGCTGCAGACCATTGTCCCGGGCACAGTCGAGAGCTTCGGGGTAGCCTGCGTCGGCGTGGCGCATGACGCCGGTGGCAGGGTCGTTCCACAATACACGTGCAATGCGCCGATCGGCCTCCTCGCTGCCATCACAGCAGATGACCATGCCTGAATGCTGGGAAAAGCCCATGCCGACGCCACCACCGTGATGCAGTGAGACCCAGGTGGCGCCGGAGGCCGTATTGAGCAGGGCATTCAACAGTGGCCAGTCGGACACGGCATCCGAACCATCCCGCATGGCTTCGGTTTCCCGGTTGGGAGAGGCCACCGAGCCGGAGTCCAGGTGATCACGACCGATGACGATCGGCGCTGACAACTCGCCGCTACGGACCATTTCGTTGAAGGCCAGTCCCAGTTTGTCACGGACACCCAGTCCGACCCAGCAGATGCGAGCCGGCAGGCCCTGGAAGGCAATGCGCTCGCGCGCCATGTCCAGCCAGTTGTGCAGATGATGATCGTCAGCCAGAATCTCCTTGACCTTGGCGTCGGTCTTGTAGATGTCCTCCGGGTCGCCTGACAGCGCAGCCCAGCGGAATGGCCCGATACCCCGGCAGAACAGAGGCCGAATGTAGGCGGGTACGAAACCGGGAAAGGCAAAGGCGTTTTCCAGTCCTTCCTCCAGTGCCACCTGTCGAATGTTGTTGCCGTAATCGAGTGTGGGAACGCCGGCATTCCAGAAGTCCACCATGGCCGCTACATGCACCTTCATGCTGGCGCGAGCGGCTTTTTCCACAGCCTTCGGGTCACTCTCCTGACGACTCTTCCATTCTGCCACGCTCCAGCTCTGCGGCAGGTAGCCGTGCAGAGGATCGTGAGCGCTGGTCTGGTCCGTGACCATGTCGGGGCGAACGCCGCGTCTGACGAGTTCGGGATAGACGTCGGCAGCGTTGCCGATCAGAGCGACAGACTTGGCCTTTCCTTCGCTGGTCCATTGCTTGATCATGGCCAGGGCTTCATCCAGATCGTGCGTTTTTTCGTCCACGTAGCGAGTGCGTTGTCGGAAATCGGCTCGCGTCTCGTCACATTCCACGGCCAGGCAACACGCGCCAGCCATGACGGCCGCAAGTGGTTGTGCGCCCCCCATGCCACCCAGACCGGCAGTCAGAATCCAGCGACCGGTGAGATCACCATCGTAGTGTTGCCGGCCGGCTTCCACGAAGGTCTCGTAGGTGCCTTGCACAATGCCCTGGCTGCCGATGTAGATCCAGGAGCCGGCGGTCATCTGGCCGTACATGGCAAGGCCCTTCTTGTCCAGTTCGTTGAAATGATCCCAGGTTGCCCAGTGTGGCACCAGGTTGGAATTGGCGATCAGTACCCGTGGAGCATCGGCGTGGGTACGGAAAACACCGACGGGTTTGCCGGATTGCACCAGCAGAGTCTGGTCGGATTCGAGTTCCTGCAGGCTTGCCACGATCTTGTCGAAGTCATCCCAGGTACGCGCCGCGCGCCCGATGCCGCCATACACCACCAGTTCATGCGGATTCTCGGCGACATCCGGATGAAGATTGTTCATCAGCATGCGTAGTGGCGCTTCGGTCAGCCAGCTCTTGCACGATAGCTCCTTACCCGTGGCGGGCATCACGGTACGCTGATTGTGTCGCGCATCGGGTCGAGGGGTGTTGTCTGATTCGGTGTTGGAGTCTGTCATGAGGGTGTCTTCCTTCAGGCATTGATGATGGGGGCCATGAACCGGTCCAGGCCGGCGACTTTGCACAGTTCGCCCTGTGTGACCAGTCTGGCAGCGGTGGCGATGTCGTCCGCCAGATAGCGGTCATTGTCGAGACTGGCAACACTGGCACGCAGCGTACTCAGTACGGCGCTCAGAACCGGACTGGTCGTCAGCGGGGTACGAAACTCGATGCCCTGAGCCGCGCACAGCAACTCTATTGCCAGTATGTTTCCCAGATTCTCGTTCATCCGCAACAGTCGTCGAGCACCGTGAGCTGCCATCGACACATGGTCTTCCTGATTGGCCGAGGTCGGGGTCGAGTCTGTCGAGCAGGGATTGGCCAGATGCTTGTTTTCACTCATCAGGGCCGCGGTGGTCACCTCGGCAATCATGTAGCCGGAGTTCAGGCCCGGTGAGGGGGTCAGAAAGGGTGGCAGATCGAATGAGAGGGTCGGGTCGACCATCAGTGCCACACGGCGCTGCGCAATGGCACCGATCTCGGCAATGCCTATGGCAATCTGATCGGCCGCGAAGGCAACGGGTTCTGCATGAAAGTTGCCACCGGAGACTATTTCGCCAGTGTCCACCAGCACCAGAGGATTGTCCGTGACGGCATTGGCTTCGGTTTCCAGGGTTCGGCCGGCAAACATCAGCAGGTCGATCGTTGCGCCGAGTACCTGAGGCTGGCAGCGAATGCAATAGGGGTCCTGTACTCGGGTATCACCTTCCCGGTGACTTTCACGTATTTCCGACCCTTCCAGCAACTGGCGCATGGCATCGGCAACGGCAATCTGCCCGGCATGACCTCGCAGCGAATGAATGGCAGGATTCAGCGGAGCAGTGGAGCCCATGATGGCATCGGTTGCCATGGCCGAGATCAGTGTGGAGTTGGCAACCAGTCGCCAGGTATTGAACAGCCCGGCCAGAGCGCAGGCCGTTGAAAACTGTGTGCCGTTGATCAGTCCCAGACCTTCCTTGGGCCCCAGTTCAACAGGTGTCAGTCCTGCCTTTTGCAGTGCTCGGGCTGCCGGCATGGTCTCGCCATCCAGAACCGCCTGGCCTTCACCGAACAGGGTGGCGGCGAAGTGTGCCAGTGGCGCAAGATCGCCGCTGGCGCCTACCGAGCCCTGCACGGGCACGACCGGGGTGACCCCCTTTGCCAGCATGCTCTCGATCAGGTCGACGGTCTGCAGTGATACCCCGGAGGCGCCGCGACCCAGCGACAACAGTTTCAGTGCCATCATCAACCGGGTTGTGGCCACGTCCAGTGCTTCACCGACACCGCAGCAGTGAGACAGCACCAGATTGCGTTGCAATGTGGCTGTGTCTTCTGGTTGGATCTTGATGCTGGCCAGCTTGCCAAAACCGGTGTTGACACCGTAGACGGCGACGTCACCGGCTGCCGCCTGCGCCACGAGTTCGGCTGCGGCCTGCATGGCAGGGCGCGCCTGTGGATCCAGTGCGGCGGCGTTTCCTGTTCTCCACAGTGTCTCCAGCGTGGCCAGAGATGTCGATCCCGGTACCAGAATCATGCTCATGATGAACTTGTCAGTCGTTGGTCAGTTGTGCCAATATGTCCATACATATTGAGATTGTCAAGTGGACACGGGCATATCGTCATGAAGATAATTCACGCGGCACAGGCACTGCTTCCGGATGGTTGGGCGGAGAACGTCAGCGTCAGCATCGATGATCAGGGGCGCATCGCCGCTGTGCACACCGCGACCACTGAAAGTGATGACCCGGCTCCGATTTCAAACAGCAGGGACACAAGCCATACAGCTAACTTGTTGCCGGCTGTCGCCAATCTGCACAGCCATGCCTTTCAGCGCGCCATGGCGGGATTGACCGAGAAACGTGGACCCAATCCGAACGATACGTTCTGGACCTGGCGAGAGTTGATGTTCCGCTTTCTGGATCGTCTGACGCCGGATGATGTCGAGGCCATCGCGGCCTTTGTGCAGATGGAAATGCTTGAAGCAGGCTATGCCTGCAATGTGGAATTTCACTATCTGCACCATCAACCCGGCGGTCATGAATATACCGACATGGCTGAACTGGCTTCCCGCGTGGCAGCAGCCTCGGCAAGCTCTGGCATGGGGTTGACCCTGTTGCCGGTACATTATCAGTACGGTGGCTGCGACCAGCGTACTCTGGGGCCGGGGCAATGTCGATTCGGGACGGACCTGGCTGCCTATGAAAGGCTCTGGACGGCCAGCCGCGAGGCCATCAGCCAGCTTCCGGCAGATACCCGCATCGGTGTGGCGCCACACAGTCTGCGGGCTGTCGGTCAGGATTCGCTGGCACCACTGCTGCAGATAGCCCCTGACGCACCATTCCACATGCATCTGGCAGAACAGATTGCCGAAGTCGATGAGGTACAGCAGGCCTGGGGAGCCCGCCCGGTGGAATGGCTGATGGATAATGCGGCGGTGAACGAGCGCTGGTGCCTGATCCACTGCACACAGATGCTGCCACATGAAACTGCAGCCCTGGCGCAAAGCGGCGCGGTGGCTGGCTTGTGTCCCATCACCGAATCCAGTCTGGGTGATGGCATTTTCGATGGCGTCAGCTATCTGTCGCAAAACGGTCGCATCGGCATCGGTTCGGATTCGAACATCCGCATCTCACTCAGCGAGGAACTGCGAACCCTCGATTACTCGCAGCGACTACGTGATCATTCACGTGCGGCACTGGCCACGGTGGAGAAATCGACTGCCAGACGCCTCTACGATGAGGTCCTGTCGGGTGGTGCGCAGGCCGCTGGTCGACAGGCAGGGCGGATAGAGGTCGGGCAATGGGCTGACCTGATGGCGCTGGACAGTCAGCATCCGGACTTGGAAGGGCTGGTCGGGGATGTTCTGCTGGATACCTTCGTGTTCGCCGGTGACGATCGCATGGTGACGGATGTCTGGTCAGCCGGACGACATCAGGTCAGCGATGGACAGCACATTGCGCGTGAGGCGATTGTGCGACGCTATCGAGAGGTCATGCAGAAGCTGCGCAGGCTCTGAGTTGCAGTTGCAGTTGCAGTGGTTGTTGTCGTTGCATCAGTGACGCAGTGCACCGATGCAGATAGAGCCAACAACCAGAGTCGCGACCGCAGCCGCGATCTGCAGCCGCGATCTGCAGCCGCGATCTGTAACTGCGATCTGTAACTGCGATCTGTAACTGCGATCTGTAACTGCGATCTGTAACTGCGTTCGTAATTGCGATCTGTAATTCGCTGCCCGTAGAGATTCAGGCTGCCGAACGGGCAGAATTTCGGGTCAATCTCTTCAGAGAAGTCATCTCGGTTCAATCTTCGGCGTCGGAAAACAGGCGCTGGTACAGCTTGTTGGTGCCGACCCGGTAGGATAGCTCAGCCGGATGCTCGACATCCCAGATCGCCAGATCGGCTCGCATGCCCTGACGAATGCGACCCGTGTCGCTCAAGCCAAGGGCAGAGGCAGCATGGCAAGTCACGCCCGCCAATGCCTCGGCAGGCGTCATGCGAAACAGTGTACAGGCCATGTTCATCATGAGCAGCAGGGAGGTTACCGGTGAAGTCCCGGGGTTGCAGTCTGTGGCCAGTGCCATGGCTACCCCGTGCTGCCGAAACGCTTCGATTGGCGGCTTGCGAGTCTCTCGCAGTGTATAGAACGCACCGGGCAACAGGACCGCCGTGGTACCTGATTCGGCCATCAGCCTGGCATCATCCTCATTGGCGTATTCCACGTGATCGGCAGACAGTGCACCATATCTGGCAGCCAGCGCCGTGCCGCCGATATGTGACAGCTGTTCTGCATGCAGCTTTACCGGCAGGCCCAGTCTGCCAGCCTCATCAAATACGCGTGCAATCTGTTCCGGGCTGAAGGCAATACCTTCGCAGAAACCGTCGACCGCATCCAGCAGTGACTCCGCATGCGCCAGACGCAAGGTGGGCAGGCAGACCTCATCGATATAGTCGTCTGCACGCCCCTTGTATTCCGGTGGTACGGAATGGGCACCCAGAAAGCTGGTGCGGATACGCACGGTACGCAGGGTTTCAATGAGGCGCGCAGCGCGCAGCATGTTCAGTTCAGTGGCTTCATCAAGTCCGTAACCAGACTTGATCTCTATGGTGGAGACGCCTTCGGCGAGCAAGGCATCCACACGCGGCAGGGCCGACTCGATCAAGGCGTCGATATCGGAGGCGCGCGTGGCACTCATGGTGGATACGATTCCACCACCTGCGCGGGCAACTTCTTCGTAGCTGGCGCCTTCGAGCCGCATTTCGAATTCTCGTGCCCGATGGCCACCATGAACAATATGCGTATGGCAGTCGATGAAGGCAGGGGTCACCAGTTTGCCACCCAGGTCCTGTCGTTCATGTCTGGCATATTCTTCGGGTAGCTCGATTTCCGGGCCAGCCCATTCGATCCTGCCCTTGTCGATGACGACGGCACCCTGTTCTATCAGCCCATACGGGCTGTCCGTGTCCAGGGTGGCAAGGGTGGTATTGGCAAGGCGCATGCTGTTTCCTGCTGTGGTGCAGATCGGTAGTGATCAATATGTTCATACATATTGACTTTGTCAAGTCGTACATGCCATCCTCAATGGCAGAGCAAAGTGACTCTGTTGCACGGTCATCCAAGAATCGAATCGTCATGAAAGGTGTCTCCATCAATGGCTGGCAGGACGTACAGACCGAAGTGTTGCGGCGGTTGCATGACAGATTCTGGAAACCGGGGGACTTGCTGCCCAGTGAAGCCGACCTGGCCGCCGAGTTCGGTTGTGCGCGTACCACGGTCAATCGGGCCTTGCAGGCCATAGCAGAAGAGGGTTTGCTGGAACGTCGCCGCCGCGGAGGAACGCGGGTTGTCATCAATCCCGAGCGTCGGGCCACGTTCAATATTCCGGTTATCCGGCTCGAGATCGAACAGTTGCAGTGTGAGTACGGGTACCAACTGCTGAAGCGTCGACAGCAGCGCCCCTCGAAGGCTGTGCAGGAGCGCATGCAAGTCGAGGCCGATGCCAGGATTGTCTTTCTGCGCGCCCTGCACACGGCAGATGGGAAACCGTATGTGGTGGAGAACCGCTGGATCGACCTGGCGGTGGTTCCAGCAGCAGCCGATGCCGACTTCAACGTGCAGAGTCCGAATGAATGGCTGGTAGAGCATGTGCCGTTCAGCGGTGGCGATCTGGTCTTGTCAGCGCAATCGGCCAGCGAAGAAGATGCCGGAGCGCTTGGTTGTGAAAAGCACGCTGCCGTGTTCATGGCCGAGCGACGAACGCGCAATACGCAAGATGCAACGATAACGGTTGTCCGACTGGTTTATGCTCCGGGCTACCGCATGGCTATTGATCTGTAGCATCGCGCTTGCGGGCCAGCCATTCCTGCGGCGGGGTGCCGATGTGTCTGGTAAATACCCGCGTAAAGGCAGACTGACTGCCATAGCCCACCGCTTCGGCAATGCGTTCGATACGGCGTCCCTTGCGCAACATGGAACAGGCCACGCCGATACGCCAGTGTGTCAGGTAATTCAGCGGGGTCATGCCAGTCCTGGTCTTGAAGCGTGATGCAAAACGTGCTCTTGACAGAGCCGCCAGTTCTGCCAGTTCTTCCAGTGTCCACGGATGATCGGGCCTGTCATGCATGGCCTTGATGGATTTGTGCAGACGCTCATCGCTCAGCCCGGCCAGAATGCCGGCACTGAGGCTGCCCGTGGAGATGACATGACGTAGCAACAGGACCAGCAGGTATTCGGTCAGTCGGTCCATGGCTGCCTGCTGGCCACTGTCTTCCTGACCAGCTTCCTCGAACAGCATCTGCAGGGTGGCCGCCAGCCGTGGCAAGGCCGCCAGCTCGATATGCAGTGTGGCTGGCAGGGCCACGATCAAGGGGTTGTTGAGCTCACTGCCCAGGTCGATGGCAGCACAGACCAGATCGGTTCCGCTGCCTGTCACAGGTTGCAGGCGGTGGTCCATGGGGCGTGCATTGAGAAGCAGGCAAGGCTGGTCATAGGTGGTGGAGACGCCCGATCTGTCAATCAGCTGTACAGCGCCAGCTCGCAATACATGTAGATGCCCATGCCCTTCGCTGGCGGCAAAGCTCGAGGTCTCGAGCAGGTTGCCGGTGAAGAACACCCTGGCGGATGGAGTGAAATGCGTGAAGAGTGTAGACAGGTGGTCCATGTGATACCAACGGTCAATAGAGAGGCACTATTGTATACCGATAAAGGTAGATACTGTTCCTGCTTTCACACAACTACGCTAAGCAACAGGATCAATCAACTCATGACTGCACAAACAACGACTGTAGACACTCGTCATCCAACCACGCGGGTCAGCGCTGCAGGCTCTGCCGGCCTGGGTGCCACACTGGCCCAAGCAGGTGAACTGGCCACTCGCTATTCGGTAGTGCTGGTTCTGCTCTGGATCGGTGCAATGAAATTCACGGCCTATGAAGCCACTGCCATTGAAGGTCTGGTGGCCTCCAGTCCGCTGGTGTCCTGGTTGTATGGCATCTTCAGCGTCCAGGCGACGTCCAACCTGATAGGTACCATTGAAATACTCACGGCCATCGCACTGATTGTGGGCGCTCGCCAGCGTCAGTTGGCCATTCTCGGTTCACTGGCAGCCATCGGTACGTTTGTGGTGACACTGAGCTTTCTGTTCACGGCTCCCGGCTGGGAAGCGAGTCTGGGTGGATTTCCCGCACTGTCGGTTGTACCCGGCCAGTTTCTGCTGAAGGATGTGGTATTGCTGGCAGTCTCTGTGTCCTTGCTGGGCAAGGCATTGCAGCAGGATTGAAGCACCCTTCATATCGCTTACAGCAGTCAGCAAGGGGTCAGTCCGTTTGAGCAGGCCCTTGTCGCTGCAGCTGGCTTCTGAAGAAATTCGCTGTTTTATGTCCATACATATGTGGTATAAAAAACTGGATTCAGCAAGTTTCAGGAGCATCATGAAAAGACGGCAATTCGTAAAGGCAAGTCTGGTGGGCGCTGCGGCGACATCCACTGTGGGAATCACGGCACCGGTCATTGCGCAGGATGTTCGCAAGTGGAAACTGGTCACGGCATGGCCCAAGAACCTGCCAGGACCCGGTGTTGCGGCACAGATGCTGGCTGATCGCATCACGGCTTTGTCCGGTGGCCGCATCGAGGTCAAACTGTACGCTGCCGGCGAACTGGTACCGGGGCAGGGTGTCTTCGATGCCGTGTCCGAAGGCACGGCGGAGCTCTACCATGCCGTACCCGCTTACTGGGGTTCCAAGTCCAAGGGTATCCTGTTGTTCGGCTCCCAGCCTTTTGGTCTGCGTGCCGATGAGCAGTTCGGCTGGCTGGCCCATGGGGGCGGTCAGGAGTTGTATGACGAGATGTATGGCCGCTTCGATATCAAGCCGTTTCTGTGCGGCAATTCAGGACCACAATGGGCTGGCTGGTTTCGCGAGGAAATCAATTCGGCTGAAGATCTCAAGGGTCTGAAATACCGCACTACCGGGCTGGCTTCCGAGATGGCAACCAAACTGGGCATGGCGGCACAGGCCATGGGGGGCGGGGACATGTTCCAGGCCCTGCAGACCGGCGCCCTGGATGCCGGCGAATTCATCGGTCCCTGGACCGACTCGGCGCTCGGCTTCTATCAGGTTGCAAAGAACTACTACTGGCCCGGTGTCGGTGAACCGGCCTCAGCCGAGGAATGCGGTGTCAATGCCGAGGTGTACAACGAGTTGCCGGAAGATCTCAAACAGGTCGTGGACTTCGCCTGTCAGAGTCTCTACAACCCGGTCTGGACCGAATACACGACAAAACATGCACAGTCACTGCAAACCATGGTGGCCGAGCACGGTGTGCAGGTTCGTCGTCTGCCGGAGGATGTCATTACTGCCATGGGGGCGGCAGCGGCAGAGGTCATTGACGAGTTGCGTCAGGACGATGATGAACTGGTCAAGCGCATCACCGAAAGCTATCTGGCCTATCGGGATCTGGTGGGGGGCTACATGAGCTATGCAGATAACGGGCAGATGAATGCTCGCGCCGCAGTCATGGGCTACTGAGGCTAGTCATACAGCACTCCATGCCCGGCGAACAGGCGCCAGTTTGCGCTGGTTTTCGCCGGGCTTCCACCTGACAATGACAGAGACTACCCGGGTACACGCTAGATGCTGCAGCTCGCCGACTTCATTGATGCCATCAACAAGGGTGTCGCCGCTGTGGTTCGATGGCTGGTCCTGCTCATGGTGCTGGTCCAGTTCGGCATTGTGGTAGGGCGGTATGTGTTCGGACTCAACAGCATCGCCGTACAGGAGAGTGTGCTCTACATGCATGCCACCCTGTTCATGCTGGCTGCCGGCTACACCTTGTTGGTGGACAAGCATGTGCGCGTGGATGTGTTCTACGCAAAGCTTGGCCCCGCAGCTCGTCGACGAATCGAGATTTTCGGTCATCTGGTTTTCCTGATACCTACCATGCTTGCATTGATATACTGGTCATGGCCATCGGTGGTGAACGCCTGGAAGATTCTGGAAGGCCCGATATCGGTGGGTGGTATCAAGGCAGTGTTTCTGATGAAGACGCTCATACCGGCCTTCTGCATACTGGTTCTGCTGCAATCCGCAGCGCTGTTGCTGCGATTGTTCTCGGGTGCGAACAGCGATGACTGAGTATCTCGATGTCTTCATGTTCGCGGCTCTCATGGGGGCGATACTGCTGGGTTTTCCCGTGGCATTCAGTATCGGTGGTGTGGCCATTGTCTTCGCCTATCTGGGCTGGGCGCTGGACATCATGGATATCTCCCTGCTGGGAGCTACCAGTCAGCGCATTTTCGGCCTGCTCAGCAATTCCGTACTCATTGCCATTCCGCTGTTCGTGCTGATGGGGGCGGTGCTCGAGAAGAGCCGAATTGCCGAAGAACTGCTCGATACCATGGGGCGGCTGTTCGGTCAGCTACGGGGTGGACTGGGTATTTCGGTGGTGTTGGTGGGTACCTTGCTGGCGGCCTCTACCGGTATTGTCGGTGCCACGGTGGTGGCCATGGGCATGATCGCATTGCCTACCATGCTGCGTGCCGGCTACAACCCTCGTGTTGCCTCCGGCATCGTCTGTACTGCCGGTACGCTGGGTCAGATCATCCCACCCTCAACCTTGCTGATCATCCTCGCCGATGTCATGTCCAATGCCTATCAGCAGGCGCAATACGAGCAAGGCAAATTCTCGGTGGAGGCCTTGTCCGTCGGACAGTTCTTCGCGGCTGCCATCGTGCCCGGTCTGATTCTGGTGGTTCTGTATCTACTGTACATTCTGCTGCGCGGCTGGATTCGACCGCAGGACATGCCACCGGCATCGATGGATCTGGCAATGCCATCGAGGCGGGAAGTGCTGGGGGCTATCGTGCCGCCTGTATTGCTGATCGTGACGGTACTCGGGGCCATACTGGGCGGGGTGGCAACACCGACCGAAGCAGCCTCCGTCGGTGCCGTAGGCGCGCTGCTGATGGCAGGCTTGCGTGTCGGGCAGTACCGAGGTTTGATTCTGACAGGTGCGGTGGCGTTGATTGTTCTGGGCGTCATGGCAGGGCTCTTTCCGGTGCGCCTGCAACGCAATGATCTGGATACAGTGGCGTTGGCGGCCGGAGGTATGTATATCGGTCTGACGCTGATCGCTGCGCTGGCCATCCTGGCGGCGCTGCGTGGCACATTTCGGCAGCGCATCATTCATGAGGCTGTCAGTTCGACCATGACCATGACAGCAATGATCTTCGCCACCATACTGGCTGCCGGAATCTTCTCTCTGGTGTTCGTCGGACTGGGGGGCGAGGAGCGCGTCGCGGCTATTCTTGCCGACATGCCGGGCGGCCCAGCCGGCGCCCTGCTGTTCTGTCTGGCATTTGTCTTCGTACTCGGCTTCTTTCTCGATTTCGTCGAAATATCCGTGATCGTACTGCCTTTGATCGTGCCGCCACTGATTCTGATGGGGCACGACCCGGTCTGGTTGGGTATTCTACTGGCCATCAATCTGCAAACCAGCTTTCTCACGCCGCCCTTCGGCTTTTCACTGTTCTATCTGCGTGGCGCTGCGCCCAAGGAGGTCACTACCGGTCAGATCTACGCCGGTGTCCTGCCATTCATCGGTCTGCAGCTCATCGGGATACTGGTGGTCTGGCTGGCACCGGGCGTGTCTACATGGTTACCCGACGTGTTGTTCTAGACACGACCGATCCTTGCCAATCGTGGCTACACCGTGGTGTCGCAACGCTGGCGAAGCTGCCCGAGTGGCTGTTCTTCGCCGTGCCTGTCATGCCTGTTCCGGCTCAGATGCCGATACCTGCCAGCAGTTCAAGTGAACGTGCTCGTGCCGTGCGATCGAATATCGGCATGCTGATCATCAGTTCTTCAGCCTGAGTGCGTTGCAGGAACTGCTCGAGTCCGGTGCGTACCGTGTCGGCCGAGCCCACGAAAGCACAGGACAGCATGTGGCTCACTTGCGCCTTTTCCGCGCTGTTCCAGTACGACTCGATGTCATCGATCGGGGCTGGCATCAATCCACGACGCCCTCGCATCATGCCGATGAACATCTGTTGCAAGGTCGTGTAGAGATAGCGCGCTTCGTCGTCGGTATCCGCCACGATCACGTTGATACAGGGAACAGCGTACGGTGTCTGCAACTGTTCGGACGGCTGAAAGCGCTCGCGGTAGGTGGCCAGAGCACTGTCCAGAGCATCTGGCGCAAAGTGGGACGCGAAGGCATAGGGCAAACCGAGCCGGGCACCTAACTGCGCACCGAACAGGCTCGATCCAAGCATCCACAGGGGCACCTTGAGCCCGGCCCCCGGTACTGCCTGAATGGGCTGGTTGGGTTTGGCCTCATCCAGTAGACGTTGCAGCTCCTGTACATCCTGCGGGAATCGCTCTGCGGCGGCGTGCAGGTCGCGTCGCATGGCCTGTGCCGTCAGTTGATCCGTACCCGGCGCACGTCCCAGACCCAGATCGACGCGCCCGGGGTACAGGGATTCCAGGGTGCCGAACTGTTCGGCAATCTGCAGGGGAGAATGATTGGGCAGCATGATGCCCCCGGATCCGACGCGAATACTGGATGTGCCACCGGCCAGATAGCCAATGACGACCGATGTGGCAGCACTGGAGATGCCTATCATATTGTGGTGCTCTGCAACCCAGAAGCGCTTGTAGCCCAGTTTCTCGGCGTGACGTGCGAAGTCGAGTGCTTCCGGCAGGGCATCGGCGGGCGTATGGCCCTCTCGTACATGAACCAGGTCGAGAACGGATAGTGTGGTCATCAGGGTCTCCTGCAGCGTAGCCTGAAGAATGTCAGGCCAGTGCGTTCATGATTGAAAGTACCGGAATATGGGGAGTTCAGACGAAATGGCAATGACGCAGCACAAATCGAGTGCCTTGCGCACTGGCCCAGTGCATACTCCCCATCTGGACGACGCAAAAAAGTATCGTTGATTCGATAATCAGTACACATTCCAGAGGCGAATATCATGGTAAAGAAACGCAAGATCGGATTGTTCGAACTGTATGCGAAGGATGCCGAGGCTGCGGACCGACAGATCTTCGGCAGAGTCAGTCACCCGGATCGTCGTGGCTTTCTGAAAGGGGCCGGATTGACGGCCATGGCAACCGCGCTGGGTGGCTTCATACCGTTCCATCGTTACATGCCCGCAGGTCTGATTCCTGCAGCCATTGCCGATGGCACCGTGAATTTCGACATCGATGGCAAGGACGGGCTGGTCGTGCTGAACGATCGCCCGGTCAATGCCGAAACACCGGCGCATCTGCTGGATGCGGACATCACGCCCATCAATCGTCACTTCGTGCGCAACAATGGGGTGCCGCCGCAGGAGGTCAATGTCGATGAATGGACACTGAGCATCGCCGGTGAAGTCGAGAATCCACTGACGTTCACCATCGAAGAGCTGAAATCACAGTTCGAGGTCGTCGAGCTCGCCTTGCAGATCGAATGCGGCGGTAATGGCCGTGCCGGCTTCAATCCACCTGCCAAGGGCAATCAGTGGACCACCGGTGCCATCGGCAACTCCATGTGGACGGGTGTGCGTCTGAAGGATGTTCTGGAAAAGGCCGGCGTGAAGTCGACAGCCGTCTATACCGGACACCTCGGTGCGGACACCCATCTGTCCGGTGATCCGGAGAAATCACCCTTGTCACGTGGAGTGACGATCGAAAAGGCACTTGACCCTCACAACCTCATTGCCTTCCAGCAGAATGGTGAAGACATCCATCCGATGAACGGAGCGCCGCTGCGACTGGTGATGCCCGGGTGGCCGGGGTCCTGTTCGCAGAAATGGCTGACCGGAATCGTTCTGGCCGACAAGAAGTGGAACGGTACGAAGATGGCACCTCCGTCCTACTCAGTGCCGTCCTATCCCGTGCAGCCCGGTGCCGAAGTCGCTGACAGCGACTTCGAAACCTTCCATTCAATGCCGGTCAAATCCCTGATCACCAGCCCGCGTTCGGGTGAAACGCTGTCCGCGGGGCAGACTTCCTTGCGTCTGCGTGGGCACGCCTGGGCCGGCGATGACACCGTCACCAAGGTGGAACTGTCCAATGACTTCGGTAATTCCTGGACCGAAGCCACCCTTGCACCGTTGATGAACCCGTTCTCCTGGGCCACCTGGGAAGGCGAAGTGACGTTCCCGGTACACGGCTATTACGAGATCTGGGCCAGAGCCACCGATGACAAGGGCAGGGTACAACCCTTCAGTGTCGGCTGGAATCCCAAGGGCTATCTGAACAACGCCATGCACCGCATCGCGGTCATGGTTCCCCAGGCATGATCGGGAATCGGATGATCAAACGATTCGAGCGAGGTATTGCCCGCAAGATCGGAATCTCTGGGGCCATGGTGGTATTGATTGCCCTGTTGCCGATGGCGAACCTGCAGGCACAGGATGATCCCTTTGGCGCCAACTGGCCAGAGGGTGAAGGGCGGAATCTGACTGGTGCCTGGTGTGGCGGCTGTCATTCTCTCAACCTGGTCACGCAGCAAGGCCTGACCCGAGATGGCTGGGATGTGTTGCTGGACTGGATGAGCGAAAAGCAGAAAATGCCGCCCTTGCAGGGCGAGCAGCGAGATACCGTGCTGGATTATCTGGCGGCCAACTTCGGCATCGATCACAACGGTGGTGAACGAACCAGCATCACGGACAGCGAAGGCTTTTCAACGCTGAACCCGGTGCAGGGGATCAACCACCGCCCCATGCTGGAAATACGACCTGCCGAATAGTCTCGTGGCTCCGCGTTGAAGATCGAGCCCTGAATCGGGTGTCTGCCAACAGCAGCTGATTCAGGCTCGATCATCATTCGTGGCGTTGCTATCGACTGGAGGGCAGAAACGGGTCGGCTGCTTTCGCCGAGCCTTGTGCCAGGCATTGTCCGCACAGTAGGCCCAGCTCCTTGTCAGGGCTGCATGGCGTCCGGATGAGCCGCGATGAATGCCGGATGCTCACGGCAGGCTTCTGCCACCTGGAGGATCCGTCGGCACCCCGAGAAGTCCGCACCCCAGCGTTCCGCATTGTACAACTGTGGCATCAGACAGATGTCGGCGAAGGAAGGCTTGTCTCCGATACAGTAGGGTGCCTGTTCGAAACCCGCCAGCAAGGCTTCGAAAGCGGCCAGACCCGGCGTGATGAAATGCTGCATCCATTCGGTACGCGCAGGCTCCTGACCAGCAGTGGCATGCTTGACCACCGACAGATTGCACACCGGATGCACATCGATCGCCACACTGTGCGCCAGGGCCTCCACTCTGGCACGTTGCAGCGGGTCAGTGGGCAGCAGGCCGAGACTGCGTGTACTGTCCAGATATTGCAGGATGGCCAATGACTGGGTCAGGCTCTGCCCGTCGATCTGCAGGACCGGTACCAGGCCCTGCGGATTGCGTGCCAGATGTTCCGCCGACCGATGGTCTCCGGCGACCAGATCCACCGGAATCGATTGCCAGTCGATTCCCGCCAGATTCAAGGCAATGCGTACGCGGTAGCTGGCCGATGAGCGCCAATAGTCGTACAGTATGGTGGCACTCACGAGGCAATCCTCGCGGCAGCCAGTGCCTCGCTCAGCACCTTGCGGTCACCGATATGATTGCACAGGATCAGAATCAGCCGGGCATTGTAGGCTTCACTCTGTTCATCGCTCAGACCTTCGTGGGCGCGCAGCAATTCATCGTAGAAGCCATCGCCGTCTGGCAGATTGGATTGCAGTTGCAGTGTCGTAGTCTCGGTATTGCTCATGATGTCACCCCTTGCCAATGGCATTCCTGACGGCGGCCTGGACCCTCTCCGCATCGAATTCGCTCCAGCGTGCAACCACATGCTGGTCCGGCCGAACCAGGTAGACGCCACTGTCCTGGTCACCCAGATAGCGTGTCTGCAGCTTGCCGCTTGGATCGTTGTCCGATGACAGCTTCAGCATGCGTACCTCCAGGCCGTCGACCTCGAGGGATTCCGGTAGTGTCGCGTTGATACCCATGAGCACGAAATCATTGCCCAGTCTGTCCAGCAGATAACCATCATCCAGCTTGACATCGACACAGGCGGCGCCGACTCGGGTCGCAGCAGGGCCATCGAGCCTGTCTTCGCCGTTCAGTGGAAAGTTGTCGTAGACGCACGGTACAGACAGTCGCCCGGAGTTGACCAGTGGGCGGGCGAATTCATGATGTTGCGCCAGTTGCAATACCGCATTGCGAAAGGTCTTGCTGGCTCTGGACTTGGGTGTCAGGAAATCTGTCGCGCGGCTGGAATTGAGAATATTCTCGTCAGCTCCGAAAACACGTTCCTCAGAGTAACTGTCCAACAGGCTGTCGGATGCAATGCCTTTGATCACCAGGTCGAGTTTCCAGGCAAGATTGTCCGTATCCTGTATGCCGGAGTTGGCACCACGCGCACCGAAAGGCGATACCTGATGCGCGCTGTCACCGGCAAACAACACAGAGCCGTGTCGAAATTTTTCCATGCGACGGCACTGGAAGGTGTAGATGCTGGTCCATTCCAGTTCGTAGTCGACGCCGTCACCCAGCATGGCATCCACCCGAGCCCGGATCCGTTCCACCTCCAGTTCCTTCTTGCGATCGATATCCCAGCCCAGCTGGAAGTCGATTCGCCAGATGTCATCGGGCTGCTTGTGCAGCAAGGCGGACTGACCGGCGTTCTTGAACGGCGGTTCGAACCAGAACCAGCGTTCGGTCGGAAAGGGCGCGCTCATCTTCACATCGGCAATCAGGAAGTTGTCCTCGAAGACCCGTCCTTCGAAACCCAGCCCCAGCATGTCCCGCACCGGTGAACGGGCACCATCACAGGCAATCAGCCAGTCGGCTTCCAGCGAGTACGGACCTTCGGGCGTATCGACGTCGAGCGAGACGAAATCGCCATGATCCTGCAGGGCCGTGACCTGATTGCAACCCCGGATATCGATGGGCGTACCGCGCTCCTGTTCGATACGGATCTGCTCGACCAGAAACTTCTCGAAATAGGGTTGTTGCAGATTGATGAAAGCCGGATTGCGCAAGCCCTCCTCAGGCGACAGATTGAAATCGTAGATTTCCTGCTCACCGTGGAAGACACGACCCACGTTCCAGACCACGCCCTTGTCGAGCATGCGCTGTTCGCAACCGAGTCGGTCGGTGATCTCCAGCGTACGGCGGGCGAAGCAGATGGCGCGGGAGCCCTGGCCCACACCGGCATGGTCATCGAGCACCAGTACCGGTGTGCCTTTTCGTCCCAGATCCAGAGCCATGGCCATGCCGATCGGGCCACCGCCCACGACAACCACAGGGTGGCGTTTCGGTGTGCTCGTGTCCTGATCAGCGTGACGCTGGTAGGGGTAGAGTTCGAAGGCAGTGGTGTACCTTACGTCGACCATGGCGGTTCTCTTGATAGTGAAAACGGATCTGTTGATCAGGTAGTGGCTTGTGGATCAGCCTTGCAGGTCTTCCCACATCTTCTGATCGCGCGCGGCGGTCCAGATACGTGGTGTATCGATACCGCGAGCCTCATCGTAGGCTCGTGCCACGTTGAAGGGCAGGCAGTGCTCGTAGATGGCATAGTCTGAAAATTTCGCATCACAGGCTTTACGTACTGCGTCCCACGCCTGCTTGAGCGAACCACCACGGGCAGCGACTCTGGCAGCCGGTTTCCAGGTGCTTTCCAGGAAATCGCGGGTACTGTCGATTGCAGAGTTGACCTGCTCACGACCGACCAGTGCATCTCCGCGGCCGGGTGCGATGGCATCTACATCAAAGGCAGCGATATTGTCTAGCGTCTTGCCCCAGTCCCCGAAGTGTCCATCACCGCAATAGCAGGCCGAATGGTCTTCAACGATGTCACCGGTGAACATGACGTTCTCATCCGGTACGTGGATGACGATATCACCAGCGGTATGCGCCCGGCCCAGTTGCATGAGATCGACTCGTCGATTGCCCAGATACACCGACATGCGGCCCTTGAAGGTCTGCGTTGGCCAGGTCAGGCCCGGAATGCTCTCATGGCCCTGGAACAGGCGAGGGAAGCGACCGAACTCACTGTCCCAGTCTTCCTGGCCGCGCTCGACAACCATGGAGCGAGCTGTCTCGGACATGATGATCTGCTCTGCATTGAATGCACTGGCGCCCAGTACACGTACGGCGTGGTAATGCGTCAGAACCACATGCGAGATCGGCTTGTCGGTCACTTCACGCACCTTCTCGATGACCTTGCTGGCCAGACGAGGTGTGGCCTGCGCTTCCACGATCATGACGCTGTCATCACCGATGATGACGCCGGAGTTCGGATCGCCTTCAGCGGTGAATGCCCAAAGGCCATTGCCGACTTCGGTAAAACTGATGGTCTTTTCGGTCATGTCGCCTTGCGAGGCAAATGCCTTGGCCATGGTAATTCTCCTGAATGGGTTTGGATTGTGTGAATCAGCGGGCGTAAGGGTCGTCGAGTGCAGGCACCAGGGTGCCGGCGCAATCGCCAAAGCCGATTCGAAAGCCATCGCCCTGGGCGTGACCGTGCAATGTCAATGTATCGCCGTCTTCGAGAAACGAACGCGTCTCACCGCTGTCCAGTGTCAAGGGTTCCTTGCCACCCCAGCTCAGTTCCAGCAGGGATCCGCGCATGCTCGTCTCCGGGCCGGAAATGGTTCCCGAACCCAACAGGTCGCCGGTTCGCATCGGGCAGCCCGAGGTGGAGTGATGTGCCAGTTGCTGCGCGGCGGAGTAGTACATTTCACGATAGTTGGTACTGGCGATCGTGGTGGCGGGCTTGTCTTGTGGCGCCAGCGTCACCGTCAGATCGATGTCATACAGCATCGGTCCGGTGTCTTTCAGGTGAGGCAGGAGTTCGAATTCGCGCTCGGGTGTGCTGACACGAAACGCTTCCAGCGCCGCTGATGTGACGATCCATGGGCTGATGGTTGTGGCCGTCGCCTTTGCCTGGAACGGCCCCAGTGGCTGATACTCCCACGCCTGGATATCACGCGCCGACCAGTCATTCAGCAGCACATAGCCGAAAATCATGGCATCGGCTTCATCCACGCTGACAGGGCCATTGGACGCCGAGCCGACGATGGCGCCCATTTCCAGTTCCAGGTCGAATCGACGTGAGGGCATGAAGGCGGGCAGTTCCTGATCAGGCCCCTTCAACTGGCCCCAGGGGCGCCGAACGTCCGTACCGGAAACGACCACGGAAGAGGCTCGGCCGTTGTAGCCGATGGGGATGTGCAACCAGTTGGGTGGCAAGGCATTTTCGGCGCCGCGAAACATCGTGCCTACATTGGTCGCGTGGTGTCTGCCGGCGTAGAAGTCGGTGAACTCGGTTACCGTGAACGGCATGTGCATCTGTGCATCCGCCAGAGGGTAGAGGTGTTCCTGCAATCGATCCTGTTCTGCTGACCCTTCGCTCAGCAGCGCTGTCAGGCGTTCACGAAACAGTGCCCAGCTATCCTTGCCCAGCGCCATCAGAGGGTTCCAGCAAGCGTCCTGGCATAGCGGTGAATCGCCGATACTCAGAAGCCCTTGTGACTCTACGGCGGCGACATCGAGCACATGCTCGCCAATGGCGACACCACAGCGGGGTGCCTCATTGCCGATCGAAAACACCCCATAGGGCAGGTTGTTCAAAGGGAAGTCGGTGGAGGCACTATTGGCCGAATCCACCCAGCTCTTCAGATAGCTCATAGGTTTTCCTGTTGACTGATTGACTGTGGTGCCGGCCATACTCTCACTTGAGGCCCGGTGTACCATCGAATTTTTTCTCGATGCTGTCCCAGCAGTCGATGTAATTGTCCTGCAGCGGCGCTTCGGTGGCTGCAAAGGCGGTAAGGTGCTGAGGAAAGCGGGTCTCGAACATGAAGGACATGGTGTTGTCCAGTTTCTCCGGTTGCAGTTCCGCCGTGGAGGCCTTTTCGAAGGCTTCCTGATCGGGGCCGTGTGGCAGCATCATGTTGTGCAGGCTGATACCGCCTGGCGCGAAACCCTGAGGTTTGGCGTCGTATTCGCCATAGATATTGCCCATCAGTTCGGACATGACGTTCTTGTGATACCACGGTGGCCGGAAGGTATCTTCCATGGTCATCCAGCGTTCGCGGAACAGTACGAAGTCGATATTGGCGGTGCCCGGTACACCGGAGGGGGCCGTGAGAACCGTGAAGATGGATGGGTCGGGGTGATCGAAAAGAATGGAACCGACGGGGCAATAGGTACGCAGATCATACTTGACCGGTGCATAGTTGCCATGCCAGGCCACCACATCCAGCGGGCTGTGTCCGATTGGCGTGCGATGGAACTGCCCGCACCACTTGATGGTGACAGTCGATGGCACTTCGCGATCTTCATAAGCCGCCACGGGGGTTTTGAAGTCGCGCCGGTTTGCCATGCAATTGGCACCGATGGGCCCCCGACCGGGTAACTCGAACTTCTGCCCGTAGTTCTCGCAGACGAAGCCGCGAGCGGGACCACTGATCAGTTCCACACGATAGACAAGGCCCCGAGGAATGATGGCGATTTCCTTCGGTGCCAGATCGATGATACCGAGTTCCGTACACAGGCGCAGCTCACCTTCCTGCGGTACGATCAGCATTTCGCTGTCGGCCGAGTAGAAGTACTCATCGACCATCGATTGGTTGACCAGGTAGACGTGCGTCGCCATCCCCACCTGGGTATTGACATCGCCAGCCGTGGTCATGGTACGCATGCCCGTCAACCAGTTCAGATCCTCGGTGGTATGTGGAATCGGATCCCAGCGATACTGGCCGAGACTGACGATCTCCGGATCAATCCGCGGGGCTGATTGCCAGTATGGCAGGTCGATCTTCTCGTAGCGCGCCGAGTGCTTGACCGAAGGGCGTATGCGATAGCACCAGGTACGCTCGTTCTGGTGGCTGGGGGCGGTAAAGGCTGTGCCACTGAGCTGTTCGCCGTAGAGGCCGTAGTTACAGCGCTGCGGACTGTTGCGGCCTTGAGGCAAGGCATCGGGCAGCGCTTCGGTTTCGAAATCGTTCCCGAAACCAGGCATGTAGTGAAGTTGAGTGTCTGACACGATGTGGAGGCTCCGCAATTCAGATGGCTCGATGGGGGGAGGGATCGGCCTTGGAGAGGCGTCGATCTCACTTGGTGTAGAATTTAACGGTTGCAGTTGCAACTGTCAAGAAAGTTGCGAATGCAACTATTAAATATTGGAGATGCATGGAATTGATGACTGATCTGGAACTGTCGAAATTCATCCCTTTTCGCCTCAATCGCCTGGCCGCGGAAGTCAGTCACAAACTGGCCGAGGTCTATACCGATCGTTTTGGTATCGATATCGTCGAATGGCGCATTCTGGTGACTCTGGCTGCGTTGAAATCGCGGGAGTCATGCAGTGCACAACATATAGTGCAGAGCACACGTACTCACAAATCGCGTATCAGTCGTGGTGTGAACCGCATGATCGAGCTGAATTACGTGACTCGCACCGAAAGCCGGCATGATCGACGTGAGGCAAAGTTGCGGCTGACAGCCAAGGGGCGAGCTCTGCATGGCAAGGTGGCACCGGTGGTTCTGGAACAGGAACGCAATATCGTGTCCTGCCTGAACGAGCAGGAATTGCAGGCCTTTTTGCAGGCACTGGACAGGCTCGAGCAGTCAATGGGACTGGTTGGGCAGAATGAAGAACAGCGGGAGTAGGCTCTGTCAGGATTTCTTGACAGTTGCACGTGCAACGGATATTGTCGCCAGCCAGCCCACGTTTGCGGGCGGATCGGCATCGCGTTGATGCCTATTGTCACCACTGGAGATTTCTGATGACTGGATTGAACAGGCTCACCACGCTGGGAGCCATGCTGGGTACTACTGGCGGGGCCGTTATGGCAGGATTGTTCGCTGCCTCTCTCTCAGGCTCGCTCAAGGCTGATACGGATCTGGTCTTGTCCAGCTGGTTGCCGCCACGCCACCCCGTTGTACTGAACGCCATCAAACCCTGGGCGAAAGAGATAGAAGAAGTCACCGAAGGTCGCGTCAGTGTTCGCGTGCTGGGCAAGCCTCTGGGCAGTCCACCTGCACATTTCGATATGGCGCGCGATGACGTTGCCGACATTACCTACGGCTTGCACAGTTTCAGTCAGGATGATCGCTTTACCAAGGCTGAAGTGGGACAGTTTTCCTTTCTGGGCGACGATGCCATCGAAACATCCAAGGCATTCTATACGGTCTATACGGAAGACCTGGACGCCGAGAAGGACCATGAAGGCACGAAACTGCTGGGCTTGTTTGTCCATGGACCCGGGTTGTTTCACAACAACCAGCGCAAGATCGAGACACCTGAAGACTTTGCCGGTCTGAAGATTCGTGTGCCGGGTGGCTATGTGGCAAGCCTGATGGATTCCCTGGGTGCCACGCCCTTGTTCATGTCGTCGACTGAAGTCTATGAAAAGCTGTCTCGCGGTGTGATTGACGGCGCAACGTTCACCTATGAAGCTCTGACGGCATTCAACCTGACCGATGACGTGAAATTCTCCATGACGGTTCCCGGTGGCATCTACAATACCAGCTGGTTTCTGGTCATGAATCAGGGCAAGTGGGACTCCATCAGTGCTGAAGATCAGGCGGCCATCGAGTCCATCTCCGGTCTGGCCTTTGCCGAGCGAGTCGGGCAGGCATGGATCGATGCCGATTCTGCTGCTGTCGCCGAGATCGAAGAGGCCGGTATCAGCCTGGATGCGGCACCCGAGTCTGTTCTTGAAGCCTTGAAGGCTTCTGCCGGTGCGCTGGAAAATGACTGGGCTGATTCACTGCCGGAGGGGTATGACGGTGCTGCCGCCATTGCTCGCCTGCGTGAAATCACTGGCGTTGATCAATGATCGAACGAGTGTCTGCCATTGCACTGGAGCTTGTCTCCGGTGCGTTGCTGATCAGTCTGATGATGGTGACCGGCATTGATGTCATCGGGCGTTATCTGCTCGACAAGCCGCTGACCGGTGCCTTCGAGCTGACCGAAATGTTGCTGGGTGCATTGGTATTTGCGTCTCTGCCACTGGTCAGTCGTGCCGGTGGGCATGTGGATGTCGACATGCTGGTGAACAGCATTCCGCCCCGTGTCAGGCACGTACTGAATATTCTGGTGGGTATGCTTTCGGCTGCCGTGCTGCTGTTCTTCGCCTGGCGCCTCTGGATTCTCGGTATCCGGCAGTTTGCCGATGGGGCCCATTCCGAATCGCTCGGCGTGCCTTTCGGCCTGTTTGCCATGTTCGGGGCGTTTACCTGCATTCTGGCAGCCATATTCGGTTTGTTGAGAGAATATCGCCAATGATGATCTCACTGGTGGGTATCGGCATTCTGCTGATACTGATATTCCTGCGCGTACCGATCGCTTTCGCCATGGCTCTGGTGGGCGGCATCGGGTTCGCGATCATGCGTGGCTGGGGGCCAGCGGGTTCGATGATCGGCAATGCCGTATTCGAAACCGGGCTCAGTTATTCATTGTCCGTCGTTCCCCTGTTCATCTTCATGGGGAACATCATGGCCAAGGCAGGTATCGCGCAAGGTCTGTTTGCCGGCGCTGATCACCTGTTCGGGCGTATGCGTGGTGGACTGGCCTTGGCCACCGTTATCAGTTGCGGCAGTTTTTCTGCGGTATCCGGGTCTTCTCTGGCCACGGCTGCCACCATGTCGCGCGTGGCAATGCCGCCCATGCGTCGCTTCGGCTATTCCGACAGTCTGGCAGCCGGTGCCATCGCTGCAGGAGGCACGCTTGGTATATTGATTCCACCTTCGGTCATTCTGATCATCTATGGGCTGCTGACTGAAAGTGATATAGGCAAGCTGTTCATTGCCGGTCTGTTGCCAGGCCTGCTGGGCATCGTTCTATATCTGGCGGCAGTCATGATCACGGTGAGAATCTTTCCCGATCGAGCGCCTCCGGTTACCGAGGCGGCTCCCATGACGCGACGCGACCGTATCGGCGTGTGGGGAACCCTTGCCCTGTTTGCCTTCATCATGGGCGGTATCTATGGGGGTTTTTTCACGCCGATCGAGGCGGCTGGCATGGGGGCATTCTTTGCGCTGGTGCTGGCGTTGGCCATACGCGGACTGACACGCGAAAGTTTCGCCTCTGCCTGTCGAGAAACCGTACTGTCATCCGGCATGATTTTCGTCATTGTCATCGGCGCAGAGATATTCTCGTCCTTTGTCAACTTCGCCGGGCTGCCGGATGCGCTGGTGGACATGGTCTACGACTCAGGCTTCAGTACCTGGGGAGTCATCCTGATCATGGTTGGCATCTATCTGGTACTGGGCTGCGTTTTCGAGAGCCTGTCGATGATTCTGCTGACGGTACCGGTCTTCTATCCGATCATCATTCAACTCGACTTCGGTAGTGGTCTGTTGGCCGATCCTGAAATGGTCAGTATCTGGTTCGCCATTGTGGTCGTTGTCGTGACCGAGATCAGCTTGATAACGCCGCCGGTCGGGATGAACGCCTTTGTCTTGCGCTCGGTACTGACCGATGTCTCCCTGGGCACCATCTTCAAGGGCGTGATTCCATTCTGGATCGCGGATATCGTGCGGCTGGCGTTGTTGCTGCTGTTACCCTGGATATCGCTGGTGCTGTTGACTTGATTTGCATTGTATGACTCCCGGCCGTCCGTCGGCCGGGAACATTGCTCGGCCGAAGGCGATGTCGGGTCGAGGAATCATGTCTCATTGAGGCTGTTTGCCTTGTACAGCGCCAGAATCCCTGGCAATGCTTGTCCCATGCTCGGCGCCACCCTCCATGAGCTCTGGACGGTTGCGGGTTGGAGAGGAATCGCAGGATATTGCCTGAAACCATGTAGAAAGCGCAAAGCCCGAATTTCCGGAAGCCTCATCGATAGACTCTGCTTCATCGACCTGGCCAGCCCTGTCAGTTTCCACCGTTTACTCGGGGCAGCCTACCGCAGAGAGCAGAGGAAATTCGAGCATGGGAACCATCACGACCATCAATCCCGCCACCGAGGAAGAGATCAGCAGTCATGAGCTCATGAGCAAGGACGCTGCTTTCGACAGGATCGAGTCCGCCAATCGCGCCTTCCACGAATGGCGCATGAAGTCGCATGAAGAGCGTGCTCCCTTTCTCCGCGACATCGCTTCAGCGCTTCGCAATCACGCGGAAGATCTTGCCAGTCTGATGACTGAGGAAGTCGGCAAGCTGTATCGCGACGGATTGACCGAGGTCGAGTTGTGCGCACAGATCTTCGAATACACGGCACAGAATGGCCCAGCCGAACTGGCCGATGAAGAACGAACACATGGCGAAAAGGGCAAGCGGGGCATCGTCACGTACTCACCGATCGGTGTCATCTACAGTATTCAGCCGTGGAATTTTCCCATTTACCAGCCCGCTCGTGTACTGGCGTCGAATCTGATGGCAGGCAACTCGGTCATTCTCAAACATGCGGCCATTTGTACTGGCAGCGGGTTGAAGTTTCGCGATTTGTGCCGGGAAGCGGGTCTGCCCGAGGGGCTTTTCGAGGTGCTGCTGATAGATCACGATACATCGGATGAAATCATTGCACACCCACAGGTCAGAGGCGTGACAATGACAGGCAGCGACAGTGCCGGACGACATATAGGCTCATTGGCCAGTCGCCACTTGAAGAAGAGCGTTCTGGAGCTCGGGTCCAACGACGCCTACCTGGTGCTGGAAGATGCGGATGTGGATCTCGCGGTGAAAACCTGTGTGCAGGGGCGCATTTACAACAATGGTGAGACCTGCGTGTCCGCCAAGAGATTTGTCGTATGTGATGCGGTTCATGATGAATTCCTGAGTGCATTTGTCGAACAGATGCAAGCGGTCAGAATGGGCGATCCACGGAATGAGGACACGCAACTGGGCCCGGTATCGAGCCAAGAGCAATTCGATACCTTGTGCGAGCAGGTGGAAAAGAGCGTTGCCGGCGGTGCGGTAGTGTCCTGTGGTGGAAATCCGCCGGAGAGAAGCGGCTACTATTTTCCTGCAACGGTACTGACAGAGTGCAAGCCTGGTACTCCTGCCCATGACGATGAACTGTTCGGCCCGGTGGCCTCGGTCATCAGGGCGAAGAATGATGAGGATGCCATGCGCATTGCCAACGACAGTCGTTATGGGCTCGGAGGTGGCATTTTCACTCGCGATGAGAAGCGAGCCGTTACCCTTGCGCGGGATCACTTCGATACCGGGATGGTACGTATCAATTCCTTCGGTGCTGCGGATCCCGGCATGCCTTTCGGCGGCGTCAAGGATTCGGGCTACGGGCGTGAACACGGCGGTTTCGGCATGAAGGAGTTCGTCAACATCAAGGCGATTTTCCTGCCATGATCACCATTCACTGTCTGGCCTATTCACGTGCCATACGCCTGCTGTGGTTGATGGAAGATCTCGAGCAGCCTTACCATCTGGTGTTCTACGAGCGTACGGAAAACTTTCGGGCGCCTGAGAGTCTGGCGAGAGTTCACCCGCTGGGCAAGTCTCCGGTTATCCAGGATGAACAGCTAGTGCTGGCGGAGTCCGCAACTTGTCTGCGTTATCTGCATGACAGGTTCGGCGATGGTCGGCATGTTCCCGCTGCCGGTACCGACGATCATCTGCGCCATGAGGAACTGCTTGATTATGTCGAGAGTTCGTTTGCGAGTGTTGCCATGCAATTGCTGTTGCCACATATGCGCGGTGACGAGCCGACCAGTGCAGCGTATGAAGCGATGCAGAAGCATCAGGAGTACATCGTCCATCAGCTTCCGGAAAAAGGTCTGTTGTTTGGCGACATGGTGTCACTGGCAGACATGCAGTTCTCATATCTGTTGGCGAATCTGTCCAGATCCGGATTTCTTGAAGATGCGCCTCGTCTCGCCGCGTATTGGCAGCATATGCAGATGGAGTCCGGCTATCGGGCGGCCATTACCCATGGCGGGCCGATGGCTCCCGAACGATGAGTGACAGTCGGGATCTGCCGCTGGCAGTCTCGCCAACAGGAAAGCAATCGCCAATCTCAACGAATCGCAGGAGCATGATATGCAGGTACTAGTCGCTGGAGCCACGGGCAAGACCGGAGTCCGCCTGATCGAAGAACTGAAGTCACGCGGGCATTCTCCGGTAGCACTGGTCAGGTCAAGCTCGGACACGAGCGATCTACCCGGGGATGTCACGCTACGTCAGGGTGATCTGACGGATCTGCAGGATGACGTATGCGCAGGCTGCGATGTGGTGGTGTTTGCTGCCGGGTCGGGAGGGGGGACAGGGCCCGAGATGACCGACAAGGTCGACCGTGATGGCGCGATCAGGCTGGTGGATATGGCTGTGAAGTCCGATGTGCAACGCTTCGTCATGCTCAGCACGGTCGGCGCCGACAAACCGGATCAGAACAGCGAACTGGCTCATTATCTTCAGGCCAAGCATGATGCTGACGAACACCTGAAGTCGTCGGGTCTTGCCTACGCGATTGTGCGACCGGTCAGTCTCACGGATGACGACGGTAGCCGTGACGTGCTGTACGGAGACGATGTTGATGTCAAGGGAACGGCTGCCCGCGGTGATGTTGCAGCGGTATTGGCAACGGCGGTTGAGGACGATTCGTGGACAGGCAAGGTGGCGTTGATGCAGTCCGCGTCGGTGTGATGGATGATCATGTTTGCGGACTGCGGACTGCGGACTGCGGACTGCGGACTGCGGACTGCGGACTGCGGACTGCGGACTGCGGACTGCGGACTGCTTGGTTTGTGATCCGTGATTTGTGATGCAGATTCGTTGCGTCACGGATGCGTGATAACCGGGCAGGGCAGGCGCTCAGGACGACATTGCCTGCCTGGCTGTCAGTGCCCAGCCACCGGCTATCGTCAACAGGCATCCACCACCACGGTTGAAGCGTTTGCGCGCGGCGCTTGATGAGAGCAGGTTGCGGGCATTGGTGGCGAATACCGCATACAGCATTGCATTCAGGCTTGCCAGTGCAACGAACGTCAGAGAAAGGATCCACAGCTGTGCCGGTACCGGCTTGTCGTGGTCGAGGAACTGAGGCAGGAATGCGACGAAGAAGATGATGCCCTTCGGGTTCAGCGCGGTGACAAGCCAGGTGTTTGCAAACAGTGTCCATGGGGACAGAGCCTCAGGCTGCCCGCCCTCACTGACAGGGGGGTCATTGCTCATCAGCATGCGGACACCGAGATACACCAGATACAGTCCGCCAACCCACTTGATGACAGTGAAAAGCCAGGCCGAGGTGGCGAGTATCGTGCCCAGGCCAGCCAGGGACAGGATCAACGCCGTCGAGTCGCCCAGAGCGACAGCGGCAACCAGCGGTATATTGGCTCGTTTGCCCTGTGCAATCGAGTAACTGATGACGGTCAGTATCGTGGGGCCGGGGATGATCAGCAGGATGGTGGATGCGATGACAAACGCCAGCCAGAGTTCTATGACCATTACAGTTTCTCGGTCAGGTCAAGTTCAGCTCGGCGATCAGGTCACCGAGGTCGTGGTTGCTGGCATCGATTCCTGGACTGTACCCTGCCAGCCCTGATTTCGTCCGGTGCTGTCTGCAACCGCATACCGCGCCGAACCTGGTGCGGTATGCAGGCTTGTCGGGCGACTGGCGAATTGCCGCATTGACGTCAGCCGCAACGATCGTGGTCCTCAGACTTTAAGGCTTGGGATGATCTGCTTCTTGCGGCTGACCACGCCTGGCAAGGTGACGGTATCGCCGTTTACGGTTGCACCGAAGCTTTTCTCCGCAACCTGCTTGACCAGTTCGTTGGGTACCAGCAATGTCGCTTCTTCAGCCAGGATATCGATGACGAACAGCAGTACCTGATCTGCTCCGTCTTCACTCGCCACGCCCGGCATCGCCTGCATCAGTGATTCCTTGCGGGCCAGCACGGTACCGGCAGAAGTGGTTTCCAGTACCGAGATTCGAAAGCTCTTGCCGGCGATGTCGTATTGCTTCGAATCCATGCGCAGCAACTGGGCATCGGAAAAAGTGGACACGTCGGATTTTGCGGCAAACATTTCAGAGGCATAGTCGGGGATGGAAATTGCCAGTTCCCCGGCAATCTTCTCGGCCACCTCACGGTCGCGATCGGTTGTGGTCGGAGACCGGAATTCGAGCGTGTCGGACAGTATGCAGGACAGCATTGCTCCCTTGATGTTCTCGGGCATCCGCCCTGCATCTTCGCCCATCAGGTCGTGCATGATGGTGGCTGTGCAGGCTACCGGACGTACCGTGATCGTGATGGGTTTGCGCGTCTTGATACCGCCTGCGAGCATATGATGATCGATGATCTCGATGATATCCGCCGAGTTGATACCGTCGGGCAGTTCGGCGGGATTGTTGGTATCGACAATCACGACGCTGTCGTCCTCGCTGACATCTTCGATGATGCCTGGCTTGTCCAGACCCCAGCGCTGGAGCATGAACGCAGCTTCGGTATTGGGCTCGCCAAGCAGACAGGCTTCAGCAGGAGTGCCGCGCACTTCCGTCAGATACCAGGCCCAGATGAGGGGTGAGCCGGTGGAGTCGGTATCGGGAGATTTGTGACCGAATACTTTGATAGTCATGAAAATAAGTGTCGTTACTGATTGGGAGAAGCTGGCTTGCCCGATGCGTCGGTGTCCACTCGATTGCCAGACGCCAGGCCGGTGTTTGTCAGGGGTCTGGCATAGCGCCGGACGTAGCTACGTCATTGTAATACCGATTGAAAACTGTTGCATGCATTGCCGGAAGACAGCGGCGTTCATGAACGTAGGATGAAAGCCGCACGAGCCGCACGAGCCGCACGAGCCGCACGAGCCGCACGAGCCGCACGAGCCGCACGAGCCGCACGAGCCGCACGAGACGCACGAGACGCACGAGACGCACGAGCCGCACGAGCCGCACGAGCCGCACGAGCCGCACGAGCCGCACGAGACGGCCAGTCTGCTGGTTGGCAGGATGACGAGTAGCTGTCCTTGGGGACGGGGCGATTACGTGATTCTGCTCCCCGAGCAGCGTTCGCATGAGGTGCAGGACGCTGGATGAGTTGAAAAAAAACCCGATCGGGAGCATTCGAGTTCAATCGGGATCTCGATACTGAAAATCGTCCCTATCGGGTGCTTTAACCTTTTTCTGGTCTGAAAAATGCCATAATAATCCCGAAAGGGGTGATTCATGATGGAAATACTCAGTGTTCAAATGCTCGGTGAGCTCATTCGCCAGGAGCGCAAACGTCAGAGGGTAACGCAGTCGGAGTTGGCTGCTCTGGCTGGCGTAGGGGTGCGATTCCTGCGTGAACTGGAGCATGGCAAGGGTAGCTGCCAATTGGGGCTGGCGCTGGCGGTGTTGCAAACGCTGGGCGTCACTCTTGATGCACAGACACGAGATCACGGGCAGTGAAGCGCAAACTGGATGTCTACCTGCATGCGACCAAGGCCGGTCTGCTCGAGCAGGGCGAGACTGCCGAGTTGACGTTCAGCTACGACAGGGCGTACCTCGACTCGGAATCGGCAAGAGCGATTTCAGTCTCAATGCCCTTGAACAGCCAGCCCTTCCCCAATGCAGTGGCCAAACCGTATTTCTCCGGCCTGTTGCCAGATGAGTCGGCGCGCACCCGCCTGGCTGCGGCCCTTGGCATCTCTGATACCAACGCCTTCGGCATGCTGGAGATCATCGGAGGTGACTGCGCAGGTGCGTTGGCGCTGTTTCCACACGGTAGTGATCCTCTCATGCTGGATTCACAGGATGAAATCCTTGATCAGCAGCAGCTGGGAGAGCTGCTGCGGGAATTGCGGGGTGACCCCTTGCTGGGCAGTCGCAAGGATGTCCGACTGTCACTGGCGGGTGCGCAAGACAAGATTGCAGTCAAGGTGAGCGATGGCAGGATTGCACTGGTCAAGAATGGCGAACCCACGACTCATATCCTGAAACCCGGTATTCAGGGGCTCGAAGGCACCTCGCAGAACGAAGTGTTCTGCATGACATTGGCAGCTCGCATGGGTCTGCCAGTGCCCGATGTGGCATTCGGTCGAACCGATGATACCCAGTACATTCTGATAGAGCGTTTCGATCGTCTGCGACTGGACGATCGGTCTGTGCAACGCCTGCATCAGGAAGACTTCTGTCAGGCCCTGAGTATTCCACCCGAGCTGAAATACGAAGATGAGGGAGGACCCGGTATCGAGAAATCGCTGGCCTTGATTCAGCGAGTCGTGGATCGACCCGCGGCTGACAGGCTGTCCTTCCTGCGCATGCTTGTATTTCACTATCTGGTTGGCAATGCCGATGCCCATGCGAAGAACTATGCCTTGCTGCATGCATCGAACACCGACGCGCCCGTTCTGGCGCCACTCTATGATGTGGTCTGCACGGCGGTCTATCCGCAACTGACGAAAAAATCGGCGATGCGTATCGGAGGCAGGAATCTGCCTGACACGATCCAGCGCACACACTGGTTGTCATTGGTCCCGGACACGCGGGGCGCGCAGAGGTTGCTGCTCAAGGAGCTGAAGACGCTCGCCAGCGAGATCGTGCCGACAATGGAGCAATTACTGTCGGAAGCAGATGACCTGGGCATCGCACATCCGGTGCTGCAGACTATCGGGCAAGTGATCGGAAAGCGTTCGCAATTCATCCTGAGGTCGGTGCATTGAATGCAACGGCCGACCGAACAGCGGATATCGCGCTACAGCAGACGTTCAGTCTGTTCGGCAGCGAAGTGCCGTGTAACGTGGTGCCAGATGCATGTCGCTCATGCCATCGATCTGATGGAACCATGAAGATTGCTGACTCGCCGGCAAGTCGTCATTCTCAGGCGTGCTCGGGTGACTGCCACGGGTATCAGTTCGTACTATAGACTGTGCAGAGCAGTCCCAGCCAGCCGGCATTATATTGCCTTGATGAGGAATGACCGTGGAAGATCAAGACGACACGTTGATTGATGAGTCGCAAACACCGCAAACACCGGAGCCACCGCAATTGACCGCTATCGAGTTGCGAGTGCTGGGTGCCCTGATGGAAAAACAACTGACCACGCCGGATCAGTACCCATTGACCGTCAATAGTCTGCTGAATGCCTGCAATCAGAAATCCAGCCGCGAGCCGATCACGAATTATCAGCAGGGAGAAATCGTGCGCACGTTGCAGGGCCTTGTCGACAAGGACTTTGTTCGCAAGGAGTATGGATCACGCGCGGACAAATTCAGTCAGTTGTTCATGCCTCGGCTGGAACTGGGCAAGAAGCAGCAGGCAGTGCTGTGTCTGCTGATGTTACGTGGCCCGCAAACGCTCAGTGAACTGCATGCGCGTACGCAACGCATGGAACTGTTTACCGACAGGGACGAGCTGACCCATTGCGTCGAACGTCTGTGCGATCGGGAATTGCCTTTCGTCACAAGGATGGGGGCTCAATCCGGGCAACGCGGCGAGCGGTTTGGCCATTTGTTTTGCGGAATGCCTGACCTGGCTCAGGGTCGATCCAGTGCTTCGGATGAATCACGTCACTCTCGAAGCCGTCAGGACGAAAGGGAGATGCTTGCATTGCTCGAGTCCGATGTCAACGAGTTGAACAAGAGCATGCACCGGCTGGAAAGTGAAAACCGGACCCTCAGGCGACAGCTTGAAGACCTGTACCAGCTCACGGGTCATGCCATGCCGGAACGAGACGAGCCGGGCCCGCAAGGTCAGGACGATATCCTGACGAATGAACGGCAGTAGTGCTGTTGTCTGCCGATCTCGATGGCAGGGCAAATTCTTGACACACCTTCACTGACCATGCATCGGCGAAGTCCCGGGGGTTACATCGATGATGTTACCGTCAAGCCCATGGCGAGAGGAAGTGGTGTTCAACCCTGCCGAGTGAGTGTCGGCAGATATCTGTTATATAGTGCGGGGCTCATGACCTCACCACCTTGCATGTTCAGAGGCAGTAGGATGCTGCGTCTCCGATAGGACGTAGAGCATTTCTGATTCTGGGAGTTGTTTGCATCAAACCTGTTGACTGGCACGACAATGCTTCTGAACTTCGCGATACACCTGTTGCTGTTTTCCTGCATTCCCTTTTATTTCGCAAGGCAGAAAAGTTCGATTCGTTCGATTTCATTCTTCTGTTACCTGAGTGTTCTATTGGTGGCGGCCAACTACGGCGGCTCCATCTATCTGTTTCCCATCACGGAGAACATCACGGTATCCGGAGGAACGCTGGTGTATTGCGCCTTCATGATGACAACAGTGCTGTTTGTCATTATCGAACGGGACATCGGTGTCATGCGCGCAATCATCCGGTTGGTGATTGGTGTCAATCTGCTCGTGGTGGTGTTATCCATGACGATATCCTGGACATTGCGCAATCCGGAAATTCTCAATCCATTCAACACATCGATTGATATCTTCAAGGTTTCACTGTTGGTGACCTCCATTGGCGGAATGCTGGTCATTGCCGAACTCGTTTCACTGATCTACCTGTTCGAGAGGATAAAGGCCCGGTTCAGTAATGTATTCGCTGTATCCGTTCTCTATATCGTTGCCTTCATTACCGTGATCTGTCTGGATGGGGTCCTGTTTCCTCTGATTCTCAATCCGTTCAGCGGGCATTTTCTCAGTGATGTGAAAAGCGGAGTAAGTGGCAATTTCATCATGGCGTTTGCCTATGGAACGCCGATGCTGTTGTTTCTCGTGCTGTTTCGCAAACGCCTTGCGGAATACATGAGCCAGCCCTTGTTGCTCAGAGAACTGGTTTCTGCCCCAAGAGAAAGACTCATTGACGAGATAGAGAGGCAGCACAAGTCACTGGTATTGAGTGAGCAGAAGTTTCGCAATCTGGCTGAAAGTATCGACGACATCTTTTTCTCGGTGGACAAGGAGTTGCGGTATACCTACTGGAACAAGGCGGCAGAGCGATCCGGATACCCTTCCGAAGAAGTGCTGGGAAAGCATGTCTTCGACCTGTTCACTCGGCAAGCAGTTGCTCCACTGGCCGAGTTCTATCAGTCGGTGCTTGACAGGGGAAAACCTGATCGTGTCGAGATCGTTTTGCCGATTCTTGCCGGTAACCGAGACTTCGAGGTGTCAGCGTACCCTTTTGATGAGGGTCTCTCGGTGCTGGTCAAGGACATTACGGAGAGCAAGGAATTGCAAGCTCGTCTGTTGCAGAGTCAGCGAATGGAATCCATCGGTCGTCTGGCTGGCAGCATCGCTCACGATTTCAACAATCTTCTGGTGCCCATCACCGCCAATGCAGAATTGGGAATGATGCAACACGCAGCGCGCGACAAGCTACACGGGTATTTCAAGCGAATTGCAGAGGCGGCTGAGCAGGCGGCAGGACTGACTCGTCAGATACTGGCATTCAGCCGCAAGCAGGTTCTGGAGATGCAGGTGCTGGATCTCAATACCGTCGTCACGGAATACGAATCCATGATAAAGCGTCTGATCGGGGAGGGGATCAAGATACACACGGCTCTTGATGCAGATCTGGCACCTGTCACAGCCGATAGAGGTCAGATAGAGCAGGTGCTGCTCAATCTGGTCGTCAACGCCAGAGACGCAATGCCGGCAGGGGGGACACTGACCATCGGAACCGCCAATATCACGCTCGAAGAGCCTCACACGGAACAGTACGGTGACTTGCAGCCTGCAGGCAGCTACTCGATGCTGGTGGTCAGAGACACCGGGCATGGAATGGATAGCGATACACGGCAGAAGATATTCGAGCCGTTTTTCACCACCAAGACTCAAGGCAAAGGTACGGGGCTGGGACTGGCTACGGTTTATGGCATCGTCAAGCAACACAACGGTAATGTGATTGTTCATAGTGAACCGGGGGTGGGTAGTACCTTCAAGTTGTATTTTCAGCATGCTGGCCGATCGGCGCGGGTGCCTGCCAGAACGACTTCCGCGAGCAATCTGGAGTTGGGGACAGAGACCATTCTGCTGGTGGAGGATGGCACCATGGTGCGCAATATTCTGCGTGAGGGGCTGGAAACCTATGGGTATACGGTTCTGGAAGCCGAGGACGTAGCCGATGCACTCAGATTGGCCGCCGAGAACGACAACATTGATCTGTTGCTTACCGATATTGCGATGCCGGACATGAATGGTCGGGAATTGTATGACGAAGTCGTCCGCGTGCACCCTTCCATCAATGTGCTTTTCATTTCCGGTTACACCGACGACGTTATCGTGGAACAGGGCATTCTGGAAGAAGGAGTGAATTTCCTCCATAAACCGTTTTCAATCGCGAGTCTCGTGCAGAAAGTCAAACGATGCCTTGGGCAGTCGGCGACATCACCTCGTGTAACCGGGTAACGATGGCCGCTGACTTTCTGCAGGCAGCGAAATCTGGCGAGATATCTGCAGCGGAGTTCCGTGAACCTGTTGTCTTTCGCCAGTTGGTCAACCTTCCAGGGATGCTGTCGGTGATCACTGATGCGCTGCCGTTGCATGTGTCATTTGTGAGAGACGCTCTGGAGGTATCCGTCTTGAACAGCTCTGCATTGGTCAGAAGCCCTGAATCGAGGGTGAGGGAAGAACATCAACCTGATTTCGCAGACGGTGTCTGCGATCTCGAGAGTCGCTCTCTGCACTACAAGTTGTTCGTACCGGAGAGAACGGGTGGTGCTCCAGCACCATTGCTGCTGATGCTTCACGGATGCGGTCAGGACGCGCAGGACTTCTCTGCCGGGACGCAGATGAATGCCATTGCGCAGGAGGCGGGCATGTATGTCCTCTACCCGAGCCAGTCACGATCAGCCAACGCCAACAACTGCTGGAACTGGTTTGTACCGGAGCATCAGACGCGCGACGGAGGAGAGCCTGCCGCGTTGAGTACACTGACGCGATTCATCATGGAGAGCCATCCTGTTGACCCGCAGCAGGTGTTCGTGGCAGGGCTGTCCGCCGGTGGTGCCATGGCACTGATTCTGGCGGAGCAGTATCCGGAGCTTTACTCAGCCGTCGGGGTGCACTCTGGGCTTCCCAGTGGTGCGGCTTCATCGATGATGGAGGCCTTCAGGCTCATGAGTCAGTCAGCGACAGGCGCCTCCTTGCCGGATGGATTGTCGAATGCAGTCACTGATATGTCACCGCGCAGAAAGGTGTCTGCAAACAGCCGCTCATCAACAGGCAATGCAACCACGGCCGGCATCCACACGCCATTGATCGTCTTCCATGGTGACAATGACCGGACCGTGAATTGTGCCAATGCGGAACGGATTGTCGGCAACTGGCTGGAACGGGAAACCGCAAGACTGGGCGACGTCAACTGGCAGACCACATCAATGATCCATGCCACGGCATCTGGGCGACGCAGTGTGGTAACCACCTATTCTGCTGAATCGGTGCCAGAGCGTGCGGCTTGCGAGTACTGGCGTCTGATCGATGGCGGTCACAGTTGGTCGGGGGGTAGCGCTGCTGGCTCGTACACCGACACAGCCGGTCCGAATGCGTCTGTCGAGATGGTACGCTTCTTTCTGGATCGCATCGCGGCCTAGCCTGCCGACGGCGTGCCTGTCTTCAGAACAGAATTCTGAATACTGCACTCACCACCAGCCACAGCAGACCAAGCAGCAGTGCGCAGATACCCAGCAGCAGGGTCATGAAAACGATCATCCAGCCGATACTGCGATTCTTCGTCAATCGAGCATCATCCTGATGATCGAGCAACAGCTTCATGTTGCGATTGTTTGCCTTGAAAACGAAATCGAATACGTCTCCCAGCACTGGGATGCTACCCAGAGCCGTCTCCAGCAGTACGTTACCGATCATGCGAACCAAAACCAGCCTTGACGCTCCAAGGGTGGCAGCCTTGCCGATCAGGTAGCTTGAGACAAGTAGTCCAATGGCATCACCAACGCCGGGAATCAGGCCGATGAGGCCATCAATGCCGATCCTGAATCCGCCGGGCAGCGTGATGGAACTGTCCATCAGGTGCGCCAGTTTCTGCATCCTGCGCTGTTCCAGTTGTCTTTTCGAAGTGATGATGTGGCCTCGGCGACGTATTCGGAAGTTGACTCCACTGGCAAGTTACAACCGGCTACGATGAGATTGCGAGTGATTGCAGAAATTACCATGATGAGAGTGCCATATTTCAATGTCTGTTCGGTGGTCTCGCCTCGTGGGGCACCGCGAGTGGACAGCACCCACCTGACAACCGTGGCTGATACACACAGCTGATCTCTATGGATTCCGTCTCGCAAATTGCCCTTGGTGCCTCCCTGGCACATGTCACGCTGGGAGAAAAACTCGGCAGATGGGCCCTGCTGCTCGGAGGCGTGATCGGTTCAGTACCTGATCTCGACGTGCTGGTACCCTATGAAGACGCCGTGGAGAACTTCACCTATCATCGTAGCTGGAGTCATTCCCTGTTCGTGTTGACGGTGCTCAGTATTCCACTGGCATGGCTGTGCAAGCGAGCAGTACCGAAAGTCGATGTGACGATAGGGCGCTGGTGGCTCGCACTGTGGTTGGTGTTGGTGACGCATGCCTTGCTGGATGGTTTCACGGTCTACGGAACGCAACTCTGGTGGCCGTTGACAACACCACCGGTGGCCTGGGGGTCGATATTCATCATCGATCCGGTCTATACCCTGCCGCTGCTCGTCGGTGTCGTTGCCGCATGGCGCTATCCCTGGCGTCATTCAAGAGCCACGGTCCTTGCAGGCCTGCTACTCAGTTCGACGTACCTTGGCTGGACTCTTGTGTCACAACAACTGACGCTGCAGAAGGTCAAGGTGACGCTGGCGCAGAGCGATATCAAGGCCAATCACATACTGGTTGCGCCGTTTCCGTTTTCTCTGCTCTGGCGTGTGCTCGTGGTCACTGATGATCGATACCTGGAAGGGTTCAGTTCATTGCTGGACGAGGACCCATCCGTCGCCCTGAACAGCTTCGATAACGGCAAGCACCGCTGCAGAGACTGGCTTGACACCTGGCCTGTGCAGAGGATGGACTGGTTTACACGGGGTGCCTTTGCACTGTCAAGCCGTGATGAACTGCTGGTGCTGACTGATCTCCGCATGGGTATCGAAGATGATTACGTATTCGAATTCGTGCTTGGGGAACGGCGCGACGCCGAGTGGCAGGCAGTGCCTGCAAGACAGTTGCCGTTGAACATCGACGCTGAAAGAATGAGGCGGTTGCTGAAACGGATGTTCGATGAGGACACTGATCTTGCCCCTCCAACACTGACACCAGCGGCGGAGGTAGACTGTTCCGTGGTCCGGCAGGTTGCCGCCCGAGCGGTGAACTAGTGCAAGAAGACCTGCCAACTGCCGCTGACCCACGGAGGCGAGGGTCGCCAGGAAATGCCAGGGCCGGTGGGAGATCGGACGGGGCGAGGTATTCGCTCTTTCCAGGTCGGCTGATCAGTCGTTCAGGGGTTCATCCGATGGAATGGTGCCGACTGTGCGTTTGATGATCACCCACGCGACTGCGGCGACCGGTAGAGCCAGCAGAATACCGGTAAGACCAAACAGCTGGCCACCGGCGAGAACCACGAATATCACAACGACTGGGTGCAGGTCTATCTTGTCGCCGACCAGTTTGGGGGTGAGAATATTGCCTTCGACGAATTGTCCGACACCGAACACAAGGCCTACCATCCACAGCGGTTGCCATTCGCCGGTCTGCACCACCATGGCAATGGCCGCCAGCACCAGACCGGTGACAGTCCCCAGATACGGAACCACACTGAGCAGGCCGGCAACGACCCCTATCAGCAAGCCGAATTCCAGGCCTATGAGCCACAGGCCGGTGGAATACATGAACGCCAGACTGGACATGACCAGCAGCTGGCCCCACAGGAAACCTTGCAGAACTTCATCGACGTCCCTGGCGACAACGGCCGTCTTCTTCCGGTAGCGCTCAGGTACGAGTCGCAGCGTCTGACGACTCAGCTTGTTCCAGTCGCGCAGCAGGTAGAAGGCAAGCACGGGGACCAGAAAGATGTTCATGAGAGTCTTCGCGACGGCCATTCCGGATCGCGCTACTGCATTGACGGCCCTGCCGACGGCATCACTGGCCTGTGGGACCGCATCCTTTGCAAGACCCACCATGGAATTTCCCGCAGAGTCGCCATCGGACTGCCCGGATGCACTACCAGCCCCTGAACCGACGAAGGAATGCCAGAGGTCCATGACCGGTTGCAGGTAGCCCAGTAGCGCAGATTTGTACTCCGGAGCCTTTTCGATCAGCTGCTCAAGCTGTTCCTGAGCCAAGGGGAAGACGAGCAGAACCACCGCACCGAGCACAGCCAGAATCAGCAGATACCCAACCAGGATGGCCGCCCAGCGTGGCAGTTTCCAGTTCTCCAGTGCGCGGACAACGGGCTCACCGAGATAGGCCACGATGAACGCCATCAGAAAAGGCGTGAGAATGGGGGACAGCAGGTACACGACTACTCCCACCAGGATCGCACCGATCAGCCACATCAGCGGAATTTGTCGAAACGAGCAGTCAGTAGTCATGAAGGTCAGAGGCAGGGTGCAGAGGGAGTTGTGTCCAGCATGGTGTCACATCCTTATATCACCCCGGAGCGCTTTGCAATCATTCGTGTGAACTGATGGGGGCGCATGGTCACACGAACTGACGCTCATTGTGCGCAGATTATCCTGACCGATGAGCGCGGGGACAGTCTGCACGCGGCCTGATAATTGCTTCGATCCGAGGCCAGGCCATTTTTTCCCCCACGAGGATCGAACTGATGACACCGATCATCCGTACACTGTTGTCGTGTCTGATCCTGACTGCTTTTGCCCACTCGGCACAGGCAGAACCCGGGGGAAGGCTGATTGCCACCGGTGGAGCCATGTCGGTGGAAGGCACTGCCGGGGGTGGAATTGTGCCCTGGGCATTGCTGGCAGGTTATGGCGAAGATCAGCAATTTGGTGGTACTGCCTGGTATACGCAGCTTGAACCCGATGACTTCTCTCTACAGGCGTATGGTGCGGCTCTGACGCTGCATAATCGCGTTGAATTGTCCATTGGAAAACAGCGCTTCGATATCGATCAGGTGGTAGCTGGTGAAGAGCTGGAACAGACGATCATCGGAGCGAAATGGCGTCTGAGTGGAGACTTGATCTATTCCCGAATGCCACAGTTGTCGCTGGGCCTGCAATACAAGAAGAACGATGCCTTCGCCGTACCGGAACTCGTGGGTGCCCGAGACGACAATGGTCTGGATGTGTACCTGGCGGCCAGCAAACTCTGGCTCGATGGCCCGTTCCACCGTTCATTGTTTCTGAACGCTACCTTGCGAGCGACGAAAGCCAATCAGGCCGGTTTGCTCGGATTCGGCGGAGATCAACGTAACAGGCGTGAACTGGTCGGGGAGCTCAGCGCAGGCTTGTTTCTCACCAGAGAATGGGTCGTCGGTATGGAGTACCGGCAAAAGCCGGACAATCTCGGTTTTGCAAAGGAGGATGACTGGTACGACGTGTTCGTCGGCTGGTTTCCGAGCAAACGCGTATCGCTGGTGGCCGCCTGGTCGGATCTTGGCTCGATAGCGGGTTTTGAGGATCAGACAGGCCTCTATGTTTCCTTGCAGGTGAGTCAATAGCATGAATTCTGACAGGCAGACGGCAGCAGTGGGCATGCCAAGCAGACAGGGGGCAGTCCTCACATGGCTCTTCGCATTTCTCATGAGTCTGTACTTGACGGCCTGCACGATCACTCCTGACAACCCCTCACCGAAAACACTCTATGAAGAGCTGGGCGGCGAGCCCGGAGTCGAGCAACTTACCACCGACTTCATTCGCGAAATTGCCGCCGATGAGCGAATCAAGGGTCGTTATCGGAATTCGGATATTGGTCGATTTCATCGAATGATGGTGGAACAGATGTGCATGAAAACCGGCGGTGGCTGTGCGTATACCGGCGATGACATGCAACAGACTCATGCAGGAATGAAGATCACTCGAGTGGAGTTCAATGCCATTGTCGAAGCCCTGATGCGGGCTATGGATCGCAATGCGCTGCCTCAAGGGGTGCAGAATCGCCTGCTCGCGCTTTATGCGCCGATGCACGGCGATATCGTGAACCGCTGAACCGCTGAACCGCTGAACCGCTGAACTGCTGAACTGCTGAACTGCTGAACTGCTGAATCACTGAATCACTGAATCACTGAATCACTGAATCACTGAATCACTGAATCACTGAATCGTTGAACCGCCGATCCGTTCAACGGTCAGGATCTGTCACCGCCTGCGGGCTTTTCGGATGACCTGGGGTAAAGGGTCGCGGCTTCGGGTGTGAGGTTGGCAGAGACTGCGACGGCATTGCCGCGATTCTCGGTTATCGCCGGGCTGCTCCAGAGTCTGAACAGTGCCGTCATGACCGTCAGACCTGCGGTGAGGGACAGCAAGTGAAATATCCCCGTCGGGCCAAAGTGATCGATGGCAAAACCTCCCAATGTCGGGCCGAGCGTCATGCCGGCGGCAAGAATCAGCACCAGCGTGCCACTGGCCGCAACAACCTGTGAGCGATTCAGATGGTCATTCATGTGAGCCATGCAGATGGAATACACGGGTAAGGTCAGGCCACCCAGCAATGCCACCATCAGATAAACCAGGTAGAGATTGTCAGTGGGATTGTCCAGACTGGCAAGCACGATGCAGACGGGTATGGACACAGCGGGTATTCCGGCAATGAGCCAGCGCCTGTCCATCATGTCGGATAGCTTGCCCAGTGGAAACTGAAACAACATGCCTCCCAGCGTCATGCTGCCAATCAGGCCGCCGATGGCGCCTTTGCTCATGCCAAGAGCGCTACCATAGAGCGCCAGAGCCACGTAGAGCGTGGTCTGGGAGATGCCGTTCAGAAAGCTGCCGGTCAACCCCATGGGAGACAGTCGAAAGAGATCGATGAAGGCGACTCTTTCCGGTACCTCGTAATGTGGAGTCGCATCTTCCGATACAAGCATGGGAACCAGAGAAAACGATATCAGAATGGATACCACGACGAACAGGAGGATGCCATCCGGATTGGAGACATTGAGCAAGAGTTGCCCGAGTGCGACTCCCCCTGTCTGCACCACAAAGTAGATGGATAACAGGCTTCCCCGGTTATCATTGTCTGCGCTGCTGTTCAACCAGCTCTCCGCAACGATATAGAGGCCTGAGAAACAGAAGCCGGCCAGCAGACGCATGGCACCCCAGCTCCACGGGTCTGTGGTCACCAGGTGCATCAGGGCGGCGGCACTCGCGATCGAGGCCAGCGCTGCAAAGATGCGTACATGACCGACGCGCATGATCAGGCCGGGAGCGATCAGGCAACCCAGTAGCGCCCCGACCGGGTAACCTGATTGCACCAGCCCGATGGCCGAATCGCTGAATCCGAGTCCGTCTGCTCGCAATGTCAGCAGAGTCGTGAGCAGGCCATTACTGACCATGAGAAGGATCATGCCTACGAACAGTGACCAGGATCCACGAATTGCTGCCCACATTCTGCCGACTCGTTGTTTTGCGAAAAAGGTGGCACATGATACGCTGCTGGGGAGGTGACGCGGACATGGTCTCCCGCAGTCGAGTAGCTGTGAAAGCGTAAGGAATTACGCTATCCTGCCATCTGCTGCAGGCTCGCCATCACGCTGAGTGAAAGGCAGGAGATCGCGTGTACAGGATCGCCGTACCAGAATATTGCGATGAAACCATCGTGACCGCATTGCATTCCGCAGGTAGCGTCCACCGAATCTCACAGTCGCTGGATGTCGATTCGGATGCGTACGACGCCCTGATTCTCGACTGGCGTCAACAGGATGTGGATCAGGCTGTCACACGGCTGAAGAAGCTCGATCATTTACCCTTGATTGCCGTGATCGGCCCAGATCAGTACTTGTCCGACCAGGTCTGTCGTTGCGAAACCGTGGAATTCGCCATTTTGCAGGATCTTGAATCCACGGCCTTCCGGTGTCGATTGCAACGAATGATTCAGCGTAATGCGACCCCTCTGAGCGTGAACATGCCGCAAATGCCCATGACCCGCTTGCTTTATCAGGTTGTCGATTGCCTGCGAGACTGGGTCATCATCAAGGACCTCGACCATCGTTTCCTGATGGTCAGTGATGATTTTGCCAGGACCGTTTGCCTGCCCAGAAGTGACATCATCGGGCGTAATGATCTGGAAATCGGCACCGAACCTCAAGCCGTACTTGGAAATCCGGACACCGGTCAGACGGGTTTCTGGGCACAGGATGATGCAGTGATAGCATCCGGTGAGGCATCATCGGAGGAGAACAGAGACTGGCGCGCGTTCGCAGTAGAGCGACGTTACAAGCGAACCGTTCGCGTACCTTTACGTAATGCGCAGGGAGCCATCTATGCGCTGTTGGTCGTTGTCAGTGACATAACGGATCGGGTAGTGGCCGAGCGAAACCTCAAATCACGCAACCTGATGCTGCGACGAGTGACGGAAGCAAAACTCAATGCCGAGCAACACCGGCAGGTTGCGGAAACGGCAATCGCAGCAAAGAACAAGTTTCTGGCCTCGGCCAGCCACGATCTGCGGCAGCCTCTGCATGCGCTGGGACTGTTTCTGGCAGTGCTCGAGCGGCGAGTGCATGACGATGACAATCTGGAGATCGTGCAAAAGATTCGGCACTCCAGTGATACTCTGAACTCCCTGTTCAATAGCCTGCTTGACATGTCGCGGCTGGATGCCGGTATTGTCGAGGTGTCGTTGCAGACGTTCTGCATTCGTGAGTTGCTGATCAGTATTCGCGACGAGTTCGTGCAGTTGGGAGAAGCCCGAGAACTGACCGTGTCGGTAGAGGTCAGTGATGTCACGGTGCATACCGATCCGGTGCTGTTTGGAAGAATTCTCAGGAACCTCTTGCAGAATGCAATCACCCATACACAGGAAGGCGAAGTCCGGGTATGTTGTCGGGAAGAGGCAGGGCAGCTGATCATCGACGTCATTGATACCGGTCCGGGTATTCCGGAAAACCAGCATGAGGCCATCTTCTCCGAGTACTACCAGCTTGATGCGAGTCTGCGGCAATCGACGGGTGGCATGGGCCTCGGGCTCGCGATTGTCCGGAAAATGGCGCAACTGCTGCAGACGGGGATTCGGCTTCAGTCGGTATTGGGCAAGGGCAGTACTTTCAGTGTCAATGTGCCGCTGGGCGAGAACGGTGTGGCTCAACCGGCAAACAAGCCTTTGCGTGAACGGAATCTGAGCGGTACTCGTATTCTGTTCATCGATGACGAGCCACATATTCGCGATGCATTGACCTTGATACTGGACGGCTATCAGTGCCAGGTGATATCGGCTGAATCGCCTGTCAAGGCCATTGAATCACTGACTGCCAGGGCCATGGAGCCCGATATCATGATCATCGACTACCGATTGAAGAACGAGCAAACCGGAGTGGTTGCGATCGAGATGCTGCGTAATCATTTTGACAGGCCTATTCCGGCGATCATTGTGACCGGAGACACTTCGAAGGTGATCCTGCAGGCTGTCAGAAAGACTGGCTGCAGGTTGCTGCACAAGCCGCTGGATGCCAGGGAACTGGTGCAGGCGATTACTGAAGTGATGAAGGCGGAAGAGCTGATTCTGAATTGAGTCTGCTGCTACCAGGAACGTGCGAGAATTGACGATGAGCAAGTTGTATCCTTGATCCGGCAGTGTAAATCTGTTCTCCTTGACCTTGCCGAGAGCGCCCCTCAGGTAGTGGGATCTTGAGCATCGCTGCTCAGGACAAATCCCTTGCCAGAGGAACTTTTCATACTTACATCGACAACTAACCGTTGTTCTGTTTTGGCTCGTTGAAGCTGATGCAGGAGGGGCAATGCATATAGCCAGGATTTTTCCCAGATTTGCGCTTGTTCTTGGCTGTCTTCTGCTGATGCAATGCGGTGTTCACGTACAGCCCAAGTTCACCGAGGACCTGGATCAGTTTTTCGGCACCTACGAGGGTAATACGCTGAGTGTCACGAAGGGCGAGATTTCGGAGCGAGAGCTGGCCGTAACGATAAAGCCTTGGGAAAAGAAGGGCTTCACCATCGAGTGGACCACCGTGATTTTTCTGCCGGATGGTGAAAAGCGGGTTGTTTCACCCTCGATAAATTTCTACAGTTCCGAGCGTCCCGGCATATTTGCATCGTCGATGACCAATGACAGTTTCGGAAACATGGTGCCCTATGACCCACTCAAGAAGAACGCCGACCCTTACGTCTGGGCTGGACTGGAGGAAAATACCCTGACGGTCAGCGCGCTGTATATCCTCGAGCATGGTAGCTATGAGCTGCACGTTTACAGTAGAACCTTGAAGGATGAGGGATTGGAGCTGCATTTCGAGCGAATCAACAATGGCAAGAAAATGACCGAAATCCTGGCCATGCTCGAGCGTGTGAATTCATGAAAGCGCGTATGGAGCGATTTTCTGAGCATCACATCGACACCGCGGTGATCACTACCATGCAGGCCAGCGTCACTGGCCAGTACAGCAATTTGGGGAAGAGGTTGTCACGGTAATGAACGATCGTCAGCCAGCGACCGGCGTGAACCGAGAACAGATAGGTGTTGACTGCCGCCAACGCCAGGCTTGCATACATCAGCAGGTAGAAGCGCTCCAGATAGACGATGCCCGATCCGGCGAACTGCTCGCGTAGCTGCACATGAGCCAGCAGTACGACGAAGAATAGCGCCGCGCAGGTACCGAGCGAGCCCGAGGTGCTGAACCCGTGCCGTGCGACCAGCTTGGGTCGAGCTGTCACGATCAACAGTGTGCTGAACAGCAAGGCGGCAACCAGGAACAGCGGCAGCAGATAGACGATGAAGGCATTGGCCGACTTGCGCTTGACCACCACATTGTAGCGAAGATCGGGAAAGTCGGTCTGACCCACGAAGTTGTCGATACCGAAGTTGGTGTCGTAGGACGACAGCTTGTAGTCGAAGTAGGTGTTCTCCCGTACCCAGGTACCCAGCACGATGTCCTTGTCGATACCGAACATCGCTTCGGAACCGGTGCTCGAATAGGCTGCAAAATCAGGCGTCAGAACAACATTGCCTGCGAAATCGCGTGGCCACAAATGAACCCAGACCGTCTTGTGATCGAAAGGGTATCGGGAGTAGTCGAAAGGCTGACGCAGGTTCGCTTCGAAATACCAGCCGATGACTTCCTCCTTGCCCTGGCGGATACGGTAGACTTCACGCGGGTTGATGTCGGCGCCCGAGTCGACCTGATCGGGCAGGATGAACCCGGCCGCCGCACCCGGAGCTGGCTTGATCTGATCGTTAGTTCCATCGGTGTAGCGTTGCCACAGGTAGCCGCTCACACTGACTTCAGTGGAGCTGAGAAACTTCATCGACTGCAGAAACAAGCCGGTGGGTACACGCACCGGCTGCGCAATACCCTGGTCAACCGGTTTCATGTTCTCTGTCAGAAAGTTGTCCAGTGTTTCCTGATTGGTCAATTGCAGGGGCTCGGACTCGTAGTGACTCATGCTGATCCAGGCCGCGCACAACAGGGCAGCAAGCACAAGGGTGACAAGGCCGGATAGCCACCACCATGTCGATTCCTCCAGAGCGTTTCGCGGTTTGCGGGCAGCAATTTCGTCCGGCGACGGTTCAGTTGAGGTCATGATCGTTCGCTGTCTGGTTGAGCGCACGTTGTCCCATGATATCCGCCTCTCGTTCCAGAGCGACATCATCGTTGACCGGTCTGCCAGACACCTCTGCGGTTGGTTTCACTCGCCCCTGGCGTTGTTGCACGACGTGCCAGGCCTCGTGTGGCAGATGCCGTTCCTGGTTCGGAGCCAGGTGTATATCATCGCCTTGTGCGTAGGCATGGGCCGAGACTGCGGCGGGTGCGTTCGAGTTGCGGTGTACCCGGACGCCCGCCATCGAATCGCCTGACAGGCGTTCGATGCCGCTTCTGAGAACCTCTGGCAGAGCGTTGTCCTTGGCAGGCACCTCCACACGCGATACAGGTAATCCGGATGCGGAGAACTTGCCCTGCAGCAGTTCCTCCTCATCCAGTTCGGCACATTGCAAAGCCGGGGTGTCAGCATCCGGCTGAATCGCGTACCGCTGCGTATTGTCAGTGCCACGGTCGATGTATCGTTGCAGGGTGCGCAATCGATCGCCCACCGCGCTTGCATCTGCTTGCCGCTGCTGAATCGTGTCTAGGGAACCCGAGTCGCTACCGCTTCGTAGCCGTTGATGCGTCGCTGCAACGCTGGCGTTTCCTGCTTCCCGTGTCATGTACTCGCTCATGGCATTGTCCTCGGTTCCCACGAATGCGGATCTCTGATGTCGATCCGGTTCAACAATGACACGGCAGCTCCATGCCGACACGTCAAGTCACCCATTATGGAGGTGGTTGAGACGCTCTTCCAGCCGATCCGCCAGCGGTGAATTCGCCACGCGCAGAGCATTGACAAGACCCCAGCCACGCTGTAGCAGCTTCAGTCGGCCGGCCTGCAAACCCGCCTCGATACAGGTCTGGAATACGGGCCGTATCGTGTTTTGCCAGACAGCAAGATCCTTGGCACCCAGCTTGCCGCCGCCATAACCCTGATGGTTGAGCAGCGAATCAATCTCGGTGACGATCGTATTGGCCAGCAGCGGATACTGTTGATTGGTCAGTTGCTGGACATCCTGATGGGTACTCCAGTTCGCCAGTGAAAGGTTTGAGATATCGTTGTCGACCAGAGTCAGCCGTCGCGACCTCACATCGCTCATCCAGTTCTCGAAGTTGCCGGCGCCGTGCAAGCGATCCCGGTGACCCATGAAGATATCCAGTGCGGCAATACGACCCAGATGTCGGGCATAGCCTGGATCGGCCAGCTGCGCAAGCCCACTGCCTGTTTTCGGTTGGCCTTTCTTGCTCTGCTTCTTCGCTGCGGCATTATTCAGAGCACCGTCAGCGAGGTGGTTGACGAAGTCTGTGCCGGGCGCTTGCTCGTAGATAACGACATTCTCGGGCCTGGTGGTCAGCGCAGCAACCATTGCGGCTACTCGGTTCTGATCGCCGACCGAGCCAGGTTTTGTCTGGTTGCGAAGGTTCAGTGCTTTGGCGATTTCGGCAACCTCCAGAACCTGCGCGAGGCGTGCAGAAGGTGCGCTGACAGACCACCCTCCGTCGACCACTCCTCCCATTACCGTGTTGATCGATGTCGATATATCAACCGCTGATTGGCCGTCGACTTCTGGCTTGGCAACCACATCGGGGATGAACACCACGCCCAGCGCACCTCCGCTCGAGACCTTGAGCCCTTTGAGATTGTTGCCAACGAGCGAGGTGTTGAGGGCGACCTTGCGTTGCATTATTGCTTGCGGCCCGTGTAGTTGCAACGCAGTGCGTGGACTGGATTCCAGTCGATGCCGAAGCATCCTCTGGGCCGTTGCGACCGCGCCCTGATCGGCCATGGTCTGAAAGATATCCGTGGAACTTTCGGTACGCCCGTTCAACGGCGCTGTTCCGGCATGGTATTGACGGTGAAGTGCGGATTCCGGATTTGCTACCGGATCGGGCAGGGCTGATCGGTACATTCGGTATTGCAGTGGTTCCGTGCAGTTGTCAACAGACCCGGTGTGGTTTGAGTCGCCGCATGGATATTCTGCACCAGTTCTTGCTGATGTACTGCGCCTGTTCTCCTCGTTCTTTTCGGCAGAGATATACATGATTCGATATTCTCAGGTAAAGACCTGGCAAAGGGCATCGCCAGGAGGGTGGACTTGTACCTAAACGGATGCGGCAATTGTCGGGTGTCGTGAGATCTGCCGATAACGGCATGAGGTCGTGTACTGGACAATCTACACCCTCTGCAACTGGAACACTTGTATTGCGTGCAGGGGGATCTCGTTTTCTGCTCCTTGTAAACCTGATGATACATTGATGCGTGAATATGCAACAGTGGCTCTCACCACGGTGGGTATACGTCAAGTTGACTGGCTATACTTTAGTGTTGGATCTGCTGAAAGAAGTGGACGTATCTGAGTACCGCGAGATTACTGAATTCGTCATGTATACAGTGCGCTGACAGTGTTTTCATGCGTATCGCAAGTCTGAGGTCGTTGGCTGATGTCTCAAATCGACTTGTATTTCTAGGTGAATTGCCTTGTCCGTTGTGATATAAAAAGTCACCTATCACGGAAAGGTGAATTGGTTCACGATCAGGAAGTATTCTGCGATTGCAACGGATTGTGGTCAGGTGATCGATTCAGCTGTTGAACAGGGATATATCGCTGATGTACGTTGCGTTGATTGTGAAGGGACAGGCATGCTGTACAGGGAGTGGATCGGGGCGATGTATCAGCTCTGTTCGAATCCTGAATATGGCTGATGCCAAGCTCTGGGCCGTGCGTCTCGTCTGATGATAGAGGCTGCGCTCAGTCATGTTGCTCTTGAACTGGATCGACACCTGAAGCGCAAACTTGGTGAGTCAGAGGGCAGGGTCGTTTTATCACCACTGTTCGAGCAAGATGGTACGGTCACGGCGCGGATAGACAACAAACTGCTCATGTTTGTTGTCAATATCGAGAAAGACTCTGTCGCGCGGGGGAATGGCTCTCGCGATTCCGAGCTGACGCAACGGGGGAGTACTCGGCCCCTGCATCTCAATCTGCATGTGCTGGTGGCCGCGAATTTTGCCAATGGCAACTATGCAGAAGCCCTGCGTTTCATTTCTGACGCAGCCAGTTTCTTTCAGCGTCAGCCGGTAATGACGTCCACGAACTCTCCGGATCTTGACCCGCGAATACAGCGGCTGACGCTGGATATCGAGAATCTGTCAATCTCGCAGTTGAGCAATCTGTGGAGCATTCTTGGTGGTCGCTATCTACCATCGATTCTCTACAAGATTCGGATGATCACCCTTGAGTCTGCGGATGTTCTGAGGGAGGTACAACCCATTCGGGAGCCTGCCACGACGGTTTCTACCCGTTCCGGGACGGCTGAATGAGTCGCTACGCAACCCTCTTCGAACTGTCGATGCATCACGCCTACATGGGAGAAATGGCCTGTCCTGCATTGCGACTGGAGCCGCTCGATGCCTGCCGGATTGCGCTTGCCAGAGCAGGGCTGCTCATCAGGAGTAAAGGCGGTGTGTTGCAGGTGTTGCACGATGAGACGCTGGCGGATCAACTCGCCGAATTGTCTGGCGATAGCTCTCTGACGCTCGTTTGGTACCTGCGAAGCAGCGAGCCATCACTGGCGGGGTGCTCGGAGCCACCACTGATGCAAACAGGCAAGTTGCTCTATCTGGAATCCGATGATGCGCATCGTCACGGCATGCACAGGGAGGCGTACGTGACTGAGTCGAATTTTGTCAGTCTGGATGACGAAAGATTGAATGCCTGGTTGGTACCCAGAGACTATCTGTTGCCGCCACTGGCGCTGGTTGTGATTCATGTCCGGGATGTGAATCCACGCCGCTACCGGATTCGTCTGCAGGCATTGCGAAGTTTCTGGCGTTATCGAGTCCTGGGTGAGTTTGACGGCCACGACGTGGAAGTCGTGGATAGCGAAGGCAGGATGGAATTCGAACCCCTTGGTGAGTTGCAGATCATCGGGGGACGAACGGCTGCCACCTTTCTGTCGAAAGAGACGGTGCCACTGAGTGCACGCGGTGGGCCGCGATTCGCCCTCCACGCCAGATCTGCGAAGCATTCGAGAGCGCTTGTCGAGCGCTTGCCGCATGCCTCAGTCGCGAACACGCGTATTGAACCTGTCAATGGTGCGAGCAGTCGCGTCACAGACATATATGTCAACCTGTAACCGGAGGTAATTGCCGTGGCCAAGGTCATGAAAACGCCAGGCGTCTATATCGTCGAGAAAAGTGCCTTTCCCAGCTCTGTCGTCGAGGTGGCCACCGCCGTGCCTGCATTCGTGGGTCATACACAAATGGCACTCGATAGGCGAACGTCGCTGACAAACGCGCCAAGGAGAATCACATCCATGGCCGAGTACCACCAGTATTTCGGCTTTGGTCCCGAGATCAGGTACGAACTGTCCACGACACGGCCTGAGGGATACGACGGGGAGCCTGCCGTCCAGCAGGGTGATACCGACTATTTCCTTGTCCGTACCAGTCAGGATTACAACCTGTACTACAGCATGGTGCTGTTCTTTCAGAACGGAGGCGGCACCTGCTACATCGTATCCGTTGGGGATTACAGCTCCGAACCGGATTCCGGCACATTGATGGCAGGCATTGATCATCTGGTCAAGGAGCAAGAGCCGACCATGATTGTCGTGCCAGATGCCGTGTTGCTCGGTGAAAGGGTCAATTGCGCAGATGTGCAGAAAAAGGCCATGGATCAATGTGCAAAGATGCAGAGCCGAATCGCCATACTGGACGTGTACGAAGGCTACAAGGCCCGAACCGATGGGGAGGATGTCATCACCGCCTTTCGCACGGCTCTCGGGGTGAACAATCTCGATTATGCCAGTGCCTACTATCCCTGGATTGATACAACCGTTCTGCAAGCGAAGGAGCTCGACTACAGACTGTTCGACGATGACAGCAAGAAGCGGTTGCAGGAGATCCTGACAGAGGAGCTGGGTATTGGCGGGGATACGGAGTCCTTGTCACCGAAGGCGCAACAGCAGGCCAGCTTGCTCGAACGTCTCGGCACTGACAACTGGACAGACGAGGAGAAGGCCGAGATCGATATCCATCAATCCTTGTTGAACAAGAGCCTGATTGCCTTGAGCCCGATATTCAACAACCTGCTGGAACAGATACGGGACCGTACCAACCGTCTGCCGCCCAGTGGGGCAATGGCGGGTGTCTACACCATGGTCGACAATACTCGCGGTGTCTGGAAGGCTCCGGCGAACGTCAGTCTGAATGGTGTTCTGAAACCTGCCGTGAATCTGTCTCACGATGAACAGGAAGACTTGAATGTCACGCCGCAAGGCAAATCCATCAATGCAATCCGCAGCTTTGTGGGCGAAGGTACTCTGGTCTGGGGTGCACGTACGCTCGATGGCAACAGCCTCGACTGGCGCTACATCAATGTACGCCGAACGATGATCATGCTGGAGCAATCGATCAAGCTCGCCAGCAAGGCGTATGTGTTCGATGCCAATGACGCCAATACCTGGGTGACGATGAAGGGCATGATCCGCAACTTTCTCACCGGTATCTGGAAGCGTGGCGGACTGGCGGGCGCTGTACCCGATGATGCATTCAGTGTGCATGTCGGCCTGGGTGAAACAATGACCCCGGAGGACATACTCGAAGGCATTCTTCGAGTGACGATACTGGTTGCCGTGAGTCGTCCCGCTGAATTCATCGAACTGACCTTCCAGCAGCAGATGCAGAAATCCTGATCTGAACACAGCCGACAGAGGAAAATACAATGGCCGATAATGGTGCCGAGCAGTCAACCACAGTGTGGCCACTGCCGAAGTTCTATTTCAAAGTGACCTGGAATTCGGAAGAGATGTCCTTTCAGGAAATATCGGGGCTCGATGTCGAGGCACAGCCGATCGAATACCGTCACGGCAACAGCAAGCAGTTCGGAACCATCAGCATGCCGGGGCTGGTCAAGTACGGCAATGTCACCATGAAACGTGGTGTGTTCAAATCGGATAACAAGTTCTGGGACTGGTTCAGCCAGATCAAGATGAATACGATTGAACGTGTGCCGGTCACGATCAGCCTGCTGGACGAAAACGGAGAACCCACCATGGTCTGGACTCTGGCCAATGCCTGGCCGACCAAGATCACCGGAACCGATCTGAAGTCAGATGGCAACGAAGTGGCCATCGATTCGATCGAGATTGCTCATGAAGGCATGGTGATCACCAACGACTGATGGCTGACGAGAATCTCGCTCCACCGGTAGCCTTCTACTTCTCCGTCTCCATTGGAGGCAACAATGGTGAAGAAGACAGCGCTTTTCAGGAAGTGAGTGGCCTGACTTCGACCATTGAAGTGGAAAGCTATTCGGAAGGTGGCGAGAACACGTTCGTGCACAAGCTCCCCAAGGCTGTTTCGCATCCCAACCTCATGCTCAAACGAGGCATCGCGCCCATTGACGCATCACTGGTGGAATGGTGCCAGGACGTTCTGGACAACGGTTTCGCCGTGGCCATCGAGCCGAAGGAGGTGGTCGTGAAGCTGCTTGATGCAAACGGGGACCCGGCGCGTAGTTGGACGCTGTCGAATGCCTGGCCTGTGAAGTGGGAGGTGGGAGCCTTCGAGTCAACCCGCAACGAGCTTGCCATCGAAACCATCGAACTGGCCTATAACACACTCAAACGAAACGACTGATGATCAGATGACTATCGAGCTTCGACAATTGCTGATACGTTCCCGAGTCGGTAATGATGAATCACAGGATACGGACATCATGGCTGACAGCGAGGCGCGCAATCATTCTCCTGGAGACGGTTTTGCGGACTCTCTGCTGGATGAGCTGGATGAATGGAAGCACCGGCTTGCCGATCATGTGAAATCACCTCGAGAGCGCTGATGGGTGATCGCTACGAAAAATCCGGTAAACGACTTGCAGTGACACCTTGCAAGGTCAAGAAGGACGGGAGTATCTCTGTCGATGGAGATCCGTTCGAGTTGATGCTCAACCCGGCTTCATGGAAACACCGGAAGCAGATTCGATATGTCGATAGCAAGGAACTAGGCAAGTCCGGGAATCATCCGAGATTCAGCAGGATGAACGGGGATACGCTTTCCTTCGATTACCTCGTTGATTGCACTGGCGTGACAGCCCCGGCCAAACACAGCGTCAGAGACCAGATCGACAAGCTCGAGAAGATAATCTACACCTACAATGGCAATTTGCATGAGCCGCGTGTTGTCCGCCTGCTGTGGGGCACTTTGATCTTTTTCGGACGACTGCAGAGCTTGAACATCGAATATACCCTGTTCAAGCCTGACGGTGAACCGCTGCGCGCCAAGGTGGCGTTATCGTTTACCGGGTTCATGAGCACCGTGGAAATGGCGCTACGGGCCAATCGTTCATCGCCAGATCTGAGTCACCTGATCGTCGTCAAGGCCGGTGACACCTTGCCATTGTTGTGCGAGCAGGTCTACGAGGATGGTTCCTATTACCCGGAAGTTGCTCGCTACAACGGCCTGACCGAGTTTCGTCATCTCGAGCCCGGTATGCGACTGGCGTTTCCACCATTGCGCAGGGAGCACTGAATCGTATGGCAGAATCGCCTTCCACCAACAGTACCGGTCCACTCAGCGTCACCTTGACAAGTGACGGCACTGCAATCAGTGACAGAGTGGCGATCATCTCGATGGAGGTCGTGGCTCGCATCAATACCATTCCCTGGGCGAAAGTGGTATTCGAAGATGGCGACATGGCCGCGGGTAGTTTTCCGCTCAGTGATGGCACGCAATTGGTGCCCGGTGCTGTGGTGACCATCGAGGCGGGCTATGGAGGCCAGACCCGAACCATCTTCAAGGGTGTCCTGGTCAAACACGGAGTGCGGGTAGTGCGCAGCGGTCACTCCTCTCTGGTCATCGAGTGTCGAGACCCGGCTGTAAAAATGACACTGGCACGCCGAAATGCTGTTTACACGGACCTCAACGATAGCGAAATTGCCAGCAAACTCATTGGTAGCCATAGTGGCTTGAATGCTGAGGTCGAGAAGACCGAGGTAGTACACGCGGGCATGGTGCAGTACTACGCCACGGACTGGGACTTCCTGCTCAGTCGCGCGGAGGTAAACGGTCAGGTCGTCATAGCCGATTCAGGCAAGATCACGGTAGCTGCGCCCGAGTTCACGGGATCGGCTGCACTTGTCGTCACCTATGGCCAGGATCTGATCGCCTTCGACGCCGAAATGGATGCTCGCTCGCAATGCGCGGAGATCGATGCGGCTGCGTGGGACCCCGAAACACAGGAACTCGTCAAGGTGGGTGGAGAAAAGCCCAAGGGGCGAAGCAAGCAAGGCAACCTCACCTCCAGAGAGCTGGCAAAGGTGGTTGGTCCGAAAACCTTCGGCCTGCAAAGCTCGGCAATCATCGACAAACCTCAGTTAAGCAACTGGGCAAAGGCTGCACAACACAAGGCGGAACTGGCAAGAATTCGTGGTCGTGTGAGTTTCCAGGGTAATGCGTTGGCAAAGCCGGGCTCACTGATCACCTTGAAGGGTGTCGGAGATCGTTTCAACGGTGATGCCTGGATAGGCAGTGTGCAGCATTCCCTCTCTGATGGAGAATGGATAACGGAGGTGGAACTTGGTCTGGCCCCTGAGTGGTTTGTCGAGACGCATGATGTTGATGCCTTGCCTGCATCCGGACGACTTCCAGCCATCCGGGGATTGCACATTGGTGTGGTCGCCAGGGTACATGAAGATCCGGACAATGCTTATCGCGTGCAAGTGCGTATCCCTGTGCTGCACGACGATGACAATCCTGTCTGGGCGAGACTCTCTCATGCTCAGGCATCCAAGGGATTCGGATCCTTCTATGTGCCCGAGATTGACGATGAGGTGGTTGTCGGTTTCATCGATGACGATCCGACACAGGCAATCGTGATGGGAAGTCTCTACAGCAAAGTCAATGAACCACCCTATGACATGCTTGAGCCTAACGACATCAAGGCTTATGTAGGCCGTTCGAAGGTGAAGATAGAATTCGACGATGAACGAAAACGGGTGATGATCGAAACACCAGGTGGCCATCGCATGACACTGGATGACGAAGACAAGAAGGTGTGTGTCGAGGATTCACATGGGAATGTGATGACGCTTGATGATGCGGGTATCAGGATATCAAGTGAAACGGATATTTCCATCATCGCCAGGAGAGACATTTCCCTGGAGGCAGGCGGAAATGTCAATGTCGAGGCCAAAGGTGATATCAAGGCTGAAGGGATCAATATAGAACAGTCAGCCAAGGTGGGTTTCAAGGCAAAGGGCGGGGCGTCAGCGGAGCTGTCAGCCTCGGGTAATACAACTGTCAAAGGCGCCATGGTCATGATCAATTGAACAATACTTGCAGTTTTCACAAGGCAGAAATACTCGTTGAACGGAATGGAGCGAACATGCCCCCAGCAGCCAGACAGACCGATATGCACGTGTGCCCCATGGTTACGCCGGGTTTGCCACCGATACCGCATGTCGGTGGGCCGATAGCCGGCCCCTGCGTGCCGACCGTTCTGATAGGCAAACTGCCTGCTGCGACCTTGGGTGACAGCGCCATTTGTGTCGGCCCACCGGATTCCATCGTCAAGGGCTCGGCAACTGTCATGATCGGCGGCAAGCCGGCGGCGCGCATGGGAGACAGCTGCGCGCACGGTGGCAGCATCGTGCTCGGTGAACCGACCGTGATGATCGGAGGTTGAGCGGCCATGCCTGATGGAAACGCCTTCCTCGGAACCGGCTGGTCTTTCCCGGTCAGCTTCAGCCCACGCGGCCGAGCAGTGGCGATGGTGTCCGAGGAAGAGGATATTCGTGAGGCGCTGCGAATCCTGTTCTCGACCGAACCGGGAGAACGGGTCATGCGGCCGAGTTACGGCGGCGGACTCCGCGCGATGGTATTCGAGCATATCGGTCAGGCAACAGTGACGGAGATCCGTGACCGGATAGAGCGGGCCGTCCTGTTTTTCGAACCCCGTATCGATCTGGAGGGTGTCGAGATTGTTGTCGAAGACGCGTTGGCCGGAATCATCGAGGTCACATTGAGCTACCGCATCCGCAGTACCAACACTCGCAGCAATCTTGTCTACCCCTTCTACCTTCTTCAGGGAACCGACATCGTGGGGTCGGAATGAACCAGACCCACGAGCGTGACGGCACGTCGCAGGCGGATCGCGTACAGCCTGCGCTGTCACCGGGCTACTTCAATGTCGATGAGCGAGGACTGCTGCAGCTGATTGCCCTGGGAGAGCGGCTTGCCGGGAATCTGCTTTTCCGGGATCTGAACGATCGCAAGTCAGGTACCTGGGAGCCCTTGTTTGCCGCTGATGAACTGGCTGTAATGGCCAGTATATCAAGTGTCAACATCGCGCAACTGGAGCATCTGTATCAAAGCCTCAGCGCCGGTGGTGACCTTGCGGCTCAAGGCAGGCTGATTCTGGATCTGGCACGACGATTGGACCAGTGGTTGCTCCGTCTGGGGAACGCTGAACATGAAAGCGCCGCAGAACTCGCCGAGAGAATCTCGCGGATTGTCGAGGGCAGGCTTGCGACTGAATTGCATGGCGTATTGTTGTTGCTCGAAGCGCTGCGGGAAGAAGCGTACAACGGTGAGACTGTGTCTGCGACAAGTGATCGATACAGATTTGCGCAGGTCTGGCAGGCAAGGGAATGGGCAGGTCAATCCCGGGAGGATCAGTGGGGGCATACCTCGACCGCAACAAGTGCCAGCCAGGTTGATCGCGAGGCCGATGCCGATGAGCGTCGTTCTCGCTTGCTGGCGGCGCGCTTTGCGAGTTTCATCGGGACCATCATTCAACTGCAGGAGCTGGTCGCACTGCGTCTCGAGGATAGCCTGGCCAGCGGCAGACATGAGGCGGCGTTCGGCCTGTACGTCGCGTTCTTGCGCCTCTTCGGACGCGCTCAAGACCGGCTGAACGAATTTCCCGGGCAACGTCTGGCATTCTATTATCAGTCAGTGCTGGGCGTATCAGCCCGCAAGGCCCGTCCAGATCACGTTCACCTGGTGCTGGAGCCTGCCGCAGGCGTCAGCGAGGTCAAGGTAGCTGCCGATTCACTGTTTGTTGCCGGACGTGACAGCGCCGGTCGGGACGTGACCTACCGCGCCGACGAGTCGCTGAGATTGATGCCATTGAGGGTTGCGATGCTGCACACCTCCATCCGGGCACGAGACCGCCTCATATCGCCAGAAACCGAATTGGGACTGATCGCGCGAAGTGAAACGGGCAGCTTCCCCGACTCGACAGGCCAGGGTCGGGCACGACCGATGTTCGGTGTCAGCAAACTGGGAACAGGCAATCGGCCTGCACGCTTCGGTTTCTATACTGCCAGTGCTGCGTTGAATCTGGCCGAAGGCGACCGAATCATCATTGCCGATATCGTCATGACACCGGCTCCAGGAGAAGTATTTCCCGAGTTCGAAGATGCCTTGGGCAGTCTGATCGATAGCGCTGATGACAATGCATTTCATGCGGATCTCGGACGCATACTCGGATGGGAATTGCTTGGCGCAAACGGCTGGCTGTCGCCCGAAGAAAGAAGGAGGTTGCTTGCAGTTGTCGCGCAACGCTTCAGTCCAGGTCCTCCCGAACGTCACCTGGCAGGTGTGTACCATACGATTCTCCCTTATCTGAGTCGTGAACGGCTGGCGATTTTCCATGAATTGTTTCGCGACGCTTTCCTGCTGCGTTTTACCGGACCGGACGGCTGGGGTGAGACAAGTGACTTTCACTTCGAGCCGATAGAATCGGCTGGGGACACGCATGCGCTGGGTATACGGCTTGTCTATCGTCCGTCTGCGAGTGCGGCCGCCATCGTGCCTTTTTCGCGCGAACTGCATGGTCCGGATTTCGACACCAACTTGCCGGTAATCGGGTTGCGCATGAATCCGGCCTCTTCCGTTCATGTCCGCTCGCTGTTTGATCAGATCGCAGTCGATCGGGTCGAACTCAGGGTGAGCGCGCGCGGTCTGACCTCGCTTGATCTGTGGAACCAGCTTGGCAGGGTCGATCCAGCCGCTCCGTTTCAGCCGTTCGGTCCATTGCCGGATCGGGATTCACGACTTGTCATCGGTTGTGCAGAAGCAGCATCGAAAAACCTTGTTGCTTTCGATGTCGTGCTGGACTGGGGCGGCTTGCCACTGGGAGAGGGTGGTTTCATCAGACACTACGAGGGCTACGACAAGCGCTACGATACCGATACATTGCGTGTGCGAACGTCGGTACTCAGACACGGCGAATGGATTGACGAAGGTGGTGGGGGCAAGCCGCTTTTCGTGAATGACGGTTCTGGCAATCGTCTGGACTCGCAACGGCGTCTGCCGGTGGATGTCAAGCAATTCAGTCCGCTAGCCACACCACCAACCGGGACACTCGAGTATTCGACACGATCTCGCGACGGTTTGCTACGACTTTCGCTTGATCCGACTCCGCATGGCTTCGGTCATGCAGAATATCCGCGTCTGCTGACCGATGGACTTACGACCAATGCGCGTCGACGAAAATCGGTCGTGTTGCCCAACGAACCCTACACCCCTCGAGTCAATCGCATATCGATTGACTATGTGGCAACGGCCGTGGTCAAGGCTGATCCGGGTATCACGGATCTGCACGACTCTTCAAGTGATCGACTGCTGCACGAGCATCCCTTTGGCTGGTGTAATGCCTGGAGTCCACTAGGCCGTGAAGGTTGCCCCTTGCTGCCACGACATCCGATGGAGGGAATGTTGCTCATCGGCTTGCAGGGTGTGCGGCCCGAAGGTGAACTGAAACTGTTGTTTCATCTCAACGATGATGCGAGCGAGACGGATGATCTTGTGAATACCGAGATCGGCTGGTTCTATCTGGCGTCCAATCGATGGCTGCATTTGCCTGCAAAACGACTGCTGTCGGATACCACCAAGGGCTTCTTTCGCTCCGGAATCATCACGATAAAGGTGCCCGCAGATATCAATCAGGACAACACGCTGCTACCTGGCGACTGCTGGTGGTTTGCTGTTGGCGCCAACGGTGCCCTGAACAGTTTCCCGACGTTGTATTCGGTGTCTACCAACGCACTTCGTGCGACGCGAGTTCCAGCCACAGAGGAAAACGCGCCTGCCGAGCCGGATCCGGAGCCCGGTTGGCCCGGTGGGCGGGGTGCAATCTGGCAAAGTGCCGTTGGCGGCGTAGGCCGAGTGCGACAGACGGGCGTAGCGTTCGGAGGTTTCCCCGTGGAAACCCCTGCGGCTCGCCAAACCCGGGTAGCCGAACGCTTGCGACACAAGAAGAGAGCACAAACTCCCTGGGACTATGAGCGCCTGATTCTGGAGCGTTTTCCCGGGGTGGCCAAGGTCAAGTGTTTTACCAATACCAGTGCCGATCGAGATGATGAAGCGCCGGGACATGTGTTGGTTGCGGTGGTGCCGGATATCAATCGCAAGTGGTCATCCAGTCCCTCGACGGCACGGTTCGACTCACTGGAACTGCGGGAGATGCGCGCCTATCTACAACAATCGTGCTCGCCTTTCGTCACGCTGGATGTGCGAAATCCGGCACTCGAACAGGTGCAGGTTCATTGTGCCGTGCGGCTGGACGAGGATATTGCCAGCGGTGAGGCACTGCGTCGAATCGACAGCGCCATCTCCGATTTCATTTCTCCCTGGAAGGATGGTGGTTACGGCGTTTCCTTCGGTTGGCGGATTCAGCGCAAGGATATCGAGGCGCTATTGTCAGCGTTCCCCTGGGTCACCTTCGTGACCGCGTTTTCAATGCTGCGTGTCACCCGTGACGGGACAGGGAAATACAGTCTTGATGATACCGCTGCGGCGGGTTCCAACGGCGCCGATTCGATCCTGAGCGCCGAGGATATCGCGCGCAAGTGGCGTCTTGAAGAACTCAGACCATCCGTTCCGTGGAGTCTGGCTGTGCCGAGTCGGCGTCATCGAATTGAAATCGTGCGAGATAACGAAGAACGACAGCCCTCACCGGCAGGGGTTGGCAGACTCGAAATCGGCAGCACCCTGATACTGGGCAGGCAGGAACACTCGTGACAAGCAACCGCTCGACACTGAAAAAATACTTCGAGGATGGCTCGTTGCCGAGTCAGGATCAGTTTCACGATCTGATCGATTCCGCACTCAATCTCAGTGATGATGGATTTCGGAAAACGCCCAGTGAGGGACTACAGGTATCAACGCAGGGTGGTGAGCAGGCTCTGCTGACCTTTCTGCGTGACATTCGTTCGGTTCACCACCCCTTGTGGCGTCTAGGTTTCGACAAGGATCATGAAGGCACACTCGTCTTTCAGGAATTGCTGCATGCCGATCACAACGATGAGTCCGAAACCAGCCTTGAAAATCGGGCACCCCCCACTCTGGTGCTGGGTCGCGATGGAAGGGTGGGGGTCAATACGCCTGACCCACGTTACTCACTGGATGTCGGCGGTACACTTCGAGTGCCGTGCCGTATCGGCGTGGTGCCGCCCCGGGCGCTGGATGCAGAGAAGGTACCGCCATCTGTCGTCGTGCCCGGTGTCGTGCCTCCGGTACATGCTGATGGTGAGTGGCATGACATTACCGAAGACCTGGAAGGCTGTCATGCCTTCGAGGTGGTGGCAGGCGTTGGCAAGAAGGACACCGGGCGCTATGCACTGTTGCAGGCGAAAGCCATCAATGCGTTTCAGCCTGTCGGATTCTTCTTCAATCTGTTCGGCTGGAAGAACCGGATACGCTGCCATCAGAGCTGGTATCGCGCACGTGCCGATAAACTGTCGTTGCGCTGGGTCGGGGAAAAACATGCCTATCGGCTGCAGATTCGTTCAAATACCGACTATGGCACAGGAGCTGACGGGACACCTGTTCAGATCCGCTATCACGTGACCGATCTGTGGGACGACCCATTGATGGAGGGCTCCTGGAATCCAGGCAGCAGGATGCCGTGATGGAGGAGGCCACCGCAGGCAAGGTATTCATATCGCGCAAGCCGGAGACCAAGCATCCTGACAGCTTCGCTGCCTTGCGTGAAGCGGGTATCAAGCAACTGGAAGCGCTCTGTGGAGACGTCTGGAGTGACTACAATCCGCACGATCCCGGCGTCACCATACTCGAGCAATTGTGCTATGCCTTGACCGAACTGATCTATCGCAACAGCTTCGACACGGCGGATTACCTGACTGGCCCCGACGGCAGGATCGAATTCGAGAAGCTGGCCTTGCATCGGCCAGAGTCTGTCTTTCCTTGCAGGCCGACAACCGACAGCGACTATCGTCGTGCACTGCTCGATGCTGTTCCGTCAATCGATAACGTCTGGCTATCCAATGACTGGCAGCCAGTCGCCCGCAGGCAGGCTCGGGCGGCGCAAGGCCTGCACCCGTTGATCGTACGCGTGGAGTCGGACAGTCCGGAGGAACGATTGCGTGCGGCGGACGCGGTCAAACAGGCTTACCTTGCAAGACGAAATCTTTGTGAAGATATTCTCGGCACGGTACTGGTGGCTCCCGTCATTCCGGTGGAGTTGCACGCGACCATCGAGTTTGACGGAACCCGATTGGCTGATGATGTTCTGGCCGAGATCTTTCACGATTGCGCTGCCCTGATTGCAGCCGATGTCAAGGTCACACCGCTACGTGAATCGCTGGATGCAGATGTTTCTCTGGAGGAACTGTTGAGCGGTCCACTGGCTGGTATCGGGCAACTGGAAGAGCGACGATTCGGCAGTGAAGATGATGTCATCCAGATCGCCGATCTGGTGGCGGCCGTGAGCCGGATTGACAGCGTGGTAACGGTGACGGCCTTGTGGATCGAAAGCGGTTCGGCAGAGGACAGACTCAGACACCATGAGGTCCTGCAACGATTCAGGGACGGGCGTGTATTGCAGTTGCGGGTTCCAAAGCCGGGTGAACCTGACTGTCATGTGAGATTGACCAAAAACGGTCGGCCCTTCGATGCACTGGCCGAGGATCTGTGGCGAAAATATGCAGAGCTGGATTTCAAGGCGCGGGAGCGACGTCAGGCGCGAACACAGATCCATTCACTGTATACGCCACCAAGCGGCAGCTATCGTGATTTCTCGCGTTACCACTCGCTGCAGAATCAGTTTCCGAACGTCTACGGCATTTCTGCCGAAGGAGTACCGGGTTCAGCCCCTGCAGCCGATCATGGTCGTGCGGCGCAACTCAAGGCCTATCTGATGCTGTTCGAGCAATTGCTGGCTGATCATGGCGAGAACACCGAACATCTGGCCGACCTTTTTTCAACCGAGCCTGGTACGTCTGACTCCTATCACTGGCGCTTTCTGGACGCTGATCTCATACCGGGTGCAGAGCGGGTCATTGGTAACGAGGAGCTGGCTCGCCGGTATCATGACGAGACGATGCGCTCCCTTGACGACCACACCGAGCGTCGTTCACGTCTCTACGACCACATGCTGGCTGCCTACGGAGAATCCTTCATGCAAAGCTCCCTCAGGGGTTTTGACCACTACTATGACCGCGAGGAGACTGACAGTGTTGTCGTCGAGAACAAGCTCGAGTATCTGCGTGCCGTTACCACGATTACTCGAGACCGGGCTGCTGCCTTTGATTACACCCGCAGCACCTGTCTTGTACCATTGTCGGCCAGAGAAGGGCCGAATGTGTCCGGACTCGAATACCGCGCCTCACTGCTGCTGGGATTCCGTCAACGGGATCAGCGATCGCTGGTAGCCCCCGTTTCGGGATGCGAGTACGTATCCGCGTACGAATCGCCGGATGACGACGAACTGTCTACAGCCATGAGCGGCGAAACGGCGGAGCTCGAACGGCTGCTGCAGGCATTCGTTGGTGATATATCAACCGAAGCCATTGAGCCTGATGACAGTTTTCATCGCGTGCCAGACTGCGAACGCTCTGAAAAGGCAGCCTTCACCAGATTGCCGGAGGGTTTGACGGTCCCTTCCTTTCGCAGCGCACGAAAGGAACAGTTGTTGGCCGTGGGGGTGCGTGCCGAACGCTATCGTATCGGACGCTGTCCGCAATCGAGTGACGGAGATGAATCGTATGTGGTTGCCTTCAGCGACGGCGAGGATCGCTGGTGGCGCCTGGCAACGGTTGAAGGCCGCACGAGAGCAGAGCATGCAGCGCGTGCCTTGCGCAGTACCCTGATCAGATTGAACGTCAACTGTGAAGGCATGCATCTGCTGGAGCATATTCTCCTGCGACCTTTCGCCGGAGGGGAGCGCCATTTCACGAAAACGCCCGATTGGAACGAAGCCTTGTGGGAAAACTTCTACCCTCTGCGTTTCAGCGTCATGTTGCCTGCCTGGACTGCTCGTTGTCGAGATCCGAATTTCCGCCTGCTCGCCGAAGAGACATTTGCACTGAACGCTCCCGCGCATACGTTCGGGCAATGTCTGTGGCTGGAGACCGATGAAATGAGTGCTTTCGAGCAGAGTCACGGTGAATGGCTGCGTCTGCGACGTGACAGGAATGCCACTGTGGAGGCAATCGATGCTGCGGCGGTCGACCTTGTTGATCAGCTACTGGGATATCAGGCACGCGCCCGTGACGCGAGCAAGCTCTGAGGTGGCCGCCTCTCATGTCATCGGAAGCGTTGAGGTCGAACTCGACTTTGACTCTGCGGACGTGGCCCTGGCCAGCCAGGGCAGACTTGGCGAGATCTTCGGTAACGGGGTCAGAAAGGTCGCTTCGGAGGTCTTTGATGCGCTATCGCCGGAAGGGGAGTGGCTATCCCTTGACAGCGTGGAGATCGATCTGGGCCGACTGCCACAGACACTGCACGCCAGTGAGCTGGAGGGTGTGTTGAGGCGTGCGCTGACGGATGTGCTGAGCGAGCGTATAGTCAGGGCCAGAAGCGGCACGACGACCGAAGGATTGCTCGATACCCGACAGCATGAGCTGAGTATGCTTCTGGGCATGTTGCGCGACGGTCATGCGGGCTGGCAGAGTTCGAGTCTGGCAAGTGCGGACTTTGATGCCTTGTGCCTGCGTGTCGTGCGTGATAACTGGCAGGAGTTGGTGTCTCGCATCACGTCCGCCTCCTCACGCAAGAGTCTGATTCAGCGGCTTGTCGCGCAGCTCCCGGACAGCGCGCTGGGTATGCTGATTGAACGGCTGGCCGTGACAGGGTCGACCGGTCGCAGCGATATCCTGGTCACGCTGTTGTCTCACCTGAGTTCATTACGTTCTCGATCCTCGATCAGGCGCTTGCGACGTGTTGTGGGCAGTGACAGAGTGCGAAGATCCCTCATCGACCAGTTGCAGGACAAGCAGCTGATAGAGGTCAGTGAGGGGTTGGCTGGCGGTGCACGAACTTTCGTCGAAGGCATCGCGCGGCAGTTGTTCGAACACCAGCCATCAATGGATCAGTCCGGAGATGATACAAGGCAGGATCCCGCAGCGAGGCGCTACCTGTTCTGGGACTTGACTCTCGCCTGGGTGTCGGCTGATCGCGGCAGTGACTTCAATCAACGCGCCTACATGGAAGGCGTCGTACGTCAGATGGCGCGACGCAATAACGCCCGTGTGTCTGACGTGCTCGATTCCCTGCACGCTGTTCTGGGTGCGGCGACAGAAACTGACTCGACCCGTCTCAAAGACCTGTCTCTGGTCGAGGCATTGCGGGAGACGCCACGGAGGTCCATGACGTCGACAGAATTCGTGCGGGAATCCGAACGATCTACAGAACCATCATGGGAATCTCCCGAACCCGATGACGCCTTGGCCGGCGATTCTGATCAATGGCAGGGTCTCCAGGCGTCGAATTCGGAAGCCCTGGCTAATGATCGCGAACCGGAATACCCGTCCATATCGAGTCTTGACGATGCATCGCATGCAGCGACTGGGCAGCAAGAAACTACAGAAAGTGGGTCAGTCAGGCGGCTGCATGCCAATGGCAGCAATCAGCCTGCTGAGGCCACGCTGCGACGCACCACCGGTAGTAGCGAGCCCTCTGAAGCAAGCCTTGATGCGGTACTGTCAACTTTGAGCACGGTGATGGAAGGGACAGCGTTTACCGGGCGGGTACCAGATGCTTCTGATATCGAACTGGTGATTGCACAGCGTCCGAGGGCTCTTGCCAGTCTGCTTCTGAACAGACCAAGCGGACACTGGTCCGCCGCTGGAGCGGCGCGTCTGCCAGCGGATCTGCTGAGACGAATGACCGAGTTGCTCATGAAGGAAAGTGGGCGAATACGCAAGGAGCATCTTGACAGCTTGCTGGCCTCGATCAATCGCTTTGCCACACGAAGCTCCCACTCGTCCAGTTTCCGTGCACGAGTGCTGATGGCATGGCTGAACGAGGACGTGATGGACCTGGAAGCAATGGAGGGTCGACCATCTCTGCTGAGTGATCGTGACAGAGTCAAGTACAAGGCAGGCACACCGGATACACCGGATACATCGGATACATCGGATACATCGGATACATCGGATACATCGGATACATCGGATACATCGGATACATCGGATACTCCGATCACAACGGACACACCAGACACAACGGGCACAACGGGCACAACGGACACAACGGACACAACGGACACAACGGACACAACGGACACAGCAGATAAACCAGCCCAACCATCTACGCCGAAAACAGAGTCAGATGTCGGAAAGGAGGTAAAAGAAAGGATGCCAGGCAGCGCGACAGGACACGGCAGTGTTCCGTCCGGCACGCCTCCCACTGCGCAAGCGGATGAGCCATTGATCAAGGCGAAGCAGACACGCTGGATTCATGAAACCCGGCTACGCGAACAATCGACTTCCGTTGATCCACGGATTTCAAGTCAGAATACAAAGCGGAAAGACGTCGCATCGACTGGTGACTACGCCGCAGAGGTCTTTGTGGAAAACGCTGGTCTCGTATTACTCGCGCCATGGATACCCCGCTTGTTCGATATGGCGGGCTTGCTGTCCGCGGGCGTTTTCACTGGCAGAGAGGCAGCGGAAAAGGCGGTGCACCTGTTGCAGTATGCCGTTGCTGGCGAAACAGGTGCGCCGGAATATCGCCTGGTGTTGAATAAACTGTTGTGCGCGGTACCACAGGACGTGCCGTTGCGAAGGCCTGAGCGAATTGCAGAGGAACATGTGGCGATTGTCGAACAACTCCTGACGTCGGTATGTGCGAACTGGCCAGGGCTGCAAGGCACATCGATCGGCGGATTGCGGGAATCGTTTCTGCAAAGGGAGGGGCGTTTGTGTCTGGTCGACGACACATGGCAGTTGCTCGTGGAGGAACGCCCCTATGACATGTTGCTGGACAAGGTGCCCTGGGGGTTCAGAAGTATTCGGTTGAGCTGGATGAAGCGCCTTGTACAAGTGAGCTGGCGATGAATACACAAACTACAGACAATGCAGCAACGCTTGAGCGGGAAATCAACTGGTTCTCTCGTTTGCTTGATACGCGCTTCCAGCACTACTTCGAGCAGGATGGCAAGACCCCCGAGGCGCCGCTCGCCACGCCACCGGACCTGGCTGGCGATGAGTCCGGTTACGCTTTGCTGATCAAACAGAATCAGATGAGCAGTGACGAACGGCTGGTGCTGCTGATGGCCCTGCTGCCTGAAATCCGACCGCAGGCACTGGATGCATTTCTGATTCGCAACAAGGCCCTTGACACCGTGTACACCGAGTTCGGAGGCTATCGTGGCAAGCATCATGGAGGCTTTCTGCCGACACTGGAAACCGTTGCTTTCGTTCTCGCCGGGAGTGAGTTGAAGACGCGCTTTGCGTTGGCCCGTGTACTGTCTGCAGACCACTTCCTGAACGCGCAGGGCATTCTCCGGTTCGAGCAGTCACAGGATACAGAGCCGTTACTGGCGACAAGACTGCTTGTTACCCCGGAAACGCTGGAGCGAGTGACAAGTGGTCCGGTCGGTAGCACCCCGAAACAGACGAGCGGATTCCCGGCACGTCTCATCACGACACGTTTGAGCTGGGACGATCTGGTTCTGGCACCAGAGGTGCTGGACAAGATCGACGATATCAATGTGTGGATACGGAGTTCGCACACCATTCTGGAAGACTGGGGACTGGGTCGGACCTTGAAACCCGGTTTTCGTAGTCTGTTTCACGGACCGCCCGGCACTGGCAAGACCTTGACCGCAACCCTGATCGGTGCCACTGCAGGCGTGGATGTCTATCGTATCGATTTGTCGATGGTGGTCTCCAAGTACATTGGAGAGACCGAAAAGAATCTGGCGAAGGTGTTTGATCGTGCTGAAAATCAAGACTGGATTCTATTCTTCGATGAGGCCGATGCCTTGTTCGCAAAACGTACGCAGACCAGTACGTCGAATGATCGTCATGCGAATCGTGAAGTCTCCTTTTTGCTGCAGCGGGTCGAAGACTATTCAGGCGTTGTCATTCTTGCCAGTAATCTGCATGCAAATATCGACGACGCCTTTGCGCGTCGCTTTCAGTCGGTTATCTACTTTCCCATGCCGAGTGCCGATCTCAGGGTCCGACTCTGGCGAGGCATCATCGGCAAGCAATGCCCGATCGATGATGATGTTGATCTTGACGACATCGCCCAGCGCTACGAGCTCTCGGGAGGGTCTATCGTCAATGTGGTTCGCTACGGTGCCATCAAGGCCGTGCAGCAGGGGCACCCCGGAATCAGACGAGCAGACCTGGTTGAAGGGATCCGCCGGGAATTCGGTAAATCCGGCAGAACGATGCGATGAGCGGACGGAATTCCAAGAGGCAAGGTCGATGAGAATGATCCGCGCAGCGTATGAGAAATGCCGATCAGCCAGCTTCCATCGTATTGCATTCATTGGCTTTTCCCTGCTGTTGTCGGCACCGCTGCAGGCTGTTGACTCCTGCGGCACACTGACGGAGAAACAGATTCTCGAGCTTGTACCGAATCGATCGGTGCAGATGAAGGGTCTGCAGCACTCTGTGTACAACGCCTACCGAAAGAGTCCGGACACGCCAGTCGACCGGCGGCTGAGTGATGGCCTCATCGGCGGAAGGACCATGGAACTGCTTGGCACATTCTGCCGCGACCTTGGAATCGATGCCGGGGAGGACACTGCTGAAGAACTGATCGCTGCGGCCGGTGAGCTCGGACTCTTGCAGGAACGCATGCCCGAATGGCGTGAACAGGTGATTGAAGAGGATTTCCTGACCTGGACAGATTCACTGGAATCCGGCGTGTACGGTGGTTCTCTGCACCTCGACGAAAACCTCCCCGAGGGGCCCGTGCGTTTGTTTCTGCTTGACGCGTTCGCCGAGCGGGTTCAGTCCCCGGACACGTCAGGAAGCAGAGATGCAGAGGGTGGCGCAGGACTCTTCGTATTGACAGAGGACGATCTGGTTCTGGCAAACAGTGGTGCACTGGAGGCCGTGAGCGAAGTCGCTGGAGTTCGCTTCAAGACGCGCCGTGATCTGAGGGTTGCGCTTGGCGAAGCGCTGGAGGGGGCAGAGGACGACGCCTCGCGGATCATGGATGGCCTGCTTGCAAAGGTCGATACCATCGAGACCTTCGGCTTGCAGCAGGATTTTCGCAGCCAGCTTGTCGATGGCGTGCCACCTGATCTGCTTGAGCGACTGGCACTACTGAATGAAGGAGAATCCGACTCACGCCAGGCGTTCATCGAGCGGGCAAATACCCTGGTGGGGGAACTCGACAAGCTGTATCGTAAGCAGATTGCAGACCGAGTACCCATCGTCAGCGAGAACGCTGATCAGTCCGATGTCGTAACAGCTCCGGAGTCCTTCGGCGTGTTGCGCCGCCAACTTCGCGCTGACGGCGTGCCGGAGTCCATACTTGCACGCCTTGGTGCGTCTCTTACCGCAGGCTCGCCACGTGTGGTGGGTGCCGTAACGACAGTGTGGAAACAACGAATCTCCGCTCTGGTTGTGCCGCGTCCGGTCTACATGCTCGCGCCTGAGGTGCTGGAGGAACCGGAGTTGCACGCCAGATTGCAGGCAATGCCAGACGAAGTGGCTGAAGCCATTGCGACGTTGACAGATGTGCGATTTCCGAACAGACATCTGTTTCGCAAGGCATTGCAACTGTCTTTGCCAGGTAGCGCCATGGGAACTGACCTCGAAGACAGGATTCTGGTTCTTGCCAGAAAGAGCAAGACTCATCCGGCATTCGACGACCTCGAACTTGCACCCATAAACTGGGAGGGGACGTCATGCGGCTGCTCGCCAGCCGGATTCAGCGATGGTGGTTATCCGGATGAGCTGTATGGTCTGTTTCCGTATTGGCAAGCTCCACAAGCGAATGCCGATGAAGACGGTGCCACCGTGGAAATGGATTTCAGCGCTCTGAATCGGATTGGCTACTATGGGCTGGGTTTCAACGCCGAAGGTGACATCGTCGATGAACTGCATTGGCGTGAACGTGCTTTTGGCGAGAGCGCGAATCCACTTGCACGTCGAGACTTTGCCGACTTCGTCTACGAAGCTCATCAATATCGCACACAGGTAGATGTCGTCATCCACAACGATGACTGGAGCAGCTGGGTACCTGGCCAAGGCAAGGAAACAAGCAACGTCAATGCACGAGTGGCCACAAGACTGGTCGAGTCGATTGCCGGTCTCATTACCCCTGAGCTGCAGCGACTGAGCAATCGCGTCAAGCCCGTCATCACGTTCGGCATCAGTCCAAGGCGTACACTCGGTGACGGTGTGACGCTGGATTTCGATTTCTCTGCAGCGGGGGATGACACTGCCCAATGGTTGTTCGACAACCATCTTGGAGAAACCTTCTACGAGTCTCTCCACCTGGCATTGAACGGGCCATCCGATGAGGATGGCGAAGACGATGACCCTTTTTCCATCAACCTGATGGTTCCTGCCAGTTGCCTGATCGTTGCGTCGGCCTCGTCCACAAGACCGGACGGATGCGCCTATTTTCAGTTGGAGAATCTGCAATACCTGCTCGAATACGTTGATCTGTTTGTGGTGGACATGAGCGAGTTCGAGCCGCAACCCGAAAATGATGATGTGCTGGCGCTGGATGATCGACTTGAGCGGGTGCGCAGTGGCATGGAGTCATTCGAAGACATCGATGTGCGCCTTGCGGTGCTTGGCAAGCTGGTACCGCTGATCGTCGCGGGGCCGGCAGAGGAGGATGTTGAAGCTCTGTCGGATACCATTGCCTATGAGCGCTGGAATTTTGCCGGTCTCGCGTCCTGGTTGCTGCCGTCACAGGAGACCCTGCACCAGGTGACACGGTCAACTTTCATCGGCGATGGGGGTGCAGGTATTCTGGCCTCGGTGGAGGCGCGTGTATGCGGCGTCGTGTGTCCGCTGCGATGGTATGCGCGAATGTTGCTGTTCGTTGTAGGGATGAGCGCTGCGCTGTACATGCTTGCCTCTCTTCACTGGTTCGGGCTGCGCGAGGTCTATGGTCAGATGTGGTTCCGGATGGCGGTCACCGCCATGGTCGTGTTACTGGTTGCGACATTCTGGTGCGACCCGTATTGGGCTCAAAGGCAATCCTTGTTGATGGTGTTTCTGGTGGCACTGGTGCTGGCGGTCTGGTTGCTGTCACAACGCAGCAAGGAACTCGAGAGAACCTATCCGTGATGACATGGCATGCTCACAATACGCAGTCGCCGGTGAACTGGAATCCACAGAGATGTCATCGTGATACATGCGAATGCCAAGGGTGATCGGCAAGACAACAACACGACATCAGCCGAGGCGTCAGCAAAGTCGTCGGACGGCGATGCGGCGCTGGTCGAATTCTCTGATGATCGCGATGAGGCCGTGCAGCTGCGAAATCTGCAATCACTGGCCGACAACAGCACCCGAATCGCACAGCTGAACAGGAAGGGAGGCGCAGCTCCTCCTGCTGACCCCTTCCCAGGTAAGGGTTATCGACTGGGTGGAACAGGAAGACAGGAGGACAGCCCACTGCTTGATTTGCAGGTTGGTGACGATAGGCCGCTTGCGTCACGTCCGGTGAGTGTCAGACGACGGCGAAGACGCAAGGCTCGATCCGCTCGCCCCCTCAATCTGCCACGCGACCCTGGCAGCATGACAATGATGGAGATGCGTTCTCGGGACAGCGGTGGCGGCGCAGGCTCAGGCTCAGGCCAGCTGTCTGGTGAGGAGCAGCTTGCGAACCGCGGGAGTGGATCCGTCACCCTTGTCGAGAGGCCATCAGAAAGACCTGATGCCTCCATGGAGGAGCCTGGCGAAGTTGCCGTGAGTTTCCCTGGTGCTGGCCATTCATTGATACAGAGTGCTGAACCTGAATCTGTAGCACAGGGGCTGGCAGTCTCCCACATTGGCATCGAATCAGACGAATCAATCGCAGAACCTGTCGGTGAGGGTTCAGTTGAAGCAGCGGCGCTTGCCGAGTGGTACCGAAGTTTCATGCGGACGCGAGGATGGGCCAGCGAAGCCGAGATTACTCAGCTTGCCAATTCATTTGGCGTACGCATCAGGATCGTGGCATGTGACGCGGAAGGTAATCAGCTCTACCCGTACGTTGTGGGCATCGGCGGTCCGCTGTTTGCCATTCGCCGGCAAGGGAACCATTATGACGCCATTGCACCCGATGGTTCCATCATTCAAATTCTCGGCGATGGCAACTGCGGATTTGCGGCGTTTTTTCGTGTGGTGACTGGAAGAATACCTGAGTCGGCTGAGGTCGCCGGCCTGCGCGAAATGGCGGTAGTTGGTCTCGGTGATGATGACATTGCGATCATCATGAATGCCGCTGACGATCAGGATGCCGATCTTGCACGTGCGCTGGGTGGACAGGCCAACAAGACTGTGAACGGACAAGTAGCCGATTCGGGCACGGATGAGTTGGAGGGGCAATTGGCCTTCAAAGGGTCGGTCCACAGATTTGGCGGCGAAGCGGGCAGATATCGTCTGGGCGAGTTGCCCGAACTCACGGAGGAAGAGTCGATTCTGTTCGATCATATTGATTGGGCAGAGATGGAGGCGCAGGATGATGCGAGGCAAGACGTGGCTGGCGAGCGCATCGCGATAGACGTCGAAGGCATGGATGACGCGATGGATGAAGAGGCCGGCGAGCGCATCGCGGTAGACGTCGAAGGCGTGGACGATGCGATGGATGAAGAGGCCGGCGAGCGCATCGCGATAGACGTCGAAGGCATGGATGACGCGATGGATGAAGAGGCTGGCGCGCGCATCGCGATAGACGTCGAAGGCATGGACGATGCGATGGATGAAGAGGCCGGCGAGCGCATCGCGATAGACGTCGAAGGCATGGACGACGCGATGGATGAAGAGGCCGGCGAGCGCATCGCGATAGACGTCGAAGGCATGGACGATGCGATGGATGATCTCGTCGTTGGAGGCGGCCAGCCGATGCCTCAAGGTGGACCGGCACTGCTACAGGCACCAGCGGCAGACGATGCCTTGCCGGAGATTGAAGGCGAAAGTGCGGGAGAAGAGCTGCTCGACTTGATTGCAGCCCTGACTGACCTCAGCGGAAATGTTGGTACTGAGGGGCACAACAATGCCGGAGGCCAGCTTGCCGGTGAGGTCTTCGAGCAGGTTGTCAATGGCTGGTTCGGTAGTCAGGGTGACATTCTGTTGTCCGGCATCTCGGATGCCGGGCAGGCCCTGGCTGACGGGGCTGCCATTGGCATTGTCATCGCGAAAGCGCTGAAAACGCTCAGAGACGACGAGTCCTCACCCGCACAGCGAGTTGGAGCACGGCTGGAATTGGTTCAGGCAACGGCTCGCTTTGCTTCAGCGGCGGGGAAGCTCACTGGGGGAACCTATCACGCCTTGTCGGCAGACTCCTCAATCGCCTCGAGTCCGGATTTCGAGTCTGTCTTTGATTTCGCCGCAACTGGCGGTGATTCGATAGCCACCGATGCCAAGCTTGTCGGTGACGTCGGAGGCGCGATGGCCAGCGTGCTGGGTATCGGTCTCACCGTGGTCAAGCTGGTTGACGAGGTGCAGTCCGGCGAATTGTTGAAGGGTGGTTCATCAGAGGCAACAGGGAGAATCGCACTGCGTGGACTGAAGTTGCTGAGCGGTGCTGGCGGCAGTGCCAAGGCAATCGGATTGATTGTCGGTCAGATTCAGGGAGGAGGCCAGATTGCCAGTGGCTTCGGTGGTGCGGCATTCGACGCAGTTTCCACCAATGTCGTTCCGGGTCTTGGTGCAGCCGTGGCTGCGGCCAACGTTGTACGGCAAAGCTATCTCATTCACAAATTACGCAAGCGAATACAGGTGTTGACGCTTGAGATCGACTCGGGGAGACATGCGGGTGGAGACGTAGAGGCAATGCAATTCATCCTGGAAAACATCACCAAACGGATCAAACGGGCTGCGATAGACATCGGCACCGACCTGGTAGCCGCCGCCGGCAGTATTGTCCAGGCCTCGGGTGTTGGCGCAGGACCCGGTATGGCGCTCAGCGTAGGCAGTAGCGCCACCAAGCTGGGGTTTGCAGGTCACAGGGCGGCAAAACAATCGCTGCGTAATCGATCAGCGAAGAAAAGGCAGGAACAAGGTAAGCATGAAAGCTACGCTGACTGGGAAGCCAGACAGAAATCGAAAACCGGTGGGCGTGGAGTGAAGGCGCGATTGAACCGTGCCATCACGATGAACTGGAGCAAAAGTACCGAGAAAAAGGCCAGACGCTACCTGGAGATGGCTCAGCGTATACTGGCGATGGACAGTGACCAGATATTCAGAACGATGGGGTTGAAGAAAAAGCACCTTGACGTGAAAAGTCGATCTGACAAGCTCGATGTCATCGTTGATGCATTGAGGAGGCGATGACAATGGATCTGCTTCATGCTCAAAGCGTTCTGGAGACCGAAGACTACGAGACTCGTCTGGCAGCGGCGACACCGTCGAGTCCTGTCGATCGCCTCGCCGTGGTGCTTCCCGGGGACGATGAGAGCGAAACTCGCCTGTTGTATCTGTTTGCGTTGCCCGGTCTCGAAGGTGTAGTCACAAGCGGAACACTCATGCAGAGCCTCGTCGATCTGGATGTCGACGTGCCAGCAGAAGCCATTGACACGCTTGTGCGTGTCCTGAACGATGTGAACGCCTCTGTGGCGCTGGGTCATTTCGGATTCGATTCCAATCAGCAACGGCTCCATTACCGTTGCGTACAACTCTTACCCGATCATCCAACGCCGGAAGACGATGCTCGCCTGGTGGAGTCGGTGGCGCTGGCACATTTTCTTGTCGACAGGTTTGGTCCGGAAATCATTGATGCAGTAATGTGAAATTCATATCCACCGGGTGCTTGGTGAATGGCTGATTGCATTCCGGAATTGTCAGGCCATTGAATACAGTTGTGCGTTTGTTAATGTAGTAGCACTGAAGGCCGCCTATCATGAGTACTCATGCTGACAAGGTTCTGGACAATGACAGCTGCGCTGTAGCTGGTCGTTTATTTCAGCGGCGAAGCAGTAGCGAATTCATGTTGTCCCGTGAAAGCGATATCGACTCGTTGGGCATACAGCGAAAGCGCCAGGCGAAAGCAGCCACCGATTCGTCGCGCGCCCGATTGACAGCTCTGCAACAGGCCGCCGATAACAGTCCGCAAAACAGGAAAAGCAATCGCTTGCAGAGGATGGCAAACGATCAATTCGATCAGCATCACCCGAATAGCCAGTCGTCCGGAAACAATACGGGTTTACCCGACAAGCTGAAAAATGGCATGGAAAATCTTTCCGGGATGAGTCTTGATCATGTCAGGGTGCACTATGGCTCGACCAAACCGGCGGCATTGCAGGCCCACGCCTATGCCGTCGGTAGCGATATTCATATTGCCAAGGGGCAGGAGCGACATTTGCCTCACGAACTCGGCCATGTTGTCCAACAGGCGGAAGGTCGGGTCAGGCCCACCCGCAGGGTGAACGGCTTGTCGATAAGCGATGACGTCGGCCTGGAGCACGAAGCGTCGGAGATGGGAGTGAGAGCGCTGGATGATGTCAGGCAAGAAAAACGGTTGATGCACGCAGAAGGAATAGTCCAGCACGTGGCTGATGGTTTTTCTTACGCAGATTCTTGTAAATCTGCTGGAAATCGTAACAGACTGCCGTCTTTTTCCTGTGGTGTCGTGCAACGAATCTCGAAAGAGGAACTTGTCGGATATTTTGAAAGGATCCGGCAGTCGTTGCAGAAACTAAGCGTTGAAGCATCCCTGAACAAGGATCAGGAGTTTTATTTTCAAAGAGTGAGCGGCAAATTGATCGTGCTGGGCCGGCAAGCGAGCGAACTCGAAGCGGGAGATGAAGCGGGTGCAAAGGCATTGAAAAAGGAATGGATACGCTGGTCGAAAACGACAGCCTATTCGCACGCCGGAGGGCAGGAATATATAGAAGAATTACAGAGCGTAAGAACGAGAGTCAACGAGGAAAGCAGTCAAAAAAAGCAGCAACTCGAAAATGAAGAGCTCAGGCGAGTGGAAGCCGGGGCTCGCGCTCAACGCAAGGCTGATCTGCGCAGGAGGAATGATGCGGCTGTTCGTGGCATTCTGCAGCAGGTTGTCAAGGCCCGAAAGGTCTCTGGGCAAGAGCATTACAATGCCGGTAGTAACAAGCATATTACCATTGAAGGGGGGACGGATAACCCATTGAGACTGGAGCATGGCGACAAGGTGGATGATTTCAGGTTGACGGATATCGTGAGCCATGTAAAAGCGTCAGACAGTGCTATAGCAAAAGTGGTTTTTGTCCGTAATACAGGGAACATATTGGTGCATGTCCAATAGCAGCGTGGATCGCGGATACCGCTGGAGGTAGGGTGTCCGTCAATCCTTTATCATCCTGGTCAAGAATAGCGAAGAAAGATGGATGGACTCAGGGAGGTGTATGCTGTGTGCCACATGCTGACAAGACAGAGGCAACGGCAGATTGATCCTGTTTGACAGGACCCTGTGCCGTGCATCCATCGATCCTCCAGGCGATAGCGGAGAAGCTGAACATGATGCCAACGAACACTGGTCATGTATTCATGGCAATGAGCCTTGATGGGTTTGTAGCGCGTGAAGATTTTTCACTGGATTGGCTGATGAAGCAGAACACCGAGGGCGAGGCACATGGCCATGAGGCGTTCATGTCCTCGGTGGACTGTGTGGTAATGGGTAGTGGTTCGTTTCGCACTGCACTGAAGTTCGATATCTGGCCCTATGAGAAGCCGGCAGTCGTGTTGAGCAAGTCATTGAACCCCAGAGACATCCCTGACAAGCTGCGTGACAAGGTCAGCATCTGCGAACTGACACCGCCTGAGGTCATGGCATCGCTGGCGGAGAAAGGCTGGCAGCGCGTGTATGTCGACGGTGGGAAAATCATTCAGAGTTTCCTGCGAGAAGGTCTGATCAGCGACATGACGGTGACGCTCGTCCCCATTCTGATCGGATCAGGCAAGCGAATGTTCGGTGAGCTGGATGCTGATATCGATCTGCAACTGTTGGAATCCAGTTCATTCCCGTCGGGTCTGGTCACGTCCAGGTACAGGATCGTGCCGTTATCCTGACAACCATCGGATAGCACGTCGAAAAGCCGGGCGGCTAACAGAAGAACTTCCGTGAAAGGTCCTGTCGATGGATGGGCGTTGAATCTTCTTCAATGCAGATCCGGTGGCTCTTCACGATCACATTTCAGACACTCCAGAACTTCACCCAGCCTGGACGCACGACCCTCGTCAGACTCCACCCAGGGCCTGCTTGTCCAGGGTGGGTTGTGACGAACATGCTGCGTATGTCGGCATTCCAGCTCGGCGACCCAATCGTCCAGTTCGTCCTTGTGAAAGCCGGTAATCCTCCGTCTCATCGAGGCCGGATGCTTGACGAATCTGCATCCACTAGTGAGTGGCGAATGCCAGGATGCCATCGGCTATGTACTGCACCGACAAGGCGGCGAGCAGGACGCCCAGCAATCGCGTGACCACGAGTTTGCCTGTAGCCCCGATGTACTTGTCCAGCCAGTGTGCACCGACCAGTACCGCTGCAGTCAATGCCATCATGATCGTGATGATGCCGATCAGTGTCAGACGGCCAGCCCAGAGGCTCACGGCAGGATCCCCCGAGAGTTCCGAGGAGAGCAGGATGGTGGCCGATATCGTACCGGGCCCTGCCAGCAGCGGGATGGCCAGCGGAAAAACCGCGAGGCTCGCAATATGATCCGCCGCGGCTGTATTCGAGGCTTCCTCCCGCCGTTCCTGCCTAAATCCGTAGATCATCTCGAAAGCCGTCACGAACAGCAACAGTCCTCCAGCAATGCGGAAGGCGTCAATAGTGATGCCGATGCCATCGAGCACCGCCATGCCGGTGACAGCAAACAGCACCAGTATGGCAAGTGCAATCCCCGAGCCGCGCAAGGCAATGCTGCGTCGCACCGATGCGCTCATGCCGGCGGTCAACCCGAGAAACAGCGGCATATTGCCCAGGGGGTCGATGGTAACGAATAGCGTGATGAACGCATTGATCACGCTGTCCATTGAAGGCATGGCAGAAGGCTCGAAAGTGGCAGGCAAGGGGTGGATGATCGGTGGCTATCTCATCCGCGTCAAGGCCCCCGGTGTCACACCGGGGCAGGGTGTTTCTGCTGCCAGTGTTCGGCAATGTCGATCCTCCGCGCCACCCAGACCTCGTCAAAGGATTGGACGTAGTCCAGAAAGCGCGCCAGAGCCGCGATACGACCGGGTCGACCAACCAGGCGGCAATGCAGTCCCACGGACATCATGCGTGGCGTCTGATCGCCTTCGGCATACAGTGTGTCGAAACTGTCCTTGAGATAGTTGTAGAACTGTTCGCCAGCGTTGAAACCCTGCGGCGATGCGAAGCGCATGTCATTGGCGTCCAGCGTGTAGGGGACGATCAGTTGCGGTTTGTCGCCGTACATGGCATCCCAGTAAGGCAGGTCATCAGCATAGCTGTCGGCGTTGTAGGTGAAGCCGCCTTCTTCGGCCACCAGACGATGCGTATTGGGACTGCATCGACCCAGGTACCAGCCTGCAGGGCGTTGCCCGGTAACGCGTGTATGTGTCTCGATGGCCTTGTGCAGATGCTCACGCTCGACAGCCTCGTCCGTGAATTGGTAGTCGATCCAGCGATAGCCATGGCTGGCTATTTCCCAGTCGGCATCCAGCATGGCCTTGACGGCATCGGGGTTGCGTTCCAATGCCATGGCAACGCCAAACACCGTGACCGGCAAGTTGCGCTCGGTAAAAAGGCAGTGCAGGCGCCAGAAGCCGACACGGGAGCCGTATTCGTAGATGGATTCCATGTTCATGTGCCGCACACCGCTGTGTGCCTGAGCGCCGACGATTTCCGACAGAAAGGCTTCGGAAGCCTTGTCGCCATGCAGGATGCAATTCTCGCCGCCTTCCTCGTAGTTGATCACGAACTGCACCGCAATACGTGCCTTGTTCGGCCAGGCAGCCTGTGGCGGGCGATTGCCATAGCCGATCATGTCTCGCGGGTAGGGTGCGTTGGCAATGGTCTCCAGACGCAGCAGGGCGATGCGGTTGATTTCCTGCAGCGCCCGTTCGAATTCGGCGACAGGCGCGTTCTTCAGCCGCTCTTCGAAGCCGGCGAGAATCTGGTGCCGGTCACTGCCGCGCACGGCCATGATGAAGGGCATGTCGAAACGCGCCTTGTAGGCTGAATTCAGCTGCTCGAACCGCGCCAGTTCCTCCTTGCTGCACTGGTCGAGTCCGGCGCTGGCCTGTTCATCACTGGAGTCACTGGTGAGTTCACCCTTCAGCGCCGCCTTGCCGGCAAGGTCGGGGTGAGCACGTATCAGTACCAGTTGTTCCTCCTTGCTGGCCCGCGACAGCGTGGCGGCCATGGCAGCTCCCAGCATCGTGACTTGTGAGTGGCTGCTATCCAGTCCGCCCTGCCAGGTGCGTTGTGCTACCCAGGGCGAATGTTCGTAGACGCCGCCGAAGCGTTCGACGAAGGCCTGTTCACTGAGACTGGCTGGCGGCTCTGTGAATGTGAAATCCGGTTGGGAACTGTTCATGGCGTATCACTGGTCCATTCAGAAGGTGGAACGGGTGCGTTCCTAGCATGAGTTCATTTGTACACAAAAATGGATACAAAAACAAGTACAAACATGTTGACACAATCTGGACAACCCTTTACTGTCCTGCGAAGCCTGACGTATTGGCTGATCAACTGACGATGCCGACATCAACCGGGAGCTTCTCGCCATGGGAAAACTGACGACTCACGTTCTGGATACCACACGTGGTAGACCCGGACACGGTATCAGCGTATCGCTATACCGCATCGAGAACGAGCAGCGCAAGCTGTTGCGTCAACTGGTCACCAATGATGACGGGCGCTGTGATGAGCCACTGTCCAGCGGTGAAGAGCTGCAAACGGGGGTCTACGAGCTGCTGTTTGCCGTGGGTCCGTACTTCGCGGCGCTGGAGGGACAGGCTGTGAAAAACGATATCCGCTTTCTCGATGACGTGATCATCCGTTTCGGTGTTCCCGATGCCGATCAGCACTATCATGTTCCGCTGTTGATCACGCCGTTCAGCTATTCAACCTATCGCGGCAGCTGAGGACAGGATGATGGAAGGTTATATTCTCGAATGGCTGAACCTGCTGGGGCGCTGGGTGCATCTGGTCACCGGCATCGCCTGGATCGGCGCATCGTTCTATTTCGTCTGGCTGGACAATTCCCTGCGCGCCCCCAAGGAAGCTGCCGATGCAGAGCTGGGTGTCGGCGGTGAAGTCTGGTCAGTGCACGGCGGCGGTTTCTATCACGCACAGAAATACAAGGTCGCACCGCCGGAACTGCCGCAGACGCTGCACTGGTTCAAATGGGAGGCCTATACCACCTGGATTACAGGCATGTTCCTGCTGTGCCTGATGTACTGGTATCAGGCGGAGATCTACCTGATCGATCCCAGTGTGCTGGCATTGAGCAAGCCGGTTGCGGTATTGCTGGGCATGCTGACTCTCATCGTCGGCTGGATCGTCTACGATCAACTGTGCAAATCGAAGATCGGGGAGGAAGAGAACAAGCTGAGTCTCGCCATGCTGGCATTCACCAGCATCGCCGCCTTTGTGCTCTGTCAGGTTTTTGGTGGCCGGGGGGCCTATCTGCACTATGGCGCCATGTTGGGTACCATCATGGTCGCCAATGTCTTCTTCGTGATCATGCCCGGGCAACGGGATCTGGTTGCGGCAAAGGCAGAAGGGCGAGCGCCGGACCCGAGTCATGGCATCCGTGCCAAGCAGCGCTCCGTGCACAATACGTTCTTCACGCTGCCTGTGCTCTTCGTGATGATCAGCAACCACTACTCCATGACCTGGGGTCATGAATACAACTGGCTGATCCTGATTGCACTGTCGGTTGCAGGAGCGCTGATTCGCGTGTATTTCGTGCAGCGCCACCACGATAAGGAAACGCCGATTCCTCTGGTTGTGGCTGCCGTACTGATCATGGGCGTGGCTGCTGCCATTGTGCCCAAACCAGCTGCCCCGGTTGCCGTGGACAGCTCTGTCAATGCCTCCGAGTTGTTTGCCAGGGTGCAAGTGGCGATGCATGAACGTTGCACCGTCTGTCACGCCAATGCGCCGGCACAGCCGGGCTTCAGCGCACCGCCCAAGGGGATCGTTCTGGAGACAGCCGATGACATCGTGCAGCATGCCGAAACGATTCATCAGCAGGTAGTCGTTACCAAGGCCATGCCGATCGGTAATCTGACGCAAATGACAGACGAAGAACGTGATCTGATTGCCCAATGGTATCAAACAGGAGCCAAGTCGGAATGAACGCACCGATCTATCACGCACCGCATGGCGGATTGCCGCCGCAGACCGATCTGCTGACAGACCGGGCTGTTGTCAGCGAAGCTTATACGGTCATTCCCAAGGGCGTGCTGCGTGATATCGTGACCAGCTACCTGCCGTTCTGGACCGATACCCGGGTCTGGATCATTGCCAGGCCCATTGCCGGCTTTGCCACCACGTTTTCGCAGTACATCATGGAGGTGTCACCCGGTGGTGGCAGTGACAGGCCGGAGCCGGAATCGACCGTGGAAGGCGTACTGTTTGTCATGGAGGGGGCCTTGTCACTGACCATTGAAGGTGAGGAGCACGAACTGACACCGGGTGGCTATGCATTCCTGCCGCCTCGCTGCAAATGGCGTGTAGCGAACAAGGGCGATGAGGCGTGTAGATTCCACTGGATTCGCAAGGCCTATGAATTCGTCGATGGACTGGATGTGCCTCCGGCCATTGTGACCAATGAGCAGCAGGTTGCTCAGACACCGATGCCGGAGACCGATGGACGCTGGGCGACCACGCGTTTTGTCGATCCGACGGATCTGCGACACGACATGCATGTGACCATCGTGACACTGGAGCCGGGTGCGGTGATTCCGTTTCTGGAAACCCATGTGATGGAGCATGGTCTTTACGTACTGGAAGGCAAGGGCGTCTACCGTCTCAATCAGGATTGGGTGGAAGTGGAAGCCGGTGATTTCATGTGGCTGCGCGCCTTTTGCCCACAGGCCTGCTATGCCGGCGGACCCGGCAAGTTTCGTTATCTGCTGTACAAGGATGTGAATCGACATGCGGCATTGTCATGAGGTGTCGGCGTTGTAGTACAGCTTTGTGTACAATTGTTGTTCTCGGAATGTAGGCGGCAATGTAAACAGTGGCTAAAAGCACCAATGAAGCGAAGTCGGGCAGCGTGCTGGGTGATATGTTGCAGCCTTCGGAAAAACAGGCCAGTCAGACGCAGGACGAAAGGCTGTACAACGAGATCCTTGATGCCATCCTGGATCATCGGCTGAGCCCCGGTGTGAAGCTCAAGGAAGACGAGCTGGCCGATATCTTCTCGGTCAGTCGAACGGTTGTCAGACGCGCTCTGCTACGCCTGTCTCACGATCGCATAGTGGATATGCAGCCGAACCGCGGCGCTACCATCATTCGCCCGGATGTACGCAAGGCCCGTGAAATCCTGGGGGTGCGCAAACTCATAGAAGCCGAAGTGGTGCGGGAAGCCACGCTGCGAGCCTCTCCCGACGCTTTGGCAGAACTGCGCCAGTGTGTGGAGAATGAGCGTGATCATGTACGGCGCCAACAGCACGGGGCAGGCCTGCGACTCTCCGGAGACTTCCACATACGGCTCTCGGCATTGTCCGAGAACACCACCTTGAAAAGCTATCTGATGGAACTGGTGCCACAGACCTCCCTGATCATTGCGATGTACCAGACTCCCCAGCACGATCTGTGTTCACATCAGGAGCATTTCGACATCATCGATGTCATGGCAAGCGGTGATGCGGATGCTGCCGTCGCTGTGATGGCCGAGCATCTGCAGCACCTCGAGGACAAGCTGGATCTGGACAACGAACGATCCCCCGGGGATCTGTATGCAGCGTTTGCGCATGTAAAGGGCGTGAGCTGAATTCTCCGACCGGGTTCTCGGGTCAACAACAGCCAATCTGAGCCGCGGCCGTCAGGCGTCATGGTTTCCAGCTGTATGAACTGTTCCAGGTTGCGCTGGCACGTTTCAACGTACGAAGGTGGCATTCGTGGCTTCAAACGGCTCGATGCTCTGTCGCATGATGCCCTGATTGAACACCGTCTCCGGACTGGCCTCACAGGTGTACTCGTCAGTTCCACCGATCAAACGACCCGCTCTATCCATTTCCAGTCTGGAGATTGACGGATCATCCGTTGAATCGGTGCTCAGCTTTCGCAGCCGGATTTCAGCAGGGCGGTACAGATGATGAGGGCAGCATGCAATTTCATACCCGCATACTCTACCGTAAGCGGGAAACTGCGACCCCTCGAAAGTGTGGATGTTGTGCTAAGGCACACAAAAAAAAGGGCAGGGTTCTGCCCCATCCATCAGGCTGCGAAGGTCTTCTTGTCCGTGAGTGTTCCGTCCTCCTTGACCGTCTCCAGATGCATGTCGAACCCCCACAGCTTCTGCAGATGCCTGAGTACGATATCCGATTCCTTCGACAAGGGTCGATTGCGATGCAGGCGATGTTGCACGGTCAGTGATCGATCACCATTGAGATCGAAGCCGGTTATCTGCAGATCGGGATATTGGCCATCGCGGTTGTACTGCTCCGAGAGAAGTCGGCGCACACGTCGGTAGCCTTCCTCGTTGTGGATGCTGTCTATTTCCAGGTACTCCTTTTCCTCCTGATCAGCGATGGCGAAGATATGGAACTCTCGGATGAGTTTCGGGGACAGATATTGGGCTATGAATGACTCATCCTTGTAATTCCGCATGGCAAAATCCAGCGTTTCCTGCCAGGGCGTATCCACGATTTCCGGGAACCAGTACCGGTCCTCCTCGGTCGGATGCTCACACATGCGCTTGATGTCCATGAACATGGCAAATCCGAGCGCGTAGGGGTTGAATCCTCCGTAGCCCCGTTCATCGAACCCGCGTTGCGCGATGACGTTCGAGTGAGAGGCAAGTACCTCGATCATGAATCCATCATCGACCAGACCCTTGTCGTACATGCGGTTCAGAATCGTGTAGTGCCAGAAGGTTGCCCAACCTTCGTTCATGACCTTGGTCTGGCCCTGAGGGTAGAAGTACTGTCCCATCTTGCGCACGATGCGGATGATCTCACGCTGCCAGCCAGCGAGCTTTGGCGAGTATTTCTCCAGAAAATACAACAGATTCTCTTGTGGCTCTTCCACGGTGCCTGCCGGTTTTTCCGACGGTTCGTCATTGGCTGCGACGGGAATCGTACTCCAGATTTCGTCATGACGCTTCCACTCGTATTCCTCTCGCTCGCGTTGCCGGTTCAGCTCCTCGGCAACCGAGAGCTGGCGCGGTCGCTGATAACGTGACACACCATAGTCGCGCAAGGCATGGCAGGCGTCGAACATGTCCTCGACGGCCTGTATCCCGTGTCGCTCCTCACAGCGGCGGACGAAGTTCTTGGCGAAGACCATGTAGTCCACAATGGCGTCGGCGTTGGTCCATTGACGGAACAGGTAGTTTCCCTTGAAAAACGAGTTGTGACCGTAGCAGGCATGCGCGATGACCAGACCCTGCAGCGGCATGGAGTTTTCCTCCATCAGATAGGAAATGCAGGGGTCGGAGTTGATGACGATTTCATAGGCAAGCCCCTGAGCTCCTTTGCGATAGGCTTCTTCCTGAATGATGAACTGCTTGCCAAAGGACCAGTGTGGGTAGGAAATTGGCAGACCGGATGAGGCATAGGCATCCAGCATCTGCTCCGAGGCGATGATCTCTATCTGATTCGGGTAGCAATCAAGCCCGAACTCGCCAACGGCCACCTCCTTGATGGCCAGGTCGTACTTCTCGATCAGATCGAAGTTCCAGTCGGGTCCCTGCGACAATGGTTGAGCGCTGTTCATGGAGTGTTTCCCGCCGTGTCTGAAGAAAACAGCGTACGAAATACCGGGTAGATATCTCGGTGCTCGCTGACCGAGGCCATTGCAAAATGCGGCGACTCGATGCGCTGATAGGTGGAAGCCAGCGTCGAGATACGTGAACTTGTCTGCTCACTCACCTCGATGTAGGCGTAATAGCGAACCAGCGGCAACAGATGATCTTCGAGAAATCCGCGACTGCGTTCCGGGTCGGCGCCAAAGGCGTCGCCGTCGGATGCTTGCGCGGCGTACACATTCCACTGATCTGCCGGATACCGAGCCGCAATCACCTCGCGCATGAGTTCCAGGGCCGAATAGACCACGGTGCCACCGGTCTTCCGATCATTGAAGAAGGTCTGTTCATCGACCTCATCGGCATCATTCGTATGACGAATGAAAACGATCTCCACGCGCTCATATTTACGTGTCAGAAACAGGTGCAGCAACGTGTAGAAGCGTTTCGCCAGATCCTTGCGCTGCTCGTTCATGGAAGCCGATACGTCCATCAGACAGAACATCACTGCCTGGCTCATGGGCTTGGGAACCATGATTCTGTTGCGAAACCGTAGATCGATGTCATCGAGAAAGGGCACTCGCTCGATGCGCTTCTTCAGCAGCTCGATTTCGGACTCGTCTACCTGCTGAGCTTCATTGTCGGGATCGTCGGTTTGCAGTGCCTCGATTTCATCGAGGCGACGTCTTGCACCGCTGCGCAGGGCTATGCGCCTGCCCAGTGCCTGCCGCATGGTTCGCACCACCGACAGATTGGTGGGCGAGCCCTGTGATGTGTAGCCGGCGCGTTGCGGTTTGAGTTCCTTGATGTCACCAACCTGCGTCCGGACCAGATGAGGCAGTTCCAGGTCATCGAAGAACAGGTTCATGAATTCCTCGCGTGACAGGGCGAAGGTGAAGTTGTCTTCACCGCTGCCGCCTTCACCATCCCCACTGCCGTCACCATCGCCTCCGCCACCGGGAGGGCGCTTCAGGCGATCTCCCGGATTGAAGGTGCGATTCCCGGGCAGTACCATTTCCCGGTCGCCGCCGTTGCCATGACGCAGATGCGGTTCAGAGACGTCGCGGGCCGGCAACTTGACCTTGCCGCCTTTCTGCATGTCCTGAATGGATCGCTCGGACACCATGTCCGCAACCGAACGTTTGATCTGAGCCTTGTAACGCCGCATGAAGCGCGCTCGATTGGCGGCATTCTTGTTGCGATCATTCAGACGTCTGTCGATGATGACGGACATGATGTATGTCTCCCGCTACTGCGATTTTCTGACCCGCAGATACCATTCGCACAACAGACGAACCTGCTTTTCGGTATAGCCCTTTTCGATCATGCGCTTGACAAAGCTCTCGTGCTTGCTTGCCTCATCCGAGGATGATTTCGCGTTGAAGGAAATGACCGGTAACAGTTCTTCGGTGTTGGAGAACATCTTCTTCTCGATGACTTCGCGAAGCTTCTCGTAACTGGTCCAGGAAGGGTTCTTGCCACCCTTGTTGGCGCGAGCGCGCAGCACGAAGTTGACGATCTCGTTGCGAAAGTCTTTCGGATTGGCAATGCCTGCCGGTTTCTCGATCTTCTCCAGTTCGTCATTGAGTTGTGCACGATCGAAACTCTCGCCGGTTTCCGGATCACGATAGTCTTCATCCTGAATCCAGTAATCCGCATAGGTCACATAGCGATCAAAGATGTTCTGACCGTACTCGGAATAGGATTCCAGATAGGCTGTCTGGATTTCCTTGCCGATGAAGTCGGCGTAGCGTGGTGCCAGATAGCCCTTGATCAGCTCGATGTAGCGTCGCTGTACCTCATCGGGCAATTGTTCCCGCAGCAGGCGCTGTTCAAGCACGTACATCAGATGCACCGGGTTTGCCGCTACTTCGCTCTGATCGTAATTGAATACACTGGACAACACCTTGTAGGCAAAACGGGTCGAGATTCCACTCATGCCTTCGTCTATGCCGGCGAAATCCCGGTACTCCTGTACCGATTTGGCATCGGGTTCGACATCCTTCAAATTCTCGCCATCGTACACACGCATCTTGGTGAACACATTGGAATTCTCCGGTTCAACCAGACGAGACAGGACCGAGAACTGCGCCATCATGTTCAAGGTGCCAGGCGCGCAGGGAGCATCGGAAAGCGAGCTGTTGGCCAGAAGTTTTTCGTAGATCATGACCTCCTCGGAAGCCTGCAGGCAGTAGGGCACCTTGACGATGTAGATTCTGTCGAGAAATGCCTCGTTATTCCTGTTGTTACGAAATGAGCGCCATTCGGATTCATTCGAGTGAGCCAGGATGACGCCCTGGAAGGGCATGGCGGAGAATCCTTCCGTTCCCTTGTAGTTGCCTTCCTGGGTGGCAGTCAACAGCGGATGCAACATCTTGATGGGCGCCTTGAACATCTCCACGAACTCAAGGAGGCCCTGATTGGCCTGGCAAAGCCCGCCGGAATAGCTGTAGGCATCCGGGTCATCCTGAGAGAACGACTCCAGCATGCGGATGTCGACCTTGCCGACCAGCGAGGAAATATCCTGATTGTTCTCGTCTCCCGGTTCTGTCTTGGCAATGGCTACCTGTCGCAGTACGGAAGGCTGTATTCGAACCACCTTGAATTGCGTCAGATCACCGTTGAATTCCTCAAGCCGTTTGATGGCCCAGGGGCTCATGATGCCGGTCAGATAACGCTTGGGAATCTTGTATTCTTCTTGCAGCGCATCAGCTTCACGCTCCGGGTTGAACAGGCCCAGTGGGGACTCGTTGATGGGAGAACCCTTCAGGGCATAGATCGGGAAGGACTCCATCAACTGCTTCAGTTTCTCGGCGATGGAAGACTTGCCGCCGCCCACCGGCCCCAGCAGATAGAGCACTTGCTTGCGCTCTTCCAGGCCCTGCGCGGCATGAGTGAAGTAGGAGACGATCTGTGAAATCGCCTCTTCCATTCCGTAGAAGTCCTTGAATGCCGGGTATCGACGAATCACCCGGTTCGAGTGGATTCGCGACAGTCGCGGATCTTCGCGGGTATCCACGTATTCGGGTTCGCCGATGGCCGCAAGCATCCGCTCCGCGGCACTGGCATATGTCAGGGGATCCTCCCGACACAACTCAAGGTAGTCCATCAGGGACATTTCTTCGTCGCGAGCCTTGGCGTAAGTCTCGCGGTAGGTTTCGAACAGTTTCACGTTAGAACCTCCAGAGCAACCTTGCGCACATACCGACATAGCATGTCGTTCAGTTGCGGGTCAATTATTCATGGCATGAACATACGACTGATACGTTGCAATCCCTTCAAGCGCTCACCGTAGTGCATAGCAGATTTTCAAATTCGATTTCGCCGCTTCGACTTAAACGATAGTGACTCATTCAGTTTCTGTCACGGTGTCATTAACACTGATTTCTGCGAATTTCCCGCAGGTCGTCGTGCAGCTACTTCAGCAAGAAACAGTCCGTTACTCCTTTGTCACACAGGTTTTTCTCGATGAAACGTCGTTGCATACCCATAGGACTGCGGTGCGTGGGGATTTGTTCCACGTCAAGAAAAGCGTCAGACAGACCGCCTCGTTTGCCAGGGTCGGCAACACTCAAGGCATTGTTGGTCAAGTATCGAAACACGATGGTGCGGCAAAGGCTGTCGGCTGCTTTCCCATGGGGCAGGGTAATTTGACCATTGCCTTGTGTAAGACGAGGCTGTTCGCACGCAGGCACGCAGGCACGCAGGCACGCAGGCACGCAGGCACGCAGGCACGCAGGCACGCAGGCACGCAGGCACGCAGGCACG
>CANLXI010000005.1 GCA_947495035.1 uncultured Granulosicoccus sp.
CAGTACGCGCAGATACAGACACTGCGGAATGAGCTGATCAATCGAGCCGGGCGTTTGGTGAATAATGCAGGCAAAGCTATTCTGGAGATCGGAATCAACCCAAAACTCCTGGTAACCTTTCAGGCATACGAGCGATCCGCTCAAAACGCGGCGTAGTTTTGTCACATTGAGGCTAACCCTCTAGAGAGTGCGACCTTTCCACGGCGCACTGAGATTCTCGGGCTAGTCGATTGTCTGGTCAAAATGTTGGCTAGTCTAAATGGGTGGTGAGCGTCCAGATTCATTATGTTATAGATATTTACGGCTGCTTGGTTATCAACCGTTGTCACTAACGGTTGGTAAGTCATTTCTGCGTCGCGATTGAATCTTGTCATGGGACAGAAACAAAACGTAGATGAAGTTGACAGTCAAGTACATTTTAATCTGTATGCAGGAATTTCGGATATGCCAATTTGATTGTTGATTGATAATGACCTGGCGACAGAGGAAACCACAGGAAATTGTGTGGGTAGCTGTTCGCTTGCAGCGCTATTCGAATAGTCCTGATAATCAGTGGGAGGTAGTCCAATGAACCCCGTTGCATTGCTCGCAATCTTCGTCGCCTTGTGGTCACTAACTCATTTCTGGATTGTGCCACTGTTGCAATCTGGTTGGAAGACGAAAAACTTGCATCAGAAAGTGGCAAAGATCGGCATACTCGCCGCGTGTGAAAAGCTTAGAGATGCTGCTGGTGCCGCACTGCTGTCTCTGTGTCTAGTGGTGTTTCTGATCTGGTTGTTCGATCTCTTCTCAGGCATTGACCATTCGGCGGGTCAGTCCCTGATAAATGGTTTGACGAGTCTTCATCGGTCCGTTAGTGATTTCGTGGAAAACTACGCCACCACGGCTATTTGGATCGGCATCATCGGATCGGCTATCGCCTTGTATCTGGTGGCTAGACATGCCAGGTCGCGGGTGGTCGCAGCATGGACGACGAGAGCCGAACAGATTTTCGAGCAATTGAGCGCTGATCCGAACCGTCTTCTTGCGTACGCCGATGAGCCTGAGTTGTCCGAATTGGTGGAACGGGTCGCCGGGTTGTTACGACGGCTTTCCGAGATGGGCGTGTCCAAGGAGTTGCTGGCTGAGCGTGAGCAGTTGAGGGCGGAGCTGGGCGATCTGTTCTCTCTGACTGCGATGGAGATTGCACGCAAGGAGCTCGATGTGGAGGAGGTTCTTTCCGTGAATCAAACGCAACAGCCTGAGGATCAGCCGAATCTGCTGGCGCGCGTGCTGTCTAGCAGGCGGCTCTCGGCTGACCTTGAGCTGGTTAATCGTCCACTATCCATGCTCGTCACCGCATTGCTGGTGATCTCATTGATCGGATGGACGTCGGAGCCGCTCGCCGATAGCATGCGGCTAGCAGTGAACAACCTGCGTGTCCACTCGCTGCAGGCCGATCTCGAGCGGGAAGTCAATACGGTAGTCGAAATCGCGGAAGTCGAAGAAGACGACGGCACGGACGACGAGTTGTTTGACCTCGATGCTGCCGAACGTGTCGCTCGCGTGTCTGCGCATGTGGCGCGAGTCAGTCTTCAGCAGATGATGCAATCCGGTATTCTGGAGCGAAGCGCCGGTGTTCGGCCAGCGAGGCATTCGCGCACCGATTTCGTGCGAGCTGCCGTTCTGCGGCAAGAGATAGCATCGCCGATTGGTAGGTCGGAACGCTTGCGAGCTGCGGCCAGCGAAAGTATCGGCCCTCGTTTTCAGGAACCTGAAACGGTACTACGTCGAATCGAGCGAGATCTGGCACCCGTCCTCGAGGCCTTGGATCGACGAGACCCAGGCTTGCTGGCAAGGCTGCATCAGCGAGTGAATCAACGATACGGCATTCCCATGGGAGCTCTGGATGCGCAAGGGAATCTCATTGCGAGAATGGTTGGGCAGACCTTCAGTGCCGGTGGTGGCAGCCTGGACAACGAGCTGGCCAGGCAAGGTGCAGATTTGGCTCGGGAAATCGGGGAGAAGGCCGTTGGAAAATGGTCAAGAGCGTACGCCAATCACTTGGTGGTAGAGACACTGCTGGGACAAGCGCACAGTGAAGTGGCCGAAAAAATGAGATCATTCCGGTTCAGCTTGACCCCGGAATCGGAAACATTGGTACGCCAGGTGGCATCGGATTCGGCCAGAGGGTGGAGAGCCACGGCGGCGGAGGCGGTCGATCAGCGGATTGCCAGTCAAGTGGCGCAGAGCGTTGCCGATCGCGCCCCTGTTAATCAACGCGCGGCTATCGTGAGGAATTTTGGTGGCTACTCCGAGATTTTCCCGACAGTGGCCCAAGGTATCAGTGAAGGCCTAGGACAGGCCATTGGGCAAGATGCTCCGCGTCGATCGTCATCGACGAATTTCCGCACAGCCTCTCGAAGCTTCAAGGTGCGTGGTGTCCTCTTCGGTCAAGATCCTGAAGCAGATGATTTCGATGTGAGACAAGTCGACTGGAAGTGGCAGGGTGAAGGTCAAGTATCGTTGAGTATCGAGAACGGTGGCAGTGCCCATGAGATCGGTGTGTTTGATGCGGGCATCCTCAATCAGGCTCTGCGCTATGCAGCAGACCAGCGAGTGGTCGCTGTCACCATCACGCCGGGCGATGGGAATCTCATGTCTCGGCTGACCTACCTACACCCGGCTTTAGCCGATACGCCGTTGGGCTGTCGCGTTATCGAAGCGGACCGCCTCGTGGACTCCTTTACCTTCAACACTGAAGAATCTTTGGTCGACCCGCGATTGCGGGACATTGCCGAGCAGCGCATGGCCATCCGTCGCTGGCAATATTTCGCGATGATTGCCGAGGGCATTGCTGCGGGCGATGAGTCGTACTGCTCCGCAGCCGGGTTTCAGAATGTGGTGGCTGACGGTGTGGTAGTGCCAGAGGATCTGGCCATGCGCTCACGAGAGTTCATGGATACAGACCTCGGGGAGCAAGCTTCCTCCGTTCTGGTGGAGAAGACCTTGGCTTGCGCGGCGGGCGATCCGGTTCAGGCCGGGCAGTGCCTGTGCGACGGCTTTCAGGGAACCAGTCTGCCGATTCGTTACTGGTACCTTGAGGACCATACTTCCCAGTTCAGGGAGAAAGAACGCAGATTGGACGATAAGTTCGAGTTTGCGGCCTTGTCAGACAACGCTCTTGACCACGTTGATCTTTGGCTGCATACCACTTTTGCTGCTCGCAGTCGCTACGACGGTAGGGCCGATGAGTCCACCGCAAAGGCACTGGATTTTTCGGTGGATCAGATGAAACGCGTCAACGGTATATTGAAGGAAGAAAAGATTCCCGAATACGCGATAGAAACCCTTGGAATGTCCGCAGACGAATTCATGATTCCCTTGGGGCAGTTCCTGGTATTGCAGAGATTCTTCCGGGCATCCTTCAATGACAGACTGGGGGAACAATTTCCCTTGGGTAGGTTGATCGAGCTCGAGCAACAGACCCGGCAATACGTTGAATACCAGCCTACAATGCGGTGGGAGCCTGTGCCTGGTAACGAGCAGCAATTTTATCAGGCTCTTGAAGGTGCTGGCGAAGAGGCGGTTTCTCTATTCGACAACCACTACTCAGATATCTGGAACCGCATCGAAAATAACCTGCCCATGTGTGGTCCGTCCTCAACACACCACGGCGTATCAACTCTTCAACGTCCGTAGTGTATCGGAAGGTGCAAGAGGGTGAGGGATCAGAAGCGCAGGGCACCGCCTTTAGTACCGAAGGTACTGCAGCCGACAGGCGGAACCCTGGTAGATTCCGACGGCGCAGCCGACCACGGATGGATCTCATCAATGGGTGTCCGTAGGATACATCTTGCCATCAAGGCACTGACCGAGCAGACAGGATCGCTGATCCGAAGCCGCGAGATCCGTAAATATATATCGTTGTAAACCGTAGTTTTACGCCGAATGGGAACGCCACTCTAAATACTAACCGGTAGTTACAGGTCATTTGAAACTAAATGCAAATCGAGTGACTAAGAAAAAGTCGCGCCACGCCGCGACTTGATCCGTTGGTTGAACGAGCCCGACGTCGTATCGGTGGCTCTTCTTTTATAGTAGATAAATTGAATGGGGCGTTGTCTTGCCGGCGGCATGGCCTTGTTCAGGGCGAGCGCGGCTCTCACCCTGATTGATAATCATCTGTGCGATTGTCATATAATGCAGCTAAGACCCTCAATCGTCGGCAAAGCTGCCTCGCAAACCCGGAATCATCCGATGACGATTTCGAAGCAGCGCCACTCCAAGCCATTCCCATGACCGCAAGAACGCTGTGCTGAAAAAACAGTCGATTCCACCTGACTATCTGAAAGCCTTCCAAACCCTGCTATTTCTCATCACTCATTTGGTCCCCGCTGTGTATCAACCTGCCACAGCACGAAATCCATTATCAACAGCTCCAAACCATAATCATCAGGTATTGCCTCCGCACCGATCTTGTTTCTTTGCATTTCTCGGGTACTGAGGTGGAGTAACAGGGACGTAAGGATAGCGTCCGCGCTGTTTGGTTGCCGTTGTGCTTGGGTCGCTTCCACCGCGCACATAAACCTTCGACGGATCATAAGCCGGCCCAAAGTCCCACGATGGAAAGCGGCCGTGCTTCATGGCGTTCTGAACGAAGATGCGCTTGCGCTGTGATGTCCTGATACGCTGGTCGAGATCATCTTCATCCCAGCGTGCCTGCATTTCGGCAAACATCGCGTTCATGGCGTCCTGATAAGCGGGATCTTCCGACAAATTGACCAATTCAAGCGGGTCTTTTTCAAGATCAAAGAGCATCTTCGGATCGGTCCGGCTGTGTACCAGTTTCAGGTTACCCTTGATCATGATCAGTGCGGGGGCATAGAGGCCTTCGCCGTTGAATTCAATGAATATCTTGTCGTCAGCGCTTCCACGAGCAGGTAAATCGAACAGGCTGCGCCCGTCATGAGGGGCTACATAGCTGTCGAATTTTCCATCGCTTGCAATGTCCACAAAGGTCGGCAGCAAATCAACCAGCGAGACCAGCGCGTCTTCCCGGTGGCCGGCTTTCAGTTTTGGACCCTGTGCAATCAGTGGTACCCGGACCGATGCCTCATAAGGGTTGAACTTGAACCACATACCTCGTTCTCCCAGCATTTCACCATGGTCTGATGTAATGAAAATATAGGTATTGTCCAGCTGACCAATGCTTTCAAGCGTCTCTACCAGACCGCCAATCAACTCATCGAAATGAGTGACCATCGCAAAGTAGCCACGACGCGCGTTGTAGAGTTGCTCCGGCGTGATATCGAACTCGTCTTGCCGGATGGTCAGAAAATACCTCTGCGCCCAGGGGTCGCGGTCTTCATAGGGTATATGCGCGACTTCGGGCTCCGGGATGTCGATGCCCTCATACATGTCCCAATACTTCTTGCCAGCGACGAATGGGTTATGAGGTTGCGTGAAAGAGACATGCAGCATGAATGGCCTGTCATCAGTCGATCGCGCGTGGTTGTACATCTCTTGCCTGGCGGCGCTGAACACTTCCTCGTCGTAATCGATTTGGAGATTTCGCTCGCAATGCCCAGCCTCGACTACGCTCAGAAGGCTCATGACTGAAGGAGCATAGGGCTCGTCTGTCTGATCCCAATCTGCAGTCCAGGCAAAGTCGGATGGGTAGATATCCGTGGTCAAGCGCTCCTCGAACCCGTGAAGCTGATCAGGGCCCACAAAATGCATCTTGCCGGAAAGTGTCGTCTTGTAGCCAAGCGTGCGCAAGTAGTGTGCGAAGGTCGGCTCCGATGGCAGAAATTCCGCACCATTGTCGAATACGCCAACATCAGACGGCAATCGACCGGTCATCATCGACGCCCTCGACGGACCGCAAACCGGATTGTTGCAATAGCTGTTGGTGAAGGTTGTTCCGTTCCTGGTCATCTTGTCGATGTTCGGCGTAATGGCGTAAGGTTTGCCATAAGCGGACAGGCACAGGGCAGTCATCTGATCGGCTTGGATGACAAGGATATTCGGGCGAGACATGGCAGAATCCTGATTATTGAAAATTTACCTTCGGCCCGCGCAACTGAGGCGAACCGAAGGGCGGAGGTGACGAATCAGCCACCCGTTCTGGCGACGAACTCCTCGATACCTGGCACATTGATTTCGCGGTAGTAGCGTAATGCACCAGGGTGCAACGGAGAACCAAAACCGTTGAGGATCGTGTCTGCGGACACTCTGCTGAACGCGTGATGTACTCCTGCCAGAGCGTCAAGATTTTCGAAAATCGCCTTGGTCATCTGATAGACCCGTTCTTCGGGTACATCAGCCAGGATTACCAGTCCATTCGCCAGCCCGTACGTTGGGGTGTCGTCTTTGACATCTTCATAGGTGCCGCTCGGAATGGACAGCCGGAAGTAGGGTGGATAATCCGCACGCAGGGCATCAAGGAAGTCGTCTTCGACGGGAATAAGCTTCAGATCGCGCTGCGCACTCAGCTTGATCAACGGGGCAAGTGGGAAAGACCCGTTCCACAATGCAGCGTCGATGTTGCCGTCACTCAGCATGTCAACCATATCGCCCAGGCGAACCCGGAAAGGTTCAAAATCCTCACCAGCGACCTTGGCCATCAGTGCGTTTGCATCAAGCATGGAAACGCCACCCGGCTGGCCCATGCCAATGCGCTTGCCCTTGAGGTCTTCAATCGAGTTCACAGGCCCACCTTCAAGCGCAATGATGTGCATGGCAACCGGCGCAATCGACATCCAGGCCATGACCTTGCCGGCCTCCGAGCCTTCGTAGTTCCCAGTGGCCGTATAGGCTTCATAGGCGGACAAGGACGTTGCCATCGAGGCTTCCATTTCCCCACCTTGCATCAAAGCGATATTGGCTACATAGCCTTTGGTTTCTTCGGCCGTAGCTTGCACGCCCTCCACGTTCTTGTTGATCACATCGGCGATACCTGCCGACCAGGTGTAGGCGGTACAGGTTACGGGGCAGGAGCCGATTGACAAGTAGTCCGCGGCCTGTGTGAAAGTCGGGACGACCAATGTGGTCGCTGTAAAGAGAATGATCTTGAGGTCAAGCTTCATCTGGTATCTCCCTCCGGGGTTTGATTTTGTGGTTATTACCCTGTCTTGGTTTCTGTTTTTGCCAATGGTGTAGCTCGGCGTGATGTCCAATAGACAAGGGCTGCTAAAATTGCGAAGGCGGCAAGATCAATACGCCAATCCGAGTTCATGAAGAAAATGGCGGCTATCGCAAAGATGAGACGTTTGACCATGCTCAGACGGTCAGTGAAATACCCCATCAGGGCGGCGCTGGCACAAATGCCGCCCAGGATCGCAGTGACGAAGGACAAGGTGATCTGAACCCATGTCACCTCCAGTCCCAGGATCGCGGGGTCATAAACGAAGAAGTAGGGGACTGCAAATGCTGCCATGCCAAATTTGCAGGACAGCACCGCTATTTTGAGAGGGTTGCCGTTTGCAATTGAAGCTGCAGCATAGGCTGCCAAGGCTACGGGCGGAGTTATTGATGACAGCATTGCTGAATAGAGAACAAAGAGATGCGCCGCCAGTAGGCTGACGCCGAGGTCTACCAATGCAGGGGCCACCAGTGTGGCAACCAGGATGTAGGCCGCTGCGGTCGGTAGGCCCATGCCCAGAACAAGACAGGTCAGCATCGTCAAAACCAGCGCCAGAGGCAGCGAGCCGCCCGAAAATGCGACAACCAGGGTCGAGAACTTCAGTCCGATACCCGTCAACGTGATGATCCCGATGATTACACCTGCAGCGGCACAGGCCAGAGCGACGGGGATAACCGCGTTGGTGGCAGCGATACAGGTATCGACAATCCGGCGCGGAGTGAGGGCAGTTGCCCTGTTCAAGTAGCTAACCATGGTGGAGGCCACGATCGCCCAGAATGACGACAACATGATCGAATTGCCGTTAAGCAGCATGCTGACGAAAACCGGTAATGGGATCAGAAGGTAGGAATGCTTGAGGATCGACCCCCATTCCGTAATCGAATCTGCATCACGTAAGGCCGGGATGTTGCGCTTGATGGCCTCGAAATGGACCATTGCCAGTAGAACGGCGTAGAAGATTACCGCTGGCAGGAACGCGGCTTTGGCGATAGTCAGATAGGAGGTTTCGGTGAATTCCGCCATGATGAAGGCCGCCGCGCCCATGACTGGCGGCATCAATTGCCCACCGGTAGACGACACGGCTTCAATTGCTCCAGCTGCTTCCTTGCGGTATCCACTTTTACGCATCAGAGGGATCGAGATTGGTCCCGTTGTCAATACGTTGGCAACCGCAGTACCCGAAATCATGCCCATCAGGCTGGATCCGACAACTGCCGCCTTCGCGGGCCCACCGCGCATCCGTCCGGTAAGAGCGGTCGCAAAATCCATCAATACCTGACCTGCGCCGGTCTTCTCGAGTAAAGCGCCGAGCACAACGACTCCAGTAACAAAAGTCGCACTCACGCCCAGCGGTGTGCCGAAGATGCCACCCCCTCCGAGATAGATCTGTGATGCTACCCGCTGAAGTGAATAGCCACGATGCGCCAGTGGGGCGGGCAAATAGGACCCAAATAGTCCATAGAGAATGAAAATGCTGGCAAGCAGGATGATTGGCCAACCGATGGTGCGGCGACAGGCATCGAACAGGGCAATGACTAGTATGGCGCCAAAATAGATCTCGTATTGCGTTATCGACCCGTACCGATTGTTGATCGCATCGAAATTGAACAGTTGATGGCCCGTCGCAATTACTGATCCGACGAGCATGAGAATGATCCAGGCCTGCCTGATCAGAACAGCCGGGCCTTGTGCATTGTCGGTATCGCGGAGGAGTGTCGCCTTGAGAGACATTGAGAAAACGAGGATCATCACAAGCAAAAGATGAGCGCTACGTTGGATGCCATCCGGATAGACGCCAAAGAAAGCGGTATAAAGCGTTAATCCGACAAGGATTACTGCAGTAATCGAGATGACAAGCGAGAGAGCTTTGGCGTACGCCGAATCACCCATGGAAAGCATCCTCTGAGTGTTTTGACGTGCGCGCAAACCGGTCGTAGTCAAAACGGTTGGAATAACAAAACGCGTGCAAAGCCAGCAGCGCCGCAGATTCCACCGAGGCTATCGTGCCCTTCACCAATTGGTAAGACCCTTGCGGATCGTAGTCGAATTGATGCTTCAGTACGGCCTCAAGTGCATTGAAATAGCAGTCATTCGCGCCAAGATAGCCGCTGATGATCATCAACTTCGGGCCCAGAAGTTTGGCGACACTATCCAGCGCAGGGGCGAGTTGTTCACCGGCCTCAGCAACCAGATCGGTGGCTTCCGGGTCATTGAGGGCGGCTAGCAGGGAGTTGGCATAGAATGATAATTTCGATGTGTCAAAAGCCCGATGGTCCAACTTGCCCATCCGCGACAACAGTCCAAAACCCGTTGCCGAGAGGTTGAGACAATCATGTCGATCGCATACGCAAACCAGAGGCCGATCTTCTGCCCGAAAATGTCCCAACTGACCGGAAATTCCGGAATTTCCTCGCACCAAACGGTGGTCCGAAACCACACCCGCACCAACGAAAGTCGCGACGTGAATCAGCGTGAAATCGGCAACATTGCGCGCGGCACCAAACCGCATTTCTGCAATGGCTAGTGCATTGGCTATGTTTTCAATTTCGACAGGTAGATTGATCACCTTCTGGATTTCGCGACGGAACTGACCACCGTCGTTTAACCAGCCAAAGTAGTCGGATTTCACGATCTCACCACGGTCGGGCAATGTTCTGGCGGACAGTGCTACTCCGACGCCGGCAATTCGATCAACGTCTATACCAGAGGTTTCAATCAAGTCTCGCAACGCATGGGCGTAGACCCGAGCGGCATCAGGCACATTGTCAAACGGAACATTGTCAAGACGACTGCTCGCGCGATGCTGACCATCCGCGTCACAGATCGACACTTCCGAATGATAGGCAGACACCGTGATCCCTACTGCAAACAAGCCATCCTTCACGATATGAAGGCCGGTTTTCGGTCTGCCGACGTGCTTCTTCTTTGTTCCGGACTTGGCTTTTTCCCTGGCGTTGGATTCTTCGATGATGCCAGCGGCCAGTAACTCTCTGACAATTCGGGTTGCGGCCATTTCCGAGAAGCCGCACATGCGTGCCAACTCAGCTCGAGAAATGCCCGGCTCCGCCTTGATTCGCGACAGAATCATCCCTCGGTGGGTTTTACGAAGGCTTGAAGGTGTCGCGCTCGCATTTGAATTAATAACCATATGTTGGATAGTAATTCACGACGAGCGATTTTTTCAAGCATTTTTTACGGGCTGCAGGATTATGAGCCGTTCGAAGCGAACATCCTGGGATCCACGCTTTGGAAAATCCGTTTTGAATCAGATGCTTGTCTTGGCTGTATGACAGATTACCTTGAATTCAAGGCACTGGAGGTCAACGTCATTCAATGATCCGGAATCGCTCACCAAAAGATAATTACCGTCTGCAGTGAGCAATAATTCATGTCTTCACACCGTCAAATATTCAACTGTCACGCTTATAGTGAAAGTCAGGTACTTGTCTGACGAGAGGCTGGTCTCGACAATGCCCGGTACTGTCGCGAATGGGATCTTGACTTGCGCAGGTCTATGTCAATTCTGGTGCTGTTGACTCCAGATTTAGCCATCGCGGACTTTCATTGTCAGCTGGGGGCAATTTGGGCCTGGATCCCCCTGCGTCGACTTCCAGGAGTTGAGCATCAGATAGCACTCCGCCATCAAATGCCTGCTCAGGGGGGCTGGGGGAATTGATGAGCCGATTACGTAGACAGAATTCCAATAAGGCCGGCAATCAGGCGGATACAACCTTGCACTAATAGCAATACACAGCACGCCTCATCATGAGCCTGTTGATTATCGATTTGTATATCAAACAGTCGCATAGTCAACCCAATTCTGAGTTAAGAAATCCGGGTGGATTTCAGTACAGACCATGGCGGAGAAGTGGTTGCCGTGGAATTATCCAACCGGAAAGTGAACAGTCGGTTGTTAGGTCATTTGTTCGATTATGTTGTGTACTACAGCCATGAGCTCACTCAGATCAAGAGAACAAGGATTGGGAAGAGGCATTGCGATCGTTCCTCGGAACCAGGCAACTACCTGCCGTCCCAGTAGAGAAACCCCCACGACTCTGATACCTTGCAATGTAGCGTTGTCATTTATGCTGAAACACAGGAGTGTCCTGTATGAATTACCCCAGTCGCGCCATATTGTACGCCACGCTCGTCACCGTCCTGAGTGCTTGTTCCAGCAACGATGACGGTGACTCGACAGGGGGCGTCGTCGGGGGTGGTCTGCCGCTGATAGCAACCGATGGTACGGTGGAGGCAAGCATACGATTCACGACGGGAGGCGTGCCGCACATCCGCGGTGAGGATTTCGCGTCGGTGGCCTTCGGTGCGGGTTATGTGCAGGCCAGCGACAATGTGTGTCTGATTGCCGAGAGCATCGTCAAGGTACGAGGGGAGCGTTCGCTGTTTTTCGGCCCGGGTGAGAACAATGCCAATATCCTGTCTGACTTCTCATACAGGATCATCACTGCGCCGCCTGGCGGTGCTCAGAGTGTGGAACTGACTCCGGCCAGTGAGGCACTGATTGACGGTTTTGCTGCCGGTTACAACCAGTACCTCAGGGAAACAGACAGTGGTGAGCTGCCTCCAGCCTGTCGAGATCAGCCATGGGTGCGGGAAATCACGCGCGAGGATCTGGTGGCCTACTACACCTCCGTTGCGAAATATGCCAGTGGTGATCTGTTCGTAACCGGTGCCATCTATGCGGCGGTGCCGCCAGGCAGCTCTGCACAAGCTACGGTGGTCGTCGATGAAAGCAGCAGTGCCAGTCTTTCCTCGTGGCAGAATATCAACCTGAAGGAGGCGGTCTCACTACGCCTGCCGAAAGAGACGGGCCTGGCCAGCAATGCCTGGGGCATTGGTGCCGAGCTGTCGGAGGGTGGTCGCGGTGCGCTGTTGGCCAATCCGCACTTTCCCTATAGCGGGCCACGTCGTCTGTACCAGATGCACTTGAGTGTGCCGGGACACTACGACGTCAATGGCGCAACGCTGACCGGTGTGCCATTGCCATTGATCGGTTTCAACGAATCGGTGGCCTGGTCACACACGGTCAGTACCGGTACTCGGTTCACCTGGTATGAGCTGACATTGGCCGAGGGCGATGAGCGTGCCTACGTGAAGGATGGTGAGACCATTCCCTTCACGGCGCGCACCATTCAGATTGCCGTGGCGAACGGTAGCGACACGCCCACGCTACTGGAACGCGAATTCCTGTTCTCCGAATACGGTCCGATGCTGGCCGCTGACCTCATCACCAATGGTGCACTACCGGCCTGGGGTGTCAATGGTACCGCCTATACCTATCGCGACGCCAATGACGATGTGTCGGCGATGATAGATAGCTGGCTAGGCATGGGCATGTCGCAGAATCTGGACGATTTTCAGCAGGTGTTCAAGGCGTGCGGCAGTACCTTGTGGACCAATACCGTCTATGCCGACGCTGATGGTAATGCCTGGTACATCGATTCTTCGTCGGTGCCGCACCTGTCCGATGAAGCGCTGGCGGTCATCGACGCAAAGCGTACAGCCAGTGCCGACTACGCGCAGCTGTTCGACAATGGCATCACCTTGCTCGACGGCAGTACCTCGCGCGACGATTGGGTCGAAGGTGATTGCCTCGGACGGGTGCCTTACGATAAAAAGCCGGCGCTGGCGCGTCGCGATTTCGTGCAGAACTCCAATTCCAGCCACTGGCAGAGCAATCCGGCGGAGCAGCTGACCGGTTTCTCCGCCCTGTATGGCGATGAATCCTTGCCGGTGAACGAGCGCACGCAACTGGGACTTCGCATGTTGCAGAACCCGGACGAGCCCGGCTTTGCGGCAACCGCTCCGGCAGGTCAGGACAGCCTGTTCGGTGCCGGCGAGCTGCTCGATGTGATCTGGAACAACCGTGGTCTGTATGCCGAATTGGGGCTGCCAGAGTTGCGTGAACGCTGCGTACTGATCGCAGATACTCCGGTGCCGAACAGCTCCAACACCGCCCGCTCGGTGAGCGAAGGCTGTGCCGTTCTGGCTGGCTGGGACGGGCTCTACAACATCGACAGTGTCGGTGCTCACGTCTACCGAGTCTTTCTGGCGAAGCTGTTCAACAGTGACGCAGTGGAGATCGACGTACAGTTCGACCCGGCAGATCCGGCCAATACGCAATACCTGCTGCCGACCGAGGGGCGCGGCACGGCAGAGGATATCGCCTTGCAATTGCTTGCCGACGCGCTGGATACGCTGGACGCAGCGGGTATTGCCTACGATGCCGCACTGGGTACGGTACAGACCTGGACGCCGTCTGGCGGTGTTCCACCGGCGGGCCTGCTCGGCGGACAGGCCGCAGTGGCGCTGGCAGACCCGATACCTTGGCATGGCGGTATCGGTAGTAACGAAGGTGTGTTCAACGCCATAGGCGTGGTTCGTTCGCCGGTTCACGAGGACACGATCTACCCGCGCATCAACAACCCGACGCTACCAGCGAGTGAAGGTCTGTCTGCCACCAGTGGTGAAGGCTGGGCCATTGGTCGGGGTACGAGTTGGCACTTCGGTCTGGAATTCACCGACGAGGGGCCATTGGCTTATGGCTTGTTGAGCTACTCGCAATCCACCGATCCGGGCTCTGCGCACTTCATCGATCAGAGTCTCGACTATTCAATGAAAACACGGCGGCAACTGCTCTATTCGGAAGCGGATATTGCCGCGAATCTGTTGCCAGACACTGAGCTTGTGTTGTCCGGTACCGTGGAGGGTGAGTAGGGGAGCCCGCCAACGATCCGGCGGCTGATACGCCGAGCAGACAGGCTCGCTGTCCGGCGACCATAGCACGCTGCATCTCGCTCCTGACTTGTTGCATCATCCCGGAATGAGCACGCTGCAGATCGCCCCTGCCTTGTCGCATCATCCCGGCATGAATGAGAGCGGGCTGCGTTCCGTATCCGTCAACTTTTCAATCGTGCAATCAGGCTGAGCCAGGCGTATATGATTTGCATCCCACCAAGATACCTCTGGTAGATAATGGCCATGCAGACACTGAATATCCGGGTGAACGGCGAGATGCACGAATTGTCGGTTGATGTTCGCACAACGCTGCTGGACGCTCTGCGGCAACACTTGCAGTTGAACGGTACCAAGAAGGGGTGTGATCACGGCCAGTGTGGTGCCTGTACGATTCTGATCAACGGCAAGCGCATCAACAGTTGTCTGACGCTGGCAGTCATGCACGACGGAGATGAGATCACGACGATCGAAGGTCTGGGTAGTTCGGACAATCTGTCCCCCATGCAGCAGGCCTTCGTCAAACACGATGGCTTTCAGTGTGGCTACTGCACGCCGGGCCAGATCTGCTCGGCAACCGCGATGCTCGATGAAATCAAGGAAGGTTGGCCAAGCTATGTTTCCGTGTCGCTGGTGGATGCGCCAGAGCTGACATCCGATGAAATCGCTGAACGTATGAGCGGCAATCTGTGTCGTTGCTCTGCCTATCCCAACATTGTCGATGCCATCATCGAGGCGGGCGACAAGTCATGAAGAGTTTCGATTATCAACGGGCAGAGTCCGTCGAACAGGCCACCTCAATCGCCGCTGGAGGCAATGCATCGTTCATTGCTGGCGGAACCAATCTGCTGGATCTGATGAAGCTTGAAGTGTTGACCCCGAATGTCGTGGTCGATATCAATCGACTCGATTTGAATTCCATCGAACCGAATGACGACGGGGGATTGCGAATCGGCGCTCTGGTACCCAACAGTACGCTGGCCGCTGACGCCCGGATACGGCAGCATTACGCAGTGCTGTCACGTGCCTTGCTATCGGGCGCATCCGCTCAGTTGCGCAACAAGGCCACGACCGGAGGCAACCTGCTGCAGAGAACGCGTTGCTACTATTTCTACGATACGGCGTCCCCCTGCAACAAGCGACATCCGGGTAGCGGTTGCAGTGCCTTGCAAGGCCAGAACCGATTGCACGCAATCATTGGTGGCAGCGAACACTGCATTGCCACTCACCCCAGTGACATGGCGGTGGCCATGCAGGCGTTGCGCGCCACGGTTGAAATTGAACAAACCGATGGCAGTCGTCGACAGGTACCGTTGCAGGATTTCTATTGTCTGCCCGGTGCGACACCACAGCGTGAAAACCAGCTGGAAAGTGGTGAATTGATCACCGCTGTACATTTGCCGGCGCCCATCGAGAACAGCTATCAGTGGTATCGCAAGGTGCGTGATCGTGCCTCTTATGCCTTTGCACTGACATCCGTCGCTGCGGTGACTCAACTGCAGTCGGGTATGTTTTCACACGTAGGCTTGAGTTTCGGGGGCATTGCTCCCAGACCCTGGCGAGATCCGGAGGTGGAAGCATTGCTGCTCGGCCAGGCCCCTTCAAGGCAGTTGTTCGAGAAAGCTGCAGACTGCCTGCTTGCCGATGCCAGTGGACATGGTGGCAATGACTTCAAGATTCCGTTGTTGAAACGCACATTGATTGCTGTGCTCAGTGAAGCGGCAAGCGTTGGGGGTGATGCATGAGCGCAAAGATGATCATGGATGAGCCTGATACCCGTCGGAGGCTGGATGACATGGCCCAGGGGCTGATTGGCAAGCCACTGGACCGTACCGAAGGACCATTGAAGGTCAGCGGCAGCGCCACATATGCGCATGAGTGGGCAATTGATAACCAGGCATACGGGGTGCTGGTTCGTGCGCCCTTCGCCAAAGGCAGAATTCTCTCCATTGGCAAGGAAGCGCTACTGTCGATGGAGGGTGTGCTTGCGGTGATTGATGACGAGCGGCTGCTACGCAATCCTGCTCAGGGCACGGCCAATGAAGCACCGGTTCAAGGTGTCAAGGATGTAGTGTATCTGGGTCAGCCCATCGCACTGGTTGTTGCCGAGACATTCGAAGGGGCTCGTCATGCGGCTCAGTCATTGACCATGGACTACGAGGCAGACGAGTCAGCCGCAGTGGATCCGGAAGCATCCGATGCTCAGGTGGAGAAACCGGATGAGAAGCAATTCAGTCAGGGCGATGTGGATCAGGCAATGCAGGAGGCTGCCTTCACGGTCGATCAGGTTTACCGTACTCCGGGCCACAACAGTGCGGCGATGGAACCGCACTGTGCCATCGCTCATTGGGAAGAGGACAAGCTGACCCTGTACGGCAGCTACCAGATGCTCAAGTACAATCGCAACGAACTGGCCGATTCGCTGGGCATAGATGCAGAGCAGGTAAGGATCATCTCCAGATACGTGGGCGGTGGCTTTGGCTCCAAACTGGGTATTGCTCCGGAAGCCGTTGCTGCAGCCATCGCGGCAAAGGAACTGCAACGCGCGGTGTGTGTCACCTTGTCCCGGCAACAGGTGTTTGAAGCGGTCATGCGACGTTCCGAGACGCGTCAGCATTTCCAGCTCGCTGCTGACGAGGCGGGTGTCCTGACCGGATTGAGCCATGTCAGTCTGGTGTCCAACCTGCCTGATGAAACATTCGCCGAACCGGTGGGCCAGGCTACTCATTTCATGTACGGCGGCAAGAATCGGCGAATCGGTCTGGAGATAGCGCGGCTGAACAAGACCTGCGCAGGCTCGGTACGGGCACCCGGAGAGGCAGTGGGTGTCACGGCTCTGGAAAACGCCATGGATGAACTGGCCGAGGCCGCTGGTATCGATCCGGTTGAATTGCGTCTCTTGAACATTCCGGAAAATGACCCCGAACAGGATATTGCCTTCTCTTCCAGAAAGTTTCGGCAAGCGCTCGAGCACGGTGCCAAAACCTTCGGCTGGGAGAAGCGTCAGTCGGTACCGGGTCAGGTACGGGAGGGTGAATGGTTGATCGGTATGGGTATGGCTTCAGCTGCACGGGTCAATATGCTGATGCAATCGGAAGCGAGAGTCACACTTTCATCCGATGGCTCCGTCATCGTCGAGACCGACATGACCGACATTGGTACTGGCAGCTATACCATCCTGTCGCAGATAGCCGGTGAGATGCTCGGCGTAGCGATGGATCGAGTTGAAACACGTCTGGGTGACACCGACCTGCCGAGCGCTTCAGGTTCCGGTGGATCATGGGGGGCTTCCTCATCCGGCTCTGCCGTCTTTCTGGCTTGTGAAGAACTTCGCTCACAGCTCTGCCAGAAGCTGGACTGCGATACGGGAGAACTGACGCTGAAGGACGGACGGGCGATTGTGCGTAACAGACGCTACGATCTGGTTGAGCTCCTTGACGGTGAAAGCTTGCAGGCTGTTGGCAATATCGAGCCGGGTGAGACCAGCGACGATGTACGCCAGGCAACGTTTGGTGCCCATTTTGCCGAAGTCGCGGTCAACGCCGTTACCGGTGAAACTCGTGTGCAGCGCATGCTGGGTGTGTTCAGTGCGGGTCGCATACTGAATGAAAAGACCGCTCGCTCTCAATGTTATGGCGGCATGATATTCGGTATCGGTATGGCACTGACAGAAGAGTTGCTGCATGACCCTCGTGACGGTCATATCGTCAATCGTGACCTGGGGGAGTACCACGTACCGGTCAATCTGGATGTGCCGCAGCTGGATGTGATTCTGCTTGATGAGCGCGACGATCATGCCAGCCCCATACAGGCCAAGGGCATTGGCGAGCTCGGTATCTGCGGTGCCGCCGCGGCCATCGTCAACGCAATTTATAATGCAAGCGGTGCACGAGTCAGAGAGTATCCGGCAACGCTTGACAAGATACTGCCCTATCTGGACTGAGCCGGCCTGTTTGGGGGTGTCGTATTTCTACACTATCCATCACGCATGTGACTGGCGTAGAGTTCCTTTAGCCATTCGACGAACACGTGTACGCGAGCTGATGTGTATCGCCGTTCCGGATACACTGCCGACATGGGCATCGGAGCCGGGGGGCGGTCACTCAGCACCTCCACCAGCTCCCCGCTTTCCAGCAGATCGCTGACGTCGTAGGCCGGTACCTGAATCAGTCCCAGTCCTGCTCGACAGCAGGCGATGTAGGTATCGGCGTCATCGACAGCGATGCTGGCACGCACGCTCACCGACTTGTCGTTGCCGTGGTCGCGGTACCACAGCTGAGGTGCCGTCGTCTGACTGATGGTGCCCGTGTACTGGACGATTCGATGATGGCTGAGATTGTCGATCGTTTGTGGAATGCCATGATCGGAGAGATAGCTCTGGCTGGCGAATGTGCCTACCCGTAGTGGACCGATGGAATGCGCGACGAGGGATGAGTCGGTGAGTTTTCCGACGCGAATCGCGCAGTCGATACCCTCCTTCACAAGGTCAGCGGTCCGATCACTGACCCCCATCTCCAGGGCGAGTTGAGGATGGCTTGCCAGAAAGTCGGGTAGCGCCGGGCAGATTATCCGTCTTGCGATTCGGCCGGGCACCTCGACACGCAGTCGTCCGCTCGCACCATCCGCAGCGCTGCGCATGCGCAATTCGGTCTGTTCTATGTCAGCGAGCAGGTGTCGACACCAGTCATGGTAGACGGTGCCATCTGTCGTGAGCGACACCTTGCGGGTCGTACGATTGATGAGTCGAGTATTCAGGTGTGCTTCCAGCTCGCGGATGGCGGCAGAGACTGTCGAGCGAGGCAGGTTCAGCACGTCAGAGGCGCGAGTGAAGCTCAGCGTCTCGGCCACTCTCACGAAGACCTCGATAGTCAGCAGGCGATCCATTGCACGTTCCGATTGTTCGTTGATATGGGATAGTTTATACACGCTGAAGAGATGCATTCGATTTGGCTTTGGACTTAATCTGTGGTGTCTGGTCAGGGAAGAAGCTCCTGCCGATAACGGAGAATCCCTTGAACGCCCATACAAGTACACTGGTCGAGAAGCTGGCACCTGTGTCAGCCCTGCGCCGTCGCGAATCCGGTTCCGCCGTTCGCGTCACGAGCACTGAGCTGTTCTTCGACCTGGTCTACGTGTTTTCGATCATTCAGCTGTCGCACTTTCTGCTGGAGCATCAAAGTGCGGTGGGTGCCTTGCAAGCGGTAATCCTGTTCGCTGCGGTCTGGTGGGCCTGGAATTACACCGCATGGGCTGCGAACTGGCTTGATCCAGACCATCAGGGTGGGCGTGTCCTGATGATCTTTCTGATGGCGTGTGCCTTGATCATGGCCATCGCCATGCCCTATGCCTTCACCGAGCGGGCAGGTCTTTTCGTGGGTGCCTACGTGACCATGTCGCTGGTGCGTGCAGGCTGGATGGCTCTTCTGTTGCGCAACCAGCGCATGGGGAGGAACTACGCTCAGCTGGGGGCCTGGAGTACGCTGTCGGCCGTCTTGTGGATCTGCGGGGCCGTTGCGGAACCCTTGCGCCTGGAATTGTGGCTGTTGGCCGTTGTGGTCGATTATGCTGCTCCTTATGTCGGATTCTGGCTGCCAGGCTTTGGTGCTACCAGCATGGAAAGCTGGACGCTGGAGGGCTTGCACTTGCTCGAACGCAATCAGCTCGTATTCATCATTGCACTGGGTGAGTCGATTCTTCTGCTTGGCGGTACTCTTGTGGGCAGTACGCTTGATGCAGGGGTGGTTCTCGCCGCAGCCATCGGGTTCCTGATCATCGTGGCGCTGTGGTGGATCTATTTCGTCGGTACGTTTCACGAAGGTGAGCACGCGTTTGAAACCAGGGCCGAGCAGACGAAGCTTGCTCGCTCCGGGCTGGCTTACGCTCATGGCATCATGGTCTGCGGCGCGATTGTCGTGGCCGTGTCGATCGAGGAGATCATTGCGCACCCGGTGGAAGCCGCGCATCTGCCCACAATACTGGTCGCCGTTGCCGGACCGCTGATCTTTCTGGCAGGAAACGCACTGTTCCGACGAAGCATCGCACGCCCTCTGCCGGGGGCATTACCGCTGACAGGTCTCGTGATTGTCGCAATCGGCCTTCTAATTCAAGTGACGCATGCACCTGCGCTACTGCTGGGACTGGGCGTGTTGTTCCCGATGCTCACGCTCGCGTACCGACTCGGTCGCCATGCTCATGCTGTTGAAGCATGAGTTACCAGAGAAAGACCTGCCTGGATTCCGGTGTCTTGAAGACCGGAGGTCTGCTCCTTGCAGTCATTCTGCACAATCTGATATACCCCCTCTCTACAGGCAAGGGTATCGGGCCGGTCGTCTTCTATTGCGTTTACGCATCGATGTTCGTCGTGGCCACCTGGTTGCTCACCGATTCGACAGGCCTTCGCATCTCGGCAACGGGTAGTGGTCTGGCTGTATTGTTGTCCGGACTCGTGAATGCCTTCGCGCCCACGGCCGCGACGGGGATGGCCGTCTATGTGACCTCCATGGTCTATCACGGAGTGATCATCATTGTGCTTGCGCGCTATACCTTCATGGCGCACGACGTCTTCACCGATGTGATCCTTGCGGCGACGTCGTTATACCTGATCATTGGATCATCTTTCGCGGCGATTTTCGCCTGTATTGAAGCACTGGCCCCCGGTTCATTTGTTTCCGCTTCGGGAATGGTGCTGGACTGGCAGCAGCTCCTGTACTTCAGCTACGTGACGCTCACAAGTCTCGGCTACGGCGACATTCTCCCCGCGGGTTTTTACGCGCAGGCGTTTGCTGCGTTTGAGGCGATTGTGGGCGTTCTCTACACGGTCATCTTGCTGTCTCGCCTGGTCGGCATGCACACCGCTGCGAGAGCTTGATAACGAACAACGGAGGAATTTCACGATGCATACGGTCATGGTATTGTCAGGTGGTTTTGTGCTGCTCGCGATTTTCTGCGGCATCGGTTGGTTTCGGGCTCGTGAAGCCGGCCTCGGTCGGGCGGTACAGCTGTTCATTCCCGTCTGGTTTGTCGCAGCGCTTGTCAATATGGCGGTCGGGGTTTTGGGTGCGGGCTATACCGTGATGGAAGAGCTGCCGATTCTCCTGGTGATTTTCGCCATTCCCGCTGAGGTGGCATGGCTTCTGGGGCGGCGATTCGAGCGGACACGCCCTGGCGGTTAGTCAGCCCGGCTTTCGTGTCCATCATCTTCTCGTGCAAGCCAGGGCCAAGTGCTTCACCGTGCGCAAAACAGAAGCAGGGAGTCCATGGCTAGACTTTCGTAAGCTTGTTGCCTTCACGCCAGGGGAGTATCTATTGAAGCTCCAGACGGGCGTGCGTCGTTTTTCGCCTCGATGGATCCTTCATGGATTGGCAACCTGCGTCCTGCGCTACTTCCGTACGTGAATCATGTTGGCTCGACGCGATTCGTCCGATCAGAGTTCAGTAGAACCACTGTTCAAACAGGAGTGGAAAATGGCGAAGAAGATCAGCAAGGATTTACAAGGCTGGCCGGGTGGGGCAGTCAGAATATCAATGGCAGCATCGGTTGCCAACGATCTGGATACGTTCAAGAAAGGGGTGGCTGCGTTCGCGGAAAGGCTCGGTTGTCCTGAGTGCTTCTCGGGTTTCGACTGCACATTCGAGAGTGAGCGAGATTTCATCATCGACAAGAAGTTGGCGGTGAAGCCCACGGCGGTCCGCGCCGGACAAGCGGTCTCTCGTGGTGTCAGAGAGCGCAGGGTCACAGTGCCCATTGCACCCAGTGTGGAGTACGACCTGAAACAGATACTGAAGACGATCGATATTCTGGGCAAGCGTATCGGGCCACATTGGGAGCAAGGCGGACAGGCCATGTGCTGCTCGGGGTTTGATGTGACGTTCGAGCGAGAGCTGAGAATCATCACCGATGGCGGTGAATTCCCCAATTAGCCAGAGTTGGCTGGAATTGCCGGAGATGGGGGTGGGTATCACCTTCTCTTCGGCAATCGAGCCGATTCTGCGTCATCAGGCCGACCTGGTTGATGTCATCGAGGTCGAGCCTCAGACGACGTGGCTGGATACGGGCGCAGACAGCAATCGCTACCGTCAACCCGAGGAGGTGGCCCGACATATTCGTGAGCTGCCTTTCAACAAGCTGGTGCACAGTATCGGCGTGCCGGTGGGGGGAAGCAATAATCACGACCCGAATCAGACCACGCTGTTGCGTGACATCATTCAGGATCTGGGATCGCCCTGGGCAAGCGAACACCTCAACTTCAATAGTACCGAAGCGTTCCAGACCGGATTCTTTCTTCCACCTCGTCAGAGCGAGCAGGGCGTTGACGTGGTTGTCGATTCGATCCGACGGTTGCGGGATGAACTGGGGATACATCTGGCTGTCGAGACGGGTGTCAATTATCTGGCCTCTCGGCCTGATGAAATGGCGGATGGAGACTTCGTGGCGGCGGTCGCGACGCAGGCCGACTCCGGCATCTTGCTGGACTTGCACAACATTCACACCAACGCCCTGAATGGTCGTCAGCCTGTTGATGCGTTCATCGATCAGTTGCCACTGGAGCGCGTCTGGGAGGTGCATCTGGCCGGTGGATTCTGGATGGACGGCTACTGGCTGGACGCGCACTCCGGGCCGATTCCCGACGCGCTGTTCACGCAGTCAAGGGAAATCGTCGCCCGGTTGCCGAATCTCAAGGCAATCATCTTCGAGATCTATCCATCCTTTGTCGAATCCGTCGGATTGGATGAGATCTGCTGGCAATTGGAACGGCTCAGAGAATTGTGGACATTGCGTGGCTCTCGGCGTGATCCAGCTGGACAGCGTGATGCCGGAGCCCACGCTCCCGAGCCCAGGCCTGTGGAGCAACGAGATGAGGACACGGTGACGCCGGTGGCCTGGCAGACCGAGCTGGGTTCGCTTGTCATCGGAAAACCACCCGAGCAGGAACTGGGCAGGGAACTGGCCAACGATGAGGGGCTTGCATTGTTGCAGAAATTGTCTCTGGAGTTTCGTGCATCGATGATCACCAGTAATCTGCGGCGCACTACGCGACTGCTGATACTCGCACTCGGCGAGCCGGTATATCGCGCCATTCTGGCCGAATACCGCAAGAACGTCACACCCAATCTGTTCGCTGCGACGGAGGCACGAGCATTTGCCGGATTCATCCAGGGGCTGGATATCAATGTGCCGCAGCTCGCCGAAGTCATCGAGTTCGAGATTGCCATACTGGAGACACTGATTGACGGTGAAACGCGGCTGGTGCGCTTCGAGTTCGACCCCCTCCCGATGCTGCTTGCTCTGGGAGAGGGCACGCTGCCGGATGAGCCGGGTCGAGCTGGTCTGTTCGAAATCGAGATTACGCCGGACAACGCGCAATCGATATTCTGAGAGGCGGGGCTGATTGACGAGCCCGCGATATTCACAGATGCTTACCGGGTGGGAGTGCCGCTCGAGCGGTCGGGTCAGGGCGTCCTGCTGGCAAGCTCTTTGTGAAATATTTCCGATAGCGGCGTATACGGTAGGATATTTTTTCATCTCATGTCGAAAAACGAGTCGTGCAGACGTCCTTGAGTCATGAACCCTCTGACAGGACTGATCCGACATGCTGTTTTCAACGACGCCGATCTACGCTCTGGCTATCGCGCTCATCTGGCTTGTACTGTGGCTCCGGGTGAGCGCATTGCGATCGAGAATGGGGCAATCCATGGGGGATGGTGGCAATCCCGTGTTGTTGCAACGTATTCGACAACATGGGAATTGTGCCGACTGGTCAGCTTTGGTGCTGATTCTCATGATTCTGGCTGAAGGCATGAATACTTCAGCCCTCTATCTGCACATCTCCGGCGCATTGCTGGTGTTGGGGCGTGTCGCCCATCCCTTCGGGCTGCAAATCGACAACGCAGCTCACCCGTTGCGCTATGTCGGCAACGGCTCCAACATCCTTGCCACCATCAATCTCATGGTGTGCATGGCTGTCAACCTCCCCGGTCTTTGAGACTGCTTACTTGTAAGGAAGAAATCCGATGAAATACATGCTGTTGATCTATAACGACCCCGCTCGAGAGCCTGTCCATGGCACACCTGAATTCGAAAAGATGATGGCCGGTTTCTTCGCTGCCAATGATCAGATGAAGGCTGACGGTGTACTGTGCGATGGTGAAGGGCTGCAGGGCATCGAGGCGGCCACCTCGCTTCGAATCACATCGGGAAAGGTCGAGACCATGGATGGCCCCTTTGCCGAGACCCGTGAACATCTGGGGGGATACTATGTGGTGGATGTGCCGGATCTGGATGCCGCCTTGAAGTACGCCGCTCTGATTCCGTCTGCGAAGTTCGGTACCATCGAGGTGCGACCCTTGATGGATTACAACCCCGCTGGCTGATCAGCATGAACGATGCCGCCCCCGAAACCATCGCCGTGACTCATGTCATTGATGATGTGCTGCGCCGTGATCGGGGGCGTTTGCTGGCCGGTCTGATGACTCGGTTGGGTGATTTTCAGCTGGCCGAGGATGCCTTGCAGGAGGCGTGCATGTCGGCTCTGAAGCACTGGAGTCGAATGGGTGCCCCGCACGATCCTCTGGCCTGGCTGATGAAGGTCGGGCTCAACAAGGGCATCGACCACATGCGTGCCGGGCAGCGGGAAACCCGAAAATCGAACGACTTGCGAAGGGTTTCTCCCGAGTACATTGATAGTGAGCTGCCAGAGACCATCCCGGATGAGCGTCTTCGCCTGATCTTCACTTGCTGTCATCCGGCGCTGGAAGAGAAGTCGCGTGTGGCATTGACCCTGCGTACCGTGTGCAATCTGACGACTCGTGAGATTGCCGCCGCCTTTCTCGATACCGAACAGACCATGGGGCAGCGCCTGTCCCGGGCCAAGGCAAAGATCAGGCTCAAGGGAATCGCTTACAGGGTTCCCGAACCGGATCAATGGCAGAGCCGACTCGAAACGGTACTCTCGACCGTGTACCTGATCTTCACCACCGGCTATGTGACCGAAGATGACAGCGCTCGGGATCTGTGCCGGGAAGGGATTTTTCTGGCGCGCCTGTTGAATCATCTCAAACCGGGTGAACCGGAAATGGAAGGAGTTCTGGCGCTGATGCTGTTGACAGAGGCCCGGCGGTCTGCGCGTATCGATGCGGACGGGGTCATGGTACCGGTGGAATCGCAGGATCCGGCACATTGGCAGGACGAGTTCATCGCGGAGGCGCAGGCGGTTCTGGAAGGTGCTATCCGGAAGCGGGCTCCCGGTCCCTTTCAGATCAAGGCTGCCATTGCCGATTGTCACATGATGCGTCCGGGGCCGGACTGGCCGCAGATGTCTCTGCTGTATCAGTCTCTCTGGGCCTTCGAGCCGACACCGGTTGTGGCTCTGAACTGGTCGGTGGTCATGGCCGAGACCGGTCGCGCCGAGCTGGCATTGGAAAAGCTGGGCGAACTGCAATCCGAGCTCGAAGAATATCAACCCTGGCACGCTGCCCGTGCTCATGTGCTGGAGAAGGTCGGGCGAATCGGCGAGGCGTGTGCGGCCTATGATCAGGCGATTCGCATCGCACCGAATGCCGCAGCGCGCAGACTGCTGGAAAGAAAGCGTCAGGTGATCCTGTCCTGAGGCTCCGAAAACACCCGCGAGCAGGGACATTTGGGCGATGGAAACGCGACGGTGGCAATCAGTCTCATCGGCCCACTGTTCATACGTTCGTACAGTGGGTCTCGATGAACGGCAGGCTACTTCATGGAGTTGAAACCGATCATGTTGCCTTCGGTATCCTGACACAGCAGTATCCAGCCAAAATCGCCGATCGAGAATTTCGGCCTGACCACGACACCGCCGGCATCGGCAACTCGCTCCTGCTGTACGGCACAGTCTTCAACCATGAAATACACGATGGTGCCGCCGATACCGGGGCTTGCGTGAGGTGACTTGGTCAAGGCGCCTCCGGCTCCATAGACGCTCATGTCTGCGGGAAAGCTCATCATCTGCGACTCGCCGGTGGGGTCACCCATGGGTTCCAGGCTGGATCCGAGCAGGGTTTCGTAAAAGGCCACGGCTCGGTCCATATCATCAACGAAGATATCGAACCATCCGACTGCGTTCATCTTGCTCATCGTGTTTTCCTTTGTGGTGTTGGTCGTGTCAAAAAGGGGAGTTGTTCAGGCGGCTGTGCCTTGTGTCTGTTCGTCTGTGTCTACAATACTCTCCAGATGCCAGATCTTGGAGACGATCTGCCAGCCATCCTGGCCGTGCACGAAACCCAGATGATCCACGAAAACGTTCTGATGGGCCCGAATGCGGATCTTCACGGTTGCGCTGATCGGGGACAGAAAGTCGATCAGCAGTACTTCGGCCTGGCGCGTCTGGCCCTTGCTGGCAGGCGACACACGACCTGCAACATCGCGGCGGAAGCTGTCTATCGGCTCGACAAAAACGGTGCCGTTATCCGCGTCGAAGAGGCTGGATTGCGGATGGAACACGGCATTCAGTTTGTCGACATCGCAGTGATGAATGGCGTCGAAGTAGGTATCGATTGCGGCCAACAGTTCTGTATGGATAGTCATTGTCTTTTCTGCGTGTCAATGTGTTGAACACAGTTTGCGACCAACAGAGAGTTTGTAGTACTGTCATAATTGACATTACACAGTCGGATACTGCCAATATGGGCAAATTTGCCAATTTCCCCGAAAAACATCCGCTGGTGTGTGCCATTGCCTATGACGGTTTGTGCACTTTCGAGTTCGGCATCGCCGTGGAGCTGTTTGCGTTGCCACGACCCGAGTTCGAGAACTGGTATCGCTTCGCGACGGTCAAGGCAGAGCCCGGGCCCATACGTGCCGTCGGGGGCATTACCGTCGACGCGCAGGATGATCTGGGTCTGCTGACCGAGGCCAGCCTCATCATCGTGCCGGGGTGGCGCGGTGCAGATACCCCAGTGCCGGAAGAGCTGTGCGCGGCTCTGTACGCCGCCCACGAACGCGGTGCACGGGTCGCCTCCATCTGCTCCGGTGTTTTCGTACTGGCGGCAGCGGGACTCCTGAACGGAAAGCGTGCGACAACCCACTGGCGTTATACGGACAAGCTGGCGGCGCAGTATCCTGAGGTCAGTGTGGACCCCGATGTGCTGTTTGTCGAAAGTGAGCGCGTGTTGACGTCTGCCGGTTCGGCGGCAGGGCTGGATCTGGGACTGCACATCATTCGGCAGGATTTCGGGGCGCAGGTTGCCGCGTCCGTGGCGAGGCGGCTGGTGCTGCCTGCTCAAAGAGATGGCGGCCAGCGCCAATTCGTGCCCCGCCCGAAACCCCGCGCGCGTGTTGGTTCTGGACTGTCTGCATTGCAGGATCGTATTCGGGCGTCGATAGACGAGGATTGGCCGATCGAGCGCATGGCCGACGCAGCCGCTACCAGCAGTCGAACGCTGGCACGACGGTTTCACGAGGAGGCAGGCACGACCCCGTTGAACTGGCTGAAGGTCGAGCGTATCTCACGGGCTGCGGAATTGCTGGAAAACAGCACCATTCCGTTGTCGGATGTCTGGGAGGTCTGCGGGTTTGGTTCTGCAGAAACCTTTCGCCGGGAATTTCGAAAATCGATGGGTATTCCACCCATGCGATACCGCGAGCGCCTGGGTGCGCCGTCATGAGATCAGGCAATAACTGCACGTTTGCACTCGACAGCCGCCCCTGGCGTTCGAACATGCCTCTCCTGCAAAATCATCAGGCGGAGCCGAAGCAGAACCTGTACACCATTGCGAATGCAGTGGTGTTGATGTCCATGAGGATTGAAGAAGAATGAAATACGCCGGATCGTGTTTGTGTGGTGATGTGAGCTTTGAAATGGAAGGAGAATTCCGAAATTTCCTGCTCTGTCATTGTCGGCACTGTCGAAAGGATACCGGTTCCGCGCATGCGGCCAATATTTTTGCAGCCGGAGCAACACTGACCTGGTTATCGGGTGAGGACAGGGTCAACAGCTACCAGATACCGGACACTCGACATGTGAGGAATTTCTGTTCCCGGTGCGGGTCCGCGCTACCGAATATTCAGGCTGACGGCGCGTTGGTCGTGGTGCCCGCCGGCAGCCTCGATAGTGATGTCCCGATAGAACCGCAAGGGCATATCTTCATGTCCAGTAGAGCGAACTGGGATAATCAACTGGAGACGATTCGCCAGTTTGAAAAGTATCCTGAGTAGACGGAAGCGCGGCTCTCGGAAGAAGTCGTGGGAATGAAATCCAGGAGGAGAAGCGGTTGTCAATCAATTATGTCCTCATCGATTACGAGAATGTTCAGCCATCGAATCTGGAACTTCTTGCTGATCGAACTTTCAGGGTACTGGTTTTCTGTGGATTGAATCAGCACAAGATTTCCTTCGAGCTTGCCGCCGGCATGCAGAAGCTGGGAGACAGAGCTGAATACATCAGGACCTCAGGTAACGGGAAGAATGCACTGGATTTTCATATCGCCTTTCATCTGGGGCGCTTGTCACTGCAGGATCCCGGTGCATGTCTGCATATTGTCTCGAGAGACAAGGGGTTCGAGCCTCTGGTGGCTCACATGAAGTCCTATGGGGTTAGCCTTTCCCGTGTCGACGATGTGGCGGATATTCCCGTGTTGCGCAAGACGGGCACGCCGACTGACGATGACAGGATTGCCGCTATCCTGGAGAACCTGGTTGGCAGAGGACAGTCGCGTCCGCGAAAAGTGGACACTCTCAAGAACACCATCAACACGCTGTTCGGAAAGAAGCTCGGTGACCAGGAACTCCTGGCCATCGTGGAAACATTGAAGGCACGGAAAGTCATCGTCATCAATGGCGATAAAGTTGCCTACAAGCTGCCATCACGGATCTGAGACACAGAACGAGGCTGAGCAAACGGTATTGCTCGAGCCAGTGGAATCACAGAATGCGGTGCATCTTCTGCATCTGCAGAACCCCTACGGTTGCACCTCAACTCGTCTTACCTGATCCATTGCCTCAAGCTCGCTGATCAACCTGCTCAGTTCGGCGACACCAACCGGCTCTTTGAGAACGACTGAAAAAATACCGTCGTTCATTACTTCAATATCAATTGCATGTCCGGACTTTTCCGCTTCCTGCTGAATGATGAGTTGGGCTTGCTGCTGATTCATGGACGTCGTCATCTCGACTGACAAGCGCATGGTCGTGTCATTCAGCCCGGGAGAGCTGAGAACCGAATAGTCATCGTTTGATGAGTTGAAATACAACTGAAACCCCAGTACGGCCACCAGAAAACCCGCCACTGCCGTGGCGCCCCATTGTGTTGCGGGCAGTCGCATTGAAAAGCCAAGATATTTCTCGAGCCTTTGCAGCAACGAAGAGGCAGCAATGGCCGTGGTACCGGAGGGCTGGCTCTTTTCATCAATCCGGCTCATCACGCTGGCCAGGTTCCTGTCGAGGTCGGCATGTCGTGTGTAATTCTCCCGGGCATCATTCTGCAAGGTGTCGCGCATGGTTTCCAGAAAGCGGATTTCACGCTGACATTCATCACAGGTTTCGATGTGGCTCAACACCTCATTTCGCTTGTTGGCATCCAGCGTCCGGTTTACAAACCACGGGAGCAAGGAAACAAATTCTTCATGGTTCGGGTGCTTGCTAGTCTGATTTGACATGTCGACTAATCCTGAAGGGCGGTTCGCAATTGACGACGCGCGTGAAACGTTCTGGTCTTGACCGTATTTTCCGGACACCCGACGATACTGGAAATTTCCGATACCGAATAGCCGAGTGCGATCAACTCGATGACAGCTCGGTGATTGCTACTGAGAGTCGACAACGCTTGCTGCAACTGACCGACTTCCAGAGCGTTGTTCGTGTATGTCTCCGGGTCTCCATGTGGCGATTCTTCCACCAGTTCTTCCATCTGATAGTCAGGCTCTCGATTGCCTGTATGCCTTGCGTTCTTGTTGTAGAGTTTCAACGACCGTCTGTAGGCGATACCCAGTATCCATGACGATACTGCTGACTGCTCTCGAAATGTCGAGGCACTGCTCCACACGGCATACAGTGTATCGCATGACACTTCGTCGGCCGACTGATGATCCTGCAGCATTCTGATCGAGAATCTGTAGATTCGACCATGATACAAGTGGAACAGTCGCTCAAAGGCCTTGCGGTCTCCATTTGCCACGGCACGAACCAATTCGACTTCGCTGTCAATGGGCTGGTCCAGTGCCATGCCATTCTCACTGCCTGAGATTACTGCAAGCATATCATCTGCTCGATTCCTTCTTCTGAAACAGTAGGTACCTGTTGCAGAGGAATCGGTTCATTGCAGATTCAACGATTGCCGCTGTCGAAACCGGAAGGCGCGCTCGGCCCCGCCTCTCATCATGCTCTGGGCCTATCGTGAAGACGTGTTGTTTGCGCGAATGAAAAATGTTCATCGCGAATGAACCACATTGAGCCGGGCGGGTACCTACGGTCGAATCAGATGATTTCATCCGGTTTTCATCGATCGGATTGCTGATCTTCTGTTTGTCGAACTGTGCTGACAACGCTGCGTGGAATCGCCTGCCGATGTCGTTCAGCAGCAACACGGTTCATTTCCAACACCCTGCACTCAAGGAGATAAACACCATGTCACCCAACAAGGACACCACCCTTCGTCAATTATCGGTACTCAGCGCATTCTGCCTTACAGGAACTCTCTGTTTGTCAGCAGTTGCCGGAGTCGATAACACGATGATCGGGTCGGACCGGAATTCCATCTCCGGACTTGATGAGAATATCAACAGATTCCTTTCAGCCAATCGGGGTAGCAACGGCGGAGGGGATCAGAGCCAGCAAACCGGCGATGCGCTTGCTGGTACGGAAGAGTCCGATCTTCTGATCGGTGCGCTGGGAATCGATGTATTACTGGGCAATGGTGGCGACGATATCCTGATCGGCGGCACTGAAGATTTCAACCCCTTCAACCGTGACCGAGCGTTTGGTGGGCAAGGCGATGATGTGTTTGTCTGGGCGCCGGGTGATGGCAATGATTTCTTCGCCGGTGGGGAGGGTAGTGATGTTCTCATCCTGGGATTGATCGGGGAGCAACGAGATGATCATGGCAACGAGGTAGGTGCCCCCTTCTTCAGTGTCAATCCACCGACAGGCGATGGAAGTCAGGACTTCGATGGTATCTACATCGACCCATCGTCGGGGCTCCCCATCGTGGATGTGTCCGGTGGTCCCGGCTTCTGCGAAGTCGTGGATGGTTATGACAACGAGGCCGAACAGGCCGAGCTTGCCGCCCTGGGGATGGATCACCTGGTTCGATTCTCGTTACGTGGACCGGCTGCCGATCTGTCCAATCCTGATACCGGGCTGCGGATTTCGGTACACCTGACGGATACCGAGTTTCTCGCGTGTGGCGGGCTGCATGCCGGTGAGATTGTCGCTCTGGATCTCACCACTCGCCCTCCCACTCCCATCGATGTGTCGGAATTGCCCGAGCAGGCATTCGAACTCATCCGGTAAGCGATCAGACAACCCCTATTGGAGTAGCAATATCATGAAAACCAGAAAATCCGCAGTATCACGAACCTCGTTCATCAGCCGGTTCTGCATTTGCTCAGTGATGACCCTGTTGCTGGCAGGCTGCAGCGATTCGGGTGACGAGCATGCCGACAACGATGCACCGACACAGGAACCGCCGGGACAGGATGTGGAACGTGTGGTTCTGCAAGGTACTGACCTCAACAATATCGGCAGCCCATTATTGTCACTCAATCCCGATGGCCCCGGCGGATCGCCCAACCAGAGTCTGCGAAGCGGTGACATCCTCCAGGCAGATTCGACGGATAGTGTGCTGATAGGTGCACTCGGGGTCGATGTCCTGTTGGGTGGCGATGGTGATGATGTGCTGATCGGCGGCACTGAGGACTTCAATTCCAGTGTCGATGGAGACAACCTGGGTTCGGATAATCGTGATCGTGCATTCGGTGGTCAGGGTGACGACATGTTCATCTGGGCACCGGGAGATGGTAGTGATTTCTTTGATGGAGGCCCCGGCGTCGATGTCGTAGCCTTCGGGCTTCTGGGCGAGGAACGAGACAGTGACGCCGGTACAGCCGGAGCCCCCTTCTTCAACGTGAATCCACCAGGCTCCGTGGGAAGTTCGAACTTTGACGGAATCTTTCTGGATTCGAACACCCGGCTGCCAGTACTGAGTGTTTCCACATCGCCAGGATTTTGCACGGTACTCGACAGATCGACCAATCCATCGGAACTGGAAGCCCTGTCTCTGGACCACCTGGTTCGATTCAGCCTGCGTGGTATTGCCAACGATTTTGATGCCGGTGCACGTACCGATGACGATGGTCTGCGCGTATCACTGAGTCTTCGCAACGTCGAGTATGTCGTGTGTACGAAACGCGAGGTTGTTGATGGTGGTGGTGTTGAAAACGTGGATGTTCTGGATATCACCACGTACCCGCCAACCCAGGTATCGCTGTCTGATCTGCCCGGATTCATACAACAACAGATTCAGTGAGGTCTTTCGGCACTCAAGTACGGCGTTCGCGGCAGGGGCGACATGATGGCTACCCCTGCCGGCGCCCTGCATCGACACGACAGGCCTGACCTGTCAGTTGACACAGACGTTGCAGTGGTTTGAAATGATCATTCATCGTTTCACGATGGGTCCCTTGGGGGACCTTGCGCCAGATCCAGAACAGCGTATCGACAGACACCGGAGATTCTGATCAACATGCATAGCCACGTATTGATGTTGATGATGCTGTTGTGTCTGGCTGTATCGGGTTGCGTGTCCAGCCCGGTGTCACATACACCAGCCAGGGTCGTCACCGATGAGACATTCGGTCACTATCATGAGGATCTGGAATCGGATCTGATTCTGATAACCATGACACCGGAACGGTATGCATTGCTGACCGAGATGCAGTCTGTGCCGATGTCAGGTGAACTACCTCCCCGGTATGCAGAGTTTCTCGATAGATTGCAATCCGGCTATGGCTTGAAGCGGGTTGCCAACTGGCCCTTGCCTGCCATCGAGATATTCTGTGTCGTTTTCGAGATCCAGGATCCTCGGACAAGGGATACCGTAGTGGCAGCACTGGAGCTGGAGCCAGAGGTGGAAACGGCGCAAATCGTTCAGACCTTCGATGTGCAGGCGCAGGATTACAATGATCCGTATCTGTCGCTTCAACATGGGCTGCAATCGATACAGGCACTCAACTCTCACCAATGGTCACGCGGCAAAGGTGTCAAGGTTGCCGTTATTGATACCGGAATGGATAATACCCATCCCGACCTTGCCTTCAGTGGCGAGGCGACCCGCAATTTCGTTGACAGCGATGACACGCGGTTTCGTGCTGACACTCATGGTACAGCGGTCGCCGGGATCATTGCTGCACACGCTGATAACGATACGGGTATGGTCGGTGTCGCTCCTGACGCATCTTTACTGGCGGTGAAGGCCTGCTGGCATGTCGAGCAGGGTGAGAGCCAGGCGCGTTGCAATTCGCTCACACTGGCCAAGGCGCTGGATTATTCCATTCAGCAGAAAGTGGATATCATCAATCTGAGTCTGACTGGGCCTCCGGATCCTGTACTGGAGCGATTGGTTCTGGAAGCCCTGACAAGAGGTATCGTTGTCATAGGGGCAGTACCTGACCATGAAGAAGAGGCATTTCCCGTGTCGATACGAGGGACCATTGCCGTGGCCATGTCCGGTGAGAGACAACATTCGATAGTCGCTCCCGGGCGTCGGGTTCTCAGTACGCTTCCAGACAGGCAATATGATTTCTTCGACGGTAGTTCGTTCTCTACGGCGCACATTTCCGGGCTGGCTGCACTGCTGCGCAGTCTGTCGCCATCGCTATCGCCAAGCGAACTACTGGCGTTGCTCGAACTCACCGCCAACCCGGAAACAGGTGCGGTCAACGCCTGTTGCGCGGTGGATTGGGCCAGACGTGTCAGTGTTGCAGAAGGCGACGTGTATACAGATAACAATCACCGAAGCCATCGGCGGTGTACTGCCTGTCCATTACAAACCCCGCCTTGAGAAAAGCCCGCTGCGCATGGAAGTTGTCCACCGAGGTTGTCAGGGCAATCAAGGGTACCGCTCCGGTTTCCTGCAACATCGCAGCAAGTTGTCGCAGGGCGGTCGGGCCAGTACCTCGAGCACACTCGCTGGGGCGACCCAGCAGAATGTCCACATCGACCGAGTTATCCGGTATGTGCGTGAAGCCCAGTGAGTCCAGGGTGTGGCGATCTATCGACTGCCAGCGAATGTATCCTACATCGGTGACATTCCTGCAGATCATCGCCTGTGACCCAGCAGGTGGCGGACACTGTGCCCAATTCAATACAGCAGGTTTGTCCCCGAACCAGGGTCTGACATGTGCCTGGCTCAACCACTGGTCCAGTAGTGAAAGGTCAGCTCTTTCGACGTCACGCAGCTCAACTTCCATCGGATTTTCGGGCAATCACGATCAATGCAGGCATGTCGAATCGGATGCTTCCGTCGGGCGCGACGAAGGGCTGTAATTCTTCCTCGCATGCAGCAAGCAATCGGCTGAACTGTTCATCGTCGAGCAGGCCTCCCAGAGTCCACACGCAGGCTCTTTCCGTCGAGACCATCGCGGCAATCGAAGCAAATCGAACCTGGCCATCGTGCCGCTCAATACTGGCATCGGCAATACCGGACTCTTCACAGAGAGACCTCAGTCTGTCGCTGTCGCCCAGGCTGAAGGGCGCTCTGAAGGTGTTTCCGACCAGGATTCCGAACAATCTGTCCAGCAGTGCAGCGAATGCGTTGTACCCCGCCGAGTTCTCGATGGCATCGCACACGGCAACTGCCAGGGTGCCACCGGGACGCAGTACCCTCATCATCTCGCGAAGTGCTGCAGGCTTGTCGTCGAAGAACATGAAGCCGAATTGGCTGACTACCGCATCGAAACGGTTGTCGGGCATCGGTAGGTTCTCTGCCACTCCTTCCAGCCACTCGACTGGCATTGCCTTGCTTCTTGCAACATCAAGCATGTCCGGATTGGCGTCGAGTCCGACCACATGCCCTGAAGCGCCGGCTGTGTTGACTGCGGCACGTGTCAGTGCGCCCGTGCCGCAGGCAACATCGAGTACGCGATCCCCGTTTCTGATTGCGGCTGATTCCGCCACGATCGGCCCCCATTGCTCGAACAGAGCAGGCACGAATTGAGTGTCATACACTGAGGCAGGAGACTTTTCTGCGTGTTCCAAGATGTTCATGGCATCCCGCTCCGGACTGGCTGAAAGTAGGAAGTCATCCAGTGGAATGACTGGAATACCAATGGTAGTCTCGAGCATGGCCTCAATCCATGACCAAACGTCTCGATCCGTTGCTGCATCGTCCGAGTTGTTGTCACCGGGCAACGGTTTCAAAGTTGGCAAGGCGAATGCATTACCGCTTCTTTGCCAGGAAAACGGCAAGGACCCCTTGTCCGATGTGTTGCAACGGATCAAGCTGACGGGAGCCGTGTTTCATCTGGTTGACGCGACGTATCCGTGGGGTGTCGAGGTTCCGCCCGCGCGAAAGTATGCCTCGATCATCCTGCCGAGTGCGCAGCATGTCGTGTCTTACCATATCATTCTGAAGGGTTCGGGCTGGGCCATCGTTCCCGGTATGGCAGCCATGCGATTCGAGGCCGGCGACATACTTGTTCTGGCACGTGGAGAACCTTATTCGCTGCTCAGTTCGCCAGAGCAGGAACCCGAATATGATACGGAGGCGACGATAGCCTTCTTCCAGGAATGGACCGCTGGCCGTCTGCCTTTCGTCACTTGCGAAGGGGGTGGCGGTGAAGGTGGAGCCGAATATCTGTGTGGATTTCTCGGTTGTGACAGGCGACCATTCAAGCCTGTAGTCTCTGCCTTGCCGCCGCTGCTACGCGTCAGACAGACCGCCGGAAATGACCTGCTTGAACGTCTTCTCGAGCTCACACTCTCGAAAGCGCATCTGCCACGGGCGGGTGACGAGGCCGTTCGCTTGCGCCTCTGTGAGCTGATATTCCTTGAAGTGCTGCGTCTGTGTATGGAAACCTTGCCGGTGTGGGCGACGGGATGGCTGTCGGGTCTGCGCGATCCTCAGATCGGCAAGATACTATCGTTGCTGCACGAGCGCCCGGCAGAAGCCTGGAATCTGCAGGAACTGGCAAGCCAGGCTGGCATGTCGCGGTCTGCCTTCAGCGCGCGATTCACTCATCTTGTCGGGTATCCGCCAATGCAGTATCTGACGACCTGGCGTATGCAGCTTGCCGCAGATTTGCTTGCCGATGGATCATCGAAAGTGGCGGCCGTTGGCCGTGAGGTCGGATTTTCTTCCGAGTCGGCATTCAGTCGAGCTTTCAAGAAGGCGTTTGGCGTATCGCCGGCCCAGTGGCGATGTCATGCAAACCCACAGGCCTGATCGCGATAGCAAGACAGTGGGCTATACGGTATTGCCGCAATGAAGAGGACGGACCATGAACATCTCGGCACCACTGCCGCGACATTGCGGCAGGACGATTCTTCGTTCATTCAGTGAAGCGGATCTGGAACGTTTTCAGGCGTACCGAACGGATCCGGAAGTTGCCCGTTATCAGGATTGGGAGCAGATGACGGACAACGAGGCTCTGGCGTTCTTTCGAGCCACGAATGCCACCGAGTTTCTGTTGCCGGGGTGCTGGACGCAAATAGCAATAGCTGAAGCGTCGAGCGGGCAACTGATCGGAGACGTCGGTATTCTGATTGCTGCTGACGAGAAAGAGGCCGAGATCGGATTCACTCTGCATCGTGCTTACCAGAAGCAGGGACTGGGCAGAGAAGCGGTAGGCGAGGCAATACAGCTGATATACGAGCAAACGAGAGTGGCGAGAATCATCGGTGTGACAGATGACAGAAATCTTGCATCGGTCAGGTTGCTGGAATTCCTTGGTATGGACAGGGTCGATTCGAAGCAGGCGGTGTTTCGTGGTGAGCATTGTGTCGAGCTTAGCTATGCCCTGTATCGAGGAAGCGGTGCAACAGACACGCCGAACCGATGAATTCCAGAGCCTGGCTGTGGATTGCATGATCGTTTTTCGGGTCAAGTGTGTCTGGCAGGGTGGATTCCCTTCCGGGCAGGGTGCATCAGGAAGTGTATGGAGCCATAGTTGTAATAAATATGGATTCTCTCCTTTATGCAGTCGCGTACGCAGCCGACCGGTGTGATGAAAGCCGAGAGAGTTATTCATCCTGACTCTGTCCGTTTTCCGAGAGGCAACTACCCCATGCGTCATCCGCGGTACACTACGAACGATGACAACTTGATACCCATCAGTCCACGGCAGGAGATCAGAGATGCTGGCAACACGTCTGTTCGACGTTGGAGATATACGTACAGTAGAGGTGCCAGAGCCGGTACCCGGTCCGGGCGACATTGTTGTCAAGGTCGAATCCGCAGGCATCTGCGGCACTGACCGTCATCTGTTCAAGGGCGAGTTTCCATCGGTTGCCGGTACCACGCTTGGCCATGAATTCTGTGGCATCGTGGTGGATGCAGGTAGCTCGACACTGGCGCCGGGTACTCGAGTGACCTGCGACCCCAATACCTGGTGTGGGTCCTGTTTCCATTGCCAGAAAGGTCGGGTGAACCTGTGTTCCAACAATCTGGCCACCGGTATCGGACGAGACGGAGGCTTTGCGGAGTTCTGCGCCTTTCCCTCACACAAGGCGCATGTGTTGCCTGATGACCTTGACCCCTTGTTCGGTGCATTCTGTGAGCCATTGGCTTGCACACTGCATGGGATGGATATCGGTCAGGCCTGCACCGGTGAGCGTGTGTTGGTCATCGGTGGGGGGGTGATCGGACTGCTGGCCGTTCAGCTGGCAAGTCTCGCTGGCAGCGACGTGATGCTGATGACGCGTACCGAAAGCAAACAGCAGTTGGGCTGTACACTGGGTGCGCGTTTCGTAGCCGATTCGGAAGAGGAGGTCCGACGCCAGTGGCCAGAGGGGGCTGATCTTGTTCTGGAATGTGCGGGTGTCAGTGAAACAGTCGCCATGTCCCCACGGCTGGCTCGTGCCGGTGGTCGCGTGGTGATACTCGGTGTGCTGCCAGATGGGGCCAAGGTGTCGATCGAGCCGTTCGACATGCTGTTTCGCGAAATACAGATGCATTTCAGTTTTCTGAATCCCTTCACTCATGCACGAGCCGCTCGGATGATTGCTGAAGGGGTCATAGATGTATCGCCATTGATCTCACGCAGAGTGTCCTTGCAGGAAGCTCCGGATGTCATCGCCAATGCGGCGGCTGCGGGTGAGGTGCGAGCCATCGTGGTACCGGCCACATGAACGGGGAGAACCATGACGGTAGCATTGACGTCGAATTCGAAGGCATGCCGTCCATTCGGCTGGAATCCTTCAAGTCGATGGATGAGGCAGGTATGCTCGAGCGCCTGGCAATAGCAACCAGACGCAGGCGATTTTCACTGTTCAGGGACTGGCAGATCGAACTGGCGGATGTTGATTATTCCAACGAACTCAACGGCATCGTCGAAGTTCCAGCCCGCGATGGTGACGAAAAGACGATCGTCTTTGATGGGGCTTCGATACCCATGCCCTGGCTGGTGAGTCTGCTCACTGTTGGCATATTGCGCCCCTTGGGGGTCATGCTGGTGGGTTCCATCGTGCATGACTATGCCTATCAATACGGCAGCCTGCGAATATCGAAGGACGGTGGCAATACCTTCAAGGATATTCCCCTGTCACGACACCGGGCAGACAGACTGTTCAGGGATATCGTCGGAACCGTCAACAGGCTGCCCTTCGTGGGCTATATCGCGTGGTTTTTCGTTCGGATCGGTTGGCTCTGGGTCAGATACAACGGCAAGCATTTTGGTGGCAAGCCGCCGCTGGTCGAGTTTTCCGTGCTACTGCTGTTGATGACAGGCGTATGGTGGGTGTACACCGTGATGGGCTTGGGCCTGACGTTGATTGCGTTCTCCAGCGTCTATGTGGTTCTGTATATCGCGAGTATCGCCATTGGCAGAAAGCGACGGCGCCGAGTCTGAGCCCGGACGGTTAGTTACTCTTGTGGTCCGACTGTAGCGGCACTGACTGCTGAGGCCGACCAGGGTGTCTGTTGGCATAGTCTCGTCGCGGGCTCCCTGACTCGATACGGTTGGCTGGCCAGGGCGGGAATATTTACCCTTCCCGGCATGCTCCCTGGCCCGACGGTATCCTTGCCGACGAAAGAGTATGAACAGAACAGGCGCGATGTCATCGACGGGTGATCGTCAGACGATATCGATGCAATTCCGGATAGTCGTGCAGTTCGTGCGAGCCTTGCGGGGCAAGACCACGACAGGTCGGTATGCACGGCCTCGCAGTTTCATCCGCAACCTTTGTTGATTGGAGATACGATGAAAATCATTGGCATAGTGCTCAGCGCTCTGGCGCTGGTGAGTTGCACCGGCTTGCCCCGTAATGTGGAGCCTGTAAAGGAATTCGATGTCGACCGGTATCTTGGCACCTGGTATGAAGTCGCGCGCCTGGATCATCGGTTTGAACGTGGCTTGAGTCAGGTGACGGCCGAATACGCGCTGCAAGATGACGGTAGCGTGCGTGTCACGAACAGGGGCTACAAGGAAGAGACTGGGGAGTGGAGTGAGGCTGAAGGCAAGGCCGTGTTTGTCGATGAAGAGGACGTGGGTCATCTGAAGGTGTCGTTCTTCGGTCCGTTCTATTCATCCTATGTGGTGTTCGAGCTGGATGACGAGGACTACCAGTATGCGTTTGTGACAGGCCATAACCGGAAATACCTGTGGTTTCTGTCACGCACACCGGAAGTCAGTGACGCATTGAAAAGCCGGTTTCTGCAACAGGCGGAGAATGCCGACTTCGATACCAGCGAGTTGGTCTGGGTAGCACAGTAACGACACTCTCAGCCTCATCATCCGAACTGGAAGTTTGACACGCTGATACCGCCCATGAAATCCGTCTGGTGATAGACACGTCGGGCCTTGTCCTGCCTGGCAGCCCCTGTCGCCACCATCAATGGCAACAGGTGTTCTTCACGCGGATGGGCCTGACGAGCCGAGGGGGCCGATTCCCATTCGGTCAGCCTGAGTTCGCGCACCTCAGCGTCTTCTTCCGTTAGTGTTTCGTGTACCCAGTCATCGAAGTTTGCCGATACCTGGTGGGCGGAAGGGCCGAAGTGTCGAAGGTTGTGATAGCTGAGACCGCTGCCAATGATCAGAATGCCCTGGTCTCGCAGGGGTGTCAGTACGTGGCCCAGCGCCAGATGCTCGCGAGAGTCGAGTCCTTCCTTGAGTGACAGTTGCACGACCGGTATGTCCGCACCTGGGTAGGCCACCGCCATCGGGCAGTACATGCCATGGTCGAAACCTCGTTGTGCATCCAGCTGCGCTGTGAGTCCGGCCTGATTCAACAGCGCCCGCACCTGTTTCGCCAGCCAGGGTGCGCCGGGTGCGGGGTAGCTGATCGAGTAGGTTTCCTCCGGGAAGCCATGGTAGTCGTAGATCATGCCAGGGTGCTCGGCGCTGCTGAGTGTGAACTCGGGTGCTTCCCAATGCGCCGATATCATCAGAATGGCGTCGGGTTGTTCGCCGATGAGTTCCGGCATTCGCTGCAGCGCCTTGCGCAGTCCCGCATAGTGATGTTGCTGGCTGTCCATCCACGGCCAGGGGCCGCCTCCGTGCGAGATGAAAAAGGTGGGCAGTCTCATGACCGAGTGCTCCCGTGTGCCTGAGCAATGGCGGCGTCGAAGGAGAATCGGCCAGCGCCCTGGAAAAGGAGTGCGATGGTGACGGCGAGTAGTGAGAGCGCGAATTCGTATCCGTTGTTGCTCATGAAAAGACCGTTGCCGATGTGCACGGTCATGATGGCCATCACCATGGTGAATGCCAGCCCTGCGGCTGCCGGACGTGTCAGTAAACCGATGATCAGTGCCAGTCCGCCGAAGAACTCGGTACCGCCGGAGAGTAGGGCCATGGTGTAACCGGGGCTCAGTCCGAGGGATTCCATGAACTGTCCGGTGCCTTCCAGGCCATAGCCGCCGAACCAGCCGAACAGCTTCTGGGCGCCATGGGCCATGAAGATGATGCCGATGGGCAGGCGCAGTGCGAGAGCGCCCCAGCCGGCTCGAGTGTCGAGAAGCGTGTGAATCAGGCGATCTTTCATGGGTGTCTGGTCTCTGACGGATGTGGGTGTCTGTTGTTCGATGTTCATGGGTGTCTGGTCTCTGTCGAATGTGGGTGTCTGCTGATGTGTGTTCATGGGTGTCTGATTCCGGATATCTGAATCGGGGGGATGTTGGGTGTCTGGTCTTGTGTGTTCATGGGTGTCTGCTGAGGGGGATTACAACAGTTGCGGTGGAGTGAATAAACGTGCTGAAATCGGATGGTTTGTTTACTGATGTGCAACAGTTGAAATGACGGATGTTCTGACGGGAATGCGGGTGTTTGTGACGGTTGTCGACACGGGCAGCTTTGCCGCAGCGGCGGAGAAACTGGATCTGTCTCGCGGCATGACCTCACGCTACGTTGCTCAGATGGAGTCTCATCTGGGCGTGCGCCTGCTCAACCGCACCACGCGCAAGCTGTCGCTGACAGGTGTCGGGCAGGATTACTACCAACGTGCGGTGCAGGTGCTGGGGCTGGTGGAAGAAGCCGAAACAGCGGCGACCTCTGAGACGGCTCAACCGCGAGGGACGCTGCGTATCAACGCGCCACTGTCATTCAGTGCATTGCACCTGGGGCATGCGATTACCGAGTATCTGCAGCGTTTTCAGGATGTGCAGGTGGAGTTGTCCCTGGTGGATCGAGAGGTCAAGCTGGTGGAGGAGGGCTTCGATCTGGCGTTACGCATTGCCAACGAGGTAGACCCGATGTTGATTGCCAGACCCCTGGCTCCGGTGCGCGTGGTGGCTTGTGCTTCGGCACGGTATCTGGAAACGCATGGAATGCCTGAGCATCCACGGGATCTGGCTCGGCATAATTGCCTGCGCTATACCAATACAAGAAACAGTGACGAATGGCATTTTCATCGTGGCCCGGAGCAATGCCAGGTAGCCGTTCAGGGGAATCTGCAAGGTAATAACGGTGATGTTCTGTGCAACGCGGCAGTGGCCGGACTGGGGGTGGTATTGCAACCCACCTTCATGGTCTATCAGCTATTGAATAGCGGCGCATTGCTGCGAGTGCTGGACGGTTGGGAACCTGAGCATCCGACCCTGAATGCCGTATATGCCAATCGGCGTTTCCTGCCATTGAAAACACGCAGCTTCATCGATTTCCTGGTGGAATACTTTGCCGGCAAGCCGTATTGGGATGAGGGTCTGTGAGGAGCGTGTGTCCGATGTCGGTGGACGGTGATGGGTGTGGCAAGAGCGTCAGACTCGCGGTGCGCTTGCCACAACTGAAAAAAAGATGGCTGGTCAATGACCAGCCAAAGGGGGTCGTTCGGAATTGATCAGGGTGTCGCTGGAAGACTCAGCGCAGTTGCAGCTTGTATTGAAAGAACATGACAGCGTTGTTTTTCTGATCGGCGAAATCAACCGCTGGTGAGCCACTGATATTCAGCACCGAGCGCCTGCTCAGTTTGACTTCCAGCGCAGGGAAGGGAAGCAGTTTGGTTTCAGGCTCGGCGTTTTTCTTGAATTGCTTGTGTACGACGGACGCACCGACGAGAAAGCGTACTCGTCCGGCGATGACTGAGCGCGTCGCGTAATTGATGCCGCCGTAATAGGACTGAAAACCGAAGCTGTCCGACAATGTACCTGCGTGCCAGCCGAGCTTGCTGCTGGGTGAATACTCCCAGCCGACACCCGGAGTGAAGGCATTGCGATCATCGAAGTTTTCGAAGTGCAGCGCGAGGGTGCTGAGTACCAGATAGCCGTTATCGGCCTTGGCGGATGTGCTGGCGATGAACAAACCGAACACCAGTACCAGGATTGAATTGAATTTGAAAATCTGCGTTTTCATTGGTCTTCCCCGAGTTCTTTGCTGATCTGAAGCCAGCTTTAAAGAGACGTTGCTCGACTTGCGTCAACAACATGCCGCGAACTGTACTCAAGGGATAAACTCGCTGCAAATGCGTCGGGGAAAACCATTTATTTCAGTGTAATCAATGAGTTGAGAGCAATTTAGTAGCGCCGAGAAATTGACATTCCGCCAGGATCGATCGTAAGTAGCTGTTATTCAATGATTTTTTGCTGATTGTCTGAAGACTCAGCCATGTCATCAAACCGAGAACCGGTCTGAAGTTTCCGGCAAGGTATTGAAAATCCTGTGATATGGCTCTCTCAACGGCAGCGAGCTGTTGCTGCGTCAACATGATTCAACGAGTGCTCACACCGTCTGATTTCACTCAGACAGGCTTGCTCGCGAAGTAGAGGGACGCTTCGCTGTTGTTTTACCGACAACCTTTGTATATTGATGCTCTTGTGTGGTGCATTCGGGCACTGCGGGGAAGGGCATGAGCAGGCGATTACTGTAGTCGCGAAACCAACGGGTGCTGGTACAGCCTGCCGATAATTCACAACAGCAGACGAGGGGAATCATGATCACCATTACGATCAATGGAGAAGAGCATCAATTCGATGGCGATCCGGAGATGCCATTGCTCTGGTACGTCAGGGATGTTCTGGGTCTGACTGGCAGCAAGTACGGGTGTGGCAGTGGATTATGCGGTGCCTGCACCATGCACATGGATGGAAAGTCCGTGCGCAGTTGCGTTGTTCCGGTACAGGCGGCCGACGGTCTGTCGGTCGTGACGATAGAAGGACTGGATCCGGATGGCAACCATCCTGCCCAGAAGGCATGGCGTGACTATAACGTGCCACAGTGCGGCTTCTGTCAGGCGGGTCAGATCATGCAGGCAGCCTCCCTACTGGCACAGAACAGCGAGCCGACGGATGAGGAAATCACCGTACACATGACGGGCAACATCTGCCGTTGCGGCTGTTATCAGCGCATTCAGGCTGCGGTCAAGGCGGCAGCTGTCGAGCAGGCATCCAAGGGGGCATAGATCATGTTGAAATACATTGATGAAGAGATGCAGGCGACCAGAGCCGTCTCGCCGATTAGCGCCACTGGTCGATATCGTGTCGAGAATGTCAGTTCACGCCGGGATTTTCTGAAGACCCTGGGTATCTCCGGAAGTCTGGTCGTAGGCTTGCAGCTGTTGCCGAGTGCTTCTGCTCTGGCATTCGATCCCTACCCGACCGGGGCGGAAGACATGCCGCACAAGACGGTGACCGACCCGTCGATCTTCGTGGCCATCGACAGTGGCGGTGGTGTGACACTGGTCGCCCATCGCTCGGAGATGGGTACCGGCTCTCGCACCAGTCTGCCGATGGTCATGGCCGATGAGATGGAAGCCGATTTCGCACGGGTCAAGGTCATTCAGGCAGAAGGCGACGAGCCCCGTTACGGCAATCAGGACACCGACGGTTCGCGCAGCCTGCGACACTTCGTGCAGCCGGCACGACAAGTGGGCGCGGCAGTACGGCAGATGCTGGAAGCAGCCGCTGCCGAACAATGGGGCGTGCCGGTGGCGAGGGTCAGGGCGCGCGATCATGCGGTGCGCATGCTCGATGGTGAAGGGCCGGAGGCGCGAGAATCGGGTGAACGTCTGAGCTATGGTGAACTGGCCGAGGCGGCCATGGCCATGCCGGTACCCGGCTTCGAGGCTCTGACCTTCAAGACCGATGAGCAGTTTCGGTATATGGGCAAGGGCGAGATCCCGATGGTGGATCTGCATGACATCACGACCGGCAAGGCGATCTATGGTGCTGATATCCTGCTCGATGGCATGCAGTACGCCGTCGTTGCGCGGCCACCTGTCGTCGGGGGGACGGTCAAGTCCATGGATGCCAGCGAGGCATTGAAGGTGGCTGGTGTCTCTCGGATAGTGGAACTGGCCGGCTCCATTCCTCCGGCAAAGTTTGCTCCGCTGGGTGGCATTGCCGTGGTCGCCGACAGTACCTGGGCGGCCATCAAGGGTCGTGAGAAGCTGATTGTCGAATGGGACAGTGGTCCGCACGGCTCGTTCAACACACCGGCTTACGAAGCCGAGATGAGAGCCACGGCTGCCAATCCCGGCAAGGTTCTGCGCTCGCAGGGAGACCCGGAAGCAAGCTTTGCCAATGCCGCGAAAGTGGTGTCGGCCGACTATTATCAGCCACATATGGTCCACGCGCAGATGGAACCACTGGTCGCCGTTGCCTCGTTTGCAGAGGGTGAACTGGAAGCCTGGGCGCCGGTACAGAGTCCGTACGGCACACGTCAGGATCTGGCCGCCATGCTGGGGCTCGAAGAGGACAAGGTCAGGGTCAATGTCACGCTGCTTGGCGGTGGGTTTGGTCGCAAGTCCAAGTGCGACTTTGTTCTGGAGGCCGCTTTGGTCTCGAAGGAAGTGGGTGCACCGATCAAGTTGCAGTGGACGCGTGAGGATGACATCCGGCACGGCTTCAATGCCACGACCTCTGTCGAGCGACTGGAAGCTGCCATCGATGAGAATGACAAAGTGGTCGGCTGGCGGCATCGCTCGGTCTCGCCAACCATCTTCTCCACCTTCATGCCTGATCCGGGGTTCGCCAGTGCAGTGGAAACCGGTATGGGACTGGTCGATTCACCATTGGATATCCCCAATCTGTCGATTGAAGTGGGGGAGGCGATGGCCCATACCCGAATTGGCTGGTTTCGTTCGGTATCAAACGTGCCACATGCCTTCGCCACGCAATCGTTCATTGCCGAAGTGGCCGATTCGCTGGGACGTGATCCGAAGGACATGCTGCTCGAGTTGATCGGGCCGGGGCGTATCATCGACCCCAAGGCGACGAACATGCCCGACGATCTGTGGAACTATGGCGAGCCCTATGAGGAATTCCCGAACGATACCGCGCGTCTGCGTCACGTGATCGAGCTGGCTGCCGAGAAAGCCGGTTGGGGCGGCTCCTTGCCCGAGGGGGAAGGTATGGGCATTGCGGCACACCGCAGCTTTGTCAGCTATGTTGCCAATGTGGTCAGAGTGAAGATCGGTGACGATGGCATCATCCATATTCCCGAAGTGCATACCGCCATTGACTGTGGTTACTGCATCAATCCGGAGCGGGTGCATTCACAGATGGAAGGGGCCGCGGTCATGGGTGCCACACTTGCCATGTACTCCGGGATTACGTATGAGAACGGTGCGGTCAAGGAGTCGAACTTCCACGATTACCCGGTAGCCAGGATCACATCCTATCCGGAGCGTGTGCACACGCATATCGTCGATCATCCATTCTCGGTGCATGCCACGGGAGTGGGAGAACCAGGAGTACCGCCATTTGCCCCGGCGTTGGCCAATGCCCTGTTTGCAGCGACTGGCAAGCGGCTGCGCGATCTGCCATTTGGTGACAGAGTAGGCTGAGTAGAGATGGACGATCCCGGCTGAGGCGCCGAGCCGGGATCGCTCGAATTGACTATCTTCAGCTACCCTGATTGAAGTCACTTTAACGTCATTTGCCATGAAAGACCTGCTGCTGTCCAGCTGGAAGATCCGATGAACACTCTGGTGCTGATTGTTGCACTGTCTTTTGCAGCATTCTGGTCACCCATGGCACCGGCCGAAGACTCTGACGAGGCGATGCAGTCTTCATCCTCACAGCGGAAGGTATCTCGTCAGGCGGTATTGGGTATCGACATTGCGCTCGTCGATGATGCGATGGGCATTCCCGTGCCACGCAGGGCCGGTTCCTATGCGACGACCGGCAAGTTCTACGGCCGCAATGCGCCGGTGATGCTCTTTCTGACGCTTCTTGCCTACAACGACCCATCGAGGGTCGACAGTGCGGGCGATTCGGTAATGGACCGTGCCCTGGAGCATCTGCACTCGGCGGTATCGGTCGAGGTGCACCCCTTGTGTCGAGGTGGGCATGCATCGTGGTTCGATATGTATGTGCCGGTTGCACTGGGCATCGCAAGGCAGGCGCCAACGTTTTGGAGCACTTTCAGCGACGATGAACGCCAGCGTGCAGATCTGCTGATGCGGCATTGTCTGCATGCCGCAAACATCTTCCTCAATACAAATTCAACACTGAATGAGCGCTCCAGTGTTCTGGTGGATATGGCAGTGACGGAATCCGGTTCATTGCCGAACCAAAGCGCTTCCTTTCACGCCTATGGTATTGGTGCCTATCTCTATTTCGGGGGTTCTGACGGTATGACGAAGGTGTTGGCGTCGTACGATGTGGACAGCTTCCGCACTGCACTGCGCAAGATGGCGTTTGATGATATTGCCGAGCTGTACGACAATGACATGCTGCAGCGCCTGCTTGCAGGGGATGCCATCAGCCCGCGAGCAAGACCTGATCCGCAGGGTGTCCGAAAGCCGCTGCTCTTTTTGAACACGCTTTCGTTGGAACGCTCGAATCCGGGGGAGGAGCATCCTTACAAAGGGGCAGACCCAATACCGGCGACGCCCGCAGGCATCTTTCAGCGCTGGGGACATGAATTTGCAGTGGGGGCAATGCCTCGGGGGAATGTCGGGCCGGCGAGCAATGGGCTGTGCAAGGGTGCGGACATGGGCTTGGCAAGTGGAAAGATGCCGTATGAAGGAGAGGGGAAAGGCATGCCCTACGAGCTGAACGCACGTTCGTCGGTGAGCGGCCCTCACACACGCTCCTCATGGGATTATGCGGCGTGGGGCATGCAGTCATACACGTATCTGTTTGCTGCACTTTCCTTGACAGGCTATTGGGATGAGGAGGATGCCAGGCACCAGAAGATCATTGAACGAGCGCGCCGAGCCACAGAGATCTGGCGCTACATTGGTGAGCATGGATGGCTGAGTAGTGCAGGCCCGCCGGGGCAGGTCTGCACCACTGCACATGGTAATGCTCATGAGAGCTTTGGCGGCAACCATTGGGCGCAGGGCTTGATGGATGGCTTGTTATCGGATCAATGGTCGTTTTTTCACGAACCTCTGGTTCCCTGACAATGCAATGCTGGTCGAGTACGACAGCGTTCTAACGGTTTCTGCCGAACAGATTACCGGTCTTGCCGGTCGTGCCGGATTCGATGGCGAAGACGCTACCGGACAATGGTGCTTCCGCCAGCTGATCATCACTCAATCCTACTCTGGCACTTGTCACAAAGAGTGTGGAGCCATTCTTGCCTCCGAATGCACAACTGGTGGGTCTGTGTACCGGAACCCTGACGATGCGATCGATGCTGCCATCCGGTGCATAGCGAATGACGCAGGCTCCATCCCACTGAGCGCTCCAGACATGACCTTCGTCATCCACGGCCAGACCGTCCGGGACGCCGTCGCGGGAAGCGTCAGGGGCCACGAATACCTGGCGTTCTCCCAGCGTGCCGGTATCGGCATTGAAATCGAAGCGGTAGATGGTTGCCTTGCCCGAATCGGTGAAGTAGAAAGTGCTTTCGTCATCATTCCAGCCCAGACCATTGCCAATGTCGATGTCATCCAGCATGCGGGTGATTGTGTGATCCGGATCGATTCGCCAGAGCGAGGCCTGGCCCTTTTCGCCTTTCATGGACAGAGAGCTGGCCCACAGGCGACCGTGTGAATCGCATTTGCCATCATTGAATCGATTGTTCGGGCGATCCGATTCAGGTTCGGCGATGGGATTCAGGCTCATGTCGGCGTTGATCGTCAAGATCCCTGATTCGCTGGCCGCGATGAAGCCACCTGAACATGCCGGAACCACGACGCCGGTCTGTTCCGTCAGCGACCGACGTTGAAGTGTCGTGACATCAGGGTCTCCCGATGGACCGATGGCAAATGATTGGAGGGCCGGGTTGACGATATCGACCCAATAGAGTGTCTGTTCGGCCTCGGACCAATGTGGGCCCTCGCCCAGTTCATCACTGCCGGCCATTGCCACCGTGACACAGTCATCACAGGCCAGTTTCTTCCCATCAATACTCATAGTTGTGCGCAAAGTTGAGCGGACATTCCCTGATCGACCAGCATATCGCTACCGGTCAGGGCCGATGCGGCGTCGGACAGCAGAAATACCGCGCAGTTTCCGACCTCCTGCACCGTATTGTAACGGTTGCTGGCATGCCAGCTGCAAAACATGGCTTCTGTTGCCGGATCACTGGCGGGACCGTTGGCGATGGCTTCGGTGCGAGTCAGGCCAGGGCTCAACGAGTTCACCCGAATACCGTGTTGTCCAAGGCTCCATGACATGGAGCGACTCATCGCGACGATTGCGCCCTTGGTGCCGGCGTACATCTCGTAACCCGCGGTGCTGGCGCCTGCATGATTCGAGGCAATATTGACGATGCTGCCGGGGTGTTCGGCGCTCACCATGCGGCGGGCAACGGCCTGCGACATGAGAAACACCGAACGCTGGTTGACTCGCCACAAGGTCTCCAGATCTTCCAGTGACATGGACAGGAAGGAGTCGGTAAGGGTGACGCCGGCATTGTTGACCAGGCCATCTATTTGGCCGTGATCTGCGATGACCGTATCCAGCCAGGGTTCGATGGCCTTGCTGTCAGCGACGTCGAGTTGACGGCAATCGATGCCATCGCGTTCCGGAAACGACATCTTGTCTTCCAGCGTTCCGACCACCACACGGGCACCGGCATCGTGACAACATTCCGCAATTCCGCGGCCAATCCCAGCGCCTCCGCCGGTGACGATGATCAGCTTGTTTGCAAGTTCACTACTCATGACAATGACTGTGTGAAAGTTTCAGGTTGAGTGTCGCCAATTGCTACTGCACGCCATGGACTATTTGACAGCACCTGCCGTGACCCCGGATACGATGCGACGCTGAAAGAAGATGAACAGCACCAGCAAGGGCAGAGAACCGAGTACCGCAGCGGGGAACAGGTCGGAAGGCGACAGATTGTGATTGCCGACAAAGCGGTAGACGCTGATCATGACGGTGAATTTGCTTTCATCGGTGAGCAGCAGCAGCGGATAGGTGAAGTCGTTCCAGACCATGAGCATCACGAACAGAGACAGGGTTGCGGTTGCCGGGCCGAGAAGTGGTCTTATGACGTGCCAGAAGATACGAAAATCCGAGCAATTATCCAGCTTCGCAGCCTCTTCCAGTTCCACTGGAATGCTGCGGATGAAGCTGGTATAGAAGAAGACGGCGAGCGGCAGATTCAAGGCCGTGAAGGCAAGTATGAGACCGGTATAGGTGTCCAACAGGCCGATGTCCCGAAAAATGACATAGATGGGAGTGATGGTGACGAAGTTCGGGGTGGACAGTCCCAGCGCCATCAGCAGCACCAGGGCTCGCGCCAGACGATTGGTTCGCCTGGCAAGTGGATAGGCGGCCAGCGCGCCAATGAAGGACACCAGCACGGTGACCGACAAGGTGATGCCTATCGAGTTGAGCACGCTGCGCAGATAGTTCATTTTCGACAGGGCATTGATGTAGTTGCCGAAATCCAGGCTGCCCGGCAGCCCCAGTGGATTCTGTGTGATCTCGGCGCCGCTCTTGAACGACATCATGAGCATGTAGATAACCGGCAACAGCATGAAGGCAACCAGTATCAGGGCCATCGCCGAGAGCAGCCAGGTACTGACATGACGTTTCAGCTTCATGTGATGTCCTCGCGTGATCGTAGATAGCGATTCTGAACGTAGGCCACCAGTACCACCAGGATCAACATGATGATGGACAACGCACTGGCGAATCCGAACTTGTATTTACCGAACAAGGAATCGATGATGTGCAGGCTCAGTGTGCGGGTAGCTCCATCCGGTCCCCCTCGGGTCATGATGAAGGGCAGCTCGAAGGTCTTGAGCGTACCGATGGTCGAGAGCATGATGTTGATCGTGAAACTCGGTGCCAGCAGCGGTACCTCGATGTGACGAAAGCGTTGCCAGCTGCGAGCTCCCTCCAGTGTGGAGGCTTCCTCCAGATCGGAAGGAATGGCCGCATAGCCTGCCAGAAAGATGGCCGTGGTGTAGCCGGTGAACATCCATATATGTGCAAAGGCCACGGCAATCAGTGCCGTGTTCGGATCACCAATCCAGTTGTGCTGCAGGCTCTCCAGCCCGATGGCTGCCAACGCCGAATTGAGCCCACCGTTGAATGGCGAGTAGATGAACTGCCAGACATAGCCAACGATGACGAAGGACATCATGGCCGGGGTGAACAGGGCCGCCCGACACAGATTTCTGACGGCAGGCAGGCGGTGCAGCAGGGCTGCGAAGAACAGGCCAAGAGCCGTCTGCACGACAACCACGATGACGGTAAACAGGATGGTTGTCGTGAATGCATCCAGATAACGCGAACGGGTGAATATCCGCTCGTAGTTCTTCCAGCCCACGTCGTTGGCGATACCGACTCCGGTGAAGTCGGTAAAGCTCAAACGCAGCGATAGCAGTATCGGATAGACAAAGAAGGCTCCGATGACCAGTATCGCTGGTAACGTGAACAAAAAGATGCGATAGCGTCTCAGGGTTCGCACGGGATTCTACTGGTCTTCGACGATTTCGTCCCAGCGGGACAGTACGTCGGCAGGGTCTTTGTCGAGATTCAGCAGATAGCCCGTCATGCTGTCGAAGATTTCCGATTCAAGCGGCTTGGGCCATTCGAGCACGCTGAAGGGAAACATGATGGTGCCACCGTTGTCTCGCGAAGCATTGTAAGGGGCTGCGACTTCGGAAACACCACTTTCGCCATCGGTGAAAGGACTGTAGGCAGATTCCGACACCAGCATCTGGTGCAGATTCTCATTGTCGGTAAAGAACTCGACGAAACGACTTGCAGCCTCGGGCTGATCCGACTTGGCGGCAATCGACCAGCCGATACCGAACAGATCAAGTGCGACACCGGTGTCCTTGTTCGAAGGGATGGGAGCGAATACAAAGTCCAGGCTGTCGTTTTCCGAGAAGCTTTTGATGTTCCACGCACCCTGCGGCATCATGGCAAAATTGCCTGCCTTGAACTCTGACAGGGCCGTTGACCACGGATCCAGGCCCGCCTGCATTTGCGCATCGAAACAACCGGCGTCTTCGAGTTCCGGGAACGTTTGCAAAGTGCTGATGAAGGCATCGCTATCTTCAAACAATGCATCACCGGCACCGAGTGAGGCAGCTTCACCGGGTCCTCTCTCCAGTCCATTGGCAATGGCGTAGAGCGGTGCCGAGAATCCACCATTGAAAATCATCGGTTTGATGCCGGCAGCCTGAAGTTTGCCACAGGCATCCTTGAGGGCGTCGATTGTCGTGGGGGCTGCATCGATACCTGCCTGTTTGAGCAATCCCATGTTGACGAAGTTGCCCATGCCGATGACTTCCAGGGGCATGATGTGAACCGCATCGCCTGCACTGATTGTCTTCTGCAGTGCCGGAGACAGGCGCTCGAACCAGTCGCCCTTGTCGATCGGAGCCAGCAGACCGGCATCACCCCAGACCTTGACCAGAGGCATGTCCGTCATCATCACATCAGGCGGGTTGTCGCCCTGTACCCGGGGTGGCAGCACGATGTCGGTATCGGTTCGGCTGATGTACGAAAAGTCGATCTCTATGTCCGGGTTGGCTGCTTCGAATTGTTCGATGAGCTGTGGCAAGGCGGCAGGTTCCGCATCGTTGCCTTTCCAGGCAGTGACTTCAAGGGTCACCGCCTGAGCGGCTGGCACGGTCAGTAGTGCGCCGACACACAGCAAGGAAGTCGTGGTGGGAATGAATCTTTTCATGGACGCTGTTTCTCCTGATTGGCAGCAGTGCAGTGAAGTTCAAGCACAAGAAAATAATACACGATCTGTATTTGATGGTGCACGATCTATTGTCATTGTTATTTGATCGATGCGAAATGTTTCCACTTTCTCATTTGCACTTGTGAACCGATAGCAAGTAGACGGCGTGAAAATTGTCATTGATGCGTATGTGTCGGAAATGTGGCGAATCTGAATGGGCGTGAACGTGAACCGCTGGTCGCATCCGCAGGTCGTTGGAAGGTGTACTCGCGCGTTCTTGTAGAGGCCTGAGTGTCCGTGGGTGTCCGGAATGCCTGGAAGTGCTCGGGAATGCTCGGGAATGCTCGGGAATGCTCGGAGTGCTCGGAGTGCTCGGAGTGCTCGGAGTGCTCGGGAATGCTCGGGAATGCTCGGGAATGCTCGAGGGTGCTCGTAAATAGTTGAGCCTGCCTGGTCGACTGGACTCCTCGGGAAGCCAGATCATTGACCACTTTCCGAGATGGTTGGCGAGCGGTTTGTCAGTTTCTCAGCCCACGTCGTGCGCGCAGGCGAGCCTGAAGAGGGCGCGCCAGTTGATTGTGTGAACTCAATCGCAGCTTCCCTGGATCCTTACGCCGTTGTAAACGTCGTGCAAAACCGGTGACAACTCCGGAACCGAGACTACTGCTCCATGACGACACGGTCGTGTCTTGTAAGGGGCTGCCCCCCTGCAACACGCGATCCGGTCTGCTGAACCCGCTTGGCGGTGCAGCCCTTGGAGTTGACTGAACAGTTCTCAATCAAGGGTCGCATTTGCATTAACAGGAAAACTTTCACGACTGGTCGATGTTCGGTCTGGCAGTTTTTCAATGCGGCATGCAGCAAGACCGTGCAGTGGTAGAAATTGACGCGGGATGAATGCGGTGAAAGAACAACAAGAACAAGCAATACAAACGGTAACGGCCTCGGCAACTGGAAAAGTTCTTGCCGAATCCGCTGTAGCGCCCAGTGCAGCGACAGCAACTGAAGTGGGTGGTGGTCTGGTCTCCGGCATTCTCCGACTGTTGATGCTTGTTGCTCTGCTGCCGGGGCTGGTCGGCAATGCCCACGCGAGCCATGAATCGATTATCGAGCCGGAAAATACCGGCTGGTCGTTTCAGTTCGATAACGATGTATTTGTCGGCGGCAACAAGGACCAGGACTATACGGGAGGCTTTGCCGTGACCCTGTCCGGACGTCGTGCGGAGAACTACCGTTGGTCGCCTGCGGCGCTTCGGCGTTGGGCTGATCACCAGCTTGGCGTGGAGGATCGCCTGATGGAGAATTCCGAGCACTACTCCAAGCATGCGCTGGAATGGGGGGCGGCTTTGTTCACGCCAAACGACATCACGTCGGCTGAGGCCAATCCGAACGACAGACCCTACGCTAGCCTGTTCTTCCTGAACAGTACCGAGCAGACCATCTTCCCGCAGCGATCACTGTCCCTGAAATCCAGTCTGACCTTGGGTGTCCTGGGCCTGGATTTTGCCGACAATCTGCAAAGCGGGATCCACAAGGTGCTGGGGAGCACACAACCGGAAGGCTGGGAGAACCAGATCTCATCCGGTGGAGAATTGACTGCCCGCTATTCGCTCAGTTTGCAGAAAACAGCCTTTCTGCAACGTTATTCCAACGGTCTGACTCAGGAATTCAACTGGACTGCCGAGGCAGATGTCGGGTTCACCACCGGTTTCGGTGGTGGGTTCAACTGGCGATTCGGGCGAATCGGAACTCCCTGGTGGACATTCAACCCTCACCAGTCAGAATATCTGAACCTGGGGTCGAATATTGCCTCCGGCGTAGAGGCTACCAGCACCAGGGAACGTTATATCTATGTTGGTAGCAGTGTGAACGTGAATATCTACAACGCGTTTCTGCAAGGGCAGTTCCGTGATAGCGCTGTTCAGGCTGACAAGAATGACGTGTTGCCCGTGAGTGCAGATGCCTGGGCAGGGGTCAGTGTCGAGGTGGTGCCAAGCTTGCATGTCGAGGGCTTTGTCCGGGCTCGTACTCGTGAGCTCGACAGACCGGATGCACGTGCCCCGACCTGGGCCGGGTTGATTATCCGTCGGACCTTGTAATCTTCATGCTGCCCTCTGCCGAAAGGGGGCGCGCCCTTTGGTTTCTCAGGAGCTGACACCGAACTGGGTCCTGACGCGTCCTCGAATTTCCTCGACAGTCTGATAGGCTCCAATCAGCAGGCGTTTGCGGGTTTCGCCTATTTTCACCAGCGGCATTGAATCGCTCAGTGTTTCGCCGCGACTGGTCTGGTCGACGTGCCAGCTGAGGCGCAGGTCGGCGAGCAACCCGTAGGCAACGATACTCTCCTGCGCGGTGTCGTGTAGCAGGGTGTCGTTGTCGCGTAGCCATGCCAGGCGCTCCGTGGTACTGGATTGTTCCAGCCAGCCGTTGCCGAGGCAGAACAGGCGTGCGACATGCGTCACCAGGTGTGTGCCATGGAGCTTGAGGTTCAGGGCCGCTCCTTGACCGTCGTTGTAGCCTTTCAGACGCAAGCCTGGAAAATGACGTAAAGGCAAGGCTGGCACCATCGCCTCGCGAGCCAGGGCAGCCAGAAAGTGACGCCTTTCCCGCACCATCTGCACCAATTCGGTCTTGAGTTCACTGCACAAATGGCCAGCACCATATATGGAGCGGCAGTCCATCAGTGCGCTGGTCCACAGGAATCGCACTTCATCGGCATCCGACATCCAGTCCTGGACCGCAGTCCCCCAGCCACGAACCGTGTTGCGCATCAGTGGGTTGCGGGCCATGATGTTGGCTTCACAGACGGAAATTCCTGCAATACCCAGCATCTCGTTGGCTTGTGTTGCCAGACGGGCCAGCCAGGCATCGGCCTCTGCCAGTGTCGGGCAGTCGAACACGATGGCGTTGTCCTGATCGGTTCTCAGCCCCATCTCGCCACGTCCTTCCGAGCCCAGAGACAGCCAGCACCAGGTCAGGCCTGCGGGCTCTGGATCCAGACGGCTGCGCACGATATCGAGTATGCGAACGGTCATGGCGTCATTGAAGCGAGTGTTTATCTGTAGCAGGTCCTCTGCGCGCACGCCACGGCGATACAGGGTTACGATCATCTGGTCTGCCGCCTTGCGCAGTTTGTGCAATTCCTCTGCACTGTCAGCCTGATCGACCCGACGACGCAGTGCGGTCGGGCTTGTCAGCAAGACACGCGCAAGATCGGTATCACTGATGACTCCCTGCAATGCGCCGGCATCATCCAGCAGGACCAGATATCGCCAGTTTCTGCCTTCCATCGCCATCATGCCTTCGAATACGGACGCACGTGCTCGTATCGTCAGAGGATCGGTTTTCATGATGCTGGACACGGGGCCATCCGCCGAGAGACCAGTGGCGACGACCTGGTCGCGCAGATCTCCGTCGGAGATGAGCCCGACGGGTCGATCATTCGATTTTATGACGATGCAATCGGCGTCTTTTCTGGACATGATTCTGGCAGCATCTCGTATCGACATGTCAGGGGCGCACACTGGTACCGAGCCTTGGTCCAGTTCCACCAGGCGTTGACCAAACAGGAAGTGGCTTCCGGCAACATCATCGAAGGCTCCCATTTCGCGTTCGAAACGTCGCAGATCCGCCTGAAACCAGGCGGCGAATACCGGGTGACGAGAAAACATGGCCTGCAGCGACTCATTCCTGATTTCCAGGATCTCGGCCAATCGGGAGATCTCCGCCCGATAGGGAGGCGGCATCTTCCTGAGCATGGCGAAATGACCGAACACTTCCTTGGCTCGCAAGTGCCGAACCGTCATGTGCTGTTCCGACTCGACCAGTCGGACCCGACCCGAGAGAATGACGAAAACCGATGGGGCGGGGGTCGCGGATTCTTCATCGATGACCCTGTCGCCAGCTGCCAGTGTGTACAAGGTGGCGCTGTCGCAGAGTTCCGTCAGCGAAGCTTCCGGCAAGCTGTCGAACGGCGTGACGTGCCGTAACCTGGCAATGATGCTGTGCGGCGCGGGCACGCTGTTGGTCATGAGCGTACCCGGTCAATTCGATCAGGGTTCACTGCCCGATAGACATCCATGAAGGGTGGCTGTGTCGATCGGGCAGTGCTCATGCGTTGCTTCTCCGGATAATCAGGTGACGGCAGGTACCGGCGTACCGCGGCGTGCCGAGAGTTTGAGCAGGCAGCCTATGCCCAGTACGATACCACCGGTCACGACAAAGCCCATGACAGCGCCGGAGCTTTCTTCGGGTTGTGGCACCAGCAACAACAGGAAGATGCAGGCACCGTAGAGAATGGCGAGTATTCCGAGCTTGTTTCTCTGTTCAAGGTCGGCAGCTGTGGCGCCCTGTTCCCTGGATACAACCGGTGTTTCTATATCGGTGAAGAAGGATTCGACTTCCTGTGTTCTGGCTTCCGTGAGTCCGGTGTAGAAGCGTTTGGTAAAGAAGAAGAATCCCATGGTGACAGTCAGATGCAACACCATCGACAGAATGAAGAGCAGATCAGCACCTTCTCTGGAAGTGAATGTGATTCCCAGCAGGCTACCGAACATGTCGGCCGTCAGTACGAATTTCGATACCAGGGAGACGCAGAGTCCTACCAGTACCGTGGCCCAGGGAGCCCAGTCAGGCACACGCTTTATCAGTATGGCAAGGGTCAGAGGAATCAGGATCGGCATCTGGATCAGACTGCCTGTCTGCAGCATGATATCGAAGAGGCTGAGTTCCTTGAGTGAAGAGATGAACAGGCCGACCAGAACGATGACCAGACCGAAGCAGAACGTGAGGATCTTGCTCATGCGCATCAATTCGCGGTTGGTGGCAGTACCTTTCTTGAGAATCGGGTTGTAGAAGTTGAGCACCATGATGCCGGCACTGCGGTTCAGTCCGGAATCCATGGAAGACATCGTCGCGGAGAACAGGGCTGCAATCATGATGCCCACCATGCCGACCGGCATGACCGTGTCGACAAATGCAAGGTAGGCTGCATCACCTGCCTTGCCTCCCAGTGTCGGATACACGGCATTCAGATCGATGCCCATGACCGCCGTGGCCATGGGAGGCAGAAACCAGACGAAAGTGCCTGCGAACATGAGTACCGCTGCCAGCAAGGCGGCTTTCTTGGCGTTGATGCTGTCCTTTGCCACCAGGTAGCGGGATGCATCGAACATGTTGTTGGTGCTGAATATCTGCTTGGTGATGGACATCATGCACCAGACGAAGAACAGCGCTGCGTAGTTGAGGTTGTTGGTGAAGAGATCGCGGGGGAAATCCGTGACGACCTGCACCACACCGATTTCGGTCGCCACGAACAGCGTGGCAGTGATGGAGATGGCCATGATGACAAGCATCTGGATGTAGTCACTGGCCACCACGGCCCATGAGCCACCGGACAGTGAGACGAACATGACGATCACGCCCGTGATGACGATGGTCATCTCGATGCTGATACCGAACACGGCTGATGTGAAGATGGCCAGGCCATTGAGCCAGATGCCTGCCTGGATGACGCCGATGGGCACCTGAGCCCAGGTAAAGAACTGTTCATTGACCCGTCCGTATCGCCTCTTGATGGCATCGATGGGTGTGATGCAGCGGGTTTGCCTGAACACCTCGGCCACGAATAGGAAAGAGACAAAGTATCCAACGGCATTGCCGAAGAAGATGGCGGCAACCGACAGACCATCGGTGTAGGCCTTGCCAGCTGCACCGGTGAATGTCCAGGCGCTGAACTGAACCATGAAGGCGCTGGCGCCGGTCATCCACCAGAGCATCTTGCCGCCTCCCCGAAAATATTCACTTGGATTCTCGGATTTCCCGCTGAACATGAATCCGATGGCGACGATGAATATCAGATATAGCGATATCAATGCCAGATCAACCCTGCGCTCGAATATCATCGAGCCGATTTCTGTTTCCATGTCCGTGCTCCTCTCCTGAACTATTTGGTTCGGTGATCCTGATCAGCCGGTGATTACGGTCATACTGACCGTGAATCTGGCCTCGATATCAGAACAAGCTGTATCCGAGCATTGATGTCTTGTTGTTGTTAAAGATGCTTGATGTCTATTCTGATATATCAGATTGAGCTTGAAGTATATCAAGCTGCGATCAGAGTCGCAATATTTCAGTGATTAAATAGCCGTAGCCGTAATGAGTATTATTTTGCTGATATTTATCTGTATTATCTTGCAGCGGTTGATATAAGGGTCGTTGAACACATTCTTCGCATGATGGTCGGCTGTCGAAGCCAGGCTCCAGGACACCTCATGAATTCCAATTTTCTGGCTCCGCGGTTGGTCATCGCCGGCACCCATTCGGGGGTTGGAAAGACAACCGTGGCAACCGGCTTGATGGCGGCTTACCGACAACGCGGTGTTGCAGTCGCCTCGGCAAAGGTAGGGCCGGACTTCATCGATCCGGGATACCACTCGGTCGCTACAGGTCTGGCACCCAGAAATCTGGATGCCTGGCTGTGTGGTGCACAGAGCATGGCACCACTGGCCGCACGAGCCGGCCGAGAGGCTGAATTGCTGATCGTGGAAGGTGTCATGGGCCTGTTCGACGGTGCGGTGGATGGCAGTCCATCGTCAACGGCGGATATTGCCTGTCTGATTGATGCACCTGTCGTGCTGGTTGTGGATGGATCGGCGATGAGCGCGTCGATAGCTGCGCTGGTTCGCGGTTATCGTGATCATCAGCCAGAGCTGAATCTTGCGGGTGTCATACTCAATCGGGTGTCCAGCCCGCATCACCGTAGCTTGCTGGTGGAAGCGCTCGAATGCATTGGCGTCGAGGTACTTGGAACCGTTGGCAAGAATGACGCCTTGAGCTGGCGTGACCGACATCTGGGGCTGATTCCCGTGGAGGAACAGACATCCACTGTCACGGCGTCCATCAATCAGCTGGGTACCACCATTGCACAGTCTTGCGATCTCGTCCGTCTTGAAGTCATCGCCCGACGTGCCAGAGTGCGGGAGGTGCCAATGCAGCCCGGGCCCGACAGAGTGGGGGAGGCTCGTGTAGCCGTCGCGGCAGGAGCGGCTTTCAGCTTCCAGTATCGTGACAATCTGGAGGCTCTGGAGAAGGCGGGTGCCGAGCTTGTTGCCTTTGACCCTCTGGTCGACGAGCATCTGCCGTTCGACATTGATGGCTTGATCATCGGGGGCGGCTTTCCCGAAGTGTTCGGTGCACGTCTGGCGGAGAACAGGCGATTACTGGCAGAGGTGTCCAGCCAGGTCTCATCGGGCCTGATTACCTGGGCCGAGTGTGGCGGCTTGCTGTGGTTGACGAATTCTCTGGACGCCATGCCAATGGCTGCGGTAGTGGCAGCCAGGGCTGCCATGAGCAAGCGATTGACGCTCGGTTATCGCACGGCTACTGCGCTGTGCGACAATCCCCTGATGCAGTCCGGAGACGAAGTCCGAGGACACGAGTTCCATTATTCGCAGACCGAACCCGGTGGTGATGCTCTGTTGCTGAGTTCGCGCTTTGGCAGCCGGCAAGAGGGCTTTGCCAGTGCGACTCTGCTGGCTACCTATCTGCATCAGCACCTGGGAAGTCGGCCGGAGTTGGCCGAGCGCTTCATGCGAGTGTGTGTACAACGGCGTCTGGCGCGGGAGAACGCATGATGAGAGGAAGCTGTAGAATCTATCAGGGGGAGTATTCCAGTCATGAACATGACTTCGCGCAAGTACTGTTCGGACTGAATGGTTGTCTGGAGCTCGATCTGGCAGGACGGGCGGCACGCGTCGATGGCACGACCGGGCTGGTTGTACCGGCCGGTATGCCGCACAGCTATGGCACTCGTTGCGATACTCAGGTCTGGGTGGTCGATGCCTATCACGGTAGCGGGCTGGATAGAATGAAGGCCTTTCAACTGCCATCTCGATGGCAAGCGAGCATCGGCACGGCACAGCTGCTGGATTGCATTGCCGCTGCGCCACGCGCTTTGCAACGGCGTGCGCTGAACCCGGAAACCTTGCAGAATCAAGTACGGAAAAGCCTGCATGAAGAGTGGTCGATCGCTCGCATGGCCGCGTGGTATGCCTTGTCCGTGCCGCAGTTTCATCGTCGCTGGAAGGCGTTGACGGGTGAATCACCGCAGCGATGGTTGCGTCTCATTCGGCTGGAGCATGCAGCGCAGATGCTGCAGCGTGGACTGACGCTGGAAGTGGTCGCGGCTCGCACAGGTTATGGCTCGGCCAGTGCTCTGTGTCAGGCATTGCAGCGCGAGCAGGGCAAGGGTGCCCGTTTGTTGCGACAGGCACCGCGATAGTTTCACGACATTCCTCTGCCTCATTCCGAGGCATGCTGAGGGCATGGAACACAAGAGAACAACGGGCATCATTCTGATTCTTGCAGCGGCAATGCTGTGGGGGACTACCGGTACTGCTCAGACATTTGCCCCCCTGGGACTGTCATCCTACTGGGTCGGCACCGGTCGGCTGGTGGTTGCAGGAATCTTCTTTCTGATACTGCTGACGGTCAGGGACATCAACTGTCTGCGCTGGAGTCGATTGCAGCCTTTGCCCTGGGCGGCGATAGCGTGGGGTGCTGCCGGCATGGCGGTCTACAATCTGGCCTTCTTTGCCGGTGTCAGAGCAACGGGTGTGGCGGTGGGAACTGCCGTCGCGCTGGGCAGCGGTCCGCTTTGGGCGGGGCTGTTGCAGGCGCTGATCACTCGGCAGAAGCCGCGCGGTATCTGGTGGGTGGCTGTCAGCATTGCGGTAGTCGGCCTTGTATTGACCACCTTCAATCCGGACGAGGATGCCAGCCTGTCGGTGACGGGACTGATCCTGTGCCTGCTCAGCGGTTTATCCTACGCCTGCTATGCACTGGCGACCAAGCATATTGTTGCTCATTCCACTCCGGCAGTCGGCACGGCAACGGTCTTCACACTCGCAGCCTTGCTGGCTCTGCCGTTTGCCTTTCTTCTGGCCGGCCAGCCGCAGTTGCATGTAGCCGACCTGGGAGTGATGGTGTGGCTTGGTGTGGTGGCTACCGGTGTGGCCTATTTGCTGTTCAGCAGCGGTTTGCGCCATGTCAGCAGCGCGACGGGGGTGGCGCTGGCATTGGCAGAGCCGGTAACAGCCGTGGCGTTGGCCATCCTCATTGTGGGAGAGCGGCCGGGCATGACCGGTTTGCTGGGGGTTGGCCTGATACTCGGGGGGCTGGCACTACTGATTCGTTCGGAGCTGTTGACGGTTCGGAACTGATCGCTTGACGACAAGCCCTTGTCCCAGAGCACGGTTCACCCAGGAGGACGCTCGTCAAGCCATCCCCAGTTCCTTCCTCAGAGTTCCGATCGGGGCCTTGAAACTCGCCATGGGGCCTTCCTGAGAAAGTTGCTCATCCCTGTAGGCGTATTCATCAAACAGTGCCTCAAGCAGCTCTCGCCCCTCCGGAGTACGTGCAGCTTCACGCGGTGCCTGTCCATGCAGGGCAGGCAGTGACTCATCGAGCCATTGCTGCCAGTGTCGTTGACTCATCGCTTCAATCTGTTGACGGATCTCGGGTGAATTCATCAACTCCTGTTGCTCGGCATCACTCAGCTCGGGCTGCGCCGGTACGCCGGGGTGGGCTGACTGCAGTTCTTCGATGTAGCGCAGGCTTGCGCTTCTACCGAGGCGTCGCTTGATCTTGCGCTGTACCGCCTCCGAGCGTTCTTGCGAATTCACTTCAATGGTCAACGTCTGTCCATTGATCGACAGGCGTCCGTTGACCGTGTTTTCCAGCATCGAGTTGGCAGAGCGCTTGACCAGCCAGGGAAATTCGGCTGTCTCCAGTTCGCCGGAACTGTCAAAGCCCGGATTCGCGGAGTGCAGCACTCGCTCAGCACTTTCACCGTTGCACAGCGTGGCCAGCTTGTCGAAGGCCTCCTGCGGACTGCAGCTGAACTCGTAGACGAGCTGCAGAGGCACGATGTCCTCCCCGTCGGTATTCTGCATGATCAGAGGAGCAGGGTTGCGGATCCTTTCGGCCAGCCGGTGATAACACGCGCGGATCTCCAGATCATAATCGTGGCGTACATCGATCTCCGACAGTGTGACCTTCAGACGTCCCGCCTCGCTCTCTCTTTTCAGCGCCTCCATGCCCTTGCGAATATGGTTACGCAGATCGATGATCTCATCGGTGAAGACGGGTGGCAGGGCCGTCATGCCGGTACCTGCCAGAATGGCGACGTCTTCCGATGCCTTGAGTACGCGAGCGAACATGATCATGCCATCGAAGGCCATGCGAGAGGCAGAGATGTCCTGGACAAAGGTACGCTCACCGGTGATCATGTCTTCGATGTCCATTCCCTGTTCCGGGCGAACATCGAGTACCTTGTGAAAGGAGAACTGCGCAGCGCAGGACAGTTCGATGAACCGGCGCTCCTCTGCGCGAAGCCGAGATCCTTTGTCACGCAGAAAGCCTTGTGCCGGATTTTCCATCGGCGGCAGGTCCTCCTCATCCAGCTCGCCGTCCAGTTCATGCAGGAATTCCTCAAGTTCAGGCTTCCAGTTGTAGATGATCCAGGGGGTAAATGCCTGAACCATCTCATGATGTATTTCGTCATGAACCGGAATGTCATCTGGCCAGCAGAAGTATTCGTACTGTGCCATCCAGACCGATTGCTCGCCGTACAGAGCTTTCATGTAATCGAGTATCTGCCCGGCAAGCCGTTCCTCGATCTTTCGGAGTCGGCTCGCATCGAGGGACAGAACGTTCGCACGCTGCTCCTTGAGGCAGCATTTCTTGTGTTTCAGTCCACTGCCACAAGGGCAGGGATCATTGCGTCCAATTCTGCTCATGGGTGACATTCTCGATTCAAAAGGGGCCGAGTGCAATGACTATTCGGATTACGGGTACGTTTTGATCATTCTGGGCTGGTATCACTCCGTCACTGACGCCGACATATCGGTTGTCATGTCACGGTTACGCTTGATAGTGGGGCACTCTGCCCGCGATGGCAACTGACATCATGATACGGCTGTTGGTATCTGGATGAAGATGTCGTGCTCCGCCCACGGCAAACAGCAGTGGGCGGAGCATCGAACGCTTGCCAGTTCTCAGCTTGTCTGTGGCTTGCGTATCAGGCCGACGAGCAGTCGCATCAGCGGGATCAGCCAGATCACGATCACGATGACACCCAGCGTTGCCGCAATGGGACGTGAGAAGAAACCCGAGAACTCGCCATCGGCCTTGATCATGGAAGACATGAAGTTGCTCTCGAGCATGGTACCCAGCACGATGCCCAGGATGGTCGGTGCTACCGGGAAACCGTTGCTTTCCATGATGTAGGCCAGCACGCCCATCACCAGCATGACGCTGATGCCGAAAACGGTGTTGTTGATGGCGAAAGCGCCAACCACACAGAACATCAGGATGATGGGTATCAGTACCTTGCGCGGTACATGCAATATGCGTCGTGACAGCCGAATGGCCAGAAAGCCCAGCGGAATCAATGCCAGGTTGGCAAGGAAGAACACGATGAATACCGCATTGATCAGCTCGGGCTGATTCATGAATACGGTAGGCCCCGGGTTCATGCCTTTCATGTACAGCACACCAATGACAATGGCGGTGATCGAGTCACCCGGTATGCCGAACACAAGCGCCGGTATCCAGGCTCCTGCCACCCCTGCATTGTTGGCCGTGCCCGAATCCACCAGGCCTTCCACATGGCCTGTACCGAATTTTTCGGGTTCGCGAGAGAATCGCTTGGACATTGCGAAGGCGATCCACGCGGCAATATCGGCGCCGGCACCCGGCAGGATACCCACCACAGCGCCGATGACCCCGCCACGAGCAACATTCAGCTTGTAGCGCGAGAGAATCGAACCGATTCCCTTGAAGACATTGCGAATGGGCTGTTGCGGAGCGGCTTGCTGACTGCCCGGCGAGGCAACGAAGCGCATCACTTCCGAGATGGCGAACATGCCGATCATGGCTGGAATGAAACTGATGCCGCCCATCATTTCGACGCTGCCGAAGGTGAAACGCGGATGCCCGGCGGTGACATCGATACCGATGGTGGCGATGAACAGACCGATCAGCAGCGATACGAAGCCCTTGAGTGTGGAGCCCGATGAGACCACAACAGCACAGGAGAGTCCGAGGCAGGCGAGCCAGAAGTATTCGAACGAGGAAAACTTGATGGCAAACTCGGCCAGAACCGGTGCGGTCATGGTCAGCACGGCAGCGCCCAGTACCCCGCCAATGGCAGAGCAGACGAGGCTGACACCGAGCGCCGTTTCCGCCTGGCCCTTGCGGGTCATGGCATAGGCTTCATCGCAGTACGCCGCAGAAGCAGGTGTACCTGGAATACGCAACAGGGCTCCGGGAATATCGCCGGCAAAGATCGCCATGGCTACCGTGGTGACGATGGCTGCAATGGCCGGTATGGGTTCCATGAAGAAGGTAAATGGAATCAGCAGTGCTGCCGCCATGGTAGCGGTCAGGCCGGGAATGGAGCCGACGAACAGTCCGAACAGGGCTGAGGCCAGCATGACCCCCAGCACCTTGACGTCCAGCACCAGCATGAATGCCTGTAGAAAGGTGTCCATGTCGCTTTACCTGAACAGGGTGCTGGTGATGCCTTCAGGCAAGGGCACCAGTAGCACGCGTGAGAACAAGAGCTGCAGAACGATGGTCACGATGACCGCGTAGAGCAGGGAAGCACCCAGTGAAGATCCCAGTCGGTACAGCAACAGTGACAACAGGATGATGGCCAGTGGAATGAAGCCGACAAAGTCGGACAACAGGATATAGGCAATCAGCGCGCCGGGCACCAGCATCATGTTGATGCGCGTGGCCGGGTCTTGTGCCCAGTCACCCCAGCGCAGCCAGGGGGCATTCTCCGCACCGGCAGTGCGTCGTTCTCGCAGACCGCGGGCAATGAGCATCAGGCCGCAGGCAAGCAGGCCACAACCGATCAGTATGGGAAACAGACTCGGTCCGTAGGCCTGCCCGTGCAGCGCAGGAAAGGTTGTGCTGTACGCGATCTCCGCCAGGGCGAAGATCACGAGCACCAGACCTGAAACAGCGTCATTGAGTTGCATTGACGCTGATTACTTCGCCATGCCGACAGCTTGCATGACTTCGCCGAGTGAGGCGTCACTGTCGGACATCCAGGTGGCGAAATCGTCACCCGACTTCCAGACCAGCCCGAATCCTCGTCCGTTCATGAACTCCTGAAATTCAGCAGACTTCCAGACCTTCTCCAACGCAGCCGTGAGCGCCGTAGTGACCTCTTCAGGCATCCCCTTGGGGCCGGCAATACCGCGCCAGGCTGCCATCTGCCATTCGATACCCGTTGCCTCCGCAAGCGTTGGAACATCGGGATAGGCATCGAGGCGAACATCATTCATGAGCGCCAGGGCCTTGACCTTGCCGGCATCGACCAGTGCAGAGGCTTCAACGATCGAGCACGTGACGATGTCTACGCCTTCAGAGACCAGTTCCTGAAGGCCGGGAGCGGCACCCTGAGACGGTACCCACGGCGAGGCATCGGGGCTGATGTCGGCACTGTTCAACATGCCGGCCATGGCCAGATGCCAGATGCCACCCTGACCGGTTCCGGATGATTTATGTGCACCGGGATCCGCCTTGACCGCATCGATGAGGTCCTGGGCACTCTGCCAGGGAGAGTCGGCACGGACCAGCAGGCTGGAAGCATCGGCGTTGTACAGGGCAATCGGTGTGTAGTCTGCGCCAGTCAGCTCTGTCAGGCCCGCCCAATGCATCATGCCGATTTCAACGGTGACGACGCCTACCGTGTAGCCATCCGGTTTTGCATTGGCAATGGCCGAATGACCGACCACGCCACTACCGCCGGTACGGTTGACCACGTTGAAAGGCTGTCCCAGCTCCTTCTCAAGCAGTGAGCCGATCATGCGGCCAGTGGCATCGGTACCGCCACCTGCGCTCCACGGCACGATCAGGGTAACGGGGCGCTCGGGCCAGGCAGCCATGGCCGAGGTCATGGTACCGGCAAGCATCAGCGCAGCAATACCGCCGCCAATGACGCTCTTGCCAAATGTTTTCATCACTTTCTTGTACATGAACTGCTTCCTCACTAGTGGTAGGAGTTGAACGGTGTGGTGCTGCAAAACCGGCCTGTGACGGGGCATGTTGCCTTGCAGACTGCAGATGCCTCGAACACTCTGTCTGCCTCCCTGGAGTTTGGTAGTCACCAGGTTCATGAGTCTCCATCCGTAACAGACCGAGCTAAAAATCATACATCAATCCACCAGAATAGATAGACGGGCTTGTTGGCACCGCCGCAAGGCATGGCGTCGGGCTTGTCAAACCGGAAGCCATGCCGTTATCGTGGCGTCCTCGATTTTCCCTGGATGAAGCGGATTGATATTGACATGATCGACTATCTGATAATCGGGGCTGGTATATCCGGCGCTGCGGCGGCCTATGAGCTGGCATCGCATGGCAGCGTCGTACTGGTCGAGGCTGAGGCCTCTGCCGGGTTTCACAGTACCGGACGCAGTGCTGCGCTCTACACGCCCAATTACGGAAGCGAGCTGGTTCGCAGAATCAACCGGCTGAGCCATGGGTTTCTGCTTGCGCCGCCGGAAGGGTTCTGCAGGCAGCCGCTCCTGTCGCCTCGGGGCATGCTGAGCGTCGCCTCGATCGGGCAGGAATCGGAGCTGTCGGAGCTGATAGCGCAGGGTGGCGCTGAGGTCGAATGGCTGGATGCTGCGCAGACCCTGTCGCTGGCACCCTTTCTGCGCGAGGAGCGTGTCATCGGTGCTGCGTATGAGGCAGGTGTTGCCGACATGGATGTGGATGCCCTGCATCAGGGGTTTCTGAAAGGCATGCGGCAGCGCGGCGGGGAATTGTGGCTCGACAGCAAGGTCAGTGCACTGCTGCGCAAGGACGATGGCTGGCAGGTTGATCTGGGTGAGCGACAACTGCGGGCTCGCATCGTGGTCAACGCGGCCGGTGCCTGGGCAGACGAGGTGGCAGAGCTTGCCGGAATCCGTCCCGTGAGGCTGGTCCCCAGACGTCGTACGGCAATCCTGGTGGATCCACCGGCAGGTTTGTCCCTGGCAAACGTGCCGGCACTGGATTTCATCGGCGTGGATAATTACATCAAGCCTGACGCCGGACAGTTGATGGTCTCGCCGGGAGACGAGACGCCAGTCGTGCCACATGATGTTCAGCCCGACGATATGGATGTTGCCGTGCTGGTTGACTGGTTGGAGAACGAAACCCGACTGGAAGTGAGACGGCTCGAACACCAGTGGGCCGGGCTGCGCAGCTTCGTGGCTGACGGTGCGCCTGCGGTGGGTTTCGATTCAGCGCACAGCGGCTTTTTCTGGCTGGCCGCTCAAGGGGGCTATGGCATCATGATGTCCTCGGCCCTGGCCCGGGCCAGTGCCAGTCTGATCACGCAGAGTGTCTTGCCGCAGGATTTCCTCGACGCCGGTGTCACGGCATCCGAGTTGTCGGTGAATCGTCTTCGTGAGCCGAACCGGGGGTGATTGCCTGGCTGTGGTAACGCTGAATTGCCTGTTGCAATCGACGAGCTTGAGTTATCATTGAAGGCCGATCTCAGGTGTATTCGCTTGCCGGACATCGCCTGTAATAGCAATCAGTGATGAGCAGCCTGGTCGTTGGCCAATCGAGGAAGCCCTGTGTCGAAAGTGGCGGTGTACCAGCAATTCCGGGAGCGTCTCATGTCTGGCGAGTTGTTGCCGGGACAATTCGTGACGCAGAAGGAGCTGGCCGAGCTGGCCGGTGTGCCTGTGGCAACGGCGCGCGAAGCCATCCAGAAACTCGAGCATGAATCGCTGCTGAAGATTCATCCGCAGCGCGGTATCCAGATCACCGATGTCACCACCAAATTCATTCGCGAAGCCTTTGGCGTGCGGATGGTGATGGAGCTGTCGGCAGTTCGCAATCTGGCATCCGGTGAACACGTTGATGCAGTCAGGCAATTGCTGAGCGATACCCGCAAGGTTCTGGAGCAGGCGAGAGAGAGCGCGTCTGACTCGCTGCTCGAAAAAGCGGTAGAGGTCGATTGGGAAATGCACGACCAGATCATCGATCGCATGGGAAACGATCTGCTCAGTGAGATCTACCGGGTGAATGCCGCTCGTCTGCGACTGATCAAGGTCAATAACCGGCTGTCTACCGACAGAGCAATCCGGGCTCTGGAAGAACATGTCACCGTTCTGGAGCACTGCGAACGCGGTGAGCCGGAAGAGGCGTCCCGGGCGCTGGAAAAACATCTGCTCATTGCGATGGACAGGGCGTTGCAGGGCAAATGAGGACAGCGATCACGCCTGCCGACCGGCGATGATTCTCATGCACGGCGATGAACAGCATCGCTGTCTGATTGAAGACGGGGAGTCGTTGTGCGATACACATCAGCCTGTCAGGTCCGATACCGGAGAATGCCATTGAAGTGCCTCATCGTTTCCGTACTCTTGCTGCTGGCTGTATCCGACGTGTATTCGGATTCTGATGTCGCCGGTGTTCGCCGAATTGCCGTGTCCGACCTCGATAACGAGCGTGACGTGCAGGCAATGGTCTGGTATCCGGCCGGGTCCACGGGTGTGCCTGAGTCCATTGGTGCCAATGCGGTATTCTCGGGAACGGCCGCCTTGCCGGATGCCGCTGTAAAGGCAGGCAGATATCCCCTGATTCTGTTATCTCATGGTGGTTTTCGTTCAGCCCCCGGTAGTGCCAACTGGCTGGCCTCTGCACTGGCAAGGCTGGGGTATATCGCTGCCGTCGTGATACCACCGGACATGGCTTCGGGTCCACCCTCGGCAGAGGTGTTGAAGGAATTGGGGCTCAGACCGCAGGATCTGTCTGCCGCGATATCGACACTGACAACTCACGACATCTTTCAGAAGAGCATCGATGCCGAGCGGATTGCTGCGGTGGGGCTCTTTCTGGGTGGCCACTCGGCTCTGGCGCTGGCTGGAATCCGTCCGGATGCCGCTGAACTGGCCAGCTCCTGCACCCGTCCGTATCGCTCTCTCGATTGCGAATGGTTTGCCGGTGGAGGGGTGGATCTGCAAGCCGCAGACCTGGACCCCGCACTGCAAACGGTTCGGGATCAACGGATCAAGGCGGTGGTTGCTGTGGACCCGGAGCTGACTCATGCCGCATCTTCCGAAGGGCTCGATGCACTGAGTGCTGCCATTCATCTTGTCAATGTGGGGCCCTGGGCTGATGCAGGCTCGATGTTGAACGCGTCAGAACTGGCCGCCCGAATCTCCGGTGCCAGCTACGATACGATCCCTGACGCGGGGAGGTTCAGCACCTTCGGTGACTGCACAGACAAAGCGGTGGCAATCCTGGAGGAAGAAGGAGAGAGTACGCTGTTGTGTCAGGATGGTGATGCCAATGCAAGTCGTGCCATGATTCACAAGTCACTTGCGGCACTGGTTGTGAAGCGATTGAACGAGACATTTACGGGTGACAAGCAGTCTCGATGAGGCATGTGATCAAGCGCAGGAATCGCCGCCGGCCGTGCGTTGCCAGGCTCGCTTCATGCCGGTGTCCATGGACACCACCTCGACGGTGTGCAGATACCGACTATCATCGGCTGGCCAGCAATGATACTGTTCGCTCGTTGACGCGAAACGGAGACGACAATGCTGAAACTCAAGCCGAACTGTGAATGCTGTGATACTGACCTGCCGCCGGAGTCCACGCAGGCCGTCATCTGTACGTTCGAATGTACCTTCTGCAAGTCGTGTGCTGAAGACCGATTCGACAGCATCTGCCCGAACTGTGGTGGCGAGTTGCTCCGGCGGCCGATTCGTCCGGCAGACAAACTGGTGCTCAATCCTCCCTCTGACCAGCGTTTCGTGAAAGCACACCCGGAGTGTGCCGGCCTTCTATCCTGAAGTGGTGTTGCCGACTTCAGCTTGTCAGTCGCAAGGCGTCGGCAGCTTCCCAGAACTCCTCGGGGATTGCCTGATTCATCAACATCAGGTTTTCCTCGAGATACTCCACTCTTCCGGGGCCGGTCAGTACCGAGATCACCTGTTCGTTACGTAGCGGGAACTGCATGGCAGCCGCCGCCAGGCGAATGCCGAATTGTTCGCACAGGGATTCCAGTCGACCGACATGGTCCAGTACCCGTTCGCTGGCCGGCTGGAAGTTGAACAAGGCTCCCGGGCGGGCACCGGTGGCAAGAATGCCCGAATTCAATACACCACCCATGACAAGTCCGGTATTTCTGGTCTTGCACAGTGGAAGCAGCGTCTGTTCGGCAGTCCTGTCCAGCAAGGTGTATCTGCCAGCCAGCAGCAGCAGGTCGAGCTCGCACTCATGCAGTACATCCAGACAGACCTGTGCATCGTTGACGCCCAGGCCGAAGGCCTTGATGACGGCCTGCGACTTCAGTTCCTGCAACGCCCTGACACCGGAATCAAGGAACTGCCGGAGATGGATGTCAGCCTGGTCTGCGTGTGTGAAGGTGCCCAGATCGTGGGCGTACAGGATATCGATACGACTCAGACCCAGGCGCTGAAAGCTGTCTTCCACCGAGCGCATGATGCCATCGTAGCTGTAGTCGTAATGCTGACTGAAGGGCAGAGGTTCGACGAATTTGTTCAGAGGGCCGCGTGCCTTTCTGTCGGCCTGCAGCAGTCGCCCGACCTTGGTCGACAATATCCAGTCCTCGCTGTGGCGTGAGCGCAGGAAATCGCCAATGCGACGCTCAGCCAGGCCTTGCCCATAGTGCGGCGCCGTATCGAAATAACGCAAGCCTGATGCCCATGCCTGTTCGAGGACTGCATTGGCCTGTTCCTCGTCTACTGCTTCGATGATGCCGGCTATGGCAGCTGTGCCAAACGATATTCGGGGTAAGCTGATCATGGCTGTTGCGGCAAGGGCAGACTGAGCTCGGTATCCGCATCGAACAGGTAGTGACGCTGCACCGGACCGGTCAGCTTGACCGTGTCGCCGACCACAAGCGGCACATGATCGCGAAGGGCTGCCAGGAACGGACTGCCGGCAACACTCAGACTGACATGGGTCTCTGCACCTGTGGGTTCCACGACCTCCACTCTTGCATTGAAGCCTGTTTCATCGATGGCCAGCGAGGTATGTTCAGGCCGCAGTCCCACTAGCAGCTTGCGTCCCTGAGGTTGGCCGGTTGTCAGGGTGATGTGTTGTCCGTCCTCGAGTCTGACCTGCGATTCACTGACCACGGTGACAGGCAGGATGTTCATCGACGGTGAGCCGATGAAGGTGGCCACGAAACGATTGGCAGGCCGATCATACAGTTCCAGCGGAGAGCCGACCTGAGCAAGTTGGCCGGCGTTGAGTACGAAGATCTTGTTGGCCATGGTCATGGCCTCGATCTGGTCGTGAGTGACATAGACAATGGTGGACTGCAGCTTCTGATGCAAGGCCTTTATCTCGGTGCGCATCTGTACACGCAGCTTGGCATCAAGATTCGACAGAGGTTCATCGAACAGAAAGACGGCGGGATCCCTGACAATGGCGCGCCCCATGGCCACTCGCTGTCGCTGCCCACCGGATAGTTGGCGAGGGTATCGGTCCAGCAGATCACTCAGGCCCAGAATGCTGGCCGCATGACCGACCTTTTCGTCCTTTTCGCTGGCAGGTGCCTTGGCCAGTCGCAGCGAAAAGCCGAGATTCTCCGCCACCGTCATATGCGGATAGAGCGCGTAATTCTGGAACACCATGGCAATGTTGCGTTCCTTGGGCAGCAGATCGTTGACCCGGACATCACCGATATGAACGTCTCCCCCGGTGATGCTCTCCAGACCGGCCAGCATGCGTAGCAAGGTGGATTTTCCGCAGCCGGAAGGACCGACCAATACGGCAAATTCACCATCTTCGATGGTGGCATCCATACCGTGGATAACGGGCTGGCGTCCATACGCCTTGCTGACATCCGAGAATCTTATATTGGCCAAGGCAAGTTCTTCCGGTAAAGGTTGATGAGCATCGTCTGCCAGACAGTGCAGTCAGGGCTGTGTTGGATGATGGTTGGTGAATGATTTCTTGTCAACCACTGATTAATCAGTTATAAATCAGTTCCCCTCACACGATGCTGCGCCGATCTTGCGCACAGGAGACTGCTTGACTGCCTCGTTCACACCGGACCGGTTCGAAGTATTTGCGCTGTCTCGTGCAGTGGATGGCGGCCCGAAATCCTCTCTGGCACCCATGCCCACTCGCAATGGGCTTCTGATCAGGGTGACAAGCCGGGAAGGTGTCAGCGGCTGGGGTGAGGCCTGGTGCAACTATCCGCCACGTGGCAACCATTCCAAACTCATGCTCTTGCAGGATGTGGTCTTGCCGACGATGTTGGGCAGGCGTGTGGACCGATGGGATGCACTGCGGCCACAGCTGGAGCAGGAATTTTCCAGAATGATGATTCATACCGGAGAATACGGTCCGTTCACTCATTGCATTGCTGCATTGGACATGGCTGTTGCCGATATCGCAGCGCGTCTGCAGAATCAGTCACTGGGCGAGCTGTTGTGTGCCAGCGGTGCTCCCGAGCCGACGGTTCGAGTCTATTGCAGTACACCGGATGTCGAACGCCTGGAGACTCTGATTCCCGAATTCGAAGCGGCAGGGCATGATTGCTTCAAGCTCAAGGTGGGCTTTGACAGCGAACGTGATTTTCGGGTCATCGATCGCTTCCGTGACTGCGCGGCACCGACGACCAGTCTGTGCATGGATGCCAATCAGAACTGGGATGTCGAGCAAGCCAGCCGATTCCTGAACAGGCTCGAAACGCAGGCGGTGGAGTTTGTGGAAGAGCCGATCTCTGCCGATGCGCCAGCCGGTGACTGGCAGTCTGTGGCCAGAGCCACCTCGGTACCCTTGGCCGCTGGCGAGAACATCACGTCCGAAGCGCGGTTTCGGGAGCATATCGATGATCGCTCGCTGGCCGTGGTGCAACCTGACGTGGCCAAATGGGGCGGTGTGTCCGGCGCTCGAGATGTCGGTCGTCATGCTCTGGCGCAGGGGAGTCGATGCTGCCTGCATTACATGGGCACGGCGCTGGGGCTTGCCGCATCGATGCATTGTCTGGCCGCCATGGGAGGCGATGGTCGGGTGGAACTGGATGCCAATCCGAATCCGCTGCGAACGGCACTGGGTGAGCTGGATCTCACCGTCAGCAAGGGTTGCCTGAACGTGCCGACAGGCAAGGGAATCGGCTTCGAGCCAGACCCGCAGTCATTGACCGACTTCAGTGTCGCGCAGTGTGACGTTCACTAGTGTGCCGCGGTGAGTCTCCAGTCGCCCCCCTGCTGCAATGCACTTGTTTGACGTGTGTCAGCCAGGCCTGCCTGAATGTACCTTGCCGGTGACGCGCCGTGGAGCCTGGCATTCTGAAACACCGAATGGACGGATAACCAATATACCACCAGAGGAATGACATCATGTTCGTGAAGAAAGGTATCGTAGTCTCTGTATCTGCAGCCCTGGCACTGTGTGCCGGATCAGCGCTGGCCGAGACAGCCATCAAGTTTCGTTTCAATGACAGTGAGCGCGAAGAAATGCGCGCGGCACTGGACGAATTCGAAAGCATGAATCCGGATATCAAGGTCGAATTGCAGACCATATCCTGGAAGGATGCCCGTGATCAGTTCCTGCGTGAAGCGGCAGTGGGGCAGGGGCCGGATGTTGTACATATCGCATTCGTGTGGACCCAGGAAATGGCCGAGGCCGAGGTGGTCATGCCGATCGAGGAACTGGTGCAGTATGGTGAATTTGCCAACGGCTTTGACGATTTCATTGCCACCGATCTGACCGAATACGAAGGCAAGGCCTACGGGGTGCCCTGGAGCGCGGATACCTGGGCCATGGTTTATCGAACCGATGTGCTGGAATCAGCAGGCGTGGACGGTTTGCCCACCACCTGGAGCGAGCTGAAGGCTGCCAGTTCTGCGGTGAAGGAAAAAACCGGCAAGAACGGTTTTGCCTTTGCTGCAGCCAATCAGATCTGGTTTCCGGTGAATTACTACCTGTGGTCGAATGGTGCCGGATTCGTGGTCGAGGATGGCAATGGCGGCTACAGGATCGGTGTGAGCCAGGCACAGCTGGTAGAGGCCATGGATTACTTCAAGAGCTTCATCAGCGATGGTGAGGCTCCGGAATCCATTGTCACGATCGACCAGCCGCATGATCCAAGCTTGATGCAGGCACTGCTTGACGGCAATCAGGCGGCTGCACTGATGCCTACCAATACGTTCAGGCAATTGTTGAGTGCCCATGAAGAAGCCAACCCCGGTGAGCCGGTACCGTTTGCATCCGGACCGATGATGGCAGGCAGTGGTGAGCCGCAGACCCATCTGGGTGGACGGACGCTGGTCGTCAACAGCAGTACCGACAACCCTGAAGCGGCCTGGAAGCTGGTGCAGTTCCTGACCTCTGCCGAGCTGTTCGAGAAGTACTACACCAACCAGTTCCCGGCACAGAAATCTCTGCTGGCGCAGATCGACTATCGTCCTGAAGAGTCCGGTTTTGCGACTCAACTGGCCAATCACACACGTACCTGGGGCGCTTATGCTCAGAGCAATGCGCAGATGGGGCAGCTGTGGAATACCACGTCACGGGCGTTTTCCACTGCCTTGTCAGGTCAGAAGAGTTCCGAAGATGCTGCGGCAGAACTCTTGTCCGAGCTGGAAAGGATGCTGGGTAACTAGCACTTGATTCCGTCCCCCACCATGAACGATACATTGCACCGGTTCCTTGCCATGTCAGATGGGCATGTGCGGCGAACCGGTGCTCAGTGTGCCACACACCTGGAGCACCTTTGATGAGACTCTCACCCGGTGCGCGTGAGCGATTGACGATTTTCTGGATGCTGTTTCCCACGTTTCTCGTGATCGTGGGTTTCTACATCTATCCGACACTCTACAATCTGGAGCTGAGTTTCACCGACATCACTCTTCTGAAACTGAGAAAGGGTGGTGACTGGGTCGGTCTTGCCAATTACTGGGAGTTTCTCAGGAGCAGCTCCTTTTTCGATATCGCATTGAACACCGTGTTCTGGCTGACGGCTGTGTCGGTGACCTGTCGCATGATTCTGGGTCTGCTGTTTGCACTGTTACTGAATGCCTCTTTCCTGAAACGAATGAAGTTGTCGACACTGGCTCGACTGATTTTGCTGGTGCCCTGGGCAACACCGCCGGTAGTGGCGGTCATTGCCTGGCGCTGGATGTTTGATCCGACACACGGCGCAATCAACAGCTGGCTGCTGTCAACGGGGTTGATCTCGGATCCCATCGCCTTTGTCTCCAATCTGTCGACCGTGTGGCCAGCCATCAATACCATCATTGTCTGGAATACAACACCACTGGTCGCCATCTCCTTGCTGGCAGCCCTGCAGACGGTACCGCAGGAACTCAATGAAGCGGCATCCATCGATGGGGCGACGAAATTCCAGGAGTTTCGATTCATCACCTTGCCGTATCTGATTCCGACCCTGTCGGTGTTGACATTGATGTCGGTGATCTGGACGTTCAATAATTTTGTCTATGTGTGGCTTGCCACGGGTGCCGGGCCAGGAACTTTCACCAATGTACTGGCAACCGAGGTCTATCTGAAGGCGTTTGTTGATCTGCGCATTGGCTACAGCGCTGCCATTGGTGTGACCATGGCCATCGTGATGGCCCTGTTCGGTGCCTTGTATTTTCGTCTTTTCGGGGTAGGTGACATGCAGGAGAAGGTCGGGTAGATGTCCATTCAACAACGTATGACGCCATCCCTGCTGATCGAGCGCGGCAGTTTGCTGCTGGGTTTTCTGCTGTTCGCCATCTTTCTGCTATCGCCCGCCTATTTTGTCTTCAAGGGCTCCTTCGAGAATATCTCCGTGTCTCTGGTGGCCAGCGATGGCGGCTGGACGCTGGACAACTACGTGAAGGTCTTTTCCAGCGGTTATTTCACGTATGTGGTGAACAGTCTCGTGGTCTGTGTCACTGCCACGGTGCTGGGTTGTACCGTGGCCCTGTTTGCCGCCTACGGTCTGTCACGTTTTCGCTTTCGCGGCAGAAGCCTGGTCTTCGGTTCGATCCTGGGTGGTCAGTTCTTTCCCTGGATCATCCTGGTGAATCCCATCTTCATCCTGTTCGCACGCGGTGGTCTGATCAACAGTCATATCGGCCTGATTCTGTGCTACACCGCCTTCATCACGCCCTTCACCATCTACTTGTTGGTGGGCTATCTGACGACGGTGCCGCGTAGCCTGGACGAGGCGGCCATCGTGGATGGGGCATCGCGTTTCACGGTGATTCGCCTGATCATCCTGCCGGTCATCTGGCCGGGTATGGTGGCGGCGGCAACATTCGGCTTTCTGCAGTGCTGGTCGGAGTATCTGTTGGCGCTGGCACTGATCACGGATGACTCCATGAAGACCATACCGCTGGGGTTGTATCAGTACTTCGGCGATGTGCAGATTGACTGGGGAGCCGTGATGGCAGGCTCGGTAGTGGCAACCTTGCCGACCTTGTTGCTGTTTCTTCCGTTGCAGAAGAAGCTGGTGGCCGGCTTGACCTCAGGGGCGGTGAAGTGAGTACGGGTCTGCGCCACCCGCCGTGAGAGGGGTGGCGCAGATTCCTGCAAGGGTGGGGATCACATCGCGTTGCTACGCGGTGTTCCGGTCTTCACGTAGCGATTGTCGCAAGCCGATGAACAGGCTCACGCACAGAACCAGCAGTACGATGGTAAACGGAAATCCGGTGGATACCGCCATGGCCTGCAGCGCGGTGAGTGCTTCGGAGCCGCCCACCAGCAACAGCGTTGCTGCCACCACACCTTCGAAAGTACACCAGAACACGCGCTGTGCTGCCGGCGCGTCTGTCTTGCCGCCGGCGGTTATGGTGTCGATGACCAGAGAGCCCGAGTCGGAAGAGGTGACGAAGAACACCAGTACCAGAATGATACCCAGCATCGAGGTGACGGTGGCAAAAGGCAGGTTCTCCAGCATGACGAACAACTTCAGCTCCAGTGCTGCGTCCTTGACCGGTGCGGCAGCATCAGCAACTACCTGGGCAATGGCAGTTCCACCAAAGGCGCCCATCCACATCACGCAGACCAGGGTAGGAATGATCAGTACACAGAAGATGAACTCGCGAACGGTTCGGCCACGGGAAACGCGGGCGATGAACATGCCGACAAAGGGTGACCAGGAAATCCACCACGCCCAATAGAAGGCAGTCCAGCCTTGCGAGAAGTTGGTGTCTTCACGGCCGAAGGGCATGGCCAGCGGAATGAAGTCCTTGACGTAGGCGGCACCGCCCGAAATCGTGGTGCTGAATATCTCGGCGGTTGGCCCGACAATGATGATGAACAACAGCAACAGGCCGGCCAGTGCAATATTGACCTCGGAGAGAATCTTGACACCACCATCGAGGCCGCGCAGTACGGAGATCAGGGCCAGAGCCGTGATGGCGGCAATCAGTATGACCTTGGCGACACTACCCGTGCCCCACCCGAACAGGTAGTTCAATCCAGCCAGTGCCTGCTCCGTGCCGAAGCCCAGGGAGGTGGCCAGGCCGAACAGGGTGGCGAAGACTGCCACGATATCGATGGTGTGTCCCCACCAGCCCCAGATGCGTTCACCCAGAATCGGATAGAAGGCAGAACGCAGTGTGAGTGGCAGACCTCGGTTATAGGTGAAGAAGGCCAGTGCCAGTGCCAGCACGGCATAGATGGCCCAGGGATGCAGCGCCCAGTGGAAGATGGTAGCGGCCATGCCCAGATTGCGGGCAGCAACCACATCGTCAGCTGCGGCGCCCAGAGGGGCCCAGTCGGTTCTTGCGGCGCCCTCGACGGTCGTTCCGCCCATGGACGAGGCAAAGTGCGACATGGGTTCCGAAACGCCGAAGAACATGAGGCCGATACCCATGCCAGCGGCAAACAGCATGGCAAACCAGCCCATGTAGCTGTAGTCCGGCGTGGCATCCTTGCCACCCAGTCTGACGCTGCCCAGCGGGGTGACCAGCAGCATCAGGCAAAAGAGCACAAAGATGTTGGCGGCACTGAGAAAGAACCAGTCAAAGGTGGAGGTCAGTGTCGGACGCAGCCAGCCGAAGAACTCGGTGGCCTGTGTCTGAAAGGCCAGTGTCAGAAATACAAAGGCGACAACGGAGAGCCCGGATATGAGAAAGACGGGGTTGTGTATCTCGAGCCCGAAGGGGTTGATGTTGTCCTGGCCGAGTTCGAAATCGGTGTCTATCGGATGCGGTGCATTCTCCATATGCGCATCAGTAGAATCCGGTGGAGATGCGTCAACACGTTCAGTCATGCGAATTTGTCCTGTTCATGTGGTTATCCTGGATGGCGTGACGAGCTGGCGATGGCTCGCGCAAGAAAGGCGACGTGACGATAATGGCTCGTGATGGAAAGGCAGAGGCGCCATCTGCGCCGCCTGTTGCCGGACGCTCTGCGGAGCACGGTTGGTGGCAACAATGAAGGTGACTGTTGGTCACCTGATGAGAAGGTGAAGTCTACTCCAGATTGGAGGATGCTTCCACCTCGGGTTGTAATAATGCAAGTATGCTCCATGCTGTGGGTAATTCTTCATCTGACACCATGCCCTGATGCTGTTGACAATGACTGTCGCGCTGGTATGCCTGATACGGAATTCCCTGAAAATACGGTGTTTGCGTGCATTACAGGGTAACAGCACCGGTCTTGTGATTTTTGCCGGCATGTAGTGTTTGCCGTCGCTTGAACGCCGGAAGACGCAGCGAGAAAAGAGGCGGGATCAGGTCAAGTGAGCAGAATTCAAGGATGATGTGTGTTTACGCGACCAATTCACGCTCTGTCAAGGAGAAGGGGAGCCGTCACGAATGAGCACAGAAGGACGACGCTGCTGCGGGCAGTAGCATCCCTCATCGTAGGCAAGGTTTCATGAAGTCGATGATTTCGACCGGCACAGTTCGAGTATTCGTTTGACAATCGGATACTCTCGCAATGATTCGCGGACATAGGCTCCGCCGGGAAGATTGGCGATGCTCGGGTTGGTAACGTAGGTTCTCAGTCGACAGCCACTGCTGCTCAGATTGATGGCTGGAGCCAGCTGTATGGGAGCGGAGATGACGAACGGACCATGACGCGCCATTTCGAAGGCCAGTGCAAATGAGGTGGTATACAGGGCAATGGTGGGTTTGGGGGCGCCGCAGGCATCAAAGGCGGCAAAGACCCGGCTGCCACTTTCCTCGGATTGGCCGTACACGATCCATGGGCGATCGGACAATTCTGCCAGAGGCAATCTGTCGCGGGCGTTGCGTGTGTCTTCTTCGTGCAGGATGACACCATGCTCGATCTGCTCGAACGGAATGAACCGTATCTGATCGGAGGCGTTGACGGTTTCATAGGTGCCGAACACCATGTCCAGTTCGCCAGAACGAAGCATGGGAAGCGACACATCATTGATCTCTCCGATCATACGCAGCTGGGTTCCGGGGAATTCGGGTTGAATCTGCGCCAGGATGCTTCCCAGGTAGTGGATATGGAACAGCGGGCCGGCTCCTATCCTCAAGGTCTTCAACATGCCGGATTTCTGCAGAGCCACCGACTCCTCGGCCTGCAGATAGGCGACCTGAATGGCCCTGGCCCGCTCCAGCAAGGCTTCGCCGGCTGTTGTCAGTCGCATGCCATGGGAGGTCCTCTGCAGCAAGGGGGTGGCGTAGTGCTGTTCCAGCTGCTGCAGTCTCTTCGTCAGAGTTGGCTGCGTGACATGCAACTGCTCGGCGGCCGACGAAACATTGCCGGTTTCGGCCACCGCGATGAAGGCCAGAAGGTTTCGGTCCATGGCAGTCCTGATATTCCGAAAATGAATATCATATCACCTTAAAATTCATTGGATCTATATCAATTCTCACTGTAGATTTTCAGTCAGCTGGAGGTGCTGCTCCAGGTCTGTGTTGGCTACCGATGAGATTTTCATGCGAACGATATTCGTCCTATTCGATTCACTGAACAGACTGGCCATCGGCGCCTATGGCGGAACCACGATCGCCACTCCCAACTTCGATCGCTTTGCCAGAAGGGCCAGGACATTCACGCAGCATTATGCCGGCTCGCTGCCTTGTATCCCCGCACGCCGCGATCTGCATACCGGCAGACTCAATTTCACGCATCGTAGCTGGGGACCGTTGGAGCCTTTTGATAATTCGTTTGCCGACCTTCTGAGCAAACAGGGTGTTTACACCCATCTGGTCTCGGATCATGCCCATTACTTCGAAAATGGCGGCTGGGGCTATGCCAACGCCTTTGACAGCTGGAACTTCATTCGCGGCCAGGAAGGAGACCCCATGCATGTCATGACGGTGCCGCCGGTGCAGCGCTTGCAGGAGCAATATGACGAGCGGCATTATCCGTTTGGCAGCATTGCGGCTGACGGCGGCAACGTGACGGAAGGCAATACGCCGCGCAAGGAGTTGCGTCGTCTGAGACATGCCGTGAACCGCCTGGTCATGCAGGATGAAGAGGATTTTCCGACGGCCAGGTGCTTTGCATCCGCCTTCGACTTTCTGGACGTCAACCGGCAGAACGATGACTGGTTCCTGCAGTTGGAGTGCTTCGACCCTCATGAGCCGTTTACGGCACCGGAACGATTTCGCGACGCTTACCAGAGTGGTTACGAGGGTGGCATTCTCGATTGGCCTCGATACGAGAAGCTTGCCGAAACGGAGCAGGAAATACGCGAGATTCGCGGCAATTACGCCGCACTGGTTGCCATGTGTGATGAATACTTCGGACGCTTGCTGGACTGGATGGATGAAGAAGATGCCTGGACCGATACCGCGCTGGTGCTCTCTACCGATCATGGCTTTCTGCTGGGCGAGCATGAATGGTGGGCAAAGAATCGAATGCCGTATTATGAGGAGATCTCGCACATACCCCTGATGATCTGGCATCCGGAGCAGAAAGGCGAGTCAGGTGAATGCGATGCGCTTTCCCAGACTGCCGACCTGATGCCGACCTTTCTCGATTTCCACGGGGTGGATGCGCCACCGGAAGTGACAGCCCACTCGTTGAAGCCTTTGCTCTCAGGTGGTGACAACGAACGCGAGTCGGCGATATTGGGGATGTTTGCCGGGCCCATCTGTATCGTGGATGGACGATACTCCTACTTTCATTTTCCGGTGGATGTCGAGGCGCATTTGCCAGCATATACCGTCATGCCGTCGCATATGGTCACCCTGTTCGAGCCCGCAGAGCTTCGGAATATCAGCTTGAGTCGTCCATTCGACTTCACCAAGGGCATGCCCTTGTTGCGTATCCCGCAGGTGGAAGAGGTGAATGAGAGCGGTTACGACCTGGTGCGGAACTGGACGGAAGGGTCTACGCTGTTTGACCTTTCCAATGATCCGCAGCAGCAATCGCCGGTGGATGATCCGGAAGTGATTGCCCGCATGCAGGCAGGCATCTGCTGGCATCTGGATCGACAGGATGCGCCGGCTGAATGCTATGTCCATTATGGTTTGCCATTGCCTGAGCAACGAAACGCCGAATGCGGCGCGGATGCCAGGCTTGCATGACAGGCAGCTCATGCAAGGCAATCGTCCGCGATTCATCCATCGCGACACGCATGCTTCAAGAGATGTGTCAGCAAACCACTGACGTGCACCAACAACACGGTACGGGCACACCACCGTTCTGCTACAACACGACACGAGGAAAAACGACATGATCAGGAAACACTTGTTCAGATTGACGCTTGCCGGTACCCTGGCGGCGCTGACATCCATGGCATCTGCGGACTTTCCGGAGCGCACGGTGGAATTGATCTTTCCCTGGAGTGCCGGTACGGCGATGGCCAATTCGCAGATCATCGCGAATGCCATGGCGGAGGAACTGGGCGAATCCATGCCGGTCATCTCGACCCCCGGCGCGGCAGGTACGAAGGCATTCATCACGGCAATGAACAAGCCGGCGGACGGTTATACCGTCATCGATGGCTATGTGGCACCGCTGGTGCTGCAGCCGATACTGGGTAATGCGGACTGGACCTACAAGGACTTCAAGCCCTTGCATGCTGGTGTGTCCAATGCGTTTTCCATCGGAGTCCGCAACGGCGACAAGCGATTCGGCAATTTCGAGGAATTGATGGCCTATGGGCAGGCCAACCCCGGGAAATTGCGCTATTCCTCCGGCTCACGCAACAACCTGCCGCATATGGTCATGGCCAAGGTGTTGCAGAGTTACAACGTCGTGGCGCAGAACATCCCCTACAGTACCGATAACGATGCGCGCAAGGACCTCAAGTCCGGAGTGCTGGATTTCGTGTTCATCAATATCGGAACCTATCTGGCGGACAAGGATGGCTACAACGTGGTGCTGGTACTGTCAGAGCTGTCCGGTGCCAAGGAGCAGTATGACGGTGCCCTGTCAATTGCCGATCTGGACATCGATCTGGGTTTGACGGGCCTGGCTCCGATGGGCTGGGACTGGTGGCTGGTGCACAAGGACACGCCCGATGATGTCTATCAGCGCTTGAACCAGGCGATGACGGCTGTCATGCAGGACGAGGAGATTCGCGCCCGATTCTCGGCGACCGGTTATGTGCCGCTTGACTGGTCTTCCGATGAATACGAAGAGCAGGTCAGCGCCGTCGTTGAACAGCTGACAGCCATGGGTGACGCTCTGGCCTGGGAAGAAGCCGAACTCAAGAAGCTGAAGAAATAGTTGTGATCGAGTCGGGGCTGGCGGTCTTGCCGTTCAGCCGCGACTGATTTTTCCCTCATCAGGTGAGTCCTGTCATGTCCCGAAAGATAGCGGATTGTCTGTCCATAGTTGTATTCCTGATTGTTGTCGGCGTGGTGTTCCAGCAGATTGCGACATCCTTGAGCGAACAGGGAATTGCAAGCGGTGGTCCCTATGACAATGCAGCGTCCTACCCGCGCTCACTGGCCATCATCATTTGCCTGCTGCTGGTAGCCTATGTGGTCTCGGTAGTACTGACTCGACAGAGAACGGTGGCGGATAGCCGGCGTGCAGAGTCGGCAAGGGAGGCTGGCGTCGCCTCTCGACAAGGCGCAGCACAGGCTGCTGGTCATGCCGATGCCGATGCCGATGCCGATGCCGATGCCGATGCTGATGCCGATGCTGATGAGGGAGTGTTGTCCGGTTTCAGGGGGGTGGGTCTGTTGCTGGTGTTCTCCGCGTATCTGCTGCTGCTGCCTCTTCTGGGCTATCAGCTGTCAACACCGCTGATGCTGGCAGCTGTCCTGTTGCTGGCTGGGATGAGAAGTCTGTGGGGTGTGCTGCTCTTTTCCGTGGCCGCATCCATCGGTGTCTCGTTCATGTTCGAAGTGTTCCTGAATATCGTATTGCCCGGTGGTGTGTTCTCTCTGAACGTTCCCTGGCCTTCTTTCTGAGGTCCTGATGTCATGTTGAACGGTGTATTGAGCGGCTTCGATCTGCTTCTGGAACCACTGGCGCTGGGCTTGACACTACTGGGTGTGTTGTTCGGTCTGCTGGTGGGGGTTCTGCCTGGTCTGGGTCCGCTGATGGGTATCGTGCTGTTTCTACCCTATGCGATCACCTTGCCGCCGATACCGGCAATGGGCTTTCTGATTGCCATCTTTGTCGGTGGCTCCTGCGGGGGCTCGATATCCGCCATTCTGCTGAGAATTCCCGGTACGCCATTGGCCGCTGCGACCCTGCTGGATGGCTATCCCATGGCCAGAAAGGGGCGTGCAGCCGATGCCATCGGGATCGCCATTTCGGCCTCGGCAATCGGTGGACTTCTGGGAGGCATTGTGCTGGTCTTCTTTTCGCCGTTGCTGGCACAGTTTGCCAGTGGCTTCGCACCGCCGGAGTACGCAGCACTGGCCGTGACCGGGCTGATCGCCATTGCCGTGATATCCGAAGGCTCCTTGCTGAAGGGCCTGCTGGCTGGCGTGTTGGGTTTGCTGATCGCCACCATCGGTACTGACGAGTTCACCACAGGCTATCGCTTCACGTTCGGTTCTCACAACATGCTCAATGGCTTTCACATCGTTGCGGTAGTAGTCGGCTTGTTCGCGATATCGGAGATGTATTTCCAGATGGTGGGTGGTGGACTTCTCAGGAAGCCGTCGATTCCGATGGCCAAGGCATCCTATTCATCCATCGGTCTGACGCTGCGGCACAAGATGAATCTGTTTCGCTCCTCCATGCTGGGGGCCGGTTTCGGTGCCTTGCCGGGAGCCGGAGGCGTCATCAGCTCCTTCACGGCCTATGCCGTGGCGAAGAGTCTTGCGCGACCTGACGAGCGCTATGGGGAAGGGGCGGAAGGTGGCGTGGTCGCCACCGAGAGTGCCAACAATGCCACTGTGGGTGGTTCGCTTGTTCCTTCGCTGGCGCTGGGGATACCGGGTGATGCGTCCGCCGCCGTGTTGATCGGTGCGCTGCTGATACTGGGCTTCTTTCCCGGTCCGACCCTGTTCGAACAGCAGCCGGAGATCGTCGGCGGTATCTTTGCAGTGTACCTGGCGTCGAACGTGTTCCTGCTGGTTGTCGGGATACTGACTGTTCCCTTGTTCGTATTCGTCCTGCGCTTGCGCAAGGTGCATCTGGTGCCTCTGATATTGCTGCTCTGTGTGGTCGGTACCTATGCATTGCAGGCCTCGGTATTCGACCTGTGGGTGATGTTGGGGTTTGGACTGTTGGGAATCCTGTTCCGGATGTCGCAGATTCCGCTGGCGCCCATCGTGATCGGCATCATTCTCGGGCCTCTGCTGGAGAACAATCTGCGTAGAAGTCTGCTCATCTCGGACAATGGTTACGGCATCTTTCTGGATCGCCCCGTGTCCAGTGTACTGATTGCCATCAATGTCGTTCTGGTCGCTGGCGCCTTGTTCTCGATTGTTCGACACCATGTCAGACAAAAGAGACAGAGTCAGTAGAGCGCCTGATTGCTGAAACACATGAGTCGCGAGCCAGCGGGTTCTGCCTTGCATGGTCGCTGAGGATCCAGACCGCCACGTTTACGCAGTGAACGCAAGGGAACAAGTCCGATGACTGGATTTCATGGTGCGAGTGTTTTGCGTGCCAACGGCAGGATGCATTCTGCCCTCTTGTGTGGCAGTGTTCTCCCCCTGAGGCCGGACTTCGGCCAGGAGAGCGTCAGCTGAAAGACGGATGAATCGCGTTGATCTGCCAGTCGCCGAGTCACTCCCTAGCCACGCCACTTGCCCTCAGTGTGTCGATGACGAACTTGCCCGTCAGCAACACGTGATCGTGCATGAGCCGGGCAGCCGTCTCGATCTCGTCATCCTTCACGGCGACAATCAGTTCCTGGTGGGCAGCCATGGCGATATCCAGTTTCTGCTGATCGAAGCGAGGAGCCAGATAGCGGCCTCGTTGCGATCGGTTGCTCAGACTCTGGTGAGTCGATTGCAGGACGTCATGCCGCGCAGCAGCGATCAAGGTGTTGTGAAATTCGTAGTCCGTCAGGAAGCAACCTTCGCGATCGTTTGACTCGTAAAACGCGATCATGCGGTCGTGCAGGGCGATGATCCGGGATTTCTCTTCAGCCGACATGCGCGTCATCGCCAGACGAATGCCCAGAGCTTCGAGCGGCGCCAACAGATCGAATACCTCGCTGATTTCCTGCATGCTGATCTCGGCCACGATGGCTCCCTTGTGAGGACGGATTGTCACCAGCCCTTCGGCTTCCAGCAGCTTTATGGCTTCTCTCAAGGGGGTGCGGGAAATGTCGAGTTCCTCGCATAGCGCAATCTCGTTCAGCCTGTCCGCCGGCCGCAGTTCACCTTGCATGATTCGGTCGCGCATTGTTGCGGCAACTTGCGCGTGCAAGGGATTACGATTTATCGCGTTCATCTTGTTCATTGTCATTAATAAAACCCTGACCCTTGGCGTGCACCAAAAGGAGACTGTCCGCACTGTCAAGGTTCGCAGTCAGTTCCCGAAGAATACTGTACCTGTGATCGAGCGATTCAGGCTGAGGAATATAATTGTATGAAGTCGGATTGTATGCAATTCTACAATCAGCCTAACCGGAGATAAAACGCATGTTGAAGAAAGCCATGGTCGCCGCTCTGACGATGTCTGCTCTTTCCGCCGGTCCAGCCGTCGCCGATACGTCGGTACGCGTGCTGAGCCAGATCCTGTCAACGGCCAAGCAGTACCCCAACGAAGCCGCGGCCATCGACACACTGACGGCAGCGGGGTTCAAGGTTCAGTACAACAACTACGATGGTCTGGGTCTGAGCACGGCGGATGGGTTGCGGTTGGTGTCGGACAATGCGTTCAACATTGCATCTGTGCAGATCGGTACGGCCGCTCGAGATGATGCCTTCTTCGAAGGTCTCGATCTGATTGGTGTTTCCACCGATATGCCAAGCCTGAAGGCCGCGGTAGACTCTTACCGAGAGGTGTTCGACGAACGGCTTCGGGAGCGTTTCGGAGCGACAGTTCTTGCCCTGTGGCCCTTCGGACCACAGGTGTTCTATTGCAATGCCGATGTCGGCAGTGTGGATGATCTGGCCAATCTGAAGATTCGCAGCTTTACACCGTCGATGTCCGAACTGCTCGAATACCTGGGTGCCAGTCCCGTTACCCTGAACTTCGGTGAAGTGTATCCAGCGCTGCAACGAGGAGTGGCCGACTGTGGTGTGACATCTCCCACGTCTGGCAATTCGGGCAAATGGCCCGAGGTGACAACGCATCAGATTCCATTGTCCGTATCGGGCTCAGTGCAGGGCATCTTTGCCAATCTCGATTGGTGGGACAGCCTGACTGACGAGGAGCGCGAGCAGGTACAGACGACTTATGCAACCCTGGAGGATGCCCAGTGGGCGCTGGCAAGTACCATCAACGATGATGCTCTGGCGTGCAATACCGGGCAGGACAGCTGTTCGGAAGGCGAGAAGTTCTCGATGAAAATGGTTCCGGTCGCGGAGGCAGATATTGCCCGAGTCCAGAAGGCTGCGGCGGAAGTCGTCCTGCCTGACTGGATCGAGCGTTGCGAGGCTACTTACCCTGGTTGCACCACCGTCTGGAATGACACGGTCGGTGAAGCTCGTGGCATGACTGCGCTCGGCAACTGATCCGCAGAACTGACAGCAAGGGAGGCCTGATTCAATGAGACTCGAAGAACGTTTCATGCGTTACGTTGCGCTGCTGGCGGGGTATGCGCTGCTGCTTCAGGCTATCCTCACTGCGGTCGAGATTGTTTCTCGCAAGCTGTTCAACCACTCCCTGCAGGGAGTGGATGAGCTGGGTGGGTATGTTCTGGCAATCTCTGCCAGCGTCGGCTTCGGCTATGCCGTGGTCACTCATGCGCATACGAGAGTCGATTTTGCCCTGAAGCATGCAACGATGGCGCTGCGATCGGTTCTGCACCTGCTCGCCAGCCTGGTGTTGCTGGTCGTGTCATCGGGCATGCTGTGGTTTGCCGTCAGATCCCTGCGAGCTTCCATTCGTCTCGGATCAACGGCTACCACACCTCTGCAGACACCCTTGTGGATTCCACAGGGCGTATGGGTGTTCGGCATGGTGATGTTCGTGCTGGTGTCGCTGGTCACCCTGTTGCGCTGTGTTGCACGTCTTCGGCATGGGGACCACGAAGGCGTGGAAGCCTTGCTGCAGGCTCAATCGTCGGAGCAGCAGGAATTGCTGTCAGCCGGGTTCGAAGGTGAAGCGCAAGGGAGGACTGACTGATGGTTGGCATGGATATCATCGCGATAGGCTTCGTCTGTGTCATGGCCCTGTTGTTGCTGGGCTTGCACGTTGGTACGGTCATGGTGATCACTGCACTGATCGGTGTGATCTGGGGCATCGGCCCCATGATGCTGAACTCCGCAGGCAACCTGATGTGGGGGCAGATGAACAGCTTTGTGCTGACAGCCATTCCTCTGTATATCCTGATGGGCGAGATACTGGTCAAGAGTCAGATTGCGGAGCGCATGTACCGGTCATTGTCGGATTGGGTGCAATGGCTTCCAGGACGGCTGCTGCATTCCAATATTGCCTCCTCGGCAATGTTCTCGGCAATATCGGGGTCGTCAGTGGCCACGGCGGCTACGATCAGCACCGTGGCTTTCCCGACATTCCGCGATCACCGTTACGATGAGCGCTGGGTGGCAGGATCCATCGCCAGTGGTGCCACACTGGGAATTCTCATTCCGCCTTCGATCAACCTGATCATCTACGGAGCGATTACCGATACATCCATCGGTGATCTGTTCATTGCCGGTATCGTGCCGGGCTTGATGCTGGCGCTGTTCTTCGTGATCATCATTGCCATTGCCGCGTTCTTCTGGCCGGGTATCTGCGGGCAAGCGGTGGATGACAGTGAGCTGGAAGGGCGCCTGGGTCGCCTGATCGATCTGCTTGGTCCATCGATCATCTTCATTGCCATCATCGGCAGCATTTATGGTGGCTGGGCCACGCCAACAGAGGCGGCAGCCGTGGGCGTTGTTGCCTCGCTGGCACTTGCCGCCTACTACCGCAAGCTGAGCCTGGCCATGCTGCATGAAAGCCTGTTGGCAACGGTACGCATCACGGCGATGATCGTGTTCGTACTCGTCGGGGCCTTCTTTCTGAATTTCAGCATGGGGGTTCTGGGTGTGCCTGATCAGGTGGCCTCGTTCATCTCATCTCTCGAGGTGTCTCCGGTCACCCTGATTCTGTGCCTTGTGTTGCTCTATCTCGTGCTGGGCTGCTTCCTGGATGCGCTGGCGATGATGATCACCACCATTCCGGTGCTGTTTCCCGTGGTCATCGCCGTGGGGTATGATCCGGTGTGGTTCGGTATCTTCGTGGTGATCATGTGCGAACTGGCCCTGTTGACGCCGCCAGTGGGGATGAATCTGTATATCGTGCAGGGAGTGCGCAACCGGGGCGCCATCACGGAAGTGATCGTGGGTGTGATGCCCTTTTTCATCGGTATATTGATGCTGGTTACCCTGATTACCGTTTTTCCGCAGATTGTCACGTTTCTACCGCAGGCCATGCGTTGAGCCTGCCATGACGACAGTTCGCGACATGACCATCGAGATCCATACAGGAGTGGAACCACTCTGGAACTGCTGACGGTTTTCGGCAATACGATTCTGCCGATATTCACGATCATGGCACTCGGCTTCATCCTCGGGCGCACGGGATGGATCACCGTGTCCGAGGCGCGTGTCATCAATCGTTTCACGTTGAGCGTGTTTCTACCGATTTTCCTGTTCGGTGTCAGTTCGCAGGTGGACATCGCGCGTTTCACTCTGCTGCCGATCGGCACCTATCTGGCGGTGGAGTTCATCGTGTTCATGATTGGCTTCACTCTGGCCTTTCATGTCTTGCACAGAGACGCCTCGGAATCTCTGCTGCTGGGAATGAGCGGGGTTGTTGCCAACAACGCCTTCTATGTACTGCCGATTGCGCTTGCTCTGTATGGGCCACAGGGGGCGCAACCGTTTGTGGCCATCACGACCGTCGATGGCTTGATCGGTTTCAGCGCTGTCATTCTTGCTCTGGAGTTCGTGCGGCATGGCAGAATTTCCTGGCGAGTGCTCGGACTTGCAATCATTCGTTCACCCATCATCCTGGCCTTGATGGCGGGCATCGCGTTTGCTGCCAGTGGACTGGTCCTGCCGCAGCCTGTGACCACCTTTGTCGATTTCAACGGTGCGGCGGCCGCACCGGTTGCGCTCTTTGCGCTGGGTGTGGTGTTATCGGAAACCACTTTCCGCCGCGATGTCGTGGTGGCGCTGTTTGTCGGTGTCAAGCTGATCCTGTTTCCCGCCTGTGTCTGGGCAGCCATCAATCTGGTGTCCTATCGGGAGAGCGATGCGCCGATCTATGTGCTTAGCGCCGCCGGGCCATCAGTGGCGATGTCTCTCAGCCTGGCAATACTCTACAACGTCAGAACAGAGACCATTGCGCAGGTCATGGTCTGGACGGGCTTGTTCAGTCTTGTTTCCCTGATGCTGCTTGCCTGATGGCATGGCGGCGGAGCGTTTGCCGAGTGCCCTCAGAAGGAATCGAACCACCAGACCAGCCACAGCGTGATGGAAGGAAATACGGCCAGCAGTACCACTCGAACCATATCCGTGATAACGAAGGGTAGTGCACCCCGGTAGGTCTGGGCGATGGGAATATCCTTCGCCAGATTGTTGATGATGAACAGGTTCATGCCCACGGGCGGCGTGATGAGTCCAACCTCCACCACGATCAGTATCAGAATGCCGAACCACAGACCGAAATCCTGGGGCGCAAGGCCGAAGTCGAGCGCGGTGACAATGGGGTAGATGATGGGTACCGTCAGCAGCACCATCGACAGGGAATCCATGAGGCAGCCGAACAGCAGATACATGATCAGGATGGCAGTGAGAATCATCCATGGCGAGAAGCCCTGATCACCGACCCAGGCTGCTGCGATCTGGGGCAACTGGGTCAGGGCGAGAAAATTGTTGTAGATGCCGGCACCGAAGATGATCAGGAAGATCATGGCGGACGAGGTGGCCGTCGCCAGAATTGCATTACGCAATTTGAGCCTGTCCATCTGGCCGGATGCCAGGGCCAGAATGCCGGTACCTGCAGCGCCGACAGCGGCTGCCTCGGTCGGGGTGAAGACGCCCAGATAGATACCGCCCACTACCAGAGAGAATATGAGCACCACTGGCCAGACCGATGCCAGTGCCAGCAGGCGCTCAGCCCAGGATGAGCGTTCGCGCACGACGGCAGCATTGGGCGACAGGCGAACCCAGATCGATATGGCCAGCAGATAGCCCGCGGCGGCCAGCAGTCCCGGGACCAGTGCCGCGATGAACAGCTTCTCGATGTTCTGCTCGGCCAGAATGGCGTAGATCACCAGAATGACCGACGGGGGGATGAGTATGCCCAGGGTGCCGCCAGCGGCCAGAGCGCCGGTGGCCAGTGATCCGGGATACCCGTAGCGACGCAGTTCCGGCAGGGCGACCTGGCCCATGGTGGCCGCCGTGGCAAGGGATGAACCGCAAATGGCACCGAAGCCTGCGCAGGCTCCAATGGCCGACATGGCCACGCCACCGCGCTTGTGTCCCAGAAAGCTTTCGGCGGCACGGAACAGCGAGGCTGACATGCCCGACAGTGTGGCGAACTGGCCCATCAGCAGAAACAGAGGAATGATGGAAAAGGAGTAGTTGGAAAAGGTGCCGTAGGTCAGTGTCTTGAGCTGGTTGAGAGGCATCATCGGGGTACCGATGACCAGGCAGGTGCCGCCGAACCCGACAAGGATCATGGCCAGTGCAATGGGTACTCTCAGAAAGATGAGGCCAAGCAGCAACGGAAACGACCAGAGTGCAAGTTCCAGACTGCTCATGCCAGTCCTCCGGCGGACTGTTTTCGTCTCAAGTCCCGGACGGATCGAAGTACACAGAAAGCGGCCACCAGTGCAAACGCACCCAGACCCAGTACGCCGGCCAGGTATCCGATCCACACCGGGGCCTGCAGAATCAATGTGGTTTCGTTGTAGCGCATCTTGTCCAGCATGCCCAGGTACATGCGCCAGGCACCGACAGAGGCAACCACGCACATAGCCACGTCTACCAGCAGATTGATGCTGCGATTCATGATGGCCGGATACAGCGGTGCGAACAGATCGACCGTGGCATGCTTGCGCTGCAGCTGGCACCAGGGGAGGAAAGCAAAGACGGCAGCAGCCATTCCCATCTCGGTGATGTCATAGATGCCCTGTATGGGCCCGATTCCGAGATCCAGTGGCAGCAAGGCGCGTCCGATGATGGAAATGCAAGTCAGGGCGGTAATGCCGATCAACAGCAGTCCGCCGACGAGGGCCATGCCCATGGCTAGAATGTGACTTGAGCGGCTCAATAAGCGATACATGGAAGTCAGTGCTTCGTGTCGGGCCTGTTAAGTAGAGAGTCGGTCGGGAGCAGAGGCTGGCAAGAGATGTCCATTGGCGACGCCTGTCCTGAGCTGGTGTCGTACGCATCCGTGCGAGGGCATGATATACGGTTTGCCGCTTCGTGCGGAATCAACCAGGGGATCGAGCCGGGCGTTGCCGGCTGAAGACGTCGCTGTTTGCTGGTGTTTGCATTATGTTACCGCCGCTGTTCTCGATGAAATCGGGGGCTGTTTTTACCTGCGAACTTCCGGTGCACTTTCGGATATGTGCGCACAATAAAGGTGCATTGTATATACAAGTGAAAATTCAAGTTGTTGTAAAACAAGGGAATAATCTCATGTAACCCGTGGCATAACGTGTGCAGTAATGGGTTGTGTCGATAGTTCAGTGCCCGGATGCACAGACGCAAGATCGGCGTTCACCCGGAAGACTGAATTCTCATGTGCCCAATTGTCCTACCCGTATCGTGTTGCATTGCCATTGGCTCTTCTCGGGTCCTGGAGCTTGTCCTGTGAGTGGCGAAGTGCTGGTCGCGCAGGATTCGATTCCGGTTCATCGAAGACCCGGAGTACTCGGGCAGCTGCTGAAGCGCCCCGGGAGTGCCTTTGGTCTGGCGCTGATTGCTGTCATCGTGTTCTGCGCCTTGACCGCCAGCTACATCACTCCCTACGACCCGAATGATCAGCCCTTCGATGGACTGACGATCGAAGGGGCACCCATCGCGCCCAATACCGAACACTGGATGGGAACCGATCTGTTGGGCAGGGACCTGCTGTCGCGCCTGATCGTGGGTGCACAGACATCCCTGATCATCGGTGTGGTGGCCAATGGCCTGTCGGCGGTACTGGGCACGCTGGTGGGGGTGACCGCAGGCTACTTCGGTGGCTTGACCGCAGTCCTGCTGATGCGCTTCACCGATCTGATGATGGCGTTTCCGGCCCTGCTGCTGGCCATCGTCCTGGCGGCGATATTCGAGCCGAGCCTGTGGATCGTGGCGATGGTGATCGCCATGGTCAACTGGGTACAGATGGCCAGAGTGGTGTACACCGAGACGCGCTCGCTGACAGAGCGGGACTTCATTCAGGCACAGATATCCATGGGTTCGGGGCCGTTCAGGGTGCTGTTCCGACATGTGCTGCCGCACCTGCTGTCCTCCATCGTGGTGTTCAGTACCTTGGGCATCTCGACAACCGTATTGCTCGAGGCCACGTTGAGCTATCTCGGCGTGGGCGTGCAGCCTCCCACGCCGAGTTGGGGCAATATCATCTTCGAGAATCAGACCTACTTTTCGTCAGCCCCCTGGCTGGTGTTCATCCCGGGGGTTGCCATTCTGCTGATGGCGCTGGCATTCAATCTGGTGGGAGATGCGCTGCGGGATATTCTGGACCCGACGCTGAAGGGGCGACACGGATGAGCATCAACTACGGATACGGGGTCAGAGTTGCTCCTCGCCCGGGACAGGTACACGTCGGGTGGTCCCTGTCATGAGTATTCATCTGCTGAAACGCATCGTGGAATCCCTGCTGATCCTGCTGGGTATCTCCATCGTGACCTTTCTGCTGTTGTACCTGCTGCCGGCAGATCCTGCCCGACAGATAGCCGGCAGAAGTGCCACCGCACAGACGGTCGAGAACATCCGTGAGCAGTTGGGCTTGAATCTGCCGCTGTACCAGCAGTACTGGAACTACCTCACCAATCTGCTGCAGGGAGATCTCGGGCGCTCCTACTTGCAGAAGACAGAAGTGTCGGAGCTGATTGCGGCTCGTTTGCCAGCCACCCTGCTGCTGATGGCAGGCGCGATCGTGTGTGAACTCATCATCGGATTGGCGTTGGGTGTCATATCCGCCCTGTGGCGCAACAGCCGAACCGACCGTGTTCTGACGGTCGTGTCATTCACATCGGTATCGGCGCCGCAGTTCGTCATCGGCATACTGTTGTTGTACGTGTTTGCCGTGAAACTGCATTGGGCGCCCATTGGCGGCTATGGGACATTCGCCCATCTTGTGCTGCCGGCGCTGACCCTGGGAATACTCGGCGCTGGCTGGTATGCCCGGATGATGCGCTCCAGCATGATCGATGTACTGGAAAAGGATTATGTGCGTACGGCACGTTCGAAGGGACTGTCCGGTAGTCGTATTCTTTTTCGCCATGTCATGCCCAATGCCATTCTGCCGATCATCGCCATGATCGGCATCGATATCGGCATGTTCATGAGTGGCATCGTCGTTGTGGAAAGTGTGTTCAGCTGGCCGGGAATCGGACAGCTGGCCTGGCAGGCCATCCAGCGAGTGGATATCCCCATCATCATGGGGGTCACACTGGTATCGGCCTGCGCCATTGTCATTGGCAACCTGCTGGCCGACCTGGTGGCGCCGTTGGTTGATCCACGAATCCGAGTCCGATAGTTCCTACCGCAAACCAACCGATTTCTGACGGAGAATTCAAATGAAGAAACACGTACTCGCACCAGTGGCTGCTGCCGTATTGGGCCTGGCATCCCCCGTGCCTCTACTTGCCGATGATGCTGCCAATGGTGGAAGCATGATTGTCACCTACAAGGATGATGTATCGACGCTGGATCCGGCCATCGGTTACGACTGGCAGAACTGGTCGATGATCAAGAGCCTGTTCGATGGACTGATGGATTACAAGCCAGGCACAACGGAGTTGGTCAACGATCTGGCAGAAAGCCACACTCTCTCGGACGATGGCCTGACCTACACATTCACTTTGCGCGAAGGCGTGACCTTTCACAATGGACGTGCAATGACGGCAGAGGACGTCAAGTATTCCCTGGACAGGGTCACCAACCCGGAAACACAGAGTCCAGGTGCCGGCTTCTTTGCATCCATCGCCGGTTATGAAGAGATGGCATCCGGAGAGGCGCAGAGCCTTACAGGTGTCTCGGTACTGGATCCGCAGACCATCAGCATCACCTTGTCCAGACCGGATGCAACTTTTCTGCACGTCATGGCCATCAACTTCTCTTCCGTGGTTCCCAGGGAAGTCGTTGAGGAATTCGGAGCGGACTTCGGCAAGAATCCGGTGGGCACCGGGGCCTTCGAGCTCAGTGACTGGACATTGGGTCAGCATCTGATCTTCTCCCGCAATGAGGACTACTGGAAAGAAGGACTGCCGAATCTGGATCAGATCACCTTCGAGGTGGGACAGGAGCCGGTAGTTGCCTTGCTGCGTCTGCAACAGGGCGAAGTGGACATACCGGGAGACGGCATTCCGCCGGCAAAGTTCGTGGAAGTCTCCAAGGACGAGCAGTTCAAGGACTTCATCATCGAAGGCGGGCAGTTGCAGACCGGTTACATCACCATGAACGTGAAGATGCCACCATTTGACAACAAATTGGTGCGGCAGGCGGTCAACATGGCCATCAACAAGGAACGCATTGTGCGAGTCATCAATGGTCGAGCTGTGGTTGCCAATCAGCCCTTGCCGCCGACCATGCCCGGTTATGCACCGGATTACGAAGGCTATGCCTACGATCCGGATGCTGCCAAGGCAATGCTCGCCGAGGCTGGTCTTGCGGATGGATTCACGACAGAGTTGTATGTGTACAACACTGACCCCAACCCCCGTATCGCACAGTCCATTCAGCAGGACCTGAAGGCCATTGGCATCGATGCCTCCATCAAGTCGTTGGCACAGGCCAATGTCATCGCAGCCGGTGGTGAGCCCGATCAGGCACCGATGATCTGGTCAGGCGGCATGGCCTGGATTGCCGACTTCCCGGATCCATCCAACTTCTATGGCCCCATTCTTGGCTGTGCCGGTGCGGTTCCCGGCGGCTGGAACTGGGCCTGGTACTGCAATGAAGAGCTGGATGCCAAGGCTGTCGCGGCAGATGCCATGACCGATCCTGCGAAGACGGCTGAACGTGAGCAGATGTGGCGTGAGATCTACCTGTCGATCATGGAAGATGCTCCCTGGGTGCCCGTGTTCAACGAGCAGCGTTTTACCATGCGTTCGCCGGCCGTCGGCGGTGATGATGCCATCTTCGTTGACCCGGTGCATGTACCGGTCAATTATGACTACGTCTACTCAACAGCGGCTCAATAACCATCATGTGCAACAGCCCTCAGTACACCATTCACGGAGCCCATCATCATTTCGGGTGGGATCATTCGATCAGGCCGGTGCAGAGTGTGGCTCCCGGCACTACTCTGGAGTTCGAGTGTCTTGACAGCTCTGCCGGACAGTTGACGCCGGAGAGCACGGTTGCGGATGTTGCGTCTCTGGACTTCGGCAAGGTCAATCCGGTTACCGGACCCATATACGTGGATGGCGCCGAACCAGGCGATGTACTGAGGGTTGAACTGCTGTCCTATGAACCTTCGGGGTTTGGCTGGACAGCGAACATTCCCGGTTTCGGTTTGCTGGCAGAACAGTTCACCGAGCCGGCCTTGAAGATCTGGAGCTATCAGGCTGATACTCTGCAGCCGGCCTTGTTCAATCATGAGGCCAGAGTTCCGCTGAAGCCCTTCGCGGGAACGATCGGCGTTGCACCGGCAGAGCCTGGCTTGCATTCGGTGGTTCCTCCCAGAAGGGTAGGAGGCAATCTGGATATCCGTGATCTGGCCGCAGGCTCCGTGCTCTATCTGCCGGTTGAAGTGGCAGGCGCGCTGTTCTCCATTGGTGATACGCATGCGGCACAAGGTGATGGCGAAGTCTGTGGTACAGCCATCGAAAGCCCCATGTCGGTTGCACTCAAGCTGGATCTGATGAAGCAGCAGACTCTGGCCATGCCGCGTTTCACGACCCCCGGTCCGGTGACCAATCATCTTGACTCAGCCGGTTATGAGGTCACCACGGGGATCGGTAGCGATCTGATGGAAGGGGCCAGAGCGGCTCTGTCCGGAATGATCGACCTGCTGTGTGCCACCCGTGGCCTGTCAGCCACGGATGCCTACCTGCTGTGTTCGGTCTGTGGTGACCTGCGTATTTCCGAGATCGTCGATCAGCCCAATTGGGTGGTGTCGTTCTACTTTCCGCGTATCGTCTTTGAATGACATGTGATGAGTACATCCAACTGCGCAAACGAGATCGAGCCGACAGGTAGCGGGGAGCCGCTGCAGCCCTTGCTGCAGGTCAGGGGGCTGACCATTCAGGTAGCCACGGCCAGTGGCGGCAAGACGGTACTGGATGGCATCGATTTTTCTCTGATGCCCAATGAGGTTCTCTGTCTTGCCGGTGAATCGGGCTCCGGAAAATCCCTGACTGCCATGGCCATCATGGGCTTGTTGCCCAAGCCGGCAGCGCGTATCACGGGTGGGCAGATTCTGCTTGCTGGCAAGGATCTGGTCGATCTGCCGGAATCCGAGTATCGCAGGATCAGAGCCACGCGCGTGGCAATGATCTTTCAGGAACCCATGACGTCGCTGAATCCTGTCATGACCATCGGTGAGCAGATCACCGAGGTACTGATTGCGCACCAGAACATCACGGCAGCCGCAGCATCCAGGGCGGCGCTCGAGTTGTTGAAGGAGGTGCGCATGACTGCACCGGAGCGACGTCTGAAACAGTACCCACACGAGTTGTCGGGTGGCATGCGTCAGCGTGTGGTGATCGCCATCGCGCTGGCCTGTCAGCCGGATGTGCTGATTGCCGATGAACCGACAACGGCGCTGGACGTGACGGTGCAGGCGGAAATTCTGGATTTGATCGCGAAATTGCAGAAACGCGCCGGTACCGCGGTCATCATGATCACGCATGACATGGGGGTGGTTGCCGAAATTGCCGACCGTGTCATCGTCATGCGGGCCGGAAAGCAGGTGGAGACATCACCGGTCAGGCAGCTGTTCACGAACCCTTCGACAGAATACACCCGTGAGTTGCTGGCTGCAGTCCCTCGGTTGGGTAGCGTGACTGCTGCAACACCAGTCGCGCAAATGGCAAGTAGAGCTACCGTGGTGGAAGTCAATGATCTGTCAGTACGCTTTCCGGTCAGAGGTGGACTGTTGAATCGCGTGCAGCAGAATGTGCATGCCGTGGAAAAGGTCTCTTTTTCCATCGAGGCCGGTGAGACACTGTCTCTGGTGGGTGAGTCAGGCAGTGGCAAGAGCACCATCGGCAAGGCGCTGATGTCTCTGTTGCCTTTCGACGGGGAAATCAGGATTGCCGGCCGCGCAACCCGTGGCCTGAATCGACGCTCGCTGCAGAGCGTTCGACGCGATGTACAGATGATCTTTCAGGACCCCTACGCCTCTCTGGATCCGCGCATGACGGTAGATGAGCAGGTGGCGGAACCTCTGCTCGTGCATGGACTGGCGAATGGCATGGAACTCGACGACAGAGTCGCATGGTTGTTCCAGCGCGTCGGCCTGCCGCTGGATGCCATGCGGCGCCATCCGCATGAATTTTCCGGTGGGCAGCGACAACGTGTCTGCATTGCTCGGGCACTGGCCTTGAACCCGAAAGTGATTGTTGCGGATGAATGCGTATCGGCACTGGATGTGTCGGTGCAGGCACAGGTGCTGGAGTTGCTGCGTGAACTACAGGACGATGAAGGGCTGAGTTATCTGTTCATCTCGCACGACATGGCGGTTGTGGAGCAGGTGAGTGATCGGGTGGCCGTGTTGTATGCAGGCCAGGTGGTCGAGACCGGTCCCGCCGCGGCTGTGTTGGGCAATCCTCGACACGCCTATACGCAGCGACTTCTGTCAGCCGTGCCGATACCGGACCCTGAGTACCAGCGAACACCCTTCAAACGCTCGACGGATGAACTGGTGTCCGTCATGCATGCGGTAGGCGCGGCGCCCCGGCAGCAGATACTGCTGAACCATGGCGACAATCACTGGTCCGCCTGAGAAGCAGGCCGATACGAACCCACCAATCAAACTCAAGAGGAGATGCTGTTGATGTCCTGGAAAACGGCCTATCGATCGTTCTATTATGAACAGGCGGATCCGCCTGACGATATCGTGTTGCAACCAGAGACCACTGCGTTGCTGGTCATCGATATTCAGAATACCTATCTGGAAGTACCGGATGACGAGACAGAGGCTGCGCGTTGGCAACCGTTCTTCGATCGCATGAACAATATCGTCATTCCCAATACCGCCCGCCTGATTGCCGATGCCAGAGACCGTGGTGTGGAGGTGATATTCGCCCGCATTGCCTGTCTCAAGGATGATGGTCGGGACCGCTCATTGAGTCAGAAGAAGCCGGGTTTCAATTACCTGCTACTGCCCAAAGATCGCGAAGATAGCCAGATCGTGGATCAGCTGGAGCCTCAAGGTGACGAGATCACGGTATTGAAGACCACAGACTCGGCTCTGACGGGTACCAACCTGCGTCTGATTCTGCAGAACATGGGGATCCGTGATGTCGTTGTTGCCGGTATCTTCACGGATCAGTGCGTGTCCTCAACCGTGCGCAGTCTGGCCGATGAGAGCTTCGGGGTTGTGGTGGTCGAGGATGCCTGTGCCGCAGCTACCGAGCGTCTGCACCGGCACGAGCTGGAGATCATCAACATGATCTACTGTCATGTCGTGCAATCCGAAGAGCTGTCCGAATTCTGGCAGGCATGAGACTGGTGCCTGACTGAGTTGGCACTGCCGCGGCTCTGACGAGATCCGCAGTTGTACTGATCGAGCTCAGTCAGTGAGCTCCGGCAATTCGAACTTGTAGCCGATACCATAGACCGAATGCACGTATTCCGCTTCGGGATGGATGTCGTGCAGCTTGTGCCGGATCTTCTTGACATGACTGTCAATGGTTCGATCACTGACAATCCGGTTGTCCATGTAGATGCGCTGCATCAGCTGATCGCGGCTGAAGATCTGGCCGGGCTTGTCACTGAGTGTCTTCAGCAAGCGCAGTTCAACCAGAGTCAGTGTGCAGCATCTGTCTCCACAGAGTCTGACGACTGCTCTGTCCTCGTCCAGTTCGAAGTGCTGATCGACAGTCGATGATTCGGCCTGCGGTTGCGTGCGACGAAGAACGGCCTTGACCCTGGCAACCACTTCTCGCGGACTGAAGGGTTTGCAGATGTAATCATCGGCGCCGATTTCCAGGCCCAGCAGGCGATCGACCTCCTCCACTCGAGCTGTCATCATGATGATGGCAACGTCCAGCTGCTGGCGGATTTCCCGGCATACGTTCATGCCATCGAGGCCGGGAAGCATGAGGTCCAGCAGCACAAGGTCGGGTGGGGAGGCCAGTATGGCGTCCAGCGCAAGCTGCCCGTCATCGAATATCTCGGTGTCGTAGTCTTCCTTCTGCAGATAGCCTTGCAGAATTCTGGCAAGTTTTGGTTCGTCTTCGACGATGGCTATTTTCATGGGCACTCAACGATGCAGCGGAAAGCGAATGGTGATGGCCAGACCGCCCAGTTCCGAATGTGATGCCTCGACGCTGCCTTCATGAGCCTCCACGATCCTGCTGACGATGGCAAGGCCCAGACCGGCTCCGCCGGTATCACGGTTGCGCGAGGCATCGGTGCGATAAAGTGCTTCAAACAGATGCGGCAGCTGCTGCGTGGTCACGCCTGGCGAGCTGTCCTTGCAGCACAGGGAAATGCTCTGGTCGATGATGGCAATACTGACAATGATCGTGCCTTCAGGATCGGTATGGCGAATGGAATTCTGCAGCAGATTGTCGGCGAGTTGAGCCATCCGTTCGCAATCGGCTTTCATGAAGGCGTTCTGCGTGCTGAAATCCGTGCTGATGATCAGCGAGCGGGCGCTGGCCAGCGGCTGCGCCAGTCGACAGCGTTCGCCGATCAGTTCCACCAGATCCAGCACTTCAAATCGATAGTCCAGGGCTCCGATGTCCGACAGAGTCAGTTTGTGCAGATCATTGATCAGCCGTGACAAGCGCAGGGATTCGTCATGCAGGGATCGAATGGCAGGCTCATCGATCGGCATGACGCCATCGAGCATGGCCTCCAACTCGCCTTGCAGTATCGCCACGGGGGTGCGCAGTTCGTGAGAGATTTCCGCCAGCCATTGCTGGCGTGCGCTGAGATTCTTGTCGAGTGCCGCTGCCAGGCGATTGATGTCCCGGGCCAGATCCCCGATTTCGTCTCGCCGCGTCATGTCGATATGCTGGTCGTACTTGCCCTTGCGAATACGGCGAACCGAATTGCGAATATGCAGAATCGGGCCAACGATTCGTGCAGACAATGCCGCTGCCAGAAGTGCCGACAGTGCAATCATGGCCAGTGCCGCGTAGCCGAAACCACGTCGCTGCTGATCAGCGAAGACCTGATCGAGCTGGCCGGCCGGTTGCTGCAGAAGCCGATAGCCCAGATAACCGACGACATGCTCGTCCACGCTGATCGGAAGCCAGGTGGTCTCGGATGAATCGATGTCAGCGCCCATGAACCCGTACAGAACGACGTTGTCGGCATTGGCCAGCAACAGTCTCGGGTCCAGCGTCAGATTGCCCGGACCTCTTTCCGGTTTGTCCCTGGGCGGGGGTTTGCCGACGGCGGCTGGACGTCCTTCTCCGCTGGCAGGTGGATGTTCCAGTGGGAAATCCGGCTTTGGTCCGGGGCCAGGTCGGCCACGACGATTGGCAGGCAGGCCGAGATGCTGATCGATGATGGCGCCCCAACGGGATCGGCTGGCGGCGATCCATTCCCAACCGCCATGTTCCACATAATTGGCTGCCAGATCATCGACGATCGGTTCTATTCTGGCAACCTCGACACTATTGATGTAGCCCAGAAAGCCACGGTTGAAGCTCCAGCTGTTGATCGCATACATCAGGGCGATAAGCAGCCCGCTGCCAAGCAGCATGGCGAGAAATAGCTGGTATTTGAGTCGCATCGGCCATCAAGTGTATATCGCCTGCGAGCCTTGGCGGCAGATGGCAGGGCAATTTCAGTCGATTCCCGATTGTTTGCACAATTGCGCTGTGCTGCGTGCTGCGTTGTGCGTGGTGCGTGCAAAGAGTAGTGAGTAGCAGGTCAGCCGGCTCCCTCCGTGGAGCGATGCCGGCTGTTCCAAGCCCGCAAGTCAGCTTCGGCTTCTGCGTGCTTCTTCGATCAGGTAACGCAGGAAATCCTGAATGGATTTCAGGTTCAATTCGGCACTCTTCATGTGATGCTCGAGATTGTCCAGTTCTCGTTCCTGGGCTCGGGCATCACGCAGTTCCAGTTCACCCCTGAGTTCTGCCAGCGTATCTTCTGTCTGGTTTATCAGTGCGTGCAGATTGTCGTTACTGAGAGTCTTCAGTTCATTCATCATCGTTATCCTCAAGCCAGAGCGGAGATACCGAGGCACAGGCCCGGTGCAATGAAGAAGACGCTCAGAATATAGGCCAACGCCGCCAGTTTGTTTTCCGACGCGGTTGCGCCCAGCCATTGTGCTGCCTTGACTGGCAGGTCTCTGAGAAAGGGCACGCCGTAGATGAAGGCGACACCTAGCACGTTGTAGCTCAGATGAATGAAGGCAATCTGCAAGGCGGCCTCACCATTCCCGGTAACCGCGGTTGCCGCGAGCACGGCTGTCAGGCAGGTGCCGATGTTGGCGCCGAGGGTGAACGGGTAGATCTGTTTGAGCGTGAATGCGCCGGAGCCGGCCAGCGGTACCATCAGCGATGTGGTGGTGGAAGAGGATTGAACCAGTGTGGTAACCAGCGTGCCGGAGAAGATCCCGGACAGAGGTCCCTTGCCGATGGCGGTATGCATGATGTCTCGCGCTTTGCCTACCATCAGCAGTTTCAGCAAGCGGCCGACCAGTGTGATCGACAGGAAGATCAGTGCAATACCGAACAGAGCCAGTACGATACCGCCGAGAGGGTCACCCAGTGGCAGAATCAGGTTCTTGGCGGTATTGACTACCGGTGCGGTGGCTGCCTTGACGAAATTGAAGCTGCTCATGGAAGCATCGGCACCGCCATAGAATGGCTGTGCGAGAAACTTGCCGATGCGCTCGAGTAGGCCGAAACTGATTTCGAGAGGCAGGAAGATCATTACCGAGAACAGGTTGAAGAAGTCATGCACGGTTGCAGCGGAAAACGCACGCGCAAATTCCTTCTTTTCACGAACATGACCCAGTGACACGAGTGTATTGGTGATCGATGTGCCGATATTTGCACCCATGACCATGGGAACGGCCACGGCAACCGGCAGTCCGCCGGCAACCAGTCCGACTATGATGGAGGTGACGGTGGAGGAAGATTGAATCAGCGCGGTGGCCACCGTGCCGACAACCAGACCTGCAAAGGGGTTGACCGCAAACGCGAACAATTGCTCGGCATGCTCGCCTGCTGCGGCCTTGAAGCCCGAGCCGATCATGCCTACCGCGCAGATCAGCAGGTACACCAGTGCCGCGACACCAACCCATTGCTGCCAGGTTCCCGGTCTTTCCCGGTCCAGCAGGCCGGGGCCTGTTCCTTCAATTTCCGATATCGCCACCGTTTTGCTCTCCATGGACAAATCGGCGATGTTAGGCGCGGGAAATGACAGATCGGTTACAGTGAACTCTCCTGGCTGGCAGTGTTCATTTTGATAATACAAAAAATGTCGATTTTTCCTTTTTTAGCAGTAAATATCTTGATAAAGGATGGATGTTGTGTGAGTAAAGAAATTATTGTACGATCAAACTTCGAATTTTTCCTACCCGGTGAGACAATCGATGGCTATCATCAGCAGCATTGAGACAAGACACCTCAAGGTGCCACTGGATGAAGTGCTGGTCGATGCCAAGCATGGGGCGCACACCGATTTCGAGCTGATCGTTGTCATCGTGAAGACCGACGATGGCTTGACCGGCACCGGCTACACCTACACGGGAGGCAAGGGCGGGCACGCCATCGCCGCCATGCTCAATCATGATCTCGAGCCCTTTCTGCTGGGGCGAGAGGCTGACGATGTCGAGAGCCTGCATGACGAGATGCAATGGCATGTGCATTACGTCGCCCGTGGAGGCATTGCCTCGTTTGCGATATCCGCGGTGGATATCGCGCTATGGGATCTGCGAGGCAAGCGCCGCGGGGAATCGTTGAGAAAAATGGCGGGTGCTGCCGACAGCAGCTGTCGAGCCTACCGGGGCGGTATCGATCTGAATTTTTCTCTGCCACGTCTGCTGACCGAGGTGCAGGGCTATCTGGACAGTGGTTATCGAGGCGTCAAGATCAAGGTAGGGCAGCCCACACTGGAAGAAGATGTGGCAAGGGTCAAGGCCATCCGCGAACTGATCGGGCCAGACTGCACTTTCATGGTGGATGCCAACTATTCCATGAACATCGAGCAGGCGATTGCCGCTGCCAGAGCGTTTCAACCCCATGACATCTACTGGTTCGAAGAACCGATCATTCCCGATGATTATGCCGGTTATGCGCGCATCGCTGCCGCTACCGGCATGCCGTTGGCAATGGGTGAGAATCTGCATACCGAACATGAATTCGGTTATGCACTGGATCAGGCTGCACTCAGTTTCATCCAGCCGGATGCGTCCAATTGCGGTGGTATCACGGGCTGGCTGAGAGTGGCGGCAATGGCTGCCGAGAAGGGCCTGGCCGTTTGCAGTCATGGCATGCAGGAGTTGCACGTCAGCCTGGTATCAGCACAGCCCAATGCCGGTTGGATCGAAGTGCATTCCTTTCCCATCGATCGCTATACCACGCGGCCTTTCCAGCTCGAGGATTCACGAGCTGTCGCCCCCGATGTACCGGGAACCGGCGTCGAGTTCGATTGGGAGCTGCTTGGCCTGAAAGCCGAGCGCCTGTCCTGAACGGTATTGCTGACAAGTCCTGCCGGTGATCGGTTGGAATCTGGCGGCCTGTCGGCCACGGCTTGACGCTCGACTCGTTTGGAGAATCAGATGAAATACTATCAATGCTACATTGACAACCAGTGGTGCGATGCGCTCAGTGGAGAGCGCCTGGCGATCGACAATCCGGCTACTGGTGAAATCATTGCCGAGGTGCCAGCGTGTTCGGCCGAGGACGCCGAACGCGCATTGCAGTCTGCCGAGAAGGCGCGGGTGTCGTGGGGCTTGTTGCCGGCGGTTGAACGTGCCAATTATCTGTACCGGATATGCGACGGTCTGCAGGCAGAGCGCGACCACTTCGCCAGATTGCTGGTGCTGGAGCAGGGCAAGACCCTGGCTGAAGCCGGATTCGAGGTCGACGATACGATTCGCTACATGCGCTACGCTGCCGAGGCTGCTCGACGCATACAGGGAGAGATTCTGCCGGCAGATGCGCCCAATGAACAGTTGTTCATCCATCGGGTTCCTTATGGGGTCACACTGGGCATTTGTGCCTATAACTATCCTCTGGCCCTGATCGGGCGAAAGCTGGGTCCGGCGCTGATCGCTGGCAATGTCATGATTCTCAAGCCACACGAGTCCACCCCGGTGACCGGCAGTGAGTTCTGTCGTCTGGTGGAGCAGGCTGGTTTGCCTGCCGGCGTGGTGAACCTGGTGACAGGAACCGGGCCTGAGCTGGGGCAAAAGCTGGTGGAAAGTCCGATCACGAAAATGATCAGCGTCACGGGATCGATTCGGGCAGGCCAGGCCATCGCCGCTGCGGCCTCCGCAAACCTGGCCGCACTGTCACTGGAGCTCGGTGGCAATGCGCCTTTCATCGTGCTGGACGATGCCGATATCGATGCGGCTGTCGAAGCTGCGGTGGTTGCGCGATTTGCCAATGCGGGTCAGGTCTGCATCTGTAACGAAAGTGTACTGGTGGCAGAAGCTGTCGCGGATGAATTCACGGAGAAATTGCTGGCAAGAGCGGCTCAGGTCAGACTGGCCGACCCCATGAGCAACAGCGGCATGGGGCCGGTAAGCACTGCATCTTCCTTGCAACGCATAGAGTCGATGGTGTCACGCAGTCTGAGCGAGGGAGCCGAACTGGCAATGGGCGGCAAGCGTGGGGAGGGCTATCAATTCGGTCGGGGGCACTGGTATGAGCCAACGGTACTGTTGAACGCCAGAGCGGAGTCGGAAGCGGTTCGAGACGAGCTTTTCGGACCGGTATTGCCGGTGGTGCGAATCGAAGGTTATGAGGAGGCCCTGAGTATCACGAATGCGCGCCCGGACGGACTCTCGGCCTATTTGTGGACACGCAATCCGTCCATCTACATGGACGCCATCAGGCGACTGGAGACCGGTACGATCTTCCTCAACAAGGGTATCGTCGGCTACGTGAACGGATACCATAATGGCCACAAACTCAGTGGTCTGGGTGGTGAGGATGGCGTGCACGGCCTGGAAGGTTATCTGCAGAAGCGCACCGTATACATGGCGTACTGATCTGCATGATGTAGAGGTCGCATCAGCGGCTCGGCGCTGGGAGATTGTTTCGCGTCGGTATCCTGCCTCGGGCGGATCCGACTGAAAAGGCGATCAGATCGTCTGTGTGCTGTCGATAAAGCCTGATTGGCAAGGCAGGGTGAACATCGGGGTCATGCATGGCAAAGCATGTTCACCCGTTCACCCGTTCACCCGTTCACCCGTTCACCCAGTCTCCCAGTCTCCCAGTCTCCCAGTCTCCCAGTCTCCCAGTCTCCCAGTCTCCCAGTCTCCCAGTCTCCCAGTCTTCCTTTCTTCCGTCCTTCTCCTTCTCCTTCACTTCCTGTCTGACCATGTCTGCAGGAGATGCATTGCCGTGGAGTTGAATTCGCTCCGCCCTGGCAAGCGGCTGCTGAGCGGCTTGTTGAAACCCGCCTGCCGGACTCGTTGCTACATCGTGCAAATGCTTGTTGTCCTGCTGACCGTTACCGCGAGTCTGTTGCTCGGGAAGGGGTCTGAACATGTTCGTCGAGAGCAACCTGGTAACACGGATCAAACAAAGTAAACGATAAAATCATTGAAATAATGTACTAAATTAAAAATAATGTAGTACGATTCTGGTCAAGAACCCCTTGAGTCGGAAAATCATGTCCAGGATTACTGCTATTGAGCCGCTGCTCGCCAGAGTGGGAAAACGCAATCAGCTACTGGTCAAGCTGACAACCGAAGACGGTATCGTGGGCTGGGGGGAATCCGGTCTGTCCGGGCGAGAGGGCGCGGTTGCCGCTACCGTTGAACATTTCTGCCGCTTTCTGTTGGGTCAGGATTCCCGGCAGATTGGCCGAATCTGGCAGGAAACCTATCGAAGTCAGTACTTCGAGGGAGGACGCGTACTCACGGCGGCCATGTCTGCCATCGATATTGCTCTGTACGATGCCTTGGGAAAACGCCTCGGGGTGCCGGTTCATCAACTGCTGGGTGGTCGGCAACGTGAGTGTATTCCCACTTTTGCCAGTTCGACGGCAGACAATCTGGAGGACATGCTCAAGGAGGTTCACACGCTGGTGGACCAGGGGTGGGATTGCGTTCGTGTGGTACCTGCCTATTTCGATGACACGCCGGTTTTCAATCCGCGCTTGTCGATAGCGCGCACTGCACGTGAACTGCAGGCCGTCCGCCGCGAGTTCGGCGAAGAACTGTGTCTGGGCATTGATTATCACCACCGGCTCTCAGTGGCGGAAGCGGCCAGTTTCTGCAATTCCTTGCCACCGGGAACACTGGATTTTCTGGAAGAGCCGATTCGCTGCGAGACGCCGGAGTCCTACGCGGCGCTACGCAGCATGACGGACATTCCCTTTGCCATCGGAGAAGAATTTGCGTCCAAGTGGCAGGCAGCTCCCTACCTGGAACAGGGGCTGACGCAGTACATGCGCCTGGATATCTGCAATATCGGGGGCTTCACGGAAGCCATGAAGGTGGCTGGCTGGAGCGAGCGTCACTACATCGACCTCATGCCACATAACCCGCTGGGACCGGTCTGCACGGCGGCGACCGTCCACATGTCCGCAGCGGTTCCCAACCTGAGTTGGCAGGAAACGCGACAATCCTGCGTGGAGGATCTCGGTTTTCATGATCCTGAGCTGTTTCCAGTGCAGGTCGCCATGGAAGGGCCTGTCTATGTCGTACCGGATGCGCCGGGGCTGGGCGTCGAGGTCAACGAGGAGGCCATCCGGGCATCCACTCCGCTGCATGTCGAGATGCAACACCTTCGTCGTGCCGATGGCTCGGTAACCAACTGGTAGCCAATCGGTCAGCGCTCAAGGCAATGGCTGAGAAACAGGCAATTGACAGGCGGATGGTGTCAGAAGCTGTGGAGAAAACCGGTGCGGGTTCGGATCAGGAATCCTTGAAGGTTCCGCGCACCAGCTCCCAGGCCCTGTCCAGGTGCTGTTTCAGTGCGGCTTCGGCAGCATCCGGGTCACGGTCGAGAATGCAGTTGAAGATGCGCTCATGAGCCAGGTAATTCTGCTGATTGCGCTCCGGCAGGCGTGGCATGCAGTCCCAGTGAGGGGCCAGCCATGCGGTGAAGCCGGCATGTACCGCGGGCAGTATCGGGTTGTCGGCCAGCTCGTACAGCACCGCGTGAAAGGCCGTGTCGGTCCGGTAGAAGCTGTCCGAGTCATTGATGGCGGCTTCATTGGCCTGGAGCGCTTGCCGCAGCTGACTGATGCCGTCCTTGTCGGCATTGGTGGCAGCATGTCTGACCAGGCCTGTCTCGATGAACACACGCATCCGGTAGAGGTTTTCCACGCCTCCCCGGTTGGCGAGCAGCTGCTGGACAATGGGCGTCGTGATATCCAGCGCCGTTTCCATTCCGGGTTTGCGGATGGTGGGACGGAACCGGGGCTTGCAGTCAAGCAATCCCCGGTTGGAGAGCGCCGTGATGGCTTCGCGGATGACTGTGCGACTGGCACCGAATTCATCCATGAGAACTCTTTCGGATGGCAGGATTGCACCCACAGCCAGGCGGCCATCGAGAATGCGTTGTTCTACCTCCTTGACGATATCGTCAGCTCGACGTTTACCTTCGTCGCTGCGTTGGGGCCTCATGTCTCTGGAGCCTGTAGTGGAGCAATCGCTATGATAGCGTATTGCAGGAATTTCATTGAACCAACCGGGAGGTCGCAGGAGTCATGCCGGCGTCCGATCCCCATCACCTGGACTACCCTCAGGAAATCGCATGAAAATCACCCGAGTTGAAGTCTTTGTAGTCAAGGCACCACTGGATGTCCCGTTTGCGTTTTCGCAGGGATGGGTTCATCAGCGTGCGGCAACCCTGGTACGCCTTACCAGTGAATCGGGCCTGCAAGGCTGGGGAGAGGCCTTTACCCAGGGACTGGAGCCGCCCGAGATTGCTGCTGCTGCCATCGGCAATGCCCTGGCGCCATTGATACTGGGACAGGATGCGTTGAGCCCGGTGGTGCTGTGGCATGCGATGTACAACCGTACACGGGATTTTGGACGTAAAGGGTCCGTGATGTCGGCCATCAGCGCCATCGACATTGCATTGTGGGATATTGCGGGCAAGCATTACAAGGCACCGGTTTCAGCCTTGCTGGGGGGAGCTTGTCGCACATCAGTACAGCCGTATGCCACCGGTTTCTACAGGTTGGCAGGGCAGGGGGAGACCGCCCGACTGACCGAGGAAGCCCTGCGCCATCGTGAATCGGGGTTTCGGGCCATGAAGATCAAACTGGGATTCGGAGTCCGTGATGATCTGCAGGTCATGCACTCGATACGGGATGCTCTGGATGACCCGAGTATCGAACTCATGATTGACACCAATCATGCCTACGGTCGCAGTGATGCCATTCGTCTGGGCCGAGGCCTGTCCGATTTTGCGCTTCGCTGGTATGAGGAGCCTGTGGCACCCGAGGACCTGCAAGGCTATGCGGCGGTCAGGGCGGCACTGGACATGCCGATTGCCGGGGGTGAAAACGAACATTCGCTCTACGGTTACAACGCGCTGTTCCGGGCAGATGCGGTGGATGTCGCACAGCCCGATATCGGTTCCTGTGGCGGCTTCACGGCAGTGCGTGATGTCTTGACCATGGCGCAGGCCAACGGTGTCATGCTCAACCCGCATGTCTGGGGAACGGCCATAGCTCAGGCGGCATCTCTGCAGTTCATCGCCACCATTCCCGTGACGCATCACTCGCTGAATGCTGCTGAACCGATTCTGGAGTACGACGTGTCCAGCCATCCGTTCCGTCAGGACCTGATTGCCGAACCCTGGCAGATGCGCGACGGTCGAGTCGACATACCGGGCAAGCCGGGTCTGGGAATAGAAGTCAATATGGATACCATCGAGAAATTTCAGACGCAGCAGGAAACGTATACGCTCTGACCCGAGCCGTTCGAGCCGTTCGAGCCGTTCGAGCCGTTCGAGCCGTCAGAGCCGTCAGAGCCGTCAGAGCCGTCAGAGCCGTCAGAGCAGGTCGAACGGTCGTTCGGAAGGGGCACAGTCAAGCCTTGACCAGGGGGGGGCGACCGAACTGTGGCACAGGCTGTGCAGCTGGGAAGGGTGAAGTCCGTTTCTGATACCTTCGCCGGGGGCTGCCTGCATGCCGACACATGAGACCACCTATACTGCTTTTACAACCGAAACGGTGTTGTTGCTGGGCCAGATGATCAAGCTGGCGCGCATACAGCGTGGCATGAGCGAAGCGGATCTGGCGGTGCGGGCCGATATTGCCCGAGGCGTGCTGCAGAAGATCGAGAAGGGCAACATGGATGTGCCAGTCGGTCTGTTCTTTCAGGCGTCCACCTTGGTAGGCCTGCAACTGTTCGAGACTGATGATCTGGAACGGCTGCAGGAGCACCGCAGCCGAATTGTCGAAAAGATCCGGATCGCCCGCGAAGAAGGTTAGTTCAGACTTGGCTTGTTCCAGCGTCTCGGCCAAGCTGCTCTAATCCGCAGCATCCGCAGCATCCGCAGCATCCGCAGCATCCGCAGCATCCGCAGCATCCGCAGCATCCGTAGCCTCCGCAGCAACTGCCATCTGCTCCGCAAAGCCGGGGTGGCGTGGTCCTTTCAGCAGCCCGTTGCGCGAGTTGGTGAACAGCTGGACATTGGCGATGGCAGCGGCATCATGCGTGCGGTCACTCAAGGTGCCGCCGACCTGCGTTATTGCCGCATTGATGAGGCTGCCCAGCAGGCTTCCCTGCGCACTGCTGTTGTTGTTATCCGCGTAATTCAGTGCGCCTGTCCAGATTTCCTGACCCGTATCGATATCGACCAGTGACGCACGTGCATTGACGCGGGTGGTCGAGCTGAGCAATTCGAACTTCTGACCGAATTCCGTCAAGGTGACGTACAGCACGGCGTCCGCTCCGAATACTTCACCGAGCTTGTCCAGTGGCGCGGCATGCATGTCTTCCGGGTTCGGCAAACCGTTTTCCTTCATGAACGCATCCACAATGGCCACTGGAAACACGTAGTAGCCTTGTTCTGCAATCGGCATCGTTGCGGTAGTCAGCCAGGAATAGGGAGCATTGACATCCAGCGACTCATTCGCTGGTGGCAGTAACAGTATCGAGTAGGGCATGTTCTGCCGATACAGTGTGTACGGATCTTCCGTAGGCAGGGTCGTACAGGCGCCCAGCAATGTACTGGCCGTTATCACGGTCATGGCTGCGCTGCGTTTGAATCCGTGCATCATTGCCCGTGCTCCATGCTTGCCATCAGGCGCTCGACAAATGCGGCAGACTCGGGGAAACGCTCGCGCTCGCTTTCCAGCAGGGCTCTGGCTTCGCCGGTCTTGCCCTGTTCGACATACAGGTAAGCCAGATGAATACGCACGCCCGGGGGAATCTGCATGCCTTCGGCTTCGGTTCTTCTCAGGTCTTCTTCAAGGGCCAGTGCATCGTTCACCGGGTCTGAGCTGCCGGGGTTCTTGTAACCGTTGTAGATCAGTTCTTCGTAGTTTCCCCAACGGTACAGAGGTGGCTCGGGTGTGACACAGCCGCTGAGAAACATTACCAACAGCAGGCTGGTTCCGGCCAGTTGCAGGCGAGTCCTGACCGGGGACGTCTTGCGCATGCTCATGGCTCAACCGGAGACCAGGCGCCTTGTTCAAGACCTTCCACGAGATTGTTGACCGCTTCGGTGATTGCCAGGTTCAGAACCTTGCCGTTGAGCGTTGCGTCGTACCCCGCCGTGCTGCCGAATCCGACCACTTCCCGGTTGGACAGGGCGTATTCACCGGCTCCCTGTGCAGAATAGACGACTCGGGATGTGCGTACGTCCACCAGGTTCAATGCAACCTTGGCATAGGCAATCTGCTTCTTGCCCGAGCCCAGTATGCCGAACAGTTGCTGATCGCCCGTGGTCTTGCGACCGAACTCTGTCACATCGCCGCCGACAGCGACTTGCGCGCCTTCCAGAGCCTGAGTGGTGCCTGACAGATGCGCCTCTTCGGCAATCTGCTGCAGATTGTCCCGATCGACGACATCAAAGCGATTGGTCTGCTGCAGATGTGTCTTCAGGATTGTTCTGGCCTGGCTTCCCAGACGATCGGTACCATCGGAGAACAGGCCCCGCTGATAACTGGAGCGATTCTGGAAATTACCGATTACCAGGGCGTAACGGGGTCCCTGGTAACTGGTGTTGTAAGTGCTGACTGTCTGGGCTTCTATGACCCGGTTCGATTCGGTTGCCGCACAGGAGGCCAGAGTGACCATGGCCGCAACAGCGAACAGGAATTTCAGGAAATTCTTCACGTTTCATTGTCTCCATGCTGGATGAATGGTCGAGTATGGCAGCAAGTCTGCCAAGCGCTCATGTTCATCTCTTGTGTTACGCACAGCCAACAAGCCGTGCAGTCATGTTGTGGTGTGACCGCTCGGAAAGTCACTCCGGATTACGGTCTTCGAAAAAGGCCGCTATCTCGTCACTGCGCGCCAGGCCATCACGCCTTCCAAGAGCAATCAGTGTCTGAGTATATTGCTTGTCGAACAGCAGGTAGGAGCTCAGTCCGACACCCCGTGGTCCGGTGGCACCCAGAACCCGCAAGGCACTGCGCGTGGTACGTGGCAGGTTGCGGACAAAGGGTTCTGCCAGACTGTCGAGTCGCTTGCTGGGAGTGATGGTCAACAGGTCGAGCGGTTTCAGTCCGCTTTGTTGCTGCTGTTCGGGCGTCATGATGTCCAGTGTCCGGTTGATGCGTTCCAGCCGTTCCACATCAGCGGCCATGCCATCGAGAAAGATGCTTGCCATGACATGACCACCGATCTGGCCAAGAGCGGGATAGTCCGTCTGGTCGTCAGCATCCGGAGAGGGGGGCGTATCGGCATCTTCTCCGCTGTTTTCCTCGATCTGACCGGCGCCGATGACCACGATACGCGTGGCTCCCAGATGAATGGCCGGACTGATCGGCGCGTTCTGCCGCATGGCACCATCGCCGAAAAAACCGCTTTTCCCGTCGATCTGCAGTCGGGCTGCCGGAAAAACGAACGGGATGGCGCTGGAGGCCATCAGGTGATCCACGCCGATGGTCGTGCGTGATGCCAGGCGCCGCGACCGGGTCCACGGTGTGATGGGATGGTGTGACTGGTAGAAGACGATGTGTCGGCCGGATGAATAGCTGGACGTGCTGATGGCCAGTGCCTCCAGATGGCCGCGGGCAATGGCGTGATCGATACTGTTGAAGTCGATGTTCTGCTCCAGCAGTTGCCTGAGTGGGCGATTGTCGAACAGGGAGCGTGGCGGTTCCTTGATGAGCCAACCCATGGACAGCGCACTCAACCAGCGGCTGGCATTGGCCAGGGCTCCACCGACGTCGGTGCGGTAGACCTGATTCGGTTGGAAGTCACTCCAGACCTGCAGAAGTCTGGTCATTGCGGTATCGAAGGATGCGGCATGACTGGCCAGGGAGGTGGCCGTGATGGCACCGGCAGATGTGCCACACAGAACCTTGAATGGCAGAGGGCAGCTGCTCCCTCTTGTCTGGCAGATGACCTGCCGAATGGCGTCCAGTACTCCTACCTGATAGGCAGCCCGCGCTCCGCCGCCGCCGAGAATCAGTGCGGTACTGGGGGGCTCCGGGGGCATGTCGGCGGTCTCGCTGTCCATTGTGAGCAGAGCTTCAATCAGGGTCTGCTGAAAAATATCGGCTGACTGACCCTGCGTGTCAAGGTCTGACAGGTTGCCTTCCCCGGAACTGCTTCGGAATTCGTGATTGTGGACCTGCCAACGAAAAAGGCCCTCTGTCGCCAGAGGGCCTCCTTTATCGAAACGCGGTTCTGCTGGAAACGATCAGCCGAACTGATTCATCGTGTTGTCCTTGCCAGAGGCCTTGAGCGCCTGGGCACCTGAGAAGTACTCCTTGTGATCGTCACCGATGTTGGAGCCGGACATGTCCTGATGCTTGACACAGGCCAGTCCGTCACGAATCTCACGACGCTGAACATCCCGTACATAGGCCAGCATGCCTTGCTCGCCGAAGTACTCCTTCGCCAGGGCATCAGTGGATTGCGCCGCCGTGTGATAAGTCGGCAGGGTGATCAGGTGATGGAAGATGCCGGCATGAGCAGAAGCATCGGACTGGAAGGCCTGGATGCGCGCATCGGCTTCCTGTGCCAGTTCGGAATCGTCATAGTCCACACTCATCAGGTTGTCACGATCGTACTCGTCCAGCGACCGTCCTTCTTCCTGCCAGGCGTCGAACACCTGCTGGCGGAAGTTCAGAGTCCAGTTGAATGACGGGCTGTTGTTGTAAACCAGCTTGGCATTGGGGATCTCTTCACGGATACGGTTCACCATGCCGGCAATCTGACCGACATGAGGCTTTTCGGTTTCGATCCACAGCAGGTCGGCTCCATTGCGCAGTGCCGTGATGCAATCCAGAACGCAGCGATCCTCACCGGTGCCAGGCTTGAATTGAACCAGTCCGTTGGGCAGGCGTGCCGCCTTGATCAGTTTGCCGCTCTGGCGAATGACGAGGTCGCCTGAATTCACCTGATCCATGGATTCGATTTCTTCGCCGGCAATGAAGGCGTTGTACTGGTCGCCCAGATCGCCTGCTTCCCGCGATACCGGAATCTTCTGCGTGAGGCCGGCACCCAGGGAATCGGTGCGGGCAACGATCAGGCCGTCATCAACACCCAGTTCGAGGAAGGCGTAGCGGATGGCATTGATCTTGGCCAGAAAATCTTCGTGAGGAACCGTGACCTTGCCGTCCTGATGGCCACATTGCTTGACATCGGAAACCTGATTTTCGATCTGCAGGCAACAGGCACCCGCTTCGATCATCTTCTTGGCAAGCAGGTAGGTGGCTTCTTCATTGCCGAAGCCGGCATCGATGTCGGCAATGATGGGCACGACATGCGTCTGGTAGTTGTCGATCTGGTCCATGATGGACTTTTCAAGCACCTGGTTGCCGGCTTCGCGCGCCTGGTCCAGTTCGGTGAACAGATGACGCAGTTCGCGGGCATCGGCCTGCTTGAGGAAGGTGTACAGCTCCTCGATGAGCTCCGGTACCGATGTCTTCTCGTGAATGGACTGATCGGGCAGAGGGCCGAATTCGGAACGCAGTGCGGCGATCATCCAGCCGGAGAGATACAGATAACGACCCTTGGTGGTGCCGAAGTGCTTCTTGATGGAAATCAGTTTCTGCTGTCCGATGAAACCGTGCCAGCAACCCAGTGACTGTGTGTACTTGCTGGGATCCTTGTCGTAGTCGGCCGTGTCCTGACGCATGATCGCGGCGGTGTAGCGAGCGATGTCCAGTCCTGTACGAAAGCGGTTCTGCAGTTGCATGCGGGCAACTGATTCGGGATTGATGGCAGACCAGCTGTTGCCATTGCGTGCAATGGTGTCGGCGGCGGCGGATGAAAGTGTGCGGTACTGATTCATGGGTAGGTCCTGGTCAGGTATAGACTTCTTGTTGGTGATTGAGATCTGATTGTGGGTTGGAGTTGTATTGTTTCAGGCTGTTGCGATATCGGTCAGCAACTGCATGCGATGTTCAGGAACGTCCTGATCTGAACCGGCCTGCCTGCGACCGGGTTCGATTTCAACCTGCAAGCCCTTGTGTTCCAGACGAATGCAACTGGGAGCATCTTCCAGGCCACTGGCTTCCACGAATTGCGAAGGGTGGGCAAGGCCAGTGCTGGTGCCGTCTGCCTGAATCGCGACCAGATGGTCGAAATAGGTCAGATAGGCAGTCACGTTGCCATGTGAGCCTTCGGTCAGCGGAAAGCTGTGGTCCAGCAGGTTGATGGCTTGATCCCAACTGGCGGTAGTACGAAAGTGCTGATTCATGCCCATGGAATATGCTCCCGGAAACGCTTGCAGTGGTTTGTGCCTGTCTCAAGGCTTAACGGCAGTGTAGGGAAAAATGGACTAGAATTTTACAAAAGAAAATTCACACTGTGAATTTCACAAAAACGGGATAAGACTTGTTCCTTCAAGGCATTGATTACACTGGGAAAGTTGTTTGTGTAGTTTTCTTGCACTGCAGTGAGCCTGTGTTATTTCACCTGAATCGTTTGACCGAACATCGATCGACGATCATGGGCAGAAGCAGAAGCAGAAGCAGAAGCAGAAGCACAAGCACAAGCACAAGCACAAGCACAAGCACAAGCACAAGCACAAGCACAAGCACAAGCACAAGCACAAGCAGGTGCAGGTGCAGGTGCAGGTGCAGGTGCAGGTGCAGGTGCAGGTGCAGGTGCAGGTGCAGGTGCAATGCAGAATCAACGTCGTGACGATGAAACCGGAGAGTGTATCGACTGGCCCCGGGCTCGGCTTGACCGTCAGCCGATCACTACCTGCAGCGGCGGGTGCCCTTGTCAGGCTGATCGATGACCCAGTGCAATGGGGCGTTGTTCCTCGATGGCTTCCATGGCGAATACGGATGTGACCGTCTCGAGCTCCACCGACTCGATCAGGCGACGGTAAACCGTGTCGTAGCTGTTCATGTCCCGGGTGACGACCTTCAGCATGTAGTCGTACTCCCCGCCGATACGAAAGAAATCAACCACTTCCGGGATGCTGGAGACGTGATCGCTGAAGGTGTTGAGCCACTCGGTTGAATGATGACGGGTGCGGATCATGACGAATACCACCAGGCCGGCGCCAAGGCGATTGCGATCGAGAATGACCGTGTGCTGTCTGATGACACCGGCTTCTTCCAGTGCCTTGATGCGACGCCAGCAGGCATTCTGTGACAAGCCCACCTTTTCCGCCAGGCTGCGCTGTGACTGAGAGGAGTCCCGTTGCATCGCTTCGAGTATGCGGAAATCGATTTTATCAAGTTTATTGGTCATTTTTCTATCATATGATAGGAATTTGATTCCATACAGGGGTAATTATGTGAAAAATATGGGGTCAGCATGACATAGTATTTTCGGGTCCTCCACACTTCGTGTTTGCAGTCATGTCGGAATCGGTCTTGTCGGAATTTTCTGCGCAGCTGGCGGGTGAAGACCTGCAAGAGCGTGTGCGCAGCGGCCTGATCGGTAACCATGCGATGGTGGATGGACCCTTCGGGCCGCGTCCCCTGATCTATGCCGATTACGTGGCATCCGGTCGCGCGCTGCATCAGATCGAGTCTTTCGTGCTTGAGAGAATCCTGCCGTACTACTCCAACAGTCATACCCAGGCTTCCTATTGCGGCAGTTTCTGTACAAGGACGCGCCAGGCGGCCCGCCAGTATCTGGCCGATGAGCTGGGCGCCGATGATGAATACAGTGTGCTGTTCACAGGCTCCGGCGCGACTGCTGGCATCAACCGGCTGGTGAATCTGCTGGGACTGCCTCGACTGGTACGTGAAGGCCGGCGCGTGGTTGTGCTGGTGGGGCCCTATGAGCACCACTCCAATCTACTGCCCTGGCGCGAAAGCGGTGCGCAGATCATCGAATTGCCCGAATCCACACAGGGTGGGCCTGATCTGGCCGTGCTGGAGAGCCGACTGCAGGAGCACGCGACGGCCGACTGCGTGGTTGGTGCCTTTTCGGCGGCGTCCAATGTCACCGGAATCGTCACGGATGTGGATGCGGTCTGTCGATTGATGCGGCGTCACGGTGCCGTGTCGATCTGGGATTACGCCTGCGCCGCTCCGTATCTGCCGATGTCCGTCAAGGCCGGCACCGAGGAGGCCAGAGACGCCATCGTCTATTCGTCACACAAGTTTCCAGGCGGTCCCGGTGCATCGGGCGTCACCGTTGTACGCAATGCGATCGTGCAGAGCTCGGTACCTACCTGGCCGGGTGGTGGCACCGTCTCCTTTGTCTCACCCTGGACGCACGTCTATGCTGACGACCTCGTGCACCGCGAAGAGGCTGGAACGCCGAATGTCGTGGGAGATATCCGGGCGGCACTGGTCATGATGGTGAAGCAGGCTCTTGGCAGAGGATGGCTCGCTCAGCGTCAGGATGAGCTGCGCGAAAGAGCCCTGCGAGTCTGGCGCAAGAATCCCTTCATCGATCTCATGGGGTCGACGAGTGCCGAGTACAGTCTGCCGATCTTCTCTTTCAGAGTGCGAGACGGCGCCGGAGGACATGTACATCACCAGTACTTCACGCGTCTGCTCAGTGATGTCCATGGCATTCAGGCACGAGGAGGGTGCGCTTGCGCCGGCTCCTATGCGCATCGATTGCTGGGCCTTGATGAGAGTCATTCGGCGAATCTGCTGACATCCCTGGCTTCAGGCAGCGAGATAGACAAGCCCGGCTGGGTGCGGCTGAACCTGTCTGCGCTGATGAGTGATGACAAGGTGGATGCGGTCATTGATGCGGTGGACAAACTGTCGCGCATCGCAAATGACTATCGGGATCATTACATCGTTGATACCCTGACGGCTCAGTTTCACCCTGTATCCTCATGGGAACGGAGTGATCCTCGACTGGCAGGAGAGAGCAACGTTTGATGAACCCCCTACGACATCCTGTTTTCCGATGGTTGTTCGCAGCACAGATCCTGTCGCTGCTGGGTATCGGCATCATGACCGTCGGACTGGCCTTGCTGGCCTACGAACTGGGTGGTGTAGCGGGAGCAGGCAAGCTGCTGGGTGGCATTTTCGCCCTGAAAATGGTGGTGTATGTGTTGCTGGCACCGCTGGCAGAGGTGGTGTTGTCACGCTTCGAGGCTCGTCGAGTCCTGATCGGGCTGGATGTGTTCCGTTTCGTGCTGTTGCTGTTGTTCGGCATGAGCAGTGATATCTGGCAATTCGCCATGCTTGCATTTTTCTTCTATACGGCCTCTGCGGCGTTCACGCCGTTGTTCCAGGCCATGATTCCGGCCATCCTGCCTGACGAGAAAACCTATGCCTCGGCGTTGATGCTGTCTCGGCTGGCCTACACCTTCGAATCGATGGTCAGCCCGATACTGGCAGCGTTGGCGCTGCTGTTCGTGGTCTCGTCCAGCCTGTTCCCATTGGCCGCCTTGTGTCTGGCCGGGTCCGTTGTGACATTGGCCCTCAGCGGCTTGCCGAGATCAGCCTCGGCCGGGAAGAAGCGGCCGTTTGTCGAGCGCTTGACTCGTGGTCTGAATATCTATTTTCGCACGCCGCGTCTGCGGGGCCTGTTCATTCTGAATCTGGCTCTCTCCTGCGCTCTGGCCTGGGTGCTGGTCAATACCGTGGTCTATGCAGGCTTGCAATTCGATGACAGCGATTTCTACACCTGGTTGATGGCTTCCTATGGTACTGGCGCGGCCCTGGGTGCCTTGTCGGTACCCGGGCTGCTGAAGCGGTTCAGCGAGCGTTCGCTGATGGTCAGCGGCTGTGTGGCTTTCGGGCTGATGTCTCTGTTGATCTTTCTGCCGTTGACCTTGCCCATGGTGATGCTGTTGTGGGGAGGGTTTGGCGTTGCCTCGTCGCTGGTGCTGACGCCGGGTGGCCTGGTATTGACGCGCTCGGCGGAGAAGGAAGACCATCCCGCCGTGTTTGCTGCCCAGTTCTCGATGTCCCATGCGGGTTGGTTGCTGGCTTACCCGCTGGCGGGGTGGCTTGGAGCCATTCTGGCACCGGCCACGGCGCTGGGTGTGCTGGGCGGCGTCTGCCTCCTGATCACGATTCTGGCCTCGCGGGTCTGGCCGATGGAGGATCCGCTTGAGAGAGTCCATACTCACCCGGATCTGCCACGTGACCATCCGCACCTCAAGGCGCATGAAGCGCAGGGGGAGCAACGGCAGCATACGCATGTCTTTCATATCGATGATCTGCATCTGCGCTGGAATCCATAGGCAACCGTGATCTGATCGTCTGGGGTGAAGCGACTGTGGGTGCTGGAATCGTTGGTCGATTCCGGCTATCGGTACGCACGTTGGAAATGATGCATTTGTAGGAAACCTTACTACTTGTTATCGTGTGACGCGGCAAGCGGAGGGAAGAACAATCGACAACGGGACCATGAGTGAAAAGGTATGAGTAATTCGACAACGGCAGCGCAATCTGCCTCTTCCTATGACGATATCGGTCTTGATGCTCTCGAAAGACGATTGCAGGATGATCTGCAATGCCTGTGTTATCCCTCGGTAAACTGGGTAGCCGATGTCGAGCGCGACACCCCTGCGGATTCCGATGTGCTCATCGTCGGCGGTGGCATGTGCGGATTGCTGGTCTGGTTCGCGCTGCGCACCGCTGGCATTCACAATGTGCGCATCATCGACCAGAGCCCTGCCGGTAGCGAAGGGCCCTGGGTCAACTATGCACGCATGGAGACCTTGCGCTCGCCCAAGCAGCTGACGGGACCTGCCTATGGCATGGCCTCGCTGACCTTTCAGGCCTGGTACCGTGCCCGCTTCGGCGCAGCTCAATGGGATGAGCTGGACAAGATTCCACGGCCACAGTGGATGGAATACCTGCGCTGGTATCGACAGGCATTGCAAGTGCCGGTCGAGAACAATGTGCGCCTGGCGCACGTCGAGTCTCGGGGCGAACTGCTGGCACTGACTCTGGAGGGGGCAGAGGCGTCAGCGATTACCGTGCGCAAGCTGATCTATGCCACCGGGCGCGATGGTATTGCCAAGGCCAATATTCCCGATTTCGTCAGCGACGTGGACAAATCACTCTGGGCTCACTCTTCCGAAGATATCGATTTCACCTCCCTGCGGGGCAAGCGAGTTGCCGTGGTGGGCGTCGGTGCGTCAGCGGTGGACAATGCCGCGGAAGCGCTGGAAGCCGGTGCCAGCGAAGTGCGGCATCTCATCCGTCGAACCGAGATGCCGACCATCAACAAGATGATGGGAATCGGCAGTTATGGCTTTGTTGCGGGTTACGCGGAACTGTCCGATGAATGGCGCTGGCGGTTCATGCAGTACTCCTTTGCCACCCAAACACCGTCTCCGAGAGGGTCTACGCTACGCGTCAGTCGGCATGAGAATGCCTGGTTCCACTTTGGCAAGTCGGTCAGTGCCGTGCGTGAGTCGAGCGGGGGGCTGCTCATCGACTTTGCCGACGGCAGTCAGCTGGAAACCGACTTTCTCATTCTGGGTACCGGCTTCAGTACCGATCCACTGGCGCGTCGCGAGCTGGGTGACGCTGCGGCCAATATACGCTTGTGGGAGGACGCCTACACGCCTCCTGCGGATGAGGAAAATGCAGACCTGGGGCGCTTTCCCTATCTGGCCGAGGATTTCTCGTTCCGGGAAAAGCAGGCGGGCAGGACACCCTGGCTGAAGCATGTCCATTGTTTCAACTACGGCGCGACGGCCAGCCTGGGAAAGGTCAGTGGCGACATACCCGGAATTTCCGAGGGTGCTCGCTGGTTGGCGAAGTCGCTCTCCGCCAGGCTCTACGAAGAAGACATTGCCATTCACTGGCAGCATATGCTGGATTACTCCAAGCCTGAATTGCAGGGTGACGAATGGACGCCGTCGGAGCTCCCCGAATCATCGATGACCCGCAAGGTCATCTGACCTGTCGCACTCACATGAAGTCTATTCTCGACTTGTCCCAAGCACATCAAGACAACGCTTGACGTGTCACAACCACACCAAGACAACTCTATGGCAATGGAAAGTTCGACTGCTGTTCGCTACAGTGGCATTCCCGACAAATCCCCGATAATGGATGCGTTGCAGACGCGCAGCAATGTCCTGCAGATGACGCAGCAGGCCGAAGATGCGGTGTTGAAACCGGTGGATTGCGGGGCCTGGTCACATTCCCTGCGAGCCGCGCTCGCCGCCAGAATCGCACTGAACAACGCTCTTCCCGAGCTGGCCGAACATTACATGGCATTGATGTCGGAAGATGACTGTCTGGCCATCGCCAACACTGATGGTGACGGCAGTGAGCAGCACCTGGCCCATGTGGTCAAGTACATGGACAGTGTCGCGGTCAGTCCGCGTGATGTCGTTGATGCGGATATCAGCGCATTGCAGCAACACGGTGTCAGCGATGCCGATATCGTCAGGCTGACGGAATTGAATGCCTTCATGGCCTATCAGGTGCGTCTGGTGGCGGGGCTCAATCTGCTGAGTGAGATGCCGGCATGAGCGAGATCATCCACAAGTTCACCAAGCGGGTGCCGGAATGGCGGCCACGAGTCAAGCCGGTTGTACTGGAGGAGGCCACGGCGGATCAGCTGGAAGCCCTGCAGGTAACTCCCTCGAATACCAGGGTATCGGATTATGTGCTGGTGCTGGCCCATGATGTCGAGACACTGAAGGTTCGCTCACCCTTGTTCAATGCCATCATGTATGACAAGGGTGGGCTCAGTCGGGCAGAGCGCGAAATTGGTGCATTGGCGGCATCCGTGGTCAATCGCTGCATTTACTGCGCTGCCGTGCATGCCTCGCGTCACGCGCAGCTGACCAAGGATGATTCGGTAACCGATCTGCTGTTCAGTGCCGGTGAGTCTGCAGAGCTTGGGCCGCGCGATCAGGCCATCTTCGATTTCGCGCGGGAACTGGCCAAGACCCCTTCCGGGGCCAGTGCGAGCCATGTGCAAGCGCTGCGCGAGGCCGGTCTGACCGAACTTGAAATACTCGATCTGGTGCTGTCCTCTTCTCTGTTCGGCTGGGCCAATCGGCTGATGCACGTATTGGGCGATCCGGTTCGACGTGGAGAAACAGCATGAGCGTCGAATCGGTTCGTGTCGGTCTGGCTGGTGCCGGGTCCATTGCCTTTGGCACGGCTGCGCTGCTTTGCCAGAACGCTCACCAGCCCATGTTGTGGTCACCTTCCGGTGAGCGTACCCGGGCGCTGAAAGGCGGAACTGCCCTGAGCGCCAGCAATGCCATCGAAGGAGACTTTCATCCGGCGGTGGCGGAGGATGCCGCTCAGTTGGCTGCCGAAAACGATGTGCTCATGCTGGTTTTGCCGGGTTATGGACACAAGGCCGTGATGGATGCTCTGGTGCCGCATGTTCAGGCGCATCACACCATCATCATTTCATCGCATGCCTCTCTGGGCGCCTTGTATCTGGCTGCACGTTTGCAGGAAAGAGATATCAGTGTGCCGATCATTGCCTGGGGGACGACCATTGTCACCGGACGACAACAGAGCATGAACTCGGTCATGGTCAATACAATACGGGCCCAGGTGGATTTCTGCGCCGTGCCCAGCAGCGCCAACCAGGCGGCACTGGCTCTGTGTCAATCCCTGTTTGGAGAGCGCTTCGTGCAACGTGACGGGCTGCTGGCAATTTCATTGTCCAATCTCAATCCTCAGAATCACATGGGAATTGCAATGGGCAACATGAGCAGAATGGAAAGAGGCGAGACCTGGAGTCAGGGGCAGAACCTGACACCGAAGATCGGTGCCTTGCTGGAAGCCCTCGATCTGGAAAGGCTCGCGATTGCCGAAGCCCTGGGATTGAAGGTACGCACCATATTCGAGCATTTCCATCTGTCTTTCCATGTTCCGATTGCATCCATCTCCGAGATGAATCAGCAGATGCATGAACAGGGGAACGGCGGTACAGGGCCAGCAACCGCCGATAGTCGCTACGTGACCGAGGATGTCCCCTATGGCCTGGTCGTGACAGCAGCGCTGGGTCGACTGGTCGGCAAGCCAGCTGTTCTGCATGAGGCCGGAGTTGCACTGTTTTCGGCCATGTACGAAAGAGACTTTGCGGCCGAGAACGATCTGCTGGCCGCTCTGCAACTGGAGAACGTTGCTCTCGAGCAGCTGCGAGATGCTGCCTGTAGCGGCATTCTGCATGCCGCTCGATAATTCTGTTCTGCCTGGCAAGGTCCGATCCTGTTTCGTTCGGACGGTGTCAATAGACAGCCACATGTAGTAGGTTCGATGATGCCTCTTCAAGGTATCGAATGCCAACATTACCGGAGAACATGAATATGAAACCCATCAATACCAGCCGTCGCAAGTTTCTGGGCACTGCTGCTGCCGCCAGTACGGTGTTCGCAGCCACGCCCTATATCCGTACAGCCTATGCCGATTCGGGCGAAGTGAATATCTGGACGTACGACAGCTTCGTACCGGAATCGTTTCGCAAGCAGTTCGAAAAGGATACCGGCATCAAGGTCAACATTCGTCTGGTCGACGACCAGGGCAAGCAGTTCAATCTTCTGGCAGCGGAAGCGCCAGAGCCCACAGTGGATATCGTGACGGTTGCCGGACACCGTTTTCTGCAGTTCATCGACTCGGAATTGCTGGCACCGATGGATAGCGAACGGCTCAGCAACTGGGGAAATCTGAACCCCATCTATACCGAAAGCGACTGGGCCACCATCAACGGACACAAGTGGGGAGCTCCCATCCTGTCCGGGGCCGAAATACTGGCCTACAACACCGAACTGGTCTCCGCCGATGAAGCGCGCAGCTGGGATGTCATGTTCTCGGAAAAATACAAGCAGCAGACTGCCTACATCATTCAGGACATGATGTCCATCGTCATGCTGTACAAGGGCTATGACGGCAATATGGTCGAGTATCTGGATGATCCCGAGAAGGCTGCTGCGATTGTTGCCGAGGCCCGTGATTTCCTGATCGACAAGAAGGATCTCGTGCGCAAGTACTACGATGGCGGGGCAGAGGTACAGCAGATGTTCATCAATCAGGATATCGCGCTGGGCCATGCCTGGAACGGTCCGATTGCCAAACTCATCAACGACGGCTTCCCGGTCGACATGACCATTCCCAAGGAAGGCAGCTACGGTTTTGTCTACACGCTGAACATCGCGAACAATGCGCCCAACAGCGACAATGCCTACACCTTTCTGAATGCCCTGCTGGCCTCTTCCGAGATCGGGGCGTCCATGACCCGCGAGACCGGCTTCATCTCCACCTACAAGGACGCCGCGCAGCACCTGAGCGAGCTGGAAAGAAAATCCACCGCCTTTACCGAAGAAGAACTGGCCGGTCTGAAGTTCTTCCGCGCCGAAGCCAACGAGATGAAATACAGTCTGGTTGACCCGGCCGTGGAGCAGATCAAGGCGGCCTAGTGTGATAACTGACGTGCAGAATCAATCAAAGGAAAGTCCTGTCGCTTCCCTGCCTGTCGGGTCGGGAAATGCAGGCCAGGGTCCGGGTGACAAGGTTCCCTTCTGGGGAACCCTGTCCGGGCAGAAGGGCTACCAGTTGCTGGTGGACTTTCTGTTCGGATCGGAGCGTCGACAATTCGCGCTGCTCGCGGGCATTCCCTTCATATGGGTGCTGACCCAGCACCTGGGGCCTGTTCTGCAGATGCTGTACGTCAGTTTTCTGGATGCCTATCCAGTGGCGGTGGGTGCGGAAACGCAGCTGACGCTGAAGCATTATCTGCTGTTCTTCGAGGAAGCCGTATACCGGATGCCGTTTCTGCGCACCCTGGCCTTTTCCTTTGTGCTGACTTTTGCCACGTTGGTCATCGTCTACCCGGTGGCCTACTTTCTGGCCCGGCATGTCAAGCGTCAGAATCAGCTGGCGTTCCTGCTGCTGTTGCTGATCCCCTTCTGGGTAGGCGAGATCGTCAGAACCTTTGCCATCATGATCCTGTTGGGCAACAACGGTGCCGTCAATCTGCTGTTGAAATCACTCGGCTTCATCGACCGCCCCATCCCGTTCATGTACACCGGATTTTCAGTCGGTTTCGGGGTCATCTACCTGACGTCCCTGTACATGCTGTTGCCGCTGTATTCGGCTCTGGAGAAGATACCGGGCAGCTATTCGGAAGCAGCGGCCGATCTGGGGGCCGGTGCCTGGACCCGTTTTCGACGGGTTACCCTGCCGCTGTCCTACGAAGGTATTGCATCGGGTTGTACGCTGGTATTTCTGATGTCCACCGGCTTCTATGCCGCTCCGGTGCTGCTGGGTGGTCCAGGCACGACGGTCTTTGCCGAGACCATTGCCGGCTTCTTCCACGTTGCCGGTGACCGCTGGCCAACCGGGGCCGCCTTCGCCTGCATCCTATTTCTGACCTCACTCATCATTACCGCACTGTTCATGAAATTCATGGGACGACTGTCCAGCAGGGGACAACGATGACCGGTAAAACCCGAATACTGATGTCGCTGATCTATGCGGCCTTCGTGGTGTATGTCTTCGTGCCACTGACCATGATGATCATCATGGGTTTCAAGGATTCCAAGTTCATCGGCTTTCCCATCAAGAGCTGGACTCTGGACTGGTATGGCCGTGTGTTTCAGGACACCGAAGTCATGAGCGTTTTCGGTTATTCGGTGCTGATCGCCATCGGCTCGACCCTGGTCTCCCTGATGATCGGAACCTGGATTGCCGTCCTGCTCTCCGGCAGAAAATTCTTCGGCAGAGCGCTGATATTCAGTCTGACCATACTGCCGGCAGTGGTGCCGGGCATCATCTCGGCCATTGCCTTTCGCATCTACGCACGCCTGCTGGGGATCGAGCCCGGCATGATGGCCGTCATCTGGGCGCATGCGGTACACAATGTGCCGTTCGTCGTTCTGGTTATCGTTGCCAGGCTGAGCACCATGCCGACCAACTACATCGAAGCAGCTCGTGATCTCGGAGCCGATCCTCTGGTGGCATTCACTCGGGTGACACTGCCGTACCTGCGTCCAGCCATGATCGGGGCAGGCATCTTCTGTCTGCTGCTCAGTTTTGATGATTTTGTCCGTTCCTATTTCCTGGGAGGCTATCAGCCAACCCTGCCCGTATTGATCTTCTCCAAGCTGCGATCGGGCATGTCGCCGGAAATCAATGCCATTTCAACCATCGTCATCGTCCTGACAGCCGTCCTGGGCGTCTGGGCCGAGCGTTCCATGCGACGCATGAACGGAGCCGGCCGGTGATGAGAGAAAACCCCAACATCAATCAGGATGCAGCAACAAGCATGAGCCAGAACGCAGAGACCCTCGTCCAGCTGCAGGGCGTGTCCAAACGCTTCGGATCCGTCATTGCACTGGACGATCTGGATATCGATATCAAGGCCGGTGAGTTCGTGACCTTTCTGGGGCCTTCGGGGTGTGGCAAGTCCACCACGCTGCGAATTCTGGGCGGTTTCGAGAAGCCGGACAACGGACGGGTGATTCTGGACGGCGAGGATGTGACTCACCTGCCTCCCAACAAGCGCAAGGTGAACATGGTGTTTCAGGACTACGCCCTGTTTCCGCACATGAGTGTCGCGCAGAACATCGATTTCGGACTGGAGCTCAAGGGCATGACGGTATCGCAGATCGAAGCCCGCCGTCAGGAAGTCATGTCGTTTCTGGAACTGGATGAGTTCGGTTCCCGCTACCCGGACCAACTCTCCGGAGGGCAGCGTCAGCGTGTGGCACTGGCCCGGGCCCTGGCTCCCGATCCGGCCCTGCTGTTGCTCGATGAACCGTTGGGTGCGCTGGATGCCAAACTGCGTTCCCAGGTGCAACAGGAGCTCAAGGCCATCCAGCGGCGCACCAATACCACCTTCTTCTTCGTGACGCATGATCAGGACGAGGCCTTGACCATGTCCGACCGAATCGTGGTGATGAACCAGGGCAAGGTGGAACAGGACGGTACACCGGAAGACCTGTATCTGCGTCCTGCCAGTCGCTTTGTTGCCGAGTTCATCGGTGAAACCAATCTGCTGAGCGGCCAGTGCCTGGGTATGGAAGGCGAGGAAGTGGTCATCGACTGGCATGGCAGTCACATCCGGGCGAGAGCCGGCGGACTGCGGCCCATCGAAGGCTCGGAGGTGACCTGCTCGCTGCGTCTGGAAAAGCTGTCATGCTCGCCAGGCCATCCGGGCACCGATACAGCCATTGCGGCGCACATCACCAACAAGGTGTTCATGGGGAGCCGTACCGCGGTTACCGCCAGTATCGACGCTGCACCGGACGTCCAGTTACGCGCCTATGTGGATGCCGAGCTCGCCATCGGTTCCGTCGGCGACGCCGTTCAGGTTGGCTGGGACAATGCCAATCTTGCCTTGCTCCGCCAGTAGGCTGTATTGTCCCTGTCGACACTCGTGACAGGAACCCGTGAATGGCGGTCAATGACAGAGGGGCACCGACCGCCCCGACGCACGACATCATGATGATTCAGGAAAGCATGAAGGTTGCCGGCTACTACCGTGGGACGATCGACGGTCTGGCAGGCAGCCTGACATTCGCAGCCGTGCGTGCCTACAAGAAGCAGAACCACATGCCGGTGAACAATCGTCTGACCGACGAGTTCATCGAGCATCTGCGAGAACACGCCTGATCCGGTTGAGCCCACCGAGAGGGTTTGTCATTCGAGTACCAGCCTGCAGGTTTCCGACGCCCAGCGGGACCTGCTCGCCAGCCATCCCGTGAAAACCGGCATCTGATTGTATAGCCAGTAGTCGGTGTCGGCCGGTGTTGCGAGGCGACAATGCCCTGCAATACTCGCGGCATGAATGACAGGGAAATTGTCTTGTGCCGGCAAACCGGGCACACACGTGAATCGCGCTTCCGGCGGCTGTGGTTGAAGGTCGAGACCATGAGCGCAGAGAAGGCGCGGCTCGAATCCACGCTGGACCAACTGGTCACGAGACTGGAATCCGAAGTACTGCCGGTCGAGCAGGCAGTGGCGGAGGTGTGTCGGCAGACACTGGGACGCCTCCTGATGTTCTCGGAACGGAAGACGCTGGGCAAGAAGCGGCGCATGGCACTGACCCCCTGGATAGACGAGCTGCTGGATCTGCTGCTGGATGTCGGATTTGTGGAGGACACATTACGTGATCGCATTGCCCGTCATCACGCAAGCGTCCTGAATGTTTCGCTGGACCCTGACTGTGCTTGTGGCGATTGGCATCAGCTGGAGGCATGGCTGGAGCGGCAGGCAGCACAGGAGGCGTGTCTTGAATGGGAATTCCCCGGTGAAACCGAGTACCTTGCCGATGCCGATGCCGATGCCGACCGGCAGTTGGTAGACACGGACGTGTCACGGCCGGCGGACAGTGTCGCAGGATGGCATCTTGATCATGATGAGGCCGCTGCGCGGAAAGTGTCGGGCGGCCTGGACGGCTCCGTGTTCAAGAGGCTGTTTCAGCAAACGGCTGCGGCCTTGCATCCGGACAAGGAGCTCGATGAACAGAAGCGCGACGACAAGCATGTGTTGATGACGAGACTGTTGCAGGCGCGTCGTGATCATGACCTGATCACATTGATGCAACTGCACGAGCGCCATGCGCAAACAAAGGAGCAGCTGACAGCGGCTGACGAAAGGCAGCTGGAAGGCGTGTTGCGACAACAGCTCAGGGGGCTGCACAAGCAAATGGCTGCATTGCCTGACAAGTCCTTTCTGCACTTCATGGCCTATCACCGCTTCCATGATCCAGATGCTGCCGTGGTGGATGCCCGGATCAGCAGGCATGTCCTGCATCTGCAGCAACGCCAGCGTGCCTATCGTCGGTTTCTGGAGGAAGTCGCTACTTTGAAGCAGCTGCAGCAGCGATTGCATCCGGGGCATCGCTTTTCGAGTTGGCTCTGGTAGTTGATTGCCGTCCGTCAGGACGTTTCATGCAACCGTCATTTTTCTGAAAGACAACTGTCACATGATGGTGTCAGCCTTGCACGGTGACTGATAGCGGGCAGGCAGAATCAACGGATGCGCAGGTATCCGGGCTTGGAGGAAGCAGCAGCACTGCAGAGGCCAGGGTTCTGACCATTGCTGCAGTTGTCATGCTGTGCCTGAAAGCATGCGCTTCATCGATTTGTCGCTGGGGCAGCCTGTTGAGACAGTTGGCATTTCCCGGTGTGTTCCCGGGTGGCAAGATCCATCTGATGCGTTGCGCGCTGGGAATCCCGGTCCTGGCACTGTTGTTTGCCGTGCAGTTGCTGAATGCGGCAGGTCTCCTGCTCGACGAGATTCTGTTCCGACGTTACCGGGAAGTTCGCCTGCGTCGGCCGGTTTTCATTCTCGGTGTGCCGCGCAGTGGCACTACGCATACCCATCATCTGTTGTCATCCGATCCGCGATACACGACGGTACAGCTGTGGGAGGCCCTGTTTGCTCCCAGTATCAGCCAACGCCACCTTCTCGGGTGGGTGGCCCGGCTGGATGCGCGCTGTGGTGGATACCTTGCGCGATTCCTCGTCAAGCTCGAGCAACGGTTGCAAAGCTCACTGGATTCGGTCCACCCCACAGGGCTGCGCTCCCCGGAGGAGGATTTTCTGCTGCTGATGTCGACGCTGGATTGTTTTCTGCTGGTGCTGGCGTTTCCCGAATGCCACTGGCTGTGGCAACTGGCGCAAGCAGACGACAAGGATGACAGGCAGCAGGCAAGGCAGGTCGTGAAGCGCTACCGAAGGCTGCTGCAGAGACATGTGTATTTTCATGGGCAGCACTGTCAGATGTTGTCCAAGAACGCATCGTTTGCAGGTCTGGCGCTGAGTCTGGCGGAGGCGTTTCCGGATAGCGTTTTCATCGTCTGCGAGCGTGATGCTCCGATGGCCGTGCGCTCACAATTGCGCAGCCTTGCCGATGCCCGGCGACAACTGTTTACCGACAGCGTCTGTCCCGACTTCGAGCGTCGTTTGCTCGATACGCTGCATTTCTACTACCGCAATCTGGATCGTCTGAAACAGGCTCTGCCAGCGGAGCGTTGTGCCAGCATTGCACTTGCACGTCTGTCTCGAGAGCCGCGACAGGCCATGCAACACATCCATGAGCAACTCCTGCTCGGTTCCCCTGACGCGCTGGATCAGGCCTTGTCTGCACTGGAAGCCCGTGAGCCGCTACGGCCGGGAACCATCGAACCAGCACGGCAGGAATCCCCCGATGCGCAGGCTCGATTCGATCGCTTTCAGGCCTGGCGACATGCCCCGGAGAATCGACTGTGAAACCAGACACCTTGGCACACCAGCAGCGAAGCACCATGAGCGAATCCACGGAATCAGGCCCACGCAAGGGTAAAACGGTTGAGCGATGGCCCTCGGTCGCGGAGCTGCCTGAATCGCGGGCAGCGATAACAAATGGCGATGACAGAGTGTCGTCGGAAGAGGGCAGGTGCGGACAGCGCCGCATGACGGCTTCGACCGCTGAGCAACCGTATCCACTGGCGAGTAGCCTTGCAAGGCCTTCGATGCGCGTTGTGGTGCTGAGCGATGCGGAGCCCGACAGAAACGGCGTGGGTTCCTATTACGCGGATCTCGTGGTTCAACTGCGAGGGCATGTCGACAGTGCTGTATTGTTTCATCCAGGCAATCAGGCGTCACCGGGCTATCGCTACCTGAGCGCACCATTGCCGGGGGATCATACCCAGAGGATCTCGGTTCCGCGGCCAACCCATCTGTGGCGGGCGATCAGCCAGTCCAGACCGACGGTCATCATCGTGCCGACACCGGGGCCGTTTGGTCTGGCGGGCCTGCTGATTGCCAGAAAGCTGGGCATTCCGCTGATCGTCGGATTCCATACGCACTATGAAGCACTGGCTACCCTGTATTGGCAGAATCGTTTCGGTTTTGTCTGCCAACGCTACCTGAACTGGTGTAACCGTCTGTTGTTTCGGCACGGTGCTGCCGTGCTGGCCAATTCGCCAGACATGCTGCGTCAGGCGATGACCGGCGGAGCGCGAGCAGCCAATCTGATGGGGACGTCAGTGCCCGACGAGTTCGTGCGACTGCCGGCAATGCCGCTGAATCGCTCGGTCGACGCGGTACTGTTCGCGGGACGCCTGGCCGGTGAGAAGAACCTGCCGGACGTGCTGGACGCGGCCAGGCGCCATCCTCATATCCGGTTCACGATTGCCGGTGATGGCCCGATGCGTAGCGTCGTCGAACAGGCTGCAGGGGAACTGCCCAATCTGGACTATCTGGGATGGGTGGCCCGAACCGATCTGCTGAGCCTGATGGATCAGCATGATGTGCTGTTGCTGCCTTCGAAGGTGGAGTCCTTCGGTACGGTTGCGCTGGAGGGCATGGCGCGGGGCCGGTTGGTCATTGTCACGGCTACCTGTGGTATCTCGGAATGGCCGCAACTGGCCGATTCGCTGTTCATCGTGGCCGATGACGAGACCCCTTCACGCACACTGCAGCGACTGTGTGGCCTGAGTCCGGAGTTCAGGCAGGCATTGGCAACGCAGGCTCGACAACGAGCGGTGGATCTGAATTCCTGGAATATCAGCTCCTGGATGCAGACCCTGCAACGCGTGCAGGCGAACGCCCCTTCCACCCTGACGAATGTATTGGTCGCATGAACAGGCTACGCCCCGGCCAGGCGGCCGTTGTCAGTATTCACGATGTCATGCCGGAGACAATGGACCCGGTTCAACGTTGTCTCGACGAGTGTTACCGCCATGACGTTCGGAACGTCCATTTACTGGTGGTGCCGGGTCGACGCTGGTCCGCATCGCAGTTGCAGCAACTGCGACACTGGGTCAGTGAAGGCTGTCTGCTGGCAGGGCATGGCTGGTTGCACCACTGTGACAACATCGATCGTCCATATCATCGGCTGCATTCGATGCTGATGTCACGCAATGTGGCCGAGCATCTGGCACTGGATGCCGGGGGGATTGTCACCATGATGAATCGCTGCCGCCAGTGGTTTGCCTTGCACCAGCTGCCATCGCCCGACTTGTACGTCCCTCCAGCCTGGGCGCTTGGACGCATCGATCAGCCACAGCTGCGAAGCACCGGCTTCGGGCTTGTCGAGACGGTCAGGGGAGTCGTTGATCTTCATGCGGGTCAGTGGAAGCTGGGTCCTCTGCTGGGTTATGAGGCGGACACGGTGCTGCGCAGCCGCGTTCTGAGTGCATGGAATCGTGCCAATCGCCGAATGGCGGCCCTGAACGGCACCGTCCGTATCGGCATTCACCCGCAGGATCTCGAGCTGCGATTGAGTGAGGAGTTACGCTCTGATCTGGCGCTGTGCCAGTCGATCACGCTGGATGAGGTCTTCGCTGCCCCGGTGTTGCCGGAACTGGGTCAAACCGAGAGTCGTTGACCCGCAGCATGGTCTGGCAGGCGTGATCCGCCTGCCGGATGAGTAGTCCATGGCCGGGCGATCGCCCGTCATGGCGGGCGCATGGCAGATGATGGCAGTCGTTACGCAGGTGAATTCAGATCGCCGCAGCCCTGCCGCTATTCAGTGAGAGACCGTCCACATATGAGCTGTAGATCTCACTACTCGCCACTCCATGAGCCTGTCACCTCAACCAGATCTGGCATCTGCCCGGCGTTCTTCTGCGCCGGGAGTTGATGCGCGCCTGAAACCCGCAGCCAATGATGCGGGTGGCGGACAGGTGTCGTCTGCATCCAGGCATCGCCGATTGATCGTCGAGTCGAAAACGGCGCTGTTTGCTCGGCGTCAGGCCATCGTGTTGCAGCTTCTGGCCGACTTCAGTTCCGAAGCGCGTCTTGATCGGGCACTGATGGCGACTGCCAACACCATCAAGAATCAGTTGCAATGCACCCGCGTGTCGTTCGGCCTGAGACGCGGTCGTGTCATGGAAGTCGCTGCGATTTCACAGCAGGCCACCATCGAGGAGCGGACCAGTGAGACCGAGCTGTTGCGAGCCGCTTTGCTGGAATCCAGCAAACGTGATGAGCTGTTGAACCTGTCCGCGTCGCCCTCCGCCGACACCGGCCTGCAGGCACATCGCCTGCTGGCTGCCGGTCGACAGGAACGGCAGGTGGTGACGGTGCCGCTGTGTCATGAGAGACGATGCGTGGCTGTGCTGTGTCTGGAGCGTGATTCTGCCATTGATATTGCCCCTCTGACGCTGCAATTGATCAGTCATATCGCCAGTGTTCTCGCGCCACTGATCGCTGTGCGTCTGGCTGCGGAACGCAGCCTGGTACGACATGCCCGGGAGAGCATGATGCGTGTCTTCGGGGCGGGTGTTGCGCCTCGATACATGAAACTGAAGCTGATCGCACTGTTGACCATCGCTATGCTGCTCACGGCTGCCGTGGTCGAGGTGCCTTTCAGGGTCAAGGCCAGCGCCGAGCTGGTACCGCTGGAGAGGCGTGTGATATCCGCTCCTCGCGACGGTTATATCCAGTCTGTGGATAGTGGCGCAGGTGATCTGGTCCGTATCGGTGACGCTCTCATGCAACTGGATACCGACGAACTGCTGGTCGAGCAGTCCCGCTGGCAGAGTGAGCTGGCCAGTACAGCGACGGAGTTGCGTTCGGCAATGGCCGCCGGCGACCGTCGCAAGATGGCCATGCTGAAGGCTGATGCCGATAAACACCGGGCCCAGTTGGCGTTGCTGGAGTCGGAACTGTCACGCTCTGCCGTGCGAGCGCCCGTCTCCGGTGTCATCGTCAGCGGCGATCTGTCGCAGATGGTCGGTGCCCCGGTGAAGCGGGGTGAGACACTGATGGAGCTGGCCCCGCCCGATGGCTACGCCGTGCATCTGATGGTGGACGAGAAGGACATCAGCAACGTCTCGATGGGAGACCAGGGCCGTCTGTCGTTGAAGGCGTTGCCGGGAGACGCGATCGATTTCACGATTACTGCCATACATCCCGTCGGATTGCCCGAGAACGGCATGAACCGTTTTCGTGTCGAAGCCGCGTTGGTACAGCCGGAGGCGGTGCTGCTGCCGGGCCAGACAGGCATCGGCAAGATCGACGTCGGCTCGGCCTCGCTGCTGTGGACCTGGACGCATGAATTCGGTGACTGGTTCAGGCACAAGCGCTGGGAGTGGTTCGGATGACTGACTCGAGCCTGTTCAGTGAGCACTGGTATCGCGTCAAGGGGCTGATGCCGGCACTGGCGCCCGATGTCAGGGTGGTACGTCATGTGTACCGCTTGCAACCGAGCTATATCCTGCGTCGGGCCTCGACACGCAGTTGGCACCGTATCGGTCTGTCGGCCTACGAGCTGCTGGCGCAGTTCAACGGTCGTCGAACGGTGGAGGAGATCTGGGAGGCGGGCCTTGCCAGTCAGGGTGAGGCAGCCGCCAGTCAGGGTGAACTGATTACTCTCTTGGGGCAGTTGCATGAAGCGGATCTGCTGGTCGTGGACGCACGGCTGGATGCCGAGGAAATTCTGGGGCGACGAGACCGCATGCGCAAGCGCGACAGCGGCCAGCGGTTCATGAACCCTTTGTATCTGCGGCTGCGCCTGCTGGATCCGGATCGTCTCGTCAGTCGAATCGATCGGCTGATACCTCGCCACTGTTTTGTCTATCTGGCTTCTGCCACCGGGCTGTTGTGGGTGTTTGCCCTGTATTCGCTGCTGCCTCACTGGGATGAACTCAGTGCCCATCTGGGTGAGAACCGATACTTCAACCCGGTCAATGTTCTGCTGTTGGCCGTGTTGTATCCCGTCCTGAAAGTCATGCACGAGCTGGCACATGCCCTTGTCGTCAAGCGCTATGGCGGTGAGGTGCGCGAATGTGGTCTGGCTCTGCTGGTTCTGGTACCGAATCCCTATGTGGACGCCAGTGCCGCCAACATGTTTGCCAGCAAATATCAACGGATGCTGGTGAGTGCAGCGGGCATTCTTGTCGAGATTTCCCTGGCGGCCATGGCGGCGCTGGTCTGGCTGAATTCGACAGGGCTGGTACAGGATGCCGCCTTGTCAGTCATGCTCATCGGCCTGGTGTCGACCTTGCTGTTCAATGGCAACCCACTGTTGAAGTTCGATGGCTACTATCTGCTGGCGGACTGGCTGGAGATTCCCAATCTGGCGGCTCGTTCACGGCAGTATCTGCTGGGTAGACTGGCCACGATGCTGGGGGCAAGTGATGATTCTCCGATCACCTTGTCGGACTCGCGCGAGCGCTGGTGGTTGATCGCCTACGGCTTGCTGTCTTCCGTTTACCGGGTGGCCTTGATGTTCTTCATTGCCTGGATGATTTCAGGGCAATACCATTTTTTCGGTGTTCTGCTGGCCTTGCATGTCTTTGTGGTATCGCTTGCCTTGCCTGCCTGGAAAGCGGTCCGCTTCATTGGCAGGCAGGCGCAGGACATTCGTCGGCGCGTGGTGTTCATCGTCGCCGTATTGCTGTGTCTGTCAACCAGCCTTGCCGTTGCCCTGCCATTGCCCAAGGTCACGGTTGCCGATGGCATCGTGTGGCTACCGGAGCAGGCAGTGCTGCGTATTGCACAGCCCTGTGAGGTCACGCGGCTGTATGTCACCCCCGGTAGCGAGGTGCTGGCTGGTGCCCGACTGTTCGATTGCATCGATGATCAGCGCCGTGCCGACGTGCTTTTGCTAGAGGCCGACCTGCGACGCCTCGACGCGCAACGTGCCGGCCTGCTGCTGAGCGACCCGGTCGAGCATCAGAACCTGGTATTCGAACGTCGTTCGATCCAGACTGCTTACGATCTGGCCGTGGATCGTCTGCAGCAGATGCAGGTCAGGGCCGGGGTAGCCGGGCGCTTTCTGGTGGAAGGCAGTGTCGAACTCGAAGGACGCTATCTGGCGGCCAATGCAGTCGCAGGCTATGTCGTCCCCGGAGACAATCGCACCATACGACTGGCGCTGGAGCAGGAAGACCATGTCTGGTTGCGAGACAATACGGTGAAGGTGGATGTCCTGCTCGATGGTGCTGACTCATCCCGGCAGGCGTACAGCAGTCGGATCACACGGCAGACACCCAAGGCCAGTCATCGTGTGGCAACAGCGGCGCTGACGACGCTGGGAGGGGGAGATCTGCCAGCAGAGGCCCTGGAGGAAGGTGTCAGGGTACAGGATGCGGTATTCGATCTGGAGCTGGCCTGGCCCGAGAATGCCAGCAGTCAGGCAATCGGATCGCGGGTACGAGTGCGCTTTGATCATGGGTCGGCCACCTTGCTCAACCGGCTGAACGTCTTCATCAGACAGCTGTGGCTGGAAAGGGAGTCGGCATGATCGCAGCGATGGACATAGCGCGTCCCGGCATCCGGCTGGGGCCTCGACCTGAGGTGATAGCATCGGCGGATCGCGATGGTGTGGATGAATTCTTTCAGAAGCTGCTTGCGCACCGGGTCGATTCCGAGTTGCGCAGTCTGCGCCGCTTCGGCAAACGATTGAAGGCGATTGCCGAGGCCGAGACGCACTTCGTACAACTGGACCTGCTTGCCCGCAATTGCGTGCTGCTGGACCTGAAGAAGCGACTGGCTGCCAGGCAGTTGCGCAAGCTGGATCTGGTGCAGGCCTTCGCAATGATCCGGGTGGCCGTCGAACAGAGTCTGGGGATACGCCTGCACGATGAGCAGTTGTATGCCGGCTGGTGTCTGTTGGCCGGCCACTTCGTTGAAATGAACACGGGTGAGGGCAAGACCGTAACTGCGGCTCTGCCTGCGATTGTCATGGCCATGGCGGCAGTGCCGGTACATGTCATCAGTGCCAACGAATATCTGGTCTCGCGAGACTCGGCGGAGCTGGAGCCCGTCTATCGCTGGTTCGGCCTGTCGCTGGGTCTGGTGCTGGCGGAGCAGGATGAGGCACAGAAACGTCAGGGCTATGGTTGCGATATCACCTACTGCACGCATCAGCAAGTGGTGTTCGATTATCTGCGTGACACTCAGATACTCAAGCATGATCGTCACGGTCTGGCCGCCAGTCTGCGCGATCTGCTGGAGGAGCAACCCGGCCTGCCCGTGCAGAGAGGGTTGTGCTTTGCCATCGTGGACGAAGCCGACAGCGTGCTCATCGATGATGCGCGTACGCCGCTGATTCTGTCCGAGACGAGTGCTGGCGAGGGGCTGTCAATGAGTGAAGCCGCGGTAGCGCTGGCCATTGCCAGGAGTCTGCAGGAAAACGGGGACTATCTGCTGAAACGAGAGATCCGACAGGCGCGCCTGACGGACTCGGGCCTGCGTCTGGTGCGCGAACGAACGGCGCAGTTATCCGGTTCCTGGCAGTTCGAGCGCTATCGCCAGGAAAGAGTGTGTCAGGCTCTGGCTGCACTGCATCTTCATCAGCGAGATGTCGACTACCTGGTACAGCAGGATAGAGTCGAACTGATCGATCAGGCAACCGGTAGACCCACGCCGCAGCGCCGACTGCAGCACGGCTTGCACCGTCTGCTCGAGGTCAAGGAGCGTTGTTCCGTCAGTGATGAGTCCAATCCGATCGCCTCCCTGAGCTACCAGCGATTCTTTGCTCGATATCATCGGCTTTGCGGCATGAGCGGCACCCTGAAGGAAGCCAGTGGCGAACTGCGACGGGTGTATGGCCCGCACGTGCTGTCCGTTCCGCCCGTGCGGCCGTCGCGCCGCCGCATGCTGCCACTTCAGATTGCCGCTTCGCGAACGATACAACTGGAGATGCTGCTGCAGCAGGTGCAGTTGCTGCGCTCTCGTGGTCGCGCCATCCTGGTTGGCACGAGAACGGTCAGACTGTCCGACGAGGTCAGCAGGCTTCTCAGTGCGCATGGCATCGACCACGAAGTACTCAACGCCCGTCAGGACAGTGCAGAGGCTCTGGTCGTGGCCGCAGCCGGCCGTAGCGGCCAGGTAACGGTTGCAACCAACATGGCCGGACGCGGTACGGATATCAAGCCGGAGGCCGCTGTTGTCGAGGCGGGAGGGTTGCATGTACTTAACCTCGAGATCAATGACTCCAGGCGTGTGGACAGGCAACTGCAGGGGCGGGCCGCTCGCCAGGGTCAACCCGGTTCCTGTCAGGATATCCTGTGCGTGGATGACGATGTACTGAAATTGGAATCCGGCGCCCTGGCAAAGCGTTTGCTGTCAATGGCAACCGCAGGCTCGACAACGAGCAACTCAAGCCTGGTCGCAGCCCTGATCCGCAGGGCACAGCGTCGAGTGGAAAGCCGTCATCGGCAGCAGAGAATTGCCGTTGCCAGAGGGCAGACGCAACTTCAACGCATACTGGCTGTTGGAGGTCGGAGTGAATAGTGCAATCAACAGGTCATGGAGTACCTTGCCAATGCGTGTTGTATCTCGCATGCCGAATTACCTTGTCGTGATCTGTCTGCTGCTGCCTGCAACCGGCGCATGGGCGCAAGAGACTGTCGCATCTGCTGCGTCTGCGTCAGTGAACACACATGAGTGTCTGATGGAGCCCATGGTGGTGCTGGAACTTGGCAGCGAGACGCAGGGGCTTATCGAGGTACTTGAGGTGGACCGGGGAGAGCGTGTTGCGGCGGGGGACGTGGTGGCGCGATTGAAATCCACTGTCGAGCGCCGTCGCGTCGAACAGGCGCGCAAGCGGGCCGGAATGCGCGGCGAGATAACGGCCCGTGAAGCCGATCTGGAACTGGCCAGTATCGTGCTGGATCGCTCCACCGGGCTGCATGGAAAATCGCTGATCTCGTCGCAGGAACTGGATGAGGCTCGCGCCCAGTACCGGGTGGCACAGGCAGCGCTGGAGCAGGCCCAGGACAATGCAGGACAGCTGGAACTGGAAATGCTCCGCGCTGAAGCTTTGCTGGAGCAGAGGATCGTTCGCAGCCCGGTGGATGGGGTGGTGGTTGAGCACAGCAGCTTTGCCGGCGAGTTCGTTCAGGACAACCCCATCATGACCATAGCCCAGCTCGACCCCTTGCGAGTGGAAGTGGTGCTGCCACTGAGTGAGTTCGGCAAGTATCGGCAGGGTGATACTGCAAGGGTGAAACCGGAGCTGGGTGGCCCCGAGGTCATTGCCGTGGTGGATGTGGTCGATCCCCTGCTGGATGCCAGCAGTGGCACTTTCGGGATTCGTCTGTTGCTGGACAATGCCGATGGGCAGCTGATCGCTGGTCAGAAGTGTACTGTCAGCATCGACCCGGCATCCGGACTGCACACCTCCAGCGACACTGTAGAACAGTGAAAAGCAAACCGGTGTCCGCAGTGACAGGTGCTCTGAGGTGACGCTGATGGAGAGACTCAGGCAACTGTTGCGACGCTCTCACGCCATCAAGCTGGCCACCAGTCTGGCCATGCTGGTGCTGTGCATGCTGTTTCTGGCTGATCTGTTCTCCCTGCGTGGCAATCCCTTTGCCGAGAGGCAGATGTCTCGCAAGGTGGTGGCGGAGAGCCTGGCCGTCCAGTTGTCGACGATGATCGGTCTGGCAGACGATCGCGCGGTACAGCACGCCCTGATGGAATTCGTGCGTCGCAGTGATGATGTGCTGGCTGCTTCATTGACACAGTCCTCGGGAGAGGTGCTGGCGGAATACGGCAATGGCAGTCTGCTGAGGCCCGATGATCGCCGATCATCAGCAACTCATATGGTCGTCCCCATTTTCGACGGTGAATCCACCTGGGGGCATGTGCGCGTCGCCTATGAACATATCAGTCGTCTGGCCGACGATGCCAGGTATTTCGGCTTTCTGGTAGTTGGGGCATTCCTGATGTTCATCGTGTTTCTGCGACGCGCCCTGTTGCAGATCGATCCGAGTCAGGCGGTTCCAGGTCGAGTCAATTCGGCATTCAATCTGTTTACCGAAGGTGTCGTCATTCTGGATTCGAATCTGCGTATCATGCTGGGCAATCAGTCGGCGGCGCGCATGACAGGTCAGGCGCCAGAGCAACTCATCGGCAAGCTGCTGGACGACTGGCCCTGGATGAAGGATGAGGCCTGGCAATCACCCTGGAAGACTGCGTTCAATACAGGCCTGGGGGTATCGGATCAGAACCTCTATCTCGATGGTCACGACGGTCAGAGACTGATCGTGGTCAGCTGTACCCTCGTTGGTGATGAGGACCCCTCCCGTAGCGGCGTCATGGTGACTCTCAACGACATGAGTGCCATGCAGAAGAAGAACCGGGAGCTGTCGGTGACGCTTCACCAGCTCAAGAAGACCCAGGAGCATATCTCCGAGAAGAACCGTGAGCTGGAAGCGCTCGCCTGGCTCGACCCCTTGACCGGCCTGCTCAACAGACGCAAGCTGATGGACAGTTTCAAGGAACTGGTCGACCATGCCCTCGAAAATGGACAGCCTCTGGTCTGTGTGATGCTGGATATCGACTTCTTCAAGGCAATCAACGACAACTACGGTCATGCAGCGGGAGACGAGGTCATCTGTGCGGTAGCCGGGCAACTGAAACTGGTTGGCGAGGCGAAGGACATTGCAGGTCGCTACGGTGGTGAGGAATTTGTCCTGGTTCTGCCGGATACGACGCTGGAACGTGGTACCGAAATGGCTGAAGCGCTACGCGAGGCCGTGGAGCAACTGGCAAACGATGTGACTGTACCTGTGCCTCGCATCACGGCCAGTCTGGGCCTGAGCGAGTTGACGCGCGAGGATCGGTCACAGGATAGTGTCAATGCCATGCTGGAACGAGCAGACAAGGCTCTTTATGCGGCCAAGGAATCGGGCCGCAACCGTGTTGTCGTGCACGAGCCTGACACGCTGACAATGCTGGCGGCCAACAAGGCTGCCCATGATGAACGACAGAAAAGGGACGCATCAGCGCTCCAGGACAATGGGCAGGAAACCGCAACCCCGGCGGAGCGGATCTCACGCGCTGCAGAGTCGGATTCGACGGAGCCTGAGGCTGCCGACGGATCGGATGAAACCCGCCTCGCGCGTGATGCTGATGCTGTTCAGGCCATAGTGCATCGTCACAAGAAAGAAGTGGCGATGCTGAAAAGCCACGACCACACGACTCGCCTGCCACGTCGGCAATTGTTCATGCATGCGGTCGAAAACGAGCTGTTGCGCGCCGAACGCATGGATCGCTCGCTGGCTATCGTATCCATCGAGGTCAGGGACCTGCAGCGACTCTTGTCCAGTCTCGGTCATCAGCAGTGCGAAGTCATGATCAAGACGGTGTTGGACAGAGTTCAGGATGAGCTTCGCGCCAGCGATGTGGTGACACGCATCAACGAGGCGCACAGCATCTCTCATCTGGCTGACAACGAGTACGGTGTGCTGTTGTCGGATCTGAAGGAGCCGGATCAGGCGCTGCCCATCATCACGCGCATACGTCGCGTGCTGAAGGACCCGGTCGAGTGTGAGGGTGAGACCATCTATCCGGGTTTCAATATCGGAGTGGCTTTGTATCCGGATTGCGGGGACCTGGCCAATGAACTGCTTGAATCCGCGATAGGCGCCAGACTCGAGGCGGCGAGGCTGCCGGAGAAGGTGGCGTATCATTTCGCATCGGCAGACATGGAGAAGATGTCCCGCGAATACCTGCAACTGGAGGCAGACTTGTATCAGGCGGTTGCCGAACACCAGTTCGAGGTCCATTTTCAGCCCAAGTTCGATCTGGCAACGCGCACGATTGGCAGTGTCGAGGCTCTGGTGCGCTGGACTCATCCGACTCGCGGCAATGTCTCACCGGCGGACTTCATACCGATCGCCGAAACCAATGGCCTGATCGGTCAGATCTTCCATCAGGTGCTTGATGCTGCGCTGGCACAGCTGCTCGAGTGGGATCGCATGGGGCTCGACAAGATCAGCGTATCGGTCAATTTGTCGGCCTCACAGCTGCGTGATGCCGACCTGGTCTCCGATGTGCTGAAATCGCTGAAGCGTGCCGATCTTGCACCGCCAAGGCTGGAGATCGAGTTGACGGAAACCTCCATCATCCAGTCACCACAGCGTGCCCGAATCGCGCTCGGTCAGTTGCATGATGCCGGTGTATCGATCTCCATGGATGATTTCGGAACGGGGTATACCTCTCTGGGACTGCTGGCCGAGCTGCCTCTGGACTCTGTCAAGATCGATCGCTCCTTCATCGTTGCCATGCAGAGCAGTGAGCGCAGTCGTGCCATTGTCGAATCGGTCATCAACATGGCTCATACGTTACGCCTGCTGGTGGTGGCAGAAGGCGTGGAGACCAATGAGCAACTGACCACGCTGGATGCACTTGGTTGTAACGAAGTACAGGGCTACCTCATCAGCCGTCCGCTGGCCGGTCCGGAGATAACCCGTCTGCTGGAGCGTGAAGGGCGGCAACAGTCGCAGCGGCTGCAGGCTGGTTAGCTACCGGCTACCGGCTACCGGCTACCGGCTACCGGCTACCAGGTGCCAGGTGCCAGGTGCCAGGTGCCGGGTGCCGGGTGCCGGGTGCCGGATTCCAGCTTCTACGGTGACTGTCCATGATTGCGCCTCCCGGCGTTCAATACGTTCTCCTCAACACATGCTTATCGAACACTCTGTTCGAGGCCAGTCTGGAATTCCCGGACAAACAGATCATGTTCATCGCTGGTGCCAACCCCCACGCGCAGAAAGCGATCGTGCGGAGGCACCATGGGCTTGCGCAGGAAGACGCCGGCCTGTTCGAGTCGCTGAAGCAGGTGATTGGCCAGCTCTGCCGAGCCCAGATCCACGGCAACGAAATTGGTTGAGGAAGGCAGGCAGGGCAACTGCAGCTTCTCGGCCAGATCGTAGATGCGTTGTCGCCCGTCGCTCACCAGCTGACTGACGCGGGGCAGCATCTCGTCGTCCTGCAGTGATGCATCGGCGGCAATCTGGGCCAGACGGTTGACGGCAAAATGATTGCGAATCCGGTTGAATCCGGAAATGACATCGACATGTCCCATCACATAGCCGATGCGCATGCCCGCCATGCCATATGCCTTGGAGAATGTGCGAAAACGCAGAACCTGCGGATTATCCATATTCAGTGGCGCCGGATGCTGGTCCGTCATGAATTCGGCATAGGCTTCATCGAGCAGCAAGATGCAGCCTGCCGGCAGTCGCTCGATCATGGACTGTACGGTGTCGGCCGAAAGGCTGGTGCCCATGGGGTTGTCCGGGTTCGACAGATAGACCAGCCGCGCCTTGTGCCGGGCGGCGCTCTCGAGCAAGGCTTCCGGATCCTCATGGTGATCGGCATAAGGTACGGTATGCAGCTGTCCGCCAAAACCATTGACATGGTAATTGAAGGTGGGATAGGCACCCAATGACGTCACGACGGCATCGCCAGGTTGTATCAGCATGCGTACCGTCAGACCCAGCAGAGCATCGATACCGGCGTCTACGCAAATATTCTCCATGCCGATACCGTGTATTCGGCTCAGGCGTGAGCGCAGCTGGTGATTTTCGGGGTCCCCATACCAGCTGCATCCCGAGATGCCGATCTGATCATGCATTGCCTGAATGGCCAGTTCCGACAGGCCGAAGGCACTTTCGTTGGCACCCAGGCGGGCTCTGAAGGGTGCGCCCAGCCGACGTTCAAGCGTTTCGGGTCCGGTGAAGGGAACACTGGCGGGCAGGGCTTGTACCAACGGAGTAAAGGGGATGGACATGCTGGAGGATCCTGTACGGGTGGTGAATGTGCTGGCCGGAGCATGGTGATGTGATGGCTGGCGAAACACAGGGTGGCTGGCAAGCGGGTCGGAGTCAGAGCATAGCCTCAAACCGGGCCGGATGATGAATTCGGGCAGTCAATGGTGGAGGCCTCCTACCGCTTGTGGCGATCGTCTCCGACGCCTGTTCCGGCTCGCATGCAGGCTGCCCGGTTGGCCGGGAAGGGCTGCAGCATGAAATCCGGATATGCTGTGCAGCCTGGCAGAACGTGAGAAACACTTTGCAGGAACGGGTTCATCCAGTCTGTTGGCTCACGAAAACAGGGGCTGGCAGGACAGCTGGCTGAATGGGGAGCCGCTACTGTGGGCCAGAGCACATTGTTCATGATGACAATATGCAGAATGGGGCTCTGACAGACTCGTCATGCCGGGGGGCAACCCGATGCAACAGAATTCAACTGACGATTTCGATTTCGATGACTGGGCCGGTCTCTATGTGGAGAACCCCGAGGAGTTCGAAGCGCGACGGCAGGCGACACTCATGATCGAACTCATGCGGCAGACGCCGGAGAACGCCCGGAACGGGCGCCAAACACTGGACTCCTTCGAGCTGGCCGTGCAGAACCGCAACCCCGAAGAGCGCCTGAAAATGGCAGCCAGCCTGATGATGGACTCGGTTCATCAGCTCAGCGCCGAATTGCAGTTGCTGAAACAGGCACTGCAGCAGCTTGAAGAGACAGCGAGTACGGAGCCACTCTAACGCGTTGTTATCAGGCTGCGACAAGCTGGATTCACTTCGCCGTTCAGGCGTTCAGGCGTTCAGGCGTTCAGGCGTTCAGGCGTTCAGGCGTTCAGGCGTTCAGGCATTCAGGCGTTCAGGCGTTCAGGCATTCAGGCATTCAGGCATTCAGGCATTCAGGCATTCAGGCATTCAGGCCCTTCATGCCTTCAGCCGTGTAGCGTTCACCGGCCACTTCCAGATCGGCAATCGCGCTTTCCAGATCGCTCAGATCGGTAGCGCTGAGCGCTACATCGATGGCGGCTGCATTCTGTTCCAGATAGTGCAGACGACGCGTCCCCGGAATGGGAACGATGTTGTCGCCCTTGGCCAGCAGCCAGGCCAGTGATACCTGAGCCGCCGTGCAACCGAGCCTCGTCGCCATGGCTTGCACACGTTCCACCAGAATTCGGTTGTGATTGGCATTCTGCTCGTTGAAACGTGGCAGCATCGCCCTGAAATCGCCTTCTTCAAAACGGGTGGATGCCGTGAAGCTACCCGTGAGGAACCCTCGCCCCAGAGGTGAATAGGGGACGAAGCCGATATTCAGTTCACGGCAGGTGGGCAGGATCTGTTCTTCCACGTCACGCGTCCACAGTGAATATTCGGTCTGTACCGCTGTGACGGGGTGTACGGCATGGGCTCGTCGCAGCGTGTCGGCGCTCACTTCGCAAAGTCCGATATGCCGAATCTTTCCTGCCTTCACCAGGTCGGCCAGTGCCTGCATCAGCTCTTCGATGGGCTGCTGCGCATTCACTCGATGAACATGATAAAGGTCGATGCAATCGATGCCGAGTCTGCCGAGAGAGGCCTCGCAGGAGGCCCGCGCGTATTCGGGGCTGTTGTCGATGGTGCGTGCGTATTCGCCCGGCTTCCTGACAATGCCGAACTTTGTGGCAATTTCCAGCGGTTCCGAGCATTGCTTCAGGAAGCGGCCGATCAGCTCTTCGTTATGATGCGGGCCATAGATGTCCGCGGTGTCCAGAAAGCTGATGCCCAGCTCTACGGCCCGATGCAGTACCTGCATGGACTCCGCATCGTCGTGGGGGCCATAGAATTCGCTCATGCCCATGCACCCCAGGCCGATGGCGGATACATCGAGATTGCCAAGTTGACGTCGTTGCATGTCTGCGTCCTCAAGTACTTGAAGGCTTGCAGTATGGCTTTCCGATTGCGATAGTACGACCCTTGTAAACAGAAAGTCGTATTTCATTAATGGAAAACACCAGCGGCTGCAGGCTGCATTGGGATGATGCGCCCGTGTTTCTCGCCATTGCCAGGCAGGGAACACTCAGCGCCGCGGCGCAAGTGCTGGGCGTTGGCGTGGCGACAGTGTCCAGGCGGATCGAAAGACTGGAAAGGGCGCTGGGAAGTACATTGTTCCTGCGTCATCAGTCCGGCTATCGGCTGACCAGCGAAGGCGAGGATCTGCTGCATCGGGCCGAACAGCTGGAGTCGGCCATGATCGGTTTCCGGAAGCAGGCCTTGCCGGCTGATGAGGTCAGAGGGCATGTGCGGTTGGCAACCGCCGAAACGCTGGCCAATATCGTCATCATTCCGGCCCTGGCGCCACTGCTGGCAAGATATCCTGATCTGACGGTCGAGGTGTCAAGCGATATCTCCACGGTCAATCTGCATGGCCATGATGCCGATCTGGCTGTGCGCATGACGCGTCCAGAGCGCGGAAACCTGAAGATTCGCCGAATCGGCAGTCTGGAATATGGCCTGTATGGCAGCAAGACCTACATGAACTCACGCCCGCAATCAGCCGAGACATTGTCGCTGCTGCATGATCGATTCATCGGCTGGTCGGACGCCTGTGCTCATCTACCGGCTGCGCAGTGGCTCGATGCCTGTATGCAGGGTAAGGAGCCGGTTCTTCGTACTACAACTCTGACAGCTCAAGTGCAGGCCGCCATCGCCGGCATCGGCCTGGCAGTGCTGCCGGTGTTCGTGGCAGCCGATGCCTGTCTCGAGAAATTGCCGATCAGCCCGGATATACAGCAACCGGTATGGCTTGTCGTGCATGCCGATCTGAGTGAGTCAAGGCGAATCCGTGTGGTCGCCGAGCATATCGTTGCCGCCCTGCAGAATCCCGACGTGGGACTGGCTCAGGCCATGTGAGACACGACCCCGTTACACCAGTGACCTCATTGCTGTGTGTGGCGCTGGCGAATAACCCTCCGGATCCTTCATGCAATCCGCTGCAGCTCATGGCCTGCAGCGCTGTTTCAGAAAGCATTCGACTGCAGGAAATGACTGAAAAACAAGGGTGAAGAGTATCTGCGCCTTTGACGCAGAGTTGCGGGAAATGCAGGATGGACATGGATCGAGTCCATCTCACAGGTTACGTGGTTACTTGTCGCGTGTCGGTTCATGCAGTAGCGTGAATTTCTGCAAATTCTGCTTGTCCCGGTCTGAATGTGCCGCTGTCGTGAGTTCTCTACAGGACCTCGTCTGCAGGCGTTGCCGTCAGGCCGGGCAATCAACAGATTCCGGGGTAAATCATGGATTCACGCATACTGATCGCAATCGTTGCCTTGCTGGTGGTTCTCTGGCTGATTCGCAGTCGTTTCCTGTTGCATTCGCAGTCCCAGGGCAATGGCAAGACACCGTCTCATCCACAACGACGCATGGATGATCGAACACTGTCGGGCCGGTGGTTCCAGCGAAGCATTGAAAGAGGCAAGCCGGACATCGAATCGACGCAACTGCAGAGCGCTGTCAACGAAACCTCTGCAGGCTCGGACAACCCTGCGCCGACAGCGTCCAGCTCTTCAGGTCTGCCGCCGCGGGCGCAGGTAGATGTCGAAGAAACTGCCAGGCAACCTGCGCAGGCGGACAACGAAGGCATGCAGTCTGAGGTCGATAGACTGACCGACTTGCTGCAGCAGCGTGAGCGTATTCTGGCTCGTAACAGACACGCGATGGAAGAGGTGGAAAAACTCAAGAAGAAGCTGTTCGACAAGGGCCGGGAAATGGAAATGCTCAAGCAGGCCTGTGCCAGGAGTGATGCGGCGCTCGCGCATTATCGGACACGCGCGCAAAGTATTGCCTTGCTCGAACAGCAGCTGGCAGAGGCTCAGGAGAAAACCGGCAGGAAAGAGCAGGAGTTGAGCGAATTGCGTGCGCAACTGCAGCAGCAACAAGAATCTCCGAAGCAGCCTGCGAAGTTGCAATACATCGATGACGAGTCGACCAGTGTCACGGAGGTGATTCGGCGCAAGAATCAGATCAGCAAGAAGGAATTGGCCCGTGAACTCAGACGAGTCGAGAAACAGGCTGAACATGCGAGGCAGAACTCGCTGGAGCTGCGACGCATACGCAGTGAGCTGGAGTCGGTATGTGCAGATCGCGCCAGTGCCAGGAATCGCATTGCCGAATTGCAGGTCCGTGTCCAGGCCCAGCAGAGGACACTGGAAACAGCTCGCAGCGCTACCGAACCTTCAGGTGAAATCAGCGCCTTGAAGCAGTCGCTCGAGGATCGTCAGCATCAGAATGAGGAACTCAGGCAGCAACTGGCCCGCTTGTCCGGCTCGTCACCCGACAGCTCGTCCAAGGTCGGTAACAGCGATTCGAGCGGTCAGGAGAAGTCGATCAAGGATGATGAAGGAAGGTAGTCTTTAATGTGCTTTCCTTCGGCTTGACTCGCCCCGACGCTTGATGAGCGAGGGGGTGAGAGGCATCCGGGTCTTTCGGGTTTTTGAATTCTTCTTGAGTTCTTGAGTTTTCGGGTTCCCGGATTCTCGGATTCCCGGATTCCCGGATTCTCGGATTCCCGGATTCCCGGATTCCCGGATTCTCGGGCACTCGGGCACTCGGGCACTCGGGCGTTCAGGAAGATTCCAGTTCCTCTTCCAGCACCGAGGCAATGGTCTTCACGAGATCCTTGGCGTCGACTGGTTTGTGCAACAGACGACAGCCGGTTTGCTGTGCTTCACGGAGTCGTTTCTTGGAGGTATCGCCGGTCACGATGATCGCCGGAATCCGTCGTTCGAAATGAGCTCTCACGGCATTGATGGCAGCAGTGCCGGTCAGTTCGTTCTTGAGCTGATAATCCACAACCAGAATGTCCGGTTGCATGTCCTGTTCCTGCAGCAGACTCAGTGCCTGTCCGGTGGATTCGGCTGCCAGTGTCTGACAGTCGAAGGCTTCCAGTATCAGTTGCTGGCCTTCCCGAATATCCGGTTCGTCGTCAATGAAGAGTATTTTCATACCGGCGAGCCTGAAAAATCGTGAAGGCGTGTTGGACTTGTTCAGATCAGTCGACTTGCCCAGGGGCACGGTCACCGTGAAGGTGCTTCCTTCGTTGGTCGCGCTTTTCAGGGTGATATCGATATCCAGAAGTTGTGCCATTTTCCGGACAATGGCCAGGCCCAATCCGAGTCCTCGCGTGGTTTTCTGCTGATCATTGTCCAGCTGGAAATATTCGGAAAAGATCTCCTCATGATGCTGTGGCGGAATGCCGGGGCCGGTGTCGATCACATCGATCTGCAACTTGCCGTCTCTTTCCACGCTGCGCAGAAGCACGCTGCCGGAGAGGGTATGCGTGATGGCATTCTGCAGCAGATTTCTGATGATCCGGGCGAACAGTACCGGATCGGTGTGCACGATCGAGTCGGTGAGTTCCACGGACACCGGGATCGACTTGGTCTTGCCTAGCTGAACGAATTCATCACGGATGCTGTTCAGCAGACTGCGAATGGAGAATGTCTTCAAGGAGACTTCAACCACGCCGGCATCCAGTCGAGAGATATCCAGCAGACTGTTGAACAACGCGTTCAGCGATTCGCTGGAATGACGGATCTTCTGCAGAACATCCCTGTCGTCGCTGTCTTGCAGACGACCTTCGAGCACCGCCAGAAACAGGCCCAGTGCATGCAGGGGTTGCCTGAGGTCGTGACTGGCGGACACCAGAAACTTGTTCTTGGCACGAATGGCCTGTTCGGCAATCTGTCGATGCTTGTCGGCATTGAGTTTTTCCTGGGTGACCTGACGCAGCATCAGGTTGCGAGCCTGCAGGTTGCGCTCCGCCAGAACTCGATCCGTGATATCGGTTGTGACAATCAGCAGTGCATAGATATTGCCCTGGGAGTTGCGCAATGGCCGTCTGGCAACACGCTTGTAGCGGCGATTGACGGCAAACGCCCGCCAGTCCAGCTCCTCATTCGTTGTGGATTCACCGGTCTGAATGGCGTGATCATCCTGAAACCAGGTTCCGCTCCAGCCGGTCCTCGGATTGCCCAGTACAACCTCGCGGTCTATCCCCACCTCCAGATCGTTCTTGCCGATGATCCTGTCCTTTGCCATGCCGACGGTCTGGGCGAAGGATTCACTGACTTCCAGGTAGCGGTGTTCGTGATCCTTGATGACTACCCAGTCGTTCAGCAGGTCGACAACCTGGTGCAGGAGCTGTATTTCAGGAGATTTCGGGGTGTCGAGCCCCAGAGGGGACTGAAAGCGCCTGACGATCTGGTCCAGTCGCCAGGCGAGAGCCCTGGTGCCGATTTCATCCGGTGTGATCAGGTCGGTGACATGTCTGCTCGTCAGGTTCTCGGGGATGTTCTGATGCGGATTGACGATGAGAATCACCGGCACATTGCGGGTGATCGGCATCGAACTCGTGGCTTGTTCCAGCTCTTGCGAGCGCCCGTCAACGATCAGCACATCGTGCAGACTGGGGTGCAGACTGGAGCGGTTGCTGATACGACTGATGTCGCCCAGGGAGCGAAGTGCATCAATCAATGACTCATGGCAATCGTCGAATACGGCAATTCTGGTCACTGTCGTGTCAGTTCCTTTCCCGGGCAATCTCTGCCACCTTGTGGGCGTCATCGACACTGGATCGTTCTTCGACATGTTGCAACTGCGCAATCTGCAATTGTCTGTCTGGCTTGCCTTGCAGCTTGTTCAGCAAGTCACTGACCAGCATTCTGCCGATGAGTTGACGCCCGCCTTCCACGGCAGCAGCTCTATGAGGTGAGAGGATGACTTCAGGCAGGGTTCTGAGAGGATGCGATATGGCCAGAGGTTCTTCCGGAAAGACATCGATGGCCAGCTTGATGCGTCCCTCGGCAGCGGCATCGACGACAGCGTCGAAGTCGATCAGGTGGGCACGGCTGATGACCACGAACAGCGAGCCTCTTGCCATGCTTGCAATGGCCTGTCTGTCGACCATGCGGTGATTGGATCGGGTCGGGGCAGCGGTGACATACACGACCCGGCAGCTGCTCATGAGAGTTTCCAGATCGACCAGTTCGATACCATCACGCTGCGCGGTGGCTTGATCCAGCCAGGGGTCAAAGGCCTTGACGGTCACATTGAATGGTCGCAGGACGTCGTGGGTTGCGCGAGCGATCGATCCGTAGCCGATGAAGCCCACCGTTGCATTGAAAACGGTGAAATCGGTTTCAGTATTGTCATTGAGCCAGTGTTCGGTGCCAGTGCGAAAATGCTCGTGCTCCGTGACCAGACCGCGGGCAGCGGCGAGCGTCATTGCCAGAGCCATCTCGGCAACGGATTCGCGAAATCCCGGTGCGCAGCTCAGTACCTGAACGCCGCGTTGCGCGCACAGCGCATAGTCGATGGTGTCCGGAAAGGCTCCTGACACTTCGACCACGGTATGCAGCCTGGTTGCCCGTGCCAGTGTGTCGGCATCCACCTGAGGGGAGGCGGCGACCAGAACGTCAGCTCTGGGCAGGGCTTCATCGAGTACGGCGGATGGAATCGGTTCATCCTGAGCCCAGATCAGCTCGAAGTGTTGCTTCAGCAGGTTCAGATCTTCAGCCGAAAACAATTCGTCAATCTTTCGCCAGTGTACATCGAGAATCAGGGTCGGTCTGGAAGGCATGTCAGGTGTGCAGGTTTGCGAAACACAGTGATGGTTTCACTACGGGCCTCTACAGTCAAGGAAGGTAGTGCGCCAGGCAGTGGATGCCAGCAAGGGACGGTGGCCGCCAAAACCTGCGCACCTGCCGAGGGGCCGCTTTGGTAGACTGAGCGACTGCTGAATGGACTCGCGGATGATGTTGATGCTGCGAACAGGGATGCCTTCTTCCAGTCTGATGCTTCTTCACGTGTTCACGCGCTGTCAACGACATGATAAAGACTCTACTCCCTGTGCTCCTTTCGGTACTGCTGCTGAGCGCCTGCGGCGGCGGGTCCGGCGTTACGGTTGAGGCCGCTGGCGATCCGACAGAGCAAGGTAATGATCCCGATACCTCGTCAGACGGATCTGACGACAATGATGTAGACAGCGACAGCGACAGCGACAGCGACAGCCCGGCAGCTCCCGACGCACCCGACGCACCCGATGCACCCGATGCACCCGATGCACCCGATGCACCCGATGCACCCGATGCACCAGTTTCGGGCGGTGATGTCGCAACACCGGGCGTCAACACACCCGAGCTGCCCAGTGACGATGATTCGTCGCAGCCATTGCCGCCGGCGCCATTGAACCTGCGCTCGAGTCGCTACTCGGACACCGCTGCAGAGCTGTTCTGGGAACAGCCGGAGGGTGTTGATGCCGACACCGCGCGATATGTGGTCACTCTGGACGGCAATGAGCTGGGTAGGGTGAGTTCCCGGAGTTTCTTTATCGAATCGCTGCAGGCGGGGCGTGAGTACACCCTGACGGTGTCCACGTTGGACGGCAATGGCCTGCTCAGCCTGCCTGCGGACATTCTGATCAATGCACAGATCGACATACCGCCGCCGGTCTACGACTTCGAGCTATCCCTGGGGCAGACCAGGGTGACACTGGAAGAGGGCAAGGACGTAGGCGCCGTAGTCCGCATCAACGCGATGCCACAGGGCAATGAAGCAATCCAGTTACAGGTTCAGGGGCAGAATCCGGGTGATATGGCCGATATTGTCCTGGAACTGGATCGCGAGTTCCTGCAAGGGGAACAGCTGAGCGCCGAACTCAATCTGCATCTACCGGTCGGCATGCGGCCCATCCAGCCACAGGAGCGCCGGCTCAACATCGTGGCAAGCAGCGGCGAGGAAGTGCGCATTGCCGAACTCGTGCTGGATGTCACGCCAGTGGCAGCACCGGACGTCTACTTGCTGATTGGACAGAGCAATATGGTCGGTTCCAGCGAACCGGGTGCCAAACAGGTCTGGGCTGGCGGTCTGGATGAACGCAACGGGCGCATCTGGCAACTGAATGTGGCGCCCAACAACACGCAGATCTTCAGCGGACTGGCAGATTTCCAGAACGAGTCCGGCACGCTGATCGAGCCCCACTTCATCGAGGCAGAGGACCCCCTGCACGATCCGCGCAATCCGGTAGTGGCGTTCAAGGGCGGTACCACGATCGGCCCGGGGCTCTCGTTTGCCAAGGCTGCGCTGGCCGATACCACGCAGAGAATCTATCTGGTGCCCGCCGCCTGGGGGGCCAGTGGCTTCTGCCGCGTGGCCGGCAACGAGCTGGCCTGGAATGCCGGCAGCTCTGACAATGCTTCTCTGGGGGGAACAGGATTGCTGGAGCGTGCGCTGACTCGCCTGCGTATTACCCTGCGTGAGACCGGTGGCATACTGAGAGGCGTACTGTGGCATCAGGGAGGTGCCGACTCCAACGACCAGGCTTGCGCTGATGCCTATGCCGAGAATCTGAAGCTGATGGTCGAGCGCATTCGTCGCGAGGCTCCACAGGATATACGCGGAGACGCGGCTCGAGGCTCACAGGCTCCGATACCCTTCATTGCCGCCACACAGTCCCGGGGCGCTGACGATCGGGGTGACTATTCCCTGTGGGCATCGACAAAGCATCAGGTGGATGCCGTGCACAGGAGCATTGATGCCTTGTTGCCATACGCGGACTGGGTCAACAACGATGATCTCGTGCCACCGTCCTATCCCTGCGGTTCCAGCTCCTGTGTTCATTTCGGCGCAGCTGCAAGTCGCGAAACCGGTCGCCGCTATTACGAAGCCCTGAAGCGCATCTGGCAACGCTGAGCCGGATCTGTTTCCCATGCCGTGACACTCGGCTGTCATATTGTGCCGCTACGCTACGAATCTGAATTCAAGTTCTTCATTCATGTTCAACACGGCGCACAGGGATTCCATGTCCAGCTCAATATTCAGATCGTTCGCAATTGCCACAGTCGGCGCTTCTCTCGTCATCGGCAGTTCGCTGGCCAATGCCGATACCAAGCTGATCGGTTCTGGTGCCAGCTTCCCCTTTCCCATCTACTCCAAGTGGTTCAAGGACTTCAGCCAGGCGTCCGACGGTGTGCGTGTCGACTACCAGGCCAAGGGTTCTGGCGCCGGCATTCAGGATCTGGTCAACGGTACGGTCGATTTCGCAGCCAGTGACGCAGCCATGAATGCCGAGGAAATGGGCAAGGTGGACAAGGGAGTGGTTCTTCTGCCACTGACTGCCGGGGAGGTCGTGCTGGCCTACAATCTGGACGGCGTCGACGAGCTCAATCTGCCACGCGATGTCTATCCGCAGATCTTCACGGGTGAGATCACTCAGTGGAACGATGAGGCCATCGTGGCCGCCAACCCGGGTGTGGAACTGCCGGATGAACAGATTACCGTCGTCGTTCGTTCCGATTCCTCCGGTACCACGCATGTATTCACCGGACATCTGAGTGAAATCAACGAGTCGTTCAATTCGGCCATCGGTCAGGGTAAATCACCACAGTGGCCACAGACTCAATCATTCATCAAGGCACCCAAGAACGATGGCATCACGGCGACCATCAAGCAGACTCCGGGCGCCATCGGCTATATCGAATACGGCTACGCCAAGCTGACTGGCGCCACTACCGCGAGGCTTGAGAATGCGGCAGGCAATTTCGTTTCTGCCGGTGCCGAAGCGGGTGCAGCGGCTCTGGCCAGTGCCGAGTTCAGTGACTCGACTCTGCCCGAGAGCGAGGTTCCCGATCTGATTTCCTGGATATATGATCCGGCAGGTGAAGAGGCCTATCCGATCGCCAGTTTCACCTGGTTGCTGGCCTATCAGGAGCAGGAAGACGAAAAAGCCGCGGTCATCCGTGATTTCGTTGAATACGCGATTACCGAAGGCCAGAAGAGTTCTGACGAACTGGGTTATATCCCTCTGCCCGAGAACGTGGTCGAGCGTGTTCGCGAAGCCGCAACGTTCATTCAGTAGACATTCACGATTCGACAGCAGGCTGTGCGCCGTCATCCGGCGCACAGCCTCTGGCTGTCTGAGAACTGATCGAACGATACCCGAGGCGCTCGGAAGCGCCTGCAATTCTCGCCTATCTGACAGGAGCCGGCATGGCCCGACATCAATTCAACATCAGCAGAACCAGTGGCAGCGTCAGTGCTCCGCCCAGCTCTCGTGAGCTGACCGTCGACTCTCTTTTCCGAGGCTTCGCCTGGATCTGCGCCGCCTTCATCATCGTTCTGACTGCCTGGTTGCTGTTCAAGATCGGTGCCCAGGCGATTCCTGCCATCCGGCAACACGGCTTGGGATTCATCTTCGGCACCACCTGGGATGTCTCGCGCGAGTCGTTCGGTGTATTGCCGGAGATCTGGGGGACGCTGTACAGTTCCTTTCTGGCATTGATCATCGGTGGCACTTTCGGGGTTGCCATCGCGATCTTCCTGACTCAGGAATTCATCAGTCCGCGCCTTGCAGCGGTTTTTCGCACGATTGTCGAGATGCTGGCGGCCATTCCTTCGGTGGTGTACGGGCTGTGGGGCATCTACGTGGTCATTCCGATGCTGCGGCCGATATCCGAGTTTCTGCATGCCTGGCTTGGCTGGTTTCCGCTGTTTTCAACCGATCTGGCAGGACCCGGTCTGGCGCCGGCTGCACTGGTGCTGGCCATCATGATCCTGCCAACCGTGGCGGCCATTTCGGTAGATGCCTTGCGCCGTATCCCCTACAAGGTCAAGGAAGCGGCTTATGGCATGGGTACGACCCGCTGGGAGGCGATACTCAAGGTGATGCTGCCAACCGCATCCTCGGGCATTCTTGCTGCGCTGGTACTGGGGTTCGGACGCGCCCTGGGCGAGACCATGGCCCTGGCCATGCTGATCGGTAACAGCAATCAGATCAATCTGTCGCTGTTCGCGCCGGCCAACACTCTGGCATCGCTGCTGGCATCGAGCTTTCCGGAAGCAGGAGTCGTCGAGGTACAGGCCTTGATGTATGCCGCTCTGGTATTGCTGGCCATTACGTTCCTGGTGAACGTGGGTGGACTGGCGATTCAGCAATACACGGTCAGAAAATTCGAGGGAAAACGATGATTCCGGTAGCCAGCATGATCGATGATGATGCTGCCGTCACGGCGGCAAGAGCCATTCCAAGACTGGAACGCCAGGCGTTCGAATCGCGGGCTCTGAAAAGCGGATTGCTCACGACACTGACCTGGGCGGCTGCGTTGCTGGCAGCGGTACCACTGGTTTCGGTGCTGTACATGCTGATTGTCGAGGGTGGCGCACGCATCGACCTGGAAGCCTTGACGGCCTTGCCGCCGGCAGGATTCGAACAGGGCGGGGGCTTCGGCAACGCCATCGTTGGAACCCTGCTGATGGTGGGAATCGCATCAGCCATCGCCGTGCCACTGGGTATCATCGCAGCCATCTACCTGTCGATACTGGGTGCACACACCCGGGTAGCCCGTGTGTCACGTTTTCTGGCCAAGGTACTGACAGGGCTGCCCTCGATACTGGCAGGCGTTTTCGCCTATGCCGCTGTCGTGTTGTGGATGGGTAGTTACTCTGCCATTGCCGGAGGGGTTGCACTTGGCATGTTGATGCTGCCTACCGTGGTGTTGACGGCTGAAGAGGCGATGAAGGAAGTGCCGCAACGCATGAAGGATGCCGCTTACGGCATGGGATGCACGCGTAGTCAGGTCATCTGGAAAGTGGTGCTGCCAACGGGGCTGCCCGGCATACTCACTGGCGTGATGCTGGCAGTCGCCGGTGCAGCTGGGGAGTCCGCACCGTTGCTGTTCACGGCCCTGTTCAGCAACTATTACGTCAGTGAAGTCGTCGAGCCAACGGCCTCACTGTCCATCCTGATCTACAACTTTTCAGCCATGCCCTTCGACAACCAGATTTCGCTCGCCTGGGCAGCTTCTCTGGTTCTGGTTTTCATGGTTCTGATTATCAACATCCTCGCCAGGCTGATCGGTCAGCCGAAGGTCTGATGCAACGGATATGCCGGGAGATTTCACTATGAACGCAACCATGCCCCCCAAAAGGGTCACCATTCAAGAAACCGCACCTGTGACAAAGACAGCCACTGACGATGTTGTTCTGGACTGCAAGGTTCGCAAGATACACTACGGAGACTTCCTGGCAGTTCGCGACAGCGATGTGCCCATTGCCCGCAAGCAGATTACCGGTTTCATCGGTCCTTCGGGCTGTGGCAAAAGTACCGTGCTGCGAAGCCTGAATCGCATGAATGATCTGATCGATGCCTTCCGTTTCGATGGGCAGGTGTCCTATCATGGCAAGGATATCTATGCACGGGACGTTGATCCAGTCGTGGTACGGCGCTACATCGGTATGGTCTTTCAGCAGCCGAACCCGTTTTCCATGAGCATCTTCGACAATGTTGCCTTCGGACTGAAGCTCAATCGTTTCAAGGGTGATACTCACGAAAAGGTCGAAAAGGCCCTGCGGGGTGCTGCCTTGTGGGACGAGGTCAAGGGCAAGTTGAAGAACAGTGGCCTGTCGTTGTCCGGTGGACAGCAACAGCGGCTGTGCATTGCGCGTGCCATTGCCACCGAGCCGGAAGTGCTGTTGATGGATGAGCCCTGTTCTGCTCTGGACCCCATTGCAACTCGCCAGGTGGAAGAGCTGATGCTCGAATTGAAGGAGAATTACGCCGTGGCACTGGTAACGCACAATATGCAACAGGCGACACGGGTTGCGGACAAGACGGCGTTCTTCGGGGTCGACATGTCGGCAGGTGGCAGAACCGGTTATCTGGTAGAGATGGGCGATACGGATCAGATCTTCAACCATCCGCGTGAGCAATTGACCCGGCAATACGTCGCCGGCGAGTTCAGTTGAACACTTCGAACCGCTCTTCCTGATCGCTGCGGGTCCTTTTCAGGAGTCAGTCTTTCATGGGCATGGAGCCGGATACTGCAATGGCGATCACATCCAACTGCGTGACTGGTGACCGCTTCGATCTGGGGGCGATAGCCGAGGCCCTGCACGGTCTTCGCCGTCACATGGGGCAGGTCAATCGGCGCCTGGATAATCATCATCAGGCGCTGGACAGGGATTCCGTCAACCAGATCGTGCAGGCATACAGCATGATCGATCACCATCTCACGGAAGGCCTGCCCCTGTTGTCCATGGGGCAATCACGCAGTGTACTGGCGGTCAACCACTGCGTCCTCTTCGGTATGGAGAACTCGGGCAATCCCGATTACTGCAAGGCCTTGAAGGCCAGCGAAAGGCATTTCTACGGCGTTACCGGTTCGGGTATTGGTGATTTGCTCGACTGGTATTCCAGAAGTCGTGATCAGGTGGTCTGGGACCTGGCGGCGGGAGTCTATCTGCACACGATCGGGCCGCCACAGTTGTTTCTTGAGGGAAACCATCGAACCGGGGTGATACTGGCCAACTATGTTCTGGGAAAAGCCAGTCAGGCTCCGTTGGTCATCGATCATCGGCTGGCACCGACATGGTTCGAGGTGACTGAAAAGGTGCGCTCGCGTCGGCGCAGTTTTCTGGAGCCGAGGTTCTGGCTGCGTTCATTCCATGGCGAACTTGCCGATCTGATCCAGAACCATGTCAACGAGCGCTATTTGCGCAGCAGTTCGATACCGGGGAAATGAAATGGGAATCTCTTCCAGCAGGAGATTGAGTCCAACCGAGCGAGTGGATGCACTCTATCTCGATCTGTGCAGGCATTATGAGGGGGGTGATGACAAGGAGGTGCGGGCAGCGGCAAAACTGTTGCTGGTGGCTCTGGCTCGATTGCGTGAGCACGGCGGTGCCAACTGGGATGTGACGCTGGATGCCTATGTGAAGATCGCCAAGAATAGGCCGGAAAAGCTGGCCAACATCCTGCGGCAGGGCAATAGTGGGCGCAAGTCCATGTAGCTTGTACCGAGTCGATCGCTCTTCGACGGGTGGCAGCGCAATGCCTGCTCTGTTTGCAAACTCTGCTTGATGACCATTCCGGTGTGAGAATATGGGGCCGGTCGGCAGTCAGTCCGAGACCTTCGAGCAGCAGCGCATGGGCAAGAGCATTGACAGTACCCGTTTCACCCGGGATGACATACAACAGTTCAATACCCGGTTGGACGAGAGCCTTCTTGCCCTGGAAAAGATGCTGGCCACTCCCGACTTCGGCCAGGGTGAGCCTTCCATTGGCGCGGAGCTGGAGCTGTACATCATCGATGAACGTGGCAAGCCGCTGCCGATCAGCAAGCGTCTTGTCGATACTGCCGATGATGATCGGCTGACCCTGGAGATCAATCAATACAATCTCGAGGCGAATCTCAGTCCTGGTCCCATGCGGGGAGCCTCCCTGAGACGAATCGAGGACGAGATGGTAGAAATTCTCACCTCCTTGAATGCCCTGGCCGAATCACAGGGGGCAAGGGTCGTGCCGATAGGAATTCTGCCAACACTGAGACCGCGTGATCTCACCCAGGAGATGATGACGCCGGACAAGCGCTATCAGGCGCTGAGCAGGGAGTTGAGGACACGCAGAGGCGAGAAATTTCGCATTCGGCTGCGCGGTAGCGAGCGGGTAGCCTTCGGTACCGACAGTGTGACACCGGAAGGCGCCAACACCTCATTGCAGGTGCACTACCGCGCTCATCCCGATCGTTTTGTCGATCTCTACAATGCCATCCAGCTGGTCACCCCGCTGGTGCTGGGGCTGGCGGTCAATTCGCCCTATGTACTCGGGCGTGAAATATGGCAGGAGACGCGGATCGAGCTGTTCCGTCAATCGATCGACGGTCGCAGTCGACGCCGGCGCAGGCTTGGACTGCCGGCGCGCGTGAATTTCGGCCACGGCTGGCTGCGAAGGAGCGCCCTGGAATTGTTCGCCGAGTCCGTTCACCTGTTCGAACCACTGCTGCCCGTCTGTTCGGACGAAGAGCCGCTGGCAGCGTTGGCTGCAGGGCAGGTGCCAGATCTCGAAGAGCTGGCCTTGCAAATGGGTACGACCTGGCCCTGGAACCGCGCTGTGTATGACTCGCAGGAACAGGGGCATGTGCGTGTCGAGCTGCGCGCACTACCGGCGGGTCCAAGCGCGATCGACATGCTGGCGAACACCGCCTTTGCGCTGGGCCTGGCAGAAGGGTTCATGGACAATATCGAAACCCTGCTGCACGCCATTCCCTATGCCTCTCTCGAGAGAAACCTGCAGCAGGCAGCGCGCGATGGTCTGGAGGCGAGTCTGCTGTGGCCATCGCGGACCACACGACGCCTGGAGTCATATCCGCTGATTGATATTGTCCGGGAGCTGTTGCCCACCGCAGATAGAGGGCTCGAAACTGCAGGGGTGGCGGACGAGGACCGCCGGCGCTACATGAATTGCATCGAACGACGCATCACCGCCCGCCGCACCGGTGCCAACTGGCAGACAGAATCCGTCAGACGTTACCGTTGCGGCGGCGCTTCGAGAAAACGGGCCTTGCAATCCATGGTGAATGATTATGCCGAGCTGTCGCTGTCGAACCTGTCAGTGGCAGACTGGCCATTGCCGTGAGCGTGAAGCGGACCTTCAGCTCTTTTTCGGAGATTTCTTCATCTGCTGACCGCAGCATGTAAAGAATGCGCCGTCGTCGGTGTCGCAGTTGCAACTGGTCGTGATCAGGAGGCTCATTTCGCACTCTTCGCAATGATAGGTATCGCCTTCTACAGGTTTGTCCGATTGTTGACTCATGACATTGACTCCAGGTGTGGTAAGGCCGATGGGAGATCGGCGTGGTATTGACCTCGATGAGACACGAAGACGCGAACCGGAACAGCGATTTTTAGTCGTGGTTTCATGTCTCATCGAGGTTGAGTATCCGACAGCAGTGCGTCGTGCATGGCTCGTTGTAACAACGCCAATGCAAGTGTCGCCAGGGTTCCGGATTGATCGCGGCAGGTGCCAAATTACAAGCTCCGGGTTCCTGTGGCTGACTCGTGCAACCATCGTTGTTTTTGAACGAGCCTCGGAGTAATGCCATGTTGTGGACACTGATCGTCATATTGATGCTGGTATGGCTGGTAGCCGTAGTCGTCAAGTTCACCGTGGGGGGGCTGATCCACGTCCTGCTGCTGGGGGCCCTGGCGCTGCTGGTGTACCGCATGCTGACCTGACGGATGACCTGACGGATGACCTGACGGATGACCTGACGGATGACCTGACGGATGACCTGACGCATGACCTGATGCGAGTCCTGATGCGAGTCCTGATGCGAGTCCTGACCCGGTGCGACATGATCGATTCGGAGTTGCTTGTCAGAGATCTGGTTCGCGGGCATTCTAGCGCCCTCGACAAGTACGGCTTCGACCATGACAAGCACACCATTCAGTAGTGCACGCGCTGCCAGACTGGCGCCGAGCCAGATCAGGGCCGTGTCCGAACTGGGCATGACATTGCCTGGTGTCACGCCCCTATGGTTCGGCGAAAGTGCCTGGCCCAGCAGCACCATGGCGGTGGAAGCTGCGGTCAGTGCGTTGCAGCAGGGCGATCACTTCTACCAGCCCAATAGTGGCAAGAGCAGTCTCAGGGATGCCCTGTGTCAGTATCTGGCCCGATGCCATGGTCAGACCTTCGAACGGACGAGAATCACGGTGACAGCATCCGGCATGCAAGGGCTTGCCCTGACTGCTCAGGCATTGATCGACCCGGGCGATGAAGTGGTTTGTATCGATCCGGCCTGGCCGAACATGGCCGAGTGTTTCCAGATCGCCGGTGCGTCCATGAAACGATTGGCACTGGAGGTGGTTGATGACAGGTGGTCGCTGGACATGAACCGCCTGATTGATGCCGTCACGTCTGCCGTCAAGGTGGTGATCATCAATTCACCGTCAAACCCGACCGGCTGGGTCATGCCGGCAGAGGATCAGAAGGCGCTTCTCGAACACTGTCGGCGAACAGGTACCTGGATCGTGGCAGATGACGTCTACTCGCGCCTGTACCGCCATGGCGATGTCGCGCCAGGGTGGCTGGCATTGGCAACACCGGAGGATCGACTGGTGTCGGTCAACAGTTTCTCCAAGACCTGGTCCATGACCGGCTGGCGACTGGGTTGGATCACGGCGCCTGCCGAACTCGAATCGACCTTTGCCATGCTGACGGAATTCAATATTGCCGGGCCACCGGGCTTCATCCAGCACGCTGGTGAGCGCATGATCATCGCCGGTGAACCGGAAGTTGCTCTGCTCAGACAGCGCTTGCAGGCGGGTTATGAAAGGGTGGAGGACGCCTTGAATAGTCTGCCCGGGGTGCGCTTCGTGCAGCCCGATGGCGCCTTCTATTGCTTCTTTGCCGTGAACGGCATGCGAGACAGTCTGGAGTTTGCCAGATCACTGTTGCATACGGCACGCGTGGGGCTGGCCCCCGGCATCGCTTTCGGCACTGCTGGTGAAGGCTACTTGCGCTTGTGCTATGCACAGCCGGTCGAGTTGCTTGACGATGCACTCGAGCGTCTGGTGGTGGAGCTTCGCAGGGTATAGCGTTCGGCAATTGGCTGATCGCTTGGCTATTGTCCATCAGGGAGCAGCGGGCTGTGATTGTTGTTCATAAGTGGGTGTCTATTTAGTCCTCAATGTAACCATGAAGTGAGTCACAAAAGTTTACGATGAGGTTCAAGTAACCCCCATCAAAAGGAGTAACGATGACGACACGTGACCTTTCTTCCATGGTAAACACCGCCCGGCATCTCTCATGTGGAACGGCGCTGGCCGTGATGTGCGGCGCTCCGGCTCTGGCCGGCGTCGGGGTGGATACTTCGGCATTGAACGAGGCTGTGACACTGGAAGGTGTCAGGTCGCACCTGGAAGTTTTCCAGCAGATTGCCGACGACAATGGCGGCACGCGGGAAGCGTCGTCTGATGGCTATTTCGATTCGGTGGCCTATGTCGGACGCTTGATGGCGCTGGCGGGCTATGAGGTCGATGTCCAGTTGTTTCCCTATCTGGTGTTCGAGAACAATTCACCGGCCGAATTCGCTCAGGTGTCACCCGTGCCGATGGATTACGTGCTTGATGATGAGGAGGGTTTTGCCGAAGCCACCTATTCGGGGTCCGGGGACGTCACCGCCACGGTGGAAGGTGTGGACTTGCTGATACCGGCAGCGGCCGATGCCAATACCTCGACCAGTGGCTGCGAGGCAGAGGACTTTGCGCAATTCACGGCCGGCAACATTGCTCTGCTGCAGCGTGGCGCGTGCTCTTTCTTTCTGAAGGCGGCCAATGCAGAAGAGGCAGGTGCCAGTGCGGTCATCATTTTCAACGAAGGTCAGCCGGGTAGAACAGCCGCCTTGTCGGCAACACTGGGCGGGCCGGGCGTCTCCATTCCGGTTGTCGGTACCTCCTATGTCGTTGGCACCGAACTGGCAGGTGGCGAGGCCACGGCGCGCGTCATGGTCGATGCCCTGACCGAAGAACGCATCAGTGCCAATGTACTTGCCGATACACCCATCGGCAATCCTGACGAGACCGTGGTAGTGGGAGGTCACCTGGATTCGGTCGATGAGGGACCGGGTATCAACGACAATGGCAGTGGTTCGGCTGTGCTGCTGGAAGTGGCCTTGCAGATGAGCGCGCTGGGCTTTCTGGATAACGAGGACACCGGCGTCAGAAATCGCGTCCGGTTTGCCTGGTGGGGAGCCGAAGAGGCAGGCCTGCTTGGTTCCGAGTACTACGTGAATACCGTGTCCGATGCTGAGTTCGAGCAGATCGTTGCCAATCTGAACTTCGACATGGTTGGCTCACCCAACTACGTACGCTTCGTCTACGACGGTGATGGATCAGCAAGCGCCGAAGCAGGTCCGGAAGGCTCGGCCTTCATCGAGTGGTTATTCAACGACTACTTCATGGAGCAGGGGCTGGCCACGGCACCGACGGCCTTCGACGGTCGGTCGGACTATGGTCCGTTCATTCAGTACGGCATACCGGCTGGCGGACTGTTCACGGGCGCCGAAGGTGTGAAGACGGAAGAGGAAGCGGGTATCTTTGGCGGAGTTGCCGGTGAAGCTTATGACGCCTGCTATCACGCGGCCTGTGACACCATCGACAACATCAATGATCAGGGGCTGGATGAGATGGCTGATGCCATGGCCTATGCCATCAATGTGTTGGCGGTCAATGATCTGCCAATGCCTTCCGCCAAACAGGCGGGTCGCAAGCGTAGTGCCGGACAGTCCGTCATGGACATGGACTATCGCGGAAACCGTCTGCAGAAATAGACCGATCTGCAAGGCAAGTCGGTCAACTGTCCGTTGCGAGCGGACAGCTGACCGCATCGGTCTGTCGATATCGAGCGTCTGACGGGAACCATCGCGTATCATCGCAGTCCATCGACTACCTCTCTTATCGACCATAGCGTTCAACCATGATCAAGTTTCACTACAGCCCGGCTCCGAACCCCTTGAAGGTCGCCCTTTTTCTGTTCGAAAGTGGGCTGGAATTCGAAGCCATACCCGTTGATACCCGCAAGGGAGATCAGTTCAACGAGGCATTCGTGGCGCTCAACCCCAATGCGAAGGTTCCGGTCATCGAAGATGGCGAAGCTACCGTATTCGACAGCAATGCCATCCTCCTGTATCTGGCCGACAAGACCGGTTCGTTCGTGCCGCCTGCTGACGATCATGCAACCCGTGGGCAGATGCTGTCCTGGCTGATGTTCATTGCCAGTGGCCTGGGGCCATTTTCCGGGCAGTCGGTACACTTCCGGCATGCGGCTCCAGAGCCGAAGGACTACGCCCTGAACCGTTATGACTTCGAAGCTCATCGTCACTACGAGGTACTGGACAAGCATCTGGCCAGTCATGACTGGATGCTGGGCGCGGACTACAGCATTGTCGACATGGCGCTGTGGGGCTGGGTTCGAATGGCGCCGTATGTACTCGGGATCGAGAATCCCTGGGAACAGTACCCGAATATCAAGCGCGTACTGGATGCCGTCAACGCACGTCCTGCTGTCGAGAAGGTACTGGCACTGAGTCAGCAACACGAGTTCAAGCAGGAAATGGACGCCGAGGCCTTGCGTTTCATGTTTCCACAGAACGAACGACTGAAAGCCTGAGGCTCTGCCTCGTCCTCATGCTCGGGCTGAAGCCTGCCTGGCGATACAGAGCTGGGCAGGTGATTCCGGATCGGTGTACGATTTTTGCCCGAGAGTGCTGTTCGAGCCATGTGTACCGCTCATTTTTCCGGTGAAGCGTCATCGCAGGGATGCGATTCGGTTGCAATGGACGTACACTGTGGCGGTCTGCTGACGCAGCTTGGCAAGGATCAATACTGGATAGGGCTATGGGTAACGGTTTACTGATTTTCATCGTGGTTGTCGAGGCGTTCGCCATCATCTGGCTGGCCAGTAAACTGAAGCAGTATCAGAAGTTCGAGCATGTGCTGCAGGCACAGAGCGAAGTGCCGCCAGCCGCGGCATCGAACCCGGCTCTGAAGGCTCAGGCAGCCGTTGGCAGTCGAACGGCGGTCAACCCGGTGGCCAGTGATGCGGCCGATCTGGATGGCGAACTGCTGGACATGCCGGGAGTGGAACCCGAGACGAATATCGAGGAGGCCAAGCGAGTGCAGCTGGTCATGGCCCGCTGTCACTATGCCGAATTCTATCTGGAACAACTGGACGACGATTACGAGCGCGGCCAGTTCAAGCACATCGTCAACAGCTGCATGAAGACAGCCAGTGGCATTACCGACCCGTTCTTCAAGGCCAGTGCGCTGCAGCCGCTCATACTGCTGCTGGATCGAGCCGGCTGGGAAGACAAGCGTGACAGATTGTTGTCCAGCGTGGAAGACGACATCATACGTCAGCGTATCGAACGGCAGATGGCGGCCAACGCCGAGAGCTGAACAGGCCTGGGTCAGTTCGCTGCCGGCCGGTTGTCGGTACCTGCAATGGCAAGCCAGGCGGTTCGGTCACGTATCGGAAGAATCGGCTGCCCGAATGCTGGAGCGTCCATGGGGGCGGCTGGCGTTTTACAGGATTCGAACTATACTCGTGGCGACGTCATGCGTCGCGTCCCGATGCCATGGAACATTGCGTGTCCTGGCTGACGGGGTGAAGCAGCTCTGACATGACATGCTGTCTGGAGCACCGCCACTCGTCCAGCTGATCAAGGCCACCATGTTACGACTCCCCGACGCTTCCCTGCGACAGATGCTGACCCTGCCTTATGTGGTTCTGGTCATCGTCACTGCGGCGGTCATCGGCCTGCTGTCCTATTCTGCGGGTCGGGATGCCGTGGATACGCTGTCCAACCATGTGCTGAACGAAACCGTCAGTCGAATCTCGCAGGCCGTGGACAAGCATGTGGCGGGCTCGGAAGCCGTGCTGGAAACGGCGTTTCCTCCCGATGTACCGGCTCCGCTGTCAGTCGCCGACGAGCTGGATGAACTACGCACACGGTTCTGGCTGGCCACTTCCATCCACCGCGATCCCAACAATTATGCCTACTATGGTGATCGCCATGGTCAGTTCTTCGGTATCTACCGCTTCTCGGAGACCGAAGCGGAACTGCGCCTGCGCACCGACGGTGAATCGCCACGTTCCATTCACCAGTATGCCCGTATCAATGGCGAACTGGGACCGGCCGTGTTGGAGCAACGGATATTCGAGCCCAGGGAACGCCCCTGGTACAAGGCAGGTCAGGGCACCAGCAATCAGACATGGACGGCTATCTACATCGACTTCAAGACCTTGCAGCTGGTCAGTACCCGTGCGCGCCGGGTCAACAATGCGCTCGGGGAATTCCAGGGCGTTGTGGCGACGGACCTGTCACTGCAACTCCTGAACGAGTTTCTCAAGGGGCTGACGCTGACTGCCAATGGATTCGCATTCATCGTCGAGCCCGATGGCAACATGGTGGCAACGTCCCGTGGACCTCACATTCGCAAGGGTGTAGGGGATGACAATACCCGCCTCAATGTCATGCAGAGTACCGATCCGCTGATTGCGGCCACGTACCGCTCCGTACGCGACCTGACGGCGCATGCCGGCAACACGATGGGGCCTCTGACCAGTTCTTTCGAGGGACCCGACGGTGAGATCGTACAGACGGGTTATTACCGTTTGCAGGATGCGGCGGGACTGGACTGGATCATCGCAGTGGCCGTGCCCAGAAGCGATTTCATGTTTCAGGTCAATCGCAATGTCAAGCGCACGGTGTTCCTGGGCCTGCTGGCCAGTGTCCTGATAGCGCTGATCGGTTTTGTCGTGCTCAGTCTGATCACACGAGACTTGAGGCGTCTGGCACGGATAACCACATCAGTGGGGGACGGCATCATGGACCTGAGCATGCCGTCATACCGGAAGGACGAAATCGGTGAACTGGCTCGATCCATCGCCACGATGCAGAAGCGTCTGCTGACGGATCGACTGACCGGCATTCCGAATCGCGAGGCCGTCGTGCGACGAGTCGAAGATCGTATTCTCGAGCATCGTCGACGTGGTGACAGCCATCCCTTTGCCGTGCTTTTCGTCGATCTGAACGGTTTCAAGGCCATCAATGATCGATGGGGGCATGAGGTGGGTGATCGGGTGTTGATCGAATTCGCCAGACGTCTGCATGACAATCTTGAACAGGCTGGCATGGCCGCACGATATGGCGGCGATGAATTCCTGGTGCTGCTCGAGGAAGTGTCCGGCAGAAACGATGCCATGCAATCACGAGAGCGGTTCGAAGTGGCCCTGAAGTTGCCATTGGAATTGCCGGAGCTCGATGGGCAGTCGGCATGGGAGCTGACGCAGGGAGGCACCATCGGACTGGCCCTGTGCCCCGAAGACGGTTACGACGTGGAGTCGCTGATCAAGGCAGCTGACCAGGACATGTACCAGCGCAAGCTCGGGCGCGTTGCCAGAAACGAGCCGGCGTGACATCGTCAATCGGCATCGCTGATACCCGATCAGACAGCTGAGCGGAACGCATCATCATCATCATCATCCGGTGTCCAGAGACATGGGACGATACGATTCACGTTGGGAACAGATCATCCACCACGACGGCAACGACCGCCACGCAATCTCCCGTCTGCACCAGCCCCGGAAAATGACGAGCGCTCAGAATGCCACTGCGTCTGGCATGGTAGTCGACCGGCGGCTGGCCGTTACGCTGGATTGACCAGACTCGGGCAATGAGGTCGCCACGGTTGACGCGCTCGCCCAGATCGACCGTGGGCTCCAGCAGGCCATCGTGTTCGCTGAACACATAGCAGTCACTGTCGGGCATATCCAGTTGCACGCTGTCCTGCAGTACCGGTTCGCCATCGAGAATGCCGGCGTGCTGCAGAAAGTTACGCACCCCCTTTCTGGCGATACCCACGGAACGCGCCGTGGATGTGCCACCGCCGCCAAGTTCTGTGGAGACGAATACCTTGCCGGATTCTTCCACGGCGGTGTCGTACATGCCGACATTGTCGATCTCCAGCAGTTTCATGGAATAGGGCGCATTGAAGGCCTGCATGGCAGCCATGCAGGCAGCTTCCTGTCGCGGATCATCCAGTGCATGGGCACAGGCGAACGGCAGGAAATCCAGGGTCTTGCCACCGGAATGAAAATCCAGCACCACATCGGCCATCGGTATCAGGGTGCGCTGGAAGTAGTCGGCCACCTTTTCGGACACCGTGCCATCCGGCTTGCCCGGAAACAGCCGGTTCATGTTGCCCTTGTCGATGGGTGAGGTGCGGGTGCCGGCACGAAAGGCCGGGTAGTTGAAGGCGGGAACGATGATGACCGTGCCGCGAATATTGTCAGGGTCGAGCGATGCAGCCAGCTCGTGCAGCACGATCGGCCCTTCGTATTCATCACCGTGATTGGCGCCGGTGAGCAGTGCGACCGGCCCGTTTCCGTTGCGTACGATACTGATCGGGATCATTACATTGCCCCAGGCAGAATCATCGCGACTGAAGGGCAGCCTGAGAAACCCGTGATGGACCCCGTCGACATCGAACGGGATGGTTGGAGTGATCAGGCTTGCCATCATGGGGTGCGTGCTCCTCGCAGAGAAAGCCCGGTCGGGGCTGTACACGACAGAGTCGAGTCGTTGTCGCGTGTCGTGCGCAGCCCTGATTGCATCGGGGCTAACCTGGTTTATACACCCTGCTGGCCTCCGGGTCATCGCTGGAGGGCGTCAGTGCATCGAGTTCCTGCCACAGGGCTTCCGGGATCTCCGTGGTGGCCCAGGCCAGTGTCTGCTCGACACGTTCCGGTCGCGTCACACCGCAGATGGTGGCGGCAATGCGCGGATCGCGCATCGAGAATTGCAGGGCAGCCGCACCAACCGGCACCTCGTGACGGGCGCACAGGGTCTCGATGTGTCGCACCGGGTCCAGCATGCTGTCACTGGCTTCCTGGTAGACATAGCGCGGATGCTCGGTCGTACCCTTGGCCAGCACGCCGCCGGCATAGGGCGCGGCATTGAGCACACTGATATCGCGAGAACGTGCCAGTTCGATCATGGCCTCGGCATTGCGATTGACCAGGGTAAAACGGTTATGGGTGATCAAGGCATCGAAGTCCCAGTTCCGGAGCAGGGGCATCATGATGTCGACCTTGCCGGCGGCCAGTCCCACTGCCTTGCACAGTCCTTCTTCCTTCATCTTCATCAGTTCGGCAAGGGGGCCGTCACTGGCGGAGACCTCGTCAAGAGACGCTGCGTGTTCCGGATCGTGCAGATGCAGCAGGTCAACCTGGTCGACGTTCATCGCCTTCAGGCTCTGTTCCAGAGACTCCCGGGCTCGGGCCGCGTCGAACTTGCCGGTCTGCATGTCGCGATCCAGCTTGGTGGATAACAGGGCTCCTTCGGGCAGGCCTCCCAGTTGGGCAATGACCTTGCCGATGCGTTCCTCGCTGCGGCCATCGCCGTAATTGCGCGAGCTGTCCAGAAACGGAAAATCACTGTCGAGAATATGTCTGATGGTGTCGAAGGCGCGTTCCTCTGGCGTACTGTAGCCATAGGTCGCGGGCATGTCGCCCAGCCCCGAGGTGCCGAAACACAGCGCCGGAATGTTCAGTGTCGACTTGCCCACTTTGGTTCTTGAATTGATCATCATTGGAATCGTCCGAGTTTCTGCAGTACCTCTATGGAATAGCCATCGGGGTCCTTGACGAAGAAGAAACGCGCGAACAGTTGTCCGTCACGTTCGAACTCCACGATGTCGCGAGGCTCGTATCCGAGCTGCTCGAAGCGTTGGTGTTCGCCATCCAGATCCTCCACACAGACAGCCAGATGTCCATAACCATTGCCCAGGTCGTAGGCCTCGGTGGTGTCCTTGTTGATGGTCAGCTCCAGTTCGAAACTGTTTTCCGCATTGCTCAGATAGACCAGGGTAAAGGTCTCGAAGTCCAGTCGATCGGCGATGGACAGCGCAAATGCCTGCTGATAGAAGTCGACGGATCGCTGCTCATCGAGCACGCGGATCATGGAATGGATAGCCTTGGCCATGGATGAAGTCCCGGTGAATGCTGCGTGATAGTGCGGTCAGTGTAACGACAAAGCCGACGGGCGTCATTGCCGGCAGGTCCGCCGAAGTCACTGTTGCAGTACTGTGTTCTGGCTGTTCGTGGGTCAGTGCTCGAGGCTCTGCCGGCTCCTGTCGAGGGTCAAGTCCGATATAGTAGGCGCCATTGTCTTGCCGAGGATTGTCCCATGTACACAATTGCCCCCTCCATCCTGTCAGCCGATTTCGCCGCGCTGGGGGAGGAGGTTCACCAGGTCATTGCGGCAGGTGCAGACTGGATCCATTTCGATGTCATGGACAATCACTATGTCCCCAATCTGACGATTGGTCCGGCGGTAGCCGCGGCCATCAAGCCGCATTGTGTCAGCGCCGATGGCAAGGCCATTCCCCTGGATGTACATCTGATGGTGCAGCCGGTGGATAGTCTGGCCCTGGCTTTTGCCGAGGCAGGGGCCGATGTGATCACGTTTCATCCGGATGCCGAACGACATGTCGACAGGACGTTGCAACTGATACGTGATGCCGGCTGTCAGGCCGGACTGGTACTGAATCCGGCCGTACCTCTGGATATTCTGGAGTGGACCATCGACAAGCTCGACATCATCCTGCTGATGAGTGTCAACCCGGGCTTTGGTGGCCAGAGCTTCATCGATCACACGCTGCGCAAGATAGAACAGACGCGCAAGCTGATTGATGCCAGTGGTCGTGATATCCGTCTGGAGGTGGATGGTGGTATCAAGGTCGACAACATTGCGCAGGTCGCCTCCGCCGGAGCCGATACCTTCGTGGCGGGCAGTGCCATTTTCAATCAGCCGGATTATCGACAGGTGATCGATGCGATGCGGGCCGAGCTGGCCAATGTGGATTGAAGGACCGCCAGGGCGTGTCCCAGATCGCGTGCAGGGAAGACGCCTGCCGCAGCGTACTCGAGGCAGGGTGCCGGGCACCTCTGCACCGCTGCAACTGATTGCCATTGATCTGGATGGCACTCTGGTGGATTCGGTCAAGGACTTGCATCAGGCGGTGAATCGCATGCAGTCCGGCCTGTCGCTGCCACTGGCATCCGAGGCAGAGGTGCTGGGCTGGGTTGGCAATGGCATCGATCGGCTGGTGCACCGCGCTCTGACGGCAGACATGCAGGCCGATGCCGACGCCGAGCTGTTCGAGCGTGCAAGTGCAGCGTTCCGGCAGGCGTACGGGAACATGGTTGGCCACTACTCCCGTCTGTACCCGGGGGTGTTGAAAGGACTGGACTGGATGGCGAGTCTGGCCGTGCCTTTGGTGGTCGTGACCAACAAGGACTCGGTATTTGCCAACGCGCTGTTGCAGCAACTGGGTATCCGGCACTACTTCAGGCACCTGGTTGGCGGTGATGACATCAGTGCAAAGAAGCCCGACCCGGAAGGTTTGCTGGTGGCCGCGCGCCTGTGTGCGGCCGAACCGCAGCACAGTCTGCTCATCGGAGACTCCATTTCCGATTTCAGGGCGGCAGCGGCAGCCGGATTCTACTGTGTCGGTCTGAGCTACGGTTACAATCATGGTCAGGCGATTGACGGCCTGGATGCAGCGGACGCGCCTGACACCGTGCTCGATTCCTTCCTGGAGTTGCCTGCACTGCTGACCTGAAGGCGGTGTTCGGCCCGGACGCTGCCAAAGCTGCGTTGTGGATCATTCGCCGAACCGTAACCAAGCTGTCCGGCAGGGTCTGGCAGGCTGGTTGCACCCGGGCCATCACGAGCTGTAGAACCTCGGAAAATCAAGTTGAACATGCCACAGACAGACTCAGAACAGATGGTCGAATCCGCTGCCAGCATCACAATGAGCGGCCGCGTCGGAGCCCGTCCTGTTGCCCGATCATTCGGCCTGCGTGTCGTGTTTGCCGCCTGGTTACTGATCATTGGCAGCCAGCTTGCGCATGCCGCCTGTTCGGAAGAGTCGCTGCTGATATCGCGGGATCTGGCAGGCAAGGCCGCTGCAAGTGACAACGACACGGTACGACTGCTGTTGCTGAAACGCTCGGTTGATGAGTGCTCCACCTACCCCGTCTGGCTGGAATTGGGCCAGTTGCAGATGCAGCTGGAGAACCCCTTCGACGCCGTGTATGCGTTCGAACACGCTGTCGACTTCCAGCCTGGAGCCGGCAACGCCGTCACGCCGGATCAGCTGCTGCGCAGGGCAATAGGCAACGCGCGTTTGGGGGAAGCCTACCGTGCCAGTGGCGAGCTGGCGATGGCTCTGGTGGCGACAGAGGAGGCAGTGGCTGCCTTTACTGCCCTGGACCTGCCCATTCCCCGGCGCCTGGTACAGCTGCAGGCCAGAATCGACGATGCGATCAGTCAGACCGATGCCGATGTCATGGTGCGCTCCATCGAGATACAGCAGGATCGTGCCAGCCGTGGAATCGGTGTCAATCCGCGTCTGCTGGAACCGGTGGAGAGTGCGGGAACGGTCGGCCAGACGCTCGCCCTTCTGTCGGATTACAGTGGAGACCCGGTGATGTCCCCGAATGATCTGAGCGTCGAGTTCTTCCGTTCGGCGGAGGCACTGGTTGGCGAGGAGCCGAGTACGCAGCAGCTACAGGCGATCGGCAAGGTGGAACAGGAGCCTCGCGAAGCCCGACTCAACATTCCCGTACTGTTCAAGTTCGATAGCGCCGAGCTGTCAGACGAGAGTCATGCCACGATCGAGCAGCTGGCCGCGGCACTGGTCCGCCTGGAGCTCGACAGGGATGATACTGTCCTGGTGATCGGACACACGGATTCACGGGGCTCTGCAACGTACAACATGAATCTGAGTCGCGCTCGTGCAGAGGTCGTTGCCGATGTATTGGCAGGCTTGCTGAAGGCAGAATCTGCCAGCACTGCCGAACTGCAGTTTCAGGGGCGTGGGGAAACCGAGCTTCGCTACAGTGGCGATCAGGCCGAAGATCATCGGCGCAATCGGCGGGTCGAGGTCATCGTGCGTCAGCAATCGTGATCGGGACAGGGGCTCAGGCATGCGATGAGGCGTCGCTGTCTCCTTCGGATGTGGTGGCTGCCTGACAGATCTGGCATGATGCGGGAAGGCACAGCGTTTCATCACCACAACGAAGCGTTGCCTACCACCTGAAAAGGGTTCGGTACCACTGGAGGAATACACCGCATGAAAGCCACGTTTACCACATTGGGAAGTACCACGATTGCATTGATTGCCGCGCTGTCCGGCAGTGCAAACGCTGCCGACAAGCTGACTTATTATTGCAGTGCACAAGAGGACTGGTGTCAGCTGATGGCCAATGGCTTCGAGGAGGCCACGGGCATCAAGGTCAACATGACGCGCAAGTCCTCGGGTGAGACCATGGCGCAGATCAAGGCCGAAGCCGACAACCCCAAGGGTGACATCTGGTGGGGTGGCACCGGTGACCCGCATCTGCAAGCGGCCGAAGAAGGGCTCACCGAGCCCTATGAGTCTCCGATGCGCGGTGAACTGTACGATTGGGCCATCAAGCAGGCGGAGTCCGGCGGCAACGCCACCATCGGCATCTATTCCGGTGCCCTGGGTTATGGCTACAACGAGGAAGTGCTGGAAGCCAATGGACTGCCGGTACCCGGCTGCTGGAAGGATCTTCTCAAGCCCGAGTACAAGGGACATGTGCAGATGGCCAACCCGAATTCATCCGGTACGGCCTACACCACGCTTGCCACCATCGTGCAGTTGTTCGGTGAAGAGGAAGGGTTCGAATTCATGAAGGGCTTGCACAGCAACATCAATCAATACACCAAGTCCGGTTCTGCACCGATCAAGGCGGCAGCGCGTGGCGAGAACACCATCGGCATTGTCTTCATGCATGACGCCGTGGCTCAGGCCGCTTCGGGCTTTCCGATCAAGGTGGTGGCTCCCTGTGAAGGCACCGGTTACGAGATTGGAGGCATGAGTATCATCAAGGGCGCACGTAACCCGGAGAGTGCGAAGAAATTCTACGACTGGGCTCTGCAGGCAGACGTGCAGTCTCGATCGCTGGAAGTCAAGGCATTTCAGGTGATGTCCAACAAGGCCGCGGAAAGCTCGCCTCTGGCTCCCGACCTGGATAGCCTGACGCTGATCGATTACGACTTTTCCAAATACGGTTCTTCCGATGAGCGCAAACGTCTGTTGAAGAAGTGGGACGACGAGGTCTCCGTACTGCCGCAGTAATCCGTTCATGCCTGAATGTCCGGAGTTGCAGTTCAACGGAGGCTGGTATTCGTGAATCGTGTTGTTCTGCTGTGGCTGATGGTCGGGGTGGCAGGTTTCTGCCTGCTACCCTGGTATGTGCTGGAAGAGGGGCTGTGGAGCTTCGAGTGGCTCTTCGATGGTTACCCGACAGACACCGACTACGCACCAGCCGCGTTCCTTTTGCTGCAGGGCGAGAAGCTCTGGTTGAGCCCGCTGCCGCTGCTTCTGTTGGCGCCGGTGCTGGTGATCTTCCGCGACAAGAGCGATCCTCTGTTCAGCAAGGTCCTGTGTCTGGCAGGTGGCCTGGGTCTGTTCTACCTGTTGACCCAGGGATTTGCCATCGGCATTCGTGGATGGAACAGTGAGCTGCTGGCATCGTTGCTGGGTGAGCTGGACGATCGGCAATTCGGATTCGGTTATGGTGCCATGCTGCTGGGCACCTGTTTCCTGTTCTATCTGACCACCGGCATTGCGGCACGTGGCGTGGTCAACGGCGATGTCTTCGTCGTGGGTTCCATTGGCCTCGTGATCGCGATGGTCGGTCTGTTCATCTTCCTGCCGGTGTTGCAGATGCTTGCCAGTGCACTGCAGGATGATCAGGGACAGTATTCCCTGGTGGTCTTTCTGTCCAAATTCCTCGATGACAAGATCTGGGGCCTGCATTGTCTGGTGTCGTCGCGGGGCTGTGGTGTCGCCTGGAATTCGCTGTCGCTGGCCTTGCTGGTCGGGGCTCTGACCACCTTGCTGGGGCTGGTGTTCGCGCTGGTGGCCACTCGTTCGGGCCTGCGACAGGCGCACCTGTTGCGACCCCTGACCGTGCTGCCCATCATCACACCGCCTTTCGTCATCGGTCTTGCCATCATTCTGCTGTTCGGGCTGTCCGGTACCGTGACGCAGTTTGTCGCTGATCTGTTCGGTCTGCAGCCCAGTCGCTGGGTCTATGGCATGCCGGGTATTCTCATCGCACAGCTGCTGTCATTCACGCCCATCGCCTTTCTGGTGCTGATCGGCGTCGTGGAAGGGGTGTCTCCCTCCATGGAAGAGGCATCCCAGACCCTGCGTGCCAGCCGCTGGCAGACCTTCACCACCGTGTCCCTGCCGCTGATGCGGCCCGGGCTTGCCAATGCCTTTCTGCTGGGGTTCATCGAGAGCATGGCGGACTTCGGCAACCCACTGGTGTTGGGCGGTAATTTCGATGTGCTGTCCACCGAGATCTTCTTTGCCATCGTCGGCGCCCAGAATGATCAGGGCAAGGCTGCCGTGCTGGCCATCGTATTGCTGATATTCACACTCACAGCCTTCTACGCCCAGCGTCGCTGGTTGGGCAGGAAATCCTACACCACACGTACCGGCAAGGGCGATGGTGGCGTGCCGACACAGATGCCCCGGCGTGTGCTGTATCCCTGCTATGTGCTGGTGGCGATCTGGGGCACGTTCACGCTGGTGGTTTACGGCATGATCGTCTACGGCGGTTTCGTGGAGCTGTGGGGTCTGGATCATACCCTCACCTTCAAGCACTACATCACGGCCTTCGACGTGGCGATGACCGAACATGGCATTCACTGGCGCGGTTCTGCCTGGGATTCCTTCTGGACCACCTTGCGAATCGCGGCCACGGCAGCGCCACTGACGGCGGCTCTGGGGTTGGTAACGGCTTATCTGCTGGTGCGACAGAACTTCAAGGGCAAGAGTACTTTCGAGTTCGGTACCATGCTCAGCTTTGCCATTCCGGGAACCGTCATCGGGGTGGCCTACATTCTGGCGTTCAATGTGCCGCCTCTGGAGCTCACCGGAACCGGCGTGATTCTGGTGATCAGCTTCATCTTCCGCAACATGCCGGTCGGGGTGCGGGCCGGTATTGCCTCCATGTCCCAGCTGGACAAGAGTCTGGATGAGGCCTCGCTGACCCTGGGTGCGAATACCTGGCGCACCTTTCGGCAGATCATCCTGCCGCTGATGCGTCCGGCCATTCTGGCGGCTCTGGTGTTCAGTTTCGTGCGTGCCATGACGGCCATCAGTGCGGTGATTTTCCTGGTGAGCGCCGAGCACAACATGGCAACCAGCTACATCATCGGCCGGGTGGAGAACAATGACTACGGCATTGCCATCGCCTACAGCACGGTGCTGATCGTCGTCATGCTCAGCGTTGTCGCCATCATGCAGTTGATGGTCGGCAAGGCGAAAACCAGTCGTCGAAGCACACAGGGTGGGGTGGTTCCAGCCACACCCGATGCGGTCGCGGTTCGCTAGTGGACGGACCGCCTGTGCTCTTGTCCATGACGCGCCAGTCCTTGCTTTTTGGCAAGCCAGCCCATTCCAGTTGACAGGTCTCTGCATGCAAACCACCTCCATTCACAGCAAGGCGGCTTCGGTCGAGTTCAGGAACGTCAGCAAGGTCTACGGTGAAACGGTGACCGCCGTGGATGATGTGTCGCTGAAGGTCGAGGCAGGGGAACTGGTGACCTTGCTTGGCCCGTCGGGCTGCGGCAAGACCACCACGCTGCGCATGATAGCCGGTCTGGAGATGGCCAGCAGTGGCAGTATCCTGATCGGTGGTGCCGATGTGACCCTGTTGCCGGCAACCGATCGCGACGTCTCCATGGTCTTCCAGTCCTATGCCCTGTTTCCGCACATGACCGTGCTGGAAAATGTCGCCTATGGTCTGAAGGTGTCCGGCATGAAGAAGCCGGAGGTGCGTGTGCGAGCTCTGAACGGTCTGGAGCTGGTGGGGTTGACCGGCTATGGAGATCGTCTGCCCAGCGAACTCTCGGGAGGCCAGCAGCAGCGGGTGGCGGTGGCACGGGCACTGGTGCTGGAACCACAAGTCCTGTTGTTCGATGAACCCCTGTCCAATCTCGATGCCAAGTTGCGTCGACAGGTGCGTGAGGAGATTCGCGAACTGCAACAATCGCTGGGCCTGACCGTGGTCTACGTGACTCACGACCAGGAAGAGGCCCTCGCCGTGTCCGATCGCATCATTGTCATGCGCAATGCCGGCATCGCTCAGGCTGGCACCCCCAGGGAACTCTATGAAGAACCTGCGGACAGTTTTGTTGCGGATTTCATTGGCGAAGCCAATCTGGTGGATGTGAACATAGAACAGGTGGACACAGCAGCCGGCACTGCTCGGGTCAGTCTGGCCGGAGTGAGCATCTCATTGCCCTCTCGCGGCATGGCCGCGGGGCCTGCCAGGCTGGCGGTACGACCGAATCGTCTGCAACTGAAAGGCCCTGAGGCAACAGGTGGCTTGCCGGGCAAGGTCCTCAAGAGCACCTATGTGGGCAATCACATGGAGTACGTGGTTCGTCTGGCGCAGGGCGAATGGTTTGCCACCAGTGATGACGTGGACACCGTGCATGCTGCCGGCACCGAGGTCAGTGTGCATTTCCGGGAGCGCGGGCCGGTGTTGTTGTCGGCCTGACGTGTCTGCTGCTCGACGCGGCTGAAACAGGGCTGGCGAGGGGCTGTCAGTGTCCGTTCCACTGCGGCTTGCGCTTGCCCAGAAAGGCTTCGATGCCTTCACGAAAGTCATCACTGGTATAGCAGGCGACAATCAGGTCATCACTTTCAACGTTGGCCGCCTGTTCACGCAAGCGGCGCAGACCCTCCTTGGACGCAGCCAGGGTCAGTGGTGCATGTTCATTCATGCGCTCACACAGTTCATGCGCGCGCTTGATAGGGTCCGCAGAGATTTCGCTCACCAGACCGATGGACAAGGCCTCTTCGTGCTCGATCAGGCGGGCAGTCAGCAGCAGTTCACGGGTACGAGCGGCTCCCAGCAACTCCACCTGACGTGACAGGTTGTCACTGGACAGGCAATTGCCCAGCGTACGGGCAATGGGAAAGCCATAGCGAATATCATCACTGGCGATGCGCAGATCACAACAGGCCGCGATGGCTGCACCACCTCCGGTACACGCGCCTCTGATGGCGGCTACCGTCGGGATGGGTAGAGACTCCAGTGCGCCCATGACGCGATCCATGGTGCGTTCGTACTCCAGGGCGTCATCGGCAGAGCCGAGCTTGCGGAATTGCGAGATGTCCGTGCCAGCAGCAAACGCCTTGTCCCCCGCGCCCGTGATGATCAGCGATCTCAGGGGTAGGGTGCTGTCGTGGATTCTTCCGCAGACTTCCGCCAATGCTTCATACATGCCATAAGTCAGTGCATTGCGGGCATGAGGGCGGTTGAAGGTGATGACGCCGGTGTGAGCGGATTGCTGGAAGAGGAAGTCGGTGTCTGTCATGGCGGGTAAGACTGGGTGGGGATTGTGGGCGTCAGGGGCAATGATAATGGGTGGAAACTCCTGCGCTCCGGCGGATTGACAGCTGCGGCTTGCTGATAAAGCTCGTCATGTTTGGCCGCATTTCACTGTCTGAGCTTCCCCTGCACAAGCGCCAGACACGACTTTTGTCTCATCGCACGCAACAAAGAGTTGGCGCATACTGATCATCGTTTCTGGCCTGATCGCCGAGCAATGAACAGTCAGAAGTTTCGAGCGTCTCAGTTTTTCTACGGAGTATACCTGCTTCCAACTGATGCCTCAGGTTAGGCCATGGACTGGATAGGTACCACTTCAACGGGGACTCTTTACTCATGCGGAATCCAATTCTGGCGCTAGTGAGCCTTGTTACCCTATTGTTCACCAATGCGGTCATGGCACAGGGCACATCCAGGGATAACGGGCATGCCGCAACGGGTGGTCAGGCAATTTTTGCCGCATGGAACGAACGTGCTGGCGATGGAATTCCCGAGGATTTGCGCAAGCACTCCGAGTTCCTGCCTAACCTCAACGGTTGGGATTTTCGCATCAATCTGCCTTTCACCACGTTTCGACAGATGACGAGCGGGCGGGGCTCCGGTCCCGTCCTGGCCGGTGTTCTCGAAAGTTCGATGACGTCGCCGACCGTCGGTGACTATGGACACATCAACAATTCACTGTGGGTTTTTCAAGTCTTTGATACCGACAGGAAGCTTCGCTTCAAGCTCATTCCAAGCAGACGAAACCTGCCACAGAACACTGTCGATAACGCAAGGTCGCTACAGTCGGGATGGCGAACTGTCCCCGGCCCCGATCTTCGATCCGAACAACCAGCGGTGTCGGTTGTGGGCGAGGGGCTTGGCGCGACGACCATATTCGTTGCTGCCAGAGATGCGACCAACACACTTCAATTTACCTCCAGGGACGTCACTACATCCAACAACAGCAATTGGGGAGGTCAATGGATCGATTCCGGCGTCGTCGCCGCATCCGCTCCATCCCTCGCGCAGGCAGAGGGTGGGAATGTTGCCATGGCGTGGAGAGACCTGCAGTCTCAGCGCATTGGCCTCCAGGTATTCTCACCATCAACAGATAGCTGGACTGGCACTGTTCTGAGCATCGAGACCGCAAGAGGGCGGCCACAGTTGATCTGGGATGGGGTTTCACTGAATGTATTTTATGTCCACAGCCGCAGTGGCCTGTTGAAGCACAGCATCATCCGCACCGATCCGACACCACAATTCGAAATATCACAAACCGTCATGCCACTGGTGTCAGTCAAAGATGACGATTTCGATGTCATCGTGTTCAATCAGCGGTTTCATGTTGCGGCTCGCCATGACGCCGGTGGTGGACCGACCAGACTGTTCTACACGGTTGCGCGCTCGCAATTTGGCCAACCGTCGAGTTGGGCGAGTTTTTCCGACACCACCATCGTCGCACGCGGACGCCCCGAGATTGCCTTTGTAAACGACAACATTTTTGTCATCGGTGTTGGCGAAGATGGGAGGGTGCGGTATTCCCGCAAGGACCCTAATTCACGCGGTAATGAACTGACGGGTGCCGCATTGGCTGACAGGTGGCTGCAAGCCGGGCGGCTCGTTGACCGAACAAGCGGTTTCAGAAGCATCGATACTGTTTCCTTCAATAGCGATATCTACCTGGCCGGTATTCGAGAGCCGAGCGATGATGCAGGAACAACGGACTCGAGTCACATCATGAATTTCAGTCGTGCCGCGATGAAGAATTTCCTTGTTTCACGCCTCGGTATCCGGCTACTTTGGGGCGAATCTGGCGCCGGAATATCAGCGGCAATACCTGGTGGCTTTGCCAACTTCAAGGTGGGACCAAGCCAACACCCATTCCTGCCAGAATCAGGCGAGATTCCACTTCTTGGTGACGTTACCGGGGATGGTATGGATGACTTAATCAAGTTTTCCCAGGAAAAGATCAACGATCAGGATGGTCCAGCACCCGTCCATGTTGCTTCCGCTACTGCCGCGAGCGTGTTCTCAGCCCCGCAACGATGGCACCGCTTCTTTTCACTCAAGGGTGAAATACCCCTGGTTGGGGATTTCAATGGCGATGGGAAGGATGACATTGTGACATTCGTGCAGTCTGCGCAGAAGAACGCGGATGGCACGCCCATCGGTCCTGCCCCTGTCTGGGTATCGCTATCTGACGGATCTCAGTTCGGACGCAGCCGTGTCTGGCACAAGTTCTTCTCCCTTGAAGGGGAAACACCCATGGTGGGGGACTTCAACGGCGACGGCAAGGACGACATCGCAACCTTTGTTCAATCAGCACAGAAGGATGCAGCCGGTACACCGATCGGCCCGGCACCTGTCTGGGTAGCATTGTCCGATGGCACGAAATTCCTGAACAGCCGCGTTTGGCACAGGTTCTTTTCACTCAAGGGAGAAATTCCGCTCATTGGTGACTTCAACGGAGATGACAGAGACGATATCGCAACGTTTGTACAGAAGCGCCAAAACAAGTCCGATGGCTCCATACTCGGCAATGCACCCGTTTGGGTGTCCCTGTCCGATGGCAGGCAATTCAGCGGTAGTCGTGTCTGGCATACGTTCTTCTCGCTGAAAGGGGAAGTTCCACGAATCGGTGATCTGAATGCAGACGGGCTTGACGACATCGTGACCTTTGTCAACGACCAGCCGAAAAATCAACAACACAAACAGAACGTGTATGTTGCATTCTCGAATGGCTCCAGATTCGAGCGATCAACCATTCATCTCAGTAACTTTGGATCAGAATCTCAACTACCGTTGATTGGCAGCACCAGCGGACAGCGATTGAGCGCCTTCACAGACAAACCCGATGATGTAGACAAGCTGATACCCGCAGTGGTCGCGTTCTCCGAAAACGCTTCCGTTCAAATAGCTCGAAGCCTTGGCAACACGACAATGCCTTCTGGTGCACCGTGGGAAAACTACAAGTGGTTTACCGAGAAAGGCATAGGTACAGCGATGTTCCCGACGTGGATCTGGAACGGATCAAAGCCGTGTTTGGCGGGCAACCACCGATTCGTGTTGCTAGGAGCATCCGGAAGCGGTGGTGGCTCGGTTACGAACCATTCCGTTCGGATGGGGGGGCGTGAAGGACACGTCTTGCAGGAAGTGGGGCACTCGATCTTCGCCAATTGCTTCCGTGAAAACAATGATGTGTTCAATCAGTGGAAGGCCATCTTTCAAACTGAAGTATTGAACGGCCAGCCCGGGTTCAACTCAAATGCCATGCTGATGTGTCCCGGGTCGGGTGTTGCCGTCAACATAGACATCTTGCAGTTCCTGGATTGCAGGGACCCGGAGCACTACTTCCTTGGCTTCATGGTGCGCTATCGAGTAGAACCCGAGCGGTTTCGTCAGCTGATAGCTGCGACCAACGAGCCACTGTTAACGGAAAAGTACAATTGGCTGAAAGTGAACTGGTTTGAAGGCACTGAATTTGCCGACGGCATAGCTGCAAATGCAAACTTCGCGGAGGTCGGCGTCAAGTTACTACCATGAGCTGTTCGTATCTTGCTCACTCGGTAATGTCCCTGGTCTTGTCCACCACTACGAGCTGAGCCAGCTGAATGAAGGCGATCGTGTGCTGCTCCCCTTGAGTCTGCTCTTGGCCAGGATCGTCACTTACAGAATGTCACAGCACGTACAATGCAGCTCAGGCACCGTGCTGCCTTCTTCGTTCTGCTTGAGGATTGTCATGATCAGCCTGAGAGCAAGTCGAAACTTGCGCATCGAATCCTCCGGCGACAAATGTGCAAGAAATTTACTTATGAGCCCAGCAGTATTGGGGAGGGTTGCACAGGCACGCTGTTCTGAGATTGGTAGAGATCATTCAATTCGGCTTTCTGCAGTGAAATTGGTCCAAAGTGGCGTGTCTTGGTAGAGCCCTTGATTCGGTGTAAGGATCATTTGCGAGTCGATGATTCGATCGACAATTGTGAGAGGTTTCAACCTGCTGAGACCAGCGATTTTCAGGTAGAAATTACAATCATCTAATGATCGTTCCAGAGTTGACGCTACCGAGATAATGAACGCTCATTCCATGGGCCGGGCTATCGATTTGTTGGCTCTGGCCGTGGATACACTAACGCTTCGCCAGTTCACATAAACCTTACATGTTCAAGCACCTGTCCATATCGGTAAAAGCCCTGCTGGCTCCCCTGTTTTCGAGCTTCATGATCGCTCTGGTGGTTGCCGTTTTCTATTCCAGTTACAAGACGGCAGAAGACAAGGCGGATGCTGTCGCAACGGTGCTGGCACACGATGGACGTGTCCGTGAACTGTCGGCTCAGATTGAATTGACACAGGCACTGTTGGGCAGATACAGCAGCTGGATGCAAACGGGCACGGAAATCGATGACTCTCTAGGCGGTATGGCTGGTCTTGTTGCCAATATTGACCGCATCAACCAGGCACTTTCTGCTATCGAGTCTGAGTTTCAGGACAATGGCACAGAGGCGATCGGTGTCCTTCGAAACAGCTTTGATGAATACAGCAAGGTCTTCATGAAGACCGCTGAAGTCATCGAGTCCAATCCCTACATATCAACCAACGTGTTGATCAGCAGTTATCCGGCATATGATGATCTGTTGCAACGCGCCATCGAGCTTGAGCGCATTGTCACTGACAACCTCTACACACTGGAAGAGACGGCCATCGCTCTGAAGCAGAAAGCATTGATTACCGTAATCGGTGTGTCCGTGTTTGCCTTCGTGGCATCGCTGCTGGTTGGCTTGCTGTTTGGAAGGACCATCGTCGTACCGATGAAGAAACTGTCCCATATCATCGGCCGTCTGGCAAAAGGCGACTACGAAGTGCCCATCAGCGGCCCGCACAATCTTGATGAGGTCGGTGTCATGGCCCTGGCCGTTGAGCATCTCAAAGAACAATTGCAGGAAAAGAGACAGCTTGAAGAGGCCAGCCATGCCGCGAAGAACAGTGAACGCATCAGGCATGCATTAGGCAGCGCCAATACCAATTTGCTCGTCACCGATGAGAACGGTGATGCCATCTTTGTCAACCAGTCGATGAAGGGCTTGTTGGACGATCTTGCCGATCATCTGCCAAAACTACCGCTCTCGAAAGTGTCGGAAAGTCATGATGGGCTGAATCTGGCGATGCTGCTGAACGATCTGACGCTGGCAGATCTTCTGACTTCGCCCAAGATCAGCCAGTCCGAATTGCAACTGGGCAAGTGGTCACTGCTTCAGATCATCAGTCCCGTCTACGACGGCAACGATCAGCAGATCGGGTTGGTATTCGAGTGGATAGACCTCACTCAACAGAAGACGAAAGAAGCGCAGCTCCAGGAAGCCAATGCACGGGAACTCGTTCAGGCCGAGCAGCTTCGCGCTGGTGCCAATGATCTGTTGCGTGTGGTAGATGCGGCGCTCAAGGGTGATCTGACCCAGCGGGTTGCAAGCCAGGGCAATGAAGCGATGAACCTGATCGGATCAGCACTGGATCGCTTTTTTACCTCTTTGGCCGACAACGTTCGTGAGATATCGATCAATGCGAACGAGCTGACTGATTTTTCTGAAGACTTTGACGTTCTGAACACACAAATGCATGACCTGGCCAAGGATTCCTTTCAACAGATCGGAGAGGTGTCGAGCGCGTCCCACGAGATCAGCAGCAACATCAGCAGTGTCACTGTGGCTGTGACGCAGATGGACGCCTCCATTCGTGAGATTGCCAGGAACTCGGAACAAGCGACTGTTGTGGCAGACGATGCGGTGAACATTGCGCAATCGGCTGACAAGCTGATGCGTCAGCTGAGCGCCTCCTCGGAGGGCATCGGGGCCATGATCAAGGTGATCACCTCGATCGCGGAACAGACCAACCTGTTGGCACTCAACGCCACCATCGAGGCGGCTCGGGCAGGCGATGCAGGGAAGGGCTTTGCGGTTGTCGCCAATGAAGTGAAGGAGCTCGCCAAGGAAACGGCTAACGCAACCGATGAGATAAGGCGTAGAATCAATACCATTCAGCAGGACAGTGATGGCGCGGTGGCCGCAATCACCGAGATCAGTGAAATCATCGTCAGCATCAGCTGCTTGCAGGGACAGATCGCTGCGGGCATTCAGGAACAGAAGCAGGCAACACAGGGCATCAGCCAATCAGCGGTTCAAACCGATACACGTGCCGCTGACATCATCGAGAACCTGGCGACAATATCCGCTGTCTCAGAACACTCCCTGGCCGGAACGGTTCGTTCACAAGAGCGCGCTTCGAGGTTGAAAAGCATGGCGGGATCGATGCATACCCTGGTCTCACAGTTCACGATCAATCAAGCCCCTGTCGACCCATTGGAAAAAGTCGCCTGAGGTGCACTGCTCACTGTGCCCATGACATCATGATCCGGATTGTTCAAGCCTCTCTTTCGGTGAAACCGTCCAGTTCGAGTAGCGGGAAGAGAGAGCCGAGTGTACGGCTGTGCCCTGTCATGCCATTGCATCGTGTACTTCGCTGAAGACCATTGGGAATGCTGGACTCCCAATCCCCTGTCAGCTGGCCGGGTAGCGGTTTTCGAACAATGCGTGCTTTCGCTCGTTTGCTTCCATGCTGGAGGCGCCGCTGATGGTGAGTTCATAGGTTCTCCAATGCAGTTGACCTGCCAGGCGTTCTATCCACCGGAAAACCTCCATACGTCGACATTCCAGACTGTGCCGGGTACAGAAAACAGAAAAATGCAGATCGCCGGCTTGAGCCGTGATTCGAAGGTAGCAAACAGTGCGCCTATTCATGATGCACTAAATCTCATTGACATTCCTTGCCGGAAAATGATTGCGACACCATTGTCTCGCGTTGCACCCCTCCAATCCATTGTCGTGAAATTCATGCTCGATCGCTGCCAGTGCGATTTCCGAGAGTGCATCCACGCTATTTGCTGTGGCTAGAAGCGAGAGGTTTCTGCCACATGATTGTTATTTGCCGAACAGCCTGTAGTGACCTTGCGTTGACGGGATGCGGCTGGGTGAAATGGAATTGATCAGCATGAGGCTTCCCAGCCGTTACAAGCATACGTGTCATCGTGTCGTGTTGGATATGACCGGTAAAATGCCTGCCTTTTTCTGACCTATTGGTGATGGCACTGTCGATTGACGACTGTTCAGTATCGACTCGTCATGACCCGATGATTTATTGACAGGGTCATGCATGCACACTCTGATAATACAATTATGGATAATCAAGGCAAGCATGAATATTTGCTAGAGCCTGCTCGCCATCCCGATGGCGAGATTGAGGCTGTCACCCTCTTTATAACCTGTGGCAATGATGTTCCGAACACCTTGTGGGTATGATGAGACAAGGATAGGAAAAACAGCCAATTCTGATGGAAAATAGCGCACAGAGATCGGGCATTTCAGTCAGTGTTCAGGCTGCACCGCGATCCCTATAGCGTGATCATCAAGTGTGATTCCCTGACCTTCTCCTGGCCTGTCGCAGCGGACCATTCGCCATGAGCCCTATGGCCGGACTCTCGCATTGCAGCTTGCTTGGTCGTTGGCATGAGGAGTACAGGCCAGAAACGTTGAAATCAGGGTGCGTTCCATGAGGCAGTCTCCCCAGGGTGAGGTAGAACGGATCGCCGCACTGGAGAGCCTTGATGTGCTCGACACCTCACCTGAACCGGCATTTGATGAACTTGTTCAGGCAGCGGCCTTGCTCTGCGATGTACCTGTCTCCGTTGTTTCCTTGATTGATGCCGATCGTCAATGGTTCAAGGCCAGTGTAGGGTTGCACGAGATCAGCGAAACCTCACGTGACACTGCGTTCTGCAATCACACGATTCTCGGCGATGGCATTCTCGAGGTGGTCGACGCCACGCAGGATCCCCGGTTCTCCAACAGTCCATTGGTCACTGGGCAACCTCATATACGCTTCTATGCGGGGGTTCCCCTGACAATGGATGATGGAGCTCGCGTCGGTACGTTATGCGTGATTGATCACGCACCCCGGCAACTGAGCTCCCGACAGAAACACATTCTGCAGCACCTGTCCAGAGCAGTCGTACTTGCGCTCAACGCCAGGCGAGCTGCGTATGAGCTTGTCCAGAGTCAAAGTCGATACCAGGCACTGAGTGACTTGTCGCCGCTTGAGGTGTTCTCCACCAACGGTCAGGGTGATTGCACGTACGTAAACGAGCGTTGGCAGTCGATTTTCGGCATCGAAGAGCAGGATGCTCTGGGAAGCGGATGGTGTGGTGCAATTCACCCTGATGACCGGGAGGAGATCGTCAATCGATGGCAGGCAAACACGTCCCAAAGGACTTGTTTTGATATGGAGTTTCGACTTCGGCATGACAACGGCGATGTGCTGACTGTACGGGGGGTTTCACGACCCGTTCTGACGGACAACGGGGAGGTATCAGGCCATATCGGCTCCGTGGAAGATGTCAGTGAACGCGTGCAGGCCCACCGGGCACTGCAGGATGAGCATCGGCGCCTTGAGGCCGTTATCAAGGGCACCGGGGTCGGGTGCTGGGAGTGGAATCTTCAGACGGACGAAATGCGCGGTGATGCCCGATGGTGGGAACTGCTGGGAGTGAGCCCGGAAGACACGACATCCTCGACCAGGGAAGTCTGGAAAGAGCGGCGACACCCGGATGACATCGAGCGTATGACGACGATGATGAACCGGCATATCGCCGGAGAGTTGGAGGCCTTTGAGTACGAGGCACGCATGTGGCACGGCGATGGGCGTTGGGTGTGGCTTTCTGATCATGGGCGCATACTCACTCGGACAGCTGCGGGTCAACCGGAATGGATGTTCGGTACGCTTCAGGACATCAGCCATCGTAAAGAGCAAGAGAGCGCGCTGCTTCAAAATGAGAGGCTTTTGAATGAAACCGGAGTTCTGGCCGATGTTGGCGGTTTCGAGTATGACATCGGTTCGGACCAACTTCGATGGTCCGATCAATACTGCCTTCTTCATGGCATGCGTCCGGGCTATCAGCCGAATCTGCACGAGGCGCTCAGTTTCTATCTTCCCGAAGGTCGCCCCACGATTCAGGCAGCAATCGATGATGCCATTGATACCGGACAGGGTTGGGATCTGGAACTGCGTGTCGTCAGGAGCATGGGTGAAACGATCTGGGTCAGGGTTGTCGGGCACGTTGAACATTGCGACGGCAAGCCTGTCCGTTTGCTTGGTGCAATGCAGAGCATTACCGATCATGTGCAGCAACGTCATCACCTGGCCGAGGCGCATGAGCGGATTGCCATTGCGACCGACAGTGGTGAGATCGGTGTATGGGAGTGGCATATTGATGAAGGCAGGATTAGGTGGTCGGAGCGCATGTTTGCGCTCCATGGTCTGTCAGCTGAGCAGGGTGATATGCCCTATGACGTGTGGATTGATCATGTATATACAAAGGACAGGGAGTATGTTGCGAGAACAATACAAGGGGTGATCGAGGGGGAGGGCGATCTGGATATCGAGTTCCGCATTCGTTGGGCAGACCAGTATATTCACCACCTGCGTGTTGCTGCCCATGTGGTGCGTGATGAGAATAACCAGGCGATACGACTGTTGGGAGTCGGCTGGGATATCACGACCTTGCGCAAGCTGAATAGCACGCTGAGCGCACAGGCCGAATCGTTACGAGTGACGTTGCAAACCATCGGAGAGGCGGTAATCACGACCGACGCGATGGGGTTGGTGACATGGCAAAACCCCGTCGCCGAACAACTTACGGGATGGCTCTCGCAGGATGCCATTGGTCAGCCCTTGAGTCATGTCTTGCCACTCATCGATGAAAACACGCGGGAAATGGCCGTCAGTCCGATATCCACTTGCCTGGAGTTTGGCAACATCGTCGGACTGACCCGTCGCACGGTGCTGATCTCTCGTAATGGGCATGAGTACGGTATCGAGAACTCCGCCTCGCCCATTCTTGACCAGCAAGGTTCGATTCTGGGCGCAATGATTGTTTTTCACGATGTTACCGAACAACGTCGCATGGCGGCCGAGATGAAATACCTTGCCTCGCATGATGCGCTCACCGGCCTTTTGAATCGTACGGAATTTGAAACACGCCTGGGGCGTTTGATGAACCATGAAGGCGACGGTGACAGTGAGCATTCACTGCTCTTTTTGAACCTCGATCGATTCAAGCTGATCAACGATGCAGGGGGGCACGTGGCCGGAGATCAACTTCTGGTCAAAATAGCAAACCTGCTTTGCAGCATGCTGCGCCCTGGCGACACGCTGGCGCGTCTCGGTGGTGATGAGTTTGGAATCATCCTCGAACACCGTCGGGGTGATCAGGCAAGCCGAATAGCGCAACAGATCTGCTACCAGGTGGATGCGTACCGCTTTGTGTTCAACGATCAGCCATTTCGAATCGGGAGTAGTATTGGACTGGTACCGTTGGACAGGCGTTGGTCTGATACCTCATCAGCGATTCAAGCGGCAGATACCGCCTGCCATGCGGCAAAGGAGGCGGGGAAAAACCGTGTGCATATCTGGTTTGATAGCGATGAGGACATGCAATTGCGACAGGAGGATATGCAATGGGCGAGACGTCTGGAGCAGGCATTCGACGAAGATCATTTTGAACTCCATGCTCAGCACATCAAGCCGCTGACGCACGTAGGGCAAGGAATTCATGCCGAAATACTGATTCGCTTGAGAACCCCTGACGGGATTGTGATCCCGCCAGAGCTGTTTATGCCTGCGGCTGAGCGCTTTAACCTCGTGACGAGAATGGATCGTCGGGTTCTGGCACAGGCGCTCTCAACCCTGAGAAGCTTTCTTGATCACACTGCAGTCGAGCTGTTCTGCGTGAACCTCTCCGGGCAATCAGTGGGGGATCCGGAGTTTCATCAGGACGCACTGGCATTGTTGAAATCGTCAGGACGTCGTATATGTCAACGTTTGTGCCTTGAAATCACTGAAACTGCGGCGGTCAAGAATATGGCGAAGGCCGCAACGTTCATTGAACAGGTACGAGCGCTGGGCGTGCGAGTAGCACTCGATGATTTTGGTGCTGGTGCCTCCTCATTCGGATACCTGAAATCGTTACCAGTTGATTTTCTCAAAATTGATGGGCAATTCATTCAAAACATGATGAGCGACCCTTTGGATGATATTGCAGTAAAGTGCTTCATCGATGTGGCTAGAGTCATGGGGCTGAAAACCATTGCGGAATACGTGAGCAGTCCGGAAATCTTGCAGTGTGTACGGGCGATGGGTATTGACTATGCGCAAGGGTTTCTGATTCACGAGCCCGAGTCGGTAGGCAATCTTCCAGGAGGGGGAGTCGGAGAGGAGCGTGTCGGCGGCAGGGCAAGCTCAGATGAATACCACGGACAAGTGCTCGATCAAACTGATGTTCATTGATTCGCCGGCGTTTTCACCATGGAATAGGATGCTGGCACTCTGGATCTGATGGACCGATCAGGTGGTTCACCGGAGTCATTTTATCGACATCTCGCACGTTTCCGGTGGGCTACAGCTATAGTAGGGGCGACCCAACCATGCCGCTTGAAGCAGATCCTTGACATGACTGTTGTTGATGGAGTGCTCCCGTGAATCTGTCATCGCCCCCCAATGAGGGTCGCTATCTGGAAAAAACGGCATCCACGAGGTCTGCACTTCTCGAGCAGCTTCTCACCGCCAGCACAGTTATCAGCGTGCCCATTCTGGGAATTGTCCTGTACTCGGGGTTCCATGAGGGCCATAGCGCTATTATCCTGATACAAGGCATTGCCTTGTGCACGATCGTTCTACTGTCACGCGTGACACATTCCATCTCTCTTCAACACCGTGCCGTTGCCGTTCTAGGCCTGTTCAGCCTGGCTGCTGTATCAGATGTCTTTCGCGCAGGGCTTGAATCACCGACATTTGTCTTCCTCGCCGTCATTCCGGTTATGGTCAGTGCCATTGAAGGCATACGCACCGCGCTTGCAATGCTTGTCGCCTGTGTTGCGGTTCTCATGGCAGCAGCCTGGTTCACGATTGACAACGAAGCCGTTCTGCAAGCGGGTATCACTGGATACAGGTTCAAGCGCATTCCTCTGGGGAGATCAGATTTTCAGTGTGGCGGCCGCCTCAGGAGTCGGAATCCTTGTCGTCGGTTTGCTCCATCGCCATTACCTGGCTGCTATTACCATGCTGAACGAGCGTAATGAGGAACTGAGCCGATCGCAATGGCATTACGCCGAATCGGCGAACCTGGCCAAACTGGGATACGCCATGATGAATATGGACACGGGCAAACTTGTGGAATGCGACACCAGCTATGCCGATATGCATGGACGCACAGTGGCTGGTCTCATGGCCCTGGATACAATCAAGGAGATAGTCGAGGAGCTGATTCACGAGAATGATCGGGAAGCCGCGATGAAGGTCAGGCAACGCCTGTTGTCGAAGGAGTCTGTGGTCTGTGAGCTCCGATACTCCATGCCAGGCGGTGAAACTCGGTATCTGCGTAAAGCGTTCTCCGAAGCGAGCCTGTCCGGATCGTTCAATGGAGAGTATCTAGTCATTTGCCAGGATGTTACAGAGACTCGGCTCGCACAAAACAAGTTGTTTCAGGTTCAGAAAATGGATGCAATCGGCAATCTGACCGGTGGCATCGCCCACGACTTCAATAATCTGCTGGCCGTGGTTCTCGGCAATCTTGAATTACTGGATGAGAAGATCAGTGACACCGATCAGAAGACATTGATTCACGCCAGCATTCGGTCGGTGCTGAGCGGGTCTGAATTGACTCGCAATATGCTGAGCTTTGCGCAGCGCGCACCGCTGGCGCCGACGTTGATTGATCTGAACAATCTTACCCGTCATTTGAGTACCTGGATAGGACGCACACTCCCGTCACAAATCGAAGTGGAAACCTCTTTGCTGGCAGGTCTTTGGGTAACGGAATTGGACGCAAGCTCGGCTGAGAGTGTACTGCTGAATCTGATTCTCAACGCACGGGAGGCGATGCCGGCAGGTGGAAAACTCACGATAGAGACATGCAATGTACGCATCGATGAAGATTACCTCGGGCAGCTTGATGAGAATATCCCTCCCGGGCGCTATGTGTTGCTGGCTGTGAGTGACACGGGCATAGGGATTCCCCGTGAAAACCTGGAACAGATTTTCGAACCCTTTTACAGCACCAAGAAGGCGGATGTCGGCTCGGGGCTTGGACTCCCGATGTTGATGGGCTTCATGAAGCAATCAGGTGGCTTGGTTCGCGTCTATTCGGAAGTCGGTGTTGGAACCACGATCAAACTCTATTTTGTTGCTGCCAAGGACCAGGCGATCAAGAAGTCACCGAAATTGCCCAGTGCCGTAAAGTCCCCCGGTGAGGCGAGTGCGAGAATTCTACTCGTTGAAAACCACCCTGATGTTCTAGCCGTCTTCTATCAAATTCTGGTTGCAGCCGGCTATGATGTCATCACATCGATATCCGGGGATGATGCGTTCAGCCAGTTCGATCAGATGCCAACGATTGATCTGCTCCTGACCGACATTGTCATGCCCGGTGAATTGCTGGGAACCACATTGGCCAAAAAAATCAGGATCAAGAGGCCAGGCCTGCCCGTCGTGTACATGTCTGGGTACGCCAAGGAGGCCACTGTTCATGGCAGTGGACTACAGCCACATGACATTCGCCTGATGAAGCCCATCGGGCGTGAAGATTTGCTTCATGCACTCGAGAAAGCTTTGGCTGCAAAGTAGCAGAATGCAAAAGACCTCTCACAACTGTCGAAGGAGGATTGACGCGCGAAGCCAGATGCAATGAGAGCCAATGCATGGCAACCTCCATCAAAAGGGAACAGGTGCGAAAGTGCTGGACCTATTTCGCGAGTACGGCATACTGCTGATCTCGCTAGCTCAACGGCCATAGCCTGTGACAAATCTGCCTCTGAAATGCCGCTGCGGTGAAGTCACCGCGCTTGCCACGAATGTCAGTCCGTCAAGTGGTAATCGTGTGATCTGTTGCTGCTGTGATTGTCAGGCCTTTGCACGTTTTCTGGGCCGAGAGGACGAGGTGCTGGATGCTTTCGGTGGAACAGAACTCTTCCAGATGCCCCAGTCACAACTGACCATTCAGCAAGGGCATGACAAGCTGCAGTCCATGCGATTGACAGAAAAGGGTCTGCTTCGCTGGTACACGAGTTGTTGCAATACGGTGGTCGGCAATACGGTAAATGCAAAGATGCCGTTTGTCGGTGTCATCCACACATTCATCGACGAGGCGGACAGGGACAAGGTGCTTGGTCCTGTCAAGGCTGTGGTGCAAACGCAATACGCCAAGGGCGCTCCCGATTACCCGAAGCACTCGGCGAAATTTCCGCTTGGTGTCACGTTGCGGCTTGTCGGACAACTGCTGCTGTGGAAACTGCAGGGCAAGCAGAAGCCCAGCGCGTTCTTCAGCGATGACGGAAGGCCCGTGAGCAAACCTGTCATCGCGTCCGAATAGCCTGTCCGCGGTGTATGTCCATATCACTGAATGACGGGGATTGCAGCATTCAATGCAAACGGCTACCTGCAAACCATCAAGCCTGACTGGGTTCTGCTGTTCCCGGAACTGCCGGGGCAGCGGAATTGCCTGTCAGGCGTCTGGACTTTGGTAGAAAGGCGGTCAGGAATCCGAGCAACAGCAGCAATGAAAAATAGCTGAATACCTGCTGGATACCGATATGGTCAGCCAGCGCGCCCAGTGCGGCTGCGCCCAACGCTCCTATGCCGAAGGCAAAGCCGAATACGAATCCTGCCACCATGCCCACTTTCTGCGGCAACAATTCCTGGGCAAACACCACAATGGCGGAAAACGCCGAAGACAGAATCAGACCAACCAGTATGCTCAGTATCACGGTGGCCGTCAGGCCCACATGCGGCAGAATCAGCGCAAATGGCAGGGCACCGAGAATCGATACCCAGATGACTTTCAGATGACCCAGGCGATCGCCCACGGGTCCGCCGAAGAAGGTGCCGACGGCCACGGCACTGAGGAAGATGAACAGACAGGTTTGCGCTTCCCCGATTTCCAGACCGAATTTTTCGATCAGGAAGAAGTTGTAGTAACTCTTGAACGTTTCTATGTAGACGAATTTACTCAGCAACAAGGCGCCAATCACCGCGAAGGCGATGATCAGAGTCTCGCGTGGAAATTCCGAACGTATTTTCGCTACAGGTCCCATCGCCTTGAGCTTGCGTTGGTGGTTGGCGTACCAACGCGCCACCCAGACCAGCATGATGACGCCCAGGGCTGCCAACAGACCGAACCACAGGATGCTGGACTGGCCCATGGGTAATACCAGCAACACGACGGCCAGCGGGCCCAATGCGGTGCCTGTATTACCACCAACCTGAAAGGTGGATTGGGCAAAACCCAGTTTGCCGCCCGATGCCATGCGGGACACACGAGACGCCTCCGGGTGAAACAGGGCCGAGCCCATGCCCAGGACAGCTGCAGCTGCGAGTAACAGAGTGAATGAACTGGCAGTGGCGAGAAGTAGAACACCCGCTGCCACGATGACCAGTGAAACGGCCAATGTCAGCGGTTTTGGCCGCATGTCACCGTACAGTCCCATGACAGGCTGCAGGACGCAAGCTGTGATCTGCTGCGCCAGCGTAATCAGACCGAGCTGCAGATAGGTCAGATCGAAATTGTCCTTGAACAGCGGGTACAGGGCTGGAACCAGAAACTGGATCAGGTCGTTGATCAGGTGGGCGCCGGCGACCACGAGAATGATGGAATACGAGGTCGTGGTTTTCGTGTCTGAGAATCCGTTCATCGTCAATGCTCCGGAGTGTTGGGAGTTCGGTGCGACATCAACCGAGGATGCAATACCCGGAGGGCGCAATTATCGCTGCGTCCGGGAAAGGCGACCGACAAGCATACGCTTTATAGATGAACTATCAAGCCGAAAATGCGAATTTCGGAGAAGATAACTGATGTGAGCAGAGGCGCGATTGACTGGCTGCCATCAGCAAGCGCGGCCACGGTCGCAACGCGAACCATCGATCTACGGCAGCTGTCAGTCGAACGATGCGTCCTCGGGTTCGGAAGGCTCCACATGAATCAGCACATCGGACAACTCGGGTAAGCGAGTCATCAGTTCTTCCTTCACCTGATGGGCAATGTCATGCCCCTTGCGTACGCTCAGTTCACCATTGACCACCAGGTGAAGATCCACGAAGTGCTCCACGCCGCACTTGCGCACGAAACATTTTTCGGTGTCGATCACGCTGCTGTGATGTGCGGCAATTTCGCGTATTTCCTCGACCAGATCGTGATGAAACTGCTCGTCCATCAATTCTCCCAGTGCCGGCCGGAAAATCAGCCAGGCATTGATGATGATGACAACGGCAGCAACCAGCGCCGCCCAGTCATCGGCGGCTTCCCAGCCATCGCCCAACAGTACCGCCATGGCGATACCGATGAAGGCCGCCAGAGAAGTGATGGCATCGCTGCGATGATGCCAGGCGTCTGCCTTGAGCGTGGTGCTGCGGGTGGTGTCACCCTGGTGTGACACATGGCGGAAGGCGAGTTCCTTGATGACGATGACGGCTGCCAGCACGATCAGTGTCCAGGCGTGCGGGGTATCGTGTGGCGTGCGGATATGGTCGATGCTCTCGACCGCAATGACGGCGGCTGCTGTGACCAGCAAGGCGACGATGACAAAGGTGAGCAGAGCCTCGGCGCGGCCGTGACCGTAGGGGTGGTTGTCATCTGCAGGCCGCAGGGCAAAGCGCAGACCGAACAGCAATAACAGCGAGGAGACGGCATCGGTGGCCGATTCGATGGCATCGGCAACCAAAGCATAGGAGTTGCCGACAACACCAGCGATTCCCTTGACAACGGCCAGTGCCAGATTCAGCGCAATGCCCGCAGTGACGGTGCGCAGAGCGATGCGGCGAACAGTGTTGTCCTTGTTGTTATCCGGCATGGCCTGGCTGATCGGCGAGTTCATGCGGCAATGGTAAACGAAGCGAGAGGGCCAGTGTCATCCAGTATCACTCATTGTGTATCCGAACCCGTTTCCCAACGAGCCAGTTGCCAAAGGCGGTTTTCCAGCGGCATATCCAGTACGAAATGTGTGGGTATCAACCCGGTTTGCACAAGTACATCGGGAGCATGTTCAATCATCGCTGCGCACGCAGTGCTGAAAATCACGGTATTTCCCACAAGCAGCGTAAGGATATCTTCACGTATTTCCACAGGAATGCTGAGGGTATGTGTCGTGTTCTTCCGGTCACTCCCCGGCTGATCCTGCTCGGTGTCGCCATTGCAGTTTGCGCTGGAGCGTCGAAAGCCATCGTAGTGGCAGAGGAGGTTGCAAGCCCAGACAGTCGGACCACGGCAGGGCAGTTTGCCTATACACTAGCGTGGCGCGTCTGCGCGACGGCTACATGTCCACGCTGTGCCGTTTCCTGCCAACATCATCGACTGGGACTAGCGTCTTGAGCTTGCCAGACCCCAAAGAGACTTCATCTGCCGGATTCCTGTTCTGGTTGGGCAGTCCTGCGCTGCGCGCCGATCTCCGGCGGACCTTGCGACTTGGCTTGCCACTCATTGGCGCACAATTGCTGCAGATCGGCAACGGGCTGGTCGATGCCATCGTGGCCGGACGGATCGGACGCAGCGAGCTGGCAGCCGGCGGCATCGGCGGCAGCCTGTGGTTTGTGGTCTCTCTGTCGTGCATCGGATTGATGGCCGGTTTGTCGCCGACCTTGTCAGGATTGATCGGCCAGCGTCGTCGGGCATTTGTCGGCGCGGTGTTCCGACAGGGTCTATGGCTGGGACTGATTACCGGCGCTGTCGCTCTGGGACTGCTCTTGCTGATTGCCGGAAACGTTCACCGCTTTCCCTTTGAACCCGAGCTGCCGCCGCTGATTCGTGATTATCTGTTGGGAGCCTGCTGGAGTCTGCCGTTCTTTGCCATCGTGATGGCGTCGCGCAACGTTTGCGAGGCAACCAATGTGACACGTCCCGTGCTGTTGGTCACGGCCATGGGGCTGCTCATCAATGCCATCGGCAGTATGGGGTTGGGCCTCGGTCTGGCCGGCCTGCCGCAACTGGGTGTCTTCGGTATCGGTATCGCCACCACGATTGTCAACATCTGCATGGCTCTGATGTTGTTGCAACTGCTGCGTGGCAAGCGTTTTGCGCGTTTCGAATTGTTCGCACGCTTCGATCGTCCGCGCTGGGATCAGATAGGACCCATGCTGTCATTGTCCATCCCCATCTTTCTCGGCATGTTGTTCGAGGCAGGTCTGTTTGTGGCAACCTCGATACAGATGGGTACCATCGGCTTGCTGGAAGCCGGTGCGCATCAGATTGCCCTGAGTGCCTCGGCATTCTGTTTCATGCTGCCGCTGGGCATGTCCTTCGCCTTGACGGCGCGTATCGGTCGGGCGTCGGTGATGGGGCATGCCGCGCCGGTTCGACTGCGTGTGGCCAGTGGCATCATACTGACGCTGGGCATGGCATTGACCACAGCGTCGACCCTGATCCTGTTCCGCTATCAGATTGCCGGCATCTATACGGCCGACATCGAGTTGCAGCAATTCGCGGGTAGTCTGTTGTTGCTCGGGGCCATATTCCAGTTGTCCGATGGCGCTCAGATCATGCTCATCGGTGCCTTGCGCGGCCTGCACGATACGCGCGTACCGATGCTGATCAATGCCTTTTCCTACTGGGTCGTGGCATTCGGCTTTGGCGTTTTCTGTGCCCACGTACTGGATTTAGGGGCATTCGGCCTGTGGTATGGCCTGATAACCGGGTTGAGCGTAGCCTCCCTGCTACTGGGATTGCGTCTGCGCTACCAGCTGAAGCGCCTGTCGGCAAGACAGTCCTGATGGCGTCAGAAATTTGTCCGGGTCTTGGCAGTTCTGGCCTTCCTCACGGGCGAAAGTACTTGATGCAGGCAGGTCTGACTTCTTCCCAGCCCTCGTCGAACGCATTCACCAGGGCTGATGGCAGTGCACCGGCGGCACAGGCTTGCAGATTCTGCTCGAAATGTCGCATGGAACTGGCACCGATGATCAGTGCATGTGGCGTGCGTCTGTCGCTGCTTGCCGCCGAGTCGGTGGCAGGACCAGTCAATGCCGAATGGTGGCACAGCCAGCGAAGTGCGGCTGCGGCCGGTTCGATGTCTTCGGCCCGGCACTGCTCCGACAGGCGATTGATGACTTCGAAGTATTCCGGTTTCCAGTAACGACTCTGATAACCGGCAAAGTCGGCAAACCGGCCTCCGGGGGGTATCTCATCCACCGACTGATGCTTGCCCGAGAGCAGACCGCCTGCCAGTGGGTTATAGGCGTAGAAGGCTATCCCGTAGTTGCGCAGGCAGGGAAACAGCTCGCGTTCCACATCGCGCGTCAGTGCGTTGTACATGCCCTGATACACAGTGGGCATGATCCAGCCCTCGGCGCGGCAGATCTCGCTGATCTCGGCAACTTGCCAGGCAGCGTAGTTGCTCAGGCCGAAGCGCTGGAAACGACCCTTCTGGTGCAGATCCGCCACCGCCTGCAAAGTTTCACGGATGGGGACGTTCAGATCTGGTGAATGCAGATAGAAGAGATCCAGCGACTCCATGCGCAGGCGTTGCAGCGAGGTTTCCAGCTGACGCCGTACCGAACCGGCCGAGAGCCCGCCTTCTTCGGCAGGGTTGGCCTTGCCCGCCATATGAGTCCCTTGCAGAACACCCTGGGTATTGAGCTCGCCCAGCAAAGTCTCCGTACCGCCCTTGTTGTAGACATAAGCGGTGTCGAGTGCCGTGTGCCCCGCCTGTTGAAAGGCTGTGATCATGTCGGTTGCCGTGGCGGCATTGACCTGACCACTGAAGGTCATGGTGCCGAGAATGATGTCGAGGTCCTGGTCGGAGCCGGTTGCCTGATTGCCTGTCATGATCTGCCGGTGTGGGGTGTGGATACACCGCTAGTGTAAACCGGGGCTGAACAAGGTGCCATGGCACTTACCCGCTGGCAGTTTGCCGGTAGAATAGAGCACTGGCTTCCGTGAAATTTCAATCTACGTCGAGGAATGACTTCATGAGTAATGCAAAGACCGCGCTGGTAACCGGCTCAACCAGCGGAATCGGGCTCGGTATTGCCGAGGCACTGGCTGCCAAGGGCATGAATATCGTATTGAATGGTCTGGAGTCGGCTGATGAAGTGCAGGAGTTGTGCACTCGTCTGGAAGGTATCTCCGGTGGCAAGGTCATCTACAGTTCGGCCAATCTCATGGATCCTGCGGCAGTTCGTGGCATGCTGGATGCAGCTGCCTCGGCCTTCGGGGGGGTGGACATTCTGGTCAACAACGCAGGCATGCAATTCGTCTCGCCCGTCGAGGATTTCCCGGATGACAAATGGGAAGCCATCATGTCCCTGAATCTCTCCGCGGCCTTCTATACCGCCAAGGGGGTAGTGCCTCACATGAAACAACAGCAGTGGGGCAGAATCGTCAATATTGCCTCGGCTCACGGGCTGGTGGCCTCGCCTTTCAAGTCGGCTTATGTTGCCGCCAAGCATGGGCTGCTCGGTCTGACCAAGACACTGGCACTGGAACTGGCCGAACAGGGTGTCACCGTCAATGCCATCTGCCCCGGATACGTCTGGACGCCGCTGGTGGAAAAGCAGATTCCGGCAACGGCGGAGGCTCGTGGCATGACGGAAGAGCAGGTCATCAACGAAGTCATGCTGGCCGCTCAGCCGAACAAGAAATTTGCCACCATCGAACAGATCGCGGCCCTGGCCGTGTACCTGTGTTCCGATGATGCCACCGGAATCACCGGTGCCAGCCTGCCTGTCGATGGCGGCTGGACAGCCCACTAGGCGCTGCGGGTGCTGCAGACGGGACAGGGCATGACGACCGAACTCACGGTTCTGGCACTGGCTGCACTGTTGCAGACCGTGCAGTTCGTGCTCATGGCGGTGCCGGTCAACCTGGAAGTGGGAACCTCGAAGACATTGTCTCCGCGGGATGCAGATCGTCTGGGCGGGGCGCTGATCGACCAGGTCAGCACGCGCACGGCTCGTCTGGTCAGAGCCCTGAACAACCATTTCGAGGCCCTGATACTGTTCACCATCGCCGTGCTGGTGGTCAGCCTGTCGGGTCAGTCCAGCACCTTCACGGAAATCTGTGCCTGGCTGTATCTGGCCGCTCGGGTCGTGTACATCCCTGCCTACGCCTATGGCTGGGTGCCCGGGCGCTCGATTGTCTGGAGTGTCTCTTTCGGCGCCACGGTCGCAATGCTGGTGGCGGCACTGATCTGATCGCATGCCTGCCGGGGATACCCCGGCAGGCGGTGTCGAACGAGAATCGCGTTCGCCTATTTCTTCAACAGGGACTTCAGATCGGCAAAGGGGTTGTGTGTCGCGGTCTCGCCCTGATCCTCGCGCCCATAGGTCACCTGTTCGACATAGCGCTGGTGTTCATTGTCGTGGCAGTAGACACATAACAGCTCCCAGTTACTGCCATCATTCGGGTTGTTGTCATGATCATGATCCCGGTGATGTACGGTCAGTTCCTGCAGGTTGGCCTGGGTGAATTCGCGCATGCAGCGACCGCAGATCCAGGGGTAGAGTTTCAGGGCTCGCTGACGGTAGCCGTTCTCGCGGCTGGCGTAGTCGGCACGAGCGCTGGCAACGAGGCGATCGAGCTTGGCGGTATCGGGCTTTTTCATGGGTGTCTGGCGGTGCGTCTGCAGCTTTCAGTGTCGTCGGCATCATACCTCTGCCATGCAAGGGTTTACCAGTGCACCGGCAGGGCAGGCTTGGCAGTATTTTTCCTGCAACTTGTTTACAGTGGCGGTATGGACCGGTTCCCTACACCCTCAGGCACACAGCAATTCGAACTGGTCATCAAGCGCTCGCGTTTCATTACCCGGGTAGGACATGTCGTGGGCAAGGACGCCGCCCGCCAGTTCATCGCGCAGTGCCGTCTCGACATGCCGGATGCCAATCATCATTGCTGGGCCATGGTGGCGGGGGTCCCCGAGGATATCTGGCTGCAGGACCAGAGTGATGACGGAGAGCCGAAAGGCACAGCCGGCAAACCGATACTCAATGTACTGCAGCATTCCGGTCTGGGTCATGTGGTGGTGGTCGTCACCCGCTATTTCGGGGGTGTCAAACTGGGTGCCGGCGGCCTGGTCCGAGCCTACAGCCAGTCGGCCTCGGAGGCATTGCTGGCGGTCGAAGTGCAAGATAGTTTCATTCGTGAACGTCTCCGTGTGGAACTCTCCTATGACTTGCTGGACACACTGGAACACTGGCTGCGCGGCACCGATATTCTGGTGGACGAGCGTCAGTTCGATGCCAGCGTGCATCTGACACTGCTGGTGCCGTCACAGGAGATGACGATATTGCAGGAAAAATTGCTGGAACTGGGAGCTGGTCGCATTGTCACTGAGTGACTGCTGTGCGTCACACTCGGAACTATCTGGTTGTCGATGCTGACTGATGAGTGTCGTGACCTGGGTTCAAGACTCTGCAATCGGCGAGCTTTGCTCTTGGCTGAAACTGCAATGCGGTGATAAGCTGCGCCCTTCAGATGTACCAATTGCCAGTACAAGGACTTCATGTCGATTCCATCCCGACCGGTGCAGGACAGCCGACTCCTCTCACCGCACGCATCGACCCAGTCAGAGAGCCGCAAGCGATCTGCTCTGGGCAACTCTGCCCGGCCTCATGAACTGTCGGATCTGCCGCACAATGTCTCCTTTCTGCAGACACGTCGGCGGCTCATGTTCGTTATCGAGGCGCTGACGGTTGGTGGTGCGGAGCATATGGTGGTCGATCTGGCCAACGAATTCGTGGAACGTGGCGATTCGGTTCATGTCGTCTGTCTCAGTGCTCTGGGAGAACTCACGGCTCAGCTCTCGCCCGACGTCACTCTGCACTTGCTGAACAAGAAGCGCGGCGTCGATTACCGTATTCCGCGCCGCCTGCGGGCATTGGTACTGAAACATCGTATACAGGTTGTCAATTCCCATCTGTGGACGGCCAATCTCTGGACGCGTCTTGCGCTGGTCAAGAGTGGCGTGCCCGTGGTGATCACCGAGCACAATCGTGACGTCTGGAAGCGCTTGCACAATCGAATCGTCGATCGGGCCCTGAGCCGTGTGACAGCTCGCATGATTGCAGTGTCGCAGGACACCGCCAATTTCTATGCCAATGACGTCGGGATTGACAAGGCGTTGATTTGCGTCGTCAACAACGGCGTCAATACCGCTGTCTATGCCAACGGCAACGGTAACGGTCTGCGCAGGCAGCTGGCGTCCCACGGGGAGTTTCTGATTGGGACTGTCGGACGACTGGCCAAGGCGAAGAATCACCTCAGACTGGTCGAAGCGACAGCCATCCTGCACCGCTTGCAGTTGCCAGTACGTGTCGTCATCGTCGGTGAAGGGCCGGAGCGTCAATCCACGGAAGACAGGATTGCAGAGCTCGGCCTGCGCGACGTCGTGACGTTGCTGGGAGAGCGTGATGACATCCCTGACTTGCTCGCAGCCTTTGATGTCTTTGTTCTGTCCAGTGACCGGGAAGGACATCCCCTGTCTGCACTGGAAGCACAGGCCGCTGGAACACCGGCAGTGCTGACGGATGCTGGTGGCAGTGCCGATGCCGTGTCGCGCAGTGAGCAGGGCGCCGGCGGCATTCTGGTGGAGAGAACCGCGGAGGCACTGGCAAATTGTCTGGCCGAGCTGGTGGCCGATCCGCAGCGGCTGGCACAGATGTCCGCCTTCGCGCAGTCCCATGCGGCTCGGTATTTCGACAAGTCATTGATGATCGATCGTTACAGCGAGATTTTCGACAAGGTCCAGCGCAGCGCCGTCATTTCCTGAGTTGCCGGTCTTTCTACACAGGCCCCTGTCACATCGAGCCGCTTCGTTGCATCACATCAGTGCAGACGCCTGATGTGTTCGAATTTCGCCGACCCTGACAGACGATAGAATCGCGCCAACTCCTGATTCAATCCGGTTTGATCGGCCGGGCGCGGGAAAGCCTGCGTCAACCATTCACAGTAGCTTGCCGCGCAATCACTGGCAGCCTTGTAACGCTGGTACAGTTCCGAATGCACCGGTGCGGTAAAGCGCGCATTGTCGAACAGCTGTCTGTGCAATCGATTGCGGCTGTCGTCATCGGGATTGCAGGCCATCAGCAACAGGTACTTGTCGACCTCTGCCTGCAATTCCAGATCCAGTGCTCTCAACTGTCGATCATGGTGTGCATGCCACAGCAGGCATACTGCATGGCTGACACCCTCGACTACGGTGCAGAGACTGTCGATGATATGTTGCTCATAGGTATGTAGCCGACCATGGCAATCGGTTCTGCTGTTCTCGCTGGCTATATCCAGCACGTCATGATCCAGATAGACGGTAAACTCCAGTGTGTCACCGCTCTGGCAGATGAAAACCGTTTCCTCGATGTCCATGGAGTGGTCATGGGACTCTTGCCCGCCGTCCTGACGAACCGAGCCCGCCAGGTTTCTGGCCAGCAGGGCATCGTGTGATACGAACTGCTTCACCTGGTAGGGCAGGGCCAGATCGTATTGCCTCTGAAGGCTTGTCTGAAGATTTTCAACCAGCATGTGACGCCGTCTCGTGATGGTCTGATTGCAGATCAATGCAAGGGTCTGGAGTGGTCGCTGTCGATGCTCTCTTCGAGAAAAACGCCTTGTTGGCGAAGTTGTCGAGCCAATGCCGGGTGATGACTGATTTCCCATTCATCCACCAGTTGCAGCAGATCCTTCTCCGAGCGGGCACGAGTTGGAACTTCCGAGATGACAACGACATAGTCACTGAAATCGCTGGCCAGGGATTCAAAGATGCCCTGCAGAGCACGATCCCTGCTGGACTGGCTGGATTCTCCTGCCAGCGTGCCGTAGGCAGCTTCTCCCATGGACATGTAATAGCGTACGTCGATGGGTTTGCGATCGAGAGCGCCGGAAAACAGACCGGCTACGACAATGGCAACATCACCCAGGCGTTGCAGTTGCAGGCGACGTTCATGCTTGGTGGGTGACTCCAGGGCCATGCGATAGTATTCGGCCAGTGGTGTCAGGGTTGCGCCTGTCCCGTTATCATCGAGAAAATGCCTGGTCTTCGAATAGTTGCAAAGCAGTTGTGTCAGATACCACAGGGCATCGTCGTTGCCATCCAGCTTGTTGCGTTCTGCAGCATCTTCGATTCGCTCACGGAAGAAATCCTGCAATGAGCTGCTGGGTTGAATGAGACGGTCGTCGGACGTCGTGATCATGGTCTTATCCTCGATCTTTTCAACTACTGCTGTAATGCTAGCGACCTTTGTGCCAGACACTTGATCTGACGGAAAGATCCTCTGCCTGTCCTGATGTATAGCATCTGCAGAGTTTTACGGTTGTTAGCAAAGCAGGGGCGTGAGTGCCAGAAAGGTGGTGGCCAAATCGTCGCAAGGTGGTCCGATTCCTGAAAACAGTGGCAGGCTTGCAGAAGAAATCAGGCCTCCAGAGGGTTTTTTCTGTAACGGTAATGAAGCGCTAAAGTGTCAGTAAACAGGGTTTTCTGCCGATTCTGAATCAGGTAGAAGCGGTCTTTGGAATACACGGAATGGGAAAGTTGGGTTTGGCCTTGCGCATACAGTTCGTGTTGCTGGCCTGTACGATCGTGGTGCTGTTGCTGCTGGGTGTTCAGGTCAATACCGCACGCAAGGCAAACACCGGCACGATCGATGAGCTGACTCTGATTCAGACGCGCCAGCTGGCTCTGCGCGATATCCAGATGGGTGCGGAGCGGCTGATACGCAGTTGGAAGAGTGTATTGCTCAGCAGTGATGAGGCCGAAGCTCAGCGGTTTCGCAGTGCGCTCCAGAAGAACAGAGACTCCATTCTCGCTCATGCACGGTATCTGCAGGGGCTGGGGCACGCGACAGGCGGCGGCGGCAAACTGCAGGGGTTTCTCGATTCGGCAAGCGAGCTGATGGAACACTATGAAAACGCCATGCGGGATTTCCTGCCGGGCGACAGCGATTCGATTGGCTTGCAAAGTGGCGTGGATATCATCGAAGAGCGCACGATGGAAATGATCGATACCCTGGTTCAAGATCAGGCTCTGCGAATGCAGACGCTGCTGGAGGGGCAGGAGCAGAGCGTGCAGCGTCAGGATCGCCAGTTTGCCTGGTCGGCCGTGGCCATCCTGTTCTGTGTCGCCATCGTGTTTGGAGTATTCATACGCTGGCATGTGACCAGGCCGCTGGAACGCCTGGTGGATGCAGCCCTGCGGTTGAGCGAGGATGAAACCACAGTCACCATTCGGCATGTCTCGCGTTCGGATGAACTGGGGGCCCTGGCCAGAGCACTGCAGGTCTTCAAGCGCAATCGCATCTCGGAGCTGGCGCTCATTCGTGCCGCAGAATTGAGTACCGAGGAGCGGGAACAGCAGATCAAGCAGGATGTGGAGCACCGCCGCGATGCCGAATATGCCGAACTGCGCGAAAGTGAGAGACATCAGGCGATTCAACGGGCCGAAGAATCTGCGGCCAGTGAACAGTTGCTGCAGGCTCGAATCGATCGACTGTCAATGGGTGTCAGTGCGGCGGCAGCCGGTGACCTGAGCTATCTGGAAAAGAACCCCTGCGAGAACCTGCACCTGAATGATGCACTGGCGCACATGACCAGAGATCTGGAGAGTCTCTTTGCACAGTTCGGCCGAGACTTCGGCAAGATCAGGACGGATGCGCAGAAGGTGAACCATTCGGCCGTGCAGCTCGAAGAACTCGGCCAGTTCATTGATGAGAGTGCGCAGTTGAACGGTGATCAGACGCAAAGGGTTCTCCAGGGGGCGCAGACTGTTCGAGACGTACTACTGGCGGTGGCTGATCGAGTCGACCAGATGGAAACGGGTATCCGTGGGATATCCGATAACGCCTCACAGGCTTCATCGGTCGCGTCTCAGGCAGTTGAGCTTGCCAGGAGTACAGGAGGCACCATGCGCACGCTGTCCGAGTCATCGCAGGATATCGGCAAGGTCATCAAGCTGATCACATCGGTTGCCGAGCAGACCAATCTGCTGGCTCTCAATGCCACGATCGAAGCGGCGCGCGCTGGTGATGCGGGAAAGGGTTTTGCCGTTGTCGCCAATGAAGTCAAGGAGCTGGCCAAGGAGACCAACAAGGCAACCGATGAAATCGAGGTTCGTATTGCGGCCATCCGCAACGATACCGATGATGCCGTAGAGGCCATTGCCAGTATCAATCAGATCGTCTCGCAGATCGATGGACTGCAGACCAGCATCTCCGAGTCGGTGCTGGTTCAATCCGATACTGCCAGAGGCATTACCAAGCTGGTTGGGGATGCCACGGGTGACAACAAGAACGTCCGGTCCATTCTGGCGGAGGTCATCGAGCGACAGCAGAGCAATCAGGAGGCCGCCGCCCGGGTGCGGCATTCATCGGAGGAACTGCGCAACAGCGCCGAAGGCAATGTCGAAATGACCGCGCGCTACCGGATCTAGCCTCATCGAGGCGAGAAAACGACCCTGGATACAGCATCCGCCATCCACTTCCTGGCAGACGCCAGTCTGGCTGCCAGTTCGACGGTCATGCTGCGAGTTGCAGTAATCATTCATCCCCTGCATGCGTCATACCACGCTAGTCGTGGCGTGAAGCCACGGTTTTCAGGGTCGAGAATCCGTACAGTGCTTCAAACCCCTTCTCGCGGCCATGTCCCGACAGGCCCGTACCGCCGAAGGGCAGCTCGACACCGCCTCCGGCGCCATAGTTGTTGATGAATACCTGCCCGGCTCGCAGCCGTCTGGCCAGACGCATCTGTCGTGCGCCATCCCGACTCCAGACAGAGGCCACCAGGCCATAGGGCGTACCATTGGCAATGGCGACAGCGTGATCTTCATCGTCGAATGGCAGGATCAGCTGAACCGGTCCGAAGATTTCCTCCTGGGCCAGCACATGCTCGGGCGCAGCACCGGCGAGTAGTACCGGGGCAAGATAGAAGCCGCCTGCCGGTGCCTCGTCGACGATACGCCCGCGGGCAGCAACTTCCAGGTCTTGCCCCTGGTCCAGGCAGGCGCTGACCATATCGTGTTGTCGGGCTGATATCAGTGGTCCCAGAGACAGGTCCTGCATGGCCGGTCCGACCTGCAGTTGTCGATACTGCCGGGCCATTCGCTCCAGCAGTTCATCATGGATGTCACGTTGCACCAGAATGCGCGATGAGGCCGAGCAGGTCTGGCCGGCATTCTGGATACCGGCATTGACCAGGAAGGGGAGGGCTGCATCCAGATCGGCATCGGCAAACACCAGTTGTGCCGATTTGCCACCCAGCTCCAGCGTCACGGGTACGACATGACGCGCGGCACTGGCCTGGACAAGCCTGCCGGTGGCAAGAGAACCGGTAAAGGACAGGTGCTGGACACCTGCATGCTCTCCGAGGGCGGCACCGGCCTCCGTGCCGAGCCCGGGGATCACATTCAGCGCACCGGCAGGCAGGCCGGCTTCCCGCGCCATGTCGGCAAAGGCAAGTGCCGTCAGGCAGGCTTCCTCGGCGGGTTTGAGCACGGCAGCGTTTCCCATGGCCAGGGCCGCGCCCACCGAGCGGCCGATGATCTGCATGGGATAGTTCCAGGGAATGATGTGGCCGGTAACGCCATGCGGTTCACGCAGGGTGTACACGGTGTAGCCGTCCAGATAGGGAATGGTGCTGCCATGGATCTTGTCCGCGGCACCTCCGTAGAATTCCATGTAGCGCGCAAGGGCCAGGGCATCGGCTCTGGCCTGGCTCAGTGGCTTGCCTACGTCAAGCGATTCAAGTCGCGCCAGAGTTTCGCTGTTCTCCAGCACTCGCTGCCCGATACGTGCCAGTATACGGCCTCGTTCCGGCGCGCTCATGCGTCCCCAGTCTCCCTGCAGAGCGGCTTCAGCTGCGGCGACGGCCTGGTCGACGTCGGATTGGCCACCGCGTGCTATTTCGCAGATCGGCAGACCGGTGGATGGATCCGACAGTGCCAGGTATTGCGCATCGGCAGGCTTCACCCAGTCATTGCCGATGAAACAGAGTGACGGATCGAACCAGAGGTCGTCAGGCATCATGGGCGTCACTCCTTGCGGTCACGGTTCAGCGGCGGGATTGCCAGTGGCGAATGAAACTGTCGATGAGCAGATCGACGATCTGACTGTCGGCGTCCGTTGACTCGAGGTGAAATTGCGATGACAGCCTCAATGCGGCTGTACCATGCACGCCCGACCACAATGCCAGCGCACCCTGGCGGACTTCATTCTCGGGGGCGTTTGGTCGCAACTGATGCAGCTGCTGGCTGAGCAGCTCGAACATGGTGCGGATCTGGTCACCGAGACCCGGTGGTGGCTTGTCCGGGTGCTGGATACTGCGGGTGAACATCAGATCGAACTGATGCGTGTGCTCGCGGGCAAACTGCAGATAGGCCTGACCCATGGAGCGGATGGCGTCAGCCGGGTTGCTGCTGCTCTGCTGCGCAGCGGCACAACGCTCATGCAGCGCGCGCAATCCGATCTGGTTGACGTGCAGAAAGATATCCTGCAGGTTGATGAATACCGAATACAGCATGCCCGGCGTATAGCCCACGGCAGTGGCTATCTGTCTCGCTGTGACCTTCTCGACGCCTCTCTGCCTGACGAGGTTCAGAGCCGCCTCGATGATCATTTCCTGCAATTGCTCGCGGCTGTGGTCGCTACGTCGGCCCATGATTGCATTGCATGATGTTTGACAAGGTACCGTCGATTATAGCGAGCGATGGCCGCAAGACAGCCCGCGATCGGAAAATAGAGGAGAAAGGCAGCTTGCGTATACCCGGATGAGCGCCAGTCTTGCGCATGGACTGGCGGGGCACGTGGTAATTGGTGCCTGCAGGGCGGGGACGGAGCGCAGCCTGACCGACGGTGAACTCCGGTTGTGGGTTGATGCCTCGGCGAGGCTTGTTCAGCCTGGCTGGTGCAATACGGACAGGTGCGGAAACGGAATGATCAGCTTGGCTCGGGTACAGGCATCGACGCAGGCACTCTGAATGGTCCGCTCGATCTTGCGATAGGACTTCGCGGCACGGCTGTCACAGGTGACGAAGATCCAGTAGTCCAGGGAGGAATCGTTGGCCAGTTTCAGTTCGACTCTTACATCCTTGATGAAGCTGGCCAGGTCGGTCTGCGAGAGTTGTTCTCTGACGGCATCGCGTAGCAGTTTGGGCACCTGAGTCAGACTGATGTCCTGGTGCCGGTAGTCAACGCCGAAGCTGCTGGTGACACCGAAGGTATCGCCGCGCGACAGATTGGTCATGGTTGCGCGATAGAAGTCCACGGCAGGCATGCTCACCAGCTGGCCGCCGCGGTGCTTGAGCACTACCGTATCGGGATTCTGGTCGATCACTTCCATCGGGCTGTGGTCTTCCAGCAGTACGGTATCGCCGCGCGAGCTCGGAAACCAGGGATCCTTGCCGGATGGGCGGGATGTCGTGTCGTGAAACTCGGCCAGCGGAATTCGCAGGACACCGTGCAATTCCGGATTGCGCAACACGGTGTACATGTTGATGGATTCGACGCGCCACGGCAGTCCACGATACATGATGCGTTCCGATTCGCGCATGGGGCCGATATTCAGCAGCAAACGGGCTTCGGAGAGGTAGCGTGGCAGAAGATTGCGGATGCCCAGGGCCAGGCCCACGATCAGAAGTATGAGCAGTCCCAGCAGCAGCACGTCGCCTCGCTGGTAGAATACGACGAAAACGGCAATCAGTATGAGTATGAAGGTCAGCGCCTGCACGCTGTAGGCAGCAAGCCGATAACGGGTACGGCTCTCCGGCGTGGCCTTGTCGACCAGTGCGGAGCGGTAACCGCGCATCAGGAAGCGCACGCCGAAGTACACGATGGACGCTGCGAGGATGGCCAACAGAAGGGTCAGGCCTCGACCGGTCAGGAAATCCTGCAGTGATTCTGCAAGAGTCTGAACCAGAGACTTGTCGCCTTGCAGGTCGGCGATCTGGAAGCGCGCGATCTCGATGTCACTGCGGGCATCGTCGAGCCTGCCTTGCCACAGCTTGACCAGTCGGTCCAGTGAGTCCGCCAGCGCTCCCTCCTGCGCTCGATCTGCCAGAGGGGCGAGATTATCCAGAGCCTGTGTGGCGGCTGCCTGTTCTTGCTGACGCAGCGCAATCCTGTCGTTGAGTTCCTTGATCTTGCGGGGCTTTTCGGTCAGGTCCTTGAGGCTGTCGATGACTGGCTGTGCAATCAGGGCAATGTCTTCACGCCAGTTGCTGTCGGGTTCTTCCGTCGCGGGTGCAAACAGACTGTTGTCGACGCCGCCGATGGCAATGGTCTCCAGGGTGTCCCGCAATTGCTGAATATCTTCACTCAGCTCCTCTGCCTGGGCTCGCAGATCTTCCTGATCCTGCTCGTTGGCAGTCTGGATGGCCTCCCCCAGACTGCTGCGCTCATCGATTTTCTGACTGAGCACGCTCTGCACATACGCCAACCTCTCCAGAGTCGCTGCCGGGTTCTGCACGCTGCCCTCCTCGGCAGGGGCTGTCGAGGTCTCCGAGGCAGCTGTTTCCGGCTGCTGCGCACGCACTGCAGGCAACAGCTGTGTTGCCAGCAGAGTGAACAGCAGGATCAGGCGGGGTAGTGCCGACAGCGCTCTGTTCATGGGGTCAACCGTTGCTCAGCGTGACGTGTTGATGGTTCATCAATCCCGGATTGCTCAGTCCCGGACGTAGATGGGGAAGGCGGTATTGATGCCACCGCGACTGGACGTGTAGCCCTGCACCGCAAACCCGAGCCCGGATGGACCTTCGAAGGGCTGTGCTCGCGGATCATCACTGTTCCGGTAGGCATTGAGAACAGCCTGCAATACTTCATCGCGTGTCAGTGAGTCGGGAAAGAAGCTGGAAAATTTCCCCTTCCATTGCTGACCGTCACGAATCTCGATGTTGGCGGTGTAGACGCCGGCGCTGTTGGGGCGATCGCGAATGGATTTGACTCTGGCTCCTGAGGGGTCCTGGCCACCGGGGCGGGCGTGGAAGCCGACGGGTTTGCCGCTGCGGTTGATCTCTCCGGCGAAGATGTGCCACTGGTTGACATTGGGCTCGGTGTCGGTCCACTTCGGATAGTCCGGTTCACTCAGAGCCTCGCCTTGATGCGAGCCGGAACGGTTGCTGCTGCTGTCAACGGGAACGCTGGTGGTAGCAGGTGCACTGCCACCGCGTGACAGGGCGTGCAGATCAATGCCGAACTGGTCCAGATTGACACCCAGTGCCAGTAGTATGATGGCGGCGATGGGAATGTAGCGTTTGTACTTGTTCACGATTGGTTGTCCGGTGAAGTTGTCGGTAAGCTAGTCTATAAAGGTTAACAAGTCGACCTTTCGCTGGCTTGCGTTGATGGAATCTGGTCCAATTGGGAACGGTCACGGGCGAACACAGAGAAAACATGCTTAGGTGCCTGAAAACATTGTTCATTGCCTTGTTCGCTGTGAGTCAGGTGATGCCTTCCGGTCGGGTGGCGCTGGCCGATGCGCCGGTACCTGCATTGTCCGGGAGCTCCGCAACGTCAGGCCTGCTGCTGGCACAGTATGAACGGGGAGCCTATGGACGCTCGGTGGCCAATACGGACGCCTCGGTGGATCTCGAACCACCGCTGATCGAGCATGATGTCGTGGCCGAGGCTGAAGCGGACATTCGGCAGACCTTCGTGGCAACGGTGGTGGATGATCAGGATCTGGACAGTGTGATCTTCTATTATCGCTACGCCGGTGAAACCAGTTTCTCACGGTATGTGATGATGCAGGTGTCCTACTCGTCTACCTACATTGCGCAGATTCCGACAGATCCGAACGGCACGCGGGCCATCGAATACTATATTCAGGCACGTGATACCAGCGGCAACCGAACAGTAAGAGGTTACACATTCAGTCCGTTGGTGCGAAATATAGTGCTACCTCCGGCCGAAGAACCCGTGATTCAGGCTCAGGCCGATGCCAGCGCTGACGCGGCAGCCCGGGAGGGGGCAGGCATCTCCAGGGTCGTGTATATCGTGGGGGGAGTACTCATACTGGGTCTGATTGCCAGTGCGGCCAGTTCGTCCGGGGGATCGGGAGGCGGCGGCTGCAGCGACGATGGCTGCCGATTGTCGCTTACCATTGATCAGCCATTCTAGAGGCCATCCACATGGGCCGACCGACACGCCAGCAGACAATGACGACAGACGCACAAGCGCGCGCAAGCCATCATGAGCTACGCACCGCGGCAGGCACACAACGACGAACCGTCGGCATGGGCCGCTGTGCCTGCCTGTTGTTGCCTCTGAGCCTGCTGACGGCTTGCGACTCGGCTTCCTCTGGTGGGCAGCTGCAGGTCAACGAGCCGGCCGGACTCGAGTTGTACCGACCCGGTTTCCTGCAGAGCAGGAAGATCGATGACACCCGCGTGGAGGCTCGTGTCCGTGTCGATGTCGGTGATGTCGAATACCCGGTCGTGCAGCTTGCTTCCCCGGCTGGCGATACCAGCTGGCGAGGCGAGGTCCAGGTGCCACAGGGCAGTGATGTGACACTGACGGTCGATTGGGTAGAGACTGGCGTCGAGGATCTGCCGGCCGAACTGGGTGGTGAACTGCTGTTGGCCAATTACAGTGTCGATATCAGCGGCATCAATTCCAACCGGGCAGTTGATGTTGACATCAGCGAGTACGTGATCGAGTCCACCGAGGAAGACCCCAGGCCGGAGCTTGACCTGGATGGCGATGGCTTCGGCAATCTGCGCGAACGCCTGGAAGGGACCGGCCCCAACGATGCCGACCAGATACCACCCGAAGTAGTGATTGCCTACCACCCCAGAGCACCGAGAATCGATGGCAGCTACGATTCCATCTGGAACAATGCCCAGTTTGTGGATGAGGCGGACAACGACCTGTTCATCAATCAGGTGCTGATCGACAAAGGGGTGGTGCAGCCGGGGGAGGATCGCCGCTATCGCTGGGGTGCAATGCACGACGGCGAGTTTCTGTACCTGATGGTGTTCGGGGAAAAATTCGGCGAGCAGACGCCCTTCGGCGATTCCGATCTGGCCTACGAGGATGATGCCATCGATATCTTCTGGGACGGCAACAACAGCAAGGGCGCCAGTTACGATGGCGTGGATGATTACCATGCCATCATTCCTCTGCTGACATCCCAGGGCGCAGCCAATGCCACTGGACGTGCTGATACCCGGCTGGATTCGGGCGATCGTTCCATTCCGGTTGATGTCTCGATGTTCGAGTTTGCGGTATGTCTGTGCAATGCACCTGAGCAGCAGCAGGTCTATGAAGTGAAACTGGATCTGCAGGCAGCGAACATACCGGTGGATGAACCCTTCGGGCTGGATATCCAGCTTAACAATGACGTTGACGGTGGTGACAGGGATGCAAAATGGGCCTGGCACAATGATTCGGGGCAGGATGACACCTGGCGCTTTCCCGTTCGCATGGGGACGGCACGACTCGAGCCGGCACCGTAGCGGGTAGCGGAACAGATACGTGATGGACTAGAGCGGCAATTGTCGTCTCTACCGACATCATCTCGACTGCCTGCGAGCCTGCTGGCCGCTTATGCCAGTCTGGCTTTTCCGCTGGCTGCGGCCTTCATTGCGTTGCAGGTCATCATACCCACCTTCTATGCCGAGTCCACATCACTGAGTCTTGGCGCCATTGGCGGTCTGCTGTTGCTGGCCCGATTGGCAGATACTGTCACCGATCCACTGGTCGGTTACTGGTCCGATCGTAGTAGCAGTCGATATGGCCGACGCAAGGTTTTCGTGGTGGCTGCAGCACCCATGGTTGCAATATCAGTCTGGTTTCTGTTCATGCCGCCTGGTGATGCATCGGGCACGTATCTGCTGGGCTGGACGGTTGCCATCTACGTGGCGGGCACACTGTCCATCGTGCCAGGCAGTGCCTGGGCGGCAGAGTTGTCGGACGATTACAATCAGCGCAGCGTCATCGCCGGCTCACGAGTGGCTTTCGGCCTGAGCGGTACGCTGGCGGCCTTGCTGATTGTTGCCTTGTTCAGCAGCGAGAATTCGCAGAACCTGGCCGGAGCATTGCGAGCCATTACCTGGCTGGTCCTGATCACGTTGCTGGCAACGACCGCGTGGGCCGCCTGGCGAGTGCCGGATGTGGCGCAGACCCGGCTGCCGGGACAATCGCTGCAGGCTGCCTGGCAACTGATGCTGCGACCGAACCCCTTTCGGCAATTATTGCTGAGTTTTCTGCTCAACGCGGTTGCCAACGCCATCCCTGCCACCCTGTTTCTGCTGTATGTCACGCACGTGCTGGCGGTGCCTGCGCAGGCAGGTATCTTTCTGTTTGTGTATTTCGTGGCCGCAGCCGTCGCTGTGCCCTTCTGGCTGGCAGTCTCGAAACGTCTGGGCAAGCACCGCACCTGGTCTATCGCGATGATCCTGGCCTGCCTGTTCTTCGTCTGGACACCGTTCCTGGGGGCCACCAGCGTCGCCTGGTTCTACCTGATCGTGGTGGCCACCGGTTTCACTACCGGCGCCGATCTGTCACTGCCCAGCGCCATCAATGCCGATGTCATCGAATGGGATGCACTGGAGAATGGCTATCGCCGACCCGGGCTGTTCTTTGCCTTGTGGGGTACGGCATCCAAGCTGTCCTATGCACTGGCCATCGGTATCGCGTTTCCGTTGCTGGAACTTGCCGGGTTCAGTGCCAGAGAGGCCAACGCCGAGGGCCCCGTGCTGTGGCTGGCCATCGTCTATGGTGCGCCCTGTATCCTGTTCAAGCTGGCCGCCATTGCCAGCCTGCATGATTATCCGATCACCGAGGCCGTACATCAGGAGATGCGTCGCCAGTTGGGTGAGCGTGAGGCTCAGGAGACTGCAGGAGACTAAAGGCGCATGCCAGTATCGGCATCAAACAGATGACTCTGACCGTCGGACACCTGTAATGACACGGAGCTGTCCACCTCAACCATGACTCGTTCGCGCAGCAAGGCTTCCAGTTTCTCTTCACCCGAGCCACAGATGATCAAGGTTTCGGAGCCGGTGGGTTCGACTACCTGTACCGTGCACTGAAATGCGCCGGGAGTATCAGACAGTGACAGATGCTCAGGTCTCACGCCATAGACGATTGCCTTGCCGGCATGGTCTCTGGCAACGGATTGGTCAACAGGCAGAGACAGGCCGGAGTGTGAGCGGAAGTGAAATGTGGATTCCCTTTGTTCGATGGCGCCATCGAGAAAGTTCATGGCCGGAGAGCCGATGAAGCTGGCAACAAACCGATTGACGGGCTTGTCGAACAGTTCCAGTGGCGCCCCCGCCTGCTCGACAAGACCATCTCGCATCACGACGATCTGATCAGCCATGGTCATCGCTTCTACCTGGTCGTGTGTCACGTAAATGGTTGTCGTCTTCAGACGGCGATGCAATGATTTGAGCTCGGCACGCATCTGTACACGCAATTTCGCATCCAGATTGGACAACGGCTCGTCGAACAGAAAGACGCTTGGGTCTCTGACAATGGCTCGTCCCATTGCCACTCGTTGGCGTTGTCCGCCAGAAAGTTGCCGCGGGTATCGGTCAAGGTAGTCGCCCAGTCCTAGAATGGCGGCGGCATTCTTGACCGCTACCTCCATTTCATCCTTGCTGCGCTTGGCCAGGCGCAAAGAAAAGCTCATGTTTTCACGAATGGTCATGTGCGGGTACAGAGCATAATTCTGGAAAACCATGGCGATATCCCGATGCTTTGGCTCCACCTCATTGATGACCTTGTCATTGATACTGATGGTGCCTGCCGTAATTTCCTCAAGGCCTGCAATCATTCTCAGCAGAGTGGATTTGCCACAGCCCGATGGTCCGACAAGGACGACAAATGCACCGTCGGGCACACCCATGGAAACGCCATGCAGCGATTTAACTTTGCCGTAACTCTTGTGTACGTTGTCTATCTGTACCGTTGCCATGCAAATATCCGGCTGTTCAGTGGGTGGTGGAGGTGAGGAGTCGTCGCTGACAGACGCCTCTGGCGGCCAGCAGACTCAAGCCAGTGTGATAACCGGGATCGAGGTCGGGGGTGGCCGGTACGATATCCACGGCATGCCCATCGCGCATCATTTGTACAGCCAGCGGTGGGGAGCCAAGCCAGAAATTCTCGAAGAAGGCCTTGTCTGCTGCCTGCCATATCTGCAGGAACTGCGGGTCCTGCGTCAATTCGAAAGCGAGGGATGCAGCTCGTATGGTTTCCGGAAGCGACCACCAGGGACTGAGGTTGCTACAGCTTTTCCGTGTAGCCAGATCAATGGTAAGGCGCAATCCGCTGCCGTCAAAAGCGCTGTTGAATGTTCCAGCCAACAGTCTCGAGAGGGTTGCGATGACCCTGTCCGGCAGGGCATTGCCCCAGGTTTCGAGATGAAAACCGATCAGTTCGATGGCATGCCCGGCATTGAGTACCGCACCGCCTGGGGCATTGCTGATAAGACCTGAGTTGGCGTGTGCATGCTGCTCGAGAACATCCTGAACGAATCTTTTGGAGAAGTGGTCCCGATGAGGAAGGTCGAGACTGTGCAAAAGGCTGGCAGCTCCCAAGGCGATCATGCGAGGACCGAAGTCCTTCTCCTGCCGCTGAAGTGCTTCGTGATCGATATGTCCGGACTCGTCCATCAGAAAGTGATCATTGTCGATGGCCTGTATGATTATCTCCAGTGATGACAGATGTCGCTCCAGACACTCTGGCGCCAATAGAGCGCTGGCTGCTATCAGACCTTTGACCACGAACAGATCGGAATAGGTACGGATGCGCGGTGAGCGTCGTTGCGCTTGACCGGTGAACTGTGATCCGGTAACGACTGGTGTCATGTTCCGGTCATAGCAGAAGCAGGCGTGATCGTGCTCACTGTGCAAGTCATCCAGCGCCTTGTACAGCACACGGCAACGAGCGAGCAAGGAGCTTGACAGTAAAGGATCGTCGACCGCGAGACTTCTGGCGTGTTGTATCAGAGATTCCAGTGCACGGCCCTGTATCCAGCCATACACAAAACCGGGCCCTCGCAAAGCGTCCTCGATGCTGTAGTCGCGTAGTTCGATCGGATTGAATTTAGTGTTGATCCACGGCTCGTCATGACTACGGGACAGTACCCATTCGATCGATCGTTGGTTGGCATCAAGGTATCGGCTGTCTGCCTGCGTCATGAAGGCGATATCACTCATCATTCCTTGAGTCCGGTAGCCGCTATACCTTCCACGAAATTCTTGCGAAGCATCACGAAGATCGTCACTGATGGTATCAATACAACTGTTGCGGCTGCACTGAGTTTGCCAAGGTCAACGGTATATCCTGTCTGAAACAGCGCAAGTCCCACCTCTATCGTGTAGGACTCTCGGGAGGTTGCCACAATCAGCGGCCATGCGAATGAAGTCCAGGCCTGGAAAAAGGCGAGAACGGCGAGTGCCCCGAGAGCACCACGCAGTAGAGGCAGAACGATGACGAAGAATATCCAGATTTCACCGGCACCGTCGATTCTCGCAGCTTCCAGTAGTTCGTCGGGAATGGCATGAATGACGCTCTGCCGGATCAGGAAGATACCAAAGCTCATGACCAGATAGCCTACCAGCAAGCCTGGCACCGTATCGAGCAAGCCCAGTTCCTGCACTTGAAAGTACAGGGGAATCATGTACACCTCGAATGGGATGATTGCCGTCGCCAGGATGATGGCAAAAATGACCGACAAGATACGAAAGCGGAATTTGCCGAGTATGTAGCCAGCGATCGACGACGTGATGAGGATGGCGATTGTAGAGGCTACTGCAAACATCAGGCTGTTCAGCACCCAGCTCATCAAGGGTGTATCGGCGATCACGGCAGCCAGATTGTCGGTTGTCGGGTTGGCGGGGATGAGCCGGGGAGGCCAGCTCAACAACTCCTGAGGCGATTTGAAGGCATTGGATACCAACAGCGCCAGAGGTGTGATCATCAGGATGCAGAATCCCAGCAGAACGACATCGATCAGTAGATTGGTCAGGCGAGTTCGAGTCATCGTGATCTGCCTCCCTTCTCGCGCAGCAGGGAAAACTGGATCAGCGTCAGTATCAGGACGATTACCAGCAGGACCACTGCTTCCGAGGCGGCATATCCTATTCGGTAATTGCGAAAGCTGTTTTCCAGCATGTCCATGACGAGCACGCGTACCTGACGCCCCGGAGCACCTTGAGAATCGGATGCCAGCACAAATGCCTGTGCATAGACGTTGAACCCAGATACCAGGGTGACGACAGACACATACAAGGTTATCGGTTTCAGCAGCGGGATAGACAGGAAGCGAAAGGCCTGAAATGAAGAGGCGCCATCCAGTCGAGCGGCTTCATAGAGCGAATGCGGCAGATTCTTGAAACCGACGATGTAGATCAGCACCGCATAACCCAGCGCCTGCCATGAGCACAGAACAATAATGCAAAGGATGGATAACACCGGATCGAACAGCCAGGCCTGAGGTTCCATTCCGAACTTCATCAACAGCGCGTTCAGTGGGCCGAGCTTGGCGTCGAATATCCATTTCCAGGCCATCGCGGCTGGTACAAGCGAGACGACATGTGGGATGAAGATGGCGGTTTCATAGAAACCGGCGAATCGCGATCGCGTGCGGTGGTAGATAAGTGCGGCCAAGCCCAGTGACAACGGAATGGTGATCAGCAGAACGCCGAATGCGATGATGGCAGTATTGAGCAAGGCCGTCTGGAACAGATCGTCCTCGAGAAGCTCTCGGAAATTCTCCAGACCAATGAAGGGCTTGTTCTTCGAGATGATGTCCCATTTATGGAGACTCAAGCGCAGAATCTCGCCGATGGGCAGAATCCGCACCCAGACGTAAATAGCCAGGACCGGTATCAGTGCCGCTAGGGCGAACAACAGTTTTCGGTGTCTGAGCACGGCGACCTACGTTATCGATTTGATGAATGTGAGATGAAGTACCATCCGGGAAGCCCGCCTCGCAGCACAGCAGGACAGCCCGGACAGTGGTCGTGCGCCCTAGTCCGCAAGCAATCCTTCCCGTTTGAGGATCTTGTTGATGTCGTCGTCTACTTCGGACAGAATGGCTTTCTGAGCGTCGCTGTTGCCGGCCAGGCCTTCATCGGCGAAGGCATCGGTCAGTGCGGCTGCAACGCGAGACAACACTTCTTCGACCGGACCAATGGCTGGCAAAGTGAAGAATTCGTAATCGTCCGGGTAGTTTACAAAGGCTGCAAAGGCCGGTGATTTTTCGATCACGGCTGAGTAATCGACATTGGCACGGTTGGGCAGCCAGCCGATGTTCTCGAGCATCCAGTTGAGCTGTTCGGGTTCATTGGCCATCTGCGTGAATTCCCAGGCGGCGGCTTCGGCCTCACCCTCGGCCTTGATATAGAGGTTGACTGCCAGAGCGATGGAGCCGCGTGGCAATGGTGCCGTTGCATAGTTCAGTTCCGGAGCTTTCTTCGCAATATCGCCAATGACCCAGGATTCGCGAATGAACATGGCGGTCTGTTGGCGTTCGAACGCTTCGGCATCGGCAGGCATCTCGACGCTGACATTCTTCTGCGCATGAACGTTCTCGACATACTGGTTGAAGGCCTGCAAACCGGCTTCAGTGTTGACTCCCGATTGCCATTTGCCTTCGCCAACTGGTTCCACCAGGTTGCCGCCGAACTGAAACATGTTGATCCAGAATTTCTCGGCTATACCCTGACCGCCTCCCGACAGGCGCAGGCTCCAGCCGGACACTTCCGGATTGCCGTTGGCATCACGCTGGGTCAGCTTGTTGGCGTAATTGGTGTACTCAGCCATAGTGGCCGGTGGGGCATCGAGCCCTGCCGAGGCAAACATGTCGGTGTTGTAGAACAGAGCGCCTTGGCCTCTGAACAGAGGCACTCCGAAGACGGTGCCCTGATAGGCTGCGCCTTGACTGAAAAAGTCGCTGTAGTTTCCGTCTCCATTGACAAAGTCTGCCACCTCGGCGGGGGCTTCGTTGAACAGTTCATTTTCCAGATAACGCGTGGCGGTGGAATTGGCCAGTTCAATGATGACATTGCCAGCCGAGCCGGAGCTGACACCCAGCGCGACACGCTTTTCATGTTCCCTCAGCGGTATGGCCTCGACCGTGATGTTCAGGTCGGGGTGCTGTTGCATGAGTTCGGCTGCCACACGTTCATAGAAGGGGGCCATTTCAGGGAAGCCACTCCATACCTTGAGATCTTCTGCCTGCGTGGTGCCAGCTGTCAGCAACAGAGCGCTGGATGCGGCGAGAATTCTGGTAGTACCAAGTCTTGATATTGCTCGTTTTGACATTGTTGGTTCCTCAGGGGCCGTTGGTCAGCGTATGAAAACTCATGCTGTCAGCTCAGCTTTTCATGCAACCGGTTGCGTGTCAAGGTTGTTGAAGTGATGGGTAGCTTTTGAGGAGCAGTCGCACGGTATTCAGCAGTCTGTCGACGGAGCCAGGAGCGAAGGAAGCGGGTTGGCCGTAATACCGATGGGCCTCATCGGGCTCGTAGCCCCCCTGGTCGAACGCATCGTCCGGGCAGATGTAGCCAGGATTGCCTTCTGCATAAGGAAGTACAAACGAGACTTCGGATCTGCCGGTGAGCTCCTGCAACAGCTTGCGCAGCTGTATCGCGACGGTGGCAAACTGTTCACCCGGTAGTGCGATCAGTGATATTCGACCCCAGTAAACGAGACTTGTTCGGGCAGGCCATGGGGTCAAGGGAGCACTTGGATCCTGTTCGGCCCATTGGATCCAGTGATGTAGCAGATTTGCCCGGGCGGGGTCAGCATTGCGTAATTTATCTTGCCAGAGTCGTATCAGTTGTGCATTGCTCATTGTCTCGCGACGTACGAAATCCAGCGCTGTCGCGCCGTTTATCATGTGAGCACCGCCTCCCGCATCCTGCAGATCGGCTCGCAGGGCGCATTTGGCGATATGCACACCGATGCGTTCCGCCTCTTCAAAGGTACGATCTGCCTGAGCCGTCAGTGAAATGGAGGACTGTGCCGAGTGGCCCGAGTTGATATCGCCGGCAGCCCCTAGCGCAAAAACGGCCGTGCAGCCGGGTAGCAATTCCTCTATATGCTGTCGTACATAGTGTGGATAATCAGCAGTGTAGTGCAGATTGTCAGCACCTAGGACAACGGGGTGACAGGCGTAGGAAACCAGCATGGCAAAGGGCATGCCTTGCAGGTCCAGCAGTTGCAGAGTGGGTAGTTGGTCGTCTACTTCGCCGTCTGGATCGCGTCTGTTGCGTGCAATACCGGGGGGCAAGCCAGAGCCGCTGACCAGTGTGCAGGAGCGTGCATTGTCCAGGGCAAGCTGGATGGCATCGACACAGGCCTGCTCCAATGTCTCCAGAAAGGTGTGGTCACAGGGTTCGCCAAGACGCCCTTTCATGGAGGCCGGTGCGCCATGGGTGTGCAAGGCTGTTATGACGATATTGTCCTCTGGCAAGCACGCGCGTTTACGTATACGCGCGCTCATGTCCTCATGCAGACCGATGACATCGCAAACGAGCAATGCTGTGTCATCCAGCACGATAGCCCGGACGCTCAATCGGTCGTGTGCCGCTACTGCACCACGACTGCGTGCGGCAAAGCCACTCATCAACAAGCCGGCGGGTGGCGTGATGTCGATTACTGCTACGCCCCCTAACATCGGACTTGCTTCTGCTTGTCAGACGGTATGATAAGTTGGCCAGCCTTGATGACCTTTGTCATTTTCAAGGTCGGATCACCGGGCTGCCAGTTGAACCGGATGACATCAGCGATCTGTCCGACAGATAATGATTGTGGCTGATTCAGGTACTCGCCGGGGTGGGCGCTCGCCATGTCCAAAGCCTCACCCAGTGACAGGTTTCCCAGTGATGCACAATACGCCACACCATCTGGGAGCGGTTTTGCCGCACCCGCAAGGAATGGGGTATCAGCGACGCTCAGCCGACCATTGGCTGTCAGCTCCACTTCACCACCGATTGCCGCAGAATAGCGCCCTGCTGGCATGCCTCCGAGAGCGGCAGTGTCGGAGACCAGCAGGCAGCGTCCGTGGCTTTTGGCGCGCAGCATGGTGATCAGTGTCTCGCGCGGCAGATGGTATCCGTCAGCAATGAACGATGCCTTGAGACGGTCATCGGCCAGTTGAGTCCAGAGGGGGTTGGGGTGTCTGGGCAGTCTGGCGGCTATTCCGTTTCCGAGATGTGTCGACAGGCTGGCACCCGCGTCGACAGCACTGCGCAGCTGCTCGTGTGACGCATGGGTATGACCCAAAGCGACTCTTGTGCCTTGCCTGTGCAAGGCTTGGATGAAGGCACTACTGTCATTCCAGTGTGGCGAAAGCGTGATCAGGCCAACACGATTACCGCAGGCTTCTTGCCATTGTTCGACTTCCTGTAGTGATGGCGCCCTCACATGTTCCAGTGGATGTGCACCTCGAGGGCCGTCTTCCGGCGAAATGAAGGGGCCTTCCACATGAATCATCGGAATTGTTGCAGCCATCAGAGGGTGATTGTCGCAAGCGTTGCCGATGACTTGAAGTGTTTGAAGAAGGCGAGATTGGCTGGCGGTAATCAGTGTTGGAAGAAAGCGGGTAACCCCCATCTGCAGCAGGGTATTTGCCAGTTGCCGAAGCTTGTTCTCGCTCAACTCCCCGTCGTTGAGGTCGATTCCCTGGAAACCATTGACCTGAATATCGACAAGTCCGGCACTGATCCATGCATTTTCCGGATTTTTGCAGCCCGTTACTTCGGTGATGACACCCTTGTCGATCGATACACTGATACCTGATCCGGTGTGCGGGTCGATGCCGGTAACCATTAGAGGTTCATCCGGTGGGAGCTGCCGGTTCAGTCCGTCGGGTTGTTGTGTGTGGTATTCCGACATGGGCGCGTTGATTATCAGAGCGACTTGACACGCTGTTTGAAGCGATCGATGAAACGGGCGTTGGCTTCGTCACCGCCAGGTGCATTTCCGCTGCGCCAGATTGGTGGTTCGATGCCTCTGTCCATTAAGCGGGCAACCGAATGGATAATCAGACAGTTGAGTGCATAAGCGTTGGCAAATGTCGAGACGGCCGCTATGCGTTCCCGGTTATCACCGATCTGGACGAGCGCATCGCCAATCGGAACCTTGCAGTCCACAGCGATATCGACGAGATCATGTAAGTTGTGTTTTTCCGGATGGCGTGCCGGATGCTCGGGCCGAGTGTCTTGTGCATGTAGATGAGAGTTGATTCCAATGAGCGTCACACCACGCTCTTTGCTCTCCAGGGCCGCGTCTATCAGAGCAGCGTTGATGCCATAGGCGTTCACCAGTATCAATAGATCGGTGTTGTCCAGTTGCTGGTCACGTATCACGATGCGTCCGTAACCGGGAGTCCGTTCCATTGCCATGGAGCGCAATGCGCCATTGGATAACAGGGTGCCCTCATCCAGGATTGCGCTGACATGCATCAATCCGCCAGCGCGAAAGAAGATCTCCTGTGCAGCCAGATTGGAGTGGCCCCCGGGGCCGAATACATGTACCAGCCGGTCTGCAGCTATCTGGTCGGCAATCAGATTGGCTGCTTGGCCCAGAGCATCCGACTCTTCGTCGAGAATGCGTTGCATGTGGGCGGTGACATCCTGCAGATACTGCTGACAAAGCGAATGAGCATCGATCCGGGTAGTGGGTTTGTCCATGATTTTCTCGGCCTGCTGTGTGGATTCGGATCGTTGACGGAGGTCTGCGGACTCAGGCTGGAGCCGACTCGGCATCCAGATACAGAGTGCAGTTCGCATGGGTGTTGAGGATACTGGCGGGGCAGTCCGGGCTTACTGGTCCGTGCAATGTGGCTGTAACAGCGGTACGTTTGTGCGCACCGGGTACGATGCAGAAGAGATGTTCGGCACGCAGCAATCGGGGGATCGTGAGTGTGACTGCATGGGTGGGTACTTCTGCCAGCGTGGCAAAGCATCCTTCATCGACCTGTTGCTGACGACAGGCCGGTTCCAGTTCCACCGTCTTGATGTCCAGGGGGTCATTGAAGTCGGCTACCGGTGGATCGTTGAAGGCAATGTGACCATTGACACCGATACCCAGGCACACGATATCGATCGGGGCCGACTCGAGTTCTCTGGCATAGTACTGCGTTTGATCGGTCGATCCGTTCATGTCCAGCAGGTGTGTTTTACCCACTTCCACGACGTTGAAGAAGTGGTTCTGTAACCAGTTCCCGAAACCTTGCGGCGCTTCAACGGGGAGACCGATGTATTCGTCCATGTGAAAGGCTTCAACCCGAGACCAGGGGATGTCGAGAGTGCTCAAGCTGGTCAGCATTTCCAGTTGACTGGGTGCGCTGGCAAAGATCATGCGTACCGTCTCCTTGCGCTCCATGATCTGGTGGATGGTTTTTGCCACATCCTCTGCCGCGGCTTCTCCCATGGCTTCGCGAGTCGGGAAAGTCCTGACGCTCAATAGGCTTTCAGGTAGTGTTGGCTGATGGTTTGACATGTATGCCTGAGTTCCTTGTCTGCCGGTCATGCCGGCGCATGCGTGATGACAATGTCTCTAGACTGTAGCATTTTACGCAACCGGTTGCATTGAATCTGGCGTTCGTGTCGTGTTGCCAGTGTCCCAGAGCAGGAATAATTGGACTGATTATGAAAGACAAACGTGGCAAATCCGGAAACGGCGGAGGGACAAGACCGACCATCAGTCAGGTAGCGGAAGCTGCCGCTGTGTCTCGTTCAACCGTGTCACGGGTTTTCAGCAGGCCTGAAAGCATCAGTGAACCGACGATCCTGCGAGTGAGAGAGGTCGCCGCACAGTTGGGATACACTCCCAATCACGCGGCGCGAGCCTTGAGTACAGGAAGACATCGCAACATCGCCCTGATCGTGCCGGATGTGGCCAATCCGTTTTTCCCTCCCATCATTGCCGCTGCTCAGGAGGCTGCCGAGACACAGGATTACTGTGTCTTTCTCGGCAGCTCGGGCGAGAGTGCGGAGCGTGAACTCAAATTGGTTGAGCGGCTCAGCGGGCAGGTAGAAGGCATGATTCTGGTTTCTTCTCGCCTTGCCGATGAACAGATTCTCGAGCTCCATGCCCGGCAGTCGCTGGTGCTTGTCAACCGGGATATCGAAAGGATTCCTCGTGTCTTGATCGATAGTGCGGCGGGAACGCTGGAGGCGGTCGCCCATCTGGCTCAGCTCGGTCACCGGCAGGTAGCCTATATCAGTGGTCCAAGCGGTTCCTGGTCAAACGCGCAACGCCAGCGTGCAGTCCGACGTGGGGCTGCCAGGCACAAGATGTCCATGCGCACCATTGCCTGCCAGGCTGCCAGCTTCGAGGCAGGTCGAGAATGTGTGGAGGCTATCCTGACAATGGGCACACGGGCTGTGATTGCGTTTGATGACCTGGTGGCACAAGGAGTCATCGCCGGACTTGCCGGGCGTAAACTGTCAGTGCCGCAGGACATGAGCGTCATCGGCTGTGACGATGTCCTCGGCGCAGCCACGATTCCACCACTGACGACGGTATCCAATTGTTCGGTCGATGCAGGCAGTGTCAGTTATCGCTTGCTGATGGACAAGCTGGAAAGTCACGTACAGTCCGATGTGAGGTATGTCATGAGTACACATCTGGTAGTGCGCGATACCACCGACTCGCCCAGCGGTAGAGCAGCCGGGAAGTGAGCGTGTAGCGATCTGCGTTCGTCGATCGAATGCTGCGAACCTCTTTCAACGCGGATCCCGGGACTACCCCTGATCTACTGTCTGCCTACTGCAGTGACTGCTCCGAGTCTTCGCTGGCTGCAAACAGATCCATGATGTCTTCGGCCGTCAGGTTCTGCAGAGCGCCGCCTTCGCTGTCGTTGATGGTCTGATCGGCCAGCAGCTTCTTGTGCTGCTGCATGGCCATGATCTTCTCTTCGACCGTATTGCTGGCGACCAGCTTGTAGATGAATACCGGCTTGGTCTGGCCGATGCGGTGCGCCCGGTCACTGGCCTGATTCTCCACGGCCGGATTCCACCAGGGGTCATAGTGGATGACGGTATCGGCGGCGGTCAGGTTCAGACCGGTGCCACCCGCCTTGAGGCTGATCAGAAACAGTGGTACGTCGCCGTGCTGGAAGGAGTCGATGACTTCATCGCGCTTGCGAGTACGCCCGGTGAGCTTGGTATAGCGGATATTGCGCTTGCTCAGTTCCGCTTCGATGAGCCCCAGCATCTCGGTGAACTGTGAGAACAGCAGGATCTTCTTGCCTTCGTCGATCAGCTCTTCGAGCATCGACATCAGTAGCTCGGTCTTCGCCGATTCCTGAATGCCACGGGCACTGTCCAGTTTCACCAGCGCCGGATGACAGCAGGTCTGGCGCAGCTTGAGCAAGGCATCGAGCATTTCGATATGGCTGCGGGCCAGACCGCGTTCGGCCAGCAGGGCGCGAACCCGCTGTTCCATGCTCACACGGATGCTTTCGTACAGACGCGCCTGACGCGGTTCGAGTGTCACCTCACGAATGATTTCGGTTTTCGGTGGCAGTTCGGTCGCCACCTGTTCCTTGCGTCGTCGCAGCAGGAAGGGGCGGATCAGGGCGCTGAGACGCTGCTGCCTTTCGGTGCTGCCGTGATTCTCGATGGGCGTCCGGAAGTAGCGATTGAAGTGTTTGCGCGTACCCAGAAAGCCGGGCATCAGGAAGTCGAACTGCGACCACAGCTCACCCAGGTGGTTTTCCAGTGGCGTACCGGTGAGACAGATACGACGTTCGATCGTCAGTGTCTTCAGGGCCTGCGTGACCTTGGCGGTCGGGTTCTTGATGGCTTGCGCTTCGTCGAGTACCACACAGCCGAAGTTCTGGGCGGACAGCAGGTCGATGTCACGCGTCACCAGCGCATAGCTGGTAATGACGATTTCCACCGGGTTGGCGACCAGGTCATCGAGTTTGCGGCCGGTGCCGTGCCAGATCAGAGTCCGCAGCCTGGGGGTGAATTTCGCGGCTTCACGTTGCCAGTTTCCCAACAGGCTGGTGGGGGCCACGATCAATGTGGGTTGCGTCAGACGCCCCATGTCACGTTCCTGCTGCAGATGACCGAGGGTCTGCAGGGTCTTTCCCAGTCCCATGTCATCCGCCAGGATGCCATTGAAACCGTACTCGGCCAGAAAGCCCAGCCACGCCATGCCATCCAGCTGATAGGGGCGCAGGGTGGCATGCACGTTCTTCGGAGTACCCGTGGACTGGATTCCCTGGAAATTGCGCAGTCGTTCGGCCAGGTCGAAGATGTGTTCGGCCTTGTCCCAGGCAACGCTGACGCCTTGCTGTTTCCAGTGACTCTCCAGAGTGTCCAGCGTGGCGGCGCGCTGTCGCGGCATGCGCAGGTATTCCTTGCCCGTGGGGTCGTCGTACAACTCCATCAGGGTTTCGGCAACCGGTGCAAAGAGATCCGGTGACACCTCCAGCCATTGGCCGTCTTCGGCCTGCAGCAGGATGGAACTGTCACGCGAGTCACCCTGCAGCCAGTCGATGACCAGTGGCAGCAGATCGAATTGCTGCTCGCCATGACGCAGCTTCAAGGCCATGTCGAACCAGTTGGACGTCGTCTCGCTGACGGTTGCCTCGATCTGCGTCACCGCCTGAAAGCTCAGGTCGAAAGGCTCTCGTATCTGTACCGTCCAGCCACGGTTGCTCAGTTCGCTACGTTCGTCGAGCAGTTCCCGCCAGCTGCGTGCTATGCGCTGGACTTCCAGGGCGCGTGGTTTCCGGTCGGCGCGCGAGAAGAACTCTGCATCGCTGTTCTGTGCAGATTCGAACTCCGGAAACTGCTTGCCGAAATCGACCGAGAAACGAACCTCGGCCGGCAGATCACGCTTGAGTACCAGCGGTTTGCCGTCGGGTGTCTTGCCTTCCAGTGTCGCGTCGGCCTCCATGCCGTCGAAAGGCAGCAGGTAGTCGGCGTAGCGGAACTTGATGGAGGCATAGAAGTCACGAATGTCCGGGCTGTCATCACGGGACTGCAGCACCAGCACCGGCAGTGGCGCTTCGCTGATGCGGACAAAGTTCGGTGGCTTGGGCAATGGCAGGCTGCTGTCCGGCAGGCGCGATGCCAGGTAGTTGCTGACGGCCTGTGCATGGGCTTCGGGCAAGGGCGGTGCTTCCACGAACTGTGTCAGCAGAGACACCGGCGGGGCATTCTCCAGCAACCCGGCAGTGGATTGGCCGATATCCAGGTACCAGGGCGGGTCGGTGGGGACCAGCGTCCATTGTTCGACACCGTCGATGCGGGTTGTCAGCGAGAAGCATTCCTTGTCGTCCAGCTTCCAGTCGAAGCTCAGGACACGGGTGGAGCTGCGGGTCAGCGGGTGTTCGCGGTCCTCTCCCCAGAAGCAGCGGCCGCAGTCGATCAGCTTGTTCATCAGCAGATGGCCGATGTCGCCCTCGACAGTCAGTTCGCGATAGGAGAAGTCGCTTTGTCGGCCAATGGCCAGTTCCAGAATGGCTCGATCACTGTGCAGCACCCAGTCGGGGTGGTAGTAGTGACCGTTGTAGCGATAGGGCGATTCCTTGCCGTAGCCGCCGCGCTTGAGCAGGCGACTTTGCAGAATCTGTAGAGTGATGCCGTTCTGATTCTGCGTCAGGGCGGTGTTGTCCAGCTGATAGAACAGCAGGGGTTCGCCCGGTTCATGGTGCTCGTGCAGTGGGGCGGTCTTGCGTCCCTGATCGACCAGCTTCTGCAGCCAGCGATTGACGGCTCGCAGAGCCTGATCATCCGGGGTCGGGGTGGCGGTCTGTTTTTCTATCCAGCTGAGCAGGGTGGCTGCCACGTGCTTGCAGTTGTACCGTGCCGGGCAGGAGCATTCCCCATCGAATCGGTGAGGGGCGATGGTGATTCGAGCGTGATAGGGCTCGGACTGGCTGCCCTGGACGGTACCGGCCAGCACGCTGCCTTCGGCAAGCCACTCGAGCTCTTGCACGGCGCCACTGGCCTTGTATACCTGACCACGGGACGTTGCCACAGAACCGCAGAGTTCGATGACATCGTCGAAATTGAGTACACGGGGCTGATTGTTCACTGGAGGATTGTACCCGCTACGGGCAATTGGTTTATGCTCTGGCGGCAACTTTTGGAGGAGATCGTGATGAAAATGCTGAATAAGTCCCGTGCCTTGCCCTGGGGCGCAGCGGTTGTCTATGCAAGCTTCGCAGCAACTTCGGCGATTGCGTCCGAGCCCGACAGCTGTAATACCGTACGATTTTCCGATGTCGGCTGGACCGATATTACCGCAACCACAGCGCTGACAACCACGGTCCTGCAGGCTATCGGCTACGAAACCGAAACGCAGGTACTGAGTGTGCCGGTCACTTACACCTCAATGAAGAACGGCGATATCGATGTGTTTCTCGGTAACTGGATGCCGACGATGGAGGCCGATCTGGCACCGTACCGTGAAGAAGGTTCGGTGGACGTGGTACGTACCAATCTGGAAGGGGCCAAATACACGCTGGCGGTGAATGCGGCCGCGGCCGCGCTGGGGATCGGCAATTTTGCGGACATCGCAACGCATGCCGATGAACTCGACGAGAGCATCTATGGCATTGAATCGGGCAATGATGGCAACCGCCTGATTCAGGACATGATCGATGGCAACGCCTTCGGTCTCGAGGATTTCAAGGTGGTGGAGTCCAGCGAGCCCGGCATGCTGGCACAGGTCGCCCGTGCCAACAAACGCGATGAGCCCATCGTCTTCCTCGGCTGGGAGCCGCATCCGATGAACGCCAATTTCGAGCTGACCTATCTGGAAGGTGGCGATGACTTTTTCGGCCCGAACCTGGGCGGTGCCACCGTCGATACCAACACTCGCGCCGGCTATACCGAAGAATGTGCCAATGTCGGTCAGCTGCTGCAGAACCTGTCGTTCACCCTGGCCATGGAAAACGAAGTCATGGCTGCCATTCTCGATGATGGTGAAGAACCGGCCGATGCGGCCAGGACCTGGTTGGCTGCCAACCCTGAAGCACTCGATGCCTGGCTGGATGGCGTGACCACATTCGATGGTGCCGATGCACTGGATGCTGCACGCACAGCACTGGCCGACTAAGGGTATTCACTGAACCGTGGAGTGGCTGACAGACACGAAGATACCGATTGGTGAGCTGATTGCCCGTTTCGTCGATTTTCTCAATGATCACGCTGCGGGCTTCTTTGATGCGATTTCCGATTCACTGGAATGGCTCATCGAAGGTTCGACCGACTTGCTGCTGGCAGTGCCGGCTCTGGTACTGATCGCGTTTTTCACGGCACTGGCCTGGTGGCTGCATCGGCGCAAGGGACTGACCCTGTTCACGGCGCTGTCCCTGTTGCTGATCATCAATCTGGGTCTGTGGGAAGAAACCGTGCAGACTCTGGTGCTGGTGTTGTATGCCACTCTGTTCTGCATGATTCTGGGTGTGCCACTGGGCATCCATGCGGCGCATCACCCACGCTTGAACGCCATGTTGCGACCGGTGCTGGATCTGATGCAGACGATCCCGACCTTCGTCTATCTGATACCCACCCTGATCCTGTTCGGACTCGGTGTGGTTCCGGGTCTCATATCCACGGTGGTATTTGCGCTGGCCGCACCGGTGCGACTGACCAGTCTGGGGATATCGGAGGTGCCCAGAAACCTGCTGGAGGCAGGGGAGTCCTTCGGCTGTACTCGCATGCAGCAGTTGTGGCGTATCGAGTTGCCCCATGCCATGCCAACGATACTAGCGGGGCTGACCCAGTGCATCATGTTGTCCCTCTCCATGGTCGTGATCGCGGCCCTGGTCGGTGCCGATGGTCTGGGCAAGCCGGTCGTCAGAGCGCTCAATACCGTCAATATCGAAAAGGGCTTCGAAGCGGGTCTTGCCATCGTCATCGTGGCCATTCTGCTCGACCGCCTGTGTCGACAACGCCAGACATCATGAATCACGCCACGGATATTGCAGTCAGCATGCAGCATGTCGATGTGCTGTTCGGCAACGCTCGGCAACAGGCGCAGGCGCTGCAACTGCTGGATGCCGGTCAGACTCGCGAGGAGATCCTCGAACAGAGCGGTGCGGTTCTGGGGGTGGCGAATGCCTCACTGGAGGTGCCGACAGGCTCCATTTCGGTGCTGATGGGCTTGTCCGGTTCCGGCAAGTCGTCATTGCTGCGTTGCGTCAACGGACTCAACACCGTGACACGCGGCACGCTGGAAGTCTCGACTCGCGCCGGTGTGGTCAATGTCTCCACCTGCACCGGCAAATCCCTGCGTACCCTGCGGCGCAACAGTCTGGCCATGGTGTTTCAGCAGTTCGCTCTGTTGCCCTGGGCCACGGTCAGGGAGAACATCGGTTTCGGGCTGTCCGTTCGTGGTGAGTCGCGCCAGGATATCCAGCGCAGCGTGGATCAGCAACTGGAGCTGGTCGGGCTCGAGGCCTGGGCCGACAAACCGATTCACACGCTCTCCGGTGGCATGCAACAGCGTGTCGGACTGGCGCGTGCCTTTGCCACCGATGCCGACATCCTGCTGATGGATGAGCCCTTTTCGGCTCTGGACCCGTTGATCCGGGAACATCTGCAGGATGAATTGCTGACCTTGCAGAGTCGATTGAAGAAAACCATTCTGTTCGTCAGTCATGACCTGGATGAAGCACTGAAACTGGGCAACCAGATCAGCATCATGGATGGCGGGCGCATCGTGCAGACAGGCACCGCCGACGACATCGTGTTCTCCCCGGAGAATGACTACGTCAGTCGGTTTGTGGCCAACATCAATCCGCTGTCGGTTCTCAGTGCAATGGCAGTGATGCAACCGCTGGAGCAGGATGGCGATGATTTCCGGCATGCCGAGTCCGATATCCTTGTTCGCTGGAATGGTGACGGCGTGCCGCAGCTTGTATTGTCCGGCGAGACGGTGACGGTGCAGCCACGAGAAGCCGACGGCGACCATCCGCAGAGCCGGATGGCGAGCGAGCCGGCAAGCACGTCGCAAAGGCCTTCCGGGAGTCTGGCAGGAAGCCATGATGTCCACGTCGCACACAGCGTCAGTCCCGGCACCCCGATCAGAGAACTGCTGCAACTGGCAGCCAGCAGTTCGCGACCGATTCTGGTTCAGGATGGTGATGGCAGGCCCTGCGGGCTGATTCGTCATCAGGACCTCTTCACTGCACTGCAAAGAAGTTGATTCTGTGATCGAGTTGTCGCCGGCCAGGCCCATTATATATTTTTGGTAACCCGGCTCGGCTAACCTCCGGGCCTCTGCGGTCGTTACCTCTGTCAAGCCTTTCAGACAGAGACGTAACATGAAGCAGACTATCATTCGATTCAGCGCGTTGGCTATCGTGGCCGCGTCCCTGAGTGCTTGTGGCAGCAAGGCGCCCAAGCCCGTATCCGAACTGGCATTGGCAGACTCTGCCTTGCAGAGCGCGGAAACCTCTGGTGCGCGCGAATACGCTCCCATCGAGTTGCGTATCGCGCGGGAGAAGAAAGCCTCCGCCGATGCCGCGATGGCCAAGAAGAAATACGCACGTGCACAGCGCCTGACCGAGCAGGCCCGAGCCGATGCCGAACTGGCCCGGGCAACAGCCGAAGCCGAGAAATCGCGCCTGGCCCTGCAGGAAGCCAAAGACAACATCAAGATGATTCGCGATGAAGCGACTCGTACCTCTACCGGAGCCGTCCAGTGATGATCAGCAACCGAAACCTGCGTCCCGCCCTGTCAGCCTCACTGATTTCCATCGCCCTGGTGGCCTGCAGCAGTGCTCCCAAACAGAACGACAGACTCGAACAGGCTCGCCAGGCCTACGAGCAGGCCGCAGAAGATGTCACGGTGGTCAAGCATGCCCCGGAAGAGCTGGATCTGGCGCGTGATGCGCTGAATGTGGCTGATACGCGCTGGCGCAAGGATGAAGACTCAAGCAGTGTCGAGCATTATTCCTACCTGACGACGCAGCGGGTCCGCATCGCTCAGCTGATCGCCAAGAGTAACGAAACCGATCGCGAACTGGAGGACATGGCCCTGGAACGTCGCAGCCTGACCCTCGATTTGCGTGAGGCCGAGTTGTTGAAGGCGCGACAGGAAGCGAGCGAGCTGCAGCGACAGATGGCAGCCCTGCAGGCGGAAAAGACCGAGCGTGGCATGGTGCTGACTCTGGGTGATGTGCTGTTCGACATCAATGAAGCAACACTGGCCCCCGGTGCTTCCCGCAACATCGGCAAGATCGCCTCCTTCATGCGCGAATTTCCGGATCGCCAGGCCGTGATAGAAGGTCATACCGACAGCATGGGCGATGATGACTACAACCTCGACCTGTCTCGATCACGCGCCTTTGCCGTGCGCCAGGCCTTGATCGAGCAAGGCGTCTCTGCCTCGCGCATTACCACGCAGGGATTCGGGGAAGCGTTACCCGTTGCCAGTAATGCCACAGCGGCAGGGCGTCAGGAAAATCGCCGAGTGGAAATCATCTTTCCGGACGCACCGACACAGATCAGCGAGTTCGAAGAATAGGTGCAGACACCAGTCTGAAGACGGCTACGTGCGGCAAGTTCATTGCCGCACGTATTCCGTCGCATTGCCGTCATCACCGACCATGACGATGCGATCGGCAGTGAGTTCGTAGATATTGGCGGAGCCCGAGATATCCTGGCGACTGCCGATCAGTCTGGTCATCATGGAAGCCATGGCATTGCCGCCGGTGGTCGACATCTGAACGTCTTCGTGCACGACAGTGTCGCCCTCCAGTGACCAGGTGCCGCGGAATGTGAAACGGGCATCACCGAGCACGGCGGCCGACTCTCCCCCGGGAATCGATTCTCCCACCACGGTGCCATCTGCCAGGTATTCGATGGTCGTCTCCTGAGGCTCGGCATCCGGGTAGGGGTTGAGCGGGGTGATTCGCCAGACACCCACGAGTTGGGAGGCTTCAGCCGTATTGACCTGGTCGGCTCCGGTGTAGTCCGGACGCACGGGCGGGCTCAGACTGGCGCAACCACTGATGGCGAGTACAGAAGCCAGTAAGCCGGACTTGATGACAGTCGGATTCATGCTCGTATTCCTTGTGTGGATTCGCGAGGCTATCACGGTGCCGGAAAGCGCTTCAACTACCCAAATCGGGCATTGCGCCCAGGAAGCGGTTGATGGCTGCCGCGACAGGTTCCGGTGTATCCATGTGCAGATGGTGATGACCCGGTAGTCGGATGTTCTGATGGTGTTGCAGGCAATCCAGGCGGGAAGAGGTTTCCGCACGACGAGTCAGAAATCCGTCATCGGCCACAATGGTCAGAGTCCGGCATTGGATGGCACCCAGAATCGCCTTCACCTGTGCTTCGGTCAGGTACTGAGCCGAGGCGAAGCGCCAGCGTGGATCGAAACGCCAGCGATAACCCTCCTCGGTTCTGCTCAGCTGCCGGTCGATGATGAGGCGGGCGGATGAGTTCGCCATTCTGGCCGCTTTCAATCGGGCGGCAATCGCTTCCTCCTTGCTTGTAAACAGGCGAGACTGGAAGCGCGCTGCATCCTTCCTGTGCTGCAAGGCCTTGAGCATGCGGGCTGGCAGCTCCTCGGCAGCTTCGCTCAGTGGGCCGGTCGATTCGATCATGGTCAGGCTCTGCACAGAATCCGGGCTGGCGACTGCCAGCATTGGTGCGATGCCACCGCCCAGTGAGTGTCCGACCACATGGCAGTCCGACCAGCCGAGCGCCTCGATGACGCGAGTCACCTGATAATAGAGTTCGTGCATGGCGTAACCCTGTGGCAGCGCATCGCTGTAGCCGTGGCCGGGCAGGTCGATGGCGACCAGATCGAATGCCGGCAGGAACGGCATCATCGGCACGAAGCTGTTGGCATTGTCCAGCCAGCCATGCAGACACAGCAGGCGTGGCGGCTGCTCGATGGTCCGGTCACGTTGCCGTATGCCCGAAATCGTCTGACCATCGATGGTGAGCGAGAGGGATTCCAGTCGAGGTCTCATGCGTGCGTTTCAGCAGGATCGTTGAGCGTGTATTCGTACCACAGGACTTCCGGGTCGTCCGGATTTCGCTTGCTGGCGAACCCCAGGGACTGCATGAGGTGTTGCATCGGGCGGTTTGATCGCAGGACATCACCGTGCAGCGTCTGCAATCCCTGGGCTGCGGCATGTTCCATCAGCAGTTTCATCAACGCGGTGGCCAGACCGCAGCCCTTCCAGTCCTCACTGATGGAAATGCCGAAGTCACCGGTCAGGCGATCGTTGCTCATCATGTAGCGACAGGCGCCGACAACCTTGTCGTCCTTGTCGGTGGCGGCGAATGCCATTTGCCGGTCGTAGTCGAGTTTGGTGAACTGGGCAGCCATGAAGGGTGAGAGTTCATTGATGGTGTGCATGAAGCGGAAGTAACGCGATTCCGGTGACATGTCACGAACCAGCGACTGTATCGACTCTGCATCCTCGGGTCGGATGGGCCGCAGTTGCACTTTTATGTCGTTCTTCAGGCTGACATCGCGTACCCATTGCCAGGGATACGGATGAATGGCCAGGTGTGCGTAGCGCTTGTTGGCCCGGGTGCGTTCCAGCACAACCTGGATGTCCATGGCAAAAGCCCCTGAATCGCTGACCACCAGTGGATTGATGTCCACGGAGAACACATCCGGCAGTTCGCAGGCCAGCTCGGACAATTGACGCAGTACATGAGCGACGGGTCTGGTGCTGATGGCCTTGCTGTGTCTGAAGGAGCCCATGTAGGTCTGTACTTCACGGCACTGGAGCAATTCGTCGATCAGAAAGCGGTTGAGTGGTGGCAGCTGCACGGCCCGCTGATTGACCAGTGCCGTCAGATCACCACCGACGCCAATCGAGATGACCGGGCCGAAACTCGGATCCCGTGAAATCGATATGGCCAGATGCCTGGCATTTTCCGGTGCGTGCATGGGCTCGAGCAGGACACCCCGGAATTCGGCTTCCGGTCGGCGTTCACGCAGGCGTGATTCGATCTTGTCCCAGGCATTGCGCACGGCCTGTTCGTCACGAATGTCCAGCTGGGTCCGCACGATGGCAGCCTTGTAGCTGATATTGGGCGAGACCAGTTTCATGACAACCGGATAACCGATACGGGAGGCGGCTGCCACCGCCTCGTCGGGTGTCTCTGCCCGTTCCGCGGGCAACACCGGTATATCCAGATACTTCATCAATGCACGCGTTTTCTGGGGACCCAGCACGCGTTGTCCGGCAGCCACCTCGGTCTCGATCAGCCCGCGGGCCGGAGGCAGCAGAGCGCGGGTCTTGCGCGAGGCCGGGTTCGGTAATTGCAGCAGTTGTTGCTGGCTGACCAGATAGCGGTGCAGGAAGTCGAAGCCGTCGACAGCACCTTCGGGCGTGCGGAAAGTGGGCACGCCGGCGTTGCCGAGCAGATCTCTGGACTCCTGCACACTGGCATCCCCCATCCAGCAGGCCAGCAAGGGTTTCTGGCCGGGCCGTGCCTGCTTGATGGCCTCTGCCACCGCCTTGGGATCATTGCGCCAGTCGGGAACGAAGAAGACCAGTACGGCATCGATGTTGTCCATCGCGCGCATGATGTCGATGGTTTTCCGGTAGTGCTCGATCAGCCTTTCGTGACTGCGCAGCACCACCGGATTGGAACCACTGCAACTGCCTGCGAGAGCCTTGGTCAGTGTCTTCTGCGTGGCCTTGTCCATGATCGGCAGCTCGAAATGCTTCAGATTCATGCGATCCACGGCGATCATCGCCGGCGCCGAGGCATTGCTGACGATTCCCAGTCGCTTGCCCTTGACGCGGATGCCGGTCGCGAGCGTTCGAGCCGCGGCAAACAGGTTGTGAAAGGTCCGGATGCGAACCACCCCTGCGCGGTTGAGTGCTGCCTGAAAGGTACTGTCGGATGAATACACTTCGCCGGTGCGAGTCAGTGCATCGCAATGGGCAACGCCTTCATGGGCCGAGCGCATCAGCACGACAGGCTTGAGCCGCGCAGTAGCGCTCAGTGCGCTCAGAAAGCTGCGGCTGGGAGGAACGCGATCGACATAGACGATGATGGCCTTGGTCTGCCAGTCCTCGGCCAGCAGATCCAGCATGTCGGACAGGGAGATGTCGGTCTCCTCGCCCGTGGAGAGCAGGGCGGAGAAACCCACACCGCTGGTTTCTGCCCAGTCGAGCATCGCAGAACCCAGTGCCGCCGACTGCGTCAGAATCGCCAGAGAGCCTTTCTCGATGCGGTTCTGACTGTAGGTGGCGTTGAGTCCGATGGGGGGGCGAATGAGGCCGGCACACCAGGGACCCATGATGCGCATGTTCAGGCGCTGGGCATAGCGATGCATGGCAGCGCTGTCTTCCACGCCTGACATGACCATGGCCACCCGGATACCCTTGCGGGAACACTGCACCAGGGCGCGGCGCAGGAGGCGCGGTGGCGTCAGTATCAGAGCCATGTCCGGCACAGCGTCGAGAGCGGCAACCGACCGGTGGCAACGAAGTCCCAGAACCTCCTTGTAACGCGGGTTGACCAGGTACAGCGTACCCTTGTAACTGCCCTCGACGATGTTGCGAGTCAGCTTGAAGCCCGGTGATTCCTCACGCCCGCTGGCCCCGATGACAACGATCGAAGCCGGATTGAGGATCTTGTCAAGGTGAAGAGTCGACATGCCTTGATGGTACCTCAGGGCGTTGCAATTGAGCATGCCTGCAGCTCCGGCATGGGTGTTATCCCTGCTGCGACAGGTGCATACTGTCCTTGTCACCACAGACTGCACGAATGCATGGAGGAGCAATGCCCACCGCCTTGATCTCGCATCACGATTGCGTGATGCACGAAATCAGCCCGGATCACCCGGAGTGTCCGCAACGAGTCGACGCGATTGCCGATCAACTGAAAAAGCAGGACGTCTACGATTATCTGACGCATGCGGATGCGCCGAAGGCGACCTGGGAGCAGCTGTTGCTGGGGCACAGCGAAGCCTATGTCGATCTGATTCATCGCAAGGCGCCGAGCAGCGGTTCGATCAGTCTGGATGCGGATACTTCCATGAACGTGCATACGCTCGATGCCGGTCTGCGCGCAGCCGGGGGCGGTATTCATGCGGTTGATCAGGTCATGAGCGGCAAGGTCAGCAACGCCTTCTGTCTGACGCGTCCGCCCGGGCATCACGCAGAGCGCATTCAGGCGATGGGCTTCTGCATCTTCGGCAATATCGCCATCGCAGCGCGCCATGCCATCCGTCAATATGGTCTGGAACGTGTCGCCATCGTCGACTTCGATGTGCACCACGGCAATGGTACCGAAGACATCGTCGATGGTGATCCCAACATCCTGTTCTGCTCCTCGTTCCAGTACCCGTTCTATCCCGGAGGCTATCGGGACAACGTCAGGCATCAGCGCGTCAATACGCCGCTGAAGGCAGGCTGCAACAGCGCAGACTTCAGGAATGCCATCACGGAGAGCTGGTTACCGGCCCTGGAAGACTACAAGCCCGAGATGCTGTTCATCAGTGCAGGCTTCGATGCCCATCTGGAAGATCCCCTGGCGGGCATCTGTCTGCTCGACCATGACTATGTGTGGATCACCAACAAGCTGATGGACATCGCTGACCGGCACTGCAACGGTCGCATAGTCTCGATGCTGGAAGGGGGGTACTCCCTGCCTGCGCTGAGTCGCTGTGCGTCGGCGCATGTGCGCGGTCTGATGGGCCTGTAGTCAGGCGTCTGCAGGGGGCGGCGAGCCTGGCACGGGTGCCATCCGTCGGTCGGTCCATCAACGGCTCAGGCGCCAGGGCCCCGGTGGTGTCCGGAGGCCCCGCGCTGCTGATCGGGGCTAGCCCTTGAACTGATCCTGCATGGCGCTGGCAAAACGCTCCAGTTCGCTGGCTGGCAGGCGATTGATGCCTGCGGCTGCCTTGCGTCCGCCGCCTGTTTCGAATTGCCGGCACAGATCATCGGCCCCGCTACGGTTGTCCAGTGGCGCGCGGACACTGACCAGAAAACTGCCATCACCGAGGTCGCTGAGCAGGGCATGGGCTCGCCCGGGGTTGTCCTGTGCCAGTTCGTTGGCATAGACACCGCTGATGCGTCGGGCAAAGGGGTCGTCGGGGAACACGAAAATCGCGATTTGCTCGGTGCTGCGCTCGGCCTGGATCGCTTGCGCGCGGGCATGATCGCTGGCATAGCCGTCCGCCAGAGTCCGGAAGGCCTCGTCGTCATTGATGAAGCTGAACGGGTTGGCATGAGGTTGCAGGCGGCGATACAGATCGGCCGGCGGAAAATACAGGTCTTCCAGCGAGGAGCCATAGCCGTTGTAGTTGAGCAGTGTGCCCAGTGTCTGCAACTGTTCCAGTTCGGTCGCCGACAGGGTCAGTGGTGCGGCGGCCTCGCGGGCGGTGCTCAACAGATTGTCGCCGAAGGCGGCGGTGACCGCCCAGGGCAGATAGGCGCTGTCCAGCAGTCGATTGACGATCAGGCCGGTGCAGGTCTCGGCTGCCGTGTCGATATGCGTGGTCAGATTGGCATGCTGGGGGATGTCGCCCGGAAAATGATGATCAGCGTACGTCACGATGGCACCGTCGTCGAGCACCTGGACCAGCGCGTCTCGATTCTTGTCCAGCGAGATATCCAGAATGGTGACCCTGTCACCGGGACTGGCCTGCACCTGCCTGACCAGTGCGATATCCCGTTTGACGCCGGTGATCAGCGTATTGTCCTGTGGGTCGGCCAGACGCAGCTGGTGCAGGGCACAGAGGCCGTCTGCATCCCCGTTGAAAACATCGATCGTTGTCATATCCGTATTCAGGTAGTGTGAAGAATCAGGGATTGGTGCACTCGATGCAGTCCCGTACCAGGGCAGGCCCCTGATAGATCAGGCCGGTGTACAGCTGCACGAGACTGGCGCCCAGCGCCAGTTTCCGACCGGCATCCTGGCCACAACTGACGCCGCCGACACCGATCAATGCAGCTTTGCTGCCAATTCGTTCGGAGACGGCCTGCAGGCGGTCGTCGGCCAGAGGTTTGAGCGGAGCGCCGCTCAGGCCGCCGGCTTCGCGCGCGTACAGATGGTGACGTACCGTATCGCGCCCACTGGTCGTGTTGCCGGTGATGACAGCGTCTATTTCATTGGCGATCACGGCATTGCAGAAGCCATCGAGTTCCTCGTCGCTCATGTCCGGCGCGATCTTCACGGCAACCGGTACGTAGCGCTCGTATTCAGTGGCGAGGCGTGATTGCGTGGATTTGAGCGACTCGAGCAGATGATCCAGGCGTTCCCCGTGCTGCAGATCGCGCAATCCACTGGTGTTGGGGGATGAAATGTTGACGGTGACATAGTCGGCGTAGCGATAGACGCGTTCGAGGCAGTAGGTGTAGTCGTTATGGGCTTCCTGCAGAGAGGTCACTGCATTCTTGCCGATATTGATGCCCAGGATTCCCGGATAGCGACGCAGGCGAACCTTTCTGACCAGGTGATCCACCCCCTTGTTGTTGAATCCGAAGCGATTGATCAGCGCACGGTGCTGAGTCAGGCGGAACAGGCGCGGCTGATCATTGCCCGGCTGTGGACGCGGGGTGACGGTGCCGACCTCGATGTGCCCGAACCCCAGCGCTCCGAGGGCATCGATGTAGTCACCGTTCTTGTCAAGCCCTGCCGCCAGACCGATCCGGTTCCGGAAGTTCAGGCCGAGCACCTCGGTGGGTGCGGCTGCTGCCGCGTAGCGGGCGGCGAGTCGTGCCTGCACGGCGGGTTTGCTCAGCATCTGCAGCGTCAGGTCATGGGCCTTTTCGGGGTCCATTTCGAACAGGATGGCTCGGCCCAGGCTGTACAGGAGGTCGTTGGGTGGTTGTGAGAAAGACTTTGATTCCACGTCAGGGTTCGCGGTGAGTGTGATGGGGTTTGCGTATGCTACACCCTGGAATACTGCCTTGCTCGACATGGTGTTTGCGAAGACACCCTGTCCGTTCCGGTACACTGCCGGGTCTACCCGGACTGACAGATCGCATCAATGGCCATCAGCGCCACCATCAACAAAGTGTCTCTGTCGATCTCGGACATGGATCGTCAGTACTACCAGCAGCACGAACTCACCATGGCGATGCATCCATCGGAGAACGATTTCCGTTTCATCGTGCGTGTGGTTGCCTTCGCCCTGAATGCCCATGAGGACCTGGTGTTCACCAAAGGCCTGGGAGCCGATGAAGAGCCGGAAATCTGGCAGAAATCACTCAGCGGCGAGATCCAGCGATGGATCGATTTCGGGCAGGTCGATGAAAAGCGGATACGCAAGGCCTGTGGGCGTGCCGGGCAGGTCATCGTATACACCTATCAGGATCGGAAATCCGACCTGTGGTGGGAGCAGAATCGCGCCAGATTGGCGCGCCATGCCAATCTGCGTGTCCTTCACATCGAGGCCGAGGGTGCGGAAGCGCTGGTGAGTCGCAACATGCAGTTGAATTGCACCATCGATGACGGCGTGGTGTATCTGGGCAATGCGCAGACCAGTGTGTCGGTATCCGTCACGGCGCGTACCTGAGTTCCCCGGCAACGGATTGTCGCCGGTGCATCCCCTGGCCGATTTACTGAGGCCTGGCCTGCTAGGCGTGCGGCCGGGTGCCCTGCATGGAGGGGCGTTGCTCGAAAGTGGTGAACCACTCGGTCAGTGCCGGATGATTGGTACGCCAGTCGTGGTCGGGTGCGCGAAAGTCCAGGTATCCCAGGGCGCAGCCAAGCGTGATCTGGGCCAGATCGACATCACCCTGCCAGCGGACCTGATGAGTCTCGAACCAGTCCAGGGCCCGCTCGACCTTGCCCCACTGATCGTCGATCCATGTCTCCCACTGGCGTTCCTCGGGCCGCAGAAAGGTCTCGTAGCGGATTGTCACTGCGGACTCGCAGATGCCATGCGCCAGTGCCTGTCGAGTCAGTGTGGCATAGCGTTCCACACCGGCTGAGGGCAGCAGAGTGGCTGATGGGCCGGTGCTGATCAGATACTCGCAGATGATGGTGGAATCGAACAGGGTCTCGCCGGTATCGAGCTGCAGAGCGGGAATCTTGCCCAGTGGGTTCTGTGATCTGACGTAGTCCTCGATCGGTTTTCCGGGAAGAACGGGAGTCAGCAGCAACTCCACCGAATCCTGCAGACCGAGTTCGATCAGCGTGGCATGCACCTTTCTGGCAAAGGGTGAGGCAGGTGAGTAGAACAGTTTCATGGGACGAGGCTCGATGGTTCGGGAAGGGGCATTACGACATGTGGGCATGGGGCTGTCGGCAATGGCTTGGTCAGCCACCCGCTACGCCTTGCGTGTTGACATACAGAGAATAGACCGATGTGCTGGCTGCCATGAACAGGCGATTGCGATGCAGTCCACCGAAGCACAGATTGGCACAGCGCTCCGGCAGGTCGATCCGGCCAATCAGCTCACCGTCGGGGTTGAACACATGCACGCCGTCGAGACCTGCCTCACCCATGCCCCAGCCGCACCACAGATTGCCGTGTATATCGACCCGGAAACCATCTGGCGTACCGCGCTCTCCGGCATCGATCAGGACGCGTTCCCGGGTCAGCTCCGCGCCGTTCACGACATCAAAGGCCAGTATCTGGCGCGGGGTACCGCGTGATTGCACCACATAGAGAATCGACTCGTCGGGGGAGAAGGCCAGGCCGTTCGGCTGGTTGATGCTGTCCGACATGACGCTCAGCGTGCCGTCGACGGCCAGGCGGTAGAGGTTGGGAGACAGCGCAGGCTCTGCCTTTTCTCCTTCATAGAAGCCCGAGATGCCGAATACCGGATCGGTAAACCAGATGGAGCCGTCGGAGTGGCAGACCACATCATTCGGCGAGTTCAGGGAAGCACCCTGGTAGTCACTGGCCAGAACCGTGCGCTGACCATCGAGCTCCGTGCGAACCAGTTGTCGGGTCAGGTGCTCGCAGGTGATGAGGCGGCCCTGACGGTCACGGGTATTGCCATTGGCATGGTTGCTGGGAGCGCGAAACAGGCGGGTGGAGCCGCTTTGCTCATCCCAGCAATACTGCGCATTGCCCGGTACATCGCTCCAGACAAGGCTCCGGAATTCACCGACCCAGACCGGACCTTCACACCAGCGATGGCCGGTGGAGAGCCTTTCGATCTTGGCCAGCGGCAGGCGGTATTGATCGAATTCGGGCGTGACCGATACGACAGCGGGGTCCGGGTAACGCTGGCTGGGTGTCCAGAGAGTGCTCATGCGCAGTGAGTACCTGTGCGGCGGAAGAATGCCTAGCTTAACAAGGTCAGCGCCGGGTTTTTCGGTATGCTACACGTCCGAAAACCAGCTCGCCCACCATGAAGCTCTACCCGGACAAACTCGACGCTCATTTGCGCCAGTCGCTGGCACCGGTATATCTGTTACACGGTGACGAGCCGCTGCAGCTGATGGAAATCGGCGACAAGCTGCGCAACAAGGGGCGAGAGGCCGGATTTGACGAGCGCCAGGTAATCGTCGCCACGGAAGACGCCGACTGGGCCAGCTTTCGCGAAGCCGCTGACAGCTTTTCCCTGTTTGCCGAGCGCCGCCTGATTGAACTGCGGCTGCCCACGGGCAAGCCGGGTCGAATCGGTGGCGAGGTGCTGAAACAATACTGTATGGATCCGCCGCCGGATGTACTGCTGCTGATCACGTCAGGCAAGCTGGATCGCAATGGCGGTAACAGTGCCTGGTTCAAGGCGATCGACAAGGCCGGTGTGACGCTGGCCGTATGGCCGATCCCGGCCTCCCAGCTGGGCAACTGGCTGAATCAGCGTCTCACGGCCAAGGGGCTGCATGCCGATGCTGCGGCTCTGAGTCTGATTGCCGAGCGCATCGAGGGCAATCTGCTGGCGGCCCGTCAGGAAGTGGAACGGCTGGCCTTGCTCTACCCACCGGGACCGTTGAGCAGTGAACAGGTGCTGATAGCCGTCAGTGACAGTGCCCGTTATTCCATCGCGGATCTGTCACTGGCCGCGCTGCAGGGCGAATCGGTGCGCGCGCTGCGGATACTGACCGGTCTGCACGAGGAGGCCGTGAGTGAAGTGCTGGTGCTGTGGTCACTGGTCAACGAGATTCGTGCCGGCGCACGCAGTGCCGAAGCAGTGGAGGCCGGTGTCAGTGAGGATGCCGCGCTGAAATCCGCCGGTGTCTGGGCGAACCGCATGGCCCCCCTGAAACTGGCATTGGGTCGGCATTCGGCGCTGTCCTGGCTTTCAATGCTGTCCACTTGCACTACCATTGACAGACAGATAAAGGGCCAGGCTGCCGGATCCTGCTGGGACTCGCTCGCGGCGTTGACGACGGAACTGGCTGGTAACGGCGCACCTCTCTTGAGAAAGAACCCCGGTATACCCGCATGAACAAGATAGATATCGTTGATCTTCTGGCCACCGCCCCTGAAGGCCAGAGCGTGACCGTCCAGGGCTGGGTACGCAGCCGCCGCGACTCCAAGGCAGGTCTGTCGTTCATTGCCCTGTATGACGGTTCCTGTTTCGACAGTCTGCAGGTCATTGCCGAACAATCCCTGCCCAACTATCAGGATCAGGTGCTGCATCTGAGCTCGGGTTTCGCCATCGAGGTGACCGGGACCCTGGTGGCGTCCGAAGGCAAGGGGCAGTCGGTGGAAGTGCAGGCCAGTGACATCACGGTGGTGGGTGAAGTCGATGATCCGGAACAGTACCCCATCGCCAAGAAGCGTCACACCTTCGAGTATCTGCGCCAGGTTGCACATCTGCGTCCGCGCACCAATGCCTTCGGTGCCATCAGCCGCGTGCGCACCACATTGGCCAGCAGCATTCATCAGTACTTCAAGGAGCACCGCTTCCACTGGGTCAATACCCCGCTGATCACCACCAGTGATTGTGAAGGGGCGGGAGAATTGTTCCGTGTCAGCACCCTGGATGCTCTCGATCCACCGAAAACCGATGCCGGCAAGGTGGATTTCGATCAGGACTTCTTCGCGCGGGAGGCCTATCTGACTGTGTCCGGTCAGCTCAATGCCGAGAGTTATGCACTGGCGCTGAGCAAGGTCTATACATTCGGCCCGACGTTTCGCGCCGAGAACTCCAATACCAGTCGGCACCTGGCAGAGTTCTGGATGGTCGAGCCGGAAATGGCCTTTGCCGATCTGGACGATAATGCAGCTCTGGCAGAGGACTTTCTGAGCTATCTGTTCAAGGCCGTACTCGAGGAGCGCGAGGACGACATGGCATTCTTTTCACAGAGGGTCGACAAGGAAGCGCTGTCCCGTTTGCAGCATGTCGCCGAATCGAGTTTCGAGCGCATGGATTACACCGATGCCATTGCATTGCTGGAGAAAAGCGGCAAGCGATTCGAGTATCCCGTCAGCTGGGGGCTCGACTTGCAATCCGAACATGAGCGCTGGCTGGCTGAAGAGCATGTCGGGCGTCCCGTGATCCTGCAGAACTATCCGAAGGAGATCAAGGCCTTCTACATGCGCGAGAACGATGACGGCAAGACGGTGGCGGCGATGGATGTACTGGCACCGGGTATCGGCGAGATCATCGGCGGCAGTCAGCGTGAAGAGCGCCTGTCCGTGCTCGATGAGAAGCTCGCGGCGCAGGGTCTTGCCGAAGAGCTGGACTGGTACCGTGACCTGCGTCGATACGGCACGGCTCCGCATGCCGGATTCGGCATGGGCTTCGAGCGAGTGCTGAACTACATCACAGGGATGGAAAACATTCGTGATGCCATTCCCTTTCCTCGAGTGCCTCGCAGCGCTCCGTTCTAGTTCCGGGCGATACTGTCTTCGTCTGTCTTCGTCTGTCTTCGTCTGTCTTCGTCTGTCTTCGTCTGTCTTCGTCTGGTTGCTGGAGCGCGGGCGGCGCGGCGTACTACTGTATATCCATGGTGTACTGAAGTCGCGGCGTACTTGTCAGCCCTGAACGGCATGCTTATTCTTTGCAGGCGTCGGGGAGGAGTCTATGTCGAAGTGTCGGAGGTATCGGAGGGCTGCCGGGTTTACTCTGGTCGAGATTGCCATTGTATTGCTCATCATCGGTCTGATTCTTGGTGGGGTTTTCAAGGGGCAGGCACTGATTGACAGTGCTCGTGTACGTGCCATCCACACCGAGTTGACGGGTTTCCAGACGGCCTGGTTGTCGTTCGCCGATCGCTACCGGGCGGCTCCGGGCGATTTTGCCCGGGCCGATGTCCAGATTGACAGTGCGGCAACGCCGGGCAACGGCAACGGCAGACTGGACAGTTCCAGTGAGCGTGCCGGAGTCTGGCAACAGCTGGCGCTGGCGGGCTTCATCAGTGGTAGCTATGACGGGTCAGCGGCAAACATCGGCAGCGCGGGCGACCTGGAATGCGCGTCCACGACCTGTCCGAAAAATCCGTTCAATGGGTTTTACACGTTTGCTCACGGGACTCAGGGGGTCGGTTTCACCACGGCGGCGAATGAACTGTCTACCGGCAATCAGATGCCGGTCAACATCCTGTCACAACTGGATGTCAGGCTGGACGATGGGGTGGCCACGACCGGTCGGTTCCGGGTGCATCGCGATTACGAGAATGCCTGCACGCGACAAGGTAACTGGGACGCCTCGTCGGTCAATGCCAATTGCGCGGCTGTATTGCGCGACTAGTCGCGTCAGAATTCCGGTGTGAGTTCCGGTGCGAGTTCCGGTGTGAGTTCCGGTGTGAGTTCCGGTGTGAGTTCCGGTGTGAGTTCCGGTATTTGTGTTTCGCGACTATTGCTGTAGCATCAGGGGTGTTGGGAATCGAGCTCTTCAATAAAGAGAGTCGCATTTCCTGTTGCATGCGCATACCGAGGACGGAATCATCGTGGCAGACCCCATCACGATAGGCATAGAGGAAGAGTACCTGCTGGTCAATCCGCACACGCGCGAGTTGGCGAAACATCAGGCGGCAGGCTTCATGGATCGCTGCAAGGAGTTGCTCGGTTCGCGGGTCATGCACGAAATGCTGCAGAGCCAGATCGAAATCGGCACCGGAGTCTGTGCCACCATCGATCAGGCTCGGGCAGAGCTGCTGGAGCTGCGGCAGGGCGTTGCCTCGGTGGCGCGCGACTTCGATCTGAGCATCATCGCCGCCTCGACCCATCCCTGGTCTCTGTGGAGTGAGCAGGAACCGGTGGATATGGAGCGATATCGCATCATGGGGGTCGAGCAGGCCAGCATTGCGCGGCGCATGGCCATCTGTGGCATGCATGTGCATGCCGGCATTCCCGATCGGGACCTGCGTATCGACCTGATGAACCAGGTCTGCTATTTCATGCCGCATCTGCTGGCGCTGAGCGGCTCCTCACCCTTCTGGGAGGGTATCGACACCGGCCTGAAATCCATGCGCCCGACCATTGCCGGCCATTTGCCGCGCTCGGGCTTGCCAGAGGTGTTCGATAACTGGAATGACTGGTCTGAGATGGTCGATGACATGACGGCCTGTGGCATGATCAATGACCCATCGAGAATCTGGTGGGATCTGCGGCCCAGTGTGCGTCATCCCACGCTCGAGATTCGAATCTGTGACGTCTGCACCTGGGTAGAGGATGGTCTCAGTGTGGCAGCTCTCTATCAGTCGATACTGACCTTTCTTGCGCACTTGCGACAGAACAATCAGCGCTGGCGTCAGTATCGCCGCATCCTGATTCTGGAGAACAAATGGCGGGCGCAACGCTATGGTGTCGAGGCAGAACTGGGGGATTTCGGCAAGCGGCAGGCGGTTCCGCTGCCTGATCTGATCGACGAACTGGTTGAACTGGTACGGCCGCATGCCGAAGATCTGGGGTGCATCAGGGAAGTGGAGCATGCGCGCGAGATCGCGCGTCGCGGCAGCAGTTCCGATCAGCAGTTGCGCATCTACCATGAGGCACTGGCAAAGGGGGCATCCGATCGTGAAGCACAGATGGCGGTCGTTGACTGGTTGATTGCGGAATCCGTACCTGCTGTCGCCGCAACACGTCCGACATCGAGTAAAGTGTTGCACCCCGAACCCAGTTGACAGAACCCATTGAATTCCTTGCCCTTGCCCGATACTCGATCATTTGACGGGGACACCCACGCGGCGGTACAGCAGCTGCTATCCAGACCCTTGACGCCGGCGAGACTCAAGCAGTTTTCGCGTTCGCATGTGTTTCCACTGACGGCCCCTGGCAGCGTGACGTTCGTCTGGATCGGTGAAGCCGATCATGTGCGCCTGCTGCGTTGGATTCTGGGTGGTGTCGACCGCCAGGAGTTTCGTCGCGTCCCGGACACGCCGTTGTGGCTGTTGACCGTGCCGGTCAAGGATGGTGGACGCTTCGAATACAAGCTGGGCGTCGAGCACAATGGCCATGAGCAATGGCATCTGGATCCGCTGAACAAGGCGCGTGCCGGCGATCCCTATGGCGAGAATTCGGTATGCCGGACTTTCGGCTACTCGCAACCGGAATGGAGCATGCCGCAGGGGGCCCCTGCCGGAGCCATTCACCCCTTTCCGGTCAGCAGCAGCGTATTCGAGGAAACACGGGATGAGCAGGTGTACCTGCCAGCCGGTTACGATGCGGAGCAGGTTTATCCCTTGCTGGTCATTCATGACGGCGCTGATTTCATCACCTATGCCGATCTGGCTACGTCGCTGGACAATCTGATAGCATTGGGTACCATACCGCCCATTATTGCAGCTCTGGTACAGACTCGGGATCGCCTCGGTGAATATGCACGAGGTCATCGGCATGCCCGCTATGTGGTCAGTGATCTGCTTCCTCAGTTGCAAGCCAGCTATCGTATTTCGGAGCGTAGTGAAGATCGCATCCTGCTGGGTGCCAGTCTTGGCGCGGTTGCCTCACTGGCTACCGTGTTCCGCTATCCCGGCGTGTTCGGGGGAGCGGTATTGCAGTCCGGTTCGTTCATTCTGGATGAGGGGAAACTGGAAGGGCGGCCGCATCCGGTGTTTCGCAAGGTGGCGCGACTGATCAAGGCTGTCAGGCGAGCGCCGAACATGCCTGCATTTCGTGCCTTTGTCTCCAGTGGCGAACTGGAAGGACTGGCATCGGAAAACGAAGCACTTGCAAGGCTCTTGCAAGAGAACGGCGTTAGTGTTCTATTCAAGAGTGCGTGGGACGGACATCACTGGCACAACTGGCGTGACCAGTTGCGTGATGGTCTGGTATGGGCGCTTGACTCGGACAGTTCCTGACACACCGATATTCAGGCGGCAAACAGAAGGCGATGTTCGCCGGGCTGGTGTTGGGCAGGTCGGGATTGACAAACAACACAGGAAGTAGACATGGCAGAACGAAAGGTAAAGATCGGATTGTCTCTGGGAGCCGACATCTGTTGGCCCATATGCTATGAGAACCTGTTGAATGATCTCAGGCTCGATATCAACCATGGTGGAGAGCGTTTGACGTTTTCCTCGGAACGGGTGACCATCGAGCCGTTCAATCTGCAACAAGACGTCTCTTATGATGTCGTTATCGACCGGCTGACACACTGGTATTCGACCAGCCGGGAATGGATCAAGAAAGGCATTCTGCTCGATGATCTGTACGTCTACAACAACCCCTGGTCATTGCAGTCGAACGAGAAGCACACCTCCTATGCGGCGATGATGCGGCTCGGTCTTCCCGTCCCTGAAACCTGGATGTTGCCACCCAAGGCCTATGAGGATTCGGATGATCTGCAGGAGACCTTGCGCAAGTACGCTCGCATGTTTTCTCTCGAGGACATCGGATCGCAGCTGGGATACCCGTTCTTCATGAAGCCTTATCATGGGGGCGGCTGGAAAGGCGTGTCGAAGATCGACGACCTTGCAGACTTCCAGCGGGCCTATGATGAAAGCGGTACCGAAGTGATGAATCTGCAGTCGGCCGTGTTACCGCATGACTGGTTTGTCCGCTGTGTCGGTCTCGGTCCGCAGATGCGCAAGGTCAATTATGATCCGTCCGCTGCATTGCACGATCGCTACCGCATGGATATCGATTTTCTGGACGCCGAAGACAACAGTGTGCTGGAAGACATGACCGCGACGATCAACAGCTTCTTCGGCTGGGACTTCAATTCCTGTGAGGCATTGCGCCGCGATGGCATCTGGCACCCGATCGATTTTGCCAATGCCTGTCCGGACAGTCAGGTGACATCATTGCATTACCACTTTCCCTGGCTATTGAAGGCGAATCTGCGCTGGTCGATCTTCTGCGCCGCCACCCGGCGACCCATGCATCGCAATCTCGACTGGGCGCCGTACTTCGAGATCGCGGACAAGGATATCTCGCCTCGTGAAAAGCTTTCACGCTATGCTGGTATCGCACACGAACGCTTCGAGACCGAACGGTTTCGCGAATTCTGTCAGACACATCTGTCTCATCTGGACGAGCTGGCCTACGAGTTCTTTGCGTCGGATACGGTCAGGGATGCCATTCATCAGAAGGTCTCTTCATTGTTTCCAGCCCACGAGATCGAGGAATTCACCGAACTGTTCTGGCAACGCATTCAGGACTGGCGGGCGGCCGAGGGGGCCAAGGGGGATCCGGATGGCTTCTAGCGGAGAGATGTCATGAAGACAGTCACGCGCTGGTATTCCTCGCGCCTGGAACAGGAGATCACTATGGTGCGTTGGGGGCACTGGGGACAACCGGTTGTGCTGTTTCCCACCGCAGGCGGGGATGCGGAAGAGGTGGAACGCATGCACCTGATCGGGGCCATACAGCCTCTGATCGATGCCGGCAGGATCAAGGTCTATTCCTTCGACAGCGTGGCCGGCAAGGCGCTGGCAGAGCAGGCCGGTTCGGTGGAGCATCGCTGCTGGCTATTGAAGCAGACCGGTGAATATCTGGTGCATGAAGTGTTGCCCGCCATAATCGAGGACTGCGGTGGCGAGCCGATCGAGCTGGTGACTGCCGGTGCATCGATAGGTGCCTACAACGCGGTGGCCATGCTGTGTCGTTACCCGCATGTCTTCAAGGCGGCCATCGGCATGAGTGGCACCTACGATCTGGAGAAACTGATGGGCTTTCAGGGCAATGTGGATTACTACCTGTCCAGCCCCCTGAAATTTCTTCCCAATCTGGATTCCGGGGACATGCTTGAAAAACTGCAGTCACGCTTTGTGCTGCTGCCTTTCGGTCAGGGACGCTGGGAAAGCCCGAACGAGTCCTGGCAGATGGCGCATGTGCTGGGCAGTTGTGGCATACCGAACCGGGCCGATCCCTGGAGCCATGATCATCATCATGACTGGGAAACCTGGCGAGAGATGCTGCCTCATTATCTCGACGAACTCGTTGACTGAACTGGAGAGGATTCACCCATGAACGTGATATTCATCGAACCGGGTTTTCCCGCCAATCAACGGCAGTTCGTTCGGGCTCTGGCCAGCATTGGTGCCAATGTCATCGGTATCGGCGAGCGCCCCTACGAATGGCTCGATGAGGAGACACGTTCCTGGCTGGGTTCCTATCAGCAGATTGCCTCGGTCACCGACGAAGCTGCGCTGGAGTGGGCGGTCAGGCAGGCACAGGATGTACAGTGGGTAGACCGTCTGGAGGCGGTGGTTGAAGCCCATGTCATGCCCGCTGCACACGTGCGCGAACGCTGCGGGATTCCGGGCACTACCGCCCGTACCGCCTATCTGTGCCGCGACAAGGTGGCGATGAAGGATGCGCTGCGTGAGGCTGGTGTACCCACCGCGGCCTCGGCAGGTCTGTCCAGTACACGCGAAGCCATCGAGTTTGCCGATGCCGTCGGTTATCCGATCATCATCAAGCCTCGCGATGCCGCCGGCGCGGCCGGCACCTATCGAGCCAATGACGAACCCGAGTTGCTGGAGGTGGCACAGCGCTGCGGACTTGCAGATGGTGCCGCCGTTGCCGTCGAGGAGTTCGTTGAAGGCCACGAGGGTTTCTACGATACGTTGACGGTGAACGGAGAGGTGGCTCATGACTTCATCAGTCACTACTATCCCAATGTGCTGGAAGCGATGCGAGCCCGCTGGATATCGCCTCAGATCATCTCGACCAATCGCCTGGATGAACCCGGCTACAACGAGATCAAGACCATGGGCAAGCGCGTCATCGATGCTCTGGGTATCCACACATCGGCCACGCACATGGAGTGGTTCTTCGGTCCGAAGGGCCTGCGTTTCTCCGAAATCGGTTGCCGGCCGCCGGGTGTGGGTCAGTGGGAAAGCTATTGTTCGGGCAACGAGTTCGACCTGTATCGTGAATGGGCCTTTGCCGTCTGTCATCACCACATCGACAGAAAACCCTCGCGCCGTTACAGCTGCGGCATCATTGCGTTGCGTCCGGATCGCGATGGCAACATCTTCAGCTATGAAGGCGTCGAGGATGTCTTCAAGCAGTACGGAGAGAATATCGTCGAGCAGTATTTTCCGGATCCGGGTACGCCCACTCAGGGCGTCGAGGCGGGCTACATGGCCAATGCCTGGTTACGCGTAAGACATCCCGACTACGACGAGCTGCGCCATATACTCAATGATATCGGAGAGCGGGTTCAGGTCAGGGCCGGTTAGAGCGGCCAGGGGCAGGTGATCTTGCCGACGATCCGCACAGGTATCGTCGGCAGTAGGGGGCAATCGTCCGGCAGTTGCCTATTCGATTTCCAGTTCCTTGATCTTGCGGGTAAGCGTATTGCGTCCCCAGCCGATCAGGCGCGCCGCTTCCTGACGGCGATCCTGAGTCTTGTTCAGGGCACACTGGATCAGTATGCGTTCCACCGCGGGTTGGGCAATGCCCAGCAAGTCTGTCTGGCCATCGTGCAGCTGCCGGTTGGCCCATTGGCGCAGGCCACTTTCCCAGTCGACATCACGCTGCGCAGGTGCATCCTGAACCTGGGCCGGCATGTCTTCCTTTTTCAGCTCATTGCTGCTGGCCATGACCGTCAGCCAATGGGCCGTATTCTGTAGCTGACGTACATTGCCGGGCCAGGTCAGTGAGCTGACATAGGCTTCGAACTCCGGTGTCATCACCTTGGTCTCTTCGCCCAGCTCTTCAGCCGCCTTGGACAGAAAATGCTTCAGCAGGCGCGGAATGTCTTCTCGCCGTTCGCGCAGCGGTGGTGCCTCGATGCGGATGACGTTCAGGCGGTGAAACAGATCTTCGCGGAAACGTTTCTCTTCGACCAGCATTTCCAGATCCTGATGAGTCGCTGCGATGATGCGCACATCCACGGTGATCGGCGTGTGGCCACCAACACGATAGAATTGACCATCGGCCAGAACACGCAGCAGTCTCGTCTGCAGGGTAGCTGGCATGTCGCCGATTTCATCGAGAAACAGTGTGCCACCGTCGGACTGTTCGAAGCGGCCGATACGCGTGCTCTGAGCTCCGGTGAAAGAGCCCTTTTCATGGCCGAACAGCTCCGATTCCATCAGGTCGTGCGGAATGGCAGCCATGTTCAGAGCGACAAAGGGTTTCTCGGAGCGCGGGCTGTGACGGTGCAGGGCATGAGCAATGAGCTCCTTGCCGGTACCACTCTCACCATTGATCAGGACGGTAATCTTGGAGCGTGACAGACGACCGATGGCCTTGAACACGTCCTGCATAGCCGGTGCATCACCAATCAGTTCGGGTGGCTCATCCTGCTTCTGCGGGACCTTGGCCTTGGTCGTCGTACTACCGGGTGAACGCTGCTCCTTCTGTACATTGCAGGCGCGGCGAACCTGGTCGATGACATTGTCAACATCGAAGGGTTTCGGGATGTATTCGAAGGCGCCACGTTCAAAGGCCGAGACAGTGCTGTCCAGGTCCGAGAACGCTGTCATGATCAGAACCGGCAGCTCAGGGTGGCTGCGTTTCATCTGATCAAGCAATGAAAGCCCGTCCGAACCGGGCATGCGGATATCGCTGATTACAGCATCGGGGGCCAGTGCATTGGCCCGCATCGCATCCAGTGCTTCATCGGCCGACTCGAAAACATTCACCTGCATGCCTGCCTGCTTGAGTGTTTTCTCCAGTACCCAGCGGATCGATTGGTCATCATCTATGACCCAGACGTATTCGTCGCTCATGCGATCTCCATAGGAATCAGTACAGTAAAAATGGTGTTGCCCGGCTCGCTGGTACATTCGATCACACCGCCGAGCTGGTTCATCGTCGCCTGCGCGATCGACAAGCCAAGCCCGGTGCCATGGTCGGTACCGGTTACCAGGGGAAAGAAAATCTGGTCGATGAGGTGGTCCGGTATGCCGGGACCGTCATCGATGATCTGTATGCAGGCCGCCAGTGGATAGCGCTGTCCACCGATGGTGAAGTTGCTGACGATACGAGACCGGAAGACGATCTTGCCGGCATCCTGCAATGCCTGCAGAGCGTTGCCTGCAATATTCAGTAATACCTGTACCAGGCGATCGCGATCGGTCATGCACTCGGGGATGCTGGGGTCGTAGTCGAAGGTGACCTGGACGCCTTCAGGTGCGCCGGCAATGATGATCTTTCGCACGTGTTCCAGCACCTCGTGCAGATTCACCACGTCGTGGGTGGGGCGACTGGTCGGTCCAAGCATGCGATCGATGAGGCCCTGCAGACGGTCGGCTTCGCGAATGATGATGCCTGTGTATTCGCTCAGCTCCTCATCGGGCAATTGCCTGTCCAGCAGCTGGGCAGCGCCGCGCAGACCGCCAAGAGGGTTCTTGATTTCGTGAGCCAGGCCGCGCAGCAGGGAGCGGGCATGCTCCTGTTGTGCCAGCATGGCCTCGTCGCGAGCGATGCGCAGCGGTCTGTCGACGGTGCTGACTTCCATGATCAGGCCGATGCGCTTGTCGTTTGCCCGATAGGGGGACAGCGACAGATCGACAATCTGCGGATCGCGTCCATGTGGTTCGACCGATACCTGGCGTTCGGTGAATGGCTGTCCGTTGTCCAGGGTCTCGCGAATGCGGGCAAACAGGGAGTCGGGAATGGTGAGCGCGCGAGTCAGGCGCTGGTCCATGATCCTGCGCGCGCTCACACCCAGCAGTTGTTCGGCGGAGCTGTTCACGTAGCGAATGCGCATTGCATCGTCTATCGCGATGACCGAACAGGCCAGCGAATCGAGTACAGTAATTTCGGTTGCCGTTGTGGGCACGGGATAAGTAGTCACGTCTACGATTCTGCAATTTACGCACCTTGCAAGAGCGAATCGGCAATCCCGATTTGACTATTTAAATATCAATGAAAACAGCTACTTGTGAAATCATCTGATTGTCGCGGCTGGATTGGGATGCACTTCTATGGTGCTGTGACCCAAAATTATGCACTGTAATGGTGCGTTGTGGCTAGTGTGCTTTTCCCGCCGTGTGATGCCGGACATGAAACTGGACGACGGCAGACTCAGCCTGCACACTGCCCGTCGCGTCGATGAGTCTGATCTGCACATCGTGTGTGCCGCGCTCTGGGATATCGATGGGCAGTCTGTTGTCGCTGCCGGTACTGAGCAATCTGCCATCCATCAGCACCTGGGCGCTCTGGCCGACGGGCAGGGTGTCCGCCGGTGACAGGGCGAACTCCACCCACAGAGGCGCTTGCGGATCGATGAAAGTCTGATCAGGCGCAGGGGAGACGATGCTGACGCTGCTGACGGTCATCACGTCCGATGTCGTGGTCCCCGATGTCTGCGCGTGTGAGCGGGTCGTCGTTGGTGTCTGATCCACCACATTCAAGGGAGGAGGTGTCACGATGACCGCTTCAGGAATGGGCTGGTCGGTAAAGACTGTCGTGCCATCAGCATCGACGGCCTTGTAGATCGGCGTCGTGTCAGCCGTCAGGGGTGTGTTGATCAGCCCCAGCAGGATGAGGGTCAGGAATGGTGCTGTGGTCGTGTTTTTCATGGCCGCAAACCTGCATATTCTGCACCAGCCTTCCGTGCACAAGAGCAAGCGGACGCGCTATCGCAAACGCGCATCGGCCGGTGTGCCACTGGACGTGGTGCGTGCCGTTCTGCCGCCCGGTTACGAGTTGTCGGGAGGTAACAGCGTTACTCACTTGTCCTGCTGTTTCGCTTTTCGTTCGCTCTCGCGCATCATGTGGCTGATGAAGAACCAGGTGAAGTAGACCGCCATGGCCAGAATGAAGGCGATGACCGCGGCAGAGAGAATGCCGACGGAGTCGGAAAACAGTTCAGACCAGAGTTCCATGCTTGTATGCCTCTCGGTGCGTCAGCGAATCATGTCGATCTGCAGAAACAATAGTGTGTTTCCGGATCGCCTGTGTTGACCAGGGTCAAGCGTCCGGGTGATTGGCTATGGTGTTGGTAATCTGTGCCGCCCCCAGGATCCGCCGTGTGCGCCTGTCCTTGCAGTGGTCTGCGCCCGGTGACTACGCGGGCCGGGGAGGCAGGTTCTGGTCGAGTTCATCACTGATTTCGTCGGTGTCGTGTTTCACTGACTCTTCCTTCTGCGGGTCGGAAAATTCAGCGACCAGCCACTCTGTCAATGCTCGCGAGGCCCAGGTGCGCATATGGGGTGCAGGCTGGTACAGGGCATAGTATTCGGACATGGCCACTGTCGTGTCAAAGGGGCGTACCAGTCGACCATCCGCAAGTGCATCGGCCACCAGGCTGTCATGTGCCATGGCCAGCCCGTCCCCTGAGAAAGCAGCACTGATCGAGATGGCGAAGGTCGATGCCATGTGTACCTTGAGTGTCGGTATCGACTCCATGGATCCGCTGTGTTCGGCAAGCCAGCTCTGCCAGCTGGAGAGCACACCGACACAATCGAACAGGGGTAATGAGTGCCAGTCTTCTCCCTGTGCAATCCGCTCGGCCAGTGCCGGTGTGCAAACCGGGAAAGCGCGTTCATGAGCCAGCCTCTTGCCATCCAGCCCGAAACCCGCCGGTCGGGTGAAGCGTATTTCGACATCGGCCATCTGTGCCGTCTTCTCGGGATCCCATACCGGGGTGACCACGTTCAGGCTGAGCTCCGGGTGCGCTGCCACCAACGCGCTCAGTCGCGGTGCGAGTCTGAATGTCGCAAAGCCCATACTGCATTGCAGCGTCACCGTGCGAGCGCGCTGGGTATTGCGGCTGCCTGTGAAGGGCTGCGCGCCGGCACTCAGAATATTGAAGGCCTCGCGAACCGCAGGGAGGTAGTTCGATCCATCCTCCGTCAGTGACAGCGCGCGGTTGTGGCGTTCGAACATCGGTTTGCCGAGGAATGTCTCAAGGCTGCGCACATGTTGCGAAATGGCAGATTGCGTCAGATGCAGTTCGTTGGCGGCCGCTGTAAATGACAGGTGCCGGGCTGCAGCCTCGAATGCGCGAAGCCAGGTGAGCGGCGGAAGAGCAGGCTTGAGCATGACAGGAGCACCGGCTGGGAATTTCGCATTAATAATAGTGGGTCTACGCGGATTCGTGTGGGCCATTTTCAGTAACAAATTGCTGAAAGTATCTACGTAGGCAGTGTTTTCGTAGA
>CANLXI010000006.1 GCA_947495035.1 uncultured Granulosicoccus sp.
TCGAGCAGTCGAGCAGTCGAGCAGTCGAGCAGTCGAGCAGTCGAGCAGTCGAGCAGTCGAGCAGTCGAGCAGTCGAGCAGTCGAGTAGTTGCTCAGGCATCAGACAGTTCGTAGAGGTCATCGTGTGACCAGTGCACGCAGATGCTGTCTCCGGTGCGAACACGATCACGGTGGAAATCACCGTCAGGCATTGAGGCGACCAGCTCGACACCGTTGCAGTCGAGTGAGACATCCACCGTGCGGCCAAGGAATTCGACATTGGCTACCTGTGCCGCCACGCCGCCGCCGTTCGTGGACAGACGTGTACGATCGGTACGCAAGGCATAGGCACGACCATCGACGTCGACGATGTTGTGACCACCCATGAATTTCGCAACGAAGCTTGTCTGCGGAGCGTTGAAGATCTCCTCGGGTGTACCTGCCTGTTCAATGACCGAGTTGTTCATCAGAACCACACGATCTGACAGTGCCATGGCCTCGTCCTGGCTATGGGTCACATGGATGAACGTCATGCCGAGTTCGCGCTGCAGACGGGACAGTTCAGCTCGCATGCGTATGCGCAGGAATGGATCCAGTGCGGAAAGTGGTTCGTCCAGCAGCAACACCGAAGGCTCGGTTATCAGTGCGCGTGCCAGTGCAACCCGTTGCTGCTGTCCGCCCGATAGCTGCTCAGGCATGCGTGAAGCGAATTCGTCCATATGCACCAGTTCCAGCAGTTCGTGCGCCTTGCGTTCCCGAGCAGTGGTGTCGACCCCCCGCATCTTCAGGCTGAAGGCCACGTTGTCGAGCACGCTCAGATGGGGGAACAGGGCGTAGCTCTGGAACATCATGGCCGTGCCGCGCTGCGCAGGCCGCAGCTGGCTGATGCTGCGACCATCGAGGCGTATGTCACCCGAACTGACTGATTCGTGTCCGGCGATCATTCGCAGAGTCGTGGATTTGCCGCAGCCCGACGGACCCAGCAGACTGACATACTGGCCTGCCGGGAAATGCTGAGTGAAGCTGTCGACTGCAATGGAATCACCAAAACGCTTGGTGACCTGCATCAGTTCCAGTTCGCCGTGGAGTGGCTTGTCGTTCAACGGGGTTCCCATATGGTGCGTGTTTCAGATTGATTGCACTCAGGTGGTGCGTAAAAAGATCGTTTTTCGCGAAATAACAGGCTTTTCGGCCTCACAGGTAACCTCAGTGTCAAGTTTCGTACCGTGTTGGATGCCGCCGTCAAATCAATGACCATTCATGACGCGACAGCCTTGCAGTGCTACGCTCTTCGGATCCTTTGCAGAACGAGCAGGACCCGTCAAGAACATGAGCACTCCCACGATTCGCCCGGCAACCTTTGCCGAGATCGAGCTCATGCTCGATTGGGCAAGCAGAGAAGGCTGGAATCCCGGTGTGGACGATGCACGTCTGTTTCAGCAGGCGGATCCTGACGGCTTCTTCATGGCCTTTGACGGTGAGCAGCCCGCGGCCGCCATCTCGGTTGTCCGGCATGATGAAGAACATGGATTTCTGGGCCTGTACATCTGTCATCCGGACTATCGCGGTCAGGGGTTCGGATGGGCGGTGTGGCAGGCAGGGATGCGCTATCTGGAAGGCAAGGTCATTGGTCTGGATGGGGTCGTGGAACAGCAGAACAACTATCGCAAGTCCGGCTTCGAGCTGGCCTACCGCAATATCCGCTTCGCCGGCTTGACCTCAGGGTTGTCCAGTGTCGGTACCAGCGAAGCCGTGAGTGGCAGCTGCCGAGCCTATGGCGCTGAGGACTGGACAGCGCTGCTGGCCATGGACGAAAAAGCGGCGGGCTATCGCCGGGAAGCACTGCTGGCCAGTTGGGTTGCACCGAGCGATTCGCGGCACTCACTTGTCTGTGTCGCTGATGATGGAACCCTGCAGGCTTTCGCTACCATTCGACGGTGTGCAGAGGGTTACAAGGCAGGACCCGTATTGGCCCGTTCTGTGGATCATGCAGGCGAGCTGCTACGCCAACTGGTTTCTACAACGTCTGCATCGACTCTCATACTGGACGTGCCAGAGCCGAATAAGGAAGGGGTCGAGCTGGCCAGTCGCATCGGGCTGACTGCCGTCTTCGAAACCGCGCGGATGTACAAGGGGAAGTGCCCGCGTTATCAGTTGGGTGAGTTGTTCGGGGTTGCCTCCTTCGAACTGGGTTAATGCAAGTCCGGCTTTTGTCGGGCAGGAAGAATGACATGAAGAAGCGCAGCAATCTGACGAAGGCACTGCTCATTTCGCTGGCCCTGACCGGATTGGTGTTTCTCTATTTCCTGATTTCCGGCCAGAGCATGCAGGTCAACGAGCTGATGAGCTATGTCGCCGGTCTGTTCGGTGGCATTCTGGTGTATCTCTGGTTTGTTGGCAGACGAAGAAAATAGCTGATTGCACTATCGCGCCGGGGATACCGTGAGCGCCAGTTGCCAGTCCACGTCCCTGTGGCGGAACTGAAGTATCGAATGATGCGTGAAGTCCTCGTCACAAACAGGACCTTTCGCGTTCTGTAAACGAGATGACCTGCTGGGCTGACTGCATCGTCAGGCCTTCCCGATACGCTTGCAATCAAGACTGTTCGAGCGTCCTCTCAACCGTGAAAAGCTTACAAACTGAAAGGGGGTTGACCAGCGCTGGTCCATGATTCTGCTGCGCAGCGTCGTATCACCGGCTCACGGAGTCGGCGAACCGCGCATGACACTGACCACTCGCACGCAGGAGATCAACGAGCACATGAACATACTGGAACGGATAAAGTCGGACCACGAGACACAGCGTGACCTGATGAGAAGGATCGAGGACACCGAAGGCGACTCCGAGAAACGGCGAGAACTGTACCAGCAGTTCAAGGCCGAATTCGAAGCCCATGCGGCAGCCGAAGAGCATGCCTTCTATGCCCCACTCATGAAGCACTCGGAAAGCACTGATCAGAGTCGCCACAGTGTGGCAGAACATCATGAGGCGATGGAATTGATCGAGAAGCTGGACGAAACCGACATGAGTTCACCGGAGTGGCTCAAGACCTTCAAGAAGCTGGTTCACGACAACGATCACCACATGGAAGAGGAAGAGGACGATGTCTTCGCGCTTGCCCGGCAGACCCTGGGGGAATCGAAGCTGGCCGAGTTGCTGGAAGTCTTCGATGACAGGAAATCCGAGGAGATGGCGTGAAGTTTGACGGGAAGCCGCTGGGCGCGGCTTCCCGTCAGTGGTTGTGACCTCTCAAAACGACAATACGAAGTCCTGAGAGGGGAATACATGGTCATCAATGAAGGATATGGCAGAACCTTCGCTCACAATGTCGACTTGTACCTTGCCTGCCTGATCCTGCAGCGCGGTGAGCGTCACACTGGAGCCATCCGGCAGCACGCTGGTCTGTGATGCTGCGTCCATTGCATCGGCCATGCCGATACTGATGCTGCTGGTCACGCTGGCGGTCCCGTTGATGGCGCTGTTGCTGTAGTGGTCAAAGTGTGCTTTCAGGCTGGCGGACTCCCGTTGTGCAATCGTGAGTGGGCACAGGGGAGCGTTTGAACTGGCATCGTGAAACCTGGCATCCCAGCGATCATGGCTGTAGTCGGAAACCGTGATACTGCCGGCGATACCACTCTCTTCGATCAGCGCCGAGGTGATAGAGGATCCTTCGATCAGAGAACGGTTGTCTTCTTCAAGGGTGCAGGAGCCGCGCTCCACGCCAACCGCTGCTGATCCATCCGTACGCTGACGCATCGCCGTACCACTGATCAGTAATCGCTCACTGTCACCGGAGCGAATTTCCAGAGCTTCGAATGTGGCCGTTATGGCGATGTAGCTGCCTGAACCGATCACACCCGGATTGACTTCTCGTGTCAGAGAGCCGGACAGGGTTCGACTTTCAAGGGAGCAATCGGCGAATGTGGCGACATGGGAGGGAATCGGTCCATTGCGGCTGATCCTGTTTGCATTGACGGTTCCACCATCGGGACAGGGGTAGTCGCTGTTTTCTTCGGCATCGGCCGCCTCGATTGCAAGTGCAGCCACGGCAGAATCGATGTCGAAGTAGCGATCCAGAAACCTGCCGGTGGCAAGATCGCGCGACAGATCACGAACCTCCGGATAGCCCAGGCGCGCGACGTCGGACGTCCCGTTTTCATCGGCGAGCGCAAATGGCAGACCACCAGCGTCCGATTCTGGTGGAGAGCTGATAGCACTGCCACCGCCAGAATCGCTACAACCGCTGCTCAGGACGATGAGTGAAGCCAGCAGCAGGCAGTAGGTCGGACGGGTGGCGCAATGGGTCATGGTGCATTCTCGATGAGCAGGAAAACAGCTGGATTGAGAGCGCTATATGCGCCTGGCAGTGACCTCCGTCAAGAGAAATCTCGGGTATTTTTACGCCTGATTGATGTACGGGAAATCACCGCCGAGTCCATGGGGGCGTTGGTTTGAAATTTCCATTTTTCTACGGAAAGGTCGACGCGCAGTCTTTCGGTATATCGAGCCGGTCTCATCAGGCTGGTGCCCTCATGAGATATCGACGCTGTCATTTGCCAGCGTGCTCTGATTCCCGGGAATCGGGCTGTGGACTTTCGCTTGCGAGCCACTTGTCAGTCCGGTCCGCGATTCGCGCAGGCTTGTCGATGTGCTGCAAAAAGGGTACTGCCGTGCTGCAAATTCAGCAGCAAGTGAAAACTATATAGGTGATAGATTTTACTCTCAGTTCAGATTCCGAGCAAAGAACATGTCATCCAAGACTTCTCATAACCGAACTCCACTGTCCCATTTCCGAGCCATCGGGAAGAAAACCAGACACAGACTGTTGTTTCTGGCAAGCATTGCCTTGACCCCGTTGTCGGCGCTTGCGCATCATCCACTGGGCGGTCGACAACCTGAAACGGCCTTGGAAGGCCTGCTCTCAGGCATCGGACATCCTGTGATCGGCCTGGACCATCTTGCCTTCATCATAGCAGCAGGTTTGTTGGCTGCCATCGCAAGGCGCGGTCTGTTGATTCCACTGGGTTTTGTTGCCGGAAGCATGGCAGGAGTGGGGTTGCATCTGCAGTTGTTCACGATCCCGGCAGTCGAGCTGTTCATTGCCGCCTCTGTTGTACTTGTCGGTGCCTTGCTGACAATGAAACAGCGGCTTGATGTACGCAAAGAGGCCATTCTGACGGCCGTAGCCGGAGTCTTTCACGGTTATGCCTATGCGGAAGCAATTGTAGGGGCGAACATGGCGACGTTAGCTTCCTATCTCACCGGACTGACGCTTGTCCAGATGGTCATGGCCCTTGGCAGCTATCTGCTTGCCGCGCGGCTCCTCAAGGGTGAATCTCTGGCAGACAATCGTCCTTTGCGACTTGTCGGGCTTGCAATATCGAGCATTGGTGCTGCCTTTTTTGCCATGGCGGCCATGGCCTGACAGGAGGGTTTTCGAATGCTCTCTCTACATGTCGATGAATTCAAACCCGCACGATGGGAAGGTATAAAGCATGAAACAATCTGAAGCACTTACTGTCAGTATCGGAATTCTAGGCGGCGTCGCGGTCGTCGTCACGGCGACGATCATTCCGGTTCCAGTCTGGGTCACGTTTACCGCCTGGGCGTCATTCTTCATAGTCGGCGGAGGCAAGGCAGGGTTCGTCAAATCCGTAGCCTGCAATTTCACGGGTATCCTGATTGCCGGATTATCCTTGCTGGCAATAGAGCTGATCGGGGACAATCTTCTGGTGGCGGCAATCTGCGTCGGCATCGGTAGCGCAGCCATGGTGCAGGCATCCAAGCTGCCATTCACGCACGGTATCATTCCAGCCATTGTCTGGGGGTTTTCTCAAACCGTAGGCACGACAGCAGTTACCGGTCTTGCAGTAAGTGATCCTTTCCCGGAAAACCCGATTCTGATTGCAGTTACGGCCATGCTGCTGGGTGCCGTGTTCGGCTATGCGTCCGAGGCCTGGGGGAAGAAGTTGACGACGATCGAGCCGGTTTCATGATTGCCTGGTCTGCGAGGCAGTTCTGGCGCGAAGCCGATCCGAGTCGGCCGACGATTCCCGTAGGCAATTGCCCTTCAATGGCGACATTGTCGCTACTTCGATCAATCCACAGTTCTGGAAGCAGACATGACTCTTGACAAGAAAATTCCGGTAACGGTATTGACCGGTTATCTGGGTGCCGGCAAGACCACGCTGTTGAACAGAATTCTGACGGGTGACCATGGCAAGCGTATCGCCGTCATCGTCAATGAATTCGGTGAAATCGGTATCGATCATCAGTTGGTCGTGGGAGCTGATGAAGAGATATTCGAGATGAACAACGGATGCATCTGTTGTACTGTGAGAGGTGACCTGATTCGAATCGTCTCGGATTTGACTGAACGTCTGAATGACTTCGATCACTTGATCATCGAAACGACCGGGTTGGCGGATCCTGCACCGGTCATACAGTCATTCTTCGTTGACGAGACCATGCTCAGGCATACACGACTTGACGCCGTTGTCACGGTTGTGGATGCCTGCCACATCGTCAATCACTGGGATAGTCATGAGGCGGAAGAGCAAATAGCCTTTGCTGATGTGGTGTTGTTGAACAAGGCAGACCTGACGAATGACGAAGAGCTTCAGGCTCTGAGACACAAGGTTCGAAGTCTCAACGGGATGGCGTCCATTCACACGACCAGAAACTGTGATGTCGATCTTGACAGCATTCTCGAAGTGAATGCCTTCGATCTTCAACAGGCTCTTGCCATCGACCCCAAATTGCTGGACGACGATGCTCATGAGCATGATGATGACATTCAATCCATTGCGTTCAAGGAGAAGGGGACCATGGACAGCGACGATCTGAACCGCTGGCTCTACCAGCTGGTACAGGCACGCGGCGCCGATATCTTTCGAATGAAGGGTATTCTCAATCTCGACGACAATGCCCGACGCTTTGTTTTTCAGGGCGTGCACATGACTCTGGATGGGCAGCCCGGCAAGGCCTGGGCTGCTGGGCAGGAGAGGTTCAACGAGATGGTCTTCATTGGAAGAAACCTCGATGCCAGAGAGCTTCATGCCGGTTTCCGAAGCTGTTTCATCGAAGAAGATGCTGCAGATCCGGCCAATTCAAAAGACGTGAGGACAAACGATGAAATTACAGCATAATCTCGGTGGTCTGGAAGGGCTTGATCCTGTCAATACTGAACCGCGTGTCTTCGTGGAAGAATGGGAGCAGCGCATATTCGGCATTCATACAGCGATGATGGCGTTGAGTAATCATCTTGATGGTTCGCTGCCGGATTACGACATGAGTCAGGTGCCAAGCACTTTCGAAAGCTTCTGGACCTGGGCACATTTGCGGCAGGGGGCCGAGAACATCCATCCGTTCGACTACTTTCGATTGCGATACTACGAAAAGTGGTTGGGGGGTATTTCCGGGTTCTTCATCGAAGAGGGGTATATCACCGAAGAAGAACTCGATGCTCGTGCAGCTCTGATCCTGAAAGACATGGCCGATGAAAAACCGACTGAGTTGCCGGCAGGTGGGGATCCCTTGATCGATACGCAGGTGGAGAAATACCTGCGGGAAGGTGATTCGCCAAAGAGAGCAGCCAGCACGGCACCCAGATTCAGTGTTGGTGACAGAGTGAGAATAAAGACGATTTCAGCCGGCGTTCACAGTCGACTGCCAGGCAATCTGCAAGGTCGTGTGGCAGAAGTGATGGAAGTCTATGAGGAATCGTATACCTACTTCTACAGCACTGCAGATGGGCTCGGTACGCCCATGCCCGTGTACAACCTTGCCTTCAAGGCTGAAGATCTCTGGGACGAATCGTTGATCGAGCCGGGCTCCGTATATTACAACGATATCTTTGAAGCCTATATCGAAGCTGCTTGATCAGTTCGACCAAACAATCAATTGGGAAATACACCATGACCAGTCTATACCCCGGATTCCGCTACGACGCGGACAAAGAAGTGATCAGTGAAGCAAGGGCGAAAGCACTCGAATCACTGTTGATAGAAAAAGGTGTCATCACCGGAAAAACGGTCGACAAGGTGCTCGGCTATTTTGACACTGAAATGGGACCATTCAATGGTGCCAAACTGGTGGCACGAGCATGGGTCGACCCGGAATTCAAGCAATTGCTGCTCGAGGATTGCAACGCCGCCTGTAAACAGCTCGACCTGCCCAATGGGATGTCCGGTGCCGAAGGTGAGCATATGCGTATCGTCGAGAACACTCCGGACGTTCACAATGTAGTGGTTTGCACTTTGTGCTCCTGCTACCCGTGGCCGACGCTCGGGCTGCCTCCCTATTGGTTCAAGGATCCGACATTCCGAGCCCGAGTGGTTCGTGAGCCACGCGTCGTTCTGAACGAATTCGGTGTGCAGCTGGATGATTCGGTCAATGTGCGCATATGGGATAGCAGTGCTCAGATTCGCTGGTGGGTTCTGCCCATGAGACCCGAAGGCACCGAGGATCTCGGCGAGGAGGAGCTGGCCAGCTTGCTGACTCCGGAGGCCATGATGGGTGTGGCTCTGGTCAGAGCGCCTTCGGAGTAGCATCGATCATGTTTACACGATTCGAACATTATGCGGCAACCAGCATGATGGGGTCGTCTGAAGAGGCACCACCTCGGGAAGATGGACATCTGCAATTCGACCGCGACTGGGAGAAGCTGGTGTTCGGCGTGGCGATTGCCCTGTCGAAGGAAGGTCACTATGAGTGGGACGAGTTTCGACAGGCCCTGATGAACAATATCCGCTCATGGGAAACGTCGCATGATCTGGACGACGTGAGTTGGGATTACTATCAATGCTGGATGGATGCGCTGGAACAGGTAGTGGTAAAGGCTGGCATTCTCGAAGCTGGCGAAATCGAATCGCGGTTCAGTGGCCTGCTGGATTGCAAGCGTGGGTCCGATGGCCATGAGAGCGGCATGAACGAGCTTTCCGGGATTTCTGGTACGGCTCTTTCGTGAATGTGTCCTGTCGTTGCGTGGGTCCCGATAGCGAACCTGCGTTCAATGGTCGAATTCCTGTGTGACGTCAAGGAACCACAGTGGGACGTTCCCTGCTTGTGCAGGCGACGACTGTCGCAATGCGGCCCCCGGGGGGATGATCGATATCCCACCGGGGGTGAACCAGCCTTCATGGCTCAATCTTTCACCGGGTGTGGTCGTCTGAGCGGCTATGCGCTCGGGTTGTCGGAATGCGGCACCTCGGTGACCAGATCCAGTACTTCAGGACGGCGCCGGCGACGAGTCTTGACCGGCACCATGCTGCGCATGGACTCCAGCTTGCCGTAGCACAGCAACTTGTCATCCGCTTCCAGCACGCGTTCCTTTTTCGGGTTGGGGATGATCTTGCCACCTCGGTAAAGGGTCAGCACGTTGATGTCCTGTTCCGACAGCTCGGTATCCGCGATGGAGACGCCGACAAAGTGGGAGCCTTCCGGTATGTAGATCTCGCTGACACCATAGCCCTTGCTGATGGTGAGTCTCTGTCGAATGTCGATTTCGGGAAAATCGACCTGGGCAGCGATATAGTCGATGACACTTCCGGCAACATCCAGGCCGGTACAGGTTTCGATACCTTCCAGGCCCGGGGATGAGTTGACTTCCATGATCTGAGGTCCGTTCTTTCCTTCGAGCATGTCGACACCCGCCACACGAAGGCCGAGTATCTGTGCTGCACGAACGGCCGTTTCGTTGTATTCATCCGACAACTCGACGGCTTCGGCGACACCGCCGCGATGCACATTGCTGCGAAATTCCTGGCCCTGAGCGACTCGGCGCATGGCAGCCACCACTCGGTCGCCGACCACGAAAGCACGGATGTCCTTGCCTTTGCTCTCGGCGACAAATTTCTGGATCAGCACATTCTGCTTCTGACTCTGCAGCAACTCGATGATCGCCTCGGCCGACTTGGTGGATTCTGCGAGGAGTACGCCGATTCCCTGGGTGCCTTCGATCAGCTTGATGACCACGGGTGCACCACCGACCCTTTCGATGGCGGGCAGCACGTCTTTCTTGTCGCGTACGAAGGTTGTTCTGGGGATGCCTACATGGTGCCGGCTGAGAATCTGCAGACTACGCAGCTTGTCCCGCGAGTTGGTGATGCCGGCGGCCGTGTTGGCGCAGAAAATATCCATCTCCTGGCATTGTCTGACCACTGCCGTTCCATAATAGGTGATTGAAGCGCCGATGCGAGGCAGGACAGCATCGTAGCTGCTCAGTGTCTTCTGCCGATAATACAGGTCAGGTACACCCTGCTGGAGATCGATGGCGAACTTCAGGGTGTTCAGGACTCTGACCGTGTGGTTGCGTTGCTTTGCTGCCTCCACGAGTCGACGAGTGCTGTAGGAGTTCGGGCCACACGACAGGATTCCGAGTTTCATGTTTTTCTTCCAATTGCGGCCATATGATGTTCCGGCCAGGGTTTGTCATTTTGAAGAGCGACCAGTCAGGCTATAGAGTACAACATGCGTCGAGTACAGCCGCTCACTTTTTATGACATACCCATCCCCTGTAGGTTGGCGCCGTGTAGAAATGATCGATGTCGCGAAATCCGGCATTGCGCTGTACCGACTCATCCGGATCTGGAGAGAGAGTGGGCAGCTTTTCGTTTCAGGCGCGACATCAATGATGCCTTCATGAAAGATGACACGCGCGGTGAGTTCGCCTGTCAGGTCCTTTGCACGCTGCAATATTTCCGCAGCGAGAGCGACAGCATCGACACGCCATCCGGCCTGCCTGTCGGCAAGTGCCCTGAGTTCAAGCCCCCAGCTGCGAGAACGAGCAGTCGATCATCTGCCGATACCGATTCCTGCCAGTTGCAGATGGGTCATGCGATGGAGACCGTTCAGCGCCGCAACCACGGATCGTTGGACACGACAGGCGGGCGATTCGCAGCGATTACCGTTCGCACTGATCGAGAAGGACTTGTCGACGGCGCTGAACGTGGTTGCAGGGACAGCACCATGCGGTCAGAATCATTGGCCCAGAACCTGTTTGCCACGCCTGAAGCTGACTGCACTGTCCATGAAGAAGCCGGATGCCAGATTCACGATCAGCAGCGAAGCCGAGCTGCGTGACCTTCATGCCGACACGCATGCTCTGGCGATTGACAAGTGTCTGCCGGCACTTGACCGGCATTGCCGAGCCTTCATTGCTCGATCTCCGTTTCTCTGTCTGTCCACTCAGCATGTCAACGGTTCTGCCGATGTCAGCCCACGAGGAGATCCACCCGGGTTCGTGCAGGTGCTCAAGGAGGATCAGTAATGTCCAGGGGAACGTTGTATGTCTTCTGCGGGAAGATGGCATCGGGCAAGAGTACCCTTGCGCGGCAGATTGCTGCAGAGCGCGCGTCGACCATGCTCAGTGAGGATCATTTGCTGGCTGCGCTGTATGCCGGAGAGGTGAATGATGTGTCGAGCTATGTGCGCTGTTCCGACAAGCTGAAATCGGCGATACGACCGGTGCTGATCGATCTCCTGCGCAATGGAGCCTCCGTCGTACTCGACTTTCCTGCCAATACCGTCACTCAGCGTCGCTGGATACAGGATGTCATCGTGCAAGCCGGCGCATCTCATGAATTTCACTATCTGCACAGTTCCGATGAGTCTTGCAAGGCGCGGCTGAAAGCCCGGGCAATCGAAGAGCCGCAACGCCATGCAACGGATACCGTGGCGATGTTCGATGCCATCACTCGATTTTTCGAGCCTCCGTCGAACGACGAAGGTTTCGACATCATTCGTCACGATTGCGGATGAGCAATTCTGATCGACACCGGCTGATTGTATGATCAGTGCCATGCAACAAACACGAGAAAGACTGCATGTTCTGCTTGGCGGCTGGCCAGCTCCACGGCGGCCCGAGTCGGCTGCGGTGCCAGACCGACGATCAGTACCGCCAACTGTCTCCGGTGGCATGGTGATCGAACGATTGCAAGTGCCGTGCACGCGACGCACCGCCCATGCGCCGGACGACTGGATTCCCGCTCTGTTGTGCAGGCCCGAGGGCGATGGGCCTTTTCCGGTGGTGTTGTACTGTCATGCCCATGGCAATAATCATGCTATCGGCAAGCAGGAGCTGCTGAGTGGCCGACCGGCCTTGAGCGAAGGTCCCTATGCACCTGTGCTGATCGAACGCGGTATGGCTGCACTGGTTGTAGACCTGCCATGTTTCGGTGAGCGCTCAGGCTATGGTGAATCTGCCTTGAGCAAGTCCCTCCTGTGGCACGGGGATACGCTGTTCGGCACCATGTTGCGAGAACTGGCCAGTGCCATCGATTACCTGGAGGGCAGGGCTGACATGGACTCCAGCAGGATAGCGGCTTATGGAATTTCCATGGGGGCAACGCTGGGCTGGTGGCTGGCTGCACTGGATGATCGGGTGAAGGCGGTGGCGGAAGTCTGCTGTCTGGCCGACCTTGAAACCCTGATTGAACTCGGGGCGCACGATGAGCACGGAATCTACATGACGGTCCCAGGGCTGTGTGCACAATTCAGCACGGCTGACATCGTCTCGCTGATCATCCCTCGCCCTCATCTGTGTGCCGTTGGTGCGTTGGATTCGCTGACGCCACCTCGGGCACTCGACGCAGTGGTGAAGCCTCTGGAACAAGCCTGCGAATGTGCTGATGCCGCTCATGCCTGGGAGTTGCTGATCGAGCCGGAAAGCGGCCATGTGGAAACGCCTCGCATGCGTCGAAAAGTGCTTGACTTTCTGGAGAGGCAGCTTCTGGACTAAGGGGTTTTCCGCTCGCGCGACAAATTGTTACAAAATTGATTCACATCTGACGCGTTAGGCGTTATCCTGCTCGGCAGGTTGCCGCAAGTTCACTACCATTGAGACGGTTCTGATAAAGTCACTGGCCTGCCGTCTGGCTGTTCAGCGCCCTTGCCGGGACTGATGTCATGCATTCCGACGGACGAATTCACTCACGGAAAAATCACAGTTACCAGGTCATGTCAAAGTCATTGAGATTCGCTGCGGTTGGTATCGATCACCGCCATATTTTCGGTCAGATCCAGAACATGCTGGATGTGGGCGGAGAGTTTGCGGGCTGGTGGACAGAGGGCGAACCGGAAACCCTGGAAGGCTTTGTCAAGCGTTTCGGCAACGAACAACGCGTGCCCGAGCTGAAAACGCTGTTGCAGGACGACAGTATCGACCTGATCCTCATTGCCGCCATTCCACGAGATCGAGCGGCACTGGCGATCTCGGCGATGGAAGCCGGCAAGGATGTCATGGTGGACAAACCGGGCTGCACGACCCTCGAGCAGCTGGAGCAGATCAGACAGTGCGTCAAGCAGACCGGCCGAATCTGGTCCATCGATTTCTCCGAGCGTTTCGAAGTGGCCAGTGTCACCAGGGCGGCAACGCTGGTGCAGGAGGGGGCCATCGGCAAGGTCATCCAGACACTGGGCATGGGGCCACACAGACTCAACCGGCCCACGCGTCCCGAGTGGTTCTTCGACCGCAACAGCTATGGTGGCATTCTGTGCGACATCGGTTCACATCAGATCGACCAGTTTCTGTATTTCACCGGTAGCACCGATGCCGATATCCGCATGGCAACCGTAGGCAATTACGCCAATCCCGATGACAAGGGGCTGCAGGACTTCGGAGAGATTGCGCTGCAGAGCGAGCATGGCCACGCCTACATCCGGGTGGACTGGTACACACCCGATGCGTTGCCAACCTGGGGCGATGGACGATTGACCATACTGGGTACCGAAGGCTATATCGAACTGCGCAAGTACGTGGATGTGGCCCGAGACGATGGAATCGACCATCTCTATCTGGTCAACGGCACGCGCCATGAAAAGATCGATTGCAGTGATGCCGGTTATCCCTACTTCCAGAACCTGCGCAACGATATCGAGAATCGCACGGACACGGCCATGCCGCAGGCACATGCCTTCAAGGTCATGGAGCTGGCACTGAAAGCGCAGCTGCTGGCCGAAGAGGCCCATCCTGCCGGTCGCTGGGTCTGATTACCATGCCTGCTTCCACCGGAAAGCCGCTACGCGTTGCCATCATCGGAGCGGGAATCGGCGGTGAGCATCTTGCCGCCTATCGCGAACTGCCCGAACGGTTTGTTGTCAGCACCGTGTGTGATCTGGACGAGCAACGCGCGCGCAGTATCGTCAATGGTGCCAACATTGCGGTAAGCAGGGATCTGTCGGCAGTCATCCACGATGATGAGATCGATATCATCGACGTCTGTCTGCCGCCTCATCTGCATTTCGACACAGCCCTGATGGCACTCGAAGCCGGCAAGCACGTGGTTTGTGAAAAGCCGCTGGTGAACTCGCTGGCTCAGGCGGATGCCCTGGCAGAGGCATCGGCAAAAACGGGTAGATGCATCACACCGGTATTCCAATACCGTTACGGACCTGCGATGCAGCAACTGCGGGCTCTGATGGATGCCGGCCTGGCTGGCAAGCCCTATATGGCAAGCCTGGAAACACACTGGAATCGTGATGCCGATTATTACGCCATCCCCTGGCGCGGCACCTGGGAGGGCGAACGAGGTGGTGCCGTACTGGGGCATGCCATCCATAATCACGATCTACTGATGCATGTGCTGGGACCCGTGGCAGGCCTGTCGGCCAGCTGCGCAACGCGTGTCAATGACATAGAAACCGAAGACTGCGCTGCAATCCAGTTCGACATGGAAAATGGCGCCCTGGCAACCAGTTCGATCACTCTGGGAGCGGCTACCGATACTTCACGCTTGCGATTCTGTTTTCAGGGCCTGACGGCCACCAGCGGAACGGCGCCCTATGCGCCGGCAAGCGATACCTGGGAGTTTCTGGCTCGCACTCCGGCGCAGCAGGCAGCCATCGACGAGGTACTGGCGGCGGTTGTGCCTGCCCGATCGGGTTTTACCGGTTTTTTCGATGCACTCTATGATGCGTTGAACGGTCAGCCCGGGCGTGAAGTGCTGCTGCGGGATGGGCGCAGATCGCTGGAGCTGGTCAGTGCCATCTATCTATCGGCTCAGTCGGGTAGGCGGGTGTCGCTGCCGCTAGGGGCCAACGATGCAGTATACGAGAGCTGGGTACCCCGGCATCATCACACCACCGTCGCGTAGACGCGACACACGACAACGCAGGAGATCGACGGAAAAGGATTTGTACCTGAAGCGGGCGCGGATCTCGCACCTTTTTCGTATGACCATACCATTGGAGAACGGAGAGACTTGACGATGAAATTCAGAAAGAATGTAGTGGGCCAACTGGTTCTGCTTGCCTCCCTCGGCGTAGCTGCATCTGCCACTCAGGCGCAGGAACTGCGGTTCATGTGTTCGTCGGATGGCAACGAGTGCGAGGTGATCGATGAACTGGTCACGCGCTTCGAGCAGGAAAACGAAGGTGTTGACGTTATCGTCGATACAGTACCCTACAAGGCAATTCTTGAAAATCTGCCGGTTCAGCTCGCCGCTGGCAGTGGTCCCGACCTGGCAAAGGTCACCGACCTGGGTGGCCTGTCCGAGTACTATGTCGATATCTCACCGTATGTCGATGCCGACTACTGGGAAGAGTCCTTCGGGGACATCCTGAACTGGTACCGCAAGAGTCCGGAAGACAAGGGTATCTACGGCCTGCATTCTCAGCTGACCATCACTGGCGGCTATATCAACCGTACTCTGTTCGATCAGGCAGAAGTCGAGCCGCCTGCGGCAGACGCTACCTGGGAAGAATGGGCCGATGCAGTCGCCAAGGTTGCCGAAGCCACGGAAACGCCCTATCTGATGGCCATGGATCGTTCCGGACATCGCATTGCGGGCCCAGCCATCTCCGAGGGTGCGAAACTGTTTGCCGATGACGGCACTCCGGCACTGGTCGACGAGGGCTTTACCCGCTTTGTCACCAAGTTTGTCGAATGGAACAACAACGGTGTCATGCTGCGTGATGTATGGGCCGGTACCGGGGGCGATACCTATCAGGACGCGGCAAAGGAATTCATTTCCGGTTCACTGGTTTACTACTACTCGGGCAGCTGGCAGGTCGGCAAGTTCGATAGCGAAATCGGAGACGCCTTCGATTGGCAGGTCGTCGGCACACCGTGTGGCGAAGTGGCATGTACCGGTATGCCCGGCGGTGCCGGCATCGTGGGTTTCAATGGCAGCGAGCATCCCGAAATCGTCGGCAAGCTGCTTGATTATCTGGCTCGGGAAGACGTCTACGCCGAATTGACAGCCCGGACTCGCAACATTCCTGCACATGCAGCGGTTGCTGCGAGTGGAGTTGACTACGAAGGCGCTTCCGCACCCGCTGCAGCTGCGCTGAACGCCTGGGGCAAACAGGTCGAGAAGGTGTCTCCGGTTGCTTATGCCTATCAGGGCTACAAGCACAACCGGGCCATGTTCGGTATCACGATGACACGAGTCTCGCAGGCCATCGTGGGTGAGCTGTCCATCGAAGAAGCGATGGAAAAGGCCACCAGCGACCTTGAACAGACCATGTCCGAAGTCGAGTAGGGCAACCCCCCCTTGTGAGACCCCGAGGCCCCCGCAGAACGTAGCTCTGCAGCGGCTTCGGAGTACCTGATGCCTGAGTCTGTTGTCGGCCGTGTCTGGCGGCAGCAGACTCGAGACTTACCTGGAGCCTAGTCATGGCACGAATGATCAGTTCTTGCATGCGGGTCATCGAGATACCCATGCTGTACCTGCAGAAGCGCCTGGGTATCTCCAGGCTTGCATGGGTCTTCCTGCTGCCCAATCTCCTGTTGTTCGGCCTGTTTGCTTTCCTGCCGGTTGTTCTGAACTTCGTGTACGCCATGACCGGCAGTGATCAGATACTGCTGCAGGATCGTACTTTTGTCGGCATGGGCAACTATCAGACGCTGACCAGCTGCGAGGATTTTCTCAACCCCAATTCATGCAAGGATGATCTGTTCTGGCGTGCGGTCTACAACACGATCTGGTTCGTCCTGCTGCAAGTGGGGTTCATGGTCGGGTTTGCGCTTCTGACTGCACTGATGCTCAACGGCAAGATACGTGCTCGCGGTTTCTTCCGCAGCGTCTTCTTCTTTCCCGTGCTGCTGTCGCCAGTGGTGGTCGCGCTGATCTGGAAGTGGATCCTGCAGCGTGAGGGCCTGGCCAACGCAGCTCTGGAGGGCATGGGCTTCGAGACCATCAACTGGCTGCTGGACCGGCACTGGGCCTTCTTCTGGTCGGTATTCATATCCGTCTGGGCGCATATGGGTTTCTACACGCTGATTCTGCTGGCCGGTCTTCAGGCAATCCCCCGCGATGTGTATGAAGCCGCCAGCATGGATGCCGCCTCTCCATTCAGAACCTTTCGTCGCATCACGCTCCCTCTGCTGATGCCAACCATGATCGTCGTGCTTGTATTGTCCCTGATCAAGAGTGTGCAGACCTTCGATGAGGTCTACGCCTTTACCGGTGGAGGGCCGGGTTCTGCAACAACCCTGTTGATTCAATATGTCTACGAGACAGGCTTTGCCGGTACACCTCGTCTGTTTGGTCTGGCCTCTGCAGCATCCATTCTGCTGGCCATCGTACTCGTCATACTGACTTTCCTGCAGTTGTGGGCGAGCAGGAGGAACGTCAATGGGTAAGGCAATCGCGTTTCTGACACGCACGCGTGGCAGGAGTGACGGCAGCGGTCGACTTCACTGGACAGACTGGTTCACCTACGGCTATCTGTTCCTTGGCATCGTGCTGATGTTCGGCCCGGTCGTCTGGCTGGTGATGTCATCGTTCAAGACCGATGCGGAATTGAACAATTTTCCGCCACGTTTTCTGCCGTATGCGCAGGAAACCGTGATGCTGGAAGGACACAGCAAGCCTCTGCCGCTGTTCACGGTGACCGACGGGGAGCTGGCAGGGGTCACCGTGGCGCAGGTGCGTCGGGTAGGCATCGTGTCTCAGGTGGTCAGGTTGGACGCACCGGAGGAGATCATCAAGGTGAAGGTCAAGGAACGAGAGCCGGTGGAGAAAATGGCGCTCGCCTGGTCCAATTACACCGATCTTTTCGAGCGATTCAACTTTCTGCAATTCCTGTGGAACAGCACCTTCATTACCGTCATTTCGACATTGATCATGTTGCTGGTGAATTCGATGGCGGCTTTTGCACTGTCCAAATACGAATTTCGTGGTCGCAACATGGTCCTGGCATTGATCATCGGTACGTTGATGATTCCGCAGACCGTCGTGCTGGTACCTCTGTTTCTGGTGGTGCGGGAAATGGGCATGATCAATTCTCTTTGGGGGGTGATCATACCGGGAGCTGCAACCCCGACGGGGGTCTTCCTGTTGCGGCAATACATGCTGACGATACCGGATGAAATTCTGGATGCCGCGCGCATGGACAAGGCCAGCGAGTGGAAGATCTACTGGCGAATCATCCTGCCATTGAGTGCGCCAGCCATTGCCGTGCTGGCGATTCTTGCCATCATGTGGCGCTGGAACGATTTCCTGTGGCCGCTCATCGTATTGTCCCGAACCGAGAATTTCACGCTACAGCTGGCCCTGAACAGTTTTCAGGGAGAGATGCAGACGCAATGGAGCAGTCTGCTGGCCATGACGGTACTGACGCTTCTGCCCATCGCCGTCGTGTTTGCATTCCTGCAGAAATACATCGCCACCGGCATTGCCTCCACCGGTGGTAAATGATGATCGAACAGACAAGAGTGAAGAGTTTCTGAGCCATGGCAAATCTGCAACTTCAAGACATCAAGAAAGCCTACGGTTCGATCGAGGTCATCAAGGGTGTCGATCTGACCATCAATCACGGCGAATTCTGTGTGTTTGTCGGGCCCTCGGGTTGCGGCAAATCGACGCTGCTACGCATGATCTCGGGTCTGGATACGGTCACCAGTGGCCGAATCATGATCGATGATGACCTTGTCAACGACGTGGCTGCCGCGGACCGGGGACTCTCCATGGTGTTCCAGTCCTACGCCCTGTATCCGCACATGAGCGTGCGTCAGAATCTCTCATTCGGACTGGAGAATCTGAATACGCCGCGCAAGATCATCCAGCAGAAGATTGCGGAAGTGGCTGCGATGCTGCAGATCAACGAGTTGCTCGATCGAAAACCCAAGGATCTGTCCGGTGGGCAGAGGCAGCGGGTTGCCATTGGACGAGCCGTGGTTCGCGAGCCGAGAATCTTCCTGTTCGATGAACCCCTGTCCAATCTGGATGCCGAGTTGCGAGTGGACATGCGGGCCGAGATCGCGCAATTGCACAAACGTCTGGGCAATACCATGATCTATGTGACCCATGACCAGGTGGAAGCCATGACAATGGCGGACAAGATCGCTGTCCTGCGTGCCGGTGTCGTGGAGCAGTTCGGCGCGCCACTGGATCTGTATCACTATCCGGTCAATCGTTTCGTTGCCGGTTTCATCGGCTCGCCGAAGATGAATTTTCTCAATGGCAAGGTGGTGTCTGCAGACAGAGGCGAGGTCTCGCTGGCCGCGGGTCGGCGCATGGCGTTACAGGCAGACCGCTTCGACTTGTCGGACAACGCCGAGGTGGTGGCCGGTATTCGTCCCAATGCGGTCAGCATTGCGGAACCGGACGGGGCCGATGTGACGGTCGAGATCCATGGTGTGGAACGGCTTGGAGGCGAATCCTACCTGTACACGCGTACCAGTGATGGCAGCTCGGTCACGGTGAATATCCAGGGCGAGACACCGCAGGAGATTGGTCAGACAGTCGGCCTGAATGTGGATGTCGACAAGGTCCATCTATTCGATGCTGTGTCCGGCGTCAGCCTGAGAGGATCGGAATCGTGAGTCTCAAGGGGCTGAGCGATCAGCAGGTCGTGGAGCAGATCGAGGCTCAGGAAGCTCGGCTGGTATTCGACAGTTTCAGTATTTCACAGGCGCATGAGATCGGCTTGCGTCTGCTGGAACTTGGCCGACAGCGAACATTGCCCATCGCCATCGATGTCACGCGTAATGGCCAGTGTCTGTTTCACTCGGCACTGGAGGGGGCTACTCTGGACAATGCGCAGTGGGTGCAGCGCAAGATGAGGGTCGTACAGCGCTTTTCTCACAGTTCCCTGTACATGGGAGCGCTGTGCCGTGTGAAGGGGGTCAGCCTGGAAGAGAAGTATCTCTTGCCATTGAACGAGTTTGCGGCTCACGGTGGTGCCTTTCCCGTGACGGTGAGGGGAGCCGGAGTCATTGGTTCGGTGACGGTATCGGGTTTGCCGCAGATCGATGATCACGAACTGGTGGTCTCGGTACTGGAACAGCAGTTGGCGACGACTCAAGCCTGATATCGGCTGCTCGGCGACAGCCTGCCGTCTGCCGCGAGGGTGGTCGGTTCGGTTTGCCGGTTTCTTCAGACACGTGTTGCCAATGAGGCGGGCAAGAGAGTTGTTGCAGGCCTGTCACGCGGGCTTTCGCTGGGAGCGCTGACCCAGCCATACGCTGATCAGTACCAACACGATGCCGGCAATCTGTACTGCGTGCAGGTTCTGTTCGAGCAGCAGCCAGCCAAGACAGACTGCGGAGACCGGGCTCAACAGGCCCAGTGGCGTGACCGTTGAAGGGTTCAGTCTGGAAATTCCCCTGAACCACAGGAAATAGGTGATTGCGCCACCGAACAGCCCGAGATAGGCGAAGCCTGCCATGTGCGCCATCGACAGAGAAGGCAGGGGTGGTTCCAGCCACAGCGCTATGGGCAGCAGCAAGAGGCCGCCACCAAGAAGCTGCCATGACGTGAATGTCAGGGCTGAAACAGGCGGGTGCCATTTACGAGTCAGAACGGTCCCGAATGCCATGGAGACCGCTCCTGCCAGTGCGGCCAGTGTGCCGACCGCATCCAGTGACAACTCCCCGGTCAATACGACCAGCGCCACACCCAGAATGCCACCGCAGCCTGCCAGCACCGCCAGGCGAGTGGTTGTCTGATCCAGCAACAGTCTGCACAGCAACAGCACCAGAAGTGGCTGAATGGCGCCAACGGTAGCCGCCACACCGCCGGGCAAACGATAGGCAGCCACGAACAACAGCCACCAGAACAGTGAAAAATTCAGCGCTCCGAGTATCAGCGAACGCGCGATCCAGATGCCACTGGGAAGCGTTCGTGTCAGAGCCAGCAGAACAATACCGGCGGGCAAGGCACGTAACAGCGCTGCCGTCAGCGGGTAGCCCTGCGGCAGCAGCTCCGTGGTAACCAGATAGGTGCTGCCCCAGATGGCCGGTGCCAGAGCGGTCAGGCCGAGGTCCAGGTGACGTGACGGATCCATGCTGCGATCTCCATTGTCCGTAAGTTATATATCTTGATGTCAAGATAAATGGTTATTATCTTGATGTCAAGATATATGCCAGTGAAACGGTGTCGTGGGCGGGATGACAGTTGTTCCGCTGTCCCTCTGCTATATTGTTCCTTATGGATGCAGTGGACAAGATAATCAGTCAGTGGCAAACGGAGCGGCCGGACCTCGATGTGACTGCCATGGCCCAGGTTGGGCGTCTGAGCGTGGTTTCACATCTGTTTTCCCGGCAGATGGGCAAGGTCTTCGCTCATCATGGGCTCAACGCAGCGGGTTTTGACGTGCTGGCGACTCTGCGCCGTTCATCGTCACCGCATGCCTTGACCGCTGGTGAGCTGATGGCGTCGATGATGATTACATCGGGCACCATGACCAATCGCATCGATCAGTTGGTCAAGGCGGGTCTGGTGATGCGTAAATCCGATTCGGCTGATGCTCGCAGGATTCTCGTCAGATTGACTCCCAAAGGCAAGCGACTCATCGACAAGGTGGTGGCAGAGCATGTGGAGAATCAGGCTGGTCTGCTCGAAGCACTGGACGAGTCGGAGCGAGAGCTGCTCGACAGCCTGCTGCGCAAATTGTTGGCATCCGTTGTCCCGTGACATGGCGTTCATGCATCGGAGGTCACGCGCGCAATGGCTGCGAAGGGACCAATGGGGCCGGTTTCTGCCTTGATGTAACACTCAGCTTACCCTTGAAGATCAGCGATTGCGATACTGCGGAGAGGGTCATGCATGAGAATGGACACCTCTCGTTTTGTTCGAGCACAGTCTGGTAGCTGTACTATGCCGTATCAACAGTACATCAAGACGATCTCTTACCCGCTGTCGCTGTTGAGCACTCCGGTCTGGCTTTTCGATGTCGGCAACCTGAGGGTTCTGTGGGCCAATCAGGCTGGACTGGACTTGTGGAACGCCCCCGATCTTGCAGAATTGCAAGGGCGGGACATGAGCGATGGCATGACTCGTACCGTCTGCGAGCGCCTGGGACAGTACTGCGAAGACCTGAGTGGCACCAGCAACAGCGTTGCTGAACACTGGACGTTCTACCCGATGGGACGTTCCTGCTCCTATGAATGTTCCATCAGTGCCATCGAGGCTCCGGATGATGCACGCTGGTTGCTGATCAATGCCATCCGTCAGGACAAGCTCTCCGACTCCGATACGCTGTATCGCAGTGTGGCTCTGCTGCACACATCGGTGTGCGTGTCTGTCTTCGACAGGCAAGGCAGGTTGATGTATTCCAATCCTGCAGCCCGGCGCATGCTGGGAGCCGACGTATTGACACTGTCGGAACGTTTTCTTGACGAAAAGGACTGGCAGCTGGCCCACGACACGCTGACTCATGGTGCCGGTGCCAGTATCGAGGCGCAGATGAAAACGGCCAAGGGGCCTGTCTGGCACAGCCTGACCCTGGAGCTGTGCCCCGATCCGGTCAGTGGCAAGAAATCCATTCTCATGAGCGAGATCGATATCTCCAATCAGCACAATGCTCAGCAGCTGGTCAATCGACTCGCCTACACGGATACGCTGACGGGCCTGCCAAACAGAACCTCCTGGCTGAGCACGCTGAACGATCGGCTGGACAGTGCGCGCCAGGAACGTCGGGAACTGGCAATCCTGTTCGTCGATCTCGATCGCTTCAAGTTGATCAACGATACCCTGGGGCATTCGCTGGGCGACAAATTGCTGGTTGCCGTGTCCGATCGCCTGAAGGGCTGTCTGGATGCCAGCGACTACCTGGCCCGACTCGGAGGTGATGAATTCACATTGCTGATCGATGAGCAGGGCGCGGCTGGACGTTCGGAGAGGATGGCCAGGGACCTGGTGGAAGCACTGGCAAAGCCCATGCGTGTCGACGGTCATGCCATGACCATGACCCCGAGTATCGGCATCTGCCTGTTTCCGCAGCATGCGGAAGACTCGACACTGCTGATGCAGCAGGCGGACATGGCGATGTATGCGGCCAAGGAGGCTGGAGGCGGTTATCGCACGTTCAAGCCCGACATGACGACGCAGATCCGCCGACGACTGCGTATCGAGACCGATCTGCGTGAAGCCATTGACAGTGGCTCGCTGCAAGTCTATTTCCAGCCCAAGCTGGCAGCGGCAGATGGTCGAATGGCCGGCATGGAAGCTCTGGTGCGCTGGGAGCACCCCTTGCTCGGATGGGTGCCGCCCGAAGACTTCATAGCCGTGGCGGAAGAGACCGGGATGATTGGCGACATCACCCGTCAGGTGTTGCATCATTCGATGCTGCAGCAGACTCTCTGGAGCGCACAGGGTCACGATATTCCGGTGGCCATCAATGTGTCGCCAATGGAGTTTCGTCGTGGGGATCTCGATTCGGTGGTGCGCGATGCCCTGCAGTTGACCAATTGCAGACCTCAGAGCATCGAGCTGGAAATCACCGAGTCGATGTTGATGGCAGACAGCGAATCGGTACAGCAGATACTGGCCGGCCTGACCTCGCTGGGTGTCAGGTTGAGTATCGATGATTTCGGCTCCGGTTACAGCAATCTGGGTTATCTGCAGAAATTTCCATTGGACAGCATCAAGATCGATCGATCCTTCCTTGATGATGGCGGCATTTCACCGGTGGTCGAATTGATCATCGATGTGGCGAGAACCCTGTCCCTGACCGTCGTGGCCGAGGGGGTGGAAACCACCGAGCAGCGCAATTTCCTGATTGCTCATGGTTGTGATCAGCTGCAGGGGTTTCTGTTCAGCAAGCCCATGGACAAGCATCGCGCGACGGATTTTCTGCTGGAACACGATAACGGCATCGCTCACTGGTCCAGCCATGCGGTCTCGGCGGAATGGGCAGTCCAGCGCCGCCGGGAAGAACTGGCTGAAAATCCCTGAAGAAGCTGCCTGGAGCGGTATCGTGGTGTGCCGCGGGTCCTTGTCTGTCAGCGCAATTCCAGCCAGATACTGGCAGGCAAGGCTTCATCGGCAGGTGGCAGGGTATGTATTCCCGGTGACGGGCAGTCGTCAAGCAGCCAGGGGACCAGCATGATCAGTTCGGCAAACAGGAACTCGACGATCTCATCGGGAACGCTGGCACCGGTGAAGTTGACAGGATAGCCTTCATTGACCAGATAGATTCGACGACCATCGTGGAGCGTACACTGGCGAACATGCGGATGCAGTGTGGTCGTGCTGGCCGTCTGTTCGGCAAGGTGATCGAGATCGATTTCATGATCCTTCGATGATCCACTGACCAGAAAACAGCGATCAGGCAGTTGTGCCAGAAGATGCTCGTTTATCGAACGTCTGCCCGAGGCCCCGACAACAATGGCTGGAGGACGTGTCAAAGTCTCGCCATAGCTGGGGTTGTGTCCATCCACCGTCGCTTCAACGACCGACACGGTGTCGATATCCCTGACACTGACGCCGAGGCCTCGCTGACGCAGGCTCTGGGCAACCCCTTTGCCGACCCATCCATACCCACAGACCAGGGCATCTCGGCCGACGGTCGAATAGCCCAGTTCGCGCAGGATGTTATCCAGTGCGGATACCACGGCTTCGCCCACCTGTTTGCCTTCGATCTCCTTCAATCGCGTCTGCGCGACATTGATCTGCGGAATGCGCATCTCTTCCAGCTGTTCGGCTACCCAGACACCCTGTTTGGTGATCTCGAGAGCACCGACCACGGTATCGCCACCGATGTACATGGGTTCGTGCAGGGCGCGAATGGCGATGCCACCGACTTCGTGTATCACCAGCCGTTGGGCCTGGTGGCGGCAGCGATCGATACAGTGTTGCAGCTCCGTGGCAACCACGCTCGCCAGTTCGGAGTATTCGGGTGTCAAGACCCTGATGCCCATGGATCGCAGCTCATCAACGGCCTGCGCATTGCCGGAGTAACTGATGCCGATCACGGTGTCGATGGGCAGGTAGTCATGCAACAGGCGAAGCAGTCTTACCGTGTCGGGGAACAGGTGCTGCACGACAAATTGACGGCAGTCAGGGTAGGGTTGCAGTTGCAGGCGGCGGCACATTTCACCGAGAAAGTCGGGGTGGAACGAGTCGGTGCTTGCCATTGTCTTATGCCCGGTTGCGCGGTGTTGCAACAATGAGTATGTCGTTGGACAGGTGCTTGAAGGGGCCGATCCTGCCCAGGGTTCGTGACAGGAAAAGATCCAGCGGTTTGATCCAGCGCTTTTCGAATGTCTTCGATCGCATGTGGGTGAACAGGCGTCCGAGTGCGTTGTCCGGAGTGTAGCGCTTGAACGCCATCGGCAGGTACGGTATCACTGACAGAAAACCGACGCCCTGTATCGTCTGGATATCGAAATGTTCTTCGATCAGCCTTTTCCATTCTCCCTGGGTCAGGCGGATCTTGTGTTCCGGGTAATGCAGATGAGCCAGTTTGAACCGGTCGAGGCGATACCACTGAGGGACGGTGATGATCAGCCTGGCATCGCCGGACATGGACTCGGCGACATGGCGGATGACTTGACTCAAGTCGCTTTCATCTTCGTGGAGGTGTTCGAGTACATCGAGCAGCATGACGACATCGGGTTTCCACTGCATGGGCTTGCGCAGCGCTCCTTTCACGTTCAGATCGACGACCGCATCAGGTGCGAATGAGGCCTCGTAGTCGATTCCGTAGTAGCGCACGTCGGGGTTCAGGGCTTCGATGAAACGTCTGGCCACCTGCAAGCCGCAACCGATGTCCATGAGTCGCGCATCATCGAGTTTGCAGGCCTTGATATGATCGTTGACCAGATGAAACTTGACGTAATTGAACAGGTTGTTTTCAGGCGTGGCAAACAATCGCTCCACAAGGTAGCTCGAACGAACCACCGGTCGTGTACGGGCACGAGGTGCTGAGTTGCTGATGGAATTCCTGGCAACTGCCGAGTCCGTTGCCGGGTCTACCTGCATTGCGTTTTCGGTTTGCAGCATGGTTTTCGTCTACCTTGAGTGCGATTTGGCAGTGCGGCCCTGTGGAAGGTCGTCTTTGTCGACTGTCAGGTGGTGACTATTGCAAACGCGCTGCCATGAAAGGCCCATGGTCTGAAAAGGGGCGCGTGTAACGGCTATATGCCCAGAAACTTTAATCAGCGTCTATTGTCAGGGGTTAGCTTGAAAGCACTCCCCAGAAGGCATCGATCAACGGGTTCTGTAGGCTTTTCTTCAAGGTGAACAGGCCAACGTCGTAGGGAGCGAGCTCCGGCTTGACGTCCAGTATCCGGATGCGTTCGGCCATGGGGCTGTTGTCCAGCACGATCTTTGGTACAACTCCGACACCCAGCCCAAGGCTGACCATGCTGACGATGGCCTCGTTGCCGGCAACCTGGGCATAGATGCGCGGTGTCAGCTGCAGCGACTTGAACCAGGCATCGACACGCGTGCGCAGAATGCCGCCTTCCGAGAGAATCATGGGAACTTGCGCCCAGTCGGCCGTATCAGCGGGCGCATTGGCAGGTATGTCCGCATCGCCCAGTTCGGCTGGTGCTATGAACAGCAGGGGAGAGACCATGGCGGGCTTGAAATGCAGGGAGCGCGACAGACGCCCCGGATGGGCAGCTATGCTGATGTCCTCCTCTCCGGCCAGCACCCGTGCGATGGCGTGTTCGGGGTCTCCGGTATGCAGCTTGATATCGATACCCGGGTAGCGGGGGCGAAATCGGTTGAGCAGCTCGTACAGCACACTCTGGCTGGCGGTAACGGAGCAGTAGATGCTGAGTTCGCCGTGCAGCGGGTTGCCGGTGTCTGCCAGTTCCTGTCTGATGCTGTGCCAACTGGCCAGAGCCTCGCGGGCGTAGACCTCGAATTGCTGTCCCTTGGCGCTCAGGGCTACCGAGCGATTGTCTCGCTCGAACAGGGAGACGCCCAGCTCTTCTTCCAGTTGTCGGATGTTTCTGGACAGCGTCGAGAGGCTGATGTTGCAGGACTCGCTGGCCTGCCCGAAGTGCAGCGTACGGGCCAATGCAAGGAACTGGGTCAGGGTTCTGGAGTTCATTGCAGTAATTAAAACATTGCGTTTCAAATATATCAATTTACGAAACGCCAGCGAGTCGATACACTGCGCGGCAAATCAGACCTTAGTTATTCTCAGGAGTCGCCACAATGGCCAATTATTTCAATACCTTGTCGCTGCGTGAGCAGCTTGCCCAGCTGGGCAAATGCCGATTCATGCATCTGGATGAATTCTCCGACGGCGTCAATGCGCTCAAGGGCAAGAAGATGGTCGTGATCGGCTGCGGTGCCCAGGGCCTGAACCAGGGGCTGAATCTGCGCGACAGTGGGCTGGATGTTTCCTACACACTGCGAGCCGAAGCCATTGCCGAAAAGCGTCAGTCCTGGAAGAACGCTACTGAAAACGGCTTTACCGTCGGTACCTACGAAGAGCTGATCCCCACAGCTGACGTCGTGCTGAATCTGACGCCGGACAAGCAGCACACGGCCGTGGTCAACACCATCATGCCGATGATGAAACAGGGTGCCTGTCTGTCGTACTCCCATGGTTTCAACATTGTCGAGGAAGGCATGCAGATTCGTGACGACCTGACTGTCATCATGGTGGCCCCCAAGTGCCCGGGTTCCGAGGTGCGCGCGGAGTACGTCCGTGGTTTCGGTGTGCCGACGCTGATCGCCGTGCATGAGGACAATGATCCCAAGGGTGAGGGACTGGAGCTGGCCAAGGCGTATGCCGTCGGTACCGGCGGTCACAAGGCCGGTGTGTTGATGTCCTCGTTCATCGCGGAAGTCAAGTCTGACCTCATGGGCGAGCAGACCATTCTGTGCGGCATGCTGCAAACCGGATCATTGCTGTGCTTCGACAAGATGATCGAAGAAGGCGTCGAGCCGGGTTATGCCTCGAAATTGATCCAGTATGGTTGGGAGACGGTCACCGAAGCGCTGAAGTACGGTGGGGTCACCAACATGATGGATCGTCTGTCCAACCCGGCCAAGATAAAGGCCTTCGATCTTGCGGAAGAAATGAAGGACATCATGCGTCCTCTGTATCAGAAGCATCAGGACGACATCATGACCGGTCACTTCTCGGCCACCATGATGGCCGACTGGGCCAATGATGATGCCGAGCTGCTGGGCTGGCGTGCGGAAACTGCGGAAACGGCCTTCGAAAAGACACCGGCAGGTGATGTGGACATCTCCGAGCAGGAATACTTCGACAACGGCATTCTGATGGTGGCCATGGTCAAGGCCGGCGTCGAACTGGCCTTCGAGACCATGACATCCGCCGGCATCATCGCCGACTCTGCCTACTACGAATCACTGCATGAAACGCCGTTGATTGCCAATACCATCGCGCGCAAGAAGCTGTACGAGATGAACTCCACCATTTCCGACACGGCTGAATACGGATGCTATCTGTACAACCATGCCTGTCTGCCACTGCTGGGCGATTTCATGAAGGGCATCAAGAGTGATGTCATCGGCAAGGGATTGAACCTGAACGACATGGGTGTGGACAATGCTCGACTGATCGAAGTCAATGATGTCATCCGGACACACCCCGTCGAGGCCATCGGTGCCACGCTGCGCGGTCACATGGCCGACATGAAGCGCATCATCTGAGGCGCTGTACAGGCCTGTCATGAGCGGTATTCCATCCAGGAGTTGTCAGAGTTGGACATGAGTGTTCGATCTTCCATCGAATTGCAGTCACTGACGGTCGATTTCGATGAGCGATTCCAGCTTGTCGATATCGACTGGCAGCTGAAGGCCGGTCAGCACTGGATGATTACCGGCACCAACGGGTCAGGCAAGTCGGCACTCGCAGCAGTGCTCGCCGGTGCCGGCGACGTGATTGCCGGGCGTATTGATGGCTTGCCGGGCAAGGTGGCACTGGTCTCCTACGAAACCCAGGGCGAACTGATCGAAGCCGAGCGGCGCAAGGACGATGCGGACATCATGGATGTGATCTCCGAAGGTACGCCAGTGTCCGAGATCCTGCATGAAGGTTGTCAGGACATCGAGCTGGCGGCGCGGCTGGTTGAGCAGTTCGGTCTTGCCGGTCTGCTGGATCGGGCCTTTCGCAAGCTCTCGACCGGCGAGACCCGCAAGGTCCTGCTGGTCAGGGCCTTGACCAGTGATCCCGAGCTGCTGATACTCGATGAGCCGTTTGACGGGCTGGACGCGGCGACTCACCAGATGCTGGCTCGGCATCTGGCCTCGCTGGTTGACAAGATACCGATGGTTCTGGTGCTCAACCGCTTCGACGAGTGCCCGGAGTTCATTACCGATATTGCCTATGTGGACCATGGGCAGCTACTGCACAAGGTGGCGCGAGACGATGAGCAGGCCTACGGCGATCTGTACCAGCTGTTGCACCTGAAGACCAGTGAGCTGGACCTGCCGCGAAGTGATCCGATGTTCTCCCTGCCGCCGCTGGACCCGGCGCAGCCACTGGTGCAACTGGACAAGGTCGCTATCCGGTACGGCGACGTCACCATCTTCGAAGACTTGTCCTGGACCATCGAGCCGAACCAGCACTGGCAACTGACGGGTCGCAATGGCAGTGGCAAGACCGGTTTGCTGTCATTGATCACGGGTGATCATCCTCAGTGCTACGTCAATGATATTCGGGTCTTCGGCTTCCAGCGAGGCAATGGCGAGAGTATCTGGCAGATCAAGCAGTACATCGGGTATGTCTCCACAGCCCTGCAATGGGAATATCGAGTCAGTACGAGCCTGAGAAATGTCATCATCTCCGGCTTCCATGACAGTATCGGCCTGTACAGCAAATACACCGATCGTCAGCGGGAAATTGCCGATGAGTGGCTGGCCGTGCTGGGAATGTCACAGCGTGCCGACGAGCTCTTCAACAAGCTCTCCTACGGCGATCAGAGACTGCTTCTGATTGCTCGCGCCATGGTGAAGCATCCGCCGTTGCTGATACTGGATGAGCCCTGTCTGGGGCTGGATGACATGAATCGCCAGCTGGTTCTGGCGCTGATCGAGAAGATCTGCGCTGGCTCCAGCACCTCTGTGATCTACGTGAACCATCATCCGGAAGACAAGGTTGATGGTATCGATAACTTTCTGTCGCTGGATTCTCCCTGATTGAGCATTGACACATCCGTGGTCATACCGGCAGGATGAGTGATCCACGAGGTTTGTATCGGTTTTGCAATGTCACCAGTTGGCCTTGATGCGTCAGTACAGAAGCTTGCTGCGGGACTTCAGCATGAGAATGCAGCGAGCGTGACGACGAAGGCCTCTCCTGCCGAGCGGTCCATATCCCGTGAGCTTCTGTATTTCGATATTGCGTCAGATATCTCGCGTGCCAGCTCGACAGAATCCCTGCAGCGCGTCTGTCGGCAGGCGACTCGGGCGCTGGGTTACGACTACTACCTGTTCGGTTGCTATTACCCCATTGTCGAGGGGATTGTCCTGTCCAGCAATTACCCGGCAGCCTGGCGTGAGCGGTACGACAGTCACAACTATGTGGCGATCGATCCGGTTGTCCGGCATTGCTGGAGCGATTCCAGGCCGGTGTTGTGGGACAGGCTGGTGTATTCGGCAGGCAAGCAGGGGCAGCAGGAACAGCTCGTGATGCGCGAGGCCAGCGAGCACGGTCTGCGTTTCGGGATCAGTGTGCCGGTGCATGGTGCGGGCGCCGAGGGCGGCATGCTCAGCCTGGTCTCCTCAGAGCGCAGGGAGAATCCTCTGGCGTCTGATGAAACCGGTTTGCACATCATCGTCCATGCCATGCACGAGGCGACCAAGCGCATCCTGTCAAGAACGACTGACAGAGTCTCCGATGGTTTCGAGAGGCTCAGCCCGCGCGAGATCGAATGCCTGAGCTGGACTGCGAAGGGCAAGACCTCCTGGGCCATTGCCCGCATACTCGCAGTCTCCGAAAATACGGTGACATTTCATTTGCGCAACGCCATTCGCAAGCTGGAAGTGACCAACCGCTCGCAGGCCGTTGCCAAGGCGATCTCATTGTCGAAGATCATGCCGTTCTAGTGTCCACCACGGCATTGGATACGCTGGCGCGCGTTCGCTGGTCCAGAGTGACCCAGCAGGCAACCGAACGGATTCCATCAACGTCAGAAGCCTGACCGTCACCGAAACGCCGGAGCGAGATGCCGTTGCTTTTCATCAGGCGTTCGACCGAGGTGCTCACCACGGTGACATATTGCCTGATGCGGCGCTCATCAGCGAACTGGATCAGTCGGTCGAACATCTCGAAGGCAACATCATTGAGATGGATCTGCCCTTTGAAGCGCTGTGCCGGCGACAACACGGCGAAACGGCTCAATTCCCAGATATCCCGCTGCTCGGGCAGGGGCTCGCCACGTAGCAACTGCTGGAAGGTGTTGCGCAGCATGTAGGGTCCGGTCGTTGGCAGCAGGCGCCAGCAAGCCGTCGCCTCGCCATCTTCCAGGGCCACCATGTAATAGGGGTCGAGCGCGTCGAAATCATCGACTTCCACGCCGTTGTCACTCCCGACATTCCAGCGCAGTCTTTCGCGAAAGACACGATGTCGAAGTCGATGCATCCGCGTCAGAACGCTCTGATTCAATGCGGGGTGCTCCCGCGTACCCAGTATCAACTGTCGCATTGCCTGCTACTCCATGAGGTCATTGTCAGGGAGTTAAGACGAGATAACATGACATTACCCCATCAAATAATGTGGCACAGTTCACAGAAAATATTCTATGAATCTGATTTATTTTTGAGAAAAATGGCTGAACAGCGCCATGCACAATGGCAGGAATCGGTGATATTGACGCGGTGCCGAAGGTATGCACGACGCAACGACACCTGCCTTGTCGAGCCTGCCGACGGCAGCGGCAGGCAGTCATGCCGATTTGCATGCCTGTCGAGCAAGCTGGCACGACCGCTTGATGGCTCTCTTCACTTGACGCAACCGCTGCGGTGATTCAATGTCGGGCTTCCGCCATTCATAGCGAATGCTTGTCTGCCATGGTTTTATTGACTGACGAATTCAGCGAGTCGCCGCTCTGGCTGGATGATGCGCCGCTCTGGGGGGCGCACGATGCAGTGCTGCCGGAGCGGGTGGATGTGCTGATCGTGGGAGCAGGCTATACCGGTCTCAATGCGGCAATCGAGACAGCGCGTGGCGGCCTGTCGACGTGGGTCATCGATGCCGCAGAGCCTGGAGCGGGTTGCAGTACACGCAATGGCGGTCAGATCAGTACCAGTATCAAACCGTCACTGGCGAACCTGACCAGACGGTTCGGCGCGGATCGGGCTCAGGCCATACGAGCGATGGGTACGATGGCGCTGGAGTGGATCGAATCGCGCATTCGCGACGAAGGCATTGTCTGCGATTTTCAGCGTCAGGGCATGTTTCGTGCGGCACATACGCCAGCGCACTTCCGCGCGCAATTGCGGGAGATACCGATTCTGGCGGCAGAGTCCATCGAAACCCGTGCGGTGAGCCGCGACGAACAGCATCGGGAGTTGGGTACTGATGCCTACCATGGTGGGCTGGTGTATCCCCGTCATGCCAGTCTGCACCCGGCAAAGTATCATCGGGGGCTGCTGCAGTCGGCTCTTGACGCGGGAGCCAGTGTCATCGCCCATTGTGCCGCCAGCCGGATAGTGCGCCTGTCTTCGGGCCTGTTCCGTGTGAGTACCGAGCGGGGGGTAGTGGAAGCGCGAGAGCTGATCATTGCCACCAATGGCTATTCCGGGCCGCTGTTCCCCTGGCTGCGACGGCGTATCATTCCCATCAACAGCTATGTCATGTGTACGGAGGTCTTGCCAACAGACCTGGTGGACCGGCTGTTTCCCACGCGCCGTAATATCACGGATACCTGCAAGGTGGTTTACTACTATCGTTGTTCTCCGGACAGGCAGCGCATCGTGTTCGGCGGGCGGGTATCGGCTGGCGAGACGAACGTCCGCGACAGTGCTCGTCGTCTGCATCGGCATCTCTGCGAACTGTTTCCCGAACTGCATGATTACCAGGTGACTCATTCCTGGTCCGGACAGGTTGCCTACACTTTCGATGAGCTGCTGCATACCGGAACCCATCAGGGTATCCATTATTCCGCGGGCTACTGCGGCTCAGGCGTGTCGATGGCCAGTTATCAGGGCATGAAGCTGGGGCAGAGGGTGCTGAATCTGTCCACTGGTGAAACTGCGCTTGATGATGTGCCTTTCCGCTCACGACCGTTCTATCGCGGCAAGCCGTGGTTTCTGCCTCCCCTGGTCGCCTGGTATCGATGTCAGGATGAGTGGCAAAGGCGTTTGAGCCAGTGACCTCAACGAGACATGGGTGTGTGTCTCATTCAGGTTGATCTGCAGCCGGGATGTCAGGGCGTGGCATTACCGCGGGAGGTGGCAATGGCCTGTTGCGAGCCATGCCCGCTGGCGAGAAGCGGTTCGATCAGCTTTCTGTTCAGGAGCAGGCGGCAGCGCAGCGGTCGGGCTTCGAGAAGGGAGTCATCTGTCCTGATACCTGGCCGGTGCCGGTGGTCGAATCATAAGTGCGGTTCTTCTCGATCAGCTTGCCGTTCACCAGGGCGAGATCGGCACGCTTGAGGACGGTCTCGGCGGAGTCTCCCTTGCAGATCACGCTGAGTCCCATCGTCATGCCGAAGGTATGAACACCATTGCCGGAGGGCACGGGTACTTCCGTCACCTGACGGCGCAACTGTTCCATCAGTGTCAAGGGGTCCAGTTGTTTATCCACAGAGCACAGCAGTGCGAATTCATCGCCCCCCAGACGGCCGATGAGCGTATCGCTCGGCGCGTGTTTCTGCAGTCTCTTGACGACAGCACGCAGAATGAGATCCCCGGTCGGGTGTCCGTGTCGATCGTTGATCGCCTTGAATCCGTCCAGATCGAGTACCACGCTGACCAGTTGCTTGTCGGCTGGCAGATTGTGCATGTCGTGGATGCGGTGTCGCAGTCGGTTCTCGAATTCGTCCCGATTGTAGGCGCGGGTCAGCTGGTCGATGGTTGCCCTGCGGTGCAGGCGGTAGACGGGGGCGGTAATGGCCAGTATCAGCAGCAATGCCATGATGCCGGGAGCAGCAATGATGATCGTTGCCAATCGCATGACGGAATTGAGGATGTTGTCGCTGGTGTGCAGTTTGGTCCAGTGGGGCTGGGTGATCAGCAGTGTCCAGCGAATGGCACCACCAAACAGGTTGACTCGGCGAGCAAGGCCCATCTGCGTCACTTCGCCCATGTCCAGATGTTCGATCAGTGTATCTTCACCGGTGGCGCTGATACCCGTGGTATTGGTACGTGCATACAGTTCCAGCATTGCCTCGTCGGAGGGGCGGAACATGGACTCGATATCGCTCAGGGCTCGATGCCGTACGTGCTGGATGGCTGATGAGTAGGCAATCACGCGTCCGTTGGCGTCGATCATCACCGCTGAGTTGATGTTCGAGCCGCTGGTGCGCTCGATGAAGCGGGTCAGCTCATGCAGGTCGACGGCCACGCTGAGCACGCCGGCATCAAGACCTTCCGGCGTGCGTATGGGCAGGGAGGCCGAGACAATCGGCTGGCCGTTCTCGTGATAACTGAATGCATCGCTCCATACCAGGCGCTGTTGCGCGCGTGCACTCTGGTACCAGTTCAGTTGCCTGGGGTCACTGTTGTCCGCCGGATTCGACCAATGCCGCGTTTCTCCGGTGCGCTCATTGTGTTCCTCGTATTCCACCTGGCGATTATCACCGCTGAGCTGTATCCGCTTGGTGACCAGCAGGTCCCTGACCTTGCCGGGGTCGATACGACGGTCGTCGACGAAGCGTCCGACTCGCACCATGCTGCCATCTTCGCGCGCCAGAAACATGCCCTTGAGCCACAGGTTCGAACGCAACTGGGAACGGAAGAACGTGGAGAGTTGCTGATCACGACGCGCATCGAGCATGCCGTCTGCAAACAACTGGCCGGCGGTGGTCAACTGACTGAGTGCAGGAACCAGAAAGAGACGCGTCTTTTCCACAACCTCATCTGCCTGGGCTTTCAGGGTCGCAGTGGCCTCCAGCTGAGACTGATTGGCGAGCTGTTCCTTCGTCAGAAAGCTGACGACGGTCAGTGATGTCAGTTGCAACAGTACGACAAGTGACACCAGTACCAGTCGTAGAGAATTGGGATTCATCGTGTTGCCATACAAAGGGACGATGAAACACACGCAATTAAAGTACCAGCAGGGGGTGCCGATTGGCAGGATGCGGGGATTGCCGAGTTACATGGAACCTGATTTCACCACAATTGACACGAGGTCCAGCCGGATATGACAGAGCCTTGGGTCGAGAGGCTACCTGAGTGGTCGAAACGACACAGTCCCCGCAATCCTTGCAGGGGCCGTGATATCAGGTATTGCTACCATGACGAGTAGGGCATGGGCAAGGCTGCCTACTTGATACGGTATCTCAGGCCGAGTACTGCCGACTTGTTGACTTCGTCATCACCGTTGGTGGCATCGGGTCTGACATCCACGTCGTTGGCTGCCAGCGTCAGTCCGAGATCCAGCTCATTGGTCAGGTGGTACAAGAATGTGGAGGTCAGCGTGTTGCTCACGAAGCGGGTATCGTCATCATCATCGGCCTGCTGGAAACTGAGGTTCCAGGAGTTGAGCCAGTCGATACGGTCTGATACCTCATAGGTGTAGCTGAGGCGATTGGACAGTCGATGAACGGTATCGTCACCGAATATCGGTTCGTAGACGGCGGTTTCCAGCAGCTGTCCGGTCAGTCCGTAAGGCTTGGCGTATTCCAGCTCGAAGCGGAACTTCGGATCGCTGTCGACCGTTCCCGAGAAATCACTGATCTGGATACCGACACCCGCGCGAGCCAGCCATCCATGACGTCGGGCACTGATCGGTTCGTCAAACAGCACATCGTCCATTTTCACCGCACCCAGTGCACTGAGTGTGTCAGCTGTCAGAAGGCCTTCACGCTGCAGGATTTCTTCCATCTCGGAATACCAGACTCCACGATAGGTATCCGCACCTTCACGGGCCCGATATTCGTCTTCCCGAGCAATGATGTTTGCCAGCTCGCCAGCCCCGTCGTCGCTCAGGTCTCCCGAAAGCTGACCGTACTCCTGCAGCGATTGCTGGATTCGCAATGCCTTCGCCAGCGGCGTCGCGTTCCAGACACGCCCGTAACCGATACCTACCGTGAATCCTGCGTTGTCATCCTCTGCACTGTCCTGAAAGGCGTAATCCGCCGATCCGAACCAGAAGAGGTTTTCGTTGCTGTCACTGAAATAGGTGTCGGCGTTGATGCCGATACCTGCTCCGTAATCGTCCTGTGTGTCATCGTCGCTGTTCGGGCCTCTTGATGCGTCATAGTTGGCATCGAATCGATAGTTCAATACCCGCTCTCGCGTGCTTTCCTGGCGATTGTAAAAACCGTTGAGCAGTGCATCGTAGGACACCTGATCCTGATTGCCATCATTGGCATTGGCGGTGAAGTCGACGTAAGCCTCATCGTATTCGGTATCCGGGTCAGTGAAGTCCGTCAGCTCCAGCGCCATGACCGGACTGGTCAGGCCCAGAGAGAGCATGGCCGCAATCGCACTGCGCTGGTAGTGAAATTCCCGGCCGGCAGACGCCTTCGCCAGATCCTGACATTGCAAGCGTGGAACGAAATGAAGCGATTCCCTGCGTACATTTTCTCTTGGTTTCATTATTGCATCTCGTTTGTTGACAAGTGCATCAAGGCTAGCGACAGCTCTGCCGAAGTTCCGCGGTATTGCAAACATGGCAATACGGCGTGTCTTTTTTACAAAATCTCAGGCGCTTCCACCAAACCAGGGTGTCTCCTGGCGCAGATGGCTGATATCATTTCGCTGATCCATGATGCACTGCGCCTCGTCGAAGCGCTGCGAGATCAGATCCGTATCGCCGTTGTCCTTGCGCGATGCACAACTGCAGTGGTACAGGCGTTGAAGATGGTCCCTCAGCTGTTCCCTGGATGAGCCGGGTCCCGCATGCCAACCGCATTCGGACAGAAGCGCCATGGTGTGCAGGGTGACGTTCATGTCGGTTGCGACATATTGCCGTGTCTGATCGAACATCGCCTTGCACAGCCGATCCAGGTCGACGGGCTTGAGCTGGACACGAGTACGGTGCCATGGAAACGTCGCGGCGTTTTCCCTTTTCGCTTGTCGCTCCTGATGAAGGTATTGCATCAGGGCCGTACGAAACCAGTTCATGCAACTGATGGCTGTGTAGGGATCGTTGATCCCCGGGGACAGTGTCCTTGCAATCACCTCGCTCAGTTGTTCCACCAGAAACAGCACGTTCTGCTGTTCCGTACGTTCTTCTCCTGTCACCAGGCACTCTCGCAGCTCATCTGCGTCCGTCTCTGCATTGGCGGAGGTCCAGACACTCATCAGGCAATCGTGAGTGGTGGTGAAGTCCCCGGGACGGTAGTGGATCATGACCAGCAGGTCCCTGTCCTCGGCAATGCGGTTCAGATTGTCAAGGTCGATGGCCTGTACGTAGCCTATGGTGAGAGACTTGACCTCGTGCAGGGTCTTTCCCCGAATGGCTGTATCGAAGTCGGGAGCGTCTGTCAGGGGCAGGCTATCACTCTGCTGCGGGAAGAGCTCGGTGATCCGCAATTCCAGAGAACGACCGATGCTGGCCGTGATGTTTTCGATATTGATGGTTTCCGTGATGTGATGGATGAAGTAGATCAATACGGAAATGGATGCAAAGGCGAGTATCAGAGCAAGGCAGATGCTCAGCAAGGGGACGAAGGCGGCGATCTCCCTGCCCGATTCCAGGGTTGTGGAGCCATGCACGCCGGTCATCACCGTCATGCTGTACACAAAGGTGCCGATGAAGGTGCCAAGCGTGTACTGACTGCCCTTGTCCCGCATGAAGTTGTTGATCAGGCGCGGACCGTAGTTGGAGCTGGCGAAGGACACGGCAACCATCGTGATGGAGAATGTCACGCCAGCCACGCCCAGAATGGCGGTGGCAATCGTACTGAGAATCGTGCTGGCATCATCGGTAGCCAGACGCATGTAATCGGCCAGCCAGCTCATCGAATGACGGGCATCCAGCCAGCGCATCACAATGGCCAGTATCAGGGCTACCGAGACCATGTACATGGGAACGAACCAGTAGCTGGCGCGCAGGTCATGAAGATGTTTGATCAATCGTGCATGCATGGCGACCTGATGTCCTTGACCTTGTAGCGGGGGGCGTGCATTGAGGCACGGTAAGGTAGCATCGTGCAGCAGCAATCGATTGTGGTCATCCGCAATCTACATTCGGTGCGAGGCGATGGTCAATTGTTACAAGAAGGTAGTGAGCGACGGTCTGCCGATTTAAGTTGGTGGCCAGATCACACGAGATACACAAGCGATGCCCTTGCCAAGCGGACAACTCTCCATTTCAGATTCTCTGAAGCAAGGCGAGTTGGCGCTGCGTGGGCGGACACGGTCATGAATATCCTGATAGTGGAAGATGATGAGCAGACCCATGCTGCGCTGATGAACCTGGTTCGCCGAATGGGTTTCAACCCGCGCGGTGCTCGCACAGGTGGGGAGGCCATCGACGAGGTGCTGCGCAGCGCTCCCCAGGTTCTCATTACTGACTGGGATCTGGGGGAAAGACTCAGTGGGGTCGAAGTGGCGGCGCTGGCACAGGATCGTCGCGACAGTTGTCGGGTGGTATTCTGCTCCGGCAATAACATGGCACTCCTGAGACAGCGGACGAGTCATCTGCACCATTGCAGCTTCATCAGGAAGCCCAGCTCTCTGGCTCAGCTCAGGCAGGAATTCCGGGTGATTCTCGATACCGCCTGTTGCCAGGGAATCTGACCTGGTGTTGCCCAGCGAGGCAGTTGGTGCAGGACCAGCGCGAGTGCAGCAGAGTCTTGCCGACGGCATTCTCGGGACGCGAACTCAGCTCTTGTGCAATTCGAGTCTCATGACATATCCAGCAGAGACGAGGTGGATCGAAGGACGTCAGACGGCGAAACGCCGTACCGCTTCTGAAAGGATCGACTGAAATGAGCGGCACTGACAAAGCCGCAGACATCGCTGACTTCGCCTACCGAAGCATCGCCCTGCGACAGCAGTTCGTGCGCTCGCTGGAGTCGCAGCTGACGATAGAAACGCGCCGGGCTGGTGTTCAGATGTCGCTGGAAAAGTCGTTCCATTGCCCTGGTTGACAGATTGATGTGTTGCGCCAACGCCAGCTTGCTGACCGGCTCATCCAGATTGTTGCGCATCAGTCGCAAGGCACTCTGCAGGTTGGCAGGCAGCTCGGCCTGTTCCTGTTTCCACGAGCGTGGTCGGCTGTCGGCAGACACCATCGTATCGGCCTTGAGGATCTGCCTGATGGCATGCACCGTCTCGGCGGAGTCGTGACGACCGATAAGCATCAGCATCAGTTCGAAGGCACTGCTGGGCCCGGCAGCCGACCAGCGGGTGCGATCCACCACCAGGGTGTCTGGGCGAACCGTCATGTGCGGGTGTCTCATGCTGGCCAGCGTATGGTTGTCCGGGTGGAGCGCGCAGCCGTAGCCAGTCATCAGGCCGGCTGCCGACACGGCCAGTATGCCGTTCCAGAGACCTCCCAGCTGGGTTCCCTGCTGATCGCGCAGACGAAGCCAGTTCGAGAGCTGCGGGTCTTCCTGCAGATCGCATCGGTAACCACCGCAAATCAGTACGATGTTGGTTGACGCCTCGTTCGGCGGCAGCTCTGACTGACTGATGAGGCTGTCCGCTGTCAGGTGTATGCCCAGATCGCTGACCACCGAGTGTTCTGTCAGGGCAATCGTTCTGAACGCAAACAGCGGTTGCCCACTGACCAGATTTGCGGTGGTCAGTGCATCGGCCGCAGCAGTGAAGCTCAGCAATGAGAAGTGAGATAGCAGCACGAACTCCACGGTGATCGGACAGTGCGTCCCGGCAACGGCTTGTGTAGGTGCTTTCATCGGTGGAGCATACTGCTCTTTCTGTCGCAAATTGCAATCAATGGCGTATTCAGACAAAAGATGTACGTGAATTGTCAGGACCGCAAGCGTCGACAAGTCCACAATAGCCGTTCAGCCCTTCGCATGCAGACAACGGACATGAGTCGATTTTCCGGATTTGGCCTCATCAAACAGGCGTTCCGTCACCAGGAGCACTGGCAGCGGATGTGGCGCAATCCCAAGCCCAGGAAACACTACGACATCATCATTGTCGGTGGTGGCGGGCATGGGCTGGCAACGGCTTATTATCTGGCCAGTGTGCATGACAAGGTGAATGTGGCGGTCATCGAGAAAGGCTGGATCGGCGGGGGAAATACCGGTCGCAATACCACCATCGTCAGATCCAATTACCTGTGGGATGAAGCAGCACAGTTGTACGAGCACGCCATGCAGCTGTGGGAGGGGCTATCACAGGAACTCAACTACAATGTGATGTTCTCGCAGCGAGGGGTCATGAATCTCGGCCATACTCTGCAGGACATGCGCGATATCCAGCGACGAGTGAACGCCAATCGGCTCAATGGCATCGATGGCGAGGTGCTCGATGCCCGGCAATGTGCCGAGATCGTGCCGATCATGGATTGTTCAGGCAACACCCGTTATCCGATACTGGGTGCTTCCTGGCAGCCGCGAGCCGGTGTCGCCAGGCATGATGCCGTGGCCTGGGGATTTGCCCGTGGCGCGGACAGCTACGGAGTGGATATTCTGCAGCAGACGGAAGTCACGGACATCGTGATCGAAGATGGTGCCGCTGTGGGTGTGGAGACGGCGCAGCACGGGCGGATAGGTGCTGACCGGATCGGCTGTGTCACGGCTGGCAATTCGGGTGTTCTCGCAGGCTATGCCGGATTCGAGCTGCCGATAGAATCGCATCCGCTGCAAGCCTATGTCTCCGAGCCGATCAAACCGATTCTGGATACTGTCGTGATGTCCAATGCCGTACACGGTTACATGTCTCAATCCGACAAGGGAGATCTGGTCATCGGCGCGGGCATCGACGGCTATGTGGGTTATGGGCAGCGCGGTTCCTACCCGGTCATCGAACACACCATGCAGGCCATTTTGGAGTTGTTCCCCGTGGTCTCGCGGGTGCACATGAACCGCCAGTGGGGTGGCATCGTCGATACCACTCCTGATGCCTGTCCCATCATCTCCAAGACGCCGGTTGAAAATCTGTTCTTCAACTGCGGCTGGGGTACCGGAGGCTTCAAGGCAACGCCCGGCTCAGGTCATGTCTTCGCCGATATGCTGGCCACCGGTGAGCCCAACGATCTCAGCAGGGCTTTCGACTACTGGCGCTTTCACAGTGGTGCCCTGATTGACGAGCACGGTGCTGCAGGCGTTGCACACTGATTCCCGACGATACGACAAACGACTGACGCTGCCATGTTTCTGATTCATTGCCCTTATTGCGGCGAACACCGCGAAGAAGAGGAATTTCATGCTGCTGGCCAGGCTCATCTGCCCAGGCCTGCGGATCCGGATTCACTGAGTGACGAGCAGTGGGGAAATCATCTCTACTACCGCAAGAACCCGCGTGGCGTGCATCGCGAGCTGTGGGTGCATGCGGCCGGCTGTCGCAAGTATTTCAATGTGCTTCGCAATACACAGACCTACGAAATCTACGGCACCTACAAGGCCGGTGAGATGCTGGAGTATGACGGCGAGCCGGAGGTGACCGAGACGGGCTCGGTATTGAACTGGAGCACTGAATCATGATGAGCTCGCATCAGCTGAAGATTCAGCAGCGCAATCGCCTTTCCCGAGGTGGTCGTATCAATCGGGACAAGCCGCTGGTGTTCAGCTTCGACGGTCGGCGACTGATGGGCTATGAGGGGGACACACTTGCATCGGCTCTGTTGGCCAACGGGGTTGACATTGTCGGCCGCAGCTTCAAGTACGGTCGTGCGCGCGGCATCATGACCGCGGGTGTGGAAGAGCCCAACGCGGTGCTGCAGATCGGTGCCAGCGAGGCGACACAGACTCCCAACATCAAGGCGACCGAACAGACGCTGTACGACGGACTGGTGTGCGAACCGGTCAATGGCTGGCCGAATGTGGAGGCGGACGCGATGGGTCTGCTCGGTAGACTGGCAGGCCATCTGATGTCCCCGGGCTTCTACTACAAGACCTTCATGTGGCCAAGATCGCAATGGGAAAACTACGAAAGATTCATCCGCAAGGCGGCGGGTCTGGGACGTAGCCCGAAGCTTGCCGACGTTGATCGTTACGATCACATGAATCATCACGTGGACGTGCTGATCGTGGGCGCCGGGCCGACCGGTCTGGGTGCCGCACTGAGCGCAGCCAGACAAGGCGCGCGAGTCATGCTGGCGGATGAACGCAGTGAAGCCGGTGGTTCACTGCTGTTCAGTCATGAACAGATCAACGGTGGCGATGCCATGGCATGGGTAGATCAGGCGGTACAGGAGCTTCGTGACAATCCGCGAGTCACACTGCTGCAACGTGCCACGGTCAACGGCTACCACGATCATAATTTCCTGACGATCAGCGAACGACGATCCGAGCATCTTGGCGACAGGGCCCCGGGGTACATGACCCGGCAGCGCCTGCACAAGGTCAGGGCCGGCAGTGTCGTGTTGGCAACCGGGGCGCATGAGAGGCCACTGGTTTTTGCCAACAATGACCTGCCAGGATGCATGGTCGCCAGCAGTCTGTCGCACTATATAAGACGTTTTGCCGTCGTACCGGGCAATACTCTGGTGGTCATGACGAGCAATGACAGTGGTTACCAGAGTGCATTCGACTGGCACGATGCCGGACGCAAGGTGGTGGCGATTGTCGATACCCGTCGCGAACCCGATGGCAGCGTTACCGAGCTGGCATTGCAGAAGGGCATCAAGGTGATCACCGGCTCTGCGGTGATTGAAGCGCGTGGCCGCAAGCGGGTATCTGGTGCGCTGGTCGCTCCCATCAATGCCGGGGCGAGCTTTGTCACCGGCGAGAGCCAGTTGCTGAGCTGTGACACCATTGCGACCAGCGGTGGCTGGAGCCCGGTTGTGCATCTGTCCTGTCATACTGGAAGTCGGCCGGTGTGGTCGGAAGAAGCACTGGGCTTCGTGCCGGGTGATACCACCGAACAGCGTTGGAGTGCGGGGGCCATGGCCGGCTTGCAGAGCCTGGCAGAGTGTCTGCAGGATGGCTTGCAGGCGGGCAGTGACGCAGCTGCTGCAGCCGGCTACCCGGACGCCGATGATCAAGAGGACTGGCCGAGTGCAGGTCCGGGTAACGACGTGGTCTGTGCAGCCATGCCGGTGTTTCTGGTACCACACTCCAGACCAAGCAGCCGGGCGCCCGGGCAGTTCGTCGATATGCAGAACGATGTAACCGCTGCAGGGATTCAGATGAGCACCCGCGAAGGGTTTGAATCCATCGAACATGTGAAACGCTATACGGCGCTGGGGTTCGGCACCGATCAGGGCAAGACCGGCAATATCAATGGCATGGCGATTGTTGCGAAGTCTCTGGGCAAGAGCATGGCAGACACCGGCACAACGGTGTTCCGCCCCAATTACACGCCGGTGAGTTTTGGCGTGGTGAGTGGTGCACATACCGACCTGTTGTTCGACCCGCAGCGATTCACACCCATGCACAGCTGGCACCTTGAGCAGGGTGCAGAGTTCGAGAACGTTGGTCAGTGGAAACGTCCCCTGTATTTTCCCCGGGGAGATGAAACCCTGGAACAAGCGATTGCCCGAGAGCAGCTGGCAACTCGCAACGGTGTGGGCATTCTGGATGCAAGCACTCTGGGCAAGATCGATATCCAGGGCAAGGATGCTCGTGAGTTTCTGGGGCGTGTGTATACCAATGCCTGGGCAAAGCTGGCTCCCGGACGTTGTCGGTATGGCCTGATGTGCGGTGAGGACGGCATGATCATGGATGATGGCGTGACGTCCTGCCTGGCGGAGAATCATTTCCTGATGACCACCACGACCGGTGGCGCGGCCCATGTCCTGTCCTGGATGGAGAACTATCATCAGACCGAGTGGCCTGAGCTGGAGGTCTTCTTCACCAGTGTCACCGACCAGTGGGCCACCATGACCATCGCCGGGCCCGACAGTCGCAAGCTGCTGGGCAAGTTGACGTCCATCGACTTGTCAGCCGCGAATTTCGGTTTCATGGACTGGCGCGAGGCCGCCGTTGCCGGAGTACCCGCACGAATATTCAGAATTTCCTTTACTGGTGATCTCTCCTACGAAATCAATGTACCGGCGCAGTACGGACTGGCGGTCTGGAATGCCTTGTTCAAGGCTGGCAAGGAGTTTGATCTGACACCCTATGGTACGGAGACCATGCATGTTCTGCGGGCGGAAAAGGGATTCATCATTGTCGGTCAGGATACGGACGGATCGATGACCCCCTACGACATGAATCATGGCTGGGCAGTTGCCAACAACAAGCCATTCAGCTTCATCGGAAAGCGCGGCATGAACCGGCAGGATTGCCTGCGAGGCGACCGCAAGCAATTGGTCGGACTGATGACAAGCAACCCTGATGCCGAGTTGCCCGAAGGTGCGCAGGCAGTACGTGACCCTGATCAGGCCATACCCATGAGCATGGTAGGTCATGTGACCTCCAGCTACGTCAGCGCCACGCTGGAACGTCGCATTGCCATGGCGGTCATCAAGGATGGTTTGAACCGATTGGGCGAGAAGGTCTACTTTCCACTCAAGGGCGGCTCGGTGATCGAGGCCACCATCTGTTCCCCGGTGTTCTTCGACCCGGAAGGCGTGAGGCAAAAGGCATGAGTAATCCGGTATCCGATGTAGCCGTCATGGATCAGTACGCTGTCAGTCGAAAGGCTTCCGATATGGTCGGCGCGAAAACCCCGCTGGCGCATGTCGGTCTGCCAGTTCGGAGCAGAAGATCATCGATGAAAACCTCGATCGCTGATATCGTTGATTCGAAATCCACGGCCGAGCAGATCGAACCCACGGTGTTGCTGGAGGAGGCGCAGCTCACCGGGATGCTGATATTGCGCGCCAGCGCTGCCCGTGACCAACTGTCGGCGGCCTTGCGAAGCGTGCTCGAGCTGGAGTTGCCGGAGCGACTGCAGAGTGATGCCAGGGGGGCGCATTTCTGCGTTCGCTGGATGTCCCCTGATGAATGGTTGCTGAGCTGTCCCATCGAGCAGGCATACGACATCGAAAAGAAGCTGCGTGCGGCCATTACCGGGCACATTGCCATTGTCAATGTATCCGGTGGTTACTGTCTGCTGACATTATCTGGTGTCGATGCCATCAATGTCATGCGTAAAAGTACCTCGTACAACATCAATCCGGAAAACTTCCCACCCGGCAAGGTTGTCAATACGGTGATGGCCAAGGCGCAGGCTACACTGATGAAGCTGGATGGTGACCGCTACGAAGTACTGGTGCGGCGCAGTCTTGCCGATTATCTGTGGCTCTGGTTGCAGCGTGCGGGCAAGGAGTATGGACTACAGGCAGTCGTGGCTACTGCCTGAATGCTGTCGACAGCGTACTTCGCATCAGGAATCGTTTCTCTTCTGCAATACTGGCACCGGATCGATGGCGCTCCATAGCGGGGCGCTGGACTTTGCGGTGGATATGAGCACACCGGCTTTCAGTAACCAGGAGACAAAGCCTGCGGTCAGCGCGACGCTTGCCCCCGTGCCGATTGCCACGACCAGTTGCTGCTGCTGATTCTGCTCTTTTGCCGTTTCCGACAAGTCCTGGGTCAGCGTGTCGCTGCCGTCCAGCATGGAAGGTGCCAGAGTAAGCTGAAATGGGAGTATCTGGAATTTCTCCATGATGGATTGCGGGCTCATCAGTCCCCGTTTCTGCAGGTCACTCATTATTTCAAGCAACCGTGTCTTCTCCGAGGACTCGTTGCCGTAGCCCGATGCACTCAGCGAGGAAACAGGGTTTACGATGTTCGGGTTGTCGAGCGCCATTGACACCAGATCGGGAGCCATATCGAACTTCGGGTCGTGGAAGTGATCACCAACCGGGGTGGTTGTCTCTGATTGCTCCACGACTTCGTCGGCCGCGCTATCCGGTTCCGCTGGCTTTTCCTGTACGTGATACTCGGTATCCGATGGCGTGATTTTTCCTGGCACAGGCAAACTGCTGTACGTCGATTCCATGGACTCGGACAGTGTGGTTTCCAGTTCCGCCAGTATGTCCATGTCGACCGTGGACTCGGGCAGCGCTGCCTGCAGCCTGGGATCGTCGAGGATGCTGATGGTCAGCGTTGCCTGAGTGGCGTTGCCAGCGGAATCAACGAGCATGACTTCCAGCGTATAGCGACCTGTGTCGAGGTGCGCAATCTGGCTGAGCTGCGCGGTGGCATTGTCGTAGTGGAATGACGATGCTGCATTACCGCCCACGATGGTCAACTCGACGATATCACCGCTGTCCGGATCCACGATACTCAAGGTGCCAATGTCGCCATTGTGCTCGGGTGTGCTCTGGATCTCCCGAATATTGATCGAGGGGGCTTCATTGAGGTTCGTCACTGTGACAGTCTGTGTCTGAGTCGTTGACTGGTTGAGGGAATCCGTTGCCGTCAATTCAAGCTCGTACCGATTGTCCTTGTCATGATCCTGTGGCACTTCGAAATCGGGATTGTTGCGGAAACGCAGTTCTCCACTGTCAGGGTCGAGCGAGAACAGTCCGGCATCCTCACCACCCGTTATGCTGATTGTCGGCGTATTGCCATTGATATCGATGGCCGTGATGATTCCTGCCAGCGTACGGTTCTCGGTGATACTGATATTGTCTGCGGAAGTGATCGTGGGTGATTCATCGATATCGCCCACTGCCACCGTGAAACTGCGCGTGGCCGTTGAGCCATCGCTGGAGGTGGCGTTGACGATGAAGGCAAGCTCATTGCCCGCTTCGTGATCCAGCGGAATTGTGGTGGTAATGACACCCTCGCTATCGATCTGGAACGCCGCTGCGTCGGGGCCACCCAGGGTGTATGAGACCGTTTGTCCGGCATCGCCATCCTCGCTGTGTGCAGTAATGCCCACGGCGGTGCCGATAACGCTGTTCTCCATGACAAAACCTGCTTGACCGGCGGTATTGTCCAGATCGGTGACAGGTGACAAGTCTTCATCCGGCAAGTCGCTGATGGTCACGAAGATTGTCCTGGTGATGACTGCATTGTCAGAGCCCGAGCCATCATCAACGCTGATGGTCAACTCATGAACCCGATCGCCGTTGGCATCGTCAGGGTTCTCGTAATCGGGTGCTGTGGAGAATGCCAGTGTTCCGCTTACGGGGTCAATGGTGAACATGGCGGCATCACTGCCTCCGATAATGGCATATGTCAACGCATCCCCATCAGCATCCGATGCCGTGACCGTGGTAATGACGACACTGTTCTCGGCAACGGTGAAGCTGTTTTCAGAGTCAATGACCGGGGCGTTGTTGACATTATTGACCGTCAACAGGAAGCTGCGATTGCTTTTGAGTCCAGCGGCATCGGTAATCTCCACATTGAAGGTGGCAGACCCATTGTCGGCCTGCTGTGGGGTGCCCGTCAGCGTCGCGGTACCATCACCATTATCTACCATCGTCAGCCAATCGGGCAGATCGGGTGAGTGAAACGAGTGCGAGTCGCCCTGGTCAGGATCATGGCTGTTGATGATCACCGAGTAACGACTGTCTTCGGTGGCATCCGGCAAGGTGGTGTCCGTAACATGGACAGGCGCTTCGTTGATATCGCTGACAGAGACACTGAAACCGCGCATGGCCGTCGAACCATCACTGGAAGTGGCAGTGACGATAAAGCTGCGTGTGTCGGCTTCTTCATGATCCAGCGCTGCCGCGGTAGTGACTACGCCATTGGCATCGATGCTGAACAGGGCTGCATCGGTGCCACTCAGCGCATAGCTGACGGTTTGTCCCGCATCACCGTCGCTGCTGTGGGCAGTGATACCCACGGTACTGCCAATGGCACTGTTCTCGTCGACGATGCCATCACTGCCGTTGCTGCCAGTGGTGGCGTCCTGGTCAATGATCGGTGACAGATCCTCATCAGGCAGATCAGTGACACTGACCGTGAATCCGCGTGTGGCTGTCGAGCCATCAGTGGAGGTCGCGGTGACAATGAAACTGCGAGTGTCGGCTTCTTCATGATCCAGCGCGGCGGCGGTAGTGACTACGCCATTGGCATCGATGCTGAACAAGGCCGCATCGGTGCCGCTCAGTGCATAACTGACGGTCTGACCCGCATCACCATCGGTACTGTGGGCGGTGATGCTCACGGTGCTGCCGATACTGCTGTTCTCGTCGACGATGCCATCACTGCCGTTGCTGCCAGTGGTGGCGTCCTGGTCGATGATTGGCGATAGATCTTCATCAGGCAGATCAGTGACACTGACCGTGAATTCGCGTATGGCTGTGGAACCATCAGTGGAGGTCGCGGTGATGATAAAGCTGCGTGTTCCGGCTTCTTCATGATCCAGGGCGGCGGCAGTGGTAATCACACCATTCGCATCGATGCTGAACAGGCCCGCATCGGTGCCACTCAGTGCATAACTGACGGTTTGTCCCGCATCACCGTCGCTGCTGTGGGCAGTGATACCCACGGTACTGCCAATGGCACTGTTCTCGTCGACGATGCCATCACTGCCGTTGCTGCCAGTGGTGGCGTCCTGGTCAATGATCGGTGACAGATCCTCATCAGGCAGATCAGTGACACTGACCGTGAATCCGCGTGTGGCTGTCGAGCCATCAGTGGAGGTCGCGGTGACAATGAAACTGCGAGTGTCGGCTTCTTCATGATCCAGCGCGGCGGCGGTAGTGACTACGCCATTGGCATCGATGCTGAACAAGGCCGCATCAGTGCCGCTCAGTGCATAACTGACGGTCTGACCCGCATCACCATCGGTACTGTGGGCGGTGATGCTCACGGTGCTGCCGATACTGCTGTTCTCGTCGACGATGCCATCACTGCCGTTGCTGCCAGTGGTGGCGTCCTGGTCGATGATCGGCGACAGATCTTCATCAGGCAGATCAGTGACACTGACCGTGAATTCGCGTATGGCTGTGGAACCATCAGTGGAGGTCGCGGTGACAATGAAACTGCGAGTGTCGGCTTCTTCATGATCCAGCGCGGCGGCAGTGGTAATCACACCATTCGCATCGATGCTGAACAGGCCCGCATCGGTGCCACTCAGTGCATAACTGACGGTTTGTCCCGCATCACCGTCGCTGCTGTGGGCAGTGATACCCACGGTACTGCCAATGGCACTGTTCTCGTCGACGATGCCATCACTGCCGTTGCTGCCAGTGGTGGCGTCCTGGTCGATGATTGGCGATAGATCTTCATCAGGCAGATCAGTGACACTGACCGTGAATTCGCGAGTGGCTGTGGAACCATCACTGGAAGTGGCAGTGACGATAAAGCTGCGAGTGTCGGCTTCTTCATGATCCAGCGCTGCCGTGGTAGTGACTACGCCATTGGCATCGATGCTGAACAAGGCCGCATCAGTGCCGCTCAGTGCGTAACTGACGGTCTGACCCGCATCACCATCGGTACTGTGGGCGGTGATGCCCACGGTGCTGCCGATACTGCTGTTCTCGTCGACGATGCCATCACTGCCGTTGCTGCCAGTGGTGGCGTCCTGGTCGATGATTGGCGACAAGTCCTCATCAGCCAGGTCGGTAACACTGACGGTGATGGCTTGTGTTGTTATGGAATCTGGTGACGCGGTACCGTCATCGGCGCTGACTATCAATTCATGGACCTGGTCGAGGTCGGCATCCCGAGGGTTCTCGTAATCGGGCGCTGCGGAAAAGCTCAACTCCCCGGTAGTGGCATCGATGGTAAACAGAGCGGCATCGGCACCACCTGCGATGGCATAGCTCAAGCTGTTCCCATCAGCATCATTTGCGCTGATCGACGCGATATCGCTGGCATTTTCCGTGATAGTGAATGTATTTCCACTGGTGAAGACCGGGGCATCGTTGACGTTGCTGACGGTCACGGTAAAGGTGCGAGTACTCTTGAGTCCTCCGGCATCCTCGATTTCCAGCGTGATGGAATGACTACCGACGTGATTGTTCTGTGGTGTGCCACTGAGGGTTGCCGTGCCGTCGTTGTTGTCGATCAGCGACAACCAGTTCGGCATCGCAGTATTGTTGAAGCTCAGTGAATCCCCTGTATCAGGGTCACGCGTTGAGATGGTGGTGGTGTAGTAGGAGTCCTCGGTGGCATCGGGCAATGTTGAATTGCTGGTAAAAACCGGTGCCTCATTGACATTACCGACGGTCACGATGAAGTTGCGGCTGGCCGTCGAACCATCACTGGAAGTTGCCGTGACAATGAAACTGCGAGTGTCGGCTTCTTCATGATCCAGCGCGGCGGCGGTGGTAATCACACCATTGGCATCGATGGTGAACAGAGCGGCATCGGTGCCACTCAGTGCATAACTGACGGTTTGTCCCGCATCACCGTCGGCACTGTGGGCATTGATACCCACGGTGCTGCCGATGGCACTGTTCTCGTCGATGATGCCATCACTGCCGTTGCTGCCAGTGGTGGCGTCCTGGTCGATGATCGGCGACAGATCCTCATCGGCCAGATCGGTGACACTGACCGTGAATCCACGTGTGGTCGTCGAACCATCACTGGAGGTCGCCGTGACGATAAAGCTGCGTGAACCGGCTTCTTCATGATCCAGCGCTGCCGCGGTAGTGACTACGCCATTGGCATCGATGCTGAACAGGGCCGCATCAGTGCCACTCAGTGCATAACTGACAGTCTGCCCCGCATCACCGTCGCTGCTGTGGGCAGTGATGCCCACGGTGCTGCCGATGGCACTGTTTTCGTCGATAATTCCCTGGTCGCCGGCGAGGGCGTCCTGGTCAATGATTGGCGACAGATCTTCATCGGCCAGATCGGTGACACTGACCGTGAATCCGCGTGTGGCCGTCGAACCATCACTGGAAGTGGCAGTGACGATGAAACTGCGAGTGTCGGCTTCTTCATGATCCAGCGCCGCTGCGGTAGTGACTACGCCATTGGCATCGATGCTGAACAGGGCGGCATCAGTGCCACTCAGCGCATAACTGACGGTCTGACCCGCATCGCCATCGGCACTGTGGGCATTGATACCCACGGTGCTGCCGATGGCACTGTTCTCGTCGATGATGCCATCACTGCCGTTGCTGCCAGTGGTGGCGTCCTGGTCGATGATTGGCGACAGATCCTCATCGGCCAAATCGGTGACACTGACCGTGAATCCACGTGTGGTCGTCGAACCATCACTGGAGGTCGCCGTGACGATAAAGCTGCGTGAACCGGCTTCTTCATGATCCAGCGCTGCCGCGGTAGTGACTACGCCATTGGCATCGATGCTGAACAGGGCCGCATCAGTGCCACTCAGTGCATAACTGACAGTCTGCCCCGCATCGCCATCGGTACTGTGGGCAGTGATACCCACGGTGCTGCCGATGGCACTGTTTTCATCGATGATGCCTTGGTCGCCGGCGAGGGCGTCCTGATCGATGATCGGCGACAGATCCTCATCGGCCAGATCGGTGACACTGACCGTGAATCCACGTGTGGCGGTGGAACCATCACTGGAGGTCGCCGTGACGATAAAGCTGCGTGAACCGGCTTCTTCATGATCCAGCGCGGCTGCGGTAGTGACTACGCCATTGGCATCAATGCTGAACAGGGCGGCATCAGTGCCACTCAGCGCATAACTGACGGTCTGTCCCGCATCACCATCGGTACTGTGGGCAGTGATACCCACGGTGCTGCCGATGGCACTGTTTTCGTCGATGATGCCCTGATCACCGGCGAGGGCATCCTGGTCAATGATCGGCGACAGATCCTCATCGGCCAGATCGGTGACACTGACCGTGAATCCACGTGTGGTCGTCGAACCATCACTGGAAGTGGCTGTGACGATGAAACTGCGAGTGTCGGCTTCTTCATGATCCAGCGCGGCGGCGGTGGTCACCACGCCATTGGCATCAATGCTGAACAGGGCCGCATCGGTGCCACTCAGTGCATAACTGACAGTCTGCCCCGCATCGCCATCGGTACTGTGGGCAGTGATACCCACGGTGCTGCCGATGGCACTGTTTTCATCGATGATGCCTTGGTCGCCGGCGAGGGCATCCTGGTCGATGATCGGCGAGAGGTCTTCATCGGCTGTATCCGTGACGGTGACGGTGATGACTTGTGAGGTGGCGAAATACGGTGGTCCTGCGTTGTCAGTTACCGAGACAATGACTTCATGGACATTGTTGCCATCTGCATCCAGCGGATTTTCGAAGTCCGCTGCGCTATTGAAGCTGAGCTCTCCGGTGGCCGCGTCAATGGAAAAAAGTGATGCATCACTACCGCCGTTGATGGCATATTCCGGGTCATCGCCATCCTCGTCCGTGGAGGTGATCTGCGCTGCCACCGTGCTGTTCTCGCTGACCGTGAAACTGGACGGAGAGGTCAGCACGGTGGGATCATTGACGTTCTGTACGTTCAGCGAAAAAGTGCGTGTGCTCTTGAGACCGGCGGCGTCTTCGATGTCCAGCGTGAAACTGACGGGCCCGATGTCGCCTTGAAGCGGGGTGCCACTCAGGGTCGCCGTGCCGTCCAGGTTGTCCTGCATCGTCAACCAGCTGGGTAGATCCGTTGCGCTGAAAGTGCGGGTATCGCCGGAGTCGGGATCGCTCGTGTCGATGTTGACGCTATAAGCTGCGTCTTCATCGGCATCAGGTAGGGTGGCAGGGGTGAGAAATACAGGTTGCTCATTGATGTCCACGACAGAGATGTCGATGATCTGAGTGTCTGTTGCGCCTTCGTTATCCGTGACTTCAACCCACACCTGATATTCGGATTGCGTCTCGTGATCCGGTGGATTGTTGAATGAGAGCTGGCCTGTCACCGGATCGATCGAAAAGCTGTCATGATCGACGAATGGACGGATGCCGTATGTCAATACAGCACCGATGTCGACGTCACTCGCAGTGACCTCCGTGACGTCGATGTCGCCTTCATTCACAACGATACTGGCAAACACTGTTCCACCATCGCTGGTGATGACAGGCGCATCGTTGGATGCAGTGATGCTGACCGTCGTCTGTCCAGCCGCTGACAGATCGCCACCGCTGCCTTGCGCGCCCGCGTTACCGTCCTTCAGTGTCCAGTTGATCTGAACACTGCCGGGTGGGTTGTCGTTCGAATTCTGATAGGTGATCTGTTGAAGCGCGTGATTGACATCTGCGTTCGTAGGTATTTCACCGTTTGCATCGGTGAATGTCAGCGTCAACTGCCCTGGCGTACTATTGGCATCGAATATGCCAATGACCTGTCCGCCCTTGATGATCTGATTGCCCGACAGGCTGAGACCATTGGCGGTAGTGAATCCGAAGATATCATCCGCATTGGCGAGCGAGTCACGCTCCAATACCAGGCTGGCCCCCGAGAAGTTGTCGGCTTCACTCAACTCACGATCAAACACCTGCACATCTGCATCGAGTACAACAGGAGCAGTATCTTCGGTGTAGGCTGGCGTGGCATCCAGTGTATTGCGGGCGTTGAACTGTCCATTGAGAGTACCGTTGTCCCGAATGCTGGCAATGAACATGTTTCCGTCACTGTTGCCGGCGACCATGATATTACCCATTGCATCGATATCCACAGCCGTGGCGCTATCGGTAGCGCCGCTGATATCGAATCGTGCCATCCCATTCGAATTGAAGCTGGTGTCCAGACTGCCGTCCGTGTTCAGCCTGAATACCGAGACATCATTGTTGGACCCATTGTAGCCATTGCCTGCCACCACGATCCGGCCATCCTGTTGAATGGTGAGCTTGTTGACTGATTCGAACGGACTGCCGACGTTGACGATCACATACCCTGTGCCTCCGAAGCTGCTGTCCAGACTGCCATCGGTGAGAAAGCGGGAAATCTGTGATGGGTAATCTGCCGCATCCGAGTTGCCGCCGACGACGATCTTGCCATCCGCGGCGATTTCCAATGTAGTCGCTTGCAGATTGTCACCGGAGACGAGAATGATATGGCCATCGCCACTGAGTGTGTTATCGAGAGCCCCGTCCACTGTCAGCCTCACGATTCTGGCTTCGGTTGTCGTGCCATTGTCGCGGTAGCCGGCGAGTACGACCTTGCCATCGGTCTGAACCTGCAGGGCTCCGGCTTCGGCATCACCGATTCCCGTATCGATGATCCGGTAACCGGTGCCATTGAAGCTGCTGTCCAGATTGCCATCGCTGGTTGCGCGGAGTGCCAGCATGGCGTCGACGCCTGCTACCTTGACGTGGCCACTGGCCACGATACGGCCGTCCGTCATCAAGTCGATGTCCGTGATGACTGAACTGGTAGTGCCGGCCAGGGAAAAGGCAGCGACACCTGCCGAACCGAAAGTGGTGTCCAGAGAGCCATCGCTGTTGTAGCGAATCATGACCGCTTCGTTCGCGTTGCCGAGACTCCGAGCACCAGCCAGTATGATCTTGCCATCGCCTTGCAAGGACAAGGCTGACACGGTTTCATTGTTGCTCGTCAGCGCGCTGATGATCGTGCCGCCGTTGCCAAATCCCGTATCCAGGGAGCCATCTGCATTGAAGCGTGTCAGCGCGAAATCCAGGTCCTTTCCGGATGCCGCTGTATTGACGGCACTCAGCACCAGATACTTGCCATCGGGCTGAGTCACCAGGTCGACAGCACCGTTGTACAAGTTCGCCAGAGCCACGGTGTGAAAGCCTTCGCCAGCGTGGAAGTCAGGGGCCGAATTGACCGTCGCATGGGACACGGCAATGACATTGGCCGCGAATTCCGAGGTATCCGAGAATCCGCCGCTTCCATTGTCCACCGTTGCTGTCGCTGTCACGTATTCACCGGCCGCTACATTCGCATCAAGTATCACCTGGGTAGTGGCCGAGCCACCGGCATCTGTTGTCATCGTGGTGTATCCGATCATTCGCTGCGCATCACCATGGCCGCTTGCATCGGCAGTGGAACTGGCAAAGAACTCCACTCTGAATGTCGTGTTGGTGCTCGATCGAATCTCGCTGTCGATGCTCAATTCACCTGATTCGCCAACGATGACATTGGCGAGGACGGGGAAATTCTGCAGATTGTTGGCGCCTGAATCGCTATCGTCCGCATCATTGTCAGTGACCGCGTCACCATCCAGGTCAATCCCGATTCCGCCATTGTCACGGATGGCATTGCCAAGCATGGCATTGCCGGTAGCGCCGCCTTCCACCCGTATGCCGTTGCCGATGTTGAAGGCGATGACATTGCCGGAACCGGGCAGAGTACCACCCAGCTGATTGTTGTCGGATTCAAGCCAGATGCCATGTCCGTTGTTGCCTAGGTCAATGGTGTCACTGGCGTCGGTGCCGATGCGGTTGCCGATGAGGGTGTTCTGGTCGGCGGCAGAGAGTATGGCTATTCCATGACTTGTATTGCCGGATATGATGTTGCGTTCGCTGCTGGTATTTCCGCCGATACGGTTGTTACTGGTATTGATGGCAATGCCGTAGCCAAGGTTGCCCAGGAGCGTGATTCCATCGACGGCAAGACCGATGAGATTACCGGAAATCGTATTGCCGTCGGCATTGTTGGACAAGGTGATGCCTGAACCCGCATTGCCCGAGATCAGATTGCCATCACCGTTGCCTGATCCGCCAATCTGCGTATTGCTGGCCGCACCTGATAGCTGAATGCCGCCGAGATCATTGCCGATTGCCACGAATCCGGAAGCATCAACACCGATGTAATTGCCTTTTACCACAACGTTGGTTGTACCGTTGATGGAAAGACCATAGGTGGCATTGCCCGACAGGATGTTGCCTTCATTGGCAGCTGCGCCGCCAATGGTTACCAGCTCCGTGCTGTCCCTGACATGGATGCCGTAGTCGCCATTACCCAGCGTCAATGAGCCAGCGCTGTTCGTGCCGACAAGATTGCCTTGAACCGTCGCCGAGGTGGTCGTACCCTGGAGATTCAGACCGATATCGCTGTTGCCGGCAATGATGTTTCCCTCGCCGGGCAGGGAGCCGCCGATACGCGTGTTGGTGGCATCATCGATGTAGATGCCGGTCAGGTTGGCAAGCGGCGCATCTCCTGCGGCATTGGTGCCGATCAGGTTACCGGTGATGATATTGTCGCTGCTGGTTGCCAGGCTGATGCTGATACCGTAGCCGCTGGCATGCCCGGATATCAGGTTACCGGTGCCGGCCGTGCTGAGGCCTCCAATGGTGTTGTTACTGGCCCCCCCGGTGATCAGGATGCCGCTGGATTGACTCCCCAGCGCACTGTTACCGTCCAGAGTGGTGCCGATACGGTTGCCCTGAATGATGTGCCCATCGGTTCCGGCGCCCCAGAAGCTGATTCCGGCATAGGCATTACCGGAAATCAGATTGCCTTCTCCCGCGCCACGGTCACCACCGATCAGAGAATTTCCGGGACCGGAGACCAATCTGATACCACTGCCCCCGTTTCCGATGACACCACTGCCGTCGACGGTGGTTCCGATGAAATTGCCCTGCACGACATTGCCGTCGGTGTTGCTGCCGTTGAGACGGATACCATTGTCGGAATTACCGGAGATGATGTTTCCTTGGCCGATTCCCGAGCCGCCGATTCGGTTGGCACTGGCGCCACCATAGAGCGTTATGCCATCCTGAGTGTTGCCCAGGGTCGTGCTGTCCACGGAGTTTGTACCAATGTAATTGCCGACAATTGTATTGTTGTCGGAGCCCGTTGACCCCAGTCTGATGCCGTTCTTGTTGGCAACGATGATGTTCGCTTCGCCTGCCGTTCGATCGCCGCCGATCGTGTTGTTGGCAGATCCATTGCTCAGTTGAATGCCACTATCACCATTGCCGATGCTCTGTGATGCAGTGATATCAGTGCCGATACGATTACCGACGATCGAATTGTTCTCGGTTGGAGCGTTGTAACTGTCGATCTTGATGCCATCGAATCCATTGCCTGATATGACATTGGCATGGGTGATATCGCCAGTACCGATCAGAGTGTTCTGTGGCCCATAATAGATCTCGATTCCATTGCGGGCGTTACCCAGCAGTGAGACACCATCGGCCTGAGTGCCGATGAAGTTGCCAAATATGACGTTTCTGTCCGTTGTGGTGTTTTCGATTCTTATGCCCGAGCCACTCGGGTTCAGCAAGTCACTGAAGTCTCCATTTCCGGAGATCACATTGCCTTCTGCCAGCGCATAGGGACCGGAGTTGTCATTGCTGCCACCAATCCGGTTGTCGCTGGCACCGCGTTTCACGTAAATGCCATGCTGTACGTTGGGGATACTGATGCTACCTGTGATATCGGTGCCGATGTAATTTCCCACGACTGCATTGTCGGTGGTGGTGGAGCCATTGTTGCCGTCGATGGTAATCCCGGTCTGGGTATTGCCCGAGATGATGTTTCTCTCGTGGAGCCCGCTGCCGCCTATGAAATTGTCCTGGGCACCATTGGAAATCTGGACACCGTGTCGACCGTTGGCCAGCGCGTTGCTGCCGTCCAGACTGGTGCCGATCAGATTGCCAAGGACGTCATTGGAATCCGTATAGGAACCGCTGATGGTAACCCCATCGTAACCGTTTCCTGACACGAGATTGCCGCTACCGGCCGTGCTACCACCGATCGAATTGCCGTAGGTACCACTCGTCAGGGATATACCGCTGTCAGCATTGCCCAGAATGCCTGTGCCATCAGCAGTTGTACCGATCCTGTTGGCTGTCAGCTGATGGTAGGTCGTGTAAAAGCCGGTGAGGCTGACGCCATTCGAGCCGTTGCCGGAAATGATGTTGGCGTTGATCTGCGACCCGGAGGCATGATCGATGATGTAGATGCCGTTCTGACCGTTTGCAATGGCAGCTGTACCGCTATTGTTCGTACCGATGAAATTGTAGTTGACGCTGACGTTGGTCGAGCCTGCGCCCGTCAGCAGAATTCCATGGTTGCCGTTGCCGGCAATGACATTGCTACCCGCAAGCGTTCCGTCGCCGATCGCGGTATTCGAGGAATTCCTGTTCTCGATACCGTGACCCGAATTGCCATAGTTGTCGGTGCCATCGGTGCCGATGAAGTTGTGTATCAAGGTGACGTTGTCAGTGTCGGTCAAGGAGATACCATGGCTCGGGAAATGAATGATCTGCAGGTTGCTGATCGTGCTGTTGTCACTGCCGGCAACCAGGCTCAAACCGACGGCGCTGCCGGAACCGATGGCGCTACCGTCGAGTACGATGTTGTTCTCACCGTCGATGTCCAGCTGACTGGTGATGCCTGGCAACGCCGTGGTCAGTTGTATGGTGCCTGTCACCTCGAAAACGATGGTGTTGGGTCCGCCATCCAGATTGGCTTCTTCAATGGCCTCGCGCAGGGAATCCGTGCCCGAGTCATCCAGATTCTTCACCATGATTTCGCCCAGTACGCTGGCATAGTCCTGTAATGCGATTGCGGTGGTGTCGGTTTCCGTGTCGATCAGGCCAGCACGAAATTCAAGACTCCAGTCGCCGCCCAGCGCCGCGTTGCCGGACAGATCGTCTGATGCTGCAATGTCGGCCTGAGTCAACTCGCCGAACAAGGATGTGAAGGCCTGACCTTCAACAGAGCTCGCCAGGTCACAGCCATAGATGAGAATGTCGGCACCTTGACTCAGTGACGTCGACCATTGATTGACCTGTTCGGCTCGCTGCAACAGTTCATTCATGTCCAGCGTCGTATTGCCCAGCTGCAGTCTGGCGTCGCCACCATGCGAAAACAGGCGAACGCTGGTCACATTCTGGTACTGATCCAGTACCGAGCTGATCTGATCCACACCATCGGATTGCGAATCGATGAAATGCACGGCACGCTCACTGTCGTTCTCGACGGACAGTTGCTGTGCGATCCATTCCGCATTGTCCACCCCACGATCGATGATGACGAGTTCTACAGCCGGGGACTCGCTGTGTTCCAATGCGCTTGTGGAGGCACTGTTGGCGGCTTGCGATTCGACAGTACTCAGCAGATTGCCGGCGGATGTCTCGTGGGCAGCCAGAATATCGGTGGTGGCGAAGAGGCTGGCAGCATCGGCGGAGAACAGGAGGCGCGGCTCCAGAGCTTCCAGCCGGAACGCATCATTCTGCCTTTGCGGGCGGTTGTTCAACTTGTCTTTCATGCCATTTGCCAGAGCCGGTCGACAGCTGTCGGGTCGGTGAGATCTGGCAACAGCGCCATTGCATCCGGCTTGATCGGGCAACTGCCTCGATCAAGCGGCGGTATATCGACTCTTTGCCAGGCCAGGGGTTACGCGAGGCATGCAACTCATGCACATCCACGCCCTGTTAGCGGCGGCGGATGCGGATATCTGAACGCAAGGATGTAACGGTGCGATCAGGACAAACGCTGGCGAAAATCCTCGTAACCGAATTCACGGACGATTTCCAGTTCGTCGGTGCGTGAATCCCAGACAGCGATCGCTGGCAGCGGAATGCCATTGAAGGTACTGGTCTTGACCATGGTGTAGTGCGACATGTCGTCGAATGCCAGACGATCGCCGATTTTCAGCGGACGTTCGAAGCTGTAGTCGCCAATCACGTCTCCTGCCAGGCAGGTCATGCCGCCCAGTCGGTAAGTGTGCGCCAGTTCTCCGGGTTTTCCCGAACCGAGTACATGAGGTCGATAGGGCATCTCCAGCGTGTCGGGCATATGGCAGGTCGCGGAGGTGTCGAGGATGGTCTGCTGAAATTCGGTCTCGGCAATGTCTAGCACTTCACAGACCAGCACGCCGGTATGGATGGCCACGGCCTCGCCAGGTTCCAGGTACACCTGCACCTGATGACGTGCCGAGAATTCACGGATGAGACGAATGAGTTCCTCCACCTGATAACCGGGTTCGGTAATCAGATGGCCGCCACCGAAATTCACCCATTCCATCTGCGGCAGTACATCGCCGAAACCGGCTTCAACTGCTGCCAGGGTACGAGCCAGAGGCGGTACATCCTGCTCGCAAAGCGTGTGAAAGTGCAGGCCGCTGATGCCGTCCAACTCGTCGGGTTCGAACTGGGCCCGCGCGATACCAAGCCGCGAACCCGGTGCACAGGGATCATAGATGGGGGTTGTACCCTCGGAGTGCTCCGGGTTGATTCGCAGGCCTGCCTTCAGCTGTGGGCGCTGCTTCTGTTCCGCCTTGACGTCATCCCGAAAGCGGCGCCACTGGTTGAAGGAGTTGAATACCAGGTGATCGGCAAGCAGTAACAGCTCGCGCATGTCGCTGGGCGAGTAGGCCGCCGAAAACACGTGGACTTCGCCGTCGTAGTAGTCTCGACCCAGACGCGCTTCGTGAACACCGCTGGCACAGATGCCGTGCAGGTATTGCGATACAAGCGGCGCCAGATGCCACATGGAAAATGCCTTCAACGCAGAGAGTACATGCGCACCACTTTCATCGGCAACGTGTTTCAGGATGGCCAGATTGGCTTCGATACCAGCCTTGTCCACCACGAAACAGGGTGATGGCACGCGTCGGCTGTCGAATTTGAGGAAGGGATTGTCTGTCAAGGTGGGAAGCTTGTCCGTGTAGGGCTCTGGAAGTCGGGGCAGGTTCACCCGTCACGCGTGTGAACCTGCCTTGCGACATCGCGTCAGTCGAGGCTGACCGATTCCGGTGTCGTCTCGACCCAGGGTAGACCGTACTTGTTCAGATCGGCCATGAACGGATCGGGGTCCAGCTGCTCTACATTCCAGACACCCGGTTGCATCCAGTGACCTTCCAGCATCATCTTGGCACCGATCATGGCAGGCACACCGGTGGTGTAGGAGATGGCCTGTGACTGCACCTCGGCATAGCAGGCTTCATGGTCACTGATGTTGTAGATGTAGTACTGTCTGGGTTTGCCGTCCTTCTCACCACGAATGAGGCAACCAATGCAGGTCTTGCCCTTGGTCAGTGGACCCAGGCTGGAGGGATCAGGCAGCAAAGCCTTCAGGAACTGCAATGGCACGATTTCCTGACCATTGAACTCGACGGGATCGATGCGCGTCATGCCGACGTTTTCCAGCACTTCCAGGTGCTTCAGATAGTTGTCCGAGAAGGTCATCCAGAAGCGTGCACGCTTGATTTCCGGCAGGTGCTTGGTCAGCGACTCCAGCTCTTCGTGGTACATCAGGTACATGGGCATTTCGCCAATGCCTTCCGGAAAGTCGAAGACATGACGAACTGACAATGGGTCGGTTTCCTGCCAGGCACCGTTTTCCCAGTACCGTCCCTTGGCCGATACTTCGCGGATATTGATTTCCGGATTGAAGTTGGTTGCAAACGGTTGGCCGTGGTCACCGGCATTGCAGTCGATGATGTCCAGGTAGTCGATACGGTCGAAGTGATGCTTCCTGGCGTGAGCCGTGAAGATACCGGTGACGCCCGGATCGAATCCGCAGCCCAGCAGTGCCATCAGACCTGCTTCCTTGAACTTGTCCTGGTAGGCCCACTGCCAGTGATACTCGAACCTGGCATCATCAGGTGGCTCATAGTTGGCTGTATCCATGTAATGCACACCGGCCTCCAGACAGGCATCCATCAGGTGCAGATCCTGATACGGCAGTGCGACGTTGATCAGTAGATCGGGTTTCTCCGCCTTGAGAAATTCGACCATGGCGGGCACATCATCGGCATCGACACTGGCCGTGCGAATGGGACGATCCAGTTGCGCGGCAATGGCATCGCATTTGGACACGGTGCGACTGGCCAGCACGATGTCATGGAAAACGTCTGCGAGTTGAGCGCATTTGTGAGCGACTACGCCGCCGACACCGCCTGCGCCTATTATTACAACCTTGGACATGCTGACTCCTGATTGATTGTTAGGTGTTGGGTGCCGGGAAGGCAACCGTGAAATCTAGATGTTCTCATAATACGTGTAACCGGCGAGACTCTCGGTAAAACTCTTCACGATGGTGCGTCGTTCGGTCACTGTCAGGTGGCCCGAACGAACGGCTCGTTCTGCAACATGACGGAAGGATTCCAGCAGGCTGGCCGGCTGGTATTCGACGTAGCTCAGGACATCGGCAATGGTGTCGCCGTGCAATTCGCGCTCGAAATGGATTGATCCGTCGTCGCGAACCCGGATACTGGCAACGTTGGTATCACCGAACAGATTGTGCAAGTCTCCCAGCGTTTCCTGATAGGCGCCTACCAGGAACACGGCCAGAAAATAGTCCTCGCCCTTGCGCACTTGGTGCAATGGCAGTGTCGGGTACTGGCCACCGGGATCGGCGAAATGGTCAATCTTGCCATCACTGTCACAGGTGATGTCGGCAATGAAGGCCGTACGGTTCGGCTCCTCGTCCAGACGATGAATGGGGGTGATCGGAAAGACCTGATCGATCGCCCAGGTATCCGGCAACGACTGGAAAATGCTGAAATTGCCATAGTAGATATCGGAGGTACTCTCCGAGAGGTCCTGCAGTACGGCGGGCACCCTGGCGGCATTGGGCAACTCTTCGCGTATCCGGGCGATGATCTGCAGATAGGTATTGTCAGCCAGCGACATTGCCCGCAAGGTGCAATGGCCACGGCGAAAACGATCTCGCAGTTCCTCACGATAGAAATTGGCGTCGTTGAAGCATTCCTGCAGATTGCTCGGGTTGACGATATCCCGGACCTCGATCAATCGCGAGATCTGCGGGTCATCGCCCAGCGCTCTGGGCTCGTCGATGTCGGCACTGGGATCCTGCCACTCGGCCTGCTGCTTCAGCAGCTCGTTCGGCAGCGGATTGCTATCGGTGACATCCAGAATATCGAACAGCAGTACGGATGAATATGCAACCGTGGCACGCCCGGATTCGGTGATGAGCTCTGGGTGGGAAATCTCCATCGGGTCCAGCACTTCCATGATGCTGTCGACGATATCTGCACAGTACTCATTCAGCTGGTAGTTCATGCTGTGCGTCCAGTTGCTCTGGCTGCCATCGTAATCCACCGCAAGGCCACCGCCCATGTCGATGTGTCCCATGGGGGCGCCTTCACGCACCAGGTCGGCATAGTAGCGACAGGCCTCCGAGACTCCGGCGCGCACGTTCATGATGTTGGGAATCTGTGAACCGATATGGGCATGCAGCAGTTTCAGGCAATCGAGCATGTCTGCTTCCTTGAGCAGGTCTACCACTTCCAGCAGTCGGGTGGTGGACAGGCCGAAGATACTGCGGTCGCCGCTGTCCTCCTGCCAGTGTCCATCAACGCGAGTGGAGAGCTTCACCCGCACGCCAATCAGAGGACGAATATCCAGCAGGCGGCTCTGTTCGATGATGATGCGCGCCTCGGTCGGGTTTTCCACCACGAAGAAGCAGTCGATACCGAGTTTTCGTGCATACAGGCCCAGCTGAATGAATTCTGCATCCTTGAAACCGTTGCAGATGATCGGACTGGCATGACTCTCCAGAGACGCCATGGCGATGAGCAGTTCAGCCTTGCTGCCGGCTTCGAAACCATGATTGAAGGCCTTGCCGGCACGCGCGATCTCTTCGATGACATGGCGTTGCTGATTGACCTTGATGGGAAAGACGCCACGATAGCGGTTGAGATAGCCGGCATCCTGCATTGCTCGCGTGAAGGCTTCGTTGATCACCTTGATACGGTGGTCGAGAATGTTCTCGATGCGCAGCAGCACCGGTGCCTCCAGTCCGCGTTCGCGCAGACCTTCCATGACTGTCAGCAGCGATACGCGTGGACCATCGGGATTGTCAGGATCGGTAATGACCACATGGCCGTTGTCACCGACACTGAAATACCCGGCGCCCCATTCATTGATGCCGTAGCGCTCGGCCGAGTCCTGTACCGTCCAGCCTGTGTTGCTGTCAGTCATCGTGTCTTCCTTGCTCATAGTCGGCCGATGCCTCGACGAACGGCGCCGCGCTGGCTGGCCAGCACGCATAGCCAGTCATGGGCCACGGTAGCGGCAGCCAGGGCGGTGATTTCCGCATGATCGTAGGCGGGGGACACTTCGACCACGTCCATGCCGATCAGGTGCAGAGGTTCCAGCCCGCGAACGAATTCCAGGGCCTGCCAGCTGCTCAGCCCGCCGGCAACCGGGGTGCCGGTGCCCGGAGCAAAAGCCGGGTCCAGTCCATCGATATCGAACGACAGATACACCGGTTGATCGCCAGCGCGCTCGATCACCACTTTCAGGGCCTCATCGATACCGTTGCGGTGAATCCAGGGGGACGTCAGTATCTCGAACCCGGCGTCGTGATCGTTGAAGGTTCGCAGTCCGACCTGCGTGGAGCGCGACGGATCCACGATGCCATCGGCGACGGCACGGGTGAACATGGTGCCGTGATCCAGCTGCTTGCCGTCATCTTCCCAGGTATCGCAGTGCGCATCGAACTGCACCAGGGCGATCGGTCCGTACTTCTCGGCATGGGCCTTGAGCAGAGGGTAGGTGGTGAAGTGATCGCCACCGAAGGTCAGCATAAGCGCACCGGATGCAATGATATGGGCGGCATGGTCGGCAATGTCGTTGATGACCGTGTCCGGATGGTGCGGATCGACCAGACAGTCGCCATAGTCGATCACGGACAGCGTGTCGAAGGGATCGAAGCCGAACGGAAAGGAAAGCAGCTCGGCCAATTGCACGGATGCCGCTCGAATGGCGCGAGGGCCCAGCCGACAACCAGAACGGTAGGTAACGGCACAGTCGTAGGGGATGCCGCTGACCACGACATCAACGCCTTCCAGATCGCGGCTGTAGCGCCGTCTGAGGTAGCTCAATGCGCCGGCATAGGCGGCATCGGGCCATCGTTCCTTGTTGGTGGTGGCACGGAAAGCCTGATCACCTTCTTTAGTCATTGTTGCTGGGGGGCTCATTAGCGGGTGGGCACAGGCACAGTGCGGCCTGCATTCTGGATTGTCCAAAGCGAATCATACGGTCAAAGCTGTCAATGCGCACGGGTACCGACAATGTATCGCCCGGAGCCTTGCTCAACTGAGTGTCCACGTCAGGGTCATGCAGGTATACGAAGGTGTCATCGGCCGCCACCAGTACCACCCAGTGCGGGGCCTTGTTGTCGTTGAATCGCCAGGAGCTGATAAGCACTAGTGGGACACAGCCGTGTGACAATGCGGTGACAAGGTCCTGCGTGCTGAAGTCGGCACAGCGTACCTGAATGTCGGTGCCGGCTATCTGCGAGACGAAATCGGCGTGAACCAGCTCCATGACGGCTTTCTTGTCGCTGCGTCGCACGCCATCCAGAAACATGGGGCCGTCATCATTGACCAGCAGGCGTGCCTGAAAGCCGCGCCGGTGGGCCGCCAGTGCCAGCCCGTAGGGTGAACAGCCGCCATGCCCCGAGGTCATGTAGATCGTGGTCGCCTCCCGCCAGAGTTGCACTTCCAGGGTTCGGTCGGCGGGCAGGGACGGTTGCAAGGCACGCATGGCCATGATCAGCGAGGCCGGACCGCAGGTGAAGTCCAGCGTTTGCTCATAATAGGGAACCTGGCAGGCAACAAGCGGCGGTGTGTGCAGCGTCCGTTTCTGGTACAGCCGTGCGTCGGCATGATCCTGATAGTAGTCTTCGCGGGTACCGAATTGTTGAAAGCCCTGGCTTTCATAGAGCGCCACGGCCGTATGGTTGCGTGGATCAACCTCGAGTCGCAGGTAGACGCAGCGGTGTGCCTCGGACAGTCTCTCGGCCTCGTTCAGCAGCTGGCGACCGATGCCCTGACCCTGATGTGCCGGTGAGATGGCCAGGGAATAGAGCCGCGCCAGCGATGTTCCCTTGTGAAACAGCACGAGCACATAGCCCAGCAGCTGACCGGCCGATTCGCAGAGTCTCAGTTCGGCGTTGGCACGCGTGATCATCCAGCGAAACTGGCGTCGGCTGATACGGTCACTGGTGAAGCACAGCGATTCCAGCTCCACCAGGCGATCGATATCGTCAGTGGTTGCGGTACGTATTACTCGTTCCGGTGTCGTTTCCGGGCATGAAATGGCGCTCATGGACAGGTTCGGTTCGGTGCAGAATAGCGCGACGTGCTATCACTACGCAGTTCTATCGGCTTGCGCAAAGCCGCCATTCCGTGCTTTTCATCTACTCTCAGGATCGCGTTCAATAATGCCCAGAATATCCATTGTCATCAGTGACGCCGATGACTGGAAGCCATATTATCCCAGCCAGGATGTCACGTCAGTCGACGCATACCTGGCTGCTCGGGAAGGGCCCCAGGCCCAGCGCGTGATTCTGAACCTTTGTCGCAGTTATCGCTACCTGAGTCACGGATATTATTGCTCATTGCTGGCGGAGTCACGGGGTCAGCAGGTCATTCCATCCATACGAACCATCAACAGCCTGAGCAGCAAGTCTCTGTATCTGCTGGATCTGGATGCTGCGGGAGTCGCTCTGGAACGCCTGGGGGACCGGCTCGCCGGGGAGGACATGCAGGAATACAGCTGTCGCATATTCTTCGGAAAAACGAGCGATCCCGATCTGAAGTCACTGGCCAGGGTGCTGTTCGATGAATTTCCCTGTCCCATTCTGGAAGTGCAGTTCCGGCGGCGGGATCGCTGGTACATCAGTCGCTTGCGCATGCGCGGCATCAACTCGCTGAACGAGCAGGAGCAGACCGAGTTCGCGGATGCGCTGGACCGTTTCAGCCGCAATATCTGGCGCAAGCCGAAAAGCCGCCGCCGCTATCGGCACGATCTGGCCATTCTGGTGGATCCGGACGAGAAGATGCCGCCGTCGGATGGCCGAGCACTGAAACGATTCGAAAAGGCGGCACGTGCGGCGGGTCTGGATGTCGATCTGATTACCCGCAAGGACTTTTCGCGGCTGGCCGAATATGACGCCTTGTTCATTCGCGCAACCACCAGTATCGATAACCACACCTATCGCTTTGCCAAGCGGGCCGAATCCCTGGGTTGCGTGGTCATCGATGACACCCAATCCATCTTGCGCTGCACCAACAAGATCTACCTGGCGAATCTGTTGCAGGTGAACGACATTGCCACGCCGCGCACCCGTGTACTGAATCGTCATCAGACGGATTGCCTGGAACTTGCGGCAGAAGAACTCTCGTTCCCGCTGGTCCTGAAGATTCCCGATGGCGCGTTTTCGGTTGGTGTGAAGAAGGCCAGCGACATGACTTCTCTCAAGGCCATCGCAAAGGACTTCTTTTCCCGCTCAGCCTTGATTCTGGCTCAGGAATTCTACCCGACCGACTTCGATTGGCGAATTGGAGTCATCAATGGAGAGCCGTTGTTCGCCTGCCAGTACTTCATGAGCCGTGGCCACTGGCAGATTTATGAACATGCCTCCGACGGTCGCGTTTCATCGGGCAATTTTCGTACGATGGCCGTCGAGGATGTGCCGGAGGAGGTCACACGCGTTGCTGTAGAGGCCACGCGTCTGATCGGCAATGGTTTCTATGGCGTGGACCTGAAACAACGGGGTGATGATGTGGTCGTCATCGAGGTCAATGACAACCCGAGTGTGGATGCGGGGGTCGAGGACAAGCATCTGGGCATGGCGTTGTACGAGCGACTGGTGGCCGAATTTCTGCGTCGCCTGGCCTGAGGGGGGGTGTAGTTATCCGCAAGCGCCATGCATGTCTCATTCAGGCAAATCGGACCGAAAAAGTACTTGATACCGACCGGCCGGTGGCCGCAAATTCGCGGTACGGGATCGTCCTGGCAACTTGGTGGAAAGTAGAGGTAGAAGCAGATGGGAAAACGAATGGCAGACCGTTTCAGCGATGATGATTACTTTGCTGAACCCAACTACGACAAGCTGTCTGATGAACAGCTGGATGAGCTTTATTACTACGGGGAGATTCGCACTCCCACCAGGCACAAGAAGGCCGCCCACAAGGCGACGATGAAGAAGTCGGCCCCCAGGCTTTTTGCCGATGATGAAGACGGTTGGCTGGACGTCGATCTCGATGGTGAGGACGACGACCTGTACGAGGATTGAACTGCCTTCAGTGGACTGACTGCTCCGGGGTCCTTCGCCCCGGTATACGCTGAAGCCACTCCCGGCTGATCTTGCGATGCAGCACGGGAGTGTCAGTAATGCCGGCTCAGTCGCCGGCAACGATGCGGACCATCAGGTCCTTTGCGTCTATCTGATCGCCTGCCTTGACGAGTAGCTCTTCAACAACGCCGTCCACTTCGCTGTAGATGGCGGTTTCCATTTTCATGGCTTCGATGGAGAGCAGGATGTCGCCGGTTTCAACCGACTGGCCGGCTTTCACGTTGACCGTCGAGACAACCCCCGGCATTGGTGCGCCGACATGCTCGGCATTGCCCGCTTCGGCCTTGGGTCGCGCCATTGCACCGGCGGCACCATGCAGTCTGTCTGGCACGGCAATGGACCGGGGCTGACCATTGAGCTCGAAGAACACCCGTACCATGCCCTGGTCGTTGACGTCACCGATGGCAGAACAGCGAATGACCAGCGTCTTGCCTTTTTCGATTTCGACGAATATCTCGTCGCCTACCTTCAGACCGTAGAAATAGACGGGTGTCGGCAATACGCTGGTAGGGCCATACATGCTTTGTGTGGCAGCGAAATCGGTAAACACCTTGGGGTACATATTGTAGGAGGCCAGTTCGTTCTCCGATGGCTGGCGGTTCAGCAGCTCGGTCAGCCTGGAGCGAATGGCGTCCAGATCGGCGGGCTCCATTTCTGCACTGGCACGGCCGTCCAGTGGTTTCTCTCCCTTGAGTACCTTTTTCTGGATGCCTTCGGGGAACCCCCCCGGCATCTGACTGAGTTCGCCACGCATCATGGAGACGACAGAATCGGGAAAGGCAATATCCTTTGCCGGATTCTCGACATCCTTGATGGTCAGGTCCTGACTGATCATCATCAGAGCCATGTCACCAACAACCTTCGATGAAGGGGTGACCTTGACCACATCCCCAAACATCTGGTTGACGTCGCTGTAGGCGCGAGCCACTTCGTGCCAACGCAACTCCAGCCCCATGGAGCGAGCCTGCTCTTTCAGATTGGTGAACTGGCCACCGGGCATTTCATGCAGATAGACTTCCGAGGCCGGCCCCTTGAGATCGCTTTCGAAGGCCGCGTACTTGTTGCGTACGGCCTCCCAGTAGAAGGAGATCTGTTCGATGGTCTCGCGGCTCAGTCCGGTATCACGTTCGGTGCCGCGCAGGGCTGCCACGATGGATCCCAGGCAAGGCTGTGAGGTATTGCCGGAGAGTGCATCCATGGCCGCATCGATGGCATCGACTCCGGCGTCAACCGCTGCCAGCACGGTCGCAGCCGAAATACCGGAGGTGTCATGCGTGTGAAAATGTACCGGCAATGAAATCTCTTCGCGCAATGCCTTGAACAGTACGGTAGCTGCAGCAGGCTTCATGAGGCCTGCCATGTCCTTGATACACAGGATGTGCGCACCGGCCTTTTCGATCTCGCGGGCCATGTCCAGGTAGTATTTGAGCTGATACTTTGGCCGTGCAGCGTCCAGCATGTCGCCGGTGTAGCAGATGGTGGCTTCACACAGCTTGCCTTCCTCGAGCACGGCATCCATGCTCACGCGCATGTTGTCGACCCAGTTGAAGCAATCGAAGACGCGGAACAGATCGACCCCGGAACGCGCCGCCTGGCGAATGAAATGCTGAACGACATTGTCGGGGTAGTTGGTATAGCCGACACCGTTGGCGCCGCGAAACAGAGCCTGCAACAGGATGTTCGGGGCACGCTCGCGAATCATCGCCAGACGCTCCCAGGGGTCTTCCGTGAGAAAGCGCATACTGACGTCGAAGGTGGCGCCGCCCCAGCATTCCAGTGACAACAGCTGCGGCAAACCATGCGCGTAGGCATCGGCTATGGCAACGATGTCCTTGGTTCGCATGCGCGTGGCCAGCAGTGACTGATGCGAGTCACGCATGGTGGTGTCGGTAACCATGACTTGCGGGGTGTCGCGCAACCACTTGCTGAAGGCTTCCGGGCCATGCTCATCCAGACGATTCTTGGTTCCCGGTGTGATTTCCGTATCGAAGAAGGGCACTTGTGGCGGCAGGGCGTCGGCCCTGGGTCGTGGGCGATCACGCGCTTCCGGATGACCGTTGACAGTGACATCGGCAATGTACTGCAGCAATTTGGTAGCCCTGTCCTTGCGCTGTACCTGCTCGAACAGTTCGGGGGTGGTGTCGATGAAGCGGGTGGTGTAGCTGTTATCGAGAAATTTCGGGTGGCCGATGACGTTTTCGAGAAAGGTCAGGTTGGTGGCTACTCCGCGGATGCGGAACTCGCGCAGTGCGCGATCCATACGCTTGATGACCTCATCGGACGTCGGCGCCCAGGCCGTCACCTTTTCCAGCAGGGGATCATAGAAGCGGTTGATGATGGCGCCGGAGTAGGCGGTTCCACCGTCGAGCCGGATACCGAAGCCAGAGGCGCCACGATAGGCTGTGATGCGACCGTAATCCGGTACGAAGTTCTGCTCGGGATCTTCGGTCGTGATACGGCACTGCATGGCATGACCGTTCAGGCGAATCTGATCCTGCGGAGGAACGCCGGATTCAGGGGTTCCGATAACCGCACCCTCCACCAGATGGATCTGTGCCTTGATGATGTCGATACCCGTGACTTCTTCGGTAACCGTGTGTTCCACCTGAACCCGTGGATTCACTTCAATGAAGTAGAACGATCCCGTGTCCATGTCCATCAGGAATTCGATGGTGCCAGCGCCCACGTAGTTGGTGGCATTGGCAATTTTCAGGGCGTATTCGCTCAGTTCCTGCCGTTGTTCTGAGTTCAGATACGGTGCCGGTGCGCGTTCGACCACTTTCTGGTTGCGCCGTTGCACGGTGCAGTCGCGTTCGAACAGGTGTACCGCATTGCCGTGGGTGTCGCCCAGAATCTGTGCTTCCACGTGTCGGGCGCGTTCTACCAGCTTCTCGAGGTAGATCTCGTCCTTGCCGAATGCTGCACGGGCTTCGCGCCGGGCCTCATTGGCTTCCTTGTCGAGATCCTCTTCGCTGCGAATGGTGCGCATGCCGCGTCCACCACCGCCCCAGGAGGCCTTGAGCATGATGGGGTAGCCGATGTCTGCCGCCATTTTCTTGATGGTGGGCAGATCGTCAGGCAGAGGATCGGTTGCCGGGACAACCGGCACGCCCGCTTCGATAGCCAGGTTGCGTGCTGCCACCTTGTTGCCCAGGCGGCGCATGGTGTCGGCCCGGGGGCCGATGAAGGTGATGCCGGCAGCATCGCAGGCGTCCACGAATTCGGGACTTTCGGACAGCAGACCGTAACCGGGGTGAATGGCGTCGGCACCGGAGAGTCTTGCAACCCGCAGCACCTCATCGATGGACAGGTAGGACTCGATGGGGCCCATGGTCTGATCCAGATGCGGGCCCGCGCCTACCTGGTAGGCTTCATCGGCCTTGAAGCGGTGCAGGGCCAGCTTGTCCTCTTCCGCCCAGATTGCCACGGTCTTGATGCCCAGCTCGTTGGCTGCTCGGAAGATCCTGATAGCAATCTCGGATCGATTGGCAACAAGAATTTTCTTGATTGACAAGGCGTGGATCTCCTGATGATGGCGGAAGAGCAGAATTCTACTCGGAATAGGCCCGTACCGTCACAGGTGAATCGCCAAGGAGTTTGTACTGAGCAGGAGCTTATCGCAAACTGGGCGAATGCTATCCTTGATCGGATAAGCTGACCGGGGTGATCAACCGTGCTCCGGACCAGTTCAGTGGACGGTGTCTAGGCATCGGCTTCGGCAATGTCGAAGCGGAACCTGATCAGCACCGGGTAGCCGACGAAATCATCGCTTTGCTGGCTCTCCATGCCGATGTCGAATTCCCGTCGGTCAATCGTGAATTCACCACGAGCGACCTGTCTGTCCTCTTCGGTAGACAGGGACATGGGGAAAGATATTTCCTGCGTCGTCTCCTTGATGGTGAGATAGCCGCTGACGAGCAGGCTGCCATCGTCTGCAGAGGCAATGCTCGTGGACTCGAACAGCGCCTCGGGATGCGTCTCTGCGGCGAACCACTCGGGCTCGGGGAGTGAGCCTGCCACCTGAAGATTGTCACTGGACACCGACGCAGTACGGACACGCGCCACGATGGTGCTGGCTGAGGGGTTGTCTGCGTCGATCAGTGCCTCGACCGTGGTGTCCGAAAAAACGCCGGGTGTCTGTTCGCCGGCGACATCGGCCAGGAAGCTGACCTCACTGTCTCCGGCTGCCAGCAAGGCGGCCTGGTTGTCGGCATTGGCCGAGATGTACAGCGCTCCACCGGCTGTCACCAGAGTGGCGGCCAGCAGAGCCGACTTGCATCGAAAGCTTGTGGAGCCGGGTTCCGGCAGCATGCGAAGCAGAGTACCGTCCTTGTCGAGCCAGTGGTGTTTCAAGGCGGCGCCGATGTGAGCCAGCAAGATGAGAATCAGCAGATTCGCGGCTATCTCGTGATAGTCGTGGAAGCTGTGAGCGATGGATTCGCGATTCTCCAGCGATGCGAAGGGGGGCAGATGTGGCCACTCGATGACATTGAACAGCACTGTATCGAGATTCAGGGGTGAGGCTGACACCATGATCCAGCCAGTCAATGGAATGGCGATCATCAGCACATAGAGAAGGCCATGGGCGAGGGAGGCAGCCCGTTGCTGCCAGTTCGGGATGGAATCCAGCTCGGGCGGTGGCTTGTGGGTGAACCGCCAGGCCAGGCGCAGCAGGGAGAGCAACAGCACCGTGATGCCGAAGCTCTTGTGCCACTGTGTCAATGCGTAACGAACAGGGTCGTTCTCATCAAGCGAGCTCATGTATTTGCCGATGGCCAGCAAGCCGATGATGAGCAGTGCTATCAGCCAGTGAAAGATGACAGCGGTATCACCGTATCGCTGTTCGATGGAACGACCCATGTCTGAAACCCTGTATGACGGTCTTGAAATCTGCCTCGCAGATTACTGTTCCTTGTTGAGCTCGGCAGTGATGGTCAGCTGCACTTCATCACTCACATTGGGTGCAAACGCACCTAGTCCGAAATCGGAACGCAGAAGTTCCCCGGTGGCACCAATGCCGACAACCGGCTTGCCGGTCATGGGGTGATCCATGGCGGCGTTGACGGTGACGTTCAGAGTGACAGGCTTGGTGACATCCTTGATGGTCAGATCGCCAACCACGGTATAGCTGCCGTCGTCGGCGGCCGTGATCGTCGTGGACTGAAACAGGATATTGGGGTATTGGGCGACATCGAACCAGTCACCACCGGTCAGGTGTTCCTTGAAAATGGCGGAGCCGGTGAGAACGCTGGCTGCGTCAATTTCCACCAGAATCATGGACTTGGTGGCATCTTCGCTGTCCAGATTCAGGTCGATGGAGAAATCGTCAAAGCTCAGGGTCGGATTGGAAAGACCCAGATGGCTGTAGGTGAAATCAATGAATGCATGAGTGGGATCGACGGTGTAGCTGCCGCTGGGTACGGCACTCAGATCAGCAGCAGAGGCATTGCCGAATGCTGTGGTGGTGGCCAGTGCGACAGCCAGTGTGGTTGTCTTCGCCAGAGTCTTCAGTGATTTCATGGTGCTGCCGTGTTCCTGGTTGATGAAAAAAAATTGGCCAAATGGCCGAAAGTTACAGATAGTGCTCGACTAGATAAAGTTCAACATCGTATACTACGCGCACTCGGCAACGACGCACGAGTATGTGCTGCGCCCGTAGCTCAGTTGGATAGAGTACCTGGCTTCGAACCAGGTGGTCGGAGGTTCGAATCCTTCCGGGCGCGCCATTTTTTTCTTTAAAACCAGTGATTTACGATACATCGCTGAGTGACGAACCAATATAGTTGTCCTATAGAATCTGGATTGTCCTATAGATTCAAGGAATAGTGGTTTCGTTTGCCCCTGACGGCCTCAACGGCAACACTACCCGCGGACGCTTGCGATAGTGCCTCTCGGTGGTTGCTGTGTTGCTTTGCCCCAATCGATGGGCTGCCTGTTCAAGGGTGCCAGACTCGTCTGCCATAAATGCTCTGAGCGATTTCTCCTTGATCCGTGTGGCGACTTCAGTCTGTTCGATGACTTTGCTCATGAACCGGCGCCAGAGAGAATCGAATCCGTCTGCTCTGCCGGTTTCTTCATCAATGAAGCCTTCTCCACCTTGGGTGCAGAACAAATAGCGGCTGCCAGATCGTTTTGGCGGTATGGCTTTGATCTCCTCAAGCAGGGTTATAAATTCATCGAAGGTTTCGCCTGACTCGGGGTCGTTGAAAGGTACGAATAACCTCACACCTGACGTGTGCTGCGTCATGTGTAGGGTCACACGAAGCCCCTCGCTGTCGAAGTCACTGAACTGGAGGCGGAGCATGTCGCCACGGCGTAGCCCCAGCATGAGTTTCAGCCTCGTGTATAGCTGACCAACAAGTACGGCCCGTGTGTCTGGCTCGATCGATAGCATCGCGTCAATCTGCCATTGGTGTACTTCGTCGGTGGCGGCCGCGAGGCGCTCGAAACGAAGACCCGCCATTGGGTGGCTGCGGATAATGCCCCAGCGCAACCCCTGCGAGAGCATGCTTCGCAAGACTCCAATGTCGGTTCTTGCTGTTGCCAGCGAGTGCTTGCGCTTGACTCGGTCGAAGTAGGTGTTGCAGTGGTGCGGCTCGATGTCGATTGTGTCCATGTTTCCGAACACTGCGCGAATGCGGGCAATGGCAGGGCGGTATGACTCTTGGGTCTTGGGACTAAGGGTCGTTACATGTTCGAGTGTGTAACGGTCTGCCAGTTGCTCGACTGTGCGGGCGGTATCCAGTTCTTCCAGTCGAGATGACCACGCACGGTATGCTTCGGGCAGAGTGCTACCGAGCCTAAATAGCTTCTTACCCTCCCATAGGCTTTCTCGTCCAGGTGGCACCTGATAGTAATAGGCGTTGTGCCGCTTCTGCCAACGGGAGGGGAGTCCTTTATTCTCGGGGTTTCTCGGCTTGGGCATCAGTCCAGAGCGCCAAAGTTGGGATGCTGCTTGGCCTTGCTCTTGCCCTGTGCGTTTTTTGTGAGATCGTCCCGGAAGACGATGATGCGCCCATCACTGCGTAGCCGCGACGATATTCCTAGCTCATTGAGTCGGGTTCGTTGCGCGTAGCCTCGTGACTTACCAGTGATTTCAGCGAATTCTTCAGGGGTGAGTGTTAATGAGTGAGTGATGTTGTGGGCCGCAGGGTTGGACTGCGCAGAACTTGTTGGTGCTCCTTCTAGCAGGCTCTCTACTTCTAGTTGTAGACCGTGCCGAGGAACCCAATCACGCCATTCGGCCAAAGGAAGAGCATCGTCTAGGGTGTTGTCGAGCCAATGTAGTATGGCGGCAAAAGGCCATTCAATAATAGTTGTTCGGAATCTTTCCCGAGAGTCATGATCTACGTGAGATTGAGGGTCAAGCAGGTTACTGGCGGTGGCCATGCCGACAGTGCCAAGATCTGCAGCGGATTCATCAGCGCGAACGATATCGACTTGAGTGTCGCTACTGATGCGCATGGGGCGCAGCGCTTGAAGCCTGAGCATCAGTAGTAATCGGCCAACTGTAGCGGGCGTGGTGCCGGTGTCTTGGGCGATGATTGACAAGATCTCGGGCAAGGACACCCACTGAACTTGCGAGGCATCAGCGAGGCATCAGCGAGGCATCAGCGAGGCATCAGCGAGGGGTTTGGCTTTGTGCAGCGGATGAGGGGGGCACATTGCTAGGAGATATCGGCTCATGTCGAGCGATGTTCACATGGGCGGGCGTACGTTGGTCAGCATGGATGCCCAGTTTGCGATCAGTATCAAGGTTTTATGCAGCTGGGATTTGCTCTTGGTAAGGATGTATGAGTGTGCGGTGTACTAAACACTTCTTGTGGCTGCGGGCTTACGATAGTGGAGGAATGTGCTGTACTGTACGGATTCTCAGTATAATTCTAGTCTTGCAAGTGCTTTGTGTCGTCCTCTGCCGTACAATGCCAACATGACGAAAAAGCACACACTCATTGATCTCTTTAGTGGCGCGGGCGGAATGACTCTCGGATTTGCCGATGACAGGTTCCATGGTGGCTACAGAAGCGTCTTTGCCATTGACAATGACGAGCCTGCAGTAGACACGTACAACCAGAACTTTTGTCCGGATTCTCCGCATTGCGTAGCGGGCGATATTGAAGAGTGGGTATCTCAGAATAATATCCCTTCAGCCGATGTGGTTATCGGTGGTCCACCGTGCCAAGGTTTCAGTCTTCTGAACAAGAATCGCACGGGTGATCGTAGACGTGCTTTGTGGGAGCCGTATATGGATGTGGTGGAGCGATCGGGGGCGTCTGTGTTTGTGATGGAAAATGTACAGGGATTGCTCAAGAGTGCCGAGTTCGAGGACATTACGCGCAGGGCCTTGGAACTTGGTTTCGATATGCTAAGCCCCGCTGTGCTCAACATGGCGGACTACGGCGTGCCGCAAACACGAAAGAGAGCTATTGCGATTGGCGTGCGTGTCAGCGATTTTGGTAGGAACCTACTGCCAACTTTTCCACCTCGTGCTACTCATGGTGTGGGTGGTGACGGCGTGTCTACGCTTCCTTGGTTGACTGTCCGCGATGCGATAGGGGACTTGCCTAGCCGGACAAGCGGGATCGAGATAAACCCTGGAAAAAAGCCTCCGCTCGATCTACATTTCGGTCGGACACCCACTGACGTGAGCAAAGAACGATACCGCGCTGTTCCGCCAGGTGGAAATCGATTTGACCTGCAGAAGAATCGGCCGGACATCACCCCGGGCTGCTGGATACGAAAGACATCGGGAGGTACTGATCTGTTCGGTCGTCTCTGGTGGGACCGACCGTCGGTGACTATCAGAACCGAGTTTTTCAAGCCAGAGAAAGGCAGATACCTGCACCCGGATGAACACCGCCCAATCTCACACAGAGAGGCCGCCAGACTGATGACGTTCCCCGATGAATTCATGTTCAGCGGCACCAAGATTCAGGTTGCCAAGCAAATTGGAAATGCTGTGCCACCTGTCTTTGCACATGCACTGGCGACGTTCGTTGATGAGTTGCTGAGTCATCGAGTGGCAAAGAGAGCTAACAAGAAGCGGGCTGCACAGGTAGCTTGAGATGGCCAGACGATCTAGTCGTGATGCACCGGAAGTTCTTAGAAGGAAATTGTTGCAACTTATCGAGGAATTCGAGATCAAGCTGCAAGACGAAGATCTGAGATCGCAGGTAGTGGCCTTGATACCGGCCAATCACACACTTCGCGATCTGGGAAGCTCGCTGATAACAGATGACAGCACCGATTCAGCGAGAGGTCGGATTCTTGCGTATCTGTTGAAGTATCCCAAGACAATTCTCCAGGGTGATGAGCTGATGGTGGTGGCTGGCATCAGTGAGTATGGCCGCCGGATACGCGAGTTGAGGGTGCAGCATGGCTGGGCCGTTGCCAGCGGCACCACGTTGGTAGAAATGAAGAGAGAAGACAGTACTCTGTCTTTTGCGGGTGACAAGAATTCTTTAACGACGGACTCTTATGTCTTGCTCAGCGACAGGCAAGATCTCGAAGGGGCCCACCGTTGGCATGTTGCAAATGAGATCCGGAAAGGTAAGGGGGGAGCGCAGGCAAAAATACTTGAATTCTTCCGTCGCAACGTGGGTAAGGAGATCACGGGAGAGGAACTTCGTTACGTAGCCAATGGGAGCACGGAGTGGGCGCGTCGTGTGCGCGAATTGAGGACAGAACAAGGGTGGCCTATCTTGACTCGTGGGACTGGTATGCCGGAATTGCCGATTGGCGTCTATCTTCTAGAAGCGGACAAGCAGGCGGAAGTACATGACAGAAGCATTCCCGATCCTGTGAAAGTGAAAGTGCTTGAGCGGGATAGGTTTGCTTGCAGATCATGCGGCTGGAGTCGTAATAGCGCAGATGCGTCAGATAAATACCGAACGCAAATAGAGCTTCACCACGTACAGCACCATGTCGATGGTGGAGAAAATACAGTGGAAAATCTGATATCACTTTGCAATGTCTGTCACGATGAAGTTCACCGTGGTGGTATCAGCGATTATGATTTGTCTAGGCTTGTATTACCTTAATGGTTTTCCGTCATCGCCGAGCATATGCACCTTTAGTTTGACCTTGTTAAGAAGAGTCTGTCTGACAGACACGTTCAGACTGATAGAATCAAAGAAATCTCGGTGACCGTTGCTGACATGAGTGCCGAGGCATACATACAGCTGTCACGCGACCAACAACGTTGTAAAGACTGTCGGTAGTGATAATTCTATGTTCGTACTCATAATTCCAGGCCTTGACTTCACGTGTCAGCACGTCGACGGGATCAGATGAGGGGTCGTTGAGGTACTCAAACTGAGGCAGAGACTCTTCTTATCAGTGCCTGGCTGGCCGGTTCCCGATACGCGTATCCAGGAAAGCAGGCAGCATTGTTGCGATCGCTGTGCCTGGCGCGTGTTTCAAGCCGTCGTCTGCGAATTCCAACGGTCCGCCGGAACTTCCAGTTCCTGCATCGGTGGTCGTTCCGGCTCTTCAATGGCCTGCAAGACAGCGCGTGCGAGAAACCGACCTGCGCGTCGTACATCCTCCGGCATTGACAGAAACTCCTCGTGAAACAGGCTGACAAACGGCATGAGTTCCTTGCCGAAAATCTCGATCTTGCGGCCTGATCGAGATGGGGCGGATTTGACCGCATCCAGCGCAGTCAGACTGGCCACGGGCGAGTCTGCAAAGATACCGTCAATGGTCGGATCCTCGGCCAGCACTTCAGCGAAACGATTGCGTATTTCAAGTGCTGGGCGGTCACTGTTGATCTTGTCACAGATCGTCAGGGTAACGCCTGTTTCCAGGGCAGCCTGCCGGGCACCATCCGCCATGCAGCGGCTATAGAACTGATCGGCGGGAGGCAGTATGGCGAAGATGTTGCTGCGTCCGCGAGCGGCAAGCTGTGAGATACCGATACGGCCAAAGGCGGTATTGTCGAAATCGAACCAGGCGTGACTGTCAGACCAGTCGGTACGACCATGGGTGGCGAAAGGAAATCGCTTTTCCATGAGATAGGCAACGCGTGGATCACGTGGGGTTGTCGCGTTCAGAATGATGGCGTCAGCCGAGCCGGATTCGACGATATAGCGTACCGAGTGCATTGCGTCATTGCCGGAAAACCAGGGCGTGACGTTCAGGTGGTAGCGAGTATCGCGCAGTTCGCTCGCCACGCCGGAAATGAGCCGCGCCGTATGGTTCATGACATCGTGTTCGGTGGAAATCACCAGACTGACAACGTTCGTCTTCCCTGTGCTCAAACGTACACCGGCACGGTTCGGTACATAGCCTATTTCATCGGCAATCCGGCGCACGGTTTCCTTGGTTTTCTGGCTGATGTCAGGAGCGCCCTTGAGAGCTCGGGATACCGTGGGTACGGCGAATCCACTGAGACGCGAGATGGTCTTGAGGGTCGGTCGCGTCGAAAGGTCAGCTGGCAAGTCGGGTTCGTTGTGTTGTCGATTCACTATGTCTTTCAGCATACATCATTTGCTTCCTGATTCATTTGTACCGCGCTTTACCTCGGTATCAGCACCATCGGGCGACTGATTGATGGACATCAGAATAATAATGCATTGATTTCGGAAATGTATTGAAAATCGTTTCTAAAGCGCTGTAGACTCGCCCTACAACGCTTTAGGAGGTGCTAAACGATGAAATTCTCAACGACTTTGCTGGGGGCTGCGACCCTCGTGGGTGCGGCGGCTGTCAGTGCCACGGATCTGGAAGTAACCCACTGGTGGACATCCGGCGGTGAGGCAGCAGCGGTTGCCTAATTGGCCAGGGCGTTCGACGCAACGGGCAACCAGTGGATTGATGGGGCCATTGCAGGCTCTGCGGGAACCGCCAGACCCATCATGATCAGTCGTATCACCGGGGGAGACCCCATGGCAGCAACTCAATTCAATCATGGTCGTCAGGCCGAAGAGCTGGTTCAGGCGGGCCTGATGCGTGATCTGACCGATGCTGCCGAGGCCGGTGGCTGGAAAGATGTGATTCATCCCCAGTCACTGATCGACTCCTGTACCTTCGAAGGCCGCATCTATTGCGCGCCGATCAACATTCATTCGTGGCAGTGGCTGTGGCTCTCGCACAAGGCATTCGAGGATGCAGGCGTGCCGGTACCGTCGAACTGGGATGAATTCGTCGCTGCTGCCTCTGCACTGGAGAAAGCCGGAAAGACTCCGCTGGCGATGGGCCAGCAAGCCTGGCAGAATGCTGGCGCGTTCAACGTGCTGCTGGTAGCGATCGCCGGCAAGGATGTCTACAACACCGTCTTTGCCGACCATGATGCCGAGGTGGCAGCCGGGCCGGAGATGAGAAAAGTCTTCGAGGCGGCAGCCAACGCCCGGGAGATGTCGAAGAATTCCAGAGTGCAAGACTGGAATCAGGCCACCAATATGGTCATTGCCGGACAGGCCGGTGGGCAGATCATGGGCGACTGGGCGCAAGGTGAGTTCCAGGTTGCCGGCCAGGTAGCGGGCGTGGATTACAGCTGCCTGCCGGGTCTGGGTGTGAACGAGATCATCTCGACGTCGGGCGATGCCTTCTACTTTCCAGTCATGGATGATGAAGACAAGTCCAGAGCGCAGGACGTGCTTGCAGCAACCATGCTGGACCCCGTCACGCAGGTAGCGTTCAACCTCAAGAAAGGCTCTCTGCCGGTACGCGGTGACGTCGATCTGGAAGCGGCCAATGATTGCATGCGCAAAGGGCTCGAGATACTGGCCGCTGGCAACACGGTAAGCGATGTTGCGCAGCTGGTCAGTCCTGACACGGGATCCCGGATAGAGGACCTGTTTTCGGAATTCTTCAACGATCCGGGCATGTCGGTCGACGACGTTCAGTCGTACTTCGTTGACATCATTGCGGACGCTCGATAAGCGCTAGCCGGGATGCGGGCGGGCCATCGTATCGGCCCGCTTGATCCTCTTTCGTCAGGCGGAGACTGAAGCATGAATGCAGACACCAGACCACCCCGGATGTTCAAGAACATGGCGTCCAGGATTGCAGCCATTCCCATGGTACTGACCGCGATGGTCGTCTTCCTGGGATGCTCGATCTGGACCATTACCTACTCGTTCACCAGTTCGAGTCTCCTGCCAAACACGAACTGGGTCGGGCTTGCTCAGTACGAGCGTCTGTGGGGCAGCCGGCGATGGCTTGTTTCCATCGAGAATCTGGCGATATACGGGATACTGGCGTTGATTCTGTCGCTGGTGATCGGATTCCTGCTGGCTGCCTTGCTCGACCAGAAGGTTCGATTCGAAAACACCTTTCGTTCGATTCTGTTGTATCCCTTTGCCTTGAGTTTCATCGTCACCGGTCTGGTCTGGCAGTGGATACTCAATCCGGAATTCGGCGTGCAGAATATCGTGCGCAGCCTGGGTTTCGAGAACTTCATCTTCGATCCGCTCTACAACCCGGATATCGTGATCTATGGAGTGCTGATCGCAGGCATCTGGCAGGGTACCGGGCTTGTCATGTGTCTGATGCTCGCCGGGCTGCGTGGCATCGACGAAGACGTCTGGAAGGCATCGCGAGTCGATGGCATTCCGGCATGGAAGACCTATCTGTTCATCATCATCCCGATGATGCGGCCCGTGTTCATCACCACACTGGTCATCATTACCTCGGGAATCATCAAACTCTATGACCTGATTGTGGCGCAGACTGGCGGCGGTCCCGGCCTGTCCTCCGAGGTGCCGGCCAAATACGTCTACGACATGATGTTCCTCAGCCAGAATCTTGGCCAGGGTTTCGCCGCCTCGACCATGATGCTGCTGGCTGTCGTGGTAATCATCATTCCCTGGGCTTACCTGGAATTCGGAGGCAAACAGCATGGCTGACACCAACTCACTGAACCCGGCTGCAACCAGGTCGAAAGATTCGCTGGAGCCCGATGGGCCCAAACCAAGGCGGATACTGTCGAGTCGCAATATCCTTGTCTACGGCATTCTGATTCTGGTATCGGCCTACTACCTTTTGCCGCTATACGTGATGCTGGTCACCTCGCTCAAGGACCTGGTCACCTCGCTCAAGGACATGGACGAGATTCGTCTGGGCAACATCTTCTCCCTGCCTGTCGATATCACCTTTGCCCCCTGGACCAAGGCCTGGTCCGAAGCCTGTACCGGTCTGAATTGCGATGACTTGTCGCGGGGTTTCTGGAATTCGGTGAAAATCCTCGTCCCTTCCGCCCTGATATCGATCGCGATAGCGTCGATCAATGGCTATGCCCTTGCCAACTGGCGATTTCGGGGTGCCAACCTGTTCTTCACCATTCTGATCATCGGAGCATTCATTCCCTACCAGGTGTTGATCTATCCGATTGTCATTCTGCTGCGCGAGATAGGACTCTACGGTTCGCTGACTGGTCTGGTCATCGTGCATTCCATCTTCGGCATGCCAATTCTGACATTGCTCTTCCGCAATTACTTCACCTCGATTCCGGTGGATCTGTTCAAGGCGGCACGTGTGGATGGCGCAGGGTTCTGGCGTATCTACTTTCAGATCATGCTGCCCATGTCGCTGCCGATCTTCGTCGTCGCAATGATTCTGCAAGTTACCGGTATCTGGAATGATTTCCTTTTCGGGGTCGTCTATACCCGGCCGGAAAACTATCCCATGACGGTGCAACTCAACAACATTGTCAACACCGTGCAGGGCGTGAAGGAATACAACGTCAACATGGCCGCCACGCTCCTGACCGGCGCGGTGCCACTGATTCTCTACTTCGTATCCGGCAAATTATTCGTACGCGGTATCGCCGCAGGCGCCGTCAAAGGGTGAACCCATGAACTCTGTCGAAATCAAGCACCTCGATCTGCAATTCTCTTCAGTCAAGGTATTGCAGGATCTGAATCTCACCATCCCGAAAGGGGAGTTCCTGGTCTTGCTGGGATCATCGGGTTGCGGCAAGTCCACCTTGCTCAACTGCATCGCCGGATTGCTCGAACCGACCTCGGGTCAGATTCACATCAATGGCAGGAACGTCACCTGGGCGGAGCCGTCCGAGCGGGGTATCGGTATGGTATTCCAGTCGTATGCGCTCTATCCTCAGATGAGTGTCGAGGGAAATCTCACGTTCGGTCTTCGCAATGCGAAGATGCCGAAAGACGAAATTGCCAAACGGGTGAAACGCGCCTCAGAGGTCCTGCAGATCGAAGCTCTGCTCAAGCGCAAGCCGGCGGCTCTGTCGGGTGGTCAGCGACAGCGTGTTGCCATTGGCCGCGCCCTGGTGCGTGACGTTGATGTGTTCCTGTTCGATGAACCGTTGTCGAACCTGGATGCCAAGCTGCGTGCCGATCTGCGGGTCGAGATCAAGCGTCTGCACCAGCAGCTCGAGAACACCATGATCTATGTCACCCATGACCAGGTGGAAGCGATGACCCTGGCGGATCGCATAGCCATCATGAAAGGGGGTCAGATAATGCAGTTGGGGACTTCGGATGAAATCTACAACCGACCTCGCAACCTGTACGTGGCTGACTTCATCGGTTCGCCATCGATGAATTTTCTCGATGGCGAGATCTCGAATGGCAGGTTTCGGCGGGGGGATCTGGAACTGCCTCTTTCAGGCTACCAGTTTGCAGAGCAGTCAACGCGCGTGGGCGGGGCAATCATCGGTATCCGACCCGAACACGTCATCACCGGCGATCTGGTCGGCAGCGCGCCGGTCAGTAGGGAAGTCACCGTCGATCTGGTGGAGCCCATGGGCTCCGATACGCTGATCTATACGCAATTGCAGGATATTCCGTTTCATATCCGCATGGACGGCCAGGCGCGTGTTGCTCCTGGAGATCGCATCACCATCGGAATCGAACCTGCGCGCGCCTCGCTATTTGATCCTGCCACTGAACTGCGGATGTAGATGCCGGAGCGGGGAAACCTGGCAGACAAACCGCCTTCTCGGTCATGACTACCTTGACGCCTTTTCAGCCTCATGCTGGTGAAACGCAGCAGGCGACCAGCTTGACCACTCACGTGAGCGAGCGCAGGTCTTGCTCGCCTCTACAGACCATTGGAATTCTCAAGATTATGCGCGCTACTGACGACTTGAACGAGGAGGACATGACCATGGACCTCGAAGCGCTGGTCGATGCCATGACATTGCAGGAGCAGGTTTCCCTGTTGTCGGGTGAAGACTCATGGTCGTTGCCCGCAGTCAGCAGAGTTGGAATCGGCAAGTTGCGGGTGACAGACGGGCCCAATGGTGCGCGTGGGGGAGGGTCACTCATCGGTGGGCTCAGCGCAGCGGCCTTTCCCGTGGGCATCTGTATAGGGGCCAGCTGGGATCCGCAACTGGCGCGCGAGATTGGCAGCGCCATCGCCGACGAAGTCGTCTCCAAGGGCGCTCATGTGGCGCTGGCGCCAACGGTGAATATCCATCGTTCGGTCACGAATGGTCGCAACTTCGAATGCTTTGCAGAAGATCCGGAACTGACGGCGGCCCTGGCAATCAGCTATATCGAAGGTCTGCAAGCCAAACGCATTGCAGCAACAATCAAGCATTTCGCGGGTAATGAAAGCGAGATCGAGCGTACCACCATGAATTCCAGAGTCGACGAACGGACTTTGCGTGAAGTGTATTTTCGTCCATTCGAGGATGCCGTGAAGAAGGCGGGTGTCTGGGCGGTCATGACCTCCTACAACCAACTCAATGGAACGTATACATCGGAGCATTCGTGGTTGATCAACGAGGTATTGCGCGGTGATTGGGGGTTCGATGGACTGGTCATGTCTGACTGGTCCGGCTCCCACAGTACTGCGCCCACGGTAAATGCCGGGCTGGATCTCGAGATGCCGGGGCCGACGCGCGATCGTGGTCAGAAACTGCTCGATGCTGTCGAAACCGGTGAGGTGGCAAGTTCGACCGTGCGCCAGGGGGCACTCAATGCCCTGCGTCTCATGCGTCGAACCGGGGCATTGGGTAATCTGCAACACCATCAGGAACGAGTCGATGACCGTCCGGAACATCGAGCCTTGATTCGGTGTGCCGGTGCCGCCGGCATGGTTCTGCTGAAGAACGAGGGTATCCTGCCACTGCAGGCCGATGGACGTGTTGCCGTCATTGGTCCGAATGCCAGAACGGCACGGATCATGGGCGGCGGATCCTCACAGCTCAACCCTCACTATCAGGTGACGCCGTGGGAGGGTCTGGTTGGTCGTCTGGGAGAGGATGATCTGAGCTACGCAGCGGGATGTTCCAATCATCGTTGGGAGCCCTTGCTCGAAGGGGAATTCACCTGCGATTTCTTTGCTTCTACCGATTTCTCGGGTCCCGTCGTGCATAGCGAGCAGTTGCAGAATGCGAATGCCATGTGGATGACGCCTATCGCCGCGGGAAAGGTCAGGCAAGGCCATTTTTCCGTGCGTATCCGTGGAACCTTTGTACCAAAGGAGACCGGGCTGCACAGGGTCGGTCTCTTTTCGGCCGGGTATTCACGTGTCAAGGTCGATGGGCAGCTGGTTGCCAATGCCTGGGATGGTTGGAGCAGAGGTCGGACCTTCTTTGAAGAGGGGTGTGATGAGGTCGTGGGTACGGTGACGTTGAATGCAGCGCAGTCGTATGAGATAGAGATCGAATTCGCATCCAAGCCATTCATTGATATGGAAACCCATGCATTCCGACTGGGCATCGGCCATCCCATGGGAGATGCCGACATTGTGCAAGCAGTCGAGGTTGCCGCTCAGGCAGACAAGGTTGTGCTGTTTGTCGGCCGCTCGGGCGAGTGGGATACCGAAGGCTCCGATCTGGAAGACATCGCCTTGCCCGGTCGGCAGAACGAACTGGTGTCGGCGGTGCTCGCGGCCAATCCTCGAACAGTCATCGTACTTCAGACGGGCGGCCCGATCGAAATGCCCTGGGTAGACGATGTACCGGCAATCCTGCAAGCCTGGTATCCGGGGCAGGAGTGCGGTAACGCCATTGCGGACGTCCTGTACGGTGATGCGGAGCCTGGCGGTCGGCTGCCACAAAGCTTTCCGCGCCAGTGGTGCAACAACCCGACCTATAGCGAGGATTCCGAGATCTATCCGGGACGTGACGGTCACGTCCGTTACGACGAAGGTGTGTTCATCGGCTATCGTCACTACGAACGTGCCGGAATCGCGCCACTATTCGCGTTTGGTCATGGTTTGTCGTATACCTCGTTTGCGCTGTCCGATCTGCTTGTTGCCAGTCGTCCTGATAGCGTCAGAGTGGCATTTGCAGTCTCCAACACGGGGGACAGATCAGGCAGTACGGTGGCGCAGATCTACGTTGGCGACAAGGAGGCCAGCGTTCCACGCCCGCTTCGTGAACTCAAGGCATTTCGCAAGGTCGTGCTCGAGCCGGGAGAGTCGACAGATGTACAGATCGACCTGTCAATGCGTGATTTTGCTTTCTACGATGTCGTCTCGCGCTGCTGGCGAATCGAAGCAGGTGCATTCTCTGTTTCGCTGGGAATCTCGGCAGTCGACATCGTTGCCGAAGTGGACGTGCAACTGGAGGCTGCGACCCTCTCCGTTTGAGGAGTCATCCGGTGCGCAAGTTGTCATCATCACTCGGGCGGCGTGACCTCGACGATGAAGGCTGCATACCAGGCTGCCAGTTGTGCAATCTGTTCATCGGACAGAGGCTGCGCGATCAGTGACATTCGACGATCCTGGCGCGCTCCTGATCGATAATCCTTCATGCTCTTCTCCAGGTACAGTGCTGACTGCCCAGCCAGGTTCGGAACCTCGGGGTCGGTAGCCATGCCTGTCTTGCCGTGGCAGACACTGCATTGTCTGGCCAAGGTCTGACCGGAAGACGGCTCCTGCGCTTGTGCCTGATCGTGAGTCAGAGCCGAACCGAGGAACAGGGACGACGTTAACAATAGAGACAGTTTCATGTGCTTGTGGATGATCAGCAGATACTGACGGCAATCTCGGTGCCGGAACGCCGGTGGGGCAGGCAGCGCCGCAATGGGTGCGCCTGCCTCACCGTCATGTTTCGAGGTCAGAGAGCCTCACTCGGAATAACTGATTCGATAAATCGCATTGGCGAAGTCATCGGAGACCAGCAGCGAGCCGTCCTTCATCTGGACGACATCGACAGGGCGGCCATCGTACTCACCGTTTTCATCGATCCAACCCTCTGCAAAAGGCTCTGTCGTTGCCGTACCTTCTTCATCGATGAATGTCACCATGACCCTGGCTCCGACGGGTGTCGTCCGGTTCCAGGATCCGTGCTGAGCCGAGAATATGGCATTGCGATACTTTTCCGGGAACATGTTGCCGGTGTAGAAGCTCATGCCCAGATCGGCTGCATGCGCAATGGTTTCCGAGGCCGGCATGACCACGTCAACGGGAACTTCCTGGCCTTCGTATTCCGTCGTGCGCACGGATCCACCTCCATACCAGGGAAATCCGAAGTGCTGGCCCATCTCGGTCTGTCTGTTGATCTCTCCGGGCGGAATGTCATCGCCCATGCCATCGACCTGATTGTCGGTCCACCACAGCTCTCCGGTGACCGGGTGAAAGTCATGACCGACCGAATTTCTGACACCGTAGGTATAGACTTCGCGATCTGTCCCGTCACGATTCATGCGAATGATGCCGCCAATGCCGGTTTCCTTGTACAGATCCATCTTTTCCGGCGGGAAGACATTGAAGGGCTGGCCCAGTGAGATGTAGAGCTTGTCATCCGGTCCAACCTTGATGACTCTCGCCGTGTGGTTGTAGCTTTCCTCTTCAACCGGGATGAGTGTCCCCTGCGGGACGATAGGTACCGCCACAACGTCCGGGCTTTCGTGGAAGAATTCGGCTGCCGGATACATCATGACCCGATTGCGTTCGGCAATGAACAGAAAACCGTCCCTGGAAAAGGCCACGCCATTGGGTACATCAAGCTCCAGCGACGGTGCGAAATCCTTGACTTCGTCGGCGACTCTGTCCCGATCGCGATCCATGACTGCCCACACCTTGTTCTTCTTGGTGCCGACGAACAGAACGGTGCCTTGAGGGGCCATCGCCATGTGTCTGGCGTCAGGCACCAGAGCATAGAGCTCTATCTTGAATCCCGGAGGCAGGGAAATACCCTCCAGTACCTTGCGCAAGGAGTCTGCTGACTTGCCGTCCTGCTCGACAACCGTGTGCTCCTTGGTGCCGGTTACCTTGAAGGCACCCAGTTTTTCAAGGTTGGTTTGAGCGCTGCTGACTCCCGCCATCAAGGTGCATGCTGTGGTGACTGCGCCAATCAGATATTTCATTGATCCCTCCAGATTGTTGAAAATTGCTCCAGACCTTATCGTTTACGCGGTTGATGAAACAGTCCCCAGACCAGGTGGCAAACCATGCATCAACGAGATACGTTGACGGCCCGTGGCTGTATTTTCAGCCATTCAGGGCGGCAGCATCGGGGCCGGTATGTCGGATCCGAATGCCTGGTGAGCAACACCGCAGCGCGGGTTCGACATGCCTGCGGACATGAACTGCATCGACCGAGAATGAGGGTAACCAATTCGATGGCGAGATACCAGCAGTTTCATGCACAGGGATACAGACCCTGCTGACGGGCCGGTCATTCCGAGTTGCATTGTCTGACTGGTTGCCGACCCCGGTCGGTTCCGGTCAATCGTCAGCTCATCCTGTCTGAGCGGGCTTGATTGCATGGTTGATATCACCCCGCTGGGGGATGGTCAGGATGCAGCGCCCGTCCTAGGGTGTGTGTCAGCACCGGCGTCACATCTGTTCGCCACAGCCTGAAGTCGACGAATGCTGGTCGGACAACGCTGGTGCCCCGTTCCCTTCTGATAAAGGAGTTGTTGATATGAACGCACTGTTGAAAGGTACAACGCTGGTGGCCTCCTGCCTGTTCCTGAGCGCCTGTGCCACCGGCCCGTTACTCGAGGAAATACCGCTGGATGCGGACCTGCCTCCTGTCGAGAAGCCTGTCTGGTCTGTAGGTCAGAAGCAGATTACCCGGGACAACCTGTCTGGAGAGGAATCCTCCTGGGAGGTTGTGTCAGTCGATGAGCTGGATCGTGTGACGGCCAGATCCAGCAATGGTTGTCAGTGGACGGTTCCGGGGGAATGGTTTGCCGGTGTGGAGCGTTGGGAGAACTGCGGGGGCTCTGACGGTACTCGTACACTGCTCGAGTCGGAAGGCACACTCTGGCCCCTGCAGGTCGGCAGGGAATCGACGTACCGCTATCGTCTGGATTCCAGCAGTGGCAACACCAGAGTGGAGAATATCAAGTGCCAGGTTGCCAGTCAGGGACGAGTTGTCGTTGCTCAGGGCGAGATGGATGCGTTCCGTGTCGAGTGCGTCAGGAAAGATCCCTGGGCAACCGAAACCCGCACCTGGTACTGGTCGCCGGATGCCGGAGAGATCAAGTTCATACGGCATGACACCAAGGAAGGTTTGCGTACGGATATCGATGTGGTGAGCAGGAGCACTGCCGAGCTTTGAATGTCTGCTGTCCATCTGCACAGTGTGTTGTCTGCAGGCTCGAGCCTCTCGAGCTTGCACAGCGTAGCGAGCTGCCGACAACAGCGTTCCGTCTCATCCCATCTCACCGTCGTTCCCGCTCGAGGTCCCATCGGCTTGGCTGAACCTCCGCGTCTTGCGGGTGAGCAGCCATCGCAGTCGGCCATGGACCGGGCAAGGATTAAGTTTCATTCGACCAGGAGTTCTTCATGAAGATCCACCGACCTGTTTTCACTGTGCCGTCTCGGTGCTGTCTGCCGCTGCTACTGCCGATGGCCGTGCTTGTTCTGCAGTCCTGTAGTTCCTCGGGAAGCGGCAATGACTCTGTGGTCGATCCGGGAACCGGTGGCGCCGGCGAGGACACTGAGCAGATGGCCGACGCGGTCACTTATCCCGACGACTTTCTGCAAGGCTTCGAGAATCCTCTTGCAGAGGGTTTTGATGGCGACAGTCTGTATGTGCACACGTTCAGTTTCGCCGAATCCACCGGCAGCTCCGGGGCGGCCATGGAGGAAGAAGGTATCATACTGCGTGCTCGAAGCGATGGTAGTGGGTATGCGAATCGATATGCGAGTTTCTCGACGATGCCGGAAACGGCGGTTCTGACGGCGGCCTTTGACGAGCGTACCTCCCTGTCGCCGGGCACCGATTCGTCGGCGTCGGTATCGATCAATGCCGTTCTGTTCCGAACCTCCGCGGACACCGGCCTTGAAGGGAATCGTTCACCCGACGGTAACGTCAGTCTGTTCTATAGCGTATCGATCAACGCCGCCGGTCAATCCGTCGCGCTGATGTGTCTGGACATCTACGGCGAGACTGGTTATGAGCCTTACGTATTCGGGGAAGAGGGTGCTCACTGCTGGCAGGCACCGAGTAGTCTGAATCTGACTGAAGGCGAAGAATTCCGGTTCGGTTATGATCTAGACCGCGCGGGTCGCAGCCTGTTGGTGCACTTCAATGATCAGGACGAAATGATCATCGATCTGCCTCATGAACTGCATGAAGTACCCGGTGAGCGGATTGGCGTTCAGGCCATCCAGGAAGGGGGAGAGGGGGAATCTGTCGTTCGCCTGACACGTTTTCAACTGGATGATGAGCTCTACGAACTGGCGGCGGACAATGTCGTTCTGGATCGCTTGGCCATTGCACAGGATAGCGGTTCAGGACCGGTAGAACCCCTGCAGGCAGATGGGCAATTGCGCTTCGAGCTGGCGTCCCCGGATGGCAACTACCGGGAAGGCTCCGTGCAGCCTCTGCACCCATCGGATTACCTGGAAGCCGTGCTGACATTGTCCGGTATCACCCTGGGTGAGCGAGGTCGGGTGCAGGCAAGACTGGAAAACACGATGTACAACGCGTTGCCACTGGATGCCAGAGACGGTCGTACAGGCGATGTACAGGCCTCTGTTGAACTGATCGCACGCCACGATGGAACACGGGAAGCACTGGTTTGCCTGGTGGAATCCCTGGACCGCGAATTCGATGACAGGCAAGGCCTGTTGGGCGGCGGAGACAGACGGTGTGAGACTCTGCCCATGAATGTGTCGGTGGATACACCGTATCGCGTGGCCATCGCACTGATTCGCAGCACATCGACCGTGATATTCCGGGTGAATGGTCAGGTGTTCAGCGAAGAGATCGGCAGCGAGATCAATGCTGCCAGTGAACCGTCAGCGCGCATCATCCTCAGTGTTGATGATGGGGCCAGTGTGGTGATCTCTGTCGACAATATCCGAACATCACCCACCGCCCTGACGGCATCGGAACTGAGTGAAGGGCTACTGAGCCCACCGCGTTTTCCTGCGCCTGAAGAGCCCCGCGTGGCAGAGTCCGATGTCTCGCCGGTATACGATCATGGGCAACGCCTTGATTTTGTCGATGACTTCAGCACGGATAGCATGACGCTGGCCTTCAACAGCAATGTCGAGCGCGGGTATGCAGGCATCGGCTATTCCGAAGGCGCATTGGAGCTGCGTACGGCCAGCCATCAGGAGAGTACGGACAACAGCAGCTACAGCGAGGTATACCTGGGCGGAAATACCAGGCGCATCAAGGCGAAAGTGAGTCTGTCCAGCGAGACGGACCTGCCGTCGGATCCGGATTCCAGTGCGCAGATGCGACTGCAGGGCACGCTGTTCAGAGACAATCAGGATTACCCGCTGAATGACACCACGGGCGATATCTATACCAGTATCGAAATCAATGTGAGAGGTGATGGAAGGCGCCGTGTCCAGTTCTACGTCAGCCGTCGAGTACAGGGAGCTGACGATGAGCGCTTGGCAATCCTGGACGGAGATAACGGTGGCCATTTCGAGGACATCGTGCCGGAACTGGACACCAGCTACGAGCTGGGTATCGAGCTGGATGCCGGGCGCAACATGCTGGTCTTCTCGGTTGACGACAAGGTCCGGGAATTCCAGCTGCCCTGGCAGGCGTATACGGCAGCTCGCAACGATGCGATCGTACAAGTATCGCACCAGGGGACATCGGGAAGAGCCGTGGGCAGGGTGTACCAGGTTGAAACCGATTCGGTATTGGAGGCATTCAGTGAACCATTGCCGTTGATCGGTCCCTACCGGCCGTTGTTTGCAGCGAGATTCCATTCCCAGGAGGTCCGGATCAGCGACGGGCGCTTGCATCTGTCCAGCGATGCACGCATCCCGGACAGCCAGCCTGCGCGGGTCATTGCGCGCGGAGTGTCGGATCATGTGGGGGCCGATCTGAAGCTCTCATCGCAATCGGTGGTATCCGCTGACGCTGATGTGCAAGGCCGGATTTCAGCTCGGGTTGGCGGCTTGATGTATCGTGCTGCCCTGGTTGACAACCCACAGGGAGATACCGGCAGTGTGTTTGCGTTAGCCTCTCTGGTGGCCACCGATGATGGAGAACTGTTTGCCGAGTACTGTGCCTTTCAATCACTGGACAGTGAGTTCGACAATGCTGTGGAGCTGCTTGGCGGTGATGAGAATGCCTGTCCGCGATTTGCCACCTCGATTCAGTGGGATACCTACTATCCACTGAGTGTTGCTTACCACAAGGACTCCGCCACGCTGGAGTTCAGGCTGGGTTCCGAGTCAATGTTCTACGCGATTGCCGTCGATACGATTCCCCTGGCCGAAGGCTATCAGGGAGCCCAGGCACGTGCATCCGGAGCTTCCATGGCGGTGGTTCATATCGACAATCTGGCGTTTTCCGCTGCGCCTGTGGCGCTGGCGGAATCCACACTGCGACTGCTGAAGAGCGACGCTCGCTGATTGCCATCTACAGCTTGTATCGGACCCGGTGGCAGGGACGCCACCTGCAAAGGACAGCACCGACTATCGACACTGTGTGAGAAAACCCACAACCTTGACAGTCATGCGATGAGATTCTGCCTGAAACCCATGTGATGGAGATACACCGTGATTCAGCTTGCCGACAGCAGATTTGGCAATACCGCATCCGTTTCGCAGGTTTGCCACTCATCAGAAACACTCGAAAACCGGATAAGCGGTTTGACAGAAGAACAGCTCCATCAACTGAACGCACTGCTGACGTCTCGAATAGCAGGGTTGAATGCCTTTTCCGGTGACTCATCGCGGAAGAAGGACGCAGAAGGCCTGCATTGTCTGACCGTTCGCGAGCAGGAAGTGCTGACCTTGATCGCCAGTGGCTATACGAGACCTGAAGTGGCTGCCGCGCTGGGAGTCACGCGCAATACGGCAGCGACGCATATTGCCAGTATCTACAGAAAACTCGACATCGGATCGATTGCCGAGGCAACCATGCTTGCGGTTCGCTGGGGCGTTCTGGGGTGAATCACATGCAGTTTCTGTCGGTTTTCGATTAGACAAAAGAATAGCCTTGTACCTCCATGGTCAGGTGCTTCGGGAGGGTCAATCAATTGACTGTTTTACAACGAGTTCAGTTGAGTTATGGTGCCATGGCAATCGCTGAAAACGAACGACTTGTATTCTTGTGCTTGCAGTTCGGTACGTGTCTGAAGCGGGGCATGAGCTGGCTTGATCTTGCCCCTGCAGCACGGGCGGTGAATCATCATCTGTCAGGGAGAACAGTATGAGTGGTTTCGGAAAACGTGTCATGTCTGGAGTTGCGGCTGCCATGCTGCTGCTTCCGTTGAACCACGCATTCGGCGCGGATGGGACGTCTGGTATCAAAGGGTTGGAGGAAGCGCTGGATATCTGGAGGCTCGAGAACACCGAGCATGTTCCAATGCAGCTGTTATGCACGGGATATGGGCCCATGGCCGAGCTGATGAAGGAAGCGGCAGAAAATTCCAGAAAGGATGATGGTACGTATGATGTGAGCGTTCTCCTGTCGAAGTTGCAGGCACTTGTAGAGACTGATCTGGATATAAAACCTGAATACAGGAAATCCGAGGCTGGTGAAGCCAGTGAACTCGAGATGACACTGCGGCTGTGGATCGCATTTTCACTCAGCTACGACAATCTGTGTGAATCAGCGGAAGACCTCTCCAGGTTCTATTATGAAGTGCGATTCAGCCCGTATCGCCGATGGATTGCCGGAGAAGAAGACGAGGAAGGAATCGCATCCTCCTTCTATGCGAACAATATCTTCCAGCACTGGCACGATGTAGGTTTTCTGTCGGATTTGAGTTCATTGAGTGATGTCACTCTATTCGGAGAGATCGCTCTGGGTGTCGATGATGAATTCGGTGGAGAAACCACTTCGGATCATTCGGCAAGTCTGTCCTTCGCTCTGTCCAGAGACAAACCTCACGCATCTGATTCAAAAGCGTACGAGAACCATGGTTTCAGGCCTCATGCATACAGATCACAGGCTCCGTTTGACGGGGTCAGTGTTGTCTCTGGTGTCGCTCTGGAAGGTGGGGGGCACAGTGCAATCAAGGGTTTTCTGGATCTTGGCTGGCGCATGATCGAGAACAGGAAGTCCGATGATGGTACTCAAGGCAGCGAAGATGGTGAACGCAGTAAGGGTGCTGTTTACAGCAAAAGCGTTATCAGCGATTGGTCTGTCGGTTTTACCAGTCGTCATAGTGATAGCGGCGTATCGGGTGAGTCACTCAGCTTCGGCGCGGCAAGGCGTTGGACGAATTCCTGTTCCAATCTGTGCCGGGAGAGCTTCAGGGAGTTGGGGGCGTTATACAGCTACAACTGGCTGGATGCCTCGGGAAGTGATCATGACGGTAATGCCTACGACATCTACGTCGCTTATGAAGCCAAGACGCCACTCTCCTCCGTTTCCTTGAGAGCCGAGCTGGGATATGGGAAATACATCTTGCCGAATTTCAGCGCTTCGCCGGTCACGTTTGATGATGAAGAGTCAGGCTATGCGACCGTGAGCCTTATCTACCGGCAGCCGTCTGACTACTACTCTTCAGACAAGGTGGCGGATGCGTTACCCCCCTTGACAAACATCCCCCTTGTTTACAAGCCTTTTCGCCGATCAGGTTCGCTTCGCGGCCATAGCCGTGCTGATGAGTACTATTAGCCAGGAGAAAATTTCATGAGTATCAAGAACAGAGTCAAAAGACCCTGCAGCAGGATTTCCTGTTGCTGCATGCTGGGTCTCCTGCTGTCGTCCTGCAGCTCGGACAAGACTCCACAAGTCTCACCTGAAGTGGCAAGCAGGTTCGTGGGTACATGGGTTCGTGACGATGGCGGCATTGCTTGTGAAACCAGTCTCGACCTGGTTGAAGACAGAACGTACACCTGGTCATCCAAGGAGGAACGCGTAACCGGAAACTACACACTGTCGCCCGTACCGGAAAGAGACGATCTGGTTTATCTGCAGATGAATTTTCTCGTGGACAATCTGGAGGAGGATTGTGATGACAATGCGGCTGATGATGCAGGGGATGGATTCGACGTCTACGTGAATTTCCCAGATGACAACACGATGTACTGGCTCGATGAAGACAGTGTGCTGGCGGGAGAGGCAATTGACCCTGGGGATGCGGCACTGTTGGCATGGGAGAAAAGCACAGATTGAACTTGATTCGTCCATTTGAAAAGCAGTAGCAACAGCACGTCACCGGCGCCACGGCATTCTGGCAGCCTGCCTGTTCACGGGAACAGCTCATGCGGGGCCTTGTGGAAGCTGTCTGTCTTTCTACTGCCCGGCATTCTCTTCATGCTGTCCGGACCGGTCGTGTTCGAGTACGAAGAGGCAATCAGTCTTCCAATGCTGTACCACGCCAGAGATTTCCGGGAGAAACCCGCCATACCCGATGACATTGTGGTCGTCACGCCTTATGAGTTCAGCGATTTCAATGATCCCGGTAAATTGCGCTTCTGGGATCGACGTCACCACGCCGCAGTCATGGAGCGACTGGTGGAACTGGGGGCGAGGGTGATAGTCGTGGACATTCAGTTTCCGTTGGCGAAACCGGAGGAGGACAAGGTTCTGGTTGCAGCCATGATGAAGTCGAAGGGGCTTGTATTGATACAGAATGCACAATCCAGATCGCTGAACCGTGCGGGGGACAAGGCTTATTCACTGCGAAACCCGGTCAGGCCCTATCCGGAAAATGCGTCTCTCATGGCGTCTCCTGCGGTGTCGGCTGAATCGGCTGAAGTGAACAGAGTCCCGCTGTTCAATGTCATCTGGCACGATTCCCTTCAACATGAGTGCTATGCCTATCCCGCTCGAGTCGAGGACGATGGCCGAGATTCGGCGAAGCAATCCGTCATGGCGGTCAGTCTTGCGCCAACCCTGGCATTCACGGTTCTGGAGCAACACCTGTTGCTTGCCATGCAGGCAAGTGATCGGCATCGTCAATGGGCACAGGCACATCTGCGTGAGAGCCTGATGTCCAGGCCTGCTTGTGATTTGATGAACTCACTCAGGAGCGCCTACAGACAGGGGCGGATGACGGGTTTCCCCGACTTTGTCGAGCCTGACAGTCAACAGTATCTGATGCGTTGGCGTGAGGTTCTGAGTGAGCAAAAACGTATCAGGGAGAATGATGCGAGTGGTCTTGCCACGCTACACCTGAACTACTTCGGACCACCAGGGAGCATTGAAACCCTGACCTATGCCGAAGTGATGAACATGCGTCAGGCCGTTGCCGGAAATCGCGTCACGGACAGAACGGTGTTTCTGGGTGGTTCGTTCAAGGAGGTCGATGATCAGAAGGAGGACGGCTACCGGACCGTTTATACCGACGGTGGCCGGATGATGTCCGGTGTCGAAATCAATGCCACGGCGTTTGCCAACCTGAAGTCCGGCATGGGATTGCATTTCGTCAGCCGATGGGGAAGCTTCCTGATGCTGTTCGGCTCCACTTGCATTCTGTGGTTTGCTGCCTCACGACTGAGCGTTGTCTGGTTTGCGCTGTTCGCTGTTCTGGAGGTCACTGTCGTGGTGTTTGTTGCCAGCTGGCTCTTCACGGTTTTTCATCTATTGCTGCCCCTGGCGACGACCCTGACTCTGTTGGCCCTCATGATGATGCTTGCGGTGGTATGGCGATTCAGACTCTCCAGCCTGGAACGTGATCGTGCCATCAACCATCTGAATGCATTTGTTTCCGACGCGGTGGTCAGGCAACTGGATACGGATCACAACCATGAGGTCGAGAAGGCGGTCTGTCTGGTGACGGACATTCGCAATTTCACACAGATGGGCAAGACAATGGCACCGGGCAATCTGCACCTGATGAATGACGCCTATTTTACTCATCTCTTCGATTGCGTATCCAGTGAGGGGGTTGATGTCGTCAAGACCTACGGTGACAGTTTGACGGCGGTCTGGATGTCGGGCTCGGAGGAGGCAGTCGACCGTGCCGTCAGAGCCGGATTGAAGATTCTGGCGACAACAGGTCGTGGATTTCATGCAAACACGCCAGGCCTGGAAACGCATATCGGGATGCACCGAGGGGATCTGGCCATCGGTTTTGTCGGTAGCGACAAGCGCAGGACGGTTGAAATCACCGGTGGCACGGTCTATCTGGCCTCCAGGCTTGAACAGTTGAACAAAGTGCTGAAAACGCGTTTTCTGGTAACCGCCGATGTAAAGGTGCTCCTGCGCAATCAGCAGGTCCGATCACGAGGCTTGCACGAATTGAAGGGGTTTGATTCTGCGGTGGAAGTATTCGAAATCGGACTGAGACAGAATGCCGTGTCGAACAACGTCAGTAGTGAGCCGAAACGGGCTGTAGACATGTATTGAGCAGGCAGTAGATCGCCTGTTTGCCACCGAACGAGACTGGAGCTTGCGGTGCCGTGAAGATCGTATTGCAATGGTTATCGGCAATCTTCCTGTGGGCCGGATTGGCAAGCATGGCCCACGCCGAGCAATGCCGGGGACGAGAGTATATCGGTCATGTGCAATCTTTCGACAACGATGTACGTATCGTGGATGGTCGTACAACTGCGTCCAGGCAGTTGAGTGGCGATGATGCCAATTTCCGTGCAGAGGCAGGCATCATCTGCAGCGGAGACGAGGTCCGAGTGGGTTCGGATAGTCATGCCTTCCTGTTGCTGATCGAATTGAACTCGCTGGTGAGGTTGGCGGAAAGCTCGGTGCTCGTGCTGGGTAGAACAGAGCGGGCAGGTTATCGTGAGGTACTGGCGGCCATCGAGGCCAGCGGCCCTGTCGATCTGTGCCTGCAGGTTCTGTCGAAAAGCTGGTTGCGATTGCGTCAAGGGGCCTTGCGCCTGTTCACCACGCAGGAACAGAATCTCGACATCTATACCGAATTCATGAACGCCTCCATAGAGGGCACGGAATTTTCGGTGCTTGTCACTGAAGAGCTGACACGGGTCGACGTGGTTCAGGGGGAGGTGGCGATCTGCAACGCACAGGGGCCGGACACCCCATCTTTGCAATCCGGTGAGTCAGGGCGCTCGAAAGGCGGGGCGGCTCCCGAATTGATCAGTCCGCAAGATGCTGCACAGTGGGCTGTGTTTTTCCCGGAGATCAACGTGGACCACGCACTTGCACCGGCTACACGGCGGGCCATCGAGCTCGCCAGACTTGGCCGGGTCGAGGAGGGGCTGAAACTGATTGCCGACAGTGATGCAGCGTTCGAACTGGCAGTGAAAGCCATCATGCAGCTGATGTTGAATGACACCGAGAGTGCGTCAGATGACGCCACGATGGCGTTGTCGTCCGACAACCAGGAGCCATCGGCATGGTTGGCCCTGTCCTACGTACAGCAGGCCAGGTTCAGGCTGGGGCAGGCATTGGACAGTATTCGCTCGGCACGTGACCTGGCACCCCTGCGGGCTGATCTGTGGATCAGAGAGGTAGAGCTTCTGCAGATAAATGGTTTTCACCGGCGGGCAAGAGAGGAAGCCATATACCTGGTAAGGCGATTCCCCGATATAGCCAGGGCCCACAGTGCCGCCGGTTTTCTGGAATTGCATGATCATGAGTTGCCATCTGCCAAACGATCTTTCGAAGCCGCCATGCTGCTGGATCAGAGGGACCCGTTGTCACGTCTGGGGCTGGGTCTGAGTCATATGCGGGAGGGTGATTATTCCCGAGCCAGGCAGGAATTGGAAATTGCCGTGAATCTGAGTCCGTTGCAGTCCATGCTGCGCAGCTACCTTGGGCGAATCTATCTCGAACTGGGGCTCCGCGAACAGGCTGCCGAACAGCTGGAACTGGCTGTGGCACTGGACGCCAATGATCCGATTCCACGCTTGTTCAACGCCTTCGTGGAACAGCAGCAGGGGCGCGTCCCGGCGGCATTGGCCGAACTGGATGCCTCGATCGATCGGGTGGAGCGTCGTGCAGCTTATCGTTCGAGTATCGACAGAGACGCCGACATGGCTGTCGTATTGAGTTCCCGCGCGCGAATCTATGAGCAAATGGGCTTCGGGAATCTCACCTTGCTCGATGGTGCTGAATCCCTGCAGGAGGATCCCGGCTCCTATGTCGGTCATCGCCTGATGGCAGATGCATTCCTGAAGCGCCCGCGTCAGGAACTGTCACGGCAAAGTGAACTGTTGCAGGCGAAACTTCGTCAGCCATTGAACAACAACCCGAATCAGTATCGTCTGTACGACTCACGCCTGGATGCGCTGCGAGATGTGGGGCCGTTTGCGTCGTCTTTCAATGAATATACACGCCTGTTCTCTCGCGAAGGCATGTCGGGGAATCTGGGAGGCGTGGTGGGGTCTCATGGTACCCGTGGTATCGAAGGACAGTTCACTGTATTGGGGCGGCGAACTCTGGCAGCACTCAGTGCGTATGAAGCGTCTACCGAGGGGCTGAGGGGGAACCGGGATGAGCGGCTTGGCATTACCTCGATTTTTCTCCAACGTCGATTGACGAACAGGCTGGAATGGCAAGCGGAGCACCAATACTCGGACTTCGAAGGCGGGGATGATTATCTCGGTTTCGAACGGGCTGTCCATGATGAGCGAGCAAGAAACAGAGAGAGTCAATCTGCCAGTCGGGTCAGCGCACATCTGCGTCCGGATGCGGCCAGTTCCTGGCTGGTCAACCTGGAGCATGGGCGAGTGAGGGATGATTCGGATGAGCACCGTGAGGGAGCTATCCGGACGCGGGATCGTCTGCAAGGGGAGGTGATGGATGTCCAGTACACCCGAAGTCTGCTCAGCGGCGATATCGTGGGAGGGATCCTGTTGAGCCAGCAAGAGCAGACATTCAGAGAGTTTGGCATTGGCGCTGGTGATGCTCAGGGTTTGCTGGCGCAGGAGCGCCGGGATGTGCGTGAATCATCCCTGTACGCCTACTGGTACAAGCCTGTGTACGATGGCCTGGATACCCGCCTGGACGCGCTGTTGGGCTTGAGTATCGATCGTGGTTCCGGTCGTCGGGGTCGGGATGGCGAATCGCTCAACCCCAAGTTGGGCCTGTCATGGAAGCGGCATGGCACTCGCGTGAGACTGACGGCGGCAAGGACGGTGAAGCGCACCCTGATCAGCCGGCGGTCTCTGGAACCCAGCCAGGTGATGGGTTTTTCCCAGACGCTCGATCAGCCCTGGGTCGATCATTCCCGACTCCTTGCCTGGGGAGTCGACCATTCCTTTGCCAGGCGGAGGGCGTCCGCTATCGGCCGGACGAGGGTGGGAGTAGAGTATTCACATCGACAAACCGTCGTGGCCAGTGAAGCGGTACGCAAGCCGCAGTCCGTCGAGCAGGAACTCAAGATGTTCCTGTATATACCCTGGTCTGCAACGGCGCTTTCGATGGAATGGTCCGTATCCGATTGGGCCTGGCGCGAGGCGATCGGGCTGCCAACAAACGAAATCAAGACTCGCCAGAGGAGCGTTGGTCTGACTCACCGGCTTGATCTGGGTCTCAAGCAATTTCTGTCGGATTCGCTGTCGCTGTCGGCAGTGGCAAGATGGCGAGCTCAGGATGGGCGCTTTTACAACTTCAGCAGCAATTTCTACCGCGAGGGGGTATCCCGCTTTCTGACCTTCGATGCCTTGTTCGAATGGAGGCTGAGTGGCTTGAGCCAGACAGGGTTCAGAACACGGTTGTCCATCGGCGTGGAAAACGTACTGGATGAGCGATTCCGGTTCGAAGACGAGGATCCGCTTGACCCGAGGGTGGCCTATGAGCGCACGGTACTGCTCAGGTTGGAAACCCGGTTTTGAACAGTTGAAAAAACGACAATGCCAGGACTGTCACTGATGACAGAGCACTCATGAAACCTGCGGCCTTGACCTTGAGTGTCTTTGACATATTCCAGGGCCTGTCATCTGCGCAGCGAGCCGAAGTCGCTGCGCAAATGACCGCTCGACAATACTCGGTCGGGCAGTGCGTCATATCAGCAGGTACGACGCTGCGCACGGTCCATTTCCTGGTCAGCGGTCGGGTACGAGCGTGTGCCTACAATCACTCGGGCAGGCAGGTCTACTTCGAGGACCTTGTCCCGGGCATGATGTTCGGTGAACTGGCGGCACTCGATCATGGCGATCGATCCAGTGATTGCATTGCCATGGAGAACAGTCTTGTCCTGAGTCTGGAGCAGCAGCAGTTTCTGCAGGTGCTGGATGATCTTCCGGAGGTCAAGGATCGGGTTCTGCTACGTCTGGTTGGCATGGTGCGCCGGCAGTTGCAGCGCGTATTCGAGTACACGACATACAGTGTCAATCAGCGCATTCGTTTCGAACTGTTGCGACTGGCTTCGGAGGCGGGAGAAGTACATTCCCCTGTAGTGCTTCGATCTGTCCCTACGCAGGCGGAACTCGCGGAGCGCATCAGCTCCCATCGCGAAGCGGTTTCACGCGAATTGAAGTTGCTGGAAGCTGAAGGTTTGATCACCTGGAATCGTCACAGCCATATCATCCACGATCAGAAAGCTCTATTGAAGCGTGCCGGTTCTTCCTGAACCTGTTTCATGCCTGTCTGGCAGACCTGTCGGTGACTTCCGTATGGTATGAATATTGATGGCATTGCCAGCCATGAACGCCTTGGTCAACGAGCTTGCAGCATTCTGTTCCCGCATCATGGAAGGTGAGCGGCAATCCATTTTCCTGCTGATCTCGATGTACTGTTTTCTGATGCTGGGTTATTCAGCCCTTCACCAGATCCGGATGCGGCGATGGCCGAGCACAATCGGCCATCTGGCCACCATCGGAAAAAAGGTGTTCGAGGTTCACACCGGGCGTTCGGAGACAAGCTACAGGCTGAATGCCCTGTACGAGTATGGAGTGAACGGAAGGACGTATCAGGGCAATCGTGTCTCCGCATGGATTGTGATCGCCAGTCGTAACGCGAAAGGTGTTCTGGATTGGCAATCACGTGGCGTGGAGCTGCTTGGTGATGATCAGGTGCGCGTTTTCTACAATCCGGGAAAGCCATCGAAGAGTGTCCTGATCAGGCCCGGTCAGGTTGGTCTCGCCGTGACCGCGTTCGGCGCATTGCTGCCTCTGGGGCTACATTTGTTCCACTACTACATCTAACCCCCAGTCCCGGCAAGGGTACGATACGCTGGAAGCACGTTTCGGCCCTGAGGGTCATTGGCGGTCGTGAAGCAATGGAGTATTCCCACCCGCATGTGCTGGATGCCGACACGATTTTCTTCATCGGCTCCAATACTGATAGTGCAGCCACGGAGCGCCCGACGCTCCATGGTGACCTCGGTTTCAGGGCATTCATGCATCCCGGTATGCAAGAGCCGCAAGTGGGCAACAATCTTCATTGAAATCCTGTTTCTTCCACAGGAGCAAGATTGTTCCGTTTGTGCCATCTTGTTAGAAGCCGGCAAGGCAGGCAATCTTCCCTGTTTCCGGTGAGACAGTCCGTGAAGCCTGTTCGAGAATGTACGTACCCGAATTCAAATTCTGACAAGAGAAAGCAACATGTCCATGGAACACGGTGGTAAGTCTGTCTACGGTGCCACTCTGGGTATCATCATGCTGGAAGCCACTTTTCCACGCATCAAGGGTGACATGGGGAATGCCACGACCTGGCCTTTCCCGGTTCAATACAGAGTGGTGCGCGGTGCAAGTCCGGACAAGGTGGTTCGTCAGGACCCGCGGGACATGATGGAGGAGTTTGTTGCCGCCGCCAGGGATCTGGTTGCATCCGGGTGTGATGGGATCACCACCAATTGTGGGTTTCTGGCGCTCATTCAGGAAGAGATTGCCAGGCAGGTGCCGGTACCGGTGGCAACATCTTCCCTCATGCAATTGCCCATGATTCAGAAGCTGTTGCCCGCCGGCAAACGTGTGGGCATCATCACGATCTCGAGCAGGACATTGACTGCCGAGCATCTCAGGGCTGCAGGTATCGACAACCCGGAGAATGTGCCTGTCGTGGGTACCGACAATGGTCGTGCCTTCACACACGGTATTCTGGACGACCAGCCATCCATCGATTTTGCGGACTGCAGACTGGATATGCTGGATGCGGCTCGTGAGTTGATCTCGAACCATGACGACATTGGTGCCATTCTGTTCGAATGTACCAACATGAGTCCCTACGCGGCAGATGTTCGCAAGGCTACCGGACTTCCAGTGTTCTCCATCTATTCCTTCGTTCACTGGTTTCATCAGGCCCTGGTACCCGATTCATTTGCACTGACTCTGGATGATCCTCGATACTTGTAACCAACCAGGGAGTTCACGTGCATTCCTCGTCATGGTCGTGGCAGTGGTTTTGAACGGCGCAGCATTGAACGATCGTTTCCCGTAACCCCGGACAAGGTCCCCGCAGACTTTCCGCGGGTCAGGGCGAGCGCACTGTCATACCAAACCGGTCAAGCGAGCCGTGACAGGCAGATTCGGTTATCATCTGCCTACTCTTGCGCTCCATGGTGAGCTCTGACATGACAGTGGAAGCGTACAGTGACGCAGCACAATACCCGGTATCTTGTTGTTGGCAGCGGCAGAATGGCGACTCACTGGACGGCCTATCTGGGTATGCTGGGCATGAACTGCAGCCAGTGGGCTCGTGCCAGCGATGATGCTGCCGCATTGACATCCCGTCTGGCGGATGCGGATCAGGTATTCCTGGCCATATCAGATGACAGCCTCGAAGGTTTTCATGATGAGCATCTGAAATATTTTGCAGGGCCTGTCTACCATTTCAGCGGTTGCCATCTGTCACCGACAATGCGCAGTTGTCATCCGTTGATGACGTTCGGTACCGAGCTCCACGAGCCTGACGTCTATCGTTCCCTGACTCTGGTGCTGGAGTCGGAAGATGCCGATGGCCCGAGCCTGTTCAGTGGCTTTCCGAATCCTGTGGTCAGCATCCCGGCTCAGAGCAAACCGCTTTATCATGCACTGTGCGTCATGTCCTGCAACTTTCCCCAAATCATCTGGAAGAATACCGTTGCCCGATTCAAGCAGCTGGGTGTCTCGGCCGATTCCCTGTCGCCCCTGTTGTCGGTAACACTGGAGAACTCCCTGAATATTCCGGGTGGCAGTGTGACGGGTCCACTGGCGCGAAACGATGCATTGACCATCGAGAAGAATATCCAGTCATTGCACAGTGATGCCGAGAAAGAGTTGTATCGGAGTTTCGTTCGATTCATGCAATTGCCTGACAGCCGCTCATAACATCCAATCATGCGAGCAAGCACGTGAAAATCACAGATTTCGGGAAATACAAGCAGGCGGGCAGAAAGATTTCCATGCTGACCTGCTACGACTACTGGACTGCAAGCATCGTTGAGCAGTCCGATGTGGACTGCCTGCTGGTGGGTGACAGTCTTGGCATGGTGATGCATGGCCATGATAGTACCGTGACGGTCACTATGGACATGATGGAGCTGCATACTCGGGCCGTGGTGCAGGGTGCTCCATCGAAATTCATCGTCGGTGACATGCCGTTTCTGAGCAACCGAGGTTCACTGGACAAGAGTCTGGAAAACGTTCACCGGCTGATGACGGCCGGTGCCCAGGCGGTCAAGATCGAAGGTGTGAAGGGAAATGAAACACTCATCAGTCATCTGGTGGATTCCGGCGTACCGGTCATGGGACACCTGGGGTTGATGCCGCAGAGTGTCAACACGCTGGGAGGTTACAAGGTGCAGGGCAAGAGCCAGCAACAGGCGGATGAGATCATCGCCCAGGCGCTGCAGGCGCAGGCCTCAGGTTGCTTTGCGCTGGTCATCGAATGTGTACCGACATCATTGGGTCTGTCACTCAGCCAGTCTCTGGACATTCCCGTTATCGGTATTGGTGCCGGCGTACATACCGATGGCCAGGTCCTGGTCATGCAGGACATGCTGGGTGCCTTCGAGCACAATGCCAATTTCGTCAGAACCTACTGCAATCTGCAGGAGACACTGCAGCAGGCGTTCGACGGATTTGCCGAGGATGTCAGGACCGAACAGTACCCGAACACGGACGAAAGCTACCCATCATGAATATTCATCATGGTGTTGCTGCCTGGTTGGCCGCATGCGAAGGCGGAGATGTCCTCGGCAGAGGACTGGTGCCGACCATGGGAGCTCTGCACGAGGGTCACGGGTCACTCATCCGGCAATGTGTCGCTGAGAACACGCAGAGCATCGTGACCATCTACGTCAATCCGACTCAGTTCGAGAATCCGGACGATCTCGGCAATTATCCGGACAGTCTGCAGGATGACATCCATTATCTGGAGAGTCTGGGCGTGAGCGATCTGATCCTGCCTCAATACAAGGAATTGTATCCGTTTGATTTCACTCTGTTTGTAGATGAATCACTGGACTCGAAAGTTCTGTGCGGCAAGAACCGGACGGGGCATTTCAAGGGTGTCTTGTCGGTCGTGATGAAACTGATCAACCTGACACAGGCGCGACGTGTGTACTTCGGCAAGAAGGATTTTCAGCAGTACCGTCTTGTCAGCAAGATGGTAGAGGCCTATTTCATGCCAACCCGGATCATCGGCATGGACACTGTCAGGGATGAGCATGGTCTTGCCCTGAGTTCTCGCAACCGACGGCTTTCCGACGAACAGCTGGTGTTGGCCAGACGGATGAATGTCTTGCTCCGGGACGGGAGTCTGTCGACCGAAGAGATTGCCGATCAACTGAACAGCTGGGGGTTTCGGGTGGACTACTGTGAAGAGCGCTGGGGCAGACGCTTTGTCGCCGCTTTTCTCGGTGAGGTTCGTCTGATCGATAACGTCGAGATGACGCCGTAGATCAGAGCGTCATGAGCATTTCGTGCCAGGTCATTCCGCCGTGGTCGGATTGTGATGGCCTGATGTAGCTGAAGCCGAATCTCTCGTACAGAGGCACATGACGTTGCCTGCACATCAGGTGAATGCTCTGCTTGTCCATGTCGATCATGCGTCCGATGAATTCCTTCATCAGGGCAGTGGAGAGGCTCTGGCCTTGGTACGCAGGGTCAACCACGACTGACAGAATGACCACATTGGGGGCCTCGGGAGAGTGGCCGATGAGTTCCTTGAAGGCTTCGTCGGCCATTTCGACATCGTGGGCGCATCCGCAGTTGATGAAGCCAGCCAGTTCACCGTCGATTTCCAGTACCAGAAAACCCTCCGGGTATGTCTCGAGGCGCTGTGTGATCTTTTCCAGAGTCGCCGCCTCGTCGCCTTCGTAGGCCGAGCGCTCGATGTCGTGACATCGGGACGCGTCCGAGGGGGTTCCCGTGCGAAATGTGTACATTCAGGTTTGCCGGTTGCCAGCGAGCAGTCTGGTGCTGCGCTACTGCATCTGTAACTTGTCTTGAAGCCAGTTCTGGATCTTTTCGCGAATGGTCACTCTGCGAACGCCCCATTGGTTGGCACTCTGGTAGTCGACGCAACTCAGTGTGTAGGGTTCGTCGTCACTGATCAGGCCGCTTATCAGTATATCCCGGGGCGGCTGTGCCTGGCGCCAGACACCGTGAATTTCGGGAGGGCAATGGAGACTGAACCAGTTGTCGCGTTCATGCTCCAGCACTTGCGCCAGACCGCTGCGGGTATCGGGCTCTATGGTGATCTCGACGGTCACGACATCGCCGTTGTCATGCAGCTTGTCGATCTCGCTGGTGGTGCAGACGCCTGCCGTGTCGAAGTAGCTTTGCAACAACTGCTGAGACAGACTGGCCTCTTCGGCCTGCGGCAGAACCATGTTTTCCGCTCGCGCGACAGTCACGGAAAACCACAAGGCTGCAGCGGCGAGTACTGTCAGACTGCATCGTTTTCTTTTCACCATGATGATCCATTATGCCAGAGCGTTGTCGTGCGTGGGCATCATGTCGAAGCGCATTGTTGCCTGCGCAGGTACCCATGATGCAAGCTCATGGATCTTTGATGCCAAGCGGTAAATAATTCAGGCTCTCAGACATGATACATTTGCGTCACAAAAACGCGTGAACCCAGGAAGCGGAAATACCCTTGTGTATACGAAGGGTTTTATTGCATATCTGGCGATTTGGTTGTCGTTGGATCCTGATTGAATCGATTTGCAAGCAAGCCGTACAGGAGCAGTCAGCACAATGGTATCGGAGACAGAGCCTGCGCAAGCCAGTGTGCAGAAACACGAGGCGGGGCAATCGTCAGAACACGTGCACCTGACCGATATCGCCATCGGCGTCATCATCGGTCGAGCCTCTGAATTTTTCGAGTTCTTCGTATTTGCGCTGGCCTGTGTGCTGGTTTTCCCTTATACGATCTTCCCCTTCGTGTCTCCGGTGGAAGGCACCTTGTATGCCTTTGCGGTGCTGGCTCTGGGGTTTCTGGCCCGTCCGGTCGGTACCGTGATCTTCACCGAAATCGATCGTATCTATGGACGAGGTACACGATTGACCCTGGCCCTGTTCCTGATGGGACTGTCCACGGTGGCCATCTCGTTTCTGCCCAGCTACGAGGCGGAAGGCTGGTTGACCATCGCCAGTCTCTGTCTGTTTCGTTGTGGCCAGGGAGCGGCACTGGGAGGCTCCTGGGACGGAACGGCCTCGTTGCTGGCCCTGAACTCACCGCCGGATCGTCGTGCCCGCTATGCCACTCTGCCGCAGATCGGCGCGCCATTGGGGCTGATTCTGTCGGCGTCTCTCTTTCTGTTCCTGATCATCACCCTCTCGGAAGAAGACTTCCTGGCCTTTGGCTGGCGTTATCCCTTCTTTGTAACCTTTGCCATCAATGTCGTGGCCCTGTTCGCGCGACTGCGGCTGGCCGAGAGCGATGAATTCAAGACGCTCTACACGGAGAACGAGCTGGCGCCGGAGCGTACCCTCACTGTGGTTCGCGAAGAATGGTTGCAGATCATCATCGGTGCCTTCACGCCGCTGGCCAGTCTTGCCCTGTTTCACATGGTGACCGTCTTTCCTCTGAGCTGGATCGTGTTGAACTCCAAGGAATATCTCGAGCTGTTCATCATCATCGAGATCATTGCCGCAGCATTCGGTCTGGCGGCCATTCTTGCTTCCGGTCCGATCGCTGATCGTATCGGGCGGCGACGACTGCTCTGGCAGATGGCCATCGCCATCGCCGTCTTTGCCATCGTGTCGCCGTTCCTGTTGGGGCGTGGCGGCATCATCGGTGAATCCATCTATGTACTGGTTGGTTTCATCCTGCTGGGACTGTCATTCGGTCAATCTTCTGGCGCGACGGCCTCGGGGACCTTGCTCAAGAATCGCTATACGGCATCGGCCCTGACCACCGATCTTGCCTGGTTGTTCGGCGCCGGTTTCGCACCTTTTGTAGCCTTGTATCTGAGCGAGTACTACGGCCTCTGGCTGGCGGGTGGTTATCTGCTGTCCGGCGCCATCGGTACATTGCTGGCACTGACCCTGTTCACACGTCGCAACGCCGAGCGTCGTGAGCTAGACGCCTCCTGGCGCTGAATGAAGATCGATATGATTCAGAATACAAACAGTCATTCACCGTTTCTGCGGCAGCCACTGACCTGGGTTCGACGTGTCGGCGTGCTGGCACTTGCCAGCCTGGTGGCAGGGTGCAGTTCGGATGTCATGTCGCCTGCCGGTCATGTGGCCGTGCAATTGCGCAATATCATGGGCATCAGTACCTTTCTGATGCTGCTGATCGTGATTCCGGTCATGGTGGCGGTCTGCATATTCGCCTGGCACTACCGCGCGTCGAACAAGCGTGCCGAATACGATCCCGAATTCCATCATTCGACGTCGCTGGAATTGCTCACCTGGGCGGCTCCGTTGACCATCATCGTCTGGCTGGGTGCCATCACCTGGGTGGGGACTCATCAGCTGGACCCCTACCGTCCACTCGAGCAGATCGACGCGCGTACCCCTGTCGATCCGGATGTCGAGCCACTCATCATCCAGACCGTGTCGATGGACTGGAAGTGGATGTTCATCTATCCCCAGTACGGTATCGCAACGATCAACGAGGTCGCAGCGCCGATCGATCGGCCCATCAAGTTCGAAATGACATCCACCGAGGTCATGAACGCGTTTCATGTTCCTGCGCTTGCGGGCATGATCTACACCATGGCCGGAATGCAGACGACCTTGTGGGCAGTGGGCAATGATCCCGGAGTCTACGAAGGCCGTTCGTCGCATTACAGTGGCGCAGGTTTTTCAGGCATGTCCTTCGATTTCCACGTGCTCGAACAGACAGAGTTCGAAGACTGGATCGGCAAGAGCACACAGGCTGAAGCGCTGGACAGACAGCGTTATCTGGAACTGGCAGAACCCAGTGAAAATGTCGAGCCCATGTTCTTCGAACTGGCCGACGAGGATCTGTATCACGCCATCCTGAATCGCTGCCTGCTGCCGGGCGAGGTATGCATGGATGAGCAGATGATGAACGAGCATGCTCGCAAGAACGGTGGTGTCCGCGGGTCTCATCATGCGGGTGCGCATGGAGCCGAGCAGGACGAATTGCCAGTGCAGGGCAAGAGCCAAGAGAACGATATCGAAACACTTTCGGGTGGCGAGAGTCAGGATGCAAGCGAGTTGGAGTCAGACGAGACACCGGCGTCGGAACTGGAGCCGGTCTCCCTGAACGACAACTCGCGTGAATCGCTAACCGGGCAACAGAACTGAAGGAATGGCAAACATGGCCACTGAGGCAATCCACGATCCGACTTTCCTGTTCGGCAAGCTGGGCTGGCACTCGATACCGCTGTACGATCCCGTCATCCTCGGCACCTTTGTCGGCGTGGTTGTGCTCGGCACCGTGCTGGTCGGCGCACTGACGTACTACAAGCTCTGGGGCTATCTGTGGCGAGAATGGTTTACCAGCGTCGACCACAAGAAAATCGGCATCATGTACATGGTGCTGGGGCTGGTCATGTTTCTTCGGGGATTTGCCGATGCCATCATGATGCGTCTACAGCAGGTCATGGCGTTCAATGGCTCGGAAGGCTACCTCAACGCGCATCACTACGATCAGGTGTTCACCGCTCACGGTGTCATCATGATCTTCTTCGTGGCGATGCCATTCGTGACAGGCCTGATGAACTACGCCGTGCCATTGCAGATAGGCGCAAGAGATGTCTCGTTTCCGTTTCTGAACAATTTCAGTTTCTGGATGACAGCCAGTGGTGCCGGACTGACCATGGTCTCGCTGTTTGTCGGTGAATATGCCAAGACCGGCTGGCTTGCCTTTCCGCCATTGTCCGAGTTGTCGTCGAGTCCGGATGTCGGCGTGGATTATTACATCTGGGGGCTGCAGATAGCCGGGGTCGGTACCACACTCTCCGGCATCAATCTGCTTGCCACGATCATCAAGATGCGGGCGCCAGGCATGACCCTGATGCGCATGCCGATCTTCACCTGGACGTCGCTGTGCACCAACGTCCTGATCGTGGCCAGTTTCCCGGTATTGACCGCCACTCTGGCCCTGCTGACTCTGGATCGCTACGTCGGTGCCAATTTCTTCACCAATGAGGTGGGTGGCAATCCGATGCTCTACATCAACCTGATCTGGATCTGGGGTCATCCCGAGGTCTATATCCTGATATTGCCGCTGTTCGGTGTGTTCTCCGAAGTCGTTGCGACCTTCTCGGCCAAACGCCTGTTCGGCTATTCGTCAATGGTCTATGCGACGATCTGCATCACGATCCTGTCTTATCTGGTCTGGTTGCACCATTTCTTTACCATGGGATCGGGGGCGACAGTGAATTCCTTCTTCGGTATCGCGACCATGATCATCTCGATACCCACCGGCGCGAAGCTGTTCAACTGGCTGTTCACGATGTACCGTGGTCGCATTCGCTACGAACTGCCGATGATGTGGGCGGTGGCGTTCATGCTGACATTCGCCATCGGCGGCATGACAGGTGTCATGCTGGCTGTACCACCTGCCGATTTCATCCTGCACAACTCGCTGTTTCTTGTCGCGCATTTTCACAATGTCATCATTGGCGGGGTCGTGTTCGGCGTGTTTGCCGGTATCAATTACTGGTTTCCGAAGGCATTCGGGTTCAAGCTGGATCGGTTCTGGGGACTGGTCAGTTTCTGGTGCTGGGTCATCGGGTTCTGGGTGGCATTCACGCCGCTCTACATTGTCGGTCTCATGGGTGTGACCCGGCGCATGCGGGTGTTCGATGACCCGTCACTGCATATCTGGTTCATCATCGCAGGCTTCGGAGCCCTGTTCATTGCTGCTGGTGTGTTTGCCCTGTTGATGCAGATTTTCGTGTCCATCAGGAATCGCAAGGCGCTGGCGGTGGACGGTGATCCCTGGGATGCACGCACACTGGAATGGGCCACGACCTCACCACCGCCGGACTACAACTTCGCGTTCACGCCGGTCATCTACAACGTGGATGCCTGGTCGGACATGAAGGCGCATGACTACAGTGCGCCAACCTCCGGTTTCAAGCCGATTCACATGCCCCGAAATTCCGGTGCGGGTGTCATTCTGTCCGGCATCGCCCTGGTGCTCGGGTTTGCCCTGGTCTGGCACATCTGGTGGCTGGCCGTGGTGTCTTTCGTGGGCATGGTGGCCACGGCAATCCGGCATACCTTCGACTACGATCGCGACTATCACATCCCGGTCGAGACGGTCATCCGCACTGAAACAAGCCGACTTGCGCCCGCAGGCGTGTCGTCTGAAGGGTAGGTGGACAGATAATGAGCAGCATGATTGATACAAGTCCTGATCAGCCTCGCGTCTGGCATCTGGAAGAGGAGCCACATCACGCGGAAGGTCACAGCACGCCGCTGGGGTTCTGGATGTATCTGATGAGCGATTGCCTCATCTTTGCCATCCTGTTTGCCACCTATGCGGTGTTGGGCGATCGCTATGGCGGAGGGCCTGATCAGAAAGCACTGTTCGATCTGTGGCTGATTGCCTTGAACACGGCCATGCTGTTGTTGTCATCGATAACCTATGGCTTTGCCATGTTGCAGATGGACAAGGGTAATCAGCAGGGTGTGCGCAAGTGGTTGTTGATCACCGCCGCATTCGGGGCTGCGTTCCTCGTGATCGAGCTGTATGAGTTCTATCACCTCATCCATGCCGGCTACGGACCGGGACGATCGGCCTTCCTGTCCTCGTTCTTCGCGCTGGTGGGCACGCATGGTCTGCACGTCACCTTCGGCATCGTCTGGCTGTTCGTACTGCTGGCACAGATCAAGAAGCATGGCCTGACCAATTCGAACAGGCGTCGCGTTGAAACACTGTCGATGTTCTGGCATTTTCTCGACGTCATCTGGATTGGCGTCTTTACCATTGTCTATCTCATGGGAACTATCTGATGGCCAACGCAGAACACGCATCGCCAACTGACGGTCATATCCCGCACGGTGACTTCCGTTCCTACATGACGGGGTTTGTGCTGTCAGTCATTCTGACGGCCATTCCCTTCGCCATCGTGATGTCCGGCGGATTCGAATCCCGCGCAGTGACCGCACTCGTCGTCCTGTTGTTTGCCGTGGTACAGATCGTCGTACACATGATCTACTTCCTGCATATGGATCTGCATGCGGAAGGCGGATGGACCGTCATTTCGCTGGTGTTCACGCTGATCGTTCTCATCATCTGCCTGGCAGGCACCATCTGGGTCATGCACAACATGGACAGTAACATGATGCCGGACATGATCGAGCTCATGGAAGGCAAGGGCGCTGCCGGGTCTGGTGAGTCCGCCGTGCCTGGGCAGGACATGTCACCGGGCAAGTGAGGTCAAGGGCAGGCTGTCGTGTCCGAGCGATCAGCGAAGCCTGATGCGCTAGCTACCAGGCCCCTGTGGCAGCGAGCAGCCATGCTGCTGTTGCTATCGAGTCTGGTGTTGCTGTTCAGCGCACTGGGTGTCTGGCAGTTGCAGAGACTGGCCTGGAAAGAATCCTTGATGGCGACTGTGGATGAGCGCATTCATGCCCAGCCTGGCCCCATACCAGCAGTCGCCAACTGGAACACCTTGAACGTATCGGAACTGGTCTATCTGCCTGTATCGGTCACCGGGCAGTTTGACCATTCCGCCGAGATCCAGTCTCTGGCCGTCTCCGAGCTGGGAAGCGGTTATTGGGTCATGACACCCTTGCGCCTCGAGGGCGGGGGTAGCGTGCTGGTCAATCGAGGCTTTGTACCGCAGCCAATGCGAGACCCGGCCGAGCGGCCTGCGGCAGCACCTCCCGGCCAGGTCAGGGTGACCGGACTGCTGCGAGCCAGTGAGCCGAAAGGGGGATTTCTGCGAGACAATGACCCACTTGCCGGCCGCTGGTATTCCCGGGATGTCGATGCCATCGCCGAGGCCACAGGCCTGCCAACTCCGGTTGCGCCGTTCTTCATTGATGCTGCCGACGAAATACCATTGCACACCAATGCCGTCGATCGCGCAAAGTCCTCTGGTGACGATGCGGCAGCGGTGGGCGGCTTTCCTCGCGCTGGCCTGACTGTCGTCAAATTCCGCAACACTCACCTGGTGTATGCGATTACCTGGTTTGCACTGGCATTGCTCAGTGTGGTGGGTATCGTGCTGGTCTTGCGGGAATACTGGCGAGAGACACTGCCGGAACCATCGAGCCGGGGCTGAACGCAAGCCAACCTGCGTGACAATCCTCTGCGGGCGACGCAGACCGGATTCTGTTTGTCCTGTGTTGCGTTGAAAGGAGGCTGATCAACCCGTCACCAGTTGGATCGGTACCTGCGCTGGATCCCGAGATTCGAGCCGGTTGAGGCGCATCCATCAAGCGATCTTGCTATCCCTTGTTGCGTTTTCAAACAGTAATGATTAGCATTTACATTATTATTAACATCACCCTTATTGAATGATGTAGAGTGCAGCCTTCCAGCGTTGGCAACCCTTGTCAGCGCTCTCACCTGAAACCCAAGGAGAAAGAATTCATGAAGATTCGGCGATTGACCTTGCTGGTCATGCTGCTCAGCGGCATGCAGCTGGCTGCCTGCAGCTCGGACGACGACAATGACCAACCGGCTGATGACAACTCGGGAACGCCGGACAACACAGGTGGAGACAGCACCGATAATGATGACGCTGCGTTCAGCAGCATTGTCGATATCGACACCGATCGTGCCAACGACCTGCGCGGATTGGTCTTTGCCGCGGATGGCAAGCTGTATGCCTCAGGCTACGCAGGCGTCGAGGATGCATTGAAGACGACCGTGCTCGCTCGTTTCAATGCCGACGGCACGCTGGACACCACCTTCGGTGACGCCGGTATTGCCAGCGTGGATGTCGCTGCTGGTCGTGAAGAGGCTTCACTGGGCGTGGTCGAACTGAGCAATGGTGACGTTCTGGTCTCCGTCAATGCCGTTGATGAAGACGGTGGACAATCCGTTTATCTGCTCCGATTCGACAACACGGGAACGCAGGTGGTATCGCCAGGCTGGGGTGATGAGCAGGGCAAGGTGGAAGTGGTCTTCGGTTGGGCCAATGCCGACAACGCAGCCTATGCTGGCGAAGATGCTCCGGAAGACACTGCCTTTGATCTGCTGCTGGACAGCTCCGGCGGTGGTGAGCGGGTCGTCTTGTTCGGCTATGGCGCCGCAAAGGCAGATTCCGGCCGTATCGATCGGGATCGATTCGTCATGCGCCTCAATGCAGCCGATGGCACACCGGATAATGCCTTCAACGGTGGTCAGGCTTTCGCGTATCACAGCACGGCCGATTTCAACGACAATGGCCGTCGTGGTCTGGTCGAATCTGACGGATCCATGCTCAGCGTGGGCTATACCAATCTGGGTGATGGCTTCGCCAATCACGTCATCCTGTTCAAGCTCAATGCAGACGGTACACTGGACAGCAACTTCGGCAACTTCATCGTGCCGGAAAGCACCGGGACCGAACTTGGTCTTGCCGCGCAGCCGGGAGTTGCAGTATTCAATCCGTTTCGTGTGGATGGTGGATTTGCCGAAGCCTATGCTGCTTCGCGACAGAGCGATGGCAGCTATGTCACTACCGGCTACGGACGGGCTACCGGAGAGGACATTCCATCCACACTCGGTTTCCTGAGTGCGGTGCAACAGGATGTCGTGTCCTTCCGAGTGAATGGCACTGCGCTTGACACCTCCTGGGGAATTGACGGCAATCAGGCGTTCCAGAGTGAAGGAGAAGAAGGCAGGGAGTCCTACGAGGAGCGCGGTCGTCACATGACGATACTGGCTGACGATCGTACGGTGCAGGTTGGCCGCTTTGGCGGCACTGCTGCCGTCTATGTAGTGGGTACCGACGGACAGCTGGATACCAGCGTGGATGATGACGGAATCATCGAGCTGGGTCATGACAGCATTGCCTCACAATTCTATGCTGTTGCCAGCAATGCGGATGCGTCCAGAGTAGCCGTCTCCACCAACGAAGATGAAAATGGTGCACGACTTGTTGTTTTCGATACGTCGAACTGAACCATCTGAACGACAGTAGTACGCGCGCGATTGTCGGTTTCGGCAATCGCGCGTTTTTCCGTACGTTTCCTTCATTCTCACGCCGCTGGTGTAAACCGGTTCGGTCCACACTTCTTGTCAACTGTCATGACGATCAACAGCCAGCTTCGTTTCCTGCCTCTTTTGTCCCTTGTCTTGAGCAGTGCTCTGCTGGTTGCCTGCAGTGATGGTGATGGTGGCCCCGCAACCGATCTGGTCGGTGATGACGTTCGCCGTCTGGTGCTGAGCGATATCGGCAACAACATCATCATGCCCGCTCTTCGAGACTTTTCACTGAAGGCTGATGCACTGAACCAGGCAGTCATTGAACATGCACAATCGCCGGACGATGCGGTGCTGCGTATCGATGCGCAAGCCGCCTGGCGTGATGCCATGCTGAGCTGGCAATATCTGGAACCCTTGCAAGTTGGTCCAGCTGGTGCATCCACCGGACTTGACGGTACAAGGGGGGGCGCTGATCTGCGTGCAGACATCTATTCCTACCCCTTGCTCAGCACCTGCACCATCGAGGAACTGGCCCGCAACGACCTTACCGTCAACGATGGTTCTGCAGTGAATACCACGGGACTGGGCGCACTGGAATTCCTGTTGTACAACGAAGAGGCAGATCCCTGTTCACTGGGCACTGCTGCGACGGTCAGCCAGCGAGCCAGCTATGCGGCCAGCGCTGCAGTGGCAATTCGTGATGCCGCCAATGATCTGCAGCAACGTTGGGAGCCCGAAGGTGGTGATTTTCTCGGTCAGTGGAACACGGCCGGTGACGGCAGCGAATTCTACATCCTTCCACAGAATGCGCTGAATGCCTTGTCGGTGGCCTTGTTCTATGTCGACAAGCAAACCAAGGATCTCAAGATTGCGAGTCCAACGGGTATCGGCGCATCCGGATTGGAAGAATGCACGACGATCAGTTGCCCCGAGCGTTTGGAGTCGAGCCTGTCAGGCCTGTCAGGCGACAATATCAGAGCCAATGTACAGGTATTCCTGGGCAGTTTTCAGGGGGTGGATGGTGGCCGTGGACTGAATGACTTGCTCAGTGGCATTGGCCGGGAAGATCTGGCTACGGAAATCACCGATGAACTGCTTGCCGTCATCGCTCATCTGGACGCCATGGATACCGGGTTTGACGAGTCCGTTGCAGCCATACCCAGTGCTGAGGCCTGCATCAACGGAACTGCCAACCCGAATGAGGATTCACCTGCAGCCTGTGCCTTGCATGGCTATCTGAAAACTGCGATGGATACCTTCCGTGGTTCGATAGTCGCTGCACTGTCTCTGGCAACACCTGCCAGTACTGCCGGTGACAATGACTAGCAGTATTTCCGGCCGGTGGCTTGCCGTCAAGGCTGATGGTAGTGCCATCGCCAGGCGTTGCTCCACCGCTTCGCAGTGCCTGACTCAGCCCGTAGACATTGCAGCTCTGGCGGTATTTCGCATACTCTTCGGTGTCTTGATGTGCGGTGGTACGCTGCGCTTCATAAGCAACGGCTGGATCGAGAGTCTCTACGTTCAGCCTGAGTTCCATTTCAAGTACTGGGGGTTCGAATGGGTTCAGGTGCCCGGTGCCGAAGGCTTGTACCTGCTGTATTCAGCTATTGCCCTGAGCGCAGCTCTGGTTGCCATTGGTGCCTTCTATCGGATAGCCATCGTCAGCTTCTTCTGCCTGTTCAGTTACGCAGAACTGATGGATGTCACCTACTACCTGAATCATTATTACTTTGTCAGCCTGCTGGCGCTGATCCTGTGCCTTCTGTCGCCTCATCGCGCCTGGTCGGTGGATGTCTGGCGAAAGCCGGCCCTGTATCGTCGCCAGCTGCCGGCCTGGCAGTTGTGGTGGCTCAGATATCAGGTGGCATTGTTGTATTTCTACGCTGGACTTGCAAAATTCGAAGCCGACTGGCTGCTGCATGCCCAACCGCTCAATATCTGGTTGCCGCCATTGGGGGGCATGCCCGTTCTGGGACCGCTGTTGGAGCTTCCCTGGGTGCATTTTCTCTTTTCATGGTTCGCCTTTGCATTCGACACGACCATCGTGGCATTTCTGCTGATGCGCAAAACGCGTATTCCTGCCTTCATGGTTGTGCTGGTTTTTCACCTGTTTACCCATCTGTTCTTCAATATCGGCCTGTTCCCCTTGATCATGGTACTGGCCGCTGCCTTGTTTCTTGATCCGTCATGGCCCCGGCACAGACTAAGTGACATGCATGCCATTGGCAGCCGTCTGGCATCCTTGATGGGGTGGCGCCCTGTGCCGCCTGTCACCCCTGCCAGCTCAGTGGAGGTGAGTCAGGAGGCATCTGGCCCATCCAGCTATCATTCGAGAACGCTGCCAACGCTGCCAACGCTGCCAACGCTGGCTATTACCGCTTTCTGCCTGTTTCAGTTCTTCATGCCGCTGAGGCACTGGCTTTATCCGGGGACCGTTTTATGGAACGAGCAAGGCATGCGTTTTTCCTGGAAGGTCATGTTGCGAGAAAAATCCGGATCCTTGCAATACCGTGTTGTCGCTGTCGATGGCGAGACCCGGATCGTGACACCGGGCGAGTATCTGACTGAACAGCAGTATCGGGAAATGGCCGGTCAACCGGATCTGATACTGCAACTGGCTCATCATATCCGCGACGAATACAATGCGCGCGGCGACGGTCCGGTCAGTGTTTTCGCCGATTCCCTGGTGTCACTGAATGGTCGAGCCACCACAGAGCTGATCGACCCGGAGGCGAATCTTGCCGAAATCGATGATGGCGTCGGCATCGCGCACTGGATCACGGCGGCGCCCGAGCAGGCACCGCAACTGCAGCAGACGCTGAGACTCGTGGCCCGCGAATAAGCCGTCTGTCGCGGGCTGGGACAACACCATGCTCTGCAGTCGGGCCTGGATCTGATCAGGCACAGGGTGTCAGGGGCGCAAGGCACCCTGTGTGTTCAGATACACGCATTGCAGTGTGCGAGTGGCGCAGATGAACAGGCGGTTGCGCTTGATGCCACCGAATTCGACATTGGCGACTACCTCGCCAGTCAGAATCTTGCCGATCAGATCTCCTTCCGGTGTGTAGCAATGCACGCCGTCGGCCGCTGATGTCCAGAGATTACCGTCAGTGTCGAGACGAAAACCATCAAACAGACCCTCCGTGCAGCTGGCGAAAACGCGGTCATTGCTCAGACTGTTATCGGCACCGACATCGAAGACGCGGATATGCCGAGGACCGTTTTCGACATGGGTTGCGCCCGTGTCGGCAATGTACAGTAGCGACTCATCGGGAGAGAACGCCAGCCCATTGGGTTGCACGAAATCGGTCACCATGGCCGTCAGGGTGTTGGAGTCAGGGTCGAGCCTGAACACGAAGGACCCGCCAAGCTCACTGTCGGCCTTGTCGCCTTCATAATGCCCATCGATGCCATAGGTGGGGTCGGTGAACCAGATGCTGCCATCCGATTTCACCACGACATCGTTGGGTGAATTTAGGCGCTTGCCTGCATGATGTGAAGCGAGAATGGTCTCGCTGCCATCGATCTCCATGCGGCTGACTTGCCGGCCTTGATGTTCGCAGGCAATCAGGCGTCCTTCTCGATCGACGGTATGGCCGTTCTGGTTGCGGCAGGGAGCGCGAAACACGGAAACCGAATTGTCGGTTTCGTCGAATCTCAGCAGTCGGTCGTTGGGGATGTCGGACCAGATCAGGTATTTGCCGGCCGGGAAATAGGCTGGGCCTTCCGCCCAGCGGGTGCCGGTATACAGTGTTTCCTTGTGAACATTGGGCATCACATAGCGTTCGAAGCGCTTGTCGAGAATGACGAAATCTTCACTGTACATGTTGAACAACTCCTATTGAGTGACCTTGTTGCCGCGTCCATAGACCAGCAGCATGAAAATGATGACGCTGCCGTAGATGACCTGACGACCGGCTTCAGGCATCTGCATGATGGACAGTACCGAATTGAGCAGCACGATCAGGATCACGCCGAGCAGGGTACCGACATAGCGTCCTCTGCCACCGAGAATATGGGTGCCACCGATGACCACGGCGGCAATGGCGGGTAGCAGATAGGCGTCTCCCATTCCCTGATAGGCTTTGGTGGAGTAGCCGGCCAGTAGCGTACCTGCCAGTCCGGACAGCATGCCGCACAGGCAGAACGCGATGATGATGACGCGCCTGGTTGCCACACCGGCAAGATAGGCGGCTGCTTCCTTGTTGCCGATGGCGAAGATGTAGCGTCCCAGAGAGGTGCGGTTGAGCAGCAACATGATGGCGATGGACACCACGGCCCAGACGAGGAGTGCCACGGGCACCCCGGCGATCTTGTGGACTGCCAGGTATTGCATCAATGGCGTTGCCGCGGTTTGCGGAGCAAAGCCCCCGGTGTGCGCTACCATCAGCCCCCGCAATACGGCATTGACACCCAGAGTGAAGATCATGCTGGGTATTCTCAGATAGGCCACGCCGAATCCATTGACGAGGCCTACCAGCAAACCGACGCCCAGACCGACCGGTATGGCTGCCGGGCCACCGACGGTGGTTGCCATCATCGCAGCCGCCGCAATGGTCCAGGGTACGGACAAGTCGATATGCCCCAGGAGTATGACGAGCATCATGCCGGCGGCCACCACGCCCAGAAACGATCCGACCTGCAATTGTTGCAACAGGTAGGTGGGTGACAACAAGGTGGCCGTACCTTGTGTGCTCAAGGTATAGACCGTACCGACGGCGAGAATCAGTATGACGAACAGGCCCGCGTAGATAATCGGCTTGTCATCGGCCGAAAGAGTGAGCAATCGCTTTCTGGGTGAATTCATGTTCACAGGGTTCGGAGTGGCTCAGCGGAAGAGTTCGAGTGTGTTCTTGACCCGGATGACGGCGAGTGCACCCAGGCTGACGGCGGCCAGCAGTACCACGCCTTCGAACAGGGGTTGCAGCAAGGGATCTATTTCGAATATGCGAAAGTTGAAGGATATGGTTCTCAGCACCAGTGCCCCAAAGATGGAGCCGATGGCCGAACCGACGCCGCCCAGCAACGAGGTTCCGCCGATGACAACGGCGGCAATGGAGTTGAGCGTATAGGCCCCGGCCTGAGGAATGTCCGCATTGCCGGATGAGGTTTGCAGGGTCAGGTACAAGCCGCCTAGTCCGGCAAAGAAGCCACCCAGTGTGAAGGCTGCTATCTTGGCGCGATCTATCGACAGGCCTGACATGTAGGCGGCACCCTCGGCCGAACCGATGGCGTACACGCTGCGACCGGTCACGGATCGGGCAAAGGGTAGCCAGATCAGCAGGGCCGCGGCCAGCAGGAGCACCAGTGGCACCGGAACCCAGGCAATCGGTGTGAACCAGGCGGCTTCGCCGTTCTCGGCAAATCCGTAGGTGGCGGCTATTTCATAGAGGTCATTGGTAAGTGCCCATGCCAGATCACCATCGACATCGCCGCCCGGGGTGGGGCGCAGGAACAGGGCGATACCCATGAAGATGGCACCGGTTGCCAGAGTTGCAATGATGGGCTGGATACGGCCGTAGACCACGACGCAACCATTGAGAAATCCGCAGGCCAGTCCGGCAAGCAGGCACAGGAGCATGCCGAAGGCCATCTGCAGTGGACTGCCATTGAGCAGGTGGCTGGCCAGGCAGTTCACCAGTGTCATGATGGCGCCCACGGACAGATCCAGACCGCCCATCAGGACAGGAATGGTCTGTGCCATGGCAACCATGGCCAGCGCGAAGACCTCATTGGCGTTCTGTATGTAGACCGCTGTCGAGAAGCCGCGCGGATGATTGGCATTGTAGAAGGCATAGAATGCCAGGAAGACCACGATGACGGTGATCAGTGCGGCGTTGCGCAGCAGGTATATCTTCAGGTTCGCCATCGCCCCGTGTCGTGCTGACCCCGTGCTCATACCAGTTCCTCCTCCATGTTCAGCGAGCTGGCAATGATGTTGTGTTCATTGATGGATGTTCCCTGCAATTCCCGGACTATCCGGCCGTCGTACATGACGGCCACTCGATCACAGCAGCCGATCAGTTCTTCGTAATCGGTGGTGTACATGAGAATGGAGACACCCTGTTCGGCCAATTGCCGCAGTAGTCGGTAGATCTCCTGCTTGGTGCCAACATCGATTCCCCGGGTCGGGTCATTCAGCAATACCAGCCTGGGGTTGGTCATCAACCACTTTGCGATGACCACTTTCTGCTGATTGCCTCCCGACAGGGTGGATACGGCATCGTCAGCTGAGCCAGCCTTGATCTGCATGCGAGCAATGCCGGCATCGATGGCCGCGCTCAAGGCGGCCTTGTCGACAAACAGGCCATGGGTGAGGCTCTGCAGAGACGCCAGTGCCAGATTGTCCTCGATGGACATGGGCAACAGCAAGCCCTCGGTTTTTCTGTCTTCGGGAATCAATGCCATGTTGATACCGGCCTGTTTTGCGTCGAGCGGCGAGCGAATCCTGACTGGCTTGCCATCGATGCGTACATTGCCATGCAGTTTCTTCAATACACCGAAAAGGCCTAGCAGAAGCTCCTTCTGTCCCTGACCATCGAGACCGCCGAGGCCGACGATTTCACCTTTGCCGACACTCAGCCTGATGTCCTTGAGGCGACCCTCCCAGCTCAGATTGTCAATCTCCAGTGCATTGCCGTCGTGTACATACTGGCGTTTGGCGGGAAAGTGCGCGGATATTTCCCGTCCGATCATCATCTGTACGATGTTCTGCGGGCTGTGCTCGCCTTCGTTGAATGTCTCTATATGTCGACCATTGCGAAACACGGAACACTTGTCGGCAACGGCCTCTATCTCGTGCATGCGGTGGGAAATGGTGAGTATGGCCAGCCCTTCATCACGCAGCGTTCCCAACAGTGACAGGACGTTGTCGACATCGGCCGCGGTCAGTGCGGAGGTGGCCTCGTCAAGGATGAGAACGCTGGGGTCGCGGGACAATGCCTTGGCGATTTCCACCATCTGGCGACGCGACAGGGGCAGGTCCCGGACACGCGAGCGAGGGTTGACGTCTTCGCAGTGAATGCGGGCCAGCACCTGTTCGGCACGTCGGATCTGCTCCCTGTTGTCGATCAGGCCGAATCGGCGAGGAGGGTTGCTGATGCAGATGTTGTCTGCAACGCTCAGATCGGGGATCAGCGAGAGTTCCTGAAAGATGCACACAACACCCGCTGCGTTCGCGTCGGCGGGTCCGCGAAAGTGTCTTTCGCTGCCTGCCAGTGTCAAACTGCCTTCATCCGCCGTGACAACGCCGGACATGATCTTGATCAGCGTTGACTTGCCGGCACCGTTTTCACCAAGCACAGCATGGATGGAACCCAGATTGCAGGAAAAATCGACAGAATCCAGAGCAGTGACACCACCGTAGCGTTTGGTGATGCCTTGCAGGGTGAGATGAGGCGCAGTCGAGCGCTGCTCGTCAGGTGTGTTCATGTGTGTGCTGGGGACAAGCAGGTGGCGAATCCTTGCACGCTCGACGGGGAGCGTGCAGGAATCCGGAAGTGGCGGAGAGCTCGGGTGTCTCTTATTCCGCGTCTTTCGACATGATTTCCCGCGCGGTGATATTCACATCACAGGGTGGAAATTCGTTGACCGTGAAGAAGTTGTCCGTCAGGTCGGGCCAGTAATTGACGCCTGCTTCCATCTGGTCATAGGTCGCGTAGGGAATCGGTACCGAGATCAGCTGAGGCATGACGTTGCCATCCAGCGCGGCCAGCGCCGCCTTGATGGCGATGGCCACCATGCCGGGTGATTGCCCGATGGAGATGCCATGCAGACCATCGGGGCCATGCTCGGCCAGCAGTTTTCGGAAGCCGTTTTCGGATTCGCCCGCAATCGGTACCAGTGGATGTCCCGCGTCCAGCAGGGCGCGTACAGCACCGGTTGTACCCCCTTGCACGACAACGCCGGCGAATTCACTGTGTACTGCAATGGCATCGGCCGTGACCTTCTGGGCAGTGCCGTCATCCCAGTTGCCAACAACCTCAACGACGTCCCAGTTGCCGGCGGGTTCCAGCACTTCCAGAAAGCCGGTGTGGCGATCCCTGTCGACTGAATTGCCCTGCAATCCACGGACTTCGAGTATCTTTCCGTCTTTCTTGTCGCCCAGTTGCTCGATCAGCCAGTCGGCATACATTCTGCCCATCTGCAACTGGTCCTCATTGACCTGCATGACCTTCTTGGTATCCAGTACGTTGTCAAAGGGCACGATAACCACATCATTTCGATCTGCCAGACGAATCACCCGGTCAAAACCCTCTGGCGATACCGCAATGGTGACGATGGCGTCGAAGCCCTGATTGATGAAGTCCTCGATTGCCCCCAACTGGGCAGCGACATCGGTTCCGGTGGAAACGGCCTTGAACTCTTCGATCTGCGAGGCAATCTCGGGCTGTTCCACGAAGGCCTTGGCTGTCTGAATCATTTGTATGCGCCAGGTATTGCCGACAAAACCGTTGACCACAGCGATCTTGTGAGGACCTTCACGCTTGTCCCATTGAAAGTAGCCGATGTCCTCCGACCAGGGAGCAAAGCACTCCGGATCGTGACCCGGACCTGAGACCGTATTCGGTCCTGCCATGACAGCACTACCCAGAGTCAGGCTCGCGCTGGCGAGCAACGTGAGTGCCCAGCGATGGTTCTTCATGCAAGTTCTCCTGTAGTGGAATGACTGCTCTCTTGTAGTTTTGTGAACAGGCGGCATGAGAGCTGTTATTACCCTACTGGGTGGTAACAAGAATTGCAATACGGAAGATCGAGTATTTGTTCGCGAGGCCCTGGCGTATCTCCGGAGCCGATTCGGGGATCAAGGCCAGTCCTTCGTGCGGGCAGGTCTGCCGACCAGAGCGAGGGCATTCCGGGTTCGCAAGCCGGATTCCGGGATGCTGCAACCCAGAATGCGTCTCGCCTGGAGGGAGCCTGTGCACGAAGGGTGGCCATTGATCTTCAGCCGTGGGTTTTCACTAGTTGCCCGCAGGTCCGAAATGCGCGGAGACATTGTTCGAATCACCGCGACTGGCTGATGGATTGAACGGTTCCAGCCTCACCCGGGCATAGACCTCATCCTTGTTGCCGATGACCCAGCCGAGAATGATGGTGTCCGGGTCTTCATCCAGAACGCTGTTGGCGATGTCTCTGGTGAGCGTTCGCTCGATGCAGCCATTGGTGGCTCTGACGCAGGTGTTGCGCAGTGTGATCAGGTGATCGTCCCATACCGGGTCATCACCTCTGAGCGTCACTCGCTCGTGAAAGACGCTGTTTGCCATCGCTTCACAGCTGGAAAAACAGATCCTGTAGGTCACGGTCACGCGACTTCTGCGTCTGCCGGAATCCTCGATCGATAATCTCACATTGCTGATGGTAGCCATATTCCTTCTCCTTCATGTCAATCAGGCGTGACATCCGAATACACCCCTAGGGGTGGTGTGTCACTGCTGTCAACGGGAGTACGCACTCGGCAGTGCAAATGCAAGTCGAGTGCACCCGTTGAAGAACATGCTGCTATCCGGGAGGCGTCAAGACAATGCTGTGGCAACTGACGAAAGTCGTGTATTGGCGCGAAAGACAGGAGTTTGGGGCGTTACTGCTATTCCGTATAGGTGGGAAAACTGTCCATTGGGCGGGGATTGACTTGCAGTATGGACTCGGCCTGTCTGTAGAGCCTCTCATCACCCGACTGGAGCGCACTCAGCAATTCGCGTTTTTCCTGCAGATAGATTCTGAAGAAGTCATTGTCCGTCTCGCAGATGTGCTCGGTGTTGTCGATCAGGTCTGCGAGTTTGATGGTCTTGGCCTCCGCCGATTTGTGTTTCCAGGTCAGGCGCTCTGCGGCCTTGCGCTCTGCTCGGTTCAGAGACGGGTAATTCTCCCTGGTGTACTGGTCTGTCAGTTCTCGCACCAGCGAAGTGACTGTCTGGCCGCATTGCTGCAGGATCTCCTGCTCTGCACGGACAGGGTCAGGCCCGTCTTCAAGTACATCATGCAAGATGGCAGCTGCCAGCATGTCCTCGTTGTTCGACACGGCGCGGACGCGCATCATCACGGACAGTGGGTGGGCGATGTAAGGGACTTCCACGTACTTGCGGTTCTGCCCATCATGCGCTGTCGTTGCGATGCGTATCGCGCGATGCAGCAACTCGTGCCTGGCTGTCATGATTTCATCTTCGAATCTTGCTGTGGTGTCAGCATAACCTCAATGAGACTTGAATCCACGATCAGACGTCGCCCTTGGCTGCGGGAGCATGCCATTGCCCCTGCATTGCGCGGGAAGGATAAAACCAGCGGCCAGGTACGAATGACAACAGCGATCATCGCCGGGGTGGGCCAAGAGACTCGCGATGCATGATCTCCGTTTCGAATTCGATACTCTCGGGGCGGTGATCGGTCGTCAGCAATTCCAGCAACAGCCTTGCGGCCGAGCGTCCCATCCGTCTCTGTGGTACGCGCACGGTGGTCAGTGCGGGGTGAACGGTGGTGGCAAGATCGATATCGTCGAACCCGGTTATCGAGACATCATCGGGTATGCCAACTCCGGCTTTTCTGGCACGCACAATGGCGCCGGCAGCCAGCACATCGTTGCCGCAGATGATGGCAGTGGGTGCATCGGCACGGCTCATCAAGCGCTCGAAGGCATCACCGCCCTCATTCTGCGCATAGCGTGCCTCGACGACGTCGAGCAGCCTGGCGCCCTGGCCGTAGTCCCTGATGGCTTGCGTGACTCCCTTGATGCGGTTGGCGGCACGATCGTTTCCTTGCGAGATGCCGGCAATCATCGCGATGTTCCTGTGGCCCTGTTTCAGCACTTCGACGGCCATGGCGTAGGCTGCCTTGTGATTGCTGAAACCTGCGAACAGAAGAGGCGAGTCCGGTTTGTAGCACCAGGAGATGACGCAGGGTATCTGCCGCAGCCTCAGAAATTCCCGGGTTTCCGGTAGACGCTCGGCTCCGATCAGCAGGAGCCCGTCGGCACCGTGCGTGATCAGAGACTGGATCTGACTGAATTCATGCCGACCGTCATAGCCCGAACTGGCTACCAGCAAGGTCACACCGGCGGTGGATAGCTCTTCCTGAAAGGATTGCAGGCCACTGGCAAACATGGCATTGGCCATGGTGGGAATGATGGCCCCGACGGTATTGCTGCGATTGGAGGCCAGAGTGCGGCCGCCGGAATGCGGCGTGTAACCCAGTTCCCGTATGACGTTCTGGATGCGTGTCAGGGTTGACTGCGCCACTTTCTCGGGGTTGTTGATCGATCGCGATATGGTGGCAGTCGATACCCCGGCTGCGCGAGCGACATCTTCAATGGTGGGACTGACGAGCTTTTTCATGAATCGCTGGGGCTTGGAGTCTGGCTACGGAATACGTGCCTCTGCATCCGGTGGTGGCTGGATCATGGCAAGCATGTCATAGATGTAAAGAGTAGTTGTAAAAAATGATGTAAGCGCTTACACTCGGTGTCAAGCCCAGACAGATGATGGATATCTGACTGGCTGTCCCTCGTCGTGCACCGGAGAAGGCAGTTGAAGAATAGTGGATTGATGTTGTTTTTAACCGCTTGTTTTTTCAGTGTTTATATGGCCGATGTAGTAGCTGGTGCATACTTTAGAGCCGCGTTCCTGTCGGACGTAGCGGCCGTTGTCACGCTCGGTCTGGCGAGCGTGTTTTTCACCGTTGCAATCGTTGAACTGGAGCGCCGGGAAAGGGCCGTTTCCGGGAATGACGACATTGCAGAACCCCTGGAGTAGACCTGGATGCCCATCATGAAAAACGAGAACGAACGCGCTTCTCTGGAGAGACGAAACTTCCTCAAGCTCACCGGCTCAGGTGCCTTTACGGCTGCCATGCTGGTCGGGGCCGCCGGCATGCTATCGTCCGATGAAGTCGTGGCGCAAACGGCAAAGGAAGAAAAGTTGCGTGAGTCCGAAGCCGAGCACACCATGCTCATCGCGACAGCCTATGTCCTGGGAGCCTCGCGCAGCTACCCGATCATGCAGCTTGACCTGAAGGAGAACATTCAGAACGCCACCAACGGGAAGGTCTACGTCAAGCTGGCTCCCGGTGGGCAGTTGGGTACGGGCGATGCGCTTGTGCAGAAGGTGCAGGGTGGAACTGTCCAGGCGGCACAGCATTCCCTGGCAAACTTTGCACCTTTCGCCCCAGCCATTGACTTGATCAATCTGCCCTATTTCTGTGGTGCCAACCAGCGTTTTACCAATCTTGTCGGTTCGGACGCCTGGAAACAGCAGATTCATCCCAAGGTGGAGGAGAGAGGATTCAAGATCCTGTTCTATGTCGTCATCGACCCACGAGTGGTTGCCTTGCGCAAGGGTGGACCCGGACCCGTCTTGTCACCTTCGGATCTGGAAGGTGTGAAGTTCAGGGTGCCCGGTTCGCAGATGCTGCAACAATACTATCGCCTGGTGGGGGCCAATCCGACACCGGTGGCCTGGGGTGAGACGCCGTCCGCCATCAAGCAGGGAGTGGCCGATGCACTCGATCCTTCTGTGGGTGCGTTGTTCGTCTTCGGCTTCAAGGACATTCTGAGTCATGTGACCTTCACTCAGGCGGTGCCTGACAGTCAGGTGTTTTCCTGCAATCTGGAATGGTTCAATTCGCTGCCCGAGGATGTGCAGGCCGCCATCGAGTTTGCCGCTGAAGTCACCACTCAGCAGAACCTTGCCAAGGTTCCCGCAGCAAGGGCCTACGCCATGTCGGAACTCACCCGGGCCGGTGTCGAATTTCATTCCTTGACCGAAGACCAGCTGGCCGTCTGGAAGGAAGCCGGTGGTTACCAGCGCAGCGAATGGGATCAATACAAGTCGGACCTGGCGGGCTCGATGGATGTATTCAGTCAGCTGGAAGAGGCTGCAGACACGATGGGTCGCTATTACGTTCACGACGCCTGATCTGCACGGATAGCGAAGGGGCCGGAGACTCGTCTCCGGTACGGAGTCGGGTTGCAATCTGCAACTCCGACGCTTTGCAGACAGATCGAGGGTCATCATGAGACGTTTTCTGCGTGAGCTTGACGACAATGCCGAGCGCTGGGCACTGCTTGTCTTCTACACATTGCTGGTATCGACGATGACCATCGAAGTGGTTCGTCGTGAAGTGTTTTCGTACTCGTCCATCTGGGGTGAGGAAATCGTGCGTTATTCGTTCATCTATCTGGCGTGGATAGGGGCTGCCGCGGCAGTCAAGGAGCGGGCACATATTCGTATCGATGTGCTGTATCACTATGTCGGACCTCGTACCAAGGCGCTGCTCTACATCTTCGGTGACATCGTCATGCTGGTCATCGGCTGCCTGGCGCTCTACTGGTCTTTCGAGACCGTGAGTGTGAGCTGGAAGTACGGATCGGTGACACACGGTCTGCGCATTTCCAAGGTCTGGTTCCTGATGGCTGTACCGGTCGGCTTCAGTCTGGTCATCTTTCGACTATTGCAATCCATGCGCCGCGACATCGGGGACCTTCTGGCAGGAAGACCCGTGTTCGAAGGCAACAAGATGTTTGATTGAGGCGACGACATGCTCTGGCAGAATCTACAAGATCAAGCGGTCGAACTGGGCTGGTCCTTCTATGGCCCGGTATTGGTGTTCGTCCTCTTCTGTGCACTGGGAATACCCGTCTGGGCCGCCATTGGTGCCTGCGCGGTGGCCATGCTGGTATTATCGGATGTTCTACCGCTGTCATTGCTGGGAGAATCGCTGTTCGACGGTATCGACGCCTTCGCATTGACCGCCATTCCGCTATTCATCCTGACCGGTGATGCACTGGTTCGAACCGGTCTCAGCCGCAAGTTCATGGATGTAGCGGAAGCGCTGACCTGCTGGGCCAAGGGTGGCTTCGGTTCGGCAACCGTGCTGGTCTGTGGCATGTTCTCCGCCATATCCGGCTCTGATGCCGCCGGTGCTGCCGCCGTTGGACGCATGACCATCAATCGTCTGGTGGAAAGCGGCTATCCTCGCCCCTATGCCTGTGCACTGGTGGCGGCAGGTGCCTGTACCGGTATTCTGATTCCACCATCGATTGCCTATATCGTCATCGGTCTGGTGTTGGGCATTTCGGCGTCCACCTTGTTTCAGGCGGCGCTGATCCCCGGCATTCTCGTGTTGCTCTCCATACTCGTCACCAATATCGTCATGAACAGGCGATATGCCTATGAAGGTGGCGGCATGATGAGCCTGGGCGAATGGTCATCCAACCTGGTGCAGGCGCTCAAGGGAGGCTGGTATGCGTTTCTGGTACCGGGCATCATTTTCTACGGCATATTCTCGGGCCGTCTGACGCCGACCGAGGCAGGGGCGACAGCTGTCACCGTCACGATCATCATGGGCTTCGTGCTTGGCACCTTGAGGCTGTCCGATTTTCCATCGATGCTGCTCGGTTCGGCAAAGGTCAATGGCGTCATTCTGCCGATCATCGCGTTCTCTCTGCCTCTGGCTCAGACACTGGCCGCGATGGGAGTGCCACAGGGATTCGTGTTCGCGGTGACAACGCTGACCGATAATCCCTACCTGCTGATTCTGCTGATGATCTTCATCCTGATTGCGGCCGGCTGTGTCATGGAGACCACGCCCAATATCGTGATTCTGGCACCGATTCTCAAACCGCTTGCCGATGAGATCGGCATGAACGAGATTCAGTTCTGCATCATGATGATCACCTCACTGGGGGTTGGCTTCATCACGCCGCCACTGGGACTGAACCTGTTTGTGGTGTCCGGGCTTACCGGTGAGTCGATTCTGAAGATTGCTGCCCGGGCAGTGCCCTTTGTCTTCTTCATGCTGCTGGTGGTATTGCTGATTGCCTACATACCATCGGTTTCCACCTTTCTGTTAGGCGATATCTACGGCTAGGACTGAACAATGACCAGAAAATATCTGAAAAAGGCCGCGAAAACCGCGACGACTGATGCCACTGATGTGCGTGCGACCGTGCAGAACATTCTCTCGGACATCGAAGCCGGTGGTGATGCGGCAGCCATGCGCTATGCCGAAAAGTTCGATGGCTACGAGGGCAACATACTGCTCACGGAAGAAGAGATTGCAGCGGCCTGTGAGGCGGTACCGCAGAAGCTCAAGGATGACATTGCCTTCGCGCACGATAATGTTCGACGTTTTGCCGAAGTGCAGAAGAGCACGATGCAGAATGTCGAACTGGAAGTGGTGCCGGGCTTCACGCTGGGCCAGAAGACCATTCCCTGTCAGGCTGTCGGCTGCTATGTGCCGGGAGGGCGCTACAGTCATATTGCCAGTGCCATCATGACGGTCACCACTGCCAAGGTGGCGGGTTGCAAACACATCGTGGCGTGTTCGCCGCCGCGGGCCGGTGAAGGTATTGCACCGGCGATCGTCTTTGCTGCCAATCTGTGTGGTGCCGACAGGATACTGGCCATGGGGGGGGTGCAGGGGGTTGCTGCCATGACCTTCGGTCTGTTCGGCCTGCCCAGGGCCGACATTCTGGTCGGGCCGGGCAATCAGTTCGTGGCGGAGGCCAAGCGTATCCTGTTTGGCCGAGTCGGTATCGACATGGTTGCCGGTCCGACAGACAGCCTTGTTCTGGCAGACAGCTCGGCAGATCCCTTCATTGTCGCCACCGATCTGGTGAGTCAGGCCGAACACGGTTACAACTCCCCGGTCTGGCTGGTGACCTCCGATGAGGCCCTGGCCGAGAAAGTGATGCAGATCGTGCCTGATCTGATTGCCGATCTGCCCGAGACCAATCGACTCAGTGCCGAGGCCGCCTGGCGAGATTATGCCGAGGTGATTGTCTGTGCAGACCGGGAAGAGATGGCAGCAACCTCCGATGAATATGCACCGGAGCATCTGACGGTGCAAGCCGAGGACCTGCCCTGGTGGCTTGAACGTCTGCAATGTTACGGGTCATTGTTCCTGGGAGAGGAAACCACGGTGTCATTCGGTGACAAGGCATCTGGTACCAATCACGTTCTACCCACATCGCAGTCCGCGAAGTACACTGGTGGCCTGTCGGTTCACAAGTACATGAAGATCGTGACCTGGCAGCAGGCCACGCGTGACGGGTCGAAACCGGTCGCCGGTGCTACTGCACGTATTTCAAGATTGGAAGGGATGGAAGGTCATGCCCGTTCGGCAGACGTCCGTCTCAAGAAGTATTTTCCTGACGAAGAATTCGAACTGGAGCTTTGAGCCGGAACCGAATTCATCCGCGAACGGCCTCGACCGGTGACTGATCGGTTTTCCATTCTCCGGCCGGGCCGTATTCGCAACCCTCATACCAAGACTGAAGGAGTATTCCAAGTGTCAGTAAGCGAAAAAATCGTGTCTGATCTGGTCGCCAACAACGTCAACTTTGTAACTACCGTACCCTGCAAGCAGCTGGCCGGTGTTATCGAAGCCATCGAGGCCAGTGACGACATCTACCATATTCCCTCCAACAAGGAAGACGAGGGCATGGGGTTGTGTGCAGGTGCGTTCATGGGCGGGAAACGTCCTGCCATCATCATGCAGAACACGGCCATCGGTGTCACCATCAATACACTGGTCACTCTGACCCAGTATTACAGAATGCCTCTGCCGATGATCATCAGCTACCGCGGTGAGCTGGGCGAACCGGTTGCCTGTCAGGTGGAAATGGCCGTGCATACCAAGGCCCTGTTGAACCAGTTGCACATCCCTACATACCATTTTCACAAGGAGGAGGATGCCGACGAACTGGACGCCATCCTCAAGCATACTTTCATGTGCAACAAACCGGTCGCCATTCTGACCGACGCCACTTTCTGGAAGGGGTACTGATCATGATTCGTTCTGAAATATTGCGTGATATCGCGCCGGTCATCTCCGAACACCTGGTGGTGTGCAATATCGGTCTGCCCAGTCAGGAGTTGCATTCGATCGACGACCAGCCAAGCAATTTCTACATGCTCGGTACCATGGGACTGTCGTCTTCCATCGGATTGGGCCTGGCCCTGGCGCAGGACAAGAAGGTGATTTCCATCGATGGAGACGGATCCGTGCTGACCAACTTCGGTACCTTGCCAACCATCGCGAACAACGTGGCCGACAACTTCATACTGCTGATCATCGACAATGGCAGTTACGGTTCGACAGGCGATCAGCCCACCTATGCGGGCAAGAAGACTTCCCTGACCGATGTCGCACGAGCCTGTGGCTGCGAAAACGTCATCGAATGTCAGGCTGAAGAGACCCGGGAGGTCCTTGAGGGCGCGCTGGCGAGTAACCGGATGACCATCATCGTGTCCAAATGCGAGTCCGGCAACATCAAGATTCCTGTCATCACCATGGACCCTGTGGAAATACGCAGCCGCTTCATGAAAGCGGTTCAGTCCTAGGAGGGGCATCGGGTCGGACCATGCGGACGGAAATGATACAGGAGCAAGTGTCTTGATGTTTTCCAGGCAGATTCATTCGTGTGAAGATGCGCGCCAGCTTGCGAAACGGCGTCTGCCACGCATGGTTTTCGACTACATGGATGGCGCGGCAGGTGAAGGGCGCGGTGAATTGCAGAACCGTCAGGTGATGCAGGATATTCGCCTGCAACCCGCCGTGCTGGTCAATGTCGAGCATCGTTCGCTCGACGTGCCGGTATTCGACCACGAGTCTCGTCGACCCTTCGGCGTCAGTCCGATGGGCATGTGCAACCTGGCACTGCCGGGAGCGGACCTCATGCTGGCTCGTCAGGCGGCGCGTTTCCAGTCGCCGGTTGGGGTCTCGACTGTTGCCTCGACGCCATTGGAGACAATGATTGAAGTGGCCGAAGGCCACGCCTGGTTCCAGTTCTATTTCAGTGGAGACGGATCGGTTGTCAACAAGCTGATCGACCGTGCACAGTCAGCCGGCTACCGGACACTGGTCGTGACGCTGGACGTGGCCGAGGTGGGACGACGACCGCGTGAACTCAGGCGTGGCTTCAAGATGCCTTTCCGGATCGGTGTGCCGCAATTCATCGACTTTGCCTTGCACCCGACCTGGTCATTGTCAACACTTGCCCATGGCCGTCCCGAGATGGCCAACTTCGGCGGCAAGCACGGCAATTTCGACCGGACTGAAACGCGAGCAAGAGCCGATTGGAATGATCTGGACCGGATCCGCCAGCAATGGAAAGGCAATCTGGTGGTGAAGGGGGTTCTGAATGTGGCTGATGCCGTTCGACTGAAGGCCGCAGGCGTGGACGCCATACAGGTATCGAGCCATGGTGGGCGGCAGCTGGACAGCGCTCCGTTACCGATTCTGGCTCTGAGGGACATTCGCACGGCGCTGGGTCCGGAATTTCCCCTGTTCTTCGATTCAGGCATTCGTTCGGGCGAGGACGTGTTGACGGCCTATGCCATGGGGGCCGATTTCGTGCTGTTGGGGCGCTCCATGCTGTATTCACTGGCAGCAGATGGGCAGCGGGGTCTGGAGACAATGTGGGACATCTTCTCCGATGAAGTCAGCATCGGCATGGCACAGCTGGGAATGACTTCATTGGCAAACAGACCTCAGGCGATGGTGCCGCAGAGGCTTCAGTATTCCTAGGCACCGGTACGGTTTGAACGCCGCGCTGTCGGAGAGGGTCGGTGCTTGTGCGTTCATGTCTCATCGAGGTTGATACCGGTTGCTGACAGAACATCGTGATATTGATTGAGAAGGCGGGTAATGGTCATGCGTGAATTGGAAGGCAAAACAGCCCTGGTAACCGGGGCCACTTCCGGTATCGGTCGTCAACAGGCACTGGCCTTGTCGGCGGCTGGGGCCAGAGTGGTGGTAATAGGGCGTCGGCAGGAGCAACTGAATGAAACGGTTGAAGCCGTTCGGCAAGCGGGCGGGGATGCCAGCGCATTGCCGGGATCGCTGGTGCTGGATGACAGTCTGATCGAGCTGGCGCAACGTGCGGCCGAGTTCTACGGTGACATCGACATACTGTTCAATACTGCAGGCGTGAACCTGCGCCAACATGCGGATGATGTCAGCATGGAATCGTGGAAGACAACGCTTGACCTGAACCTGGGTGTGCCGTTTTTTCTGGCGCAGCAACTGGTTCCCGGCATGCGCCGAAGAGGCTGGGGCAAGATCATCAATATCGCCTCACTGCAATCCACGCGGGCATTCGCCAATGGCATTGCCTACGGTGCTTCCAAGGGGGGAATCTGCCAGTTGACTCGCGCCATGGCCGAAGCCTGGTCGGCGGACGGCATTGGCTGCAACGCCATTGCGCCCGGCTTCTTCCCGACCGAACTGACGGAAAGCCTGTTCAATGACAATGCAACCTCGCAAAGGCTGGCGGCCAGCACAGCCATCGGGCGAAATGGCAAGCTGGATGATCTTGACGGGGTGACACTCTTTCTCGCCTCGCATGCGTCCGATTACATCACCGGCCAGACCATCTCCGTCGATGGCGGCTTCACAGCGAAGTAAGCCATCATGAAAGCACTTGTCTACACAGCGACGCAGGAACTGATCTTTCGGGATGAGCCTGACCCGGTGGCCGATCGGCAGGAGGTCACGATCAAAGTAGAGGCCAGTGGTATCTGCGGATCGGACATGCACGCCTATCACGGTCACGATGAACGACGCATACCACCGTTGATACTCGGTCACGAAGCAGCGGGTATCGCGATGGATGGGCAGTATGCCGGGCAGCGCGTGGTGCTGAATCCACTGGTCACCTGTGGTGTGTGTGCAGACTGCCGAGCCGGCCGAAGCAATCTGTGCCCGAGCCGGGAGATCATCGGCATGCGGCATGCCGGCGCCTTCGCACAATACGTGACCATTGCCGAGAGAAACCTCATCGCAGTGCCCGACAATCTGGATATGGTCAATGCCAGTCTGATGGAACCGGCGGCGGTATCCCTGCACAGTATCGTACTGGCCGAGAAGGTCATGCATCGACCCTTGAGCGAAAGCTCCGCACTGGTCATTGGTGGCGGTGCCATCGGACTGTTGGCGGCCTTGTTTCTGGCGCAGAAAGGCACCGCCCGCATCCTGCTGTCCGAAACATCACCCAGTCGCCGCAAGACGGTGGAAAAAACGGGATGCTGCGAGGTTTTCGATCCATTGGGTCAGCGATTGCCGGCAGAATCCGGTTTCGACCTGGTAGTGGATGCGGTGGGTTCCGGAGCCACTCGTCGGGATGCATCACGCTACGCGCGTCAGGGCGGTGTCATCACGCACATCGGCTTGCAGGATAACGAACCGGGGTTGGATATCCGCCGACTGACCTTGCAGGAAATCACCTTCATCGGCAACTATACCTACACCCACACCGATCTTCAGGCGGCCCTGAACGCCATCGCCAATGGCGGACTGGGTGCGCTGGAGTGGGTGGAAGCCCGTCCTCTGGCCGAGGGTGCCAGGGCGTTCCGGGACATTCACGACAACGCAACCGAAGCACCGAAGATCGTGCTGTTGCCGTGATACGGGCCGTCAATGCTCCCGGAACCATCGGTGCCACTCCTGACGGAGAGCCGCTTGCGTGAGACCGATGTCCTCCTTCAGTCGCGACGGGTCTTGAGCAAAGGGCAGGCCGAAGTCGTTTACGAGTTCGGTTCAGAGAAGCGAGGGTATTGACCCGAGTCGAACTCGTCGACGCTCATACCGGGGAGGTCGAAGTAATCCTGCGAGAATGCGTAACCATGGCCACCCATTCGACCCACCGCATCGAGTTTCGTATGGTCCGTATGATGATTCTGCGGATCGACAATATCCGAGCGAATGAACGCTCGTAGTACAAGACCCAGCACGATCTCGCGCGAGGTGCCGATTTCCACACCGATGTAACGCTTGCATTCGAAGGATACGGGGGCCTCGGCAATGCGCGGGCAGGAAACCGATGCGCCTTCGATCATGGTCAGACCAGCCATTTCGATTTCGTTGATGTTCTCGGGAAAGGCCGTGGCGGTGATGTTCATGGCATCGATATTGGAGCGGCCGACTATATTGACGGTGAAAACCTCGGTGCTGCGTATATTGGCGGCCGTATCCTTGAATGAACGGTTGTTCCTGTTCTCGATACCCAGCGCCAGAATGGGGGGATCCGAGGACAGGCAGTTGAAGAAGCTGTAGGGCGCGGCGTTGGGTACGCCTTCTGCACTGATCGTCGTGACCCAGGCGATGGGACGGGGAACTACCGTACCGATGAGAAGTTTGTAGACATCTCTCGGTTCGAGACGGTTGAAGTCGAATTCTGTGTGGGTCATGCAGATGGATCCTCTGAGTACCGTGCAAGTACCGACTGAAGGTTGTCTTCTTTCTGGTCACCGGATAGATTGGCACGGCCCTGAACAGCACCCAGATGGTGATCCATGATCGACAAGGCGACCTTGATGTCCTTGTCACGCACGGCCTGGATGATGTCGCGATGCTCTTCGACAGCGCAGTCACTCGAATGACTTCTGCTGTACATTGCCAGTATCAATGAGCAACGGGTGACGAGCTCGGATACATAGCCCGCCAGAATCCTGTTGCCTGTCAGTTCGGCCAGCAGGATGTGAAACTCACCTGCCAGGCGTATCGAGACAGGGCCGTTCTTGCCCTGGACACGCGCTTCCTGATCCACATGTGCGTCCAGCGATTCCAGGCCGATCACCGAGATGCGATCAATGAGCCGTCGAATCACCTCAGCTTCCAGGCAGTGACGAATCTCGAAGATCTGTTCGGCTTCGATCAGCGTCGGTTCAGCCACGCAGGCGCCGCGATTTCGCTGAGTTTCCACCAGATGTTCGCTTTCGAGCCTCACCAACGCCTGTCGCACGATTGTTCGGCTGACCCCGAATTGTTCCCCGATGGCATCTTCCCTGAGCCGAGTGCCCGGAAGCAGCGCCTGCTCCAGTATGGCGCGGCGCAGTCGTTCGTAGACGATTACACCGGTAAAGGGTTGTTTTGCTTCCGACATCTGGGACCACGTGGCGCTGGGTGAAGTGACTCACTAATGATGGATACTATATACGAAAAAATTGGATACAAAAAAATTATCATTTTGTATACGATCCTGCTAGGATAATGACTCCGAACTTCTGATGTGCAGGAAACGAGAGGCGTCCATGAGACTTGAACCCAAATTCATCCTTACGTCGGCCGCATTGCTGCTGGCCTGTTCCACCGCTCAAGCCGAGGTCCTGAAATGGGGGGCGAATCGGGATATCGGTTCGCTGGATCCTTATTCCTACGGTGACAGCTTCACGATCAACGTTCTGAACCACACCTACGAAGGATTGGTTCGCTATGACGAGAACCTGAAAATCGAACCGGCACTGGCGGTATCGTGGGAAATTCTCGAAGACCAGGTCACCTGGCGCTTCAAGCTCCGTCCGGACGTCAGCTTCCACAATGGCAACAGCTTCACGGCAGAAGATGTCGTCGCCTCACTGGAGAGGGTCAGTCACGAAACCTCACCGTTGAAGGGCAATCTACCGGCTTATGTCAGTTCGTCTGTTGTCGATGAGCTGACACTCGACGTCGTTCTCAATGGGCCGTATCCGCTACTGCTGAATGATCTGACGAATATCCATATCTTCGACAAGCAGTGGCTGGTTGAAAACGATTCCGAATTGCCAACCGACATTGGTGCGGGCACTGAAGGCTATGCAACCTACAACGCCAATGGCACAGGGCCATTCATCGTGGAAAGTCGACAGCCTGATGCCAGGACCGTGTTCGTCGTCAATCCGGACTGGTGGGACACGCCTGAACACAATCTGGAGGGTTTCGAATTGCTGCCGGTGACATCGTCCGCCACTCGCGTAGCGGCCATGCTGTCCGGTGAAATCGATTTCACGAACGACGCGCCCGTGCAGGATCTTCCCAGGCTGGCAGCGTCGGCTGATGTGAATGTGCTCGAGGGCGTGGATCTGCGCACGGTCATGATCGGCATGAGCTTCCGCGACAAGCTCGTCAACGGAACTGACAACCCCTTTACTGACGTCAAGGTTCGAAAAGCGCTGTATCAGGCGATCGACATAGAGCAGTTGCACAAGAAGGTCATGCGCAACAAGTCTCGGAACGCCGGTGCTGTCGTGGCTCCGCCGATTCCCGGCTATACCGAAGCGCTCGATGAGCGGCTGGCGTTTGATATCGATACGGCCAAGGCGATGCTGGCAGAAGCCGGTGTGCCGGAGGGACTCGAATTCGACTTCAATTGCCTGCAGGACGGACTGGTGAATGAGGAACAGATCTGTCAAGCCATTGCCTCGATGTGGAGCCGCATCGGTCTGGCGCCCAGGCTGGATGTGGCACCACGGGCAGTACAGACTCCCAAGCGAACCAATGGCAAGACCGACATCTACACGCTTGGCTGGGCAACGCTGCCGATGCTGGATGCCTACAGCCCCTTGCTGCAGATCTTCCATAGCAAGGAAGGCAACTCGGGCGTTTTCAACTGGGGTGACTGGTCATACCCTGAGCTGGATACATTGGTCGCAAGAGCGGGTTCGGAGCTGGATCTTGATACACGGATAGCGCTGGAAACCGAGGCGCTGCAGATCGTCAAGGACGAAGTCATCATGATTCCGCTGCACCAACAGCCCATGGCGTGGGCAACAAGCAGCAACGTCACAGCGATGCCCCTGTTTCCGGACAACAAGCCTCGGCTCTGGTTTGCATCCATGCAGTAGGGCGGCGTTTCCGATACCTGTTCATGCCAATCCATCAACCATGAGTTGCCCACCATGCTTGCATTCTTGTTGAAACGCCTGTTGAACGCTGCTTTCGTGATGCTGGCTGTTGCGCTACTGGCTTTCATGATATTCAGGTTCTTTGGCGATCCTGTCGAGATGATGGTCAATGAGCAGGCCACTCAATCGGACCGGGCCGAGTTGCGCGAGCGGCTCGGTCTGAATGATGGGCTGTTTACCCAGTACGTCAGGTTTGTCGGCAATGCCGTCCAGGGAGACTTCGGAATCTCTTATCGCAATCAGCAGGACGTCATGGTGTTGATGGCGGAGAGGTTTCCGGCGACGTTCGAACTGGTCATCGTCGCGACAGTTCTATCGCTGCTGATCGGCATCCCCTGCGGCGTACTGACGGCAGTCCATCAGGATCGCAAGCTGGCCGATGGACTGCAACTGGGATCCATTGTGGGTGTGTCTCTACCCAGCTTCGTTGTCGGAATCCTGTTGATACTGGTGTTCTCGGTCACACTGGGATGGTTGCCTGCATTTGGGCGTGGGGACACGGTGAATATAGGCTGGTGGAGTAGTGGCTTCTTCACCCCCAGCGGCCGTGCCGCACTGGTATTGCCGTCCATCTCGCTGTCCTTGTTCCAGATCACTCTGGTCATGCGTCTGGTCAGGGCCGAGATGCTGGAAGTACTCAGGTCGGATTTCATCAAGTTTGCCAGAGCACGGGGCCTGCCCTTGAGCATTGTTCACTGGCGACATGCCCTGCGCAACTGCCTGATGCCTGTCATCACGCTGACGGGGATGCAGATCGGAAACCTCATCGCCTTTGCCCTGGTGACCGAAACCGTCTTTCAGTGGCCTGGCATGGGGCTGCTGTTCATACAGGCTGTCACTTTTGTGGACATCCCTGTCATGGCAGCTTATCTGATGCTGGTCTCGTTCATATTCGTGTTGATCAATACGCTGGTTGATATTACCTACGCGTACGTGGATCCTCGTCTGCGTAGCGATGCATCTGTCAAGGGAGGAGTAGCCAATGGCCACTGAACTGGTCGTGATCAATCGCTGGCGGGACAGTGAACTCTGGTGGAGTTTCACCCAGCGACCTTCTGCCATGTTTGCCGTCATCCTGTTGCTTGTGATGGTTGTCTCGAGTGTAGCGGCTCCATGGATCACACCGCAGAATCCATATGATCTGGCCGCGTTGAATCTCATGAATTCCGAGTTGCCACCCATCTGGCTGGAAGGCGGGGAGTCGCCTTATGTGCTCGGAACTGACGTACAGGGCCGGGACCTGTATTCCGCCATTCTCTACGGCTCACGGACCTCCCTGACCATTGGCGCCTTGTCGGTTCTGCTGGCTCTGAGCGTTGGTTTGACACTGGGGCTGATTGCCGGTTATTACGGCGGCTGGGTCGACAACATGTTGATGCGCCTGGGCGATGTACTGCTCTCCATGCCCTTTATCCTGATAGCGATATTGATCAGTGCCATGGCTACGCAGGCTCTGCCGTCGAGTGTCAGAGAATCTCTGACCAGCATGATTCTGGTAGTGGCCATTGCCGTGCCTTCCTGGGTGCAGTATGCCAGAACGGTCCGAGCCTCAGCGATGGTCGAGAAGAGCAAGGAATATGTACAGGCAGCGCGTCTGATCAGAGTGCGGCCATGGCGAATTCTGCTGAAGCACATCTTGCCCAATACGCTGACCCCCATCATGGTGGCAGCCACCCTGAATTTCGGTCTGGCCATCCTCTCGGAGGCAACCCTGAGCTTTCTGGGGGTTGGCATGCCGTCCGATCAACCGTCTCTGGGCACCTTGATCCGCATCGGGAATCAGTATCTTTTCTCGGGCCTCTGGTGGGTTGTACTGTTTCCCTCAATACAACTGTGTCTCATCGTGCTTTCGGTGAACATGATCGGTGACTGGCTGCGTGATGCCCTGAACCCCAAACTTCGATAGGATTCTTGAAATGACTCATTCAGTGTTATTGAAAAACGTCAGGCCGATGTCAGGTCCTGTCACCGATATTCTCATTCTGGATGGCAAATTTGCCGCAGGCGACGCCGCTCCGCCAGATGACATTGAATCCATTGAAGGCGAAAACGCCATCCTGCTACCAGGTCTGGTTGAAGCGCATACGCATCTGGACAAGTCCCTGCTGGGCTTGCCCTGGTATCGCAATGAAGTCGGTCCGCTACTGATGGACAAGATCACCAACGAACGCAATTCGAAGATCGCGTTGGGCATTGATCCACGAATACAGAGTGAAAGACAGGCCATTCTTTCCATGGCGAAGGGCAGCACCCATATTCGCAGTCATGTAGACGTGGATACCGTGCACGGTCTGAAGGGCATCGAAGGCGTCATGGCGACGCAGCAGAAAATGCGCGGGTGGATCGATATCGAATTGGTCGCGTTCCCCCAGTCCGGCATGATGACTCGCAAGGGAACCGTGGAGCTGATGGATGAGGCCATGCAGATGGGGTGTGAGGTGGTGGGAGGTCTGGACCCCTGCGCCATCGATCGTGATCCCAAGGGACATCTGGATACCATTTTCTCGCTCGCCGAGCGCTACGGCAAGCCACTCGATATTCATCTGCATGAACGTGGTGAAATGGGTTGTTTTTCGATGGAGATGATCATCGAGCGAACCGTTGCATCAGGCATGCAGAATCAGGTGGTGGTAAGTCATGCATTCTGTCTGGGACAGCCAGATCGTTTGCACGTTGCCCAGTTGACCGAGCAGCTGGCGAAACATGGTATCCGCATCATGACCACGGGACCCGCAGCGGTGACCGCTCCGGTCATCAGGGAGTTGCGGGAGGCGGGCGTGGTGGTGTGTTCCGGATCGGATGGTATACGTGACACCTGGGGGCCGTTCGGAAACGCCTGCATGCTGGAGCGAGCCATGTTCCTCTCACAGCGGAACAATTTTCGGCGTGATGATGAAGTCGAAGTAGCTCTGGATGTCTGTACGCATGGTGGAGCAACAACCATGGCTATCGACAGCTATGGCATCACGCCAGGTTGCGATGCTGATTGTGTACTGGTGGACGGCGAAAGCCTGGCAGAGGTCATCGCCAGCAGACCCGTACGCAAGCGTGTTCTGAAGCGTGGCAGGACCGTGGCAGAAAACGGCGAGAGCCTGCTTCTGGCGCCATGAGTGATTCATGTACATTGCTCACGGCGCGGTGGGTCATCGGTCACGCTGCCGGGTCGCATGTCGTCCTTGAAGACGCGGAAGTCGTGTTTCGTGGAAGCCGTATTGTCCATGTGGGCCATGGCTACAAGGGACAGGTAGACACCCGTCATGACTACGGGGAGGCGATCATCTCCCCGGGCTTCATCGATCTGGATGCGTTGTCCGATCTGGATACCACGATTCTGTCATACGACAATTCACCGCCCGCCGCGAAAGGCCGTGTCTGGCCACGAAGCTATGTGGAGGCAGGGCCGCATGAGATGTACACAGCCGAGGAACTCGCGTTTCAGAAACACTTTGCCTTTTCTCAACTGATACGCAACGGCATCACCACAGCGCTGCCCATCGCCTCTTTGTTCTACAGGGAATGGGGCGAGACAGTCGAGGAATTCGAGAGCGCCGCCCGTTCTGCCCAGCGTCTGGGCCTGAGAGTGTATCTGGGGCCGGCTTTTCGTACTGGCAATCAGGTGGTGGAAAGCGATGGCCGGATAGTGGCAGAGTTCGATGAGGCACGCGGTCTGGCAGAACTCGAAGCAGCGGTGGACTTTGCCCGGCGCATGGAATCCAGCGACAGTCCGCTGATCAAAGGCATGCTGGCGCCGGATCGGATTGAAACCTGTACGACGACGCTTCTGCAAAGAACCTCGCAGGCTTCCAGGCAACTGGAGGTTCCGGTGCGGCTGCACTGCTGTCAATCATTGACGGAGCTTGCCCTGGTCAAACAGAGGCATGATTGCAGTCCCATCGAATGGCTGGCTGGAATCGGATTTCTGTCCGAGCGCTGCCTGCTTCCCCATGGGGTGTACATGAGCGATACGGATATCGATCTGGCGGCCGAGGCAGGAGTGACCATCGTGCACTGCCCTGTGGTATCGGCTCGTCACGGCAGTGCGCTTCGCTCCTTCATGGGATACAGCAAGCGTGGCCTGAACATGGCCATTGGAACTGACACCTGGCCACCAGACATGATCCAGAATCTGCAGCAGGGCATCATCATGAACCGCACTGTGGATGATGCCGGGGTCGATGCCTGCAGAAGTGAAAATCTGTACGATGCAGCCACCCTGGGTGGTGCCGCGGCTTTGCAGCGCCCGGATCTGGGCAAGCTGGAAGTGGGGGCGTGTGCGGATATCACTGTCATCAAACTGGATCGCACGTTGTGCGGGCCCGATCCGCTGCAGAGTCTGATGACCGGTGGTAGTGGCAGGGATGTCGGAAACGTCTTCATACACGGTCGGCATGTCCTGGTTGATGGCGAGATTCCCGGTGTTGACAACCAAGCGGATTGGGCTCAGGCGCAGCAGCAGTTCGACAAGATCGTTTCCCTGTACCCCCAACGAACCCTGAACCATCCTCCAGTGGAGGAGATATTCTCGACAAGCTACCCGAGGGTTTTACAGCATGACTGAAAACGTACTGTCAGTAGAAGACCTGCGGGTTGAGTTTCCGACAAGAAAGGGCGTGTTGACGGCGGTTGATGGTGTGTCTTTATCCATCAGACGCGGAGAGATACTGGGCATTGTCGGCGAAAGTGGTGCAGGCAAGTCGATGACAGGCATGGCGGTTCTCGGGCTGCTGGAATCACCTGGCCGGATAGCCTCCGGCAAGATCTGGCTCTCGGGTCAGCGAATCGATCAGCTGTCGGATGATGAACTGCGAGTCTTGCGTGGCAAGCGCATGGCGGCCATCTTTCAGGACCCCCTGACCAGCCTGAACCCTTTGTTCACCGTCGGGGCGCAACTGGTGGAAACCATCCGGCAACACCTCGCCGTTGGCAAGGATGAAGCACGCCAGCGCGCTCTGGATCTGATGGGCGAAGTGGGTATTCCCGCACCGAATGTGAGAATCGATCACTACCCGCACCAGTTCTCAGGTGGCATGCGTCAGCGCGTGGTGATCGCTCTGGCCTTGTGTGCCGAACCGGAACTGATCATCGCGGACGAGCCGACTACTGCGCTGGATGTTTCCATACAGGCGCAGATCACAGGGTTGTTGAAGCGGCTGTGCAAGGAGCGCGGGATGGCGGTCATGCTGGTGACTCATGACATGGGCGTCATCGCGGAAACAGCCGACCGGGTCGGGGTCATGTATGCGGGCCGGTTGGCGGAGATTGGCCAGGTAGAGTCGCTGGTGAAAACACCGCGACATCCCTATACGGTAGGGCTGATGGGGGCAATACCCAGCTTGACAGGGGATGTGCAGGAGCTGTCCCAGATACCGGGCAATATGCCTCGCCTGACGGATATCCCGCAGGGCTGTTCTTTCAACCCGCGTTGCAGTCGACGTGTGGATCGGTGTTTTGTCGAGGTGCCAGAGTTGTCACACTCAGGGGTAGCCTGTTGGTCAGTTGATGATGAGAGAAGATCATGATGGATGTACCACTCATTGAAGCGCTCGAATTGCGAAGAAGTTATGACGTCTCTGCGCCCTGGTTGAACCGTGTGCTGGAAGGCCGGCCTCGTCAGTTTCTGAACGCAGTGGCCGGTGTGGATTTCTCGATCGAGAAGGGCAAGACATTGGCTCTGGTGGGCGAGAGTGGTTGCGGCAAATCCACTGTCGCCAAGCTTGCGACCGGCCTCCAGACTCCGACCGGAGGTGAGATCGTCTATCGCGGGGATCTTTCGCGTGTGCAGATGATATTTCAGGATCCCTATGCAAGTCTCAATCCCCGATGGCGTGTATCGAATATCATTGCAGAGCCGCTCCGGACGCTGAAACCGGGCATGTCCAGGCCCGATGTTGCACATCGGGTCAACGAATTACTGGAAACAGTCGGACTGAGTAGCGGTGATGGTGCGAAATATCCGCATGAGTTCTCCGGAGGGCAGCGACAACGCATCTCCATTGCACGAGCCTTGTCCGGTGAGCCCGAGTTTCTGGTCTGCGATGAACCGACATCCGCACTGGATGTGTCCGTGCAGGCTCAGATACTCAATCTGATGAAAGGCCTGCAGAAGGAGTATGGGCTGACGTATCTCTTCATCAGTCATGATCTTTCCGTGGTCAGGCATATGGCAGATGTCATTGCAGTCATGTATCTGGGAAAAATCGTCGAGATGGCCCCCAAGGAGGAGCTGTTCGACAATCCCATGCATCCCTACACGCGAATGTTGCTGGAGACGATTCCGAACCTGGCCAGTCCAGTGCGAGATCGTCCCGCCATGACAGGAGAGATTCCCAGTCCCATAGATCCTCCGGCAGGCTGTAGTTTTCACCCGCGCTGCCCATTGGCAAGCAAACGGTGTCTGCAGGAGACTCCGGAACGCAGTACCGGAAAGCTGGCAGGGCGGGTTGCCTGCTTCGCGGTGTAGTCAACCCGGGCCTTGCCCGGTTAATCAGACTGGTGTTCCCGTCCTCAAGGATCGCATTCGAACTCGGCTCGCGGCAGGAAGATCCCTGGCAGCTCTCGGGTATTCGGGTCACGCGGCAATGGACGTGGCCGTCATGCTCTGACGAACTGCGCCAGCCAGGGACTGTGCGGCGGCTGACAAGTCTCCGCTACTCAGAACGAGACCAATCTGGGTGTGGGGGAGTTCGGGAAAGCCGTCCGCTGCTTGCAATATGCGCAGTTGTGGTGGAACAGATGTTCGGGACATTACCGACACTGCAAGGCCGGCTTCGATGATGGCCACGATGCCGGCGATGTTGAAGGTTGAATAGCCGACACGATACAGTCGGTTTTCCTCATTCAGTACCTTCTGAGCCCAACGTCCCCAGAGGCAGTTACTCTCTACGGCCAGTGGCAGGGGGGATACTTCATGAGTGGCGTGATTGCGCGATGTTACCCAGACCAGCGGATCGCTGCGCAGTATTTCGTAGTCCGTATCGCCATGCAGTACGTTGACCAGTGAAAAATCGAGATCACCTGCCTTGGTGGATTCGATCAGTCTTGTACTGGGTTGCGAATCAAGACGAATGAACACGTTGGGAAACGATTTGGCGAAGCTTGCGAAAATGGATGGCATGAAGCTCAGCACATAGTCGTCGCAGACACCAATACGGACCTCCCCGTGAATTTCCGGACTGCGGAAAGTCGCCAGCGCTTCCTGTTGCAGGCTCAGGATCCGACGCGCATAGAGCAGCAGATTCTGTCCGTGCAGTGTCAGTACGGAACGTCGACCGTGTTTCTCGAACAGCGGTTGCTCCACGATCTCTTCCAGACGCTTCATCTGCATGCTGACCGCGGACTGCGTGCGGTGAACATTCCTGGCTGCCGCCTTGAAGCTGCCACTGTCGACGATGGCGACCAGGGTTTGCAACAGCTCGGTATCGAGATTCATCTGCATGTCAATGTATCAGCGAGATTGATGTTTCGCTTAAATACTATTCGTTTGATTGATTCGATGCAACCGCCGATGATTCCCTCAAGCCAAACAAGACAGGGGAAACAAGATGTACGTAACTGGAAACTGGTCACGATTCGCCAATCCAACGCTGACCGTGCTGGTACTTGCTGCCGGTATCGGCCTCGGGTCCATGCTTCTGCCCGAGGCAGCCGAGGTCGGTAGCAGCGTGTCGGCGTCTGCTCGCTGCCTTGACGCAGCCGATGTGCTGGCTGCTCGGGATCGCAGTCGCAACGGTGTGTCGTTGACCTGCAATGAGGCCACTGTAACCCGGGAGCTGCTTCGATGAGCCGCGCTGCGGGTGATCGCGCACTGCACGGATGCTGGCAGACGGAGTGTAATCCGACGTCCAAGCCGTTGGCAGGCGCAGGCAGGCTGGTGTCAAGCCGAGGGTTCTTTCATGTTCTTGAACAGTGGTTTGAAAGATCCCGGCAGCGTCGTGAGTTGCGCGAGCTGATGGCATCGCCCGAGGAAACCTTCAAGGACATAGGTCTGTCGCGCTACGATGTGCAGCGAGAAGAGCGTAAACCTTTCTGGCGTGAATGAGAGCCGGAACAGGGTGGGTGTGCGCTCGATCCGATGATCAAGGTGATGACAGGCAGGTTCTGCCAGGTCTTCGACAAGAGGACAGGCAGTCCTGCCGCAAGGTGGCAGGTGCTTGCAATGGTCTGCCATGTCTGAACACCATCAGTCTGTCCCGGCGAACAGGCGTGACAGCTCCTGATAAAGGTATTGCCGTACCACGCGCACGCTTTGCGTGGTGCGCAGATCCCGGTGGCTCAGGATCCATAGATCATGGCTTTCGGGAATACCGTCGACATCCAGCACCATCAAGTCGTGGCTATCGTCAACCATGTAGGATGGCAACAGGGTGATGCCGAGGCCCGCCCTGCACAGTCCGTAAGCGCTGAGAAAGCCACTGGCTATGGTTGTGCGGGTATCGCGTGTCAATCGTTCGGTCAGCCACTGGTGAAATGGCGTAGTGTTGTAGTAATCATTCAGTACGATGAAGTGATGTGCTTCGACGTTCGATGGAAAACTGCTCAGACCGGTGTCGTGGCAATAGGCATGAGCCGCACAAGCAAGGAACCTGACGGAGCCGATCCTGCGCCCGATCAGATTGTCAGGGGGTTCTTCGCAGCTGCGAATGGCAATATCGGCCTCGAGATTCTGCATGTCGCTGAAGGTGTTGATCATGTCCAGTTCGATGCTCAGTCGAGGGTAGGTCTGTGCCAGCGACATGATCATGGCCGGAAGTATCGAGAAACAGAGTGTATCAGTGGACGTCAGTACCACGCGTCCTTTGACATCGGCGTCGGAACCGGCAACATTTCGTGAGATGGATTCCAGTGTTGTCTGCAATCGCAGCGCTTCGCCGAACAAGGCTTTACCGGAAGCCGTCAGTCTGAAACCGTTGTTGGTCCGGCAGAAAAGGCTGGTCTGCAGCTCCTGTTCAAGTATGCCGATTCGTCGCTGTACCGTACTGTGACTGACTCCGAGGACTCTGGCAGCGGCTGACAGGGTGCCATGTTGTGCCACTGCCAGGAAATGGCGCAGATTGTCCCAACTCCAGTTTGCCTTCCTGTCCATGCTGGCTGTCTGCTCCGGGTGTCATGCTGCCTGCCTGCCTGCCTGCCTGCCTGCCTGCCTGCCTACAAGCTGCTGTGCAATCCTGAACGGGTCGTGTGCCGATTTGAACAGCATACTCACTGTGTTCGAAAAAAGTATATTGCTAGACTGGAAATTCGATCATTTCACCAGGAAGAAGATGATGAAGAAATTCTTTGTTCTGATCGTGCCAGCCGTTGCTCTGCTGTGCAGTAGTGCAGTGACGATAGCCGAAGACGGACCTCATGACGATGCGATCAAGGCTCGCCAATCCCTGATGCAGCTCTACGGCTACCACGTCGGTATTCTGTCCGCGATGGCAAAGGAAAAGATGGAATATGATGCCGAACTGGCGACGGAAGCAGCTGACAACCTGCTGGCGGTCAGTCGTATGGGACAAAGCACCCTGTGGCCTCAGGGTTCTGACAACAGCAATCCCGACAATGCGGAAAACCGTGCCTTGCCGGTCATCTGGGAGACGTATCCGGAGATTGCCGAAAAGGGCAAGGCCCTGAATGATGCTCTGGTCGCCCTGTCCGCAGAGGCCGGTAATGGGCTGGACGCACTGCAAGACAGCATGGGTGACGTCGGCGGCAGCTGCAAGGGTTGCCATGATGATTACCGCGCGGAGAAGAAGTAGTTTGCGTGCCGGCATTGGTTGACTGTCAGGGTTCCGTCAGGGCACGTTGCGAGAATCCTGGCGGAGATGGTGTCTTTCCGGGGGTGAGCAGTCAGTCCGGATAGTGGTCGGCGAACCACCGGGGTGACGAGGTATTTCCTTGCAGCAAACGATATCCGTACTACTCTCAGTGGTCATGGATACACATAAAGATCTGCATTCGGGAGCCCTGTCAGCCGTGCCTCAACGTCAATCAATGAAATCCCGCCGTCCGGCGCATCTCGCCGTCGCCTTGCTGTCAGCCTGTGTTCTGGCGGGATGCTCGACACGACAGGTGTCCACGACGCTGGAAGGCTCCACGGCCCAGCGTCTGGTGACCTACAGTCTCGATCAGTTCATTGAAGATCTGACGGCGCAGCCGGAGATCACGGCACTGGAGGGCAAGACCGTGCATCTTGGCGTGCATTTTCTCAGCGATCATCCGTTGATGGGATACGCAACTCGCCTGATTGCTGCACAGCTGAACATGAGCAATGACATCAGGGTGGCGGCTCCCGCCGACCCTGTCGAGTATGAACTGGATGTGTTCTTCAACTCCATGGGAACAGACAGTGATGACTTTGGTCTGTCCGTGCCATCGTTCGGCCTGGTCGCGTCTGCCGAGTCGATCAACATCCTGGCACTGGACATGTACCATGGGGTAACCGAGGGCTATGCGATTGTCAAGACAACCGCTGATGGCAGTCTGCAGCAGACCGAGCGCGTCCTGGCACGCATTCGCAAGGACAATGTGTCCACACCTGTCATCGACTTTCCGCTGAATCAGGTGAAGTAAGGGCGTCAGGTTCAAACTTCAGCCCGCGAATCGATTCAACTGGCTGCTTACCCGGTTGTGCAGCACTTGGTGCTCACGACCGGGCCTGTGTCGATCGCGGGTTTCTTGTTCAGCGGGTTATCCAACTCACCGTTGCTGCAAACAGATACCCTTCGCCGTAAACCGTCTTGATGATTTTCGGGTTCTGCTTGTCTTCTCTCAACTTGTTGCGCAGTCGTGAAATTCGAACATCAATGGAACGATCGAAGTTGCTGTCCACATCCAGTTGCAGGTATTCGAGAATCTGTGAGCGAGACAGCAACTGAAGGGGTCTGTGCAGGAAAACACGAAGAATTTCCACTTCTGAACGGTTCAGATTGACCTCTTCATCATGTTCATCGATGAGCCGAAACGAATTGAAATCGATGGTCCATTGCTGGAAACGAGCAAGAGACTGCTGGGGTGGTGTGGTCTGGCGATCATCGTTTCCGACTCGACGAAGCACGGTACGGACTCTGGCAATCAGTTCGGCTGACTCGAAGGGTTTGGCAATATAGTCGTCGGCTCCCAACTCCAGTCCGATCAACTTGTCTGTCAAAGCACGCTTGCCGGATATGATGATATTGGGAATGTGGTGGGTATTGGACAGCAGCCTGACAAGGTCCAGCCCGTTTTCATCAGGCAGCCCCAGATCGACCAGACAGAGATCAGGCCTGTATTTCGTCAGGGTTTCATGAAAGGCGGCTGCGTTCGCAAATCGCTGTACGTGAAAGCCGGCTTCTGCCAGCGAACAAACGATGATATCCGCGATGTCATCATCATCCTCGATGACTGCGATGGAGAAGCTGGTATTCATGACGCATTCCCGCTGCCTGAGAGCAGCTGAACAAGTTGTCGAGAAAAGATTTTCTTGTCAAAGGGCTTTCTGAGCACCGGAAAGTCGGCATGAGCGGATCGATAGAGAGGACTATCCACGGCAATGCCACTGACCAGCAACACTTTCAGTGCGGGCAAGATCCTTGTTGACTGTCTGGCTAGATCAAGACCATTCTGGTCGCCGGGCATGATGATATCCGAGATCAAGGCATCGATTCCTTCTACCCGGCTCAGAAGTATGCTTGCCTCTTGAGCGCTATCTGCCTCGATGACAGACAGTCCCAGTTCGGTGGCATGGTCCCGCATCAGAGCGCGAAGCTCGGCGTCATCGTCCACAATGAGGACTCGCTGCTGATGCAGAACATCAGCTGAATCCTGTGCTCCGGCAATACCGGGTTCCAGCGGGGATAGCGGTATGCTGACCGTCACCGTTGCGCCGCCATCGGCATTGTTGCTCAATGACAGCTCGCCTCGACATTCTTCGAGAAAGCCCTGAACCATTGCCAGTCCCAACCCACTGCCTTTGCCCTGAGGCTTGGTGGTGAAGAATGGTTCAGTGGCGGAACTCAGCGCCTCAGGCGTGAAGCCGGCGCCGGAATCCACGACCGATATCTGCAGACAGGCAGCGTCGGCGCGGTTGAGTATCGAGGCGTTGATAGCCAGTCGCCCCTCGCTGGAGCATGTTTCGATGGCATCGCGCGCATTGAAGAGTATGTTGAGAATGGCATCCTGCAATGCACCACCATCCACCATGGCGATGATGTCCTTGTCCGGAATCTGCAGATCGACGATGATGGAATCGCTCATCGATGCACTGAACAACGTGGTCAGGTCGGTCATGATCCTGCTGACATTGGTCACCCGTACATCCAGATGTTGTCGGTAAAGCAAGGCCATCAGATTGTCGATGATGCGTGTGCCACGACGAGCCGCGGACTCGGTTGAGCTGACCAGGCGCCTGCTCTCTTCGTTGGACAGATCGGCAAGGCGACCGAGATTGCCCAGAATGACGGTCAGGATGTTGGAGAAGTCATGTGCCAGTCCGCTGGTCAGTTGCGCCGTGGTTTCCATGCGTTTCGCCTGGAGCTGCAGTTCGGTGGCAGCCTTTTCGGCTGAAATGTTCAACGACAGAACAAAGGCGCCCAGGGTGACTCCTTCCTCATCGATCTCTGGAGAGAAGATGGTGCGTATGCATTGCGTATGGCCCTCATCATCGATGATCTCGTACTCCACATCCGTGCGATGACCGCTGAATGCCTCATCGAGTTTGGGGCGAAGCCTGGTGAATACCGGTGCCGGGAATATGCTTTCCATCGTGCGACCCGTCACGCCCGGACGTTTGATCTTCATCGTATCGCTGAAGCGATTGTTGGAAAATCGATAGACGTAGTGTGTGTCTATGTAGGCGATATGTGCCGGAATGGCGCTGGTGATGGATCGCATGCGATCTTCGGAGGCCTGCAATGCGGACTTGGTTTCCTGCAGTGCACGATTGGCTGAGGTCAGGCTGCGATTGCTTGCCGACAGCAGTTCGGTTCTGACAAGCAGCTTGTCCGAAAGCTCGGCATCCCGAGACTTGAGCATCTGTTCGTTCTGCCAGGTTTCGGTGATATCCGAATAGATGGTAATCCAGCCCTTGTCACTGAGTGGGTGTCCCTCGACCGAAATACGACGCCCGTTGGGTCGGGTACGTTCGAAATAGTGTGGCTCGAACAGTCTGGCACGCTCGAGTCGTTCATGCGCCAGCGTGGCCGGATCACCAGGGCCGAATTCGCCTCGTCTTGCTAGGTACATGTTGATATCCGCGAACGTGCTACCGGCGAGCACCAGATTCTCGGGCAGTTCGAACATCTCCATGAACCGTCGGTTGCAGGTAATCAGTCGCATCTCCGCATTGAAGATGGACAGCGCCTGGTTGATCAGATTCAGACCCTGATCGACAAAACTTCGATCATCGATGATGTCTTCGTGCGCGGGGCTGTCCACTGTTCCGGTTCTCTCCCTGGTCGCTGCAGGTACAGGCATGGTGAGTGAAGTAATGTCGTCCTGAACAGGTCGCTGCCCCGTTTCGAATCGCCATGTTGCCTCGCCTGTGTCGGCAGAGATTATACAAAGAGTTGCCTTGCAACAATTCGAAATATGTCTGAAATTCTCCGGCAACGATTGCTTGCTAGTTTGAGCTCCTGGTTCTTCGGCTACGGCTGTAGAGCATTCGGTCTGGTGGCAGACTTTGACAGAGTGGGGCTGACGATGTTGCTGGAAGTGGAGAATGTGTCACTGGGTTTCAGAGGAGTTCGTGCTCTGGACGAAGTGACGTTTTCCGTCGAAGAGGCGGAGTTGTATTCGATTATCGGACCCAACGGTGCCGGCAAGACGTCGATGCTCAATTGCATCTCCGGCCGATATACACCGGACAAGGGGTCAATACGTTTCGCGGGTACCGAGATTACCGCGCTGAAGCCCAATGCGCGACCAGAGCTGGGTATCGGCAGAACGTTCCAGAATCTGGCGCTGTTCGATCACATGAGTGTACTGGACAACATTCTGGTGGGACGACATCACTTGCTGAAGAACAACTTTCTGGCTGGCATGGCCTACTGGCTGGGAGCGCAGAAGGAAGAACTGGAGCATCGGCGTCACGTCGAGGAAATCATTGATTTTCTCGAGATCCAACCGATCCGTAACGCCATTGCGGGAACACTGTCCTACGGGCTCAGGAAGCGTGTCGAGCTGGCCAGGGCCATTGCCTTGAAGCCAAGGCTGGTACTTCTGGATGAACCCATGGCCGGCATGAACATGGAGGAAAAGGAAGACATGGCCAGGTATGTGGTGGATCTCAACGAGGAGATGGGCATGACCGTGATCATGATCGAACATGACATGGGCGTGGTCATGGACATTTCCAGTCGCGTGATGGTGCTGGATTTCGGCGCCAAGGTGGTGGATGGGCTGCCTGATGCCGTGATGGAGAACGAGCATGTCAAGCATGCCTATCTGGGAGCCGAGTGGCTTGATGACGAGGAGGTTCTGGCTTCATGAAGCATCCGGAGAGCACGAAAAGCCTGTCACTGGATACCTTTCCCCGATTGCTGGCAGACAACGCCGCCCGCTATCCGGATGAGACAGCGCTGCGCGAGAAGCAGTATGGGATCTGGAAGAGCCAGAGCTGGTCGCAGTACAACAGCAACGTCAGGGACATTGCTCTGGGGCTGCAGGTCCTGGGTATCAAGACCGGTGAGGTGGTGGGAATCATCGGTGACAACCGTCCTGATTGGGTAGCCGCAGAGATTGCAGTACATGCCTGTCAGGCCGTCAGCCTGGGCTTGTATCGGGACCTGATGGAAAAGGAACTGGCCTATCTGATCAACCATGCACATACCAGAATCGTCTTTGTCGAAGATGAGGAACAGGTCGACAAGTTTCTCAATCTCGAGCAGGAGTGCAGCTGCGTGGAGTACATCATCTACGAAGATCCCCGTGGTGTTCGCAAGTATGATGATCCTCGGTTGCTCTCGCTGGACAGCGTCAGGGACATGGGCAAGTCGCGAGACCGGGAACAAGCGGATGCCTACGATTCTCTGCTTGAAGCCGGTGATGGCGAATCGCTCGCCATCCTGTGTACCACGTCGGGTACCACCTCTCACCCGAAACTGGTGATGCTCAATGCTCGCAGCGTCATCGAGCATTGCAAGGACTACCTGCGTGTGGACCCCAGGGATGCCGACGATGAGTACGTGTCCACGCTGCCACTGCCCTGGATCATGGAGCAGGTGTATGCGGTTGGCATGTCCCTGATCTCCAGAATGACGGTGAACTTCGTCGAGGAAAGCGCGACCATGTTGGCGGATCTTCGCGAGATCGGCCCGACCTTCGTCCTGTTCCCGCCAAGGCTGTGGGAAGAACTGGTTGCCACCGTACGGGCAAGAATGATGGATGCCAGCTGGGTCAAACGCACACTACATGATCAGTTTCTGGATATGGGGCTGAAGGGCTATGACAATGACCAGCCATCGATGCTGGCCGAGTGGGGCTTGTTCAAGGCGCTCAAGGATCGACTGGGTTTGTCGAATGTGCGCTCTGCCGCTACCGGTGGAGCCGCTCTGGGGCCGGATACCTTCAAGTTCTTTCTGGCCATGGGCGTCCCGCTGCGTCAGTTGTACGGTCAGACCGAATTGCTGGGGGCGTATACCATTCATGGTAGCAATGACGTCGACTTCGATACGGTAGGTGTACCTTTCTGCGGTGATATCCAGGTACGCATCGATCAGGCAGACGCAGAAGGCATCGGCGAGATCGTCACACGGCACGACAACATGTTCCTTGGATATTACAAGGATGAGGCAGCCAGTCAGGAAGACATGCGCGACGGCTGGATGCACACGGGTGATGCCGGCTATTACAACGCTGCAGGGCATCTGGTTGTCATCGACCGCATATCGGATCTGGCCACCATGAACAGTGGCTTGCGCTATTCGCCTCAATTCATCGAGAACAAGCTCAAGTTCTGTCCCTATATCGGTGAGGCCGTGGTACTGGGTGCCGAGCGCGACTACCTGACGGCCATGATCTGCATCCGATATCCAATCCTGTCCAAATGGGCTGAGAAGCAACGCATTTCCTTTACCACCTATACGGATCTGTCGTCGCGTCCCGAGGCCTACGCGCTGATTGCCGAGCAGATCGCACGCATCAACGAGACATTGCCAGAGGCCCAGCGGCTGCGCCGGTTCGTTCTGTTGTACAAGGAACTGGATGCCGATGATGGGGAGCTGACCCGTACGCGAAAGGTACGGAGAAAGGTTGTCAATCAGAAGTATGAAGACATCATCTCCGCCATCTACAGCGACGCACCATCCATCGACGTGGATACGATGATCACGTTCCAGGACGGTACTCAGCAGAGAATCCAGACATCGATCGTGGTGCATGAGCTGGGCGAACACAGGATTGCGGAAGCCCGGGAGGCCTTGTCATGAATACATCTTTGTTGCTCCAGTTGCTGGCCAATGGTGTGATTGTCGGCATGCTGTATGGCGTGGTGGCCATGTGCTTCGTGCTGATCTACAAGTCGACGCAGGTAGTCAACTTTGCACAGGGTGAATTTCTGGTACTGGGAGCCTGGGTCTGTCTTTCGCTGGTCACGAACATGGGGTTGCCATTCTGGCTGGCCTTCGTATTCACCATGGTGTTCATGATGATCTTCGGTATCGTCATACAGATGGTCGTACTACGACCCCTGATCGGTGAGCCCATCATCTCGATCATCATGGTTACCATCGGCCTGTCCATATTCATGCAGGCAGGCATGAACTGGATCTTCGGCAACAATGCTGCGTCGTTTCCGAAGATCTTCGACACCGAGGTCGTGAGTCTGGGGAAATTCAATGTGGAAATGGCCTATCTGCTGAGCCTGATGCTCTCGATGGTCATCATGCTCATTTTCTATCTGTTCTTCAGATATTCACGTCATGGTCTGGCAATGCGTGCCACCGCCTCTGATCAACAGGCGGCACAGAGTCTGGGTGTTTCGGTCAAGCAGGTTTTTGCCATGTCCTGGGCCATATCAGCTGTTGTCTCCGGAGTCGCAGGCATCATCATCGGTATCGTCAACTCGGTATCCAACTCACTGGCCTTCATCGGCATCAAGGTGTTTCCCGCGGTCATCGTCGGTGGCCTCGATTCGATCATTGGTGCAGTGGTAGGCGGCATTCTGATCGGAGTGCTGGAGAATCTTGCCGAATATGTTGATGGTCAGTTTCTGCATATCGGCAATCTGTATACGGTGGCCCCATTCTATGTCCTGATCATCATTCTCATGATCAAACCCTATGGCCTGTTTGGTACCCGTGACATCGAGCGCATCTGATGAATCACGAACAGAGCGTCAAGACATGCCTTCCACGGATGCCGGGTCGGCATCGGGACTGGCCACAACACAGCAGCGGAAATCATGAGGCGGAGCAGACATGAGTACATCATCATTGAGACCTTGCGGTGATTTCAGAACCAGCTACAAGCAGGATCAATTTCTGCTGCTGACTCGCCGTATCGGCTGGGCTGCGGCAGCGGGTTTCGTGCTACTGCTGGCAGCACCCGTGTTTCTGGATGTCTATCTGATCAGCTTGCTGATACTGATCGGAATCTATGGTATCGCAGCGCTGGGTCTGAACATCGTGGTGGGTATGACAGGACAGATCAGTCTGGGTCACGCCGCGTTCTTCGGTTTCGGGGCGTTCGCTTCAGCCTGGATCAACGGAACGACCGGCATACCGGTGTTTCTGTGCATACCCCTGGCCGGTCTTCTGACAACTGCTGCAGGCTTGCTGTTCGGTCTGCCGGCGGCACGTATCAAGGGATTGTATCTGGCCATGGCGACGCTGGCCGCCCAGTTCATTCTCGAGGATTTCTTCGCGCGTGCCAGCTGGTTCACCGGTGGTTCGTCGGGTTCTCTGGCCGAGACGGTCAATCTGTTCGGCTTCCTGCTGGATACGGATGAGCGTTACTACTATCTGGTGCTCTTCTGGGTCATTGTCTCCTATGTCGCCGCTGCCAATCTGAAGCGCACTCGCGATGGTCGTGCCTTGATTGCAGTAAGAGATCATTATCTGTCCGCCGAGATAATGGGGATCAATCTGACTCGCTACCGTGTTCTTGCCTTCGGCATCTCGTCGTTCTTCGCAGGTCTCGGCGGAGCGCTGTTCGGTCACTATCTGGGCTTCGTGTCTGCAGAAGGTTTTACCATTCTGCTGTCCATACAGTTCCTGGCCATGATCATCATCGGTGGATTGGGTTCCGTGCCAGGTACCTTGCTGGGTACAGCCTTCATCGTTCTGCTGCCGCAAGTGATGGAAAGCCTCACATCCGGATTGATCGCTGCATTCCCCGGTGCCTTGTCCGGACTGGCATCGGGACAGGCCTATATCAAGGAGATGTCCATTGGTGCGGCCATCATTCTGTTTCTGATCTTCGAGCCGGATGGTCTGGCGCATCGCGTGGGGCAGATTCGAAAATCCATCAAGCTCTATCCGTTCAGCTACTGACCATTTCTGCACAGAAGCGTGGCATCACCACAGTATGCCAACCGTTGTTCTGTAGTACCTACCTGGAGAAAAAGAGAATGCGACACAAGCTTACAAGCCGCTTGGCAGGATTGACAATACTGATTGCGAGCACGTCAACGCTACAGGCACAGGATAGTGTCTTTGTCGGCAATCTGATCGATTACACCGGGCCTACGGCATTCGTCGGCAAGAACTATGGGCCGGGTATCAAGGATGCGGTGGACTGGATCAATGCCAACGGTGGCATATCCGGCACGCAGATCGAAATGGAACAGGTGGACTATGCCTACAAGGTACCCGAGGCCATTGCCACCTACAAGCGCTGGAAGTCGCGCAAGAAGATGATTGCCCTGCAAGGCTGGGGTACCGGTGATACGGAAGCGTTGATCTCCTTCGTTGCCAAGGACAGGATACCGGTATGGTCGGCTTCCTATTCCGGGCATCTGACTGACCCAACGGGCAGAAACAGCGAGACGGAAAAGCCGGCACCGTACAACTTCTTCTATGGCCCCAGCTATTCGGATGCCTGTCGGGCGATGGCGCAGTGGGCAGCAGATGATGCCCGTACAGAGGGTATCGAGTCGCCAGGTTTCGTGTATCTGGGCGATAACCACCCGTACCCGAATGCGCCCAAGGAGGCTTGTTCCGAGTATGCCGCCGAGTTGGGCATGAACGTTCTCAATCCCATTGTGGTGCCCATGAAGCCGGGTGACTTCAAGGCGCAGTGTCTGACGATCAAGGATTCGGGCGCCCATTATGCCTATATCGGGAATCTGGGAGGCTCGGTTGTGTCGTTGCTGAAATCATGCCGGACAGTGGGTACTGAGGTGAAGTACATGGCCAACATCTGGGGAGGCGACTACAGAACCATCGAGGCGGCAGAGGCGGTGGATTATGTCTTCCCTACAGCCTCTCCGTTCTGGGAATCGGATGCGCCCGGAATGGAAATGGTCAGGCAGATTCATGAGCACGGTAGTTTCGACAAATCCGAGAAACCGACTCATCACTACATTCGCGCAGTGTGTAGCGTGTTCTACATGAAAGAGGCGATGGAGTGGGCCAAGGAGAATGGTGGTCTGACGGGCGAGAATATCAAGCAGGGCATGTATGCCAGGAAGGACTGGGTGCCTGCTGGATTGGAGGGGGTCTGCCTGCCTTCCAACTGGAGTGAAACCGATCACCGGGGAACCACGACGGTATCGATCAATATGGGAACCGCGGTTGATGGCAAAGCGGTCATCAAGAAGATTGCCGATGTGAGTCTGCCGCAGCGTGATGACTGGATCGGCTATTAGTCTGACCGTGATTCGGTAGTTTCAAATACTGTGCAACGAACCCGTTGGCTCGTTGCACATCGATCCCTGATGTGATGGAAGCAGCATGCAACAGCAAGAGAAGCAGCAGTCGAGCATGAGCAATACCGGCAGTGACCTACTGCTGGAAATCGACAATATCGAAGTGGTGTACAACGAGTACGTATTGGTGCTGCGAGGCTTGAGTCTGGCGGTGGAACGCGGTTCGATCACCGCTCTATTGGGGGCCAATGGTGCGGGCAAGTCCACAACCTTGAAAGCCATCAGTGGCCTGTTGCATTCAGAGAACGGCGAGATCACTCGTGGCTCGATACGCTTTGATGGGCAGACAATCAGTCGCCAGCCACCCGAGGCGATGGTAAGAAGTGGCGTATTTCAGGTGATGGAGGGGCGCCGCATCATTCAGGACATGACGGTCATCGAGAACCTGCGTCTCGGCGCTTTTTCTCGCAAGGATGCGAGGATCAAACCGGATATGGATCTGGTATTCGACTACTTCCCGAGGTTGAAGGAGCGGACCGGCCTGGCGGGCTATCTCTCGGGAGGGGAGCAACAGATGCTGGCCATTGGTCGTGCCATGATGGCGCGACCGAAACTCATTCTTCTGGATGAGCCGTCCATGGGTTTGTCTCCGCTACTGGTCAAGGAGGTATTCAGCATCATCCGGAAACTGAATCGAGAGTTCGGGGTCACCATTCTTCTGGTCGAGCAGAATGCAGCCATGGCACTTCATTGCGCGAAACATGGCTACATCATGGAGAACGGCAAGATCGTGCTCGACGGTAGCAGTGACGAGCTGAAGAACAATGAAGATATCAAGGAATTCTACCTTGGTGGCGGCGGTGACAGAAAGAGTTTCAAGAACATCAAGTCGTTCAAGCGACGCAAGCGATGGTTGTAGATGATGACTGACAATAGAGAGACCTTGCTCACCCAGCAGGGGGTGCATCCCGAGATGGCCGGTATGGTCGATCATGAATACAGTACGATCGGCGAACGAGAGACTGATCAGGCGTCTCGACTTCGAGACATGTTGCAACTGGCCTGTGAGCAGCCGTATTACAAACAGGCCTATGCCAATCGTTCGGTCGAATCGATTCGGGAGGTAGCGGATCTGAAGGAATTGCCAGTGTTGCGCAAGCAGGATCTGGTCGACATACAGGCCAGCAGCCCCCCATTCGGGGGCTTGCTCGCCGGGAATGCCAGGCCGGATTACCTGTTTGTTTCACCGGGTCCCATTCATGAGCCCGGTTTCATGAAAGCCGATTTCTGGAGAACTCAAAGGGCACTGCGAGCAGCAGGGTTTCAGTCGGGGGACATCGTGCACAACACGTTTTCCTACCATCTGACACCAGGCGCCTGGATACTCGACGCCGGAGCCAGGGCATTGGACTGCGCCGTCATTCCGGCGGGCAATGCCTCGCTGGATCTGCACGTGACCACCGTTTTTCAGTATGGAGCCACGGCCTATGTCGGGACACCGGATTTCCTGAAAACACTGATCGAGGCCTGCTTGCTGGCCGATCGAGGACCGCTGCCGCTGACCAAGGCGGTGGTCAGTGGTGGCGTCTTGACATCGGGACTGCGCCGATTCTTTCGGGACAGTGGTCTGCAGGTGTTGCAGTTCTACGCCACGGCTGAACTGGGGCTCATTGCCTACGAAACCGAACCCGATGGGAAGATGCTCGTGGATCAGGATGTCATCGTGGAAATCGTGGAGCCCGGCACCGGCAGTCCGGTATCCGCGGGTGAGGTGGGGGAGGTTGTGGTGACCACGCTGCGAGAGGATTACCCTCTGGTTCGGTTTGGTACCGGGGATCTGTCTGCTTTCGTCGAACTTCCTGAGAGGAACGCTCATGCCGGGCCTGTATTGGCCGGTTGGCTGGGACGTGCTGACGAAGCGAGCAAGGTGCGAGGCATGTTTGTCAGGCCGGGACAGATCATGAAGTTGTGCGAACGGATAAAGGGTTTGAAGAGAGCCCGGTTGATCATCTCCAGAGCCAATGAAAAGGATGATGTCATTCTTTTCTGCGAATACAGTGATGACTATATCGGTCGCGACACGGCGGAGGAGAACCAGATGATCAGGGACGTGTTCAGGGAGTTATGCCATCTCAATACCAGTGTCTCGATCGTCGAGCCGGGTACCTTGAGCGACGATGGCAAGCTGATCGTCGATATGCGCTGAGAGGCAGCAAGGTCTGAATCCATCAGGCAACAGCAGGCGGAAGTGCAGTGTGGGTGCACCGCTGGCAGCCTGGCCCCCCACGGACAGCGTCACCGGTTGACGCAATCGAGGAACAGAAAAGATGTTCAATGAGACCATGAACTTTGACCTGGGCGAGGATATAGCCGCCTTGCAATCGATGGTGCATCGCTTTGCGCAGGAAGAGATTGCACCACGCGCTGCGCAGATTGACGCCAGCAACGAGTTTCCGATGGATTTATGGAAGAAGATGGGAGACATCGGCTTGCATGGCATTACCGTTCCGGAGCAATACGGTGGATCTGCCATGGGGTATCTGGCACACACCATTGCTCTGGAGGAGATCAGCCGAGCCAGTGCATCGGTAGGACTGAGTTACGGGGCACATTCGAATCTGTGCATCAACCAGATAAACCGCTGGGGCAATGATGAACAGAAGGCTCGCTATATCCCCAGACTGCTCAGTGGCGAGTACATCGGCGCACTGGCCATGTCCGAGGCGGCATCCGGCTCTGATGTCGTGTCCATGAAACTCAGGGCAGACCGGGGTACCGATGGTTATGTGCTCAATGGCAACAAGATGTGGATCACCAATGGGCCTGATGCATCCACCCTTGTCGTGTATGCCAAGACTGATCCGGAGGCTGGACCCCGAGGTATCACTGCCTTCCTGATCGAACAGGACATGCCGGGTTTTTCCACGTCACGCAAACTGGACAAGCTGGGCATGCGCGGTTCGAATACCTGTGAGCTGGTGTTCGAGGATGTACGGGTGCCTTTCGAGAATGTGCTGGGCGAAGAGGGTCGCGGCGTCAATGTGCTGATGTCGGGTCTGGATTACGAACGTGTCGTGCTCTCCGGAGGACCACTGGGTATCATGGCCGCAGCTCTTGATGTGGTCGTGCCTTATGTACATGAGCGACATCAGTTCGGGCAGGCCATTGGAACCTTCCAGCTCATGCAGGGCAAGCTGGCAGACATGTATACTACCCTGAATGCCTGCCGTGCCTATGTCTACGCAGTAGCACGCGCCTGTGACCGTGGAGAAACCACACGCAAGAATGCCGCGGGATGCATTCTGTATTCGGCTGAGAAGGCCACTCAGGTTGCCCTTGACGCCATTCAATGCCTGGGGGGGAACGGCTATACCAGCGACTATCCCACGGGACGTCTGTTACGTGATGCCAAGCTCTACGAGATCGGGGCGGGTACCAGTGAGATACGTCGCATGCTCATTGGTCGTGAACTGTTCAACGAGACTCGTTGACATGGCCATAGCGGGTAAAGAGGCAATACTGGACGACGACGATGCATTGGCCATGCGGGCGCAGTGCGATGTGATCGCAGAGCAGGCTCGGGTCATCATGCAGGGTGGTTCCGAGCGATCCAGAGAGAGACATGTGCAGCGTGGCAAGCTGTTACCGCGTGATCGGGTCAATGGACTCATTGATCCGGGTACGGCGTTTCTGGAAATCGGTCTGTTTGCTGCCTGGCAGTGCTACGGCGAGCAGATACCGGCTGCGGGCGTCATTGCCGGAATCGGCACCGTGGCTGGCAGGCAGTGCATGATCATCTGCAACGATGCCACGGTGGCTGGCGGCACCTATTATCCGCTGACGGTGAAAAAACACTTGCGGGCCCAGGAGATTGCCGAACAGAATCATCTACCATGCCTGTACCTGGTGGACAGCGGCGGGGCGAACCTGCTCAACCAGGATGAGGTGTTTCCGGACAAGGAGCATTTCGGGCGGATCTTCTACAACCAGGCACGCATGAGTGCTCAGGGCATTGCCCAGATAGCGGTGGTCATGGGGTCATGTACTGCGGGTGGTGCCTATGTTCCGGCCATGAGTGATCAGACCATCATCGTACGTGAGCAGGGCACCATCTTTCTGGCCGGACCACCCCTGTTGAAGGAGGCCACGGGTGAAGTGATCGATGCGGAAACCCTGGGAGGAGGAGATACCCACACGCGGTTGTCAGGCGTTGCCGATTATCTGGCCGATGATGATCTGCATGCGCTGGCGCTGGCGCGGAGGATTGTCGGCAATCTGCAAGCCTGTCCGGCTGCGAACTTGATGAAATCGACATACGCGGAACCATTGTTCGACGCTGGAGATATTCCGGGATTGGTACCGGCCGATGCACGCAAACCCCATGACGTGCGCAACATCATTTCGCGTCTGGTGGACGGGTCGGAATTCGATGAGTTCAAGGAGCGCTACGGTACGACGCTGGTGTGTGGTTTTGCCTCGGTGCATGGCATGACGCTGGGTATCGTGGCGAATAACGGTGTGCTGTTCTCGGAGAGTTCAAGCAAGGGCGCGCACTTCATCGAGCTGTGTTGCCAACAGAAGGTGCCGATTCTCTTCCTGCAGAACATCACCGGCTTCATGGTGGGTTCCCGGTATGAAGCCGGCGGTATTGCCAAGGATGGTGCCAAACTGGTCAATGCCGTGTCCACCGCTGAGGTGCCCAAGATCACTGTCATCATCGGTGGCTCCTATGGTGCGGGCAACTACGGCATGTGCGGGAGGGCCTTCGGTCCACGTTTCGTCTGGATGTGGCCCAATGCCCGAATCTCCGTCATGGGCGGGCCACAGGCGGCCGGGGTCATGGCCAATGTCAGGCGAAGCGCTCTGGAAAAACGCGGTGACTCCTGGTCGGAGGAAGAAGAGGCGGCGTTCAGACAACCGATACTTGATCAGTTCGAAAGGCAGTCGCAGCCGCTGTATGCCTCAGCCAGACTCTGGGATGACGGCATCATCGATCCTCGAAGTACCCGAGATGTCGTGGCCCTGTCGCTCAAGGCTTGTCTGAATGCCCCCATCGCCGAAACGCGTTTCGGACTTTTCCGGATGTAATGCTCATGATCGAATCCCTGCTTGTGGCCAATCGCGGCGAGATCGCCTGCCGCATTCTTCAAACTGCCCGTACGATGAGTATTCGCACCGTGGCGGTGTTCTCCGATGCCGATGCCCGTGCGCGTCATGTAGCGTTGGCAGACGAGGCCATACACATCGGTGCGACTCCCGTTGGCGAAAGCTATCTGGATGGTCGCAGGATCATCGACGCAGCCCTGGCCAGCGGTGTTCAGGCCATCCACCCCGGGTATGGCTTCCTGTCCGAGAACCCTGAATTCGTTGAAGTAGTCAGTGAGGCGGGCCTGATCTTCGTTGGACCGACAGCCAGTGCCATTCGAGCCATGGGGTTGAAGGATGCTGCCAAGGTTCTGATGGAGAAGGCAGGTGTTCCGGTTGTTCCCGGATATCACGGTAGCGAGCAATCTGCTGATTTTCTGGCCGAGCAGGCTGCCTCGATCGGTTATCCCGTCTTGATCAAGGCGCGTGCCGGTGGCGGAGGAAAGGGGATGCGACGAGTCGACCGCCCGGAGGATTTCAGGCAGGCGCTGGATAGCGCTGCCCGTGAAGGGCTCAATGCGTTTGGTGATGCAGCCGTGCTGGTCGAGAAGTACATAGCCTGTCCCCGGCACATCGAAGTACAGGTCTTTGGGGACAGTCACGGCAATGTCGTGCATTTGTTCGAACGGGATTGCTCGCTGCAACGTCGACATCAGAAGGTGATCGAAGAGGCACCGGCACCGGGGATGAGCGAGCCGGTAAGAACTGCCATGACCCAGGCGGCAGTCACCGCTGCTCAGGCTATCGGTTACGAAGGAGCCGGTACCGTTGAATTCATTGTGGATGGCTCTCGGGGTTTGCGCGCGGACGCCTTCTGGTTCATGGAGATGAATACACGACTGCAAGTCGAACACCCGGTTACCGAGGCCATTACGGGGGTCGATCTGGTCGAGGCGCAGATTCGTGTGGCCGCCGGAGAGTTGCTGCCCTTTACTCAGGATGAACTGAGCATTCAGGGGCATGCCTTCGAAGCCAGGCTTTACGCCGAGGATGTCTCGGCCGGATTTCTGCCTGCCACCGGTCATCTGCAGCGATTGGAGTTCGATCCGCGTGTCCGCAATGACACGGGTGTGAGATCAGGGGACGACATCACACCGTTCTATGATCCCATGATTGCCAAGATCATCAGCCATGCACGCACGCGGGAATTGGCCTTGAGTCAATTGAACCGCGCTCTGGAAAATACACTGGTGGCCGGAACCGTCACCAATGTGGAGTTTCTTGGCGCTCTGGCTCGGCATCCGCAATTTCGCGCTGGCAGCATGGATACCGGGTTGATCGAACGCGAGTTGGCAGCATTGACAGCCTCGGAACCAGTCTCCATGCTTGGCACTCTGGTGGCCGCTCTGTGTCTGGCTGATATCGATTTCCGGGAGCCATTGTCAGGATGGCGACTCTGGGGTGGCGCCAGCCATCTGCTGACGCTGCATTGCCATGACGACGTGCAGATCGTGCGGTTCGCGATCGTTGAACCCGGGCATTATCAATTGCTGGAAAAGGATAACGGTGAGTTGCTTCTGGATATTTTCCTGCAACCGCTTTCGGCAGATCGTTTGCTGGTAGATGTCAATGGTCTGCAAAAGCAGGTGACGGTGGTTCGCTGGAATGAACCGACCTGTGCCTGTGTATGCGTGTGCGCTGAAGGGCGAACACGGGAGTTTCGCCACTTTGACCCCCTGGAATCCGTCGGTGAGTCTGCCGGCAGTGAGGATGCGGTCAGAGCTCCGATGACTGGCGTCATCCGTGTGCTGGAAATCGAGCCGGGGCAGAGTGTCAGGTCCGGACAGCGCCTGCTGGTGCTCGAGGCCATGAAGATGGAAACCAGCGTGCTGGCTCCCAGAGATGGCATCGTGGAGCAGGTGCATTGCCGGGCAGATGCGACGGTGGACGGTGGCGCCCTGTTGGTCAGCCTGCAAGCGATCGAACCGTCATGATGCCGTCCGACGGGCAACCACTCTCAATCCGCCTCGCCGTGATACCGTAAGATCAGTAGCCTTGCAGGCATGTTGGAGTCTTGTCTTGTAACCTGGCTGCCCTCATCCGTCTATCGATCGACAGGTGGGTGATCATCTCTCTGCCTTGCGCAGAAGGAATATTGAAAACGCGGCCGGTTTCGACAGTGCTACACTGCGCGACATCGAGATCAGATGTCCGCAGCGAAGCTGCACCGATAACAGCAGGATAGGATGTATGCCTGAATGCGTCGATGAACGATGGCTGACCGAGTGCTATGACCCACACCTGGAATCGTCATGCTGACGTTTTCAGGCACGACGTCTCGCAAGACCATTCTTGCGATGTGGCTACTGATTCAAGGGAGCATCCTGTCGGCTGACGCCTTGGGCCAGAGTTCGACCAGCCCCCTGGTTCTGTCAAACGCAACCTTGCCACCGGTGTCCACTTCCGAGGGTGATGGCTATCTGGACAAGCTGTACGCGGAATGGTTCAAGCGCGCAGGCTTGCGCGTGCAGCTGCAGACGACTCCGGCGGCTCGCGGTCTGGAGAGTGCCAACGCAGGGATATTTGCAGGCGACGCGGCCCGTGTCGACATGGATAGCTCACTGTATCCGGATCTACTCCAGGTGCCGGAGCCCGTGATCGAAGTGATTTTTGGTGGTCTTTTCCTGGATTCCGGAGTTCGAGTCAAGACATTCTCCGATTTCGAGGACTATCGGGTCGGATATGTACGTGGTTGGAAGATCGCAGAAGGATTGTTCAAGGGGAAGGTCAATACGGTTACCGTGCGGAATGCCGGCAATCTGCTGGATATGCTGGCGGCGGACAGAATCGATGTTGCTTTCATGACCGTTGCCCCGGCGAGAGAGCTGGCGCGTGAAAGACAGCTGGGATGGTTGAACAGAACCGATTTCGAAATCCGCAAGACGCTGTATCTCTATCTCCATTCCAGTCACCGGGACAAGGTTTCCCGAATGGCCGACATTCTCAGAGACATGAAGTTCGATGGCAGCTACGATCAGATCATGTCAGGCTACAGTCTCGGGAATCGTTGAGCTGACTGGTGTTTCGGTGTCGAGTTCGCCCTTGGCATACTGAACGAGAGTTGGTTCAGTGCTGCAGGCAAAGCTGTTGAAACTCCTTGTGGATGGGGCTTGATGATTCGTTGTTCCTGCTGATTATTCCGATGGGACGATGAAATTGAGGGTGGTCCAAATCGAGAAAAGCCAGGTCGTCGCCCAGATAGGAAGCGGTAGTCTTCATTGGCATCGTGGAAATGAAATCGGTTGATTGGAGAATTTCCATCACTGACCGAATGGAATCGGTTTCAACGGCGATGTCAATCCTGTCCAATCCCATGGCGATCAACGCGCCCTCGGTTTGATGGCGCAGCATGCTTCCGCGAGAGTGGGATACCCAACGCTGGTTTTGCAAATCCGCACTCTTGATGCTTTTCAGAGAATGAAGTGCATGCCCGGTGCGGCACAACACGCCGACGCGATCGTCCACCAGATGTGTGAAAGTCGATTGGCTGGATCGGTCTATGAAGTCACGAGGCCCGATGATCATGTCTACTTGAGCTCGCTCCAGCATCTCGCGTAGCTCGTGTACGAGGCCCACGCGCAGATCAACCTTGCAGTGCGGTCGATCAACAATGAATCGAGTGATTCTGCTGGTCAGGAAGTGGCCCGCGATGATGGGAGGGGCGCCAATTCTGAGCGTGCCTGCTGTTCCCTCTGCTGCCAATTTGGAAAGGTTTCTTGCCTGCTCTTCTGCTGTGCGTATGGAGATACCGGCTTGTGCCAGCTTCAAGCCCAGGTCTGTCGGCTCAGCCTTTCGGGAGGACCTGTCGAACAGGGGAATACCGACCCGATCCTCCAGGGTTTTCATGTTTCGGCTGAGAGCTGGCTGGGTAATACCTATGCGGTCAGCAGCCGCCTGGAATGAGCCTGCTTCAACGATAAGGGAGAGCTGGGCGAGATGGCGCGGGTCGATATACATACCACAAAGTAATATAAGCCGAGAAAAAAATCATTATTTTTTATGTTGATGAGGGCTTAAGCTGTAAAAAAAATTCCACCAGGAGGCCTTCATGCAAACATTAAAGAATACCGTCGCTGCTGCGACCATGGCGCTGTCGCTCGCTTTTACCGGCAACGCTGCGGCACAGGTGTACAAGGGAGAAACCGCCGGTGTGGGTGATCCGGTCCACACGATGTTCGTGGCATTCGCCAATCAGGCGGGCAAGGCGGATGTGACTGTACAAGTCAATGCGGGGCAGACATTGACCAAGTCGATGCTCAAGGGCGCGCGGGGCGATATCGAGTTCTTCTCGGCGGTGCCTTCCCTTGTCAACCTCATGGCGGGTAAGCAGGCCATGTACGCGAATATTGATGGAGCGGAGGAACTCTCAGGCAATTTGCGCGCAATTTTCGGTTTCAAGGCCGGCGCCTATCATCCCGTGGTGCTTGCATCATCCGGGATCGAGAACTGGGAAGACATCAAGGGTAAAACCGTTTTTACTGGCCCACCGGCTGGTGCCGCTTCAGCTACCTCGGAAGGGCTCATAAAGGTGATAACCGGCTACGAAGCGGGTACGGACTACACCGCCGTTCGGCTTTCCTGGGGCGAAGGCTATGCAGCGTTGTCCGATGGCAAGATCGACATGATGGTTCGTCCTGCCGAAGTGGGATCAGCCAATATCGAGCAATTCGGCTTGTCGGGTGAATTCCGTATCCTGTCGATACCGGATGAGGCGCGAGACAATGAAGAGATGCTCGCACTGTTTGGCAAGCCGGGCCGAGGCATGGCGACGTTCGATGGCAACATCTACAAGGGTCAGTTGACCGAAGGTGAAATCACATCGCTGGGTTTCTTCCAGTTTCTGGGCACTCACGCCGGTGTTGATGATGATGTCGTTTACGCAGCAACGAAAGCGTTCTGGGAAAACATTTCCGAAGTGCAGAACACCGCGTTCTTCCTGAAGGAAGTCAGCAAGGAAACTGCCTTCATTGCGATCAATGTGCCGTTGCATGCCGGTGCATTGCGCTATTACGACGAAGCCGGTTTCGACGTACCCGACGAGCTGCGCGCACCCTGATATTTTTCATCAGACCCTTCCTTTGCACCGTTTTTACATCTGATGAGGGATGAGATGACAGATCCGTCGACAGCGTCTGCTCAAATGAGTCGAGTGCTCAGCTGGGCGTCAGTTATTGCCTGCGCAATTCTCGGGGCAATGGCGATTTATACGTCAGGCATTGGCCTTCTTGATGCCAGCACGCAGCGTGCTGGCGGTTTTGCACTGGCCTTGATTGTCGGTGTTGCAGCGTCACGTTCCATCCGCAATCCGAAGCAGATGAGCTCGGCAACCTCCAGGTTTCATATCATCATGGATGTGATCTTGATCGTGGCCGGTCTGTGGTCGATCTGGTCGTTTTATTTCGTGCAGGGTCAGATGCAGACTGCGCTGTATGACGTCACCAATGCGGATGCCTGGCCAGCCCTGGCAGGCCTGTGTGTCTTTCTCGAGCTATCCCGCCGCCTGTGGGGCTGGGGCCTGTTCTGCGTTGGCGCCTTCGCTGTTCTCTACTTGTTGTTCGGGCAGAATCTACCGGGAATGCTGGAGCATTCCGGTTTCAGCCTCAAAGAGGTCGCAGAGGGGCTCTGGTACAACACCAATAAGGGTGTGTTCGGATCAATCACCAACATCGTGCTGGCCACGGTATTCATCTTCATCGTGTTCGGTGCTTTGCTGGAAGGCACAGGCGCCGGTGACACCTTGCTGAAATTCGCCTTTCTTGCCACGCGCCGCACGCGAGGCGGTCCAGCACACGCTGCCATACTGGCATCATCACTGTTCGGTACAATGTCAGGCAGCACGGTAGCCAACATTGTCGGAACTGGCACGTTTACCATCCCCATGATCAAGAAGCGTGGCTTTTCCCCCACGTTTGCCGCAGGCATCGAGGCGACAGCTTCATCCGGCGGACAGATCATGCCACCCATCATGGGAGCCGCGGCCCTGGTCATGGCGGACCTGACGGGCGTTGGATACCTCAACATCATCATCGCTGCGCTGGTTCCGGCTCTTTTCTACTACTTCAGTCTTTTCACTGCGGTGACGGTTGAAGCCAGGCGGCAGGGTATCGAAGTTCAACCCCTGTCCGTTGACGACAAGATCACCAAAGTGGACTTGATCAATTCGATCCTGTTTGCAGGGCCGATTGCTGCCGTTGTCATTTCCTTGTTGATAGGTCTATCGACGTCATCGGCAGGCTTCTACGCGGTTGTGGTGTTGCTGCTGTTGTCGGTGATCAATCCGGATGTGCGCGCGAATCCCAGTCGTGTCTGGCGGTCATTCATATCAGGCAGCAAGTCCGGTGCGACCTTGTTGATCGCCATCGCTGCCATCGGAATACTGGTCGGTGCTCTGGATACCACAGGCCTGGGCCTGAAACTGGCCAATGTCATTGCATCGGTGCGTGGAGACAGCCTGTTTTCAGCGCTCCTGGTTGCCATGATCGGCGCGCTGATCCTTGGTATGGGCATGCCGACGCTGCCGGCCTATCTGATCATCATTCTTGTCATGGGGCCTGCGATCCAAGCGCTTGGTATATCAATACTCACCGCTCACATGTTCGTGTTCTATTACGGCGTTGCATCGTCACTGACGCCACCGGTTGCCATCGCCGCTTATGCAGCCGCACCGATAGCGGGGGCCAACCCGCTCATGACCTCTTTCATGTCCTTCCGCCTTGGCATGGCGAAGTTCATCATCCCGTTCATCTTCGCCTTCTACCCAACACTGCTGATAGTGGAAGAATTCCAGCTGTGGACATTCATCTGGATCGTTGCCCGAACCATGTTCTGTATCTGGCTTTTCTCTTCAGCCTTGTCCGCCTATGACCGAGGCAAGCTGACATGGTTGGAAGTGGGTTTACGGTTTGTAGCGGCTTTCGTATTGCTTGCAATCAGTCCGATGTTCTATCTGCCGGCTTTGGCCTTGGGTATCGCATTGATTGCCTGGGATCAGAAGAGGGGATCAACACCATTGAGTAGAGCGACGTCATGACGAAAAAACCCAACTTTCTGTTCATCATTACCGATCAACACCGTGCCGATCATCTGGGTTGCTATGGCAACACGGTGGTAAAGACCCCCAACATTGACGGCATCGCGGAAAAGGGTCGACAGTGGGACAAGTTCTACGTGGCCAATCCGATCTGCATGCCCAATCGTGCGTCCATCATGACGGGGCGCATGTCCTCGCTTCATGGTGCGCGCCACAATGGTATTCCGCTGTCACACGATCACACGACGTTTGTCGAGCTACTGAAAGACGCAGGCTATCGGACCGGCCTCATCGGTAAGTCACACTTGCAGAGCTTTACCGGCCTGCCGGCGTCCAATACATACCAACCTGACCCGACGCTGCATACGCCACGCAAGGAACTGCGTGACGCCTACAAGCATGATCGGCATTCGGAAGACTACGATCTGGAAGTGGTACCGAAATGGGATCGTCCACTGGCTGAACGTATGGGGGGTGATTTCTACGGTTTCGAACATGTCGAGATTGCCGCTGACCATGCCGATGCGGCGAGTGGCGATTATCTGCTGTGGGCCCGTGAGCAAGATCCCGATTTCGATAGCCTCGTGGGAGAGAAAAACGCGCTGCCGGATGATCGCATCAACGCACCGCAGGCCTGGCGAACAGCGGTGCCGGAAGAACTCTATTCAACGTCGTGGATAGCCGACAGGTCGCAGGACTGGTTGAAGGAGCGTGCCGATGATGATGCGCCGTTCTTCTTGCAGATGTCTTTCCCTGATCCGCATCATCCCTTTACGCCACCCGGGAAATACTGGGATATGTATGACCCGGCAGACATGCCACTGCCAGCTTCATTCGGCAAGAGCGATCTGCCGCCTGTCAAGGCAATGAGAGAAGCGATGGAAAATGGTACGGACCCGCGTGATAACCAGAGCCCTTTCAGCGTGACGGAAGATGAAGCGCGTCAAATCCTCGCATTGACGTACGGGTCCATCACCATGATTGACGATGCCATCGGGCGCGTACTGGCGCAGCTCGAGGAATCGGGTCTGGCTGACAATACCATTGTGATCTTTACGTCTGACCACGGCGACTACATGGGCGATCATGGTTTGATGCTGAAATTGCTGTTGCATTTCCAGGGCACCATTCGCGTCCCGTTCATCTGGTACGACCCATCGCAGCGGGGCGGCGGGGAAGCTGTTTCCGATCTGGCGTCGAGCATTGATATTTCTGCGACCATTCTGGCGCGAGCGGGCGTACAGGCTTTCAATGGCATTCAGGGCCGTGACTTGCTGAAGGATCCAGAACCTGAGGCCATCCTTGTTGAAGAAGACAGTCAAAGGACAATGACGGGGTTCGAGCGTCCGCAACGTATTCGAACCGTGGTGACTGATCGCTACCGCATGTCGCTGCGAGAGGGGGAGGACTGGCACGAACTGTATGATCTACAGGCAGATCCGCATGAACTGGACAATCGATATGCCGATCCGGATTTTTCAGACGTTCGACACGAATTGACAGAGATCATGTTGCGCCGCATGATCTCTCTGCAAGACCGTGCACCGCTGCCAGCTTATCGCGCTTGAAAAAGGCGGCTGCGATCTGGCCGTTGTGCTGGATTCGGTTTTTCACACCGAGTCTGTTGCTGCGGCGTCACGTGATGCAGCTCTGGTCATCCCCGCCCTGATCAAGATTGACAGCGACGGACACCGGGGCGGCTTGTTGCGGGCGATCCTGAGCTGATCACAGTCGGGCGAATTCTTGATGAAGACGGTGCTGAGCTGCGTGGCGTGTTGACCCATGCAGGCGATAGCCATGGTGCGGTGGGGGTGGCAGCGCAGTCCGAGTTCGCCGAGATGGAACGTGTGGCCGCGGCCGGAAACTGCAAGCCGCTTGTTGTAGTTGAAGCCATTGTCGCTGTTTATGGTTGAGTTGCTGCTCGAGCTGGCTGCTGTATTCGTATTGTCACTCTCGTAGTGGCCTTCAAGTAATTCGGTATTTTCCAGCGTTGCTGCAGAGCCTCGGGCGCTCCCTGCAGACATTTGAACGTCCACTCAGTGCTGCAAAGCGCCTGTGCAGGCAGAAATCAGATTGAAAAATCGGGGGGCGCCGGCTCCACGTCGGATGCCCTGTTTCCGAGTGCCGGCTCTCTACGCCGCCTTGGCGTACGCCTGCAGCGACGGTGGGGCGGATATCCGCCGCATCGCGACGCTTCGCTTCTGCAGGATATTTACAAACAGCTTTGACCGTGATTCAATGAAATCCAATCACACCACCAACGTGATCAGTCAGCGCATGCCGAACTACCGCCATGCAGCGCGATGCTGCCGAAGAGCAAATTCTCATGACTGCGACGGAACCCGTCAGAAGGTTCCCGCCCGTCATGCACGGACAACGGCTGACGTTCAATCGGTTTCGAGAGTGCGAATGGATGTGTCTGAGCGTACAAGCGCCTTCCATCTGTCAACGCAATATCTGCAGCCAGCAGGCTGCGACACTGGAGAGAAAAACCATGCACCACGGTACAACCATCAGACAGACAGCTACTCCATCCAGCCGGCATCGCCGCAGCATCGGAGCGGCGATCAAGGCCGGACTACTCGCAACTACACTGGCCATCTCCGGTCATTCTCTGGCGCAGGACCTGGAAATCTTCACCTCTGTTCCCAGTCTCGGCTTTCCCTTCTTCGTGCACATGCAAAAGGAGTTGTCGGCCGAAGCTGACTCGCTGGGTGGGATAACTCTGATGGAGTCCGACGGCCAGAATCAGACTACCAAGCAAACGGCAGACGTTGAATCAGCCATCATCAAGGGCGTTGACGGTATCGTCATCTCGCCCATCGACGCAGTGGCAATGGCGCCTGCCCTGCAACAGGCGGTGGATGCAGAGATACCCGTGATCACCATTGACCGGGCAGTCCAGGGTGTGGAAGGCATCCTCTCTCACGTTGGAGCTGACAATGTTCTCGGTGGCCAGGCTCAGGCCAATCTGATCGTGAGCCTGTTCCCCGATGGCGCCACGGTCGTCAATCTTCAGGGGCAGCCAGGAGCCAGCCCTGCCATCGATCGCAATCGAGGTGTACATGACGTACTGGACCCACTGTCTGACAAGTACACATTTGTAGCAGAACAGACGGCAAACTTTGCGCGTGAGGAAGGTGCATCGGTCACTGAATCCATCCTTGCCGGTCTCGATACGCCACCGGATGTCATTGTCGCTGCCAATGATGACATGGCTCTCGGAGCTCTGCAGGTGGCTCAGGAGCAGAACCTCGACATCGTCATCATTGGTTTCGATGCGCTGCCTGAAGCTCTGGGCAGCGTGCGTGATGGCGGTCTCACCGCCACGATCGAACAATTCCCGGGTGGGCAGAGTCGTACCGCCATGCAAGCCATGGTGAGCTATCTGCGTGACGGCACTGCACCTGATGAGCAGGTATTGCTGACGCCGATTGCAATCACCCAGAGCAACATCGAAGAGGGTGAGAGGCTCGGAGAAGTCCAATAGACAGAGCATAAGACAGCCAGCTTGCAGAGCCTCGGTAATCATGTCGAGTAGAGAAATCAACAAGGTGCCGTTCAACGCGCTGGAGTTTTCAGCGCGTTTTGCGGCGCCATTGTTTCTGTTATTGCTGATCGCGGTGTTTGCATTGCTTGAACCGCGTTTCCTGCATCCACTGAACCTGTTCAATATCCTCCGGCAGGTGTCGATCTCGGGACTGATCGCCATCGGCATGACCTTCGTCATACTCACGGCCGGTATCGATCTGTCGGTGGGTTCACTGATGGCTCTCGCAGGGCTGGTCAGTGCCTATGTTGCAAAAGGGGGATTGGCTGACCGGTTTGCGATCGGTGCGAATCTGGATGCAGGGAATCCTGCGATTCTGGCACTGGCCGCCGGTCTGCTGGTCGGCATGCTGGGAGGCGCCCTGCAGGGCATGGCCATAACGCGACTCAAGGTACCACCCTTCGTCGTGACACTCGGTGGATTGACCGCGTTCAGGGGGGCAGCCCTGCTGTTTTCAGGCGGTGGTCCGATCAGCGGTTTTGCAGCAGATTACACCTGGTGGGGCCAGGGTAGGATCGGGCCGGTACCGGTTCCCGTGATCATCTTTCTCGGTTGCGCTATTCTGGCTCATCTGGTGCTGCGGTACTTTCAGTACGGCCAGCATGTGTATGCCACTGGAGGCAACAGCCGCGCTGCTGCACTCAACGGCGTACCGACGCGTCGAGTGATATTTTCGGTGTATGTGGTGGTTGGCTTCTTCTGCGGACTGGCCGGATTCCTGCTGTCAGCTCGCTTGAACTCCGCTGAAGCGGTGGCAGGTCTGGGGGTGGAATTGACTGTCATTGCTGCTGTCGTTATCGGTGGTACCAGTCTGTTTGGCGGTGTGGGGAGCATATTCGGCACTGTGGTTGGCGCCTGCCTGATCGGTGTATTGACCAATGGTCTGGTGCTGTTGAATGTCTCTTCCTTCATTCAGCAGATCGTCATCGGCGTCATTCTGGTAGCAGCGGTTGCATTTGATCAGTTTGCGGCGGAGAAGCGGCAATAGTCGGCCAACACACGGACGTTCTATTGCGGTTGTAAGCCCTGAATGCCCGATGTACGGCTTGAAGCGCCATCCGAATGGCAGATGATTCTGTTGATCAATGCAAGAATGAACAGCAGCTCTGCAATGATCAGCCTTTGTTTTTCGCACACGGCAATGGCGAAAGGCAGTGATACCAAGCCTGGTCGTGAGAGTCGATTACCGTCGGAGAGTCGCTACCTCTGACGGTGAAGATCGCGTGAAACGCTTCGGTCGGATGACTCTTGCTGTTCTTGCAGAAAATCGAGCAACACGGCATTGAAGGCCGCAGGACGTTCAACCGGAACGGCATGGCGGCTGTCCGGAATGATGACCATTCTGGCATTCGGGGCCAGCTCGACAATGCGCTGTTTCCAGGCTCGCGGGGTGTAGTCTTCACTGGCGCAGATCACCAGGATGGCCTGTTCGATGCGTGACAGCTCAGGTGTGATGTCCCAGCTCAGGATGGCATCGAGTGCTGCCTGATAGGCGGCAGGATCGTTCTCTGACCAGCGATCGGCAAACAGCCGCCGCCGGTCGATGAACTCATCACCTGGTAGTAATCGCTCGGCAATGATTCGACCAAGACGTCGCATCCCGAGCAGTCTGACCAGCAACTTGCGTTGCATGACGGTGAACCTGTCACGCAGACGTCGAGGTTTCATGTCCGCCGGGGAGTTGACCGCCGTGATGGTTGCTACAAGGTCGGGGTGGTCCAGAGCAAGCTGCAGCGCAATCTGTGCGCCCATGGACAGGCCCACAGCATGAACACCAGTCAGTTTCAGACTGTTGATCAGCGAGGCGACATCATTCGCCATATCCCGAATGGAGTAAGGCTGGGTGGGCTTGTCACTGTCGCCGTGACCACGCAGGTCGATCAGCAGCAATTGATGATTGGCAGTCAATGCCGGGACCTGATCTGACCAATCGCGGAGGCTGGAACCCAGGCCATGAAGGAGAAGAACCGTCGAAACGGATGCATCCGACGACGAGGCATGGAGTTCGTAGTGAATACCCAGTCCATCTGCGTGATGTCGCGGCATGATGATCACCTGCCCTGATGTATCGAGTCTGCTGCTCGGTAGAGGACCCTTGTCAATACCTTAACCTGTTTCCACGTCGTAGGGAAATACTCGAAAAGGGCAGAGTGCTGATCGATTCGGGTGCCGTTCGGAAAGGCAGGCAGGGTGTCCGCATGGTCTGCGCATCCAATGTGCCCTTGGCGCCAGGGTCCGACACGGGTGTCTGTCATCTTGCCATGTGGGTGATCATCGAGCCGGGTTGGGGCTACAATACTGCTCATTCGATTGCACCGAAGCCACGAGTTTCATGAGCCGCTACCGCCCCCCAAGTCCTCGCTCTTCACCGTATATCACCCGTGAAGGTTATGACCGCCTGAAATCCGAGGAAAAGGCGCTGTGGGCAAGACGCAAGGATGTCACTGCCGCACTGAGTGCCGCCGCCGCCGAAGGCGATCGGTCAGAGAACGCAGAATACATCTACCGGAAGAAGGAACTGCGCGAAATCGATCGGCGCGTGCGCTACCTGCAGAAACGCATTCCGGACCTGAAAGTCATCGACCGGCGTGCCGGAGGCGATGCGATATTCTTTGGCGCCGAGGTCGAACTGGAGACCGACAGCGGCTCGACCATGACGGTACGTATCGTCGGTGCGGACGAGATCGATCCGGCCAGGCGATTCATCAGTGTGGATTCACCGCTGGCCAGGGCTTTGCTGAAAAAGCAGGTGGATGATGAAGTCACCATCGAGGTGGAGGAGCAGAAGCTGGTCTATGCCGTGCTCGGCATCAGCTATCCGCAAGGCGATAGCTGATGCCGAGGATCATGGGGAGCGGTGTTCAGGGCCGTCGGGGCAAGCAGAGAGTTCGAGGTCGTTCGACATCTGGATGTCAACGGCTCACGAATACCTCCACCTGCAGCTCATCATCAACAGGCACATCAACCACATCATCGCCGATCAACATGCGAATCGTGCCGGTATCGTCCGGTACGGGTGTTGCAATTACCGAACTGCCATCGGCCGCGGTCACGCTGATGCTGCCTTCGGTCCATTGGTCCAGCGGTTCTTCTGCTTCCGTATCGCCTTCGTAGCGCAATGAGATGTTGACGCTCAGGCGTTGATCGGACACGGCAGGAATGTCGGCATCGAAGCTGATGTCACTGCTGGAATCGCGGTACATGACCGTCGGTTGCAAGGTGGTGATCGGTTCGGCAAAGGACAGGCCGACACGCCTGCCCATCTCGGCCGTGAAGTCATGAACGGCAAGCGTGATACTGCCATCGGCTGCGATGTTTTCGTAGTGCTCCACGGTCCAGCTGTCGTTGATCCGGACTCCGTCACGATAGGGCATGGTTCGAGTCTGCTCGGAGTCGTAGAAGTACTGTTGGTCCTCTGCGAAGGTTTGCACCTCGATGCCCTCGTACTTGTAGTAACTCTCCGGGCCGCGTGAGGCCGGGTACAACTGCACCTGCCCACTGTAGATGCCCGTTGGCAGAGAACAGTCGGAATAAGTCGACACATATCCCTGGCCATCACCACCACCTAGAATGATCGGCAAGGAGGCACTGCCTCCGGCGTCACAGCTGTAGTCGCCACCGGCAGAACCACCTGGAATCTCGGTGCTACCAGGCACCAGAGTCAGGCCATTGGCCGTGGTTACACCCGCGCTACGATAGTTGATGAAGAGCTCCTTGAGTGCCTCATGTGGACGCTGCATGGCCGCTTCAACAACTTCAAAGGGCTTGCGATTGGCAATGGCGATGATTTCACGCAGCACCTGTTCGGCATTTGCCAGGGTGATGGCCGCTGATACCGGTGGAGTCACTGTGCCTGTGGTTGCCGGCACCTGGATGCTGGCGGCGCTTGACTGCCTGCCTTGTTCGTCAATGGCGACTATTGCATAGGTCCTGTCGCTGGCGGCGGGGGAATCGCCGTCAAGGTAGCTGGTACCGTCGGTAACGCCCAGTACTTCTGCATTGCGACTGATCTGGAACATCTGGCCCGGGCGCTGACGCGCCCAGAACAGTTCCAGAACGGAATCGGAGTAGATGGCGACTGTCAGGTTCTCTGGCGTCTGCCGTCCTTGCTCAGTGCCGCCCGCAGATCCGCTGGCGTCATCAAGTGTGGTCAGGCTGAGCTGCGAGTCTCTGGATACTGCGCCCGAGCTGTCACGGGCACGCACCCTCAGTTGCAGGCTGGTGCCTGGCGTCAGGCCGTCCAGATACAGGCTGGTGCCGGCGCTGCTGCCGAGTCTCTGCTCGCCAAGGTAGATGTCGTATTGCAAGCCGGGAATTGCCGCCCGGGTCCAGAACAGCTCGGCGGCCGTTGGCGAATAGACCTGTGCATGGAGATCCTGCGGGGCGGGTATCGCATTCAGCTGGCTCATGACATCGGCGGCATTGATGCCCAGATAGGGATCGTGCACGACCCAGACGTTGTCGATCGTTTCCACCGGTGGCGCGGTATAGACGGCATCGATGTCGCCGACAACAATGCCCTGGATACGCTGTCGTGTGGAGTGATTGATGACATGGTAGCTGCCATCACTCACCTCGCAGGCTGTCCCGTCGCGATTGCCCGAGGGGGTATCCCCCAGGGTGTACACCTGGTATTCACACATGGTGGTCCAGTCGCTGGCACTCTGGACTTGCAGATAGCCATGGGTAGCGTTGCCCCAGCTCAGGGTATTGCCTTCCACCCTTACCTGAAAACGATCTGCAGCCAGAACCTTGCCGGTGGTTGACATCAGCAACAGGCAGCCCTGCAGTGCCAGTACACGGTGATTCATGATGGTGTTTCCTCGTTGAGCGTCATCGATATCCATGACCAGACGAGCCGAGTCGTTGCGAGCCCTGTCGGCCTGTGCAGCGGTTTCCGCTTGCCGATATCGTACTCTCGAGCGTGGCAGCCGGGGTATTACGGGGAAAAGCACCATGTAGCTACAGCCACGCTGGCGGTCTCAGCCAGACCGTCTCCATCGTCCGGCAAGCAGCAGGCACAGCATGGTCAGCCACCAGGGGCTGACCGACCCGCTCGAGCGTCTGGGTACCGACACATCGCCCACTTTCCAGTCGAAGCTGCTGCTGGTCTGGTAGTGATCGTCCCGCACGGCGACCGACACGGTGTAATTGCCAGCCTGCCGGGTGGATCCCTGCAGGTGCCCACGCGTGTTCATGCGCACCCCGGGTGGCAGGCCGGAGGCGGTAAAGCTCAGGACGTCGTTGTCGGGGTCTTCGGCCGACAGGTGACCGTGTATCAGGTCCCCGGGATCGTTCTCCAGATTGACCAGGTCGACGAAACTCGGTGGACTGTTGGGCAGTGAGGCCAGTGAGCTGGTACCCGTCAGCAGATTCCGGGGCTGCATGACGAAACCGTCCCAGTGGGTGTGCATATTGCGCTGATCTTCACTGCGAGGCACATGATGAAAGCCGACCCGATGCCACAGCACGATATCCTGTCCTGCGATGGACTGACCATCGACATACTGCAATACGTGGTTGAGGCAGTCGGGGTTGAAGCGGGCATTCTGGCTGGCGAATCGTTCACAATCGTTGGCGACCGTGACAAACAGATCGTAGGCTGAATAGGGTTCCACTTCCTCACGCACGAAGCGATGTCCGAGGCGTAGCGGTTCGATCGTGTAGGCCGGGCTGTCGATGGCCTCGCTGGCGCTGATCTGCCAGCTCTGCTGGGTGTCGGGATCGATCTGTCGCGCCTGTTCGGTGTCGAAGGTCTCGCTTTGACGAATACGGCGGCCATCACTCTGCAACACATAGCGTGTTTCGGAGAAGCGATCATCGGTGGCCGATTCCCCGAGATCGAAATCCAGGCGCCAGTAGTAGTTGTGGGTGTGTGACAGCCACAGGGTGTCGGGGTCGTTCTGCAGGACACGTCCGTAGGGCAGATCGATTTGGGCCGAGCTGCGTTGCAAGGCACCGGTAGCCCCGACGCCCGGTTCCATGGCACCGTCATCGTAGAAGCTCCAGCTGATGATGTAGGCGTAGGCACCGACTTGCGATACGGAAAACAGGTTCAGGCTTTCGGCCTTCACCGAACGGTTTGCCGTACGGTAGCCATTGTCGCTCTGGCCGCGCCAGCGGCAGATGGCCGGGCGAGTCTGCACATCGAGCAGCTCTCCCTGAGGGCAGTCAGCCTCGGTAAGTGTCAGCAGATAGCCGCCACCGAGACCGTATTGGGTGACATCGTTGTAGGTGACGTCACTGTCATCGTAGGCCACGTGCAGCTGGCTCAGTCTGGCAGAGCTGAGCACCGGCAGCGGCTCGCCATCGGGAGGGGTGTACTGCACATCCGTCAGTACCAGGTTTTCGCGGATGCGCGACTCCCAGCACAGATCCCAGACAGCGCCGTTGGAGAAGGTCTCGGTGATGCGCGAGTCGGCATCACAGGCCGGTTCCGCCGCTTGTGCCTGCCTGAAGCCCAGGCCAATGCCGGCCGACTGCTCATCATCGACGTGAAGCGTGAGTAGACAACTGACCGAAAGCAGGGTGATCAGGGCCAGCCGGCGAGCAGTTCGGGGCAGGGTATCGTTCAAGGCTCTGCGCAGTAGAGTGTCCAGTTTTGTCGCCATCATCGTGTTCGGATCCCGGTGCAGGCGCCATTGCCGGCCTCTGTACAGGTGTCTGCTCAGGAACCAGCCCTGGCATTTGCTGCAGCCCTGCGCTGAAAAGTCCGACTGCCTGTTTGCCGGTGTCTGCCACCATTGCCCTCGCACTAGTCATTCACCTCGAAGGGTGAGGCCGCCGTCCAGTCGAAAGGGGTCAGGTCGAACTGCAGGGACACATCACGCAGGACTGGCCAGTCCTCGATGCTCGGATCCAGCGTGCGCGAAAGGCTGTACCAAAGCACTGGCTGGTTGCCTTGCAAGGGGTCACCGTCGATGAAATCATCGAGCGACTCTCCGCAGCCGGTTGTTCGGGACGCGCTGTTGCCCGGCTCGGTTTCGCCGCTGTTCAGCCAGGCGTGCCGTTCGCAGGCCTGGAACACGGTAACGGCGCCGTCGGACTGTGCCCACTCCATGCCGGTGTTGGAGAAACTGAAGCCACTGTTGGCAGGGTCCAGGTAGTAACCGGCGCCACTGGCATCCACGATGCGCCAGCCGCGAAAATTCTCGCGTTCCACCTGCAGCAGCGTTTCGCTGGTCAGCGTTCTGACCTGCATCGGGCGTCGGTTGCCAGCAGTGGTATCGAGCGGAAAATCGAATTGTTCCACACGATCTGCGGTGGGTGTATCCAGTTCGAATACCATGCGCCAGTTGGCCAGCAAGGTAGCGCGCGTCAGCGCTTCGGTATCTGCCGGAATGGCCTGCGCATGCTCAGGGTCCTGATTGGTAAGCGCTGCGCGACCGGAGAGGCTCAGGCCAGGGCGAATCTGACCATCCTCGGTGAAGGTGAAACTGCTGGTCCAGCTCAGGGTTTCTCGCTGGAAGGCGCTGCTGAGTTCCAGCTTCTGACTCTGAATGGCGGGACGCTGGGCGTACTTGGCGAGTATGCGATTGTCGCTGACGCGCGAACAGACGGCCGCAGCATGACCGGAGACGTTCAGGCGGGTGCCGTCACAGCTGTTGTCATTCATGCTGATGATATCGGTGGCCTCGGCGCTGCGAGGAGGCTGCAGCGACGGCTGTATCTGGGCAATGGGAGCGCGACTGTCGTGGTAGTGCAGCAGCAGCTGACCCAGGTGGGCTTCGGCAATGACCGGGCGCAGACTGTCTCCAGGTGCGCGGTAGCGAACCGAGCGCACGGTCAGGCCGTGAGATTCCTCGACGGCAATGCACATGGACCAGGTGGCACCGGAGCTGAAGGCATGATCCACCGCCAGCTGCGCTCCGCAATCGGTCTGTTGGGCGTGCACCGGGGCAATCAGTCGCAGGAGCAGCAGTGACAGCAATGCCGCAGGCAGGCGAATCCGGCTCAGCTTGCTCATCGACGCCGCAACTCGCCGACTTGTTGTGTGTTCAGATGAATGAGAGGTTCGGTCGTGAAGACGGTATGGCTGGCATCAAACAGTGACAGCAGCGCACAACGCGATACCAGACAGGGATCTCCACTGTCCAGTGGTTCGTGGATACTGGCCTTGACGTCCAGTTCGTCCAGCGTCGTGAACGGTGTCGCATTGCGCAGGGCGTGTTCCGCCTGCAATGCTGCCAGCAGGCTGGCATCGCGTTCCAGCAGGCTTCTGGCAAAGGCGATTTCCTGCTCGCTCAGTGGCAGATGCACGGACTCGATGCGTTGCTGCCGTGTCAGGGTTCGATTCTCGAGATCGATGACCAGCATTCTGGCGGATTGAGTCGTGTAATCATACTGGTAGACTCTGGCATGGCGCACCTGGCCGGCATTCTTGCTTTCCTGCTTCTCGATGAACAGGGTCTGCACCCCGAGCGGGTGAGACTGGTGTTTGCCGGCAGCGTCCGACCAGGGGACTTGTGCAGCCAGGGAAGCGGCCACATGTTGCTCTTCTGCCAGCAGGCCTCGGGCGTGGCCCGAAGTTTGCCAGATCAGCAGTACCAGTAGCAGCAGGAGCCTTGCCGGCGACCGAGTCAGCTGCCGGATACAATGCTGCCCCTTGCGGGTAGAAACGGCGGCCTGGCGCGCCAGCACGGTGTACAGGCGAGAAAGCCGCAGCAGCAGAAGTACCGGGGGGCGGAATGGGAATGATTTCGTCATGCTATTGTCAATCATACGATGCTTGCGGGCTGTTCGCCGGTATCTCGATCGCAACCTGACCTTTTTGAGTGAATGAACACTGACTGGATCCACTATTTTGGCTATGGTTCCCTGGTGAACCGGGAAACACGACCGGCCGACGAGATTGCGCATTCGGCGCGGCTCAATGGTTGGCAGCGTGTCTGGGACCATCGAGTGACCGATCCTGCCCGGGAGAAGCGATGCACATCGCTGAGTATCGAACCTACTTCCGGCGTGGTGGTGCAGCCCGGGCAGGAAGTGGTTCCCGCGGGAATCGATGGCGTCGTGGTGCGATTGCCACTGGCGCACCTGCCACAGCTTGATGCCCGGGAAGCCGGCTACGACCGCCTGAGCCTGCCGCTGAGTGACTTCGAACTGTCGGACGAGCTGCGCCAGCAGATGTTCGAGGAAGGGGTGGAGAGCATCATGGTCTACCGCAGCCAGACAGAGAATCGCCTGCTGGCCGATCAGGGCAATCCGGTATTGCAAAGCTATGTGGATTGCGTCATGGCCGGTTACCTGCAGCGCTTCGGTGAACAGGGGGTGCAGGACATGGTCAACAGTACGCGTGGCTGGGAATGCCCGTTGTTCGACGATCGCCGCGATCCCTTCTACCCGCGCTGGGTCGATGTCGATGACAGTAGCCGACAATACTTCGACTCCCTGATCATGGCGCAGCTGGATCTGCAGCAACGCAGCCATCTGGCCTGACTCGTCCTGCGATCGTCGATGTCGCAATGGCACGACAATCGGCTGAATAATGCATGCCACAACCCCTGAGCGGTTGCTGGCAGCAGCCTGCATCGGTACAGGGTTCTGACGGCCCCGGCAGGCACCTCGAATTCATCACAAGTCTCATGCGCAAGTTGTCCCATCAATCACTTGCGACACCGGGTGGTGTTTGCGATCATGGGCGGCTGATTGACGAGGCCATGCATGGACATATCAAGATTCATCACGGAGAGTGATGGGGCTGTATCCTTCGAAGAAACACAGGCCAGTGCCTTTGCCAAGGGTGTGGCTGGCGATTTCAACCCGATTCATGACCCGCAGAGCAAGCGTTTCTGCGTGCCTGGTGACTTGCTGTTCTCGGTGCTGCTGCATCGCTATGGCGCGGCAAGACATACCCGTGTGCAGTTCTCCGGCATGCTCGATGGCAAGACCCGCATGCTGCTGCCGCCCGCCGTGGATGGACAGGCCGACATTACCGATGCGCGCGATCGTGCGCTGCTGAGCCTGTCACTGGACGGAGAACGATTTACCGACCAGAGCTTCATTGCTCAGTTGTGTGAGCAGTACGTGCGCTTCTCGGGACAGACCTTCCCCGATGTGCTGGTCCCTTTGATGCGCAGTGCAGAGACGATGATCAACCCGGCCCGACCCATGGTGATCTACAGGAACATGTCCATCGATCTTGAAGACTCGGCAGTGGCCTTGTTCGTCGATTCGGCCGATGGACAGTTGGCGCGGCTGCGCGATACCATCGATGGCCAGCTGACGCTGGAGCTGGCTGATTCCGATATCAGTGTCGATGGGCGCAAGGGGCAGGTGCAATTGAAGTTCGATATCGAAGTGGCAGGCCGGACCATCGGTACCGGTGAGAAGAACCTCGTACTCAGTGGCTTGCGAGAGTACGACGAGGCGGCCATGCAGGTTGTTGTCGATGAATACAACCAGCGTCGCCACGCCTATCAGGGAGTTTGAACATGCGTTGTGAATCCGAAGTCTCCGTCGTCATCACGGGCGGTGCCTCAGGCCTGGGGCGTGGTACCGCGTCCCATCTGTCTTCACTGGGATGCCGGGTTGCCGTCCTCGATCTGCCCAATGAGGCCGCGGCGGCCGAACTGGCCAGTGATGGTATCGGTTTCGTTGCCTGTGACATCACGCAGGTAGAGGCGGTGGATGCCGCCATCGAACAGGTGATTGCCAGCCAGGGTGTACCCCGGGTCGTGGTCAATTGCGCCGGTATCGCCCCGGCGGCTCGCAGTGTCAGCCGCGACGGGGCGCACGATGCCGATCTGTTTGCCCGAGTCATCAGCGTCAACCTGACCGGTTCCTTCCTGGTTGCCTCGCGATTCGCAGCGCATATGGTCGGCAACGAACCGGGCGAGGATCAGGAGCGTGGTGTCATCATCAATACCGCTTCGGTAGCAGCCTTTGACGGACAGGTCGGTCAGTGCGCCTATTCGGCGTCCAAGGCCGGTATCGTCGGCATGACCTTGCCCATGGCACGAGATCTGGCATCGCTGGGCGTGCGGGTCTGTGCCATTGCCCCGGGAATCTTCGAAACGCCGATGGTTACCGGCATGCCGGATGAGGTGCAGCAGAGTCTGGCCGCTCAGGTGCCGTTTCCCAAACGTCTGGGCAAGCCGTCGGATTATGCGACACTGGTCCAGCACATCATCGAGAACACGATGCTCAATGGAGAGGTCATCCGACTCGATGGTGCCATACGCATGGGTGCCAGATAGTCTCGACAAACCTGGTCCACACGTTCCACTTCGCATGGAGGCGAAATGCAGACACAGAAAATGACGTCCACTGCCGCACTGGAAATACTTCAGACCATCTATGGCTTCGATGAGTTTCGAGGTCAGCAACAAGCCATTGTCGATACGGTCATCGCCGGTGGAGATGCGCTGGTTCTGATGCCGACCGGGGGCGGCAAGTCCCTGTGCTATCAGATTCCCGCGCTGGCCAGACCCGGTACCGGCATCATCATCTCGCCATTGATTGCACTGATGCAGGATCAGGTGGATGCGCTCAAGGCGCTTGACCTGAACGCTGCCTTCATCAACTCCTCGATGGATGCGCAAAGCGTGGCGCAGACCGAAAATGCCTTGTTGGCGGGCGAAATCGACATGCTGTACGTGGCACCGGAGCGTCTGCTGATGCCGCAGATGCTCTCGCTGATCGATCGCTGTCAGATTGCCTTGTTTGCCATCGATGAGGCCCACTGTGTGTCCCAGTGGGGTCACGATTTCCGGCGCGAGTATCTGGGCCTGTCGATTCTCTCCGAACGCTATCCCGATGTGCCACGCATTGCATTGACGGCAACGGCGGATGAACGCAGCCGGCAGGAGATTGCCGGTAATCTGCAATTGACCGAAGCAGCCAGTTTCGTCAGCAGCTTCGATCGTCCCAATATCCGATACGCCATCGGCGAGCCGGACAACGCTCGCGAGGCCATGCTGCAGTTTCTGGATACGCATCATGAGGGTGATGCCGGCATTGTCTATTGCCTGTCACGCAAGAAAGTGGAGCAGACGGCGGAATGGCTGAACAAGCAGGGCAGAACCGCACTGGCGTATCATGCCGGTCTGTCGGCCGAAGAGCGACAACATAATCAGACGCGGTTTCTGCGTGAGGATGGGCTGATCGTCGTCGCAACCATCGCCTTCGGCATGGGAATCGACAAGCCCGATGTTCGATTCGTGGTGCATCTGAATCTGCCCAAGAGTGTCGAGGCCTATTACCAGGAGACCGGGCGAGCCGGTCGCGACGGATTGCCCTCGAATGCCTGGATGGCCTATGGCCTGCAGGATGTCATCAATCTGCGCTCGATGATGGCGCAGTCCGATGCCGATGAGCAGCACAAGCGTCTGGAGAATCACAAGCTGGAGACCATGCTGGGTCTGGCCGAGCTGACGACCTGCAGACGGCAAGCCTTGCTCAGTTACTTCGGTGATACGCTGGAGGAACCCTGTGGCAACTGTGACAACTGTCTGCATCCGCCGCATACCTGGGATGCGACCGAATCGGCCCGCAAGGCGCTGTCCTGTGTCTATCGTACCGGTCAGCGTTTCGGGGTCAGCTATGTGGTGGATGTCTTGCTGGGCAAGGATTCGGAACGCATCCAGCGCTTCGGGCATGAACGCCTGTCAACCTACGGCATTGGCAAGGAACATTCGGCGCTGGAGTGGCGCAATCTGTTCCGGCAGCTGATTGCCCGGGGTCTGCTGGCAGTCGATGTCGATGGTCATGGCTCGGTCATGCTGACCGAAGCGGCGCGACCGGTTCTGAAGGGCATCGAGACCCTGCATCTGCGAGAGCTGACTGTTGCCACTGGCAAGCGACAAGGCTCTGCGGGTCGGCGCAAGCGGGCGATGGCCGAGATTGCAGAGCACGATCAGCCACTATGGAACGCATTACGAGGATTGCGCAAGCAGCTGAGCGATGTGGCCGGGGTACCCGCCTATATCGTGTTCAATGACAGTACTCTGGCCGACATGATCGCCATCAAGCCACGTGATCGGACCGAGATGGCCAGTGTGTCAGGTGTCGGTCAGCACAAGCTGGAACAGTACGGCGATGAATTTCTGGAGGTCATTCGCGAGCACGCCTGACGCGATCTGCCCGGACCCTCAGTGCAGATACTGCGTATCCGGGCGTCGTGAATAGCGTACTTCGCGATCCAGCAGTTCCCCCTTGAGTGAATAGCGCTCCCAGCCAATCTGCTTGCGGTAAGGGGGGCGCAGGGATTGTCGTGTCCAGGTACGAAAGCGTGCGATCAGCTGCGCCTGCGCGTCATGCTCTTCGAACCAGTGTGATTCGTATTCGCTGCCGTTGCGAGTTTCCCTGCGGCTACCGGACACGGTCAGACTGTGTTCCGTCGGCAAGTCCAGCAGCGTTCTGAATCTGGCCTTGGTGTCCTCCTCACTCGTCATGACTTGTTGCCGACCCTGGAAAGGTCGTCTTGACGTCGAGCAGGTGGTTGTCGGGGCCCGCCGCCGTCATGCCTTGCTGACAACGGCCGCCGTCTTGTTGCCCCATTGCAGGCGTTCATGGCGCAGCAGCCAGTTGTCGATGTACTTGTGTATCACGATGCTGACCAGCACGCAGACGATCAGCGAGATCACGACGAACAACCAGGCAGCTGTTTGCCCCTCGCCCAGTAGTGGGGCCAGAAACTTGCGCAGGATGCCGAGCGTGAAGATATGGCTCAGATACAGTGCATAGGAGGCGTCTCCCAGCAGAACACCCCAACGATGCTCACCGATGCGCACATACAGGCAAGCCATGACAATGAAGAACGATGGCAGACCGTATTCGAAGATGCGCGGCAGGGGCAGCTTGATCAGCAGTACGCAGATCGACACCAGCAACAGCCAGGCAGCGGTCGATGGCGGCAGGCGGAATCCGCGTTTCCAGGCAACCGCCAGCAGCATGCCGAGAATGAACTCGAACACCAGTGATTTGCTGAAGAAGAATGCCAGGGCGGATTCACCATCGTTGAAATACGAGGCAAGCAGGAAAACACCGGTGATGACCAGTGTGATGAAGGCAATGCGATAGCGCTCGGTCAGCAACAGGGAGATGGCAAATATCAGATAGAAGTACATCTCGAAGTTCAGAGACCAGCCAGGCGCCAGAATGGGCCAGGCTTCGTAGGGATGTGCCAGGCTCCAGAAAGGGATGAAGCCGAGACTGAGCAGCAGGGCCTGCAGATCGAAGACCGTCGCCTTGAATACGGAAGGCATCAGCAGCAGAATGGCTGCCATCATGAACGTGAAGAACCAGTACAGCGGAACAACCCGGCGAATGCGGTTCTTCAGAAATCCGACAGGGCGGTCGCCGGGCTTCGAGATGAAGATCATGATGAAGCCGGATATCACGAAGAAGATATCCACCCCGAAACTGCCGGCCTCTGTCAGATACTGTTCGTAGTCCGCCACCTGAATGACCGTGTGGCTGTACACCACGGCCAGCGCCGCAACAGCGCGCAGGTATTGGAGGGCATGCAGTCTCATCAGACAGTTATCGGCAAGGGTTGGCTATAGTGGAGTTATAGCAGCTGGCCGGCCGAGTTGGCAGGCAGGCCAGTTACCATCGGGTATGTCAGCCATGCAACCTGCCTGCGCCTGGAAGCGATCAGGAGCCTGCAGCTGCCCGCAGCAGGGCATCATGATAGCGCACACCCATTTCCCGCAAGGCCGCCGCACCGAAATGGATGCAGGTGGTATTGCCACAGGGATAGCCGTTGGCGGGGATCAGATCTTCGTGGTCGGACAGGGCCGTGAAGGGAATACGGCCGGGCAGTTCGCGATGTGCATTATCCACCAGCTGCTTGCTCAACGGAAAGTCGGAGAGATCGCCGCGCTCATCACTGCCGCGTGACATGGTGCCGATCACGAAGGGAATATTGCTGTCAGCCCGTCGCAGATCACCGCCACGCAGATCGGCGTCGATGCTCATGCGCATCTGGAAGATCAGCCGCTCCAGGTTCTGCTCATAGCTCTCGGCGCAGCGCTCGTTCGAATCGGATTCGCCCTGATGCCACAGAATGCCACGCAGGATACCGCCGGTCTCTGCCAGAGCCAGGTTGGCACGGGCCACGGCACGATCGAACAGCCAGGTATTGCCCAGTTCAGGATCAGTGGTCGGTTGGGCGTTCCATTGGCCATTGGGGCCATCCTGACCGTCTTCGACCTTGCAGAATGATGAACCGGACCAGGCTGCGGGAACCAGCACGATGTCACGGCTTGTCTCGTTCAGTGCTTCCTTGGCGAAGCTCAGGCCCAATCCGATGTATTCGAGGTCCTTGCCGGTTGTGTTGGATGGATCCAGTGGTACATGCAAGGGGTCTTCTGCCGTGGTGATGCCGGGCGCTACCACGTTCTTCGAGGCCGAAACGAAATCCGCCTGTGTCAGAAAGATATCCTGTCGATCGTTCTTGCTGACGTTCAGCTGCTTGATTCGGGGGTTGGTTTCGTCAGCACCGCCCGGGAAGGCCTGTCGGGTGCCGTCGCCACTGAATCCCACCATGTTGCTCTGGCCGACCAGCAGATAGACATCGGGAGCGTCGACCGGCGTGACATTGACTTGCACCTCGACCGAGTGGCTGTCGGTACCGTCGGTGGCCAGAATGATGAACTCACGCTCTTGAGGCAGTATCGGCAGGTCCGCGATGTCCAGTTGCAGCTGCAATTCGCTGGCATTGTTGCCGGCGCTCAGGGTAGTCTGAGTGAAGTTGCTGTTGATGAAGGCCGAATCGGCGCTGGAAGCGCCGCTGACACTGAGCTGGACGCTTGCCGAATGGCCATTGCTGCGTACCAGTGTCAACGGGATGCGCACACCGCTTTCGCTGCCTTCTGTCAATTGCAGGTCGTCGACGCTTGCGCGCAGTTCGAAATCGCCGGTAGGCACCTTGTTGTCACCGACATTGTCGGGCGACAGCTCGTCACTGCAGCTGGCCAGCAGTACGGCGGCTGACAGCAGCGCAAGGCGCATCAGCTGGGTCATCTTGATCGGGAGGGTAATCACACTTTTCATCGGGTAGGTTAAGCAAGTGCCGGGCCTGTGCCTGGCGAGCTTTGGTAGATTCGATTCGTTTCAGTCTGTGAGCAATAAAAAAGCCAGATGAAACGAGAGCTTAGTAGAGTTTGTGAGCGATGCCTTCAATTTTCAGGTAACAGACCGGTGATCGCCTGGTAATACCGTCTGCCCATTTCGCGGTAGGCCAGCGCACCGAAGTGAATGCAGGAACCTTCCCCGCAGGCATAGCCCGGCGGAACCAGATCGTCGTTGATCACGACATCCGACAGTGGTATCAGGCTGGCCACGTCCCGCAGGGTATCGTCAACCAGTTGCTTGGCTTCGCCGAAAGGCAACAAGTCACCGCGTACATCCGAGCCGCGGGACAGGGTTCCCACGATGAAGGGCACATCGGCACTGGCGCCGCGGGCTGTCGTACCGCGGGCATCCGGTTGAATGTTGGTGCGAAGTGCACTGGCCAGCTCTGACAGATTGTCGGCATAGGCCTGCGCACAGGCAAGGTCGTCGGAATCGGCCTCACCCTGATGCCACAGGATACCTCGCAATACACCACCGGTTTCGGTCAACGCAATATTGGCACGTTGCACGGCCCGGTCATACAGCAGGGTGCCACTCAGTGCGCTGTTGTTCTTGGGTGTTGCATTCCAGCCGAGGCCTGGCAGTGGATTGGAATCGCGCTTGCAGAATCCGGTATCGGCCCAGGCGGCCGGTACCAGATAGATGTCGGCGCTGGTGTCGTTCAGGGCCAGTTTGGCAAAGGACAGGCCGGGACCGATGCGCTGGCCCGACTTTCCGCCCAGGGTCGTGTCGAAGCCGTCGTGCAGTGGGTCCAGTGCCGGTGTCAATGGCATGCCCGTCACGTGGTTGCTGGCCGGGTCGGTGAAATCAGCCGCCGTGGCATAGTGGCTGCGATCGTTGCCGGTCACGTTCAGCTGCAGGATGCGATCATCGGGGGCATCCGGCTCGCCTGCGGCGGCGCGCTTGCTGTTGTCTTCACTGAAGCCCACCATGTTGCTCTGGCCGACCAACAGGTAGACATCGGGCAGCTCCGTGGGGCTGACACTGATGTCGATGGCAGTACTGAGCAGCGGCGTGGCGCCATCGCTGGCCGTCACGATCAACGTTCGGCTCTGCGGCTGAATGGGTCGCGCAGCAATGGCAAGCTGCAGGCTCAGCGTGCTGGACGTCTCGCTGGCACCGAGCGTGGCATCGGAGAATGTCAGCGCAGTGTACTTGCGCTTGTCCGCTTCCTGAATCACCGCCGACAGCTGGATGCTGGCCGGGGCACCAGACTTGCGTTCGATGCTGATCGGTACACGGATGGGGTTGCTCGCGCCTTCCTGCAGTGTGATGCCGGCACCGTTGCCGACCTGCAGCGACAGCTGTTCATTGGAGGCGCTGCCATTGGCGCCTGAAAGCGGCAGATTGCCAAGGTCTACTGGAGTGTCGTTGCCGTTGTCGATATCGGTGCGCAGGTCACTGTCACAGGCAGCCAGAACCGTCAGCAATCCGGCAACCGTCAGCACTCTTACCAGATGACGGGCTCGAAAAAGCCTGATCGACGCCAGGGGAGCCACAGTGGAAACTGTGCGCAGCGTCCCGATTATCGGGTCAAGGGACAATGCCCGTCGACCTGCAGTGTAAGACCAGATGACGATGAACCTCATGAAAGTGAACCAAGCTACTAGACTGTCAATTCCAGCAAAGGTTTTTCACGATTGCCGATTTCCGGACAATCGCGTATTGCCTGTGCAGACAGGTGCTGCTTCGGAATGCGCCGGAGTCTAGCAGAGAGAGGGGTGAAACCAGCGGTCCTGTTACCCAACTATCTGCAATGCAACAGATTATTACGTTAATGCGGTCAAGTGAACGTGTCTTTAGAGCACGTATCGAATTGCAGCTTTGCCTCGGTGTCATGATAAAGTCGGTGTTAGTCGCCACTTCATTAATGACCCGATTCAACCGTTAACAAGTCTCATGACACAACTCTTCAGACTGACAGCCACGATGGTATGCCTCTGGCTACTGTTGTCGGGACTGTTCAAGGCGCAATTACTGATACTCGGGGCCCTGTCGGTGGCACTGGTGGTCTGGCTTGCCAATCGCATGCGGGTGCTCGAGCACCGGGGGCAACCGGTGTTCTTCCGGTTTCTGCACATCCTCGAGTACTGGGGCTGGTTGCTGCGCCAGATCTTCCTGAGCAACGTGGATGTAACCCGTCGAGTCTGGTCGCGTGAACTGGATATCAAGCCCACCTTGCGGCGGGTCACTGCAACCCCCGATACCGAACTGGGGCGGGTGATCTACGCCAATTCGATCACGCTGACGCCGGGTACCACGACGATCAACTTCACGCCCAGTGACGAGATCCTGGTGCACGCGCTGCATGAGGACACGCTGACGGAACTGGAACGGGGCGAGATGGCTGCCCATGTTCGCGACGTCGAACCCCATCTGCATTTCCGACGAGACCGCTGACATGTTCATAGCCGTCACCATTGCGCTGCTCATCACCATGGCGCTGACGCTTGCCCGGGCCTTGATGGGGCCGACCCTGTTCGATCGCCTGCTGGCGGTCAACTCCTTCGGTACCAAGACGGTATTGCTCATTGCCGTACACGGGTTCATGACCGGCCGACCCGATTTTCTCGATATTGCCCTGGTCTACTCGCTGATCAACTTCATCGGCACCATCGCGGTGCTCAAGTTCTTCGAGTACGACGACCTGGGCAGTGGCGCTTATCAAGAGGATGATTTCTGATGTTGGACTGGCTGGTTTGGGGTACAAGCTGGATTCTGTTGCTGATCGGTTGCACCTTTGTGGTGACAGGTGCCATCGGCATGATCCGCATGCCCGATCTGTACACGCGTCTGCATGCCGCCAGTGTCACCGACACCGGGGGGGCGATATTCATTTCTCTGGCGCTGATACTGCAATCGGTGTTCGTCTTCGGTAGTGCCATGGCGGCCATCAAGGTGCTGCTGATCATGTTCTTCACTCTGTTCACGGCACCAACGGCATCCCATGCTCTGGCCAAGACTGCCCTGCTGTGCGGGCAGGTGCCGCTGGGTGTCGACGGCAAGCCGATTCTGGATTCGCCGGAGGAAGCCACCCTGCTGGCACGTTCCCGTTCGGTCGATTACCAGTCGGGGCAGGATGCGGTCGAGATACTCGAAGAGACACGGCGGCACAAGCGGGCTCGGGCTCAGGGCCAGGATCAGAACAGTCATGGAGATGAAGACTGATGGATACGCTCATCGTTCTGGTACTGCTGACCTTTCTGGCGATCACCGCCATCGGCATCATTGTCCTGCGTGATCTGCTGGGCGCCGTCATCCTGCTGGGCCTCTACAGTCTGACGGCGGCCGGTGCCTTCGTGGTGATGGATGCAGTGGATGTGGCCTTTACCGAGGCCGCTGTGGGAGCGGGCATTTCCACCATCCTGTTTCTGGGGGCACTGTCGTTCACCAAGCATGAACAGAAGCCGCGCGGGCATGACAGCTGGGTGGCCCTGATATTCGTGGTCGTCACCGGCGGTCTGCTGATCTACGGCACGCTGGACATGCCGCATTACGGCAGCCCCGACTCACCCTCGCAAACCCACCCGGAACTGGCAGTACGTTATGTGCAGGAATCGGGCACGGAAGTTGGCCCACCCAACATCGTCACCTCCGTACTGGCCAGCTATCGCGGCTATGACACCCTGGGCGAGACGGTCGTGGTGTTCGCTGCGGGTGTGGCCGTACTGAGTCTGCTGGGACTGCGTCGTCGTCGCCCCGAAGACGAAGCCCCGGAGGATGCACCCGGTGACATTCCGGCTGCAGACCCGCAGGACCACCATCGCCGCAACGTCTGATCACCGTCAACGGACAATTTTCTGAGTAACTGCTTGTGAAACTCTATCCACGTCAACGCCATCGTGTGCTGCAGGTGGTGACCAAGCTGGTCATACCCTTCGTGCTCATGTTCGGTCTCTATGTGCAGTTCCACGGAGACTACGGTCCCGGTGGTGGCTTCCAGGCCGGTGTCATCTTCGCCAGTGCCTTCATCCTGCACGGGCTGATCTTCGGTCTCAAGCGCACGCGGGATGTGCTCTCACCGACGGTGCTGCGTTTCATGATGGCCTCGGGCGTACTTCTGTATGCCGGGACCGGATTGGTGACCATGCTGTTCGGCGGGGAACTGCTCAACTACAGTGTGCTGGCTCATGAAGCGACGCACGGACAGCACTGGGGAATCTTCGCGGTGGAACTGGGCGTGGGTATTACCGTGACCGGCGTGATGATCACGCTCTTCTACGGATTTGCCAGCAAACGATGAGTCAGTTAATCGGACTCTACAGCTACTGGGTTGTCATCGTGCTGATGATGGCGGGCCTGTACATCATGATCGCGCGCTACAACCTGGTGAAGAAGATCATCGGCTTGAGCCTGTTCCAGACATCGATCTTCTACCTGTACATCACGATGAGCAAGATCGAGGGCGGTACCGCACCGATTCTGGTGGAAGATGCGGACTATGTGTATTCCAATCCACTGCCTCATGTACTGATCCTGACCGCGATCGTCGTGGGGGTGGCAACCAGTGCGGTCGCCCTGGCGCTGATCGTGCGTATCTACGAAAGCTACGGAACCATTGAGGAAGACGAACTGAAATCCATCGAAGCTGCGGAGCCTGACGCCTGATGATCGATCAGTTTCCCGCCTTGCAGATCATGGTAACCCTGGTTGCCGCGCCGATCTGCGTGATGATTCGCAATCCCAGGTGGTCCTGGGTCTGCGCCATGGCAGCCAACACCATCGCCTTCCTGGTGTCCCTGGTGTTGCTGGAAAAAGTACTGGCCGATGGCGTCATTCGCTATGCCGTGGGTGGCTGGGCCGCTCCGAGTGGCATCGAGTACTACATCGATGCGATGAATGCCGCCGTGCTGGTGCTGGTATCCGGTATCAGCGCCGTGGTGCTGCTGTATGCCTATCGCAGTGTTGCCAAGTCGGTACCGGCCGAGAAGCACTATCTGTTCTATACCGCCTGGCTGATGTGTGTGACCGGTCTGCTGGGAATCGTGATTACCGGAGACGCCTTCAATGTCTTCGTGTTCCTGGAAATCAGCTCGCTGTCCATGTACACGCTGATTTCCTTCGGACAGGATCGACGGGCGCTGACAGCCAGTTTCCGGTATCTGGTGCTTGGCAGTGTCGGCGCCTCGTTCATCCTGCTGGGTATCGGCTTTCTGTATGCCGCAACCGGTACGTTGAACATGAGCGATCTGGCTGTGCGCATTCCGGAGAGCGAATCGCAGCGCGCGGTGCTGGTTGCCTTCAGTTTCCTCACCATGGGTGTGCTGATCAAGTCGGCAGTCTTTCCGCTGCACGCCTGGTTGCCGAATGCCTATACCTTTGCCCCGATTGCCGTGACCGCGTTTCTGGCGGGAACAGCGACCAAGGTATCCCTGTATGTGTTGCTGCGTTTCTTCTTCAGTGTCTTCGGCAAGGATTACAGCTTCGGGCAGCACCTGCTCAACGGTGTGTTGTTGCCGGCGGCTGTCGCAGGCTTTGTTCTGATGTCGCTGGTGTCCATATTCCAGAACGATCTGCGGCGCATGCTCGCCTACTCGAGTGTGGCGCAGGTGGGATACATCGTGGCAGGTTTCAGTCTCGCCACCCAGTCCGGTCTGACGGCCGGTATCGTGCACGTGGTCAATCACGGCATGGTCAAGGCCTGTCTGTTCATGGCCGTGGGTTGCATCCTGTATCGCGTCGGTCATGTCCATACCCCCTCGCTGGACAATCTGCTCAAACGCATGCCGTTTACCTGTGTGGCTTTCATCATCTCCGGCATGGGCCTGATCGGGGTGCCGCTGACGGTCGGTTTCGTCAGCAAGTTCACCCTTATCGAGGCGTCGCTGGAGAAGGGCTGGTGGGCCATTGCAGCATTGGTGCTATTGAGCTCGCTGATGGCCATCATCTATGTGGGACGGGTCATCGAGATCATGGTCTTTCGCCGTTCACGCGAAACCGGGCCCGAGTCCAGTGGCATGTGTGAAGCACCGCTGAGCATGCTCGTTCCCTTGTACGTGCTGATCGGGGTGAGCCTGTATTTCGGTATCAACGGCAGTGCCACACTCGAGGTGGCCGGTCAAGCTGCCACTTACCTGCTTGGTGGTATGCGATGAACCCGCTCTGGACTCTGGTTCCGCCGCTGGCGGTCATTCCATTCATCCTGTTCTTCGGTGAAAGGCGCAAGAACCTGCGCGAAGGCTCGATCATCATCGCCGGTCTGATACTGCTGCTGATCAACAACGGCATCTACAGTGATGTAGTCGCCGGTGTGCCGGTGCAAAGCGGCGAACTGGCGCTGCTGGCGGATTTTTCACTGAAACTCTCGGCCGAACCGATGGGCGTCGTGTTCGGGCTGCTGGCCAGCTTCCTGTGGGTGGTTACCACCGTCTACAGTATCGGTTACATGCGTGGTCATCACGAAATCAATCAGACGCGTTTCTATGTCTGCTTTGCCATCGCGCTGGCAGCGGTCATGGGCGCGGCTTACGCGGACAATCTGCTGACCCTGTTCGTGGCCTACGAGGTCATCACCATCTCCACCTATCCGCTGGTTACCCATGCCGGTGGTGATGGTGCGCGCAAGGCAGGGCGTATCTACCTGGGCATGCTGATGGGCACCTCCATCGGTTTTCTGCTGCCTGCCATCATCTGGGTGGCAGCAGCTGCCGGCACACTGGATTTCGTGCCCGGTGGGGTGCTGGCCGATGCCGGAATCGGCAAAGGGGCCATGGCTGTGTTGTTGGCGCTGTTCCTGTTTGGTATCGCCAAGGCCGGTATCATGCCGTTTCATCGCTGGCTGCCTGCGGCGATGGTGGCACCGACGCCGGTCAGTGCGCTACTGCATGCGGTGGCGGTGGTCAAGACCGGTGTGTTCAGCGTACTGAAGATCGTCACCTACACATTCGGTATCGACACCGTGACCGTGGCAGGGGCTGCGCAATGGTTGTTGCCCGTTGCTGCCTTCACGGTTCTGGCCGCCTCCATCGTGGCGTTCACCAAGGACAATCTGAAGGCGCGGCTGGCCTATTCGACGATCAGCCAGCTGTCCTACATCCTGCTGGCAGCCCTGCTGGCCACGGTCATGTCGGTCAGCGGTGGGGTGCTGCATATCGTCATGCACGCCTTCGGCAAGATCACCCTGTTCTTCTGCGCCGGGGCCATCATGGTGGCGCTGCACAAGTCGGAAATCTCGAAGATGAATGGCATCGGCCGGCGCATGCCCGTGACCATGGGCGCGTTCTTCATCGGCGCGATCAGTATCATCGGCCTGCCGCCGACGGGCGGTTCCTGGAGCAAGTTGCTGATTGCCGGTGGCTCGCTGGACAGTGGCACGATCCTGTGGGTGTCGGTGCTGATGCTCAGTACCCTGCTGAACATTGCCTACCTGCTGCCCATACCACTTCGAGCCTTTCTCAAGCCGGATCCGGACCTGAAACCCGGTGAAACGGCAACCTGGCAGGAAGCGCCGTATGCCTGTCTGTGGGCGATTGCGCTCACGGCCACCGGCTGCGTCCTGCTGTTTCTTTTTCCGCGTCCGCTGACCGAACTGATCGGACTGATCCAATGGCGATGAATTCAGACAAGCAAGCAGATTCGGGAATGGGTGCCGGTGCAGACAGTACGGGGCCTGAGTCCATGGCACCGCTGGCCCGCTATTTTCAGTGGACGGACAATCCGGCGAGTGTTGATCGCTTCATCCGCATTCTGAGCTATGTCTGCGTGGTGCTGTTCCTGATCGATATTGTCTGGCCCCGCTATACCAAGGTGCCGGGGGAGGGCCTGTGGGGGTTCTACGCCATCATCGGCTTTGTTTTCTTCAGTCTGTTCGTCATTGCCTCACGCTTTCTGCGACTGTTCACCGAGCGTGGCGCCGACTATTACGCGCCTGATTGTGTGGACGCCGAAGAATACCCCGAGTCCGCCACCGAGCAACTGAACCATGTACAGCGCCCGAACGATACCCTGAGCAGCCTGGGCAGACAGATGCTGGGTCGCAGGAACAGCGGTAGCGAACGCGAGGGAGCCTCCTCATGATGAATCTGATGGCTCCACCGTTTCTCTATCTGATAGCAGCACTGATCTGTCCGTTTCTGCCGTCGCGCTGGCGTGCATTGTTGCTGCTCGGCATTCCGGTTTTTGCTCTGATGGTCATGCTGGCGTATCCTGCCGGTGAGCATGTCGTATGGTCGGTGGTGGGTTTCGATCTCACCTTCATGCGCGTTGACAAACTCTCGACCATCTTCGGCATCATCTTCTCGATTGCGGCGCTACTGTCAGGGCTCTATGCCTGGCATGTGCGGGACACGGTGCAGCAGGTGGCAACCCTGGCCTATGCCGGCGCCGCCATAGGCGGTGTGTTCGCCGGTGATCTGATCAGTCTCTTCCTGTGGTGGGAAGGCACCGCGGTCGCATCGGTCTTTCTGATCTGGGCGCGCCGTACGCCGGCAGCAACCGCGACAGGCATGCGTTATCTGCTCATCCAGGTGCTCTCCGGAGTGCTACTGCTGGCAGGCCTGCTGGTGCATTATCACGATACCGGCTCCATTGCATTCGAACACCTCGGTCTGGTCAGCACCGGTACCTTCCTGATCTTTCTCTCCTTCGGTATCAAGTGCGCATTCCCCTTGTTGCACAACTGGCTGGCCGATGCCTATCCGGCAGCGACCATCACAGGTACCGTGATACTGTCTGCGTTCACCACCAAGATGGCCGTCTATGCGCTGGCGCGTGGATATGCCGGTACCGAGGTGCTGATCTACATCGGCGCCGTAATGGCGCTGTTTCCGATCATTCTGGCGGTGGTCGAGGACGACCTGCAACGCGTACTGGCCTACAGTCTGAACAGCCAGCTGGGCTTCATGGTGGTGGGTGTCGGTATCGGTTCGGAAATGTCCATCAGCGGTTCGGCCGCACATGCCTTCTGCAGTGTGCTGTATCAGGGACTGTTGTTCATGAGTGTTGGTGCGGTCGTCTACCGGACCGGCACCTCCAGAGCATCCCGACTCGGTGGCCTGTACCGGACCATGCCCGTGACCATGCTGTGTTGCCTGGTCGGAGCGGCGTCGATCTCGGCGGTGCCACTGTTCAGTGGCTTTGTATCGAAGTCGCTGATTCTGGATGCATCCGGTTACAACGGCAACTATCTGGTGTGGCTGGCCCTGCTGGCAGCGTCCGTGGGTACCGTGGTGCATACCAGTATCAAGGTTCCCTTCACCTTGTTTTTCTCGCGCGACAGTGGCAAGAGACCGGCAGAGGCGCCTGTGCACATGCGCCTGGCAATGATCATTGCCGCGTCTCTTTGCGTGATCATCGGTGTGTTTCCGGGTCTTCTGTACAGCCTGCTGCCGTTCAGCGTCGACTATCATCCCTACACCTTTGATCACGTGCTGGTGCAGTTTCAGCTCTTGCTCTTCGCGGCGCTGGCGTTCGTGGTGCTGAAGAAGATCGGACTCTACCCGCGAACGGTAGCTTCGACCATGCTTGATGTGGATGTCATCTACCGCAAGTGGATACCGGCACGTCTACCGCTGGTGGCACGTCGGGTGGCGGATCTCAATGCCAGTGCCCGTCAGGGTGCGCTAGGTTTGCTGGGCAATGGCTATGGTGTCATCGAGCGACTGACACGCCCTGGCGCACCTCTGGCGCGAGGCTGGAGCGTGGCAAGCATGATGTTCGTGGTGATCGTGCTGATGTGTGCCGTGCTGGTGCTGAATCTGCTGTAGCGGCGGCGAGGGGCGGTCAGCGCTGCGTCAGCACATCATGTGGATTCGGCGATTGATGAGCAGCTCGAACCCTGTTTCATGGGGTGGCCCGTTTCAGGGCCACCCGGTTCGGGGCTGGAGAAATAACGGGTTGAAGTGCTTGTCTGAAGGGCGTGCTTGAAGGGCGTGCTTGAAGGGCGTGCTTGAAGAGCGCATCTGAAGAGCGTATCCGAAGTGCGTATCCGAAGTGCGTATCTGAAGTGCGTATCTGAAGTGCGTATCTGAAGGGCGTGGCTGAAGGGCGTATCTGAAGTGCGTGGCTGAAGGGCGTATCTGAAGTGCGTGGCTGAAGGGCGTATCTGAAGTGCGTGGCTGAAGTGCGTGGCTGAAGGGCGTGGCTGAAGGGCGTGGCTGAAGGGCGTATCTGAAAGGCCGATACAATCAGGCAAGTATTCAAGACTATTCAGTCTTTCTCCGCGGTCTTGGCGGGATTATCATGCTCTCACTGCAAGACAGTCCCCACAAACACCGGCAAGCGGCCATACCTGGTCATGTCAGACGGCGGAGCTCAACCATGGATTACAGCCTTGTTCTCAGAGTGATCGGCATTCTGCTGCTCATCGTCGGCATTGTGCTGGTCTGGAACCCTGAGCTGGTCAGCAAGCAGGCAGTCCCGGAGAATACATTCGCCGCCACCGAGAGACGAATATGGTGGGGCCTGATCATCGGGTTCGGCACCCTGCTGCTGTTTCATCACGATTTGCAGCCGTGGATGGCCACCATCGCGGCTACTGCCTCTGCACTGCTCTTCGGCTTGCTGGTCGCCAGGCTGATCGGAATCATGCTGGACGGCTCGGTGTTGAAACAATGGATCAACGTGGGCATCGAGCTTGTCATGCTGGTGCCGTTGGTATGGTGGTACCTGCGTGTCCGATCGTGATCCAAGGTGTGCGGTGATGTCGAAGGCCGTCTGGTTCAGATGACGTGTCAGGACATCGATGATGTGCAGGAACTCTCCCTGATGCCTGCTCAGCCTCGAACGAAGATGAGGCTGAGCAGGCAGAGGGTTCGAGCTGTCGACTAGCGTTGTACGGCGATCATGAACGCAGTGATTCGCAGGCGCTGGACAGCTTGGTAATCCCTTCCCAGTCACCAGCCTCGACCATGGCTGCCGGAGCAACCCAGGAACCGCCCACGCACAGAACGCTGGGCAATGCCAGATAGTCCTTGGCAGTATCCGCCGTCACGCCGCCCGTGGGGCAGAAGGAGATCTCGCCGAAGGGGCCGCTGAAGGCCTTGAGCAGTTGGGGCCCACCGGCTTGAGACGCCGGGAAGAATTTCAGCTCGGTAAAACCGCCGTCACGAGCCCGCATGATATCGGCCGGTGTCATGATGCCCGGCAGCAGCGGCATGTTGATGGCGTTCGCCGCCTTGCCCAGCTCGATGGTGAAACCCGGGCTCACGGCGAATGTAGCGCCGTGATCCTGTGCCCGCTTCAGGTCATCACCGTCCAGCGCCGTGCCCACTCCGACAATGGCACCGGGTACATCAGCCATTGCCTTCATGGCTTCCAGGGCGACGGGGGTGCGCAAGGTCACTTCCAGTACGCGCAGGCCACCGGCCACCAGTGCTTCTGCCAGAGGGCGGGCCTTGGCGACGTCATCGATGACGAGAACCGGAATGACCGGTGCGACTTGCATGAGTTCACGAACTTTCATGATGCTGTGGGGCTCCTGTAGCGAAGGTTGCGTTGGTAGGTCTGTGGCACGGCTCGATCACTCCTCGAACAGGCTGACGGCGCCAAGCTCGGCACTACAGACATGATGCCGGAAAGCGGAGAATAATTCGCGTCCCATGTTGACGGTCTTGCGGCTGAGATCGGGGACGCTGACTTCGCGTGCATCCCACTCGGCTTCATCCACCAGGGCCTGCAATGTGCCGGATTCGGCATCCATGCGGATGATGTCGCCGGTTCTGACTTTCGCCAGCGGGCCATCCAGCACGCACTCGGGGGAGACGTGAATGGCTGCCGGGACCTTGCCTGAAGCGCCGGACATGCGTCCGTCGGTGACCAGACCCACCTTGAATCCGCGGTCCAGCAACACACCCAGGATGGGGGTGAGCTTGTGCAGTTCGGGCATGCCGTTGGCGCGTGGTCCCTGATAGGCGATGACGGCGATGAAGTCGTGTTCCAGCTCACCGTTGTCGAAGGCTACCCGAAGGGCGTCCTGCGAATGAAAGACGACGGCGGGTGCTTCGATGATGCGGTGTTCCTGCTTGACGGCAGAGGTCTTTATGACGGCGCGACCCAGATTGCCGGACATCAGTCGCAGACCCCCGTCGGCCTGGAAGGGCGCCTTGGCGGTGCTGATGATGGAGTCGTCGACCGATTGCTTCAGGCCATCGCGCCAGGCCAGTGTGCCGTTGTCGAGCCAGGGTTCCTGAGTGTACTGGTAGAGGCCGCTGGCACCGGCTACTGTCTGAACGTCATCATGCAGCAGGCCGGCATCGAGCAGCTCCCGGATGACGAGCGCCATGCCGCCGGCGGCATGGAACTGATTGACGTCGGCCTGGCCACTGGGATAGACATGAGTCAGCAGCGGAATGGCATGGCTGAGAGTGTCGAAATCATCCCAGTTGATGCTGATGCCGGCCGTACGGGCGATGGCGACCAGATGCAGGGTGTGATTGGTTGATCCGCCGGTGGCCAGCAGGCCGATGATGGCATTGACGATGGCCTTCTCGTCGATCATGCGACCCAGCGGCGTGAACTCGTTACCGCGTGCCGTCAGAGCCAGTGCGCGTTGGGCTGCAGCCGTGGTCAGCGCCGAACGCAGTTCGGTGCCGGGGTTGATGAAAGCGGCACCCGGCAAGTGCAGACCCATGATTTCCATCATCATCTGGTTGCTGTTGGCCGTACCGTAGAAGGTGCAGGTGCCGGGGCCGTGATACGAGGCGCTTTCCGAGGCCAGCAGGTCTTCACGGGTGGCCTTGCCTTCGGCAAACAATTGTCGGGTACGGGCCTTCTCCTTGTTGGGGATGCCGGTGGTCATCGGGCCGGCGGGGATGAACACGGCTGGCAGATGACCGAAGGACAGGGCACCCATCAGCAGTCCCGGTACGATCTTGTCACACACGCCGAGGAACACGCCGGCGTCGAAGACATTGTGGGACAGGGCGATGGCTGTCGACATGGCGATGACGTCGCGACTGAAGAGCGACAGCTCCATGCCCAGCTGGCCCTGGGTCACGCCATCGCACATGGCGGGTGTGCCGCCGGCTACCTGGGCGGTCGCACCCACGGCGCGGGCGGCCTCGCGGATCTTCTCCGGGGCATTCTCATACGGCTGGTGCGCCGAGAGCATGTCGTTGTAGGAGGTGACGATGGCCAGGTTGGGGGCCCGTTCGGCATGCAGCACGATCTTGTCCCGCTCGGGGGCAGCGGCAAAGGCATGCGCCAGATTGGTGCAGCCCATCATGCCGCGGTTGGGCGGCGCGTCCGCCAGCGCATTGATGCGGGCCAGATAGGCGGCACGGGTCTCCCGGCTGCGTTCGATGATGCGTTGAGTGACGTCGTCGACGGCGGTATTGAGCGAGGGCATAGATCTCTCCATCCAGCTTGTAGGTTAACTACACGATTATGTCACACGAAAGTTATGTTGCTATGACAAAATGTGGTTAGAATTCGAAATATCTTGTAACACTCCTAGTTAAACAGTTAACTATCATTTGGTAGTAAAATTACAAAATGAATCTAATCAGCAATGAATCCCTGCAGCCATTCGACTTCATATTGTTTGGCGGCACCGGCGATCTCTCCATCCGCAAGCTTATTCCGGCACTTTATTTCAGACACTGCGAGAAGCAGCTGCCTGATGATGGTCGCATCATCGCCAGCGGTCGTACAGCGATGGATACCGCAGAGTTTCGGGCCAAGCTCGATGTGGAAGTGCGCGAGCACATCAGTGAGCAGGATTTCGAGGAAGAGGCCTGGCAGGCCTTTCTGGAGCGAATCCAGTACTATGCCGTCGATGTCAACGATGTCGCAGCCTACCAGCCTCTGGTGGATGCACTGAAAGGTCGCGAGGATCACGTCCGCGTCTTTTATCTGTCGGTTGCCCCCAGTCTGTTCACTCAGATCACCAATGGGGTTCACGAAGCCGGGCTGATCACCGCCAACAGTCGTGTGGCGCTGGAAAAGCCGTTGGGGCGTGACGAGAAGTCGGCCGAGGAGATCAATGATCGACTGTCGGATGTCTTCAGTGAAGAACAGATCTATCGAATCGATCATTACCTGGGCAAGGAGACCGTACAGAATCTGCTGGCCTTGCGATTCGGTAATGCGTTTTTCGAACCCCTGTGGCGCGCCGAACACATCAGCGATGTGCAGATCACCATTGCCGAATCCCTGGGAGTCGACAGTCGCGGAGCCTTCTATGACCAGACCGGTGCGCTGCGCGACATGGTACAGAATCACCTGTTGCAGCTGCTGGTCATCCTGGCCATGGAGCCCCCTGTCAGCATGGATCCGGATGCGGTTCGTGATGAGAAGATCAAGGTGTTGCGGGCGTTGAAACCCCTGACCGGTATCGACGCCATCGAGAACTCGGTGCGCGGGCAATACAAGGCTGGAGCCTACAAGGATGGCCCCGTGCCCGGCTATCTGGACAATGCCGATATTCCCGACGACAGCACGACCGAGACCTTCGTGGCACTGCGGGCAGAGATCGCCTCCTGGCGCTGGGCAGGGGTCCCGTTCTTTCTGCGCACGGGCAAGCGTCTGGAGAGCAAGACCACCGAGATCGTCATCAATTTCAAGAAGATTCCGCATTCGATATTCCCCACTGCCGATGGTTTCAGCATTCCCAATCAGCTGATCATCCGTCTGCAGCCGGAAGAGAGCATTCGCATGCGTATCTACGTCAAGGCCTGGGGGGATGACATCGAGTTGCAGCCGGTTCATCTGAATCTGGATTTCAATGATGTCTTCCAGAAGCGCAAGATGATTGCCTATGAGCGCCTGCTTCTGGATATCATAAGAGGCAACCCTACCTTGTTCATGCGACGCGACGAGGTGGCAGCCGCCTGGGCCTGGATAGATCCGATCCAGGAGGCCTGGGAACAGTATCAGTATTCACCGAAGAGCTATACGGCAGGCACCTGGGGACCCGGGGCTGCCAATGCTCTGATCAGCAAGGACGGGTTGCGCTGGCATGAGGATTGAAATGGCACGACAACGAGTGGAAGGCGCTGGCCTGCAGTGGCAGGAAGCGGCCGATGCACAACAGCTGGCAGAGCGTCTGGGCAATACCGTGGCGCAGTGCCTGCGGAGTGCTCTGGAGCAACACGGAGAGGCCTCTCTGGTCGTGTCGGGCGGCAGTACGCCGGCACCGGTGTTGCGCTATCTGTCCGGCGTCGATCTGGATTGGTCCCGGGTGAGTGTCACGCTGGCGGATGAGCGCTGGGTGCCACCGGGTCATCCGGACAGCAATGAATCACTGGTGCGGGAAACGCTGCTGCAGGACAAGGCCGCGACGGCCCGCTTTGTGCCGCTGTACCGTGAGGGTTTGTCGGAAAGTGATGCCTTGCCGGTTGTCGCAGCCGATATCTCGGCCATGCATCAGCCATTCACGGTCGTCATGCTGGGCATGGGGGGAGACGGTCATACGGCGTCCCTGTTTCCGGATGCGGCTGCCGAGGAATTGCTGCCGGCAATGGCACTGGATAATGAGGATGTCGTGGCTTTCCTGCATCCGCCCTCGGTATCACAGGCCCGTATCTCGCTGACGCGGGCCTGCCTGTTGCATGCCGAGAATCGTTTTCTGCATATCACTGGTGATGCCAAGTGCGATGTACTGGCCGCAGCGCTCGATTCCTGTGAAGGCGGGGACTGGCAGGCAGGGCATGCACCGGTACTGGGTCTGCTGACCGAGCAACCTGCCAGAGCCTCGGTCTTCTGGAGTCCATAGGCTTGGAGCAATACTGAATGCTGGCGCGTATCAAGGCTGCCCGGGATACCTTGCGTAAATCCGAGCAGAAGGTGGCAGATGTCGTGATTGCCGATCCGGAGGAGAGTGTGCAATCCTCCATCCAGGCCATTGCCACTCGTGCATCGGTCAGTGAGCCCACGGTCATCCGCTTCTGTCGGGCACTTGATTGCGTCGGCTTTCAGCAGTTCAAGATCAAGCTGGCGCAGGATCTGGCTCGTCGCGGAACCTTCTTCTATCAGGATGTCACTACCAGCGATTCGAGCAAGGAGCTGGCCAACAAGCTGCTCGATGGCGCCATCGCCTCACTGGTCCAGATTCGCAATCAGATCAACGAGACGGCGCTGGATGAAGCCATCGAGATGTACGAGAACTGCAAGCGTGTGGAGCTCTACGGTTCGGGTGGTTCGGCAGTGGTGGCAGAAGATGCCCAGCTCAAGTTCTTTCGCCTTGGCAAGCCGGCCATCGCCTATTCCGATCCGCATATTCAGGCCGCAGCGGCGGCTCTGCTGGACAAGGATGCTCTGGTCATTGCCATCTCGCACTCCGGTCGCAGCAGTGACATTCTGAAAACGGTCGATATTGCGCGCGAAGCGCAAGCCCGGGTGATTGCGGTCACGGCGACCCGTTCGCCACTTGCCCAGCGTGCCGATGTGGCCCTGACGGTCGATGTCAATGAAGACAGCGATATCTTCTCGCCGGTCAAGTCGCGCCTGGGGCAGATGGTGGTGCTGGATGTCCTGGCCGTGGGTGTGGCCGTGCGCGGTGGTGAACACATGCTGGAACAATTGTCCCGAGCCCGTCGAGCCATCGATTTCAAGTTTGTCTGACACCTCTTTGCCGGGCTGGCCGGTTCGGGCAGCCCGGCGATCGTGGTGTGGCGTCGTTGTCTAGTCGTCGCTGCCGCTGATATCACCGAATGCCGAGACGGTGTACGGGTCGAGCAGCGCCCTGGCCCGCGAAAAGACCTGGTCATCATCGACCCGGAAGACGGCGGTTCCGGTAGCGTTGACATCCACGCTCAAGGGGTCATCGAAGTCCAGCGTGCTGGCAATCTGGATTTCGTAGCCGATGGCATTGGTGGCCGGGTTCTGCACTTCCACCAGGAATTCCTGTCCCTGACGTGTGATGAGCGTATTGACAGGAGCGATGCTGTTGTCGATGTCGGCGATGGTCAGGCGCGTGTTGGAAGTGAAGCCGCGAAGACCGTTGCCGTCGACTGCGCGCAGCAGCAGATAATAATCACCTGCCTCCACCCCCGTCACTTCCAGCTGGTCGATGAGGGTGTCGTAACTGGCCAGGGTTTCCACGCCGGCTTCGTCGTTGGCCAGGCGGGCAATGTAGGCATCGGCATCCGTGAATGGCCACCAGGCGACGTTATCACCGGGCGCCATGCGTGTCGGCACGCGCTTGAAGACCGGTGCGGGCAGCAGTGGTACCGGTGCTGCCGGTGGCTGGCCCTCTTCGACCACGGAACCGAAACCGCTTTCCAGGTCGACACTCTGTTGCTGTGCGTTGAGATCGACACTGCCTTCGGTGACGCCCACACGCAGAACCTCGCTGGCCTCGACATCGAACATCGTTCCACGGACGGCGGCTGAGGCGTACGGCGTGCTGATCCGGAAATCGACATCCTGCTCGTCACGCTTGTTGACATCCGACGTGATCTTTCCCTTGTAGGTCGTTATCTCGATGATGCAATCGTCGTTCTCCGGCAGGCAGGCAAGCAACGACAGGGTGGCTTCCGTGTCCGGTTGCAGATTGATGACGGAGCCTGAGGAGAATTCGATGCTGACATAGCCGTCGGAGCTGGTGAGAATCGTGTCACCGGGATAGACATCGAAGTCCCGTTCGAGATCGAACACGGTGGCGTCGGCCGCATCGTCACCGGTGTCGGCTGTGCTGGCCGCCGCGGCACCGGGTCGGGTGATGATGACCGTTCCCTTGACGAAAACCACCTGCGCGGATTCAGCCTCGCCGGCCACCAGGATGGGGATGCGTATGATGTCGCCGGGAGTCAGTGGTGCATCGACGACCAGTTGGTTGAACTCGGCCAGTTGTGCGGCATAGCCGGCCTTGCCCAGCTCGCGGGCTGAAATGGCGGCGAGGGTGTCACCGTCGACCACGGTGACTTCACGCGCGATGATCGTCGCTGTGACGGGGGCCGATGATGCGTCGGCCGAGCCGGACTGGGCCAGTAGTGGGCTACCGAAGCTCATGCAGGCCATCAGAATGATCGCCGCGCTGGCCTGTGTAAGTCTGTTGTTCAAACCGGGAGTACGCTCGGGGTTTCTGGTATTGGCCGAGTCTGGAGCATAGCCGACTCGGATACGGTGCGCCAGCTCACAGCGGAGCTGGCACATTGTTTGACGCATGGCAGATGGGAGTGTTACCTGCAGGTTTCATTCCCGGCCCCGACCGGGAATGTGTGCTCAGTCACGAGATGGAAGCTGATCGGTATTCGGCAGCTCCTTGAGGCGTGTCAATCGCATCATGTTGGTGGTACCGGTTCGGCCGAAGGGCATGCCGGCCGTGATGGCAATGATCTCACCCATCTCGCCGAACCCTTCCGCAAGCGTGATGTTGATGGCGTGCGAGACCATGTCCTCGATGCTGTTCATTACCTGATAGATAACCGCATGAACCCCCCAGACCAGTGCCAGACGGCGTGCAGTTTCGACATTGGGGGTGCAGCCGATGACCGGCGCCTCGGGGCGTTCGCGCGCAGCCCGGAAACTGGAGAAGCCCGATTCGGTATAGGTGAAGGTCGCCGCCAGTGGAATGACGGTGGCAACATGGTGCAGCGAGGAGCTGATGGCATCGGCAACCGTATCACCTGGTGTCGGCATGGCGGCGTTGATCGATTTGCGATAGTAGGGATCACGCTCGACCTCGATGATGATGCGGTTCATGGCCGTGGCCGCCTCGATCGGGAAGCTGCCGGCTGCCGTTTCCGCCGAGAGCATGACGGCATCGGCACCATCGTAGACCGCCGTGGCAACGTCGGAGCTTTCCGCGCGGGTCGGTACCGGTGAATTGATCATGGATTCGAGCATCTGCGTGGCGACCACGACCGGCTTGCCTTCCTGACGGGCGCATCGCAGGATCTTTTTCTGTACCACTGGCACGATTTCCTGGGGCATCTCGACACCCAGGTCGCCGCGGGCAACCATCACGGCATCACTGAGATGCACGATGTTGTTCAGGTCATCGATGGCGCTGGGCTTCTCCAGCTTGGCCATGATGGCGGCCTTGTTGCCGACCAGGGAGCGCAGTTCGGCCATGTCCTCTCCGCGTTGCACGAAGGACATGGCCACCCAGTCCACTCCCAGTTCCAGGGCGTAGTCCAGATCACGTCGGTCCTTGGCAGTCAGTGGGGAGATGGGCAGAACCAGGTCAGGTACATTGACCCCCTTGTTGCTGCTGATTTCGCCCCCGACCAGCACTTCGGTAACCGCACGCTGTTCGGTGAACTCCAGCACCTTCAGGCGAATCTTGCCGTCGTTGACCAGCAGGTTGGAGCCGACACTCAGGGCGGCGAAGATCTCCGGGTGCAGCAGCGGTGCACGCTTGCCATCACCGGGTGTCGGGTCCTGATCGAGAACGAACTGCTCACCCGGTACCAGCATCTCCTTGCCGTTGGCAAACTTGCCAACTCGCAATTTGGGTCCTTGCAGGTCGGCCAGAATGCCGATGGGGCGACCGCGTTCCTCTTCCACACTGCGAATGATGCCATGGGTCTTGGCGTGATCCTCGTGGCTGCCATGGCTGAAGTTCAGGCGAAAGACGTCGATTCCGGCGTCGAACAATTTCAGGATCGTCTCGCGATCGTTACTCGAGGGGCCCAGTGTGCCTATGATTTTAGCGTCGCGTCTGCGTCTCATCGATTCCTGCCACTGTATGGTTGGTTGATAGAGTTGTAGTTAATCTACAAATGATGTATTACCGCCGGCTGTCAGGCTGGCGGCTACCCGATGCGACAAGTTTACCGCACCCGGGGATCAGATACTTGTGTCCGGGAACGTTGAATCGCGCCCTGGCGATGGGTAACTGTCTTGTCATCGTGTAGTCAAACTACCTTGCCGGGGCATTCGGTATCGCCTCTTGCGGTCACGTGTCCGGTGCTGTGAGTCTGTACTACTACCGTGTCAAGGTAAAACGGATGAGGTTAGCAAGGATGATGGTGTCGTCGAGACGGGCGAACCATCGTCTGATGACCGATCGATACCGGGTACCCGGCAAGCACAAGTCGTGTGCGATCAAGTGCAGGAAAGCTTGCCAGTTTGATATTGTGTGTGATTGCCGTGGAATCTCCCGATTCCAGTCACCCAGTCACGTGTCGGAGTATCAAGATGTCTGCTGAACCTGCTGATCAGTCTGCCGCCCCCGTGCCGCCGCAACCCCCTGGCGGAACAGGGGCGGCGTCGCCGGCAGCCACCGACGCGCAACGCCGCGACCGCCACTCACGCCGCCAGCGTTTTGCACGGGAACTGGCGCAACTGCTGCCAGCGGAGTCGATTCTGTCCAGCGAGGAACAGTTGCGTCCCTATGAGTCCGATGGTCTGACCGCCCTGAAGGCCACGCCCTTGCTGGTCGTGCTGCCCGACACCATCGAGCAGGTTCAGGCGGTGCTTTGCTGGGCCAGTGCCAATGCGGTACCGGTGGTGGCACGCGGCGCGGGTACCGGTCTGTCAGGTGGTGCCTTGCCGCACGAAGACGGGATATTGCTGGGGCTGGCCCGGTTCAATCGCATTCTCGAACTGAACCGTGAGCTGGGCTACGCGCGAGTCCAGCCGGGGGTGCGCAATCTGGCCATTTCCGATGCGGCTCGACCCCATGGCCTGTATTACGCCCCGGACCCTTCATCGCAGATCGCCTGTACCATCGGTGGCAATATTGCCGAGAATTCCGGTGGTGTGCATTGCCTCAAATACGGTCTGACCGTTCACAACGTGCTGTCGGTGACCATTGTCACGATAGACGGTGAGCTGCTGACTCTCGGTGGTGGCAGTCTGGACAGTGCCGGTTACGATCTGCTGGCGCTGATGACCGGTTCGGAGGGCATGCTGGCGGTGGTCGTGGAAGTCACGGTCAAACTGCTTCCCGTCCCTCCGGAGGCCAGGCTTGTCATGGCTGCCTTCGACAGTGTGGAGGCAGCCGGTGACGCCGTAGGCCGGGTCATTGCCGCCGGCATCATTCCTGCCGGTCTGGAGCTGATGGACAAACCGGCCATCATTGCCGCTGAAGCATTTGCCAAGTGTGGTTATCCGACCGATGCGGCGGCCTTGCTGCTGTGCGAACTCGATGGCACGGCCGAGGAGGTGGTCTCGCAGATCGAACGGGTGTCCGAGGTCTTCAGGGAATCATCGGTGAGCAGTCTGCACATCGCGGCCAGTGAGGCGGAACGCTTGCTTCTGTGGAAAGGGCGCAAGTCGGCCTTTCCCGCTGTCGGTCGACTGGCTCCGGACTACTACTGTATTGACGGCACCATCCCGCGAAGACAGTTGTCCCATGTCCTGCAACGCATGGACGAGCTGTCGGCCGAATACGGACTGCCCATTGCCAATGTGTTTCATGCCGGCGATGGCAATCTGCACCCGCTGATCATGTTCGACGCCGGCAAGCCCGGTGAGTTGCACCGTACCGAGCAACTGGGTAGTCAGATACTGCAACTGTGTGTCGAGGTGGGTGGGACCGTGACCGGTGAGCATGGCGTTGGCCTGGAGAAGATCAACGAGATGTGTGTTCAGTTCGATGCCGATACGATCACCCAGTTTCATGCGGTCAAGGCCGCCTTTGATCCACAGGGCCTGCTCAATCCCGGCAAGGCGGTACCCACACTGCAACGCTGCGCCGAATTCGGTGCCATGCATATTCATCACGGCGAACTGCCGTTTCCCGAACTCGAACGATTCTGACAGGACGGTCCATCCGTGATTGACAACGACGACAGCGCGGCTCTGCTGGAGCGCGTACGACAGGCAGCTGCAGCCGCGACACCACTGAACATCGTAGGCGGCAACAGCAAGCACATGCTGGGCAATCATCGTCCACTGGATCAGCGTGCCGACGCGCTGTCCATGCTCACGCACAGGGGCATCATCAATTACGAGCCGACGGAGCTGGTGGTCAGTGTCAGGGCTGGTACGCCACTGATCGAACTGAACCGGATACTGGCCGAGGCCGGACAGATGCTGCCTTTCGAGCCGCCGGTGTTGCCGGGAAGCACCATCGGCGGTGTGCTGGCCTGCGGTCTGTCCGGACCTGCCAGGCCCTTCGCCGGTTCGGCGCGTGATCATGTGCTGGGTACGCGCGTGATCAATGGCCAGGGGCAGGACTTGTCATTCGGCGGAGAGGTGATGAAGAACGTTGCCGGTTATGATGTCTCCCGACTGCAGATCGGTGCCTACGGCACTCTGGGCGTGTTGCTGGATATCTCCATGAAGGTGCTGCCCCGACCGGAGGCAGAGCTGACGCTGGTGCAAGAGGCCACTTCGAACGACACGCAAGCCTTTGCAGCGCTGTTGCGTCGGCCGCTGCCCTTGTCGGGTGCGATGTTGATCGATGACCGGCGCTATCTGCGACTCAGTGGCAGTGAGGCGGCGGTCTCTGCCGCTGCACGCATGCTGGGGGGAGAGACACTGGCTGCCGCAGAATCCACTATCTGGCAACAGGTGAGAGATCATGAGCATGATTTCTTCGGGGACAGTCTGGGTGACAGGCGCCTGTGGCGAGTATCCGTGGCGGATCACGCCGATGCGCTGGCAGTGCCGGGTGACTGGCTGCATGACTGGGCAGGCGCGCAGCGCTGGCTGCAGTCGGCAGCGACCGCCGATGATATCCACCGGGCAGCCAGGGCTTGCGGTGGACATGCCGTTCGTTATGCATCCGGGCCCGTCGAAGAACCAGCCTTGCAGCCACTGGAAGGTGTCATGCGGCGGTTGCAGGCCCGGGTCAGAGACAGTTTCGATGCTCAGCGCCTGTTCAATCGTGGTCGCTTTCATCCGGAGCTCGATTCACTTTCCGGCTCCCAGACGGCCACGGAGGCTTGAACCATGCAGACAACCATCGCCCTCGGGCTGGTCAATGATCCACGCGCCACTGCCGCTGAAGAGCTCCTGCGAAAATGTGTGCATTGCGGATTCTGCCTGGCAACCTGTCCCACCTACAATCTGCTGGGCGACGAGCAGGACAGCCCACGGGGTCGTATCTATCTGATCAAGCAAGTGGTGGAAGGCCACACGCCCACAGCCAGTACACGCACGCATCTGGATCGTTGTCTGACCTGCCGCAACTGTGAAACAACCTGCCCATCAGGTGTCGAATACGGTCATCTGGTCGATCTGGGACGGGATCTGGTCGAGGAGCAGGTGCCTCGCCGCGGTCTTGATTACTGGAAGCGACAGGCCATTCTGAGCGTGCTGCCGTATTCGAAACGCATGGCTCCCATGGTTCGGATAGGGCAGACCCTGCGACCGTTGTTGCCGGCAACACTGGCTGCCCGGGTGCCGCCTGCGCAAGAACCGGGCAGCTGGCCGGGAGCGACTCATGAGCGTCGCATGCTGGTCCTCGAAGGCTGCGTTCAGCCGTCCATGACACCTGCCACCAATGCCAGTGCCGCTCGCGTACTGGATGCCTTCGGAATCACTCTGCAATCTGCCACACAGGCCGGTTGCTGTGGCGCCGTACACTTCCACCTCAATGAGCAGGAAAAGGCCAAGGCACTGATGCGGCAGAACATCGACGCCTGGTGGCCTTCCATCGAGGCCGGTTGCGAGGCCATCATCTCGACAGCCAGTGGCTGTGGCGTCATGCTCAAGGATTACGCACACGTACTGGCCGATGACGATCGGTATGCCGACAAGGCCCGGCAGATCAGCCAGCTGAGCAAGGATATCGTTGAAGTTCTCATCGAGGTGCTGCAGCAGGAAGATCTGCAGCGCTTCCGGAGTCAGGCTGCGGCCATGGGCAAGATCGCCTTTCATTCGCCCTGTACGCTGCAACACGGTCAGAAGCTGCCGCTGGTGACCGAAACGTTGCTGGGTCGTTTCGGCTTTGTTCTGACAGCGGTCGATGAGTCGCATACCTGCTGTGGGTCGGCCGGTACCTATTCGATCTTCCAGCCGGAACTGAGCCAGCAGCTTCGCGACAACAAGCTCGGCCATCTGCTGGCCGAGGAGCCCGATATCATCGCCACCGCCAATATCGGCTGTCAGCTGCACCTGCAAGGTGGTAGTGGCCGGCAGGTGCTGCACTGGGTCGAGCTGGTGGACAGACTGGTATCGCAAGCGGTGCAGCAAGACAGGCAAACCGTGTAAGAACGGGCTGGCAAGTGCCGGACATGCCGTTTGAACCTCAACGGCGCTAACATTCCGGGATACTCCGACGAAAACGCTCTGCCATGCGTCACTCCGACCCGCACGTATCTGCCAGCTGCCACAGGTGGGCTGGCTCTGTGGCATTCGACGTCGTTGAACATCGGAGTGTCTCGCTGGTCGACCAGGGCAGACCGGCTGTCAGCCGGTTCGTCCCTGTGTGGTTTTGCTCAACAGATGACTTTCGGCTGCTCGATGGGCTAAGCCATCTGTCGTGGAAGTCTCAGCCGTTGACCGGGGTGGCGCGATGAGTGATAGCGAGTGGCAGAAGCGTGACAGGGTCCTGATTTCGATTCGCCGCATCCTGACGGTGCATCTGATTCTGGTGCTGGGGACCATCTGCTACTTTGCCAAGGATCTGCTGATGCCTCTGGCACTGGGTCTGCTGATTGCCCTGACCCTGTCGCCGGTCGTCAGAGCGCTGTCTCGTCATCATGTGCCGGCGCCGGTATCGGCGGTGTTACTGGTCATCAGCGTCGGCGGTTTCATCACCTCCTTCGGCTACATGATGTCCACCCCGATGACCGAACTGTTCGACTCCATCCCGAATATCGGACAGACACTGGAGCAGAAGATCAGCCCCTACAAGCAGTCGGTGGATGCAATCAGCAAGGCGGGCGAGCAGGTCGAGAAGATGGCATCCGGCAGTGATGAGCCGACCAAGGTAGTGCTGGAGCAGCCGGGTCTCATTTCATCGGCAGCCTCCACGGTGGCCAATGGCCTGACCACGATCATGCTGGCCTTCGTGCTGTCGCTGTTCATGCTCGCCTCCGGCACTCTGTTCCAGGAAAAGCTGATCGCCGTGATGCCGAGGTTGCAGGACAAGAAACGCGCACTGACGGTGGCCTACCAGGTGGAGAGCAGTGTGTCGCGCTACCTGCTGACGGTGACTCTGATCAACGGTGCGCTGGGTATCGTGATCATGTCCTTGCTGTCACTGGCTGGTGTGCCCAATCCGGTGCTGTGGGGTGTGGTGGCAGCGGTGCTGAACTTCCTGCCGTTTGCCGGTGCTCTGCTGGGTGTGGGCTTGCTTGCCATCGTCTCGCTGGGAACCTATGAGACCGTGCCCGCGGCGCTGCTGCCACCGGCGATCTATTACGCCTGCACCACGATAGAGGGCAATTTCATCACGCCGGCCATCGTCGGCCACCGTTTGCAGCTCAATATCGTGGCGGTATTCACCGCAGTCGTGGTCTGGGGCTGGTTGTGGGGAATCGGCGGGGCACTGATGGCCGTGCCCATTCTGCTTGTGGTCAAGATCCTGTGTGACCATATCGAATCCTGGCAGGTTCTCGGTGAATTCCTGTCGGGGCGAGTCCCGCCTGCTGCGGAGGCGTCCGAACCGGAGTCCTGATCTATCCCCAACTGCCTCAGTCGGTGTCTCCGGCCGAGCGGCGGTTGCGAAACGCGTTCATGAGCCGGTTCAGCTCGTTCAGCTCTATCGGTTTGGTCAGATGGTGGTCGAATCCTGCCTGATGACTGCGTTCCTGATCTTCGGGTTGGCCGTAGCCGGTGGTGGCAATCAACAGGATATCCCGGGCGGGATACAGGCTTCTGAGCTGACGTGCCACCTCGTGACCGGAGATGTCCGGCAGGCCGATGTCCAGCAGCACTACATCCGGTGTTTTTTCCCGTGCAGCCTGCAAGGCCTCGGTACCGGATCCTGCCAGTCTCACCTGATGTTGGCGTCGTTCCAGCAGGCGGCCCAAAGCACTGATGCTGTCCAGATTGTCGTCGGTGACCAGCACGTCCAGTGCTGCGGCATTCGTGGCGACAGTGTCTGCTGAGCGGGTCGGATCCTGCTCCACGGGGCCGCTGGCCAGTGGCAGCGCCACACAGAAGGTACTGCCACAGCCGGGGCCATCGCTCTCGACGCTGACCTGGCCTCCGTGCAGACTGACCAGTTCACTGACCAGCGCCAGACCCAATCCCAGTCCGTGATTGGCGGGCAGGCCGGTGTTCTCCAGCTGCACGAACAAATCAAAGACCTTTTCCAGGTCTTCCTTGCAGATGCCCTGGCCGGTATCGTGGACGCGAATCAGCACTTCGGAAGCGTTCACCTCGGTATCGACGCGAATCCGGCCTCCGGAAGGGGTATAGCGAATGGCGTTGTGCAGCAGATTGACAATGACTTGCTGCAGCCTGACGGCGTCGGCATGGACATGGACATCGGTGGGAATGCTGTTCAGCTCCAGCCCGATCTGTTTGGCGGCAGCATCCCCGGCCATACTACCGCAGGCATCCTGTAACACCGGCGCCAGTGCGATGGTGTGCTGTTGCAGGGAGATCTTGCCACGACTGATGCGCGACACATCCAGCAGGTCATCCAGCAAGCGGGTCAGTTGCGAGCACTGCCTGTGCATCATCTGCACGGTTTGCCGTGTCTGTGTAGCGGTCTCCGAATCATCGAGCAGGCTCAGACCGTTGCTCAAGGCGCTGAGCGGATTGCGCAGTTCATGCGAAAGCATCGCCAGGAACAGGTTCTTGCTTTCATCGGCGTTCCTGAGCTTGGTGTTCATGCACAGCAGCTTGTCGCGCTGTTGTTCGAGTTGCAGCTTGAGTTCGGTTTCGCGTTGCAAGGCCGTACGCAGGGTCATACGGGTCATGACCTGGCGCCCCAGCACCTGCAATGCACGCAGCTGTTCCGCACTCAGGTTGCGGGGGACGGTATCGAGAACGCACAAGGTGCCGATGGGCAGATCTTCTTCGGTCTTCAAGGGTACGCCTGCGTAGAAGCGCATGTTGATCTCATTGTGTACCAGCGGGTTGTCGCGGGTACGCGAATCCAGCAAGGTGTCGCTGATGATCAGTGGCTGGTCGTCGAGGATGGCATGGGCACAGACCGACTCATGCAGGCTGGTCTGTGCGGCCTGCAAGCCGGTACGGGCCTTGAACCACTGGCGGTCGGCATCAACGAGGCTGATCAGCGAGATGGGGGTATTGCAGATGCTGGACGCCATTTCAACCAGTTCATCGAATTCCTCCTCGCTGGAGGTATCCAGAATCTGCAGGCCATGCAACGCGGCAAGTCTGTCATCTTCCTGAGGATGCGGTCCTGCCTTCATCGTGTGTATCTGGTTGGCCCTGGCAGCTACCGGCAGCGTACCTGCCCGGTTCTAAAGCAGTGACAGCTTACCAGCAATTTCGCTTGCGAAATGCACCGATACCGTGCAAGGCGGGACGGGCTGACTCGACAACCGCCGAATCTGTTCAGGCAGCCTTGATGGCCGGGGCAGCGCCACCGCAATGTTTTTCCAGATAGTGCGTCACCTGATGTACCGGCAAGGGTTCACTGAAGTAGAAGCCTTGCATCTGATCACAGCCATGATTGATCAGCCAATCAACCTGTGAACGAACCTCGACGCCTTCGGCAACCACCTTCAATCCCAGGACCTTGCCCATGTTCAGGATCGTTTCCATGAGCATGGAACGCTTCTGATCAACCAGAAAGGCACGATCGATCTTCAGGATGTCCAGAGGGTACTTCTGCAGATAGGCCAGATTGGAGTAGCCGGTGCCGAAGTCGTCCAGCGTCAGCTGGATACCCATGGCGCTGAGCTGCTGCAGAGTCTGATGGATCCTGTCGGCATCTCCCAGCAGCATCGATTCGGTGATCTCGAGCTCGATCATGGCCGGATCGCAACTGTTGCGCACCAGACATTCGGACACGTTCATCATCAGGTCATCCGTGTTGAACTGATGCGCGGAGATATTGATGGAAACAGGCACCAGCAGTCCGGCTTCCTGCCACAGCTTCTGCTGCCGCATGGATTGATCAAGTACCCAATTGCCCAGTTCCAGTATCTGGCCGGTTTCTTCGGCAATGGTGATGAAGCTGTCCGGTGGCACCAGGCCACGGGTCGGATGATTCCAGCGAATCAGCGCCTCCACGCCGGAGACATGGCCTGTGCGGCACGAGATCTTCGGTTGATAATACAACTCGAATTCATGATTGCGAATCGCATAGACAAGATCATTCTCCAGCCCCAGCTTGTCCTTGATGGTCGCACTGAGTGTGATGGTCATCTGCTTGTCGAAAAAGCAGTAGCCGCATTGACGCGCCTTGGCCATGTACATGGCGGCGTCGGCGTTTTCCATCAGGCTGGCGATGGTCTCGCCATCGAAAGGAAAGCGGCAAATGCCGATGCTGGGCAGGATACGCAGTTTCTGATTGCCCAGCATGACCGGTTCGGCCATGGCCTTCAGGATCTTCTCTGCGGCGTTCTTGAGTTCTGCGGTATCGGTAACGCGGTTCATGATCAGAACGAATTCGTCACCTCCCAGTCGACTGGCCATGCTGTTGCCACCGACGGCCTGCTTGAGACGGTGGGCAACCTCGATCAGCAGTTGATCGCCGATGGAGTGGCCCAGAGAGTCGTTGATGATCTTGAACCGGTCCAGATCGAGAAAGAACAGGCTGAATTCGTTCTGTTCCTCGTCGGCAATGGACAGCAGCTCATCGAGATAGATGGTCAGTGCGGCCCGATTGGGTAGACCGGTAAGCGAATCGGTGTAGGCCAGCTTGTAGGCGGTCTGCTGTGCCTGGCGACGCTCCGTGGCATCCACGGCGCTTACCAGGATCGAAGGTTGTCCGGACACGGGATCGACGCTCTTCTGCAGCGTCATCTCGTGCCAGCGGGGGCCGGTCGTGGTATTGACTTCCAGTTCCGTGGTATAGCATTCGGCGAGCTCCAGAGCCTCTTCGATGATGTAGATGTCAGCATCGTTGATGAAACGCTGCGGCAGTGTCGTGCAGCGGCTGTGCAGTGACTCACGGGCAGCAGGGTTGCAGTAGATCAGCGAATGATCGGCATCGTAGAGACTGATCATTGCCGAGGTGTGCAGCAGAGCGGCCGTGCTGCGCAAGGTGTCCGAACTGGCATCGAATATTTCGTTGACGACCTCGATCAGCAGCGCACGGGTCTCGTCACCGATCGGAAACGGAGAGAACGAATGCTCGACCGTTCGGCTGGCACCTCCCGGAAAGATGGTCCACAGCTCGGTCAGGCTGATGTCCTGTTCAAAGCAGTCGGTCTGTAGTTGCTGAAGCCGTTTGACGATCGGCTCGGTGACATGCTGCTCTATTTCCCGCTCTCGCAGGTGCTCGATGGAGTCGGCATGCCAGAAGGCGAGACCTGCCTGATTCGCCCACAGGACCTTGAAATGGTCGACGTCGAAGATGCACAGGGGATTCCTGACATGCTTCAGTGCCTGAATTCCGGGATGGGTGGTGTAGTCGAAGTCAGTCAAGATGGCAACGCATCGGTGGCAGTTTCGCAGTTGCGCTGTGAACTTCACGAAATGTGCTCATTGTCGATCCGCCCGAGCTCGAGCTAACCTTTTCTGGCTGGTAAAACCTTGAAAATGTGCATGGGTTCTCACCATCGGGACCTCACAGGTTACATGCGCTTCGTCGATCGTCGGGGTATGTGATAAATAGTCAGTGCAGGTAGCGGCCGATGTCGGCCGGACTGCAGCATGAGTTCCCGACAGGAGGCGTGGGCAGCTTGCGAGCCAGTACCGGTCAAAACGCGCCAATGTTCTGACTTTTCGGTTTGCCTGATGGGTCTGGGAGGTTGTTTGCGAACTTCTGAGAACCAGTAGGAATAGGCCTTGGCGGTGAAGTGCTAACGTCTGTTGCAAATCCGGGCGGTACCCGGTGTCATATCTTGTCTGGAGCCCTCCCAATGAAGCGTACGTTCGATTTTGTCGGTTTGAACACAGTCATCTCTGAAGCGTTCAAGCCCCTGCATCAGGTCACTCCCGACCTGGCCCGCAAGGCCGGTCTGGATGCTGGTATCAAGGGGACGACTCCTTCCAATTGCCATCATTCCTATTTTGCCGATGAGGCGCTCGAAACCGAATGGTATCGGGGTTATCGTCAAGGCAAGCAGCAGGCGCTGGAAGAGAGCTGATCGCGCTGCATCATTGACGCAGCTGCATGACACGTCGCCTGGCTGGTGCCAAGTGACGTGATCACGTGTAATATTCCGGCGCATGAGCTGCCTTGAACTGAATGATGCCGAGATAGTCAAGATCGCCGAGCCCATGATGGAAGACATCATGCTTGGCGTATCCAGACGTGATTACCAACTCCACAGTACGAATTTCTCGGTCGATCTGAAGAGTCGGATAACCCCCGAGGTCTTTCTGAGCGACTGTGATCAGCGTGAATCCGACTGGGGCCTGCCCGGGAATCGCGAATTGACGACGATCTTCCGCAAGCACAAGTCATTCACCCTGGTGTGGGTGCAACACTACACACGAACCGATGAGCAGATCGTGGCCATGACCACCATCGCCTTGAAGGGCGGTCGGTATTTCGTGGACTACTTCCTGTTGCATTAGCCTCGATGAGGCATGAGTCCACGACCGGATGTCTCATTGTGATCAGCAGCATCGTTCATGAGCACTCAGGGCAGGGCGGCGACCTGCGCATTCCCTGAATGACAGTGGTCGATGCTCGGCGCAAGGCAGTTGCCCAGCACACCCCATGCGTCATGGATCGATGCTCAGGGCAGGGTGGTTTCCGGGCATTGCTGCGTGGTGTCGATTTTCTGACAGAGAAATTCCAGTACGTCAGTGTCGATATTAGAGGCAATCGTGTCCAGATTGGCGCCACGCAATTTTTCCATGCCTGGAATCGTGATCGAGCCCTGTTGCATCCCATAACTGGCGGTGATGCCTCCGATTCCGGCAATGACGACCCAGAACAGCATCTTCAGGCTGCTGCGTACGATCTGCAGAACGCCCACAAAGACCAGCAGTCCGCCGACTGCCATCAGAATTTCGTGAGCATATTCGAACTGCAGGAATTCTTGCCAGTAATTCACGCGCGTTGTCCTTTTCGTTGTCGTGGAGGTGCAGTGTAACCGCAAGTCGGGAACCGAAAGGCGGAAAGCTGATCAAGAGCAGGCGGCAGGTTCGATCGACGCTGAAGCATTCGCGAGCCTCTGCCTGCGCGGGCATGTGTTCGAGCAGGTGTCATGCCGATGCACGTCGTGGCGTCCTGTTTGCTACTCTTACGCCACAATCACCTTGCGTAACCTTCCACTTCCATGAATCTGTCTAGTGTATATGCCCGCCGCCTCATGTGGTTGGGTTGTCTGTTCTCGGTCATCGGCCTGATGAGCTACGCCATTTATGCTGAACGGGTTCTGTATCTGGACCCTTGCCCGCTGTGCATCACGCAGAGACTATTTTATATCCTGATCGGTTTGCTGGCCCTGATCGGACTCTTGACGGTCCCTCGTCGCGGTGTGCAGCGAGTGCTGGCGGCGTTGATGGCCATGTGCGCCGTGGGCGGTATCATCACGGCTGGTCGCCAGGTGTGGCTGCAGCATCTGCCACCGGAAAAGGTGCCCGAGTGTGGTCCCGGACTCTCCTACTGGATGGAGAACGAGCCCTGGTTGCAGACCCTGTCCCTGTTGTTCAAGGGGGATGGCAACTGTGCCGAAGTCCATTGGCGGTTCATGGGGTTCAGCATGGGAGAGTGGTCACTGGCCTGGTTCGTTGGTTTGCTGGTGATCGCACTGGTTCTGTTCGTCACCAGCAGACTGAATCGGGTTGCCGTGTCCGAACAGGCAGCCAGTCAGTAACGGCCAGTCAGATACGCGTTTTGGCAAGGAGTGTGAATCTCGACGCTTCGCACCGTCTTGTCCTGATGCCGGATGGCCTGAAGCATCCGGCATGAACTACAAGCCTGACATCATGCGGTCGGTGATCTGCCGCAGTCATTGCGGCAGATCATTCACCAGGGTCAATTGAGGCCCAGGCGCTCCTGTATCGCGAAATACGCAGGTTTGGGCTGGTAGCGCTTGTCCAGCAGCAGGGGACTGAATTCTCGCCGCCAGGAGTACATGTCGGTGAAGCCCCAGGCCTGATAGGCCTTGCAGCGTGGCTGGTCGAGGCACAGTGACAGAACCTCTTCGTACACCTGTGCCTGTTGTTCCTCGGTCATGCCACTGCGTATCGAGACATCCAGTTCCGTGATGTAGATATCCAGATCAAGGGCGGCAATCGTGTTGAAGGTGGCAGCCACTTCATCGTAGCGGTCGAAATCGGCGTCCAGATGCATCTGGAATCCCACACCGTCCACCGGCGTGCCGGCATCTGTCAGGGCAGTCATCAGGGCAATCAGGCCATCGGATTTCGGACCGGCAAAGCTGACGTCGTACTCGTTGTACAGCAGCGTGGCCTCGGGTGCCGAGAGTCGCGCCTGGCGAAAGGCGATATCGATGAAGTCGGCTCCCATCGCCTCATACCAGGTGGATTGACGAAAACTGCCGTCCTCCTCCAGAGCCTCGTTCACGACATCCCAGACGGGAATGTCACTGCCATAGCGCGTGATCACGCGGTCGATGAACTCGCGCATGTGGCCTTCCCGCTCTGACAGTGGGGAGCGCTGGATCCAGCCGGGCAGCTGCCGGTGCCACACCAGGGTATGTCCATGGACCGTCTGTCGTCGTGTCTTGGCGTGTTGCACCAGGTTGTCCGCCTGTGCCCAGCGGTACTTGCCGGGGAGCGGGTTGACCAGGTCCCACTTCAGGGAGTTCTCGGTGGTGACGAAATTGAATTCCTCTGCGGCGATGTCAGCGTACAAGGCTCCGTCGGGTTGTTCATAGAAGCCTTGCAGTGCCGCATAACCGATCAGCAGATCGCGACTCGCGGCCAGCTCTCGCAGGCGCGTTCCGGGCCGGATGAAGTCACTGTCTTCGAGTACTTCCAGCGTCACCGTGCGCGAGGTGCTGAGACTGGAATCTTCGGCATCGCGGGCTGTCAGTTGCAGTTCGATGGTCTCGGCATTGCGTGGCGTGAAACGCAGGATGGAAATGTCCTCGTCACTGTAATGCGGCACGATGGTGGCACCGGCGGGCGGGTTGGCGATTTCCAGCGAAGGAATGGTGCCATTGGGGTCGCTGACCTTGATATAGAGGGTGACGAAGTCGTTGACCCTGACGGTACGTGGCCAGATTTCATTGACGACCGGCGGCAGGTTGATGATGCCGGAGGGGTCCGATGGCATCTTCACCTTGATGCGGATCGTGCGCTCGGTACGGTAGTAAGGTTCGACCGGATCGGTGGCGGTGATGGTGAATTCCTGAATGCCCACCTGCGGCTGCAGTGGGCGCCATATCAGGGAGCGGGTGCCATTGAAGTTGTCGACATATCGCGCGCCCGCCGGTATGGCATTGGGGAACAGTCCGGGGATGCCGCCATCGTCATCCAGCGGGCGGAACACCACGGTCAGCTCGTCACCGGCGAAGACCTCGACATCGGTCAGGTTGTCGAAATAGGGAAGGGCATTCGTGCTGATATCCACATGATCGGGAATATGGTGCACGGCAGGCAGAGGACCTGCTGCAAAATCGGCATCGGTCAGAACGCCGAAATCATCATCCAGGTCACGCGTCGGATTACGCACCACGAAGAATTCGCTGACGTTCGTGATTGGGCCGGTGGCGCGGACCGGTTCACTGTCGGCGCCCGGGGCGGCCGTCAGAGGCGGGTTGGGCAGTGGTCCCAGTACGCGACCTGCCGTGATGTCCGAGGATACCGGGTTACCGTCGCCGGAATCCGTGGTGCCATTGCCGATGTTGTTGTCATTGCCGTTATCGGCGCCGGTATCCGAACCGGTTTCCGTGCCAGTGGTGCCACCGTTGCCGCCATCATCCGGGTTGTCACCCCCATTGCCACTATCGTCGTTATCCTGTCCCGCCGTGTCATTGTCGGTGGCCCCGGTGTCCTGTCCCGTGTCCTGGCCTCCTCCCTGTGACGGTGGAGAATCGTCTGCCGGGCCGGCGTTATCGGTGCCAGATGAGCTGCAGGCAGCGAGCAGAGCCAGCGTGATGCTCAGCAGGCCGATTCTCAGACGACGGTTACCCGTTGTCAGGAGGCTGGTCGTTCGATGATTGAACATGGTGTGTGCAAGTCCGTTGGTTGTCGGGACAATGGGATCGTTGATGGGGCGTAGCGTAAAGTGCCCTGCAACTTCCGATTGTTACCGCTGCAGCAGAAGTGGTTACAGGCGTGCCCTCTCTGGCAGGCTTGTGGTCAGAATGTGATCTTCCTACAGTTACTGACCGGATTTTAGTTGATGATGATGCGACTGTTTTGTCAATAAAGACCATCTTCGTCAGGATTTGATATGGGAAGTCTGCATCATCTGCCCATGGCAGCCGGCACACACGCCAGATTGCTCGAGCAACTGGTGAATGAGGCCATCGCATCCCATCCGGACGTGGAAGTGGCCCGGATCTGGGCGAGTCTGGCGGGAGAGTCCCTGCGTCGCTATGCCAGCCCACCCATGCCAAGTCATCCTGTGCTGGATCTGAGTCGCATCGATGGTCTGACAGCAGAACAGAAGACGCTGGTGCAATCGGTGGTGCAGGAATGGCTGGAGCACTATCTGAACGATGTACGTCAGCAGCTTATGAGCATTCACCGGGATTTTCTGAGCCTGCAGAAACAGGTGGCGGAGCTGGAGACCGAACGGCAGCGTCGCTGAATTGTGCTCAGGTATCCGGTAGTTGCAGACGCCTCAGTTCGGGAAAGCCGAGCCGCCCGACACCGGGCAGCTTGATCGCCGGTGGCAGTAGATCGACGCCAGCGGTCAGCCCCAGAATATTGACTTCCACACCCTCTTCGATGCCGGCCAGCAAGCCGGCATAGCCGCCCAGTGACAGTTGCACGCCGGTACCGCTGGGCGTCATGTCGACGATCCGGCCGTCTGGCAGGAAGTCCTTGCCAATGGCATTGCTGGGCAGCTCGAGTCGCAGTTCGGGTACGGCGCGAGCGACAAAGGCGGTAAAGGTATTGCTGTTGGGGCCAGGCCAGACGCGATACTCGTGGTTGTAGGGATAATCCGCAGCCGCCTGATGCAATCTGTCTATCAGGAGGTCGACCTCCTGTCCGCCTCGTAGATCGCGCAGCAGCAGGGGGTGGTTGCCGAACCACATGGCGTCGGGCACCCCCGTGCGCACCCTCACTGCCTCACCGCCCCAGTAGACCCGGTAACCGATGACTTCCAGGCGGGTATATCGATCTTCACCGGTGCGTTTGGTGGCAATCCAGGTGTGAACGCCGAAGGCACCACGCCAGCGCGCGGCACGCGCGGCATAGATCTGGATCACCGCCTCGTCCGAATCGGCACTGGGAGCCTGCTCGGTACTCTGGTGCCGGCTCATGCCTCTGACGTGATCGCGCTCCCCGGAATAGTGGGAAGCCAGCATTACCCCGACTGGCAGGAAAAACAGCAGGAGGATGATCAACAAGGTGCTACGCAGTCTGGTTTTCATGATGGAAAAGTTGTCTGTCGGCAGCCCTTTGGAGTCGATTCGAGCGCATGAGTTCGTCAATCATACTTGGCAATCGGGTGCAGGTTCCGGTACGCTCCGCATCATGAAAAAACGACTGGAAGGGAAACGTGCACTGGTGACCGCCGCTGCACAGGGAATCGGGGAAGCCACTGCACGTGCCTTCGCCGAAGCAGGTGCCACCGTGGTGGCGACGGATATCAATGGCGAGAAGCTGTCCGAGCTTGCCAGGGTACCGGGTATTCAGACTCGCGTTCTTGACGTAATGAGCCGGTCTGCCATCGAAGCCATGATTGCCGAAGAAGCGGCGTTCGATGTGTTGTTCAACTGTGCTGGTACCGTGCATAACGGTTCGATCCTCGATTGTACCGATGAAGACTGGGATCTGGCTTTCGATCTGAACGTCAAATCCATGTTTCGCGTCAGTCAGGCAGTGATCCCGGGCATGATCGCGGCCGGTGGTGGCTCCATTGTCAACGTGTCATCCATTGCCGCACACAAGGGGCTGGTCAATCGCTTTGCGTACGGAGCCTCCAAGGCCGCAGTGACCGGACTGACCAAGATGATCGCTGCCGATTTCGTGAAACAGGGCATTCGCTGCAACGCCGTGGCGCCGGGTACCGTGCAGTCACCGTCTCTGGACGATCGCATATCGGCGTTCGAGGATCCGGTTGAAGCGCGCAAGCAGTTCATTGCACGACAGCCCATGGGGAGGCTGGGCAAGGCCGAGGAAATCGCCGCTGCGGCATTGTACCTGGCCAGTGATGACGCCGTGTTCGTGTCCGGCACCACGTTGTGTGTCGATGGCGGCATGTCCATCTGAATGCGCTCGGCTCAGGCAGTTGTCCAACGTGCGACTCGACACTCGCTTGCCGTTCATCACGGCAGAAGCCTGTCGACCGATTCGGGCCGACGGTTTTCCGAGACTGGCAATTTTTGTCTGAACCCTGTAATTTGAACGTTAAAATCGCGCAAGGCCTGCTGCCTTGCCCATGCTGATGACCGGGCTTGTGCTGCCGGTCTGCAGCATGTGTCATCCACAAGATTCAACTGACTTCTGCATTCGGGAAGAGTATTACCATGAGCAATCTGGAACGAGTAGGCTTCATCGGCCTTGGCGCCATGGGCGTCGGCATGGCTGCCAATATCATCGCCGCCGGCTACCCGCTGACGGTCATGGGCCACACGCGCCGCGAACCGGTCGAGCGACTGGTCGGACTGGGTGCGCGTGAGGTCGCCAGCCCGGCCGAGATGCGGGCGCACTGTGACGTCATCATCCTGTGCGTCACAACATCCGATGCGGTCGAGAACATCGTGCTGGGTGACGAGGGTCTGCTGTCTGCGGGGGACAACCCGTTCATGCTGATCGACTGTGGTACTTCACGGCCCGACTCCACCCTGATGTTGGGTGCCCGCCTGGCAGAGGCCGGCTGCACCATGATGGATGTGCCTCTGGGGCGTTCGGCCGCAGCGGCCGAAGCCGGAACTCTGAACATGATGGCCGGTGGCAGCGAGGCGGATTTCAACCGGGCAAAGCCGCTGCTCGAGACCATGTCCGAGAACCTGTTTCATGTCGGCGAGCTCAGCGCCGGTCACCGCATCAAGCTGATCAACAATGGCTACTCCATGGCTGTTGCCTGCCTGGCTGCCGAAGCCGTTGCCACGGCCCGGGCCGGAAATGTGGATCTGAAGGTGCTGCATCAGGTCATGGGAGCCGGTCCCAACCGCAGTGATTTCTTCGACTGGATGATGGCCTCGGCCGTCGAAGGCGATGAGACCAAGCTGGAATTCGCGCTGAAGAACGGCTTCAAGGACATGGGCTATTTCCAGTCCATGGCCGATGAGGTGGGTGTGGATGCCAGCTTGCCGGCGGCCGCCACCGCTCGCCTGAAATCACTGGTGGAAGCAGGCCACGGGGATGAATTCGTACCTGCACTGATGCGCCTCGTACAGAAGTAGGCGCACCGGGTTTCACTATGGTTTTCCGGGTCGCGGCAGTATGATGTCATGGCCCGGCTCTTCGTCGTCAATTATCGTGCGCTGCTGAAAAATGGTCGAATCTACTCCTGTTGTATGGCTTGATGGCAAGGAATCCGCCAGTCAACCCTTCTTGCGTCTGGCACCTGTGGACAATGTTGCGGTGGCCTTGCGCACACTCAAGGAAGGTGAGCAGCTATCGGTGCCGGCAACACAGGCAGGGCAGGCGCCGCAGGAACTGACCGTTGCCACACGCATCATGAAGGGCCACAAGATCGCCCTGACGGATGTGGCCAGGGGAGAACGGGTGCAGAAATATGCGCAGTTGATCGGTATTGCGGCCGAGGATATCCGCGCTGGCGATCATGTGCATACACACAATCTGTCCTTTACCAGTGCCGATGCCAGTCACGAGCGCGATACCAGTCTGCAGCCGGCAGAAGTGCAGTGCACGGATACCTTCATGGGGTATCCTCGCGCTGATGGTCGGGTCGGCACACGCAACTTCATTGCTGTCATCAGCAGTGTCAACTGTTCGGCGACGGCGGCCAACCGCATTGCCGACGCCTTCGGTCATGGCCGGCTGGACAAGTATCCCAATGTCGACGGAGTAGTCGGTTTTACCCACGGTACGGGTTGTGGCATGGATTCGGCGGGCGAAGGCTTTCAGAACCTGCAGCGCGTGCTGGCCGGTTATGCACAGCATCCCAATGTCGGTGGCGTGCTGCTGGTAGGGCTGGGCTGCGAGACCAGTCAGATAGCCGGTACCATCGAGTCGCACAAGCTGGCCAAGGGGCCCTTGTTGCGAATCATGAACATCCAGACCACCGGCGGGCATGTCAAGACGGTAGCCCGTGGGGTGGAGATCGTCGAGAGCATGCTGGACGAGGTCAATGCCATCGAGCGCCAATCCTGTCCGGTCTCGAAGCTGACCCTGGCGCTGCAATGTGGTGGTTCGGATGCCTGGTCCGGCATCACCGCCAATCCGGCGCTGGGACATGCGGCTGACCTGCTGGCCCGCCAGGGGGGCACGGCCGTGCTCGCCGAAACGCCTGAAATCTATGGTGCCGAACATCTGCTGACGCAGCGCGCGGCCAGCGACGAGGTGGCGCAGGAGCTGCTGCGTCGCATCGCCTGGTGGCAGGACTATGTGGACCGCAACAATGGTTCGCTGGACAACAACCCTTCGCCGGGCAACAAGCTGGGTGGGCTGACCACCATCCTGGAAAAATCCCTGGGGGCGGTCGCCAAGGGCGGCACCACCATGCTCAATGGCGTCTATCGCTATGGCCAGAGAGTGGATACCCATGGGTTCGTGTTCATGGATTCCCCGGGCTACGATCCGGCCTCGGTCACCGGCCAGATTGCCTCGGGTTGCAACCTGGTTGCCTTTACCACGGGGCGGGGTTCGACCTTCGGCAGCAAGCCGTCACCTTGCCTGAAGATTGCCACCAATACCGACATGTACCAACAGCTGTCGGATGACATGGATATCAATGCCGGTACCATCGTCAGCGATGGCGATTCGGTAGCCGATGTCGGAGAACGCATCTATCGACGTCTGCTGGAGGTGGCTTCAGGTGCACAGACACTCAGCGAATCCCATGGTCTGGGTGATCATGAGTTCGTTCCCTGGCAGATCGGTGCGACGATGTAATCCACTGGCCGTCCTGTCCCGAGCTTGCCCTGGCTGAACCGGTTCTGATTCCTGATGCATACCCTGATCCTCGGCGCCGGTTACAGCGGTCGCCAGATAGCTGTCGAAGCGGCCAGGTTCGGTACCGTCTGCGGCACTCGGCGAACCCGGGAGGGTGTGGCGGAACTGGCCAGCCTGAACATACCCGGCTGTGTGCTGAATGATGCGATCAATGATCAGATCCTGGCCGAGCTGTCCCGAGTGACGCATCTGGTGGTCAGCGTGGCACCGCAACGAGAGCTGCCGTTGAATGATCCGATGCTGAAACTGCTGGGTCCCCTGACTCCGGCCGGTCGTGCATCGCCTGCCGGCACGCCATTTTCGTCCTTGCAGTGGATAGGGTATCTGTCCACCATTGGTGTATACGGGGATCATGGCGGAGAGTGGGTGGATGAGACCACTGCCTGCAATTCAACGCAGACACGTTCCCTGGCACGACGGGAAGCCGAGCTGGCCTGGCAGGCAATGGCCAGAGAGTGGCAGGTACCTGTGAGCATTCTGCGTCTTTCGGGCATTTACGGTCCGGGCAGAAATGCGGTGGCCGATGCCATTGTCGGTCGTGCTCACATGTTGATCAAGCCCGGACAGTATTTCAATCGTATCCATGTCGAGGATCTGGCCAGGGCGACGCTGCTGGCAGCTCAACACCGTTACGATGGCGTGCTCAACATCACGGATGAGCTGCCGGCTGCTCCTCAGGATGTCATTCGACATGCGCATGAACTGGTTGGCAAGCCGGCACCTGAGGCAAGGGATTTTGCCACGGCCGACATCTCACCCATGGCCCGCTCTTTCTATAGCGAGAACAAGCGGGTGCGTAACGATCTGAGCAAGCAGGCACTGCGCTTCGAGTATCGCTATCCCGATTACAGGGCCGGACTGGGTGATATCTGGCGAGGAATTCAGCAACGCAATAGCCGCGATTCATGAGTCCGATCAGAAGATGCCCGGAATGACGGCCTTTCTGTTCGAAGGGGTGAGCCTGGAATCGGTTTTCACTCCTCTGTTGTTCAGTGCCGTTTTCATCTATTTTCTGGCCGGTGCCATCAAGGGCATGCTGGGAATCGGCTTCCCGACCGCCGCGGTCAGTCTGCTGGCACAGATCGTTGATGCCAGAACCGCGATTCTGCTGGTTGTCATTCCCATGGTGGTGACCAACGCCTGGCAGGTCTGGCGTAACCGACGGGTTCGCTGGGTATTCAGAAGTTTCTGGCGGCTGCTGTTGATGATGCTGATCTTCATTGCCATTTTCTCGCAGCTGGCCGGACGCGTACCGGTTGGCTTGCTGACAGGGGTGCTGGGCCTGATCGTGGCCGTCTATTCCCTGTCCAGTCTGTATCTGCCCGTTCTGAACATCCCTGATCGCCACGACCGACTCTCGCAATTTGTGGCGGGCAGCTCGGCGGGTGTCATGGGTGGCCTGACCGGTGTCTGGGCACCGCCATTGCTGATCTATCTGAAGGCGCGCGGGGTCGGCAAGGAAGCCTTTGTCGCCACCACCGGTGTGCTGCTCTGTCTGGGTAGTCTGGTACTGTTCACCGGTTATGCAAGCGCGGGTCTCATTGTCGGCCCTCTGCTGGTGATGTCCTGCCTGTTGCTGCTGCCTTCTCTGGCAGGTTTCAGTGCGGGAGAGCGGATTCGTCGCCGCTTGTCGCCGGAGCGCTTCGAACGCCTGCTGTTGTGGTTTTTCCTGGTCATGGGGTTGAATCTGATCAGGCGAGCATTGGTTGGGGGCTAGCGGTTGCGTGCCACTGGATGCGATCAAGCGGGTAATTGTCGACTGATCTCACAGGACTGCAGACGGTACACTGCAGGGTGGATCAATTCTCACCTGCGTGATGGAGCTCGTTGTCTTGAAGAAAAACATCCTGATTGTCGGAGGTTCATCCGGGCTGGGTCTGGATCTGGCCAGGCACTATGTGCGAGAAGGGCATGGCGTTTGTCTTACCGGCCGTCACGACCCGGGTTTGTCAGGTGCGAGGTACGTCGAGCTGGATATCGATGCTGACGGTGCACACTTGAATCGCGGTATTGATCAACTGCTCGAGAATTTCCCTGTCGTGAACACGCTGATCTACTCGGCCGGATTCTGTCAGAGAGCGACGATCGATGGTCTGTCCACTGCCGATATCACGCAGATGGTGAATGTCGGGCTGGTGGCGCCCATGCTGCTGGTCCAGCGCCTCAAGAACCATCTGGATACGCCCCTCAAGGTCATGCTGATCACGTCAAGTTCGCAGTACACCGCGCGTGAGACGGAGCCTGTGTATTGTGCCACCAAGGCGGGTCTGGGTATGTTCGGTGCCTGCCTGGCGCTGGACAGGAAGGTCGGCAAAGTCCTTGTCGCAGCCCCTTCGGGCATGAAGAGTCCATTCTGGCGCCATAGTGACAACGATGTATCAGAGATGCTGGAGACGCAGTGGGTTGCGGCCCGGATCGTGGAGCTCTCCAGCGGTGCCTTCAAATACAAGTTCGCGAAGATTCTGAGAAATCCGCAAGGAATCGTGGTTGAAGAGTGTCTTGACGATGCCCTGCAACCGATAGAGTGTCAGTAGCTGGTGGCGGCAGTTCTGATGAAATTCCATCCCTTGTCCGAAAGTGAATTGGTCGATTGGGCGTATCACCCCGAGTCCTTCGTGGGTGTTGACCAGGACGTCGAGCTGCTGGTGGCAAGCCTGCGCAATGCCGATGTCATTCTGGCGTGCGCTGCTGACGATCAGTGTCCGAAACAGCGATTTTTCGTCAACTGCGCCTGTCTGATTGTGGGTGATGCGGTGCGCCGCTGTGCTGTTGACTCTTCGGAGAGGCATGTTCCGGCCGAGAAGGACATTCTGGCGTTTGCAAGACGGGCCGAGAAAACGGGTAATCGCTACCTGCTAGAATTAGCCTGGCGTGCCAGAGCGCTCGTGGAAGAGCCCTCCAGTTTTGATCGCGAGTATTGGTGCGCTGGTGGATTGGTTCGTGAGATGTTTGATGACTGAACAACCGCTTGCATTATGGCCACTGCTGCTTGTCAATCTGGCATTGCCTGCCCGTTCCGGTCATGCAAGTCTGACCCATCCGGCATGCCATCCGCTGGCGACACTACCGTCAACGGTATATCTTTTCTCGGCAGATCTTGACGGCAAGGATGGGGCCGACTTGTTCGTTGCGGATCGTAGCGGCGGGTCGACTGTCATCACCGCCTGTGATGTTCCTTCCCTTGGTCCATGGGATATGCGTGATACCAACAGGCCGCTCAATACGGTCGTTGTCGTCGATGTGGAGGGTGACGGAACAGAGGAGCTGATTGTGGGCGGTCCCACGGGGTCAGCGCCACTGGTCGGAACCGTCACCCGCCTGAAGGGGACGCAGCTTGAACCGGGAGAAAGCGTGTCTGTCAGACCCGCTGACGATTTGCTGGCGGGTAAAACATTCCGGTGTGTCGACACCGATGACGATGGGCAACGTGAAGTTGTCAACTACAGCTATCGTGAAAACGTTGACGGGTCAGAAATACACTGGCGAGGCAGTGACGGTGGTGAAGGTCTGTTCAAGTTGCCTTCACAAGCGGCCGAAGCCTGGTTGTTTCGAAATGGGCATTGTGGAGGTCGTCTGGCGACAAGCCAGAGTTTTGCGGTGGCTGCTTATCCGCCATCTGTGGTAATTGAATCCCTTCAAACCCACCTTGCAGAGGACGGAATTGTTCAGTTCGGTATCAACAATCAGGTACTCCATACAAAGACAGTTGAACAGTTGAGAGATGACAATGACTGGCTGATTCCACTGGAAAGCTACGGTGGCTATGAGGGGCCTTTCTCCCTGCCAGGCTTTCTGGCAAAGGCGCAGACACTGACGGTCGGCTCGCACAATCACTGTGCAGGCTCCCCATTGGCACCACCGAATCTGTCAGAGAAGAAACTGATTCAGCTCTCGGCTCAACCCGGTCAGACAAGCAGCTGCCTGCAATGGTTTTCGGTTGATTTCTGGATGAAAGAGGACTTCACGATCGAAGCTGTCATGTTGAATATCTGGGAGCCTTGATGCCTTGATGCCTTGATGCCTTGATGCCTGAATGCCTGAATGCCTGAATGCCTGAATGCCTGAATGCCGAGTGCGTCATGACAACCATGCCTTCACCGAGGATGATTGACCAGTGCACCGAGCGCCTCTGAAATCTGCCTGGCGGCCGTTGTCACAACAGGCCCGATGCGACTGATCATCTCATCGGGAAAGCGGGTACTGGGGCCGGATACGGATACACCAGCGACCGGTTCACCACGGGCATCGAGAATGGGAGCGGCCACGCAGCGCATGCCTTCGAAGTGCTCCTCGTTGTCAAAGGACCAGCCTCTCTGACGCGTGCGATCGAGATCCTCGAACAGCGTTGTCGGTGTGCTCAGGGTCTGTGTGGTGAAGGCCGGCAGTCCGGTTTTCTCCAGACTCTTTTGCACTTCGTCGCGACTGCGCATCGACAACAGTGCCTTGCCGATACCCGAGGCGTGCAGATGACTGCGGGATCCGGGGCGATGATAGGCCCGGATGGGGTGATTGCTTTCGACCTGTGAGATGAACACCACATAGCCGTTGTCTTCGACCGCCAGATTGGCAGTCTCACCCGTGTCTTCCATGAGCACACGCATGATTGGCCGTGCGATCTCTACCAGGCTGGTGCGCGCCAGATAGCTGGTGCCGACACTGTAGGCCTGTACACCGATGGACCAGAGTTGTGAGGTCTCGTCGTAATCGACGAATTGCTGGCGCAACAATGTGCTCAGCAGGCGGTGAGCGGTAGGGGCGGGCATGCCTGCCTGCAATGACAGATCGCTGAGATTGGCGGCACCTTCTCTGGCGAGTAACTGCAGCAGGGTCAGACCGCGATCCAGCGCCTGCACGGTGGACACTTCCGTCTCGCTGCGCTGAATTCTGGGTCGTCCGCGTCCACGTCGGGTGGTGCTGACCGGCTTGTCGCTGGCGGGCATGGCTTGTCCTTGGCTGCAGGTTTGATTGCATCAGATTATGAAGTAATTTTTCATAATTTTCATAAAATGATAAAAAATAACAATAAATATAGTAAAAACATGCGGTTGTGGAATTAAATAATAAAATAAAAAAACATTTCAAAAATAGCTTGAAAATAGCAGAGTTCCGCCGGATACTGTCAACAGAACGCACAACAGAACGCACAACAGAACGCACAACAGAACGCACAACAGAACGCACAACAGAACGCACAACAGAACGCACAACA
>CANLXI010000007.1 GCA_947495035.1 uncultured Granulosicoccus sp.
AGGCAGTACCTGAGGCAGTACCTGAGGCAGTACCTGAGGCAGTACCTGAGGCAGTACCTGAGGCAGTACCTGAGGCAGTACCTGAGGCAAGTAGCCCCCGCGTTATTCGCCGGGGCTCCGGAACCGAAGTGGCAGGGTTTCCTTATTCGTTGCCAGCCGAGGCCTCCTGCCTTATGGGCAGACTTTCCTTGAAGGTCAGTGTGCGATAAGGGAACGGTATTTCGATACCTGCCTTGTCCAGCGCAGACTTGACGGCGGTGACCACCTCGCCGGTGGAACGGCGTACTCCCAGCGGTGTCGATTCGGTCCACCAGGCGATCTCTATATCGATACTGCTGCTGCCGAATGCCTTGGGAAATACCTGCACCGGCTTGTCCCTGGTCAGAGTCTCGCAGGCATTCACAGCCTGGGTGATGACCTCGACTGCCTCACCGACGTCCACATCGTAGGCCACGCCAGTGGTCAGCATGACGCGCCGACTGGGTTCGCTGGTCAGAATGGTCACCGGATTCTTGAAGAGGAAGGAATTGGGGACCACGGTCAGTTCGCCATTGGTCTCCCGGATGTAGCTCATGCGAACCAGAATGCGCTCCACCTTGCCGACCAGACCCTCACACTCGATGTAGTCTCCTCGTTCGAAAGGGAAGCGCCAGAGGATGAGAATGCCGGCGAAGAAATTCTCGAAGATGTCCTTGAATGCCAGGCCCACGGCAATCGACACCAGGCCCAGTCCGCCCAGAGCCTTGCTGGGGGTGAGGCCGGGAAACAGCACAATGGCCGTCAACAGCAGGCCCATCACCCAGACGATGATGCTCAGCAGCCGCACGATAAGCTCCTTGACGGAATCGCGCTTGCTCCAGCTCTGCAACAGGCGTGTACCGAAGGCCGTTACCAGTCGGGCCAGACCCCAGGTCAGCAGAAGAGTCAGCATGGCTCCGGCCAGAAACGGCAGATGCTCGATGAAGCTGAGCAGCATCTCTCCCAGGGTATTCAGTGCCGTGGATTGCACTTCCTCGAGGGAGTCGATCGAGTCCAGCGTACTGCCTTCGGTGTTTTCCATGTGCTGCCTGTCTCTTCGTCATCATCCGGTGGCGCTCAACCTTGCCCTGCCGCGAGCCCGTCGAATGGTCTGTGTAAAAATTGCAAGAATCCCAGCGGCGTCGTGGTGAAGGTCACCCGCGCTCGAGACTTGCCGATCAATCCCCGGAGGGAATCGGGGCGACCGTATCTGCGACAGTGGCTCCGCGCTCTCCCATGGGGCGATCCGGGCCAAGTGTCGTGTCGCGGCGTGTCTGATGTTCCATCTCGGCGTTGAGCGAGGCGCCCAGAATGATGGCGTAGCTGCTGATGAACAGCCACAACAGCATCACGACGATGGCGCTCAGAGCGCCATAGGTTTCGTTGTAGCTGCCGAACTGACTGGCATACAGGGAAAACAGGGCGGAGCCTGACAACCACATGAGGGTGGCCACTATGGCGCCGGTCGACAGCCAGCGCCACTTGGCCGGACGACGTGCGGGGGCGAATCGGTACAGCGTGGCGATGGCCAGAGACACCACGGCCACGAAGACCAGCCATCTGACTATCGGTACGAACAGGTTCCACCAGTCGGGCAGATGAAACAGGGCTGTAATGGATGGCAGCACAACCAGCAGAACCAGGATGACAACCATGAACAGGACCGCGGCTGCCGTCATCAGGTAAGTGACAAGGTTGAGGGTGAAGAAGCCGCGCGTTTCCGGTTCCCGATAGGCCACCCCGATAGCGCGTGTCAGAGCGTCCACACCCTTGTGTGCACTCCAGATGGCCAGCAGGATGCCGCCGATCAACTTGATGCTCAAACCTTCGCTGGGTCGCGAACTCAATGCACTCAACTGCTCGTCGAAAATGCTCATGACATCGCCGGGCAGGAAGGCCTGAGCCTTTGCCAGGTGTTCCGCCACGGTCTGCGGGTCAGCCATCAGTGCGTAGGTAGTCACGATGGCGGCCAGCGCAGGGAAGATTGCCAGCAGGGAATAGAAGGCGACCCCGGCGGCCAGAATGGAGATGTTCTGCTCGCCGATGCGATTGAAGAGTCGCCTTGCGATATCCCACCACCCCAGCAAGGTAATCCGGTACGGGACGCGCGCCTGGCGGCCTCGGGTGTTCTCGTCCGTCATGACTTCCGATTTCGATTGTTGCACGCCCGGATTTCAACACAGGGGGCGCTGACGGCAGCCCGATCCGGCCCGGTCTTGTAGAACTTACAGGACGAAAGGATGCGCAGGACTTTGCCTTAGTCTGAAATCAATCACAGCGGAGTAGCAATCATGGTCGACAAACTCGTGTTCTCGGCGGGCAATGCCGAGTCGGGCAGAAAAGTAGTGGACATGCTGAAAGCCGAGGGAGTGGATGAGTCGCGCATCAGCGTCATCGGCAAGGATGCACAGCCAATCGAAGACATGCCGGATCCTGGTGAATTCGAGAACGATGTGGTACCGGGCAGCAAGCGAGGGGCACTGGTAGGTGGTGCGACAGGTCTGCTGGCCGGGCTGGGTGCCATCGTGATTGCGCCGGGGCTGGCACTGGGAGGAGCAGCACTTGCATTGGCAACGGCCGGCGGTGCCACCTTTGGCGTGCTGGCGTCATCGCTGATCGGCTCATCGGTGCCCAACAGTCAACTGCGTGAGTACGAAGAGGCCATTGCGCGCGGCGAAGTGCTGATGGTGGTGGAGCTGGAAGAGGGGCAACGCAGCTCGGAACTTCGTGCCAGATTGCAGCAGGCATTCCCGGAACTGACATTCCATGGTGAGATCGACGCAGTGCCGCCGGTAGTCTAGACGAAGCTGAAGCGTCGACCGGATCCTCGCAGGAGTCGGTCATGGAAGGAGGTCGTTACCCCGTGGTATCGGACCACGGGGTAACACTGGCATCATGGGCTCAGGGCTCAGGGCTCAGGGCTCAGGGCTCAGGGCTCAGGGCTCAGGGCTCAGGCTGATTCGGCTTCGACCTGTTTCAGTGCAGCACTGAAATTCTCCACTCCCTGTGCTCCACTGAGCAGGTACTTTTCCTCGAGTATCACGGCTGGAACTCCCTGAATGCCGCGTGACACCCACAGTCTTTCATTCTCACGAACCGTCTCGGCATAGCGCTGATCCTCCAGCACGGCTGCGGCTTCCTCCCTGTCAAGCCCGACGCTTTCCGCGCGATCGATCAGCACCTGATGGTTGCTGACATCGAGCTCTTCGGTGAAGTAGGCGAGAAACAGGGATTGCTTCAGTTCGTTCTTCAGTCCCTTGGTTTCTGCCCAGTGCATCAGCTGGTGAGCGTCATGGGTGTTGCGGATATGCGACTCTTCACTGAAGTTGAATTCGATACCGAGTTCGGCGCCGATGGCTACCAGCTGCTGACGGTTCCTGTCGCTGTCCTCGGCGCTGGAGCCATACTTTCGCATGACATGATCCCGCAGCTGTTCGCCTTCGGGCGGCATGTCGGGGTTCAGTTCGAAGGGGTGCCAGTGGATGTCGGCTTCGATGCCGGTCTGTTCGAGGGCTTGTTGCAATTGCCGATAGCCGACGATACACCAGGGGCAGACAACGTCTGAAACAATATCTATTTTCATGCGGGCAGGTCCGGTTCGATCATTCTGGATCGGTTGTCAGCTGCCGCAGCATCGTTGCAACGGGAATCACGTCGTTGCACGACACTCGGAGCCGTTCAGGGGGTAGGTAGTGAGTCTGGGGCTTATCGACGCTGAGACAAGTCCCGGTGCACAAGCAGGGGGCGCTACCGGTCTGCATGGGGCAAGGCGCTGTCTGTTTCTCAGTCCGGATGATGGGCACCACCAGCGTATCCCATTGCGGTTTGGCTCGGGGTACACTGCCCGCACTGCAACCATCCTGTTCGCCCATGCCAGAATCAAGATCGCCGATGGCGGAACCCGACAAGGGCTCACCGCTGGTGGAAATGAGGAATATTTCCAAGGCCTACCCGGGTTGTCTGGCCAATGACAGCATAGACCTGCAGCTGCGCAGTGGTGGCATTCATGCGTTGCTGGGCGAGAACGGCGCAGGCAAGAGCACGCTGGTGAAGATTCTCTACGGCCTGCTCGCCAGTGATTCGGGTGACATCCTCTGGCAGGGCAAGCCGGTCCACATCGCCTCCCCGGCGGTGGCCCGAGAGCTGGGTATCGCCATGGTGTTTCAGCATTTCTCGCTGTTCGACTCCCTGAACGTGCTGGAGAACATTGCTCTGGGGATGGATGTGGATGCCGATGATGCGCTCCGGCAGCGCATCATCGAGGTGTCGACGCGTTACGGTCTGCCACTGGATCCTGCTCGCTCGGTATACAGCCTGTCAGTCGGCGAGCGGCAGCGCATCGAGATCGTGCGCTGCCTGCTGCAGGATCCCCGCCTGCTGATCATGGACGAACCCACCTCGGTGTTGACACCGGCGGAGGTCAGTGAGTTGTTCGTCACGCTGAAGCGTCTGGCCGAGGAAGGCATGGCCATTCTCTACATCAGTCACAAGCTGGAGGAAATACGTCAGCTGTGTGATGAGGCCACCATTCTTCGTTCCGGCCGGAAAGTGGCGGAGGCCGATCCTCGGGCAGAATCCGCCAGGGGGCTGGCCACTCTGATGATGGGCAGTGAGGTGCCGGACGCCGGGGACAGTCGACAGGGGACCGCTGGGGATCTGTTGCTGGATCTGCACGATCTGTCGCTGCCGGCGGTGGACAGTCATGACATTGCTCTGCACCATCTGCGCTTGCAGCTGCGCGCCGGCGAGATCGTCGGTATTGCCGGCGTGGCGGGCAATGGTCAGGACGAACTGATGCTGGCGATTTCCGGAGAGCGCCGTCTGCAGCAGGCAGATTCATTGTCGCTCTGCGGCAAGGCCATCGGTCGGCAGGGTGCCGCCGAACGTCGTCGTCAGGGGTTGTGCTGTGTGCCGGAAGAGCGACTGGGCCATGCCGCGGTTCCCTCGCTGTCCCTGGCCGAGAATGCCTTTCTGACCGCTCACCATCGCAAGCCTCTGGGGTTTTCCTGGCTCACGTCGGCGTCGCGCAGTCGACGTTTTGCCAGTGACATCATCCAGCGATTCAACGTTCAGTGTCACGGGCCCCAGGCGCTTGCCAGTAGCCTGTCGGGCGGCAATCTGCAGAAATTCATCGTGGGGCGGGAAATACTTCAGGCACCACGGGTACTGGTGGTTTCGCAACCCACCTGGGGCGTGGATGCCGGTGCCGCCCTGGCCATACACGAGGCCATTCGTGAGCTGGCTGATCAGGGCGCTGCCGTTCTGATGGTCTCTCAGGATCTGGATGAATTGATGCAGAACTGCGAACGTATCGGGGCGCTGTGTGCAGGACGGCTCTCGGCCTTCCATCGCGTGCAGGACGTGACCGTGCAACAGGTCGGACTCCTGATGGGTGGAGAAGAATTGAGCGGAGCCAATGCATGATCACCTTGCAGAGAAGGGCTGATCCGTCGCGCCTGATGGGGTATCTGGCACCACTGCTGGCGCTGGGGATCACGCTGCTGGCGGGTTTGCTGTTGTTCGCTGTTCTCGGGGTGCCGATCGGTGCAGCCTTCTACGCCTTCTTCATCGAACCTGTCAGCAGTCTGTACGGTTGGGCGGAGCTGGGTGTGAAGGCCGCACCGTTGATCATCATCGGCGTCGCCCTGTCGATCGGTTTTCGTGCGCAGGTATGGAATATCGGGGCGGAGGGGCAGTTGATACTCGGTGGCATCGCAGGCGCTGCCGTGGCGCTGCTGTTTCATGAAAACGATGCCTGGTATGTGCTGCCGTTGATGATGCTGGCAGGCATGATCGGTGGCATGGCCTGGGCCGCCATCCCCGCGCTGTTGAAGACACGCTTCAATGTCAACGAGATCCTGACCAGTCTCATGCTGACCTATGTGGCGGCACTGCTGCTGTCCTGGCTGGTCTCCGGGCCCATGCGTGATCCGGATGGTTTCAATTTCCCGGAGTCGCGCATGTTTCATGATGCCGCTCTGTTGCCACGCATTCTGGAAGGAACGCGTTTGCATGCCGGTGCCATGGTTGCGGTGGCTGTGGTGCTGGCCGGCTGGGTTCTGCTGAGCCGTACACTGTTGGGATTTGCGTTGCGCGTCAATGGTGCGGCTCCGCGCGCCGGTGCGCATGCCGGCTTCAGCCAGCGGAAACTGATCTGGACGGCACTGATGATCGGTGGTGGATGTGCGGGTCTGGCCGGGCTGTTCGAGGTGGCGGGTCCCATCGGTCAGCTGCTGCCGAGCATTTCACCGGGCTACGGATTCACGGCCATCATCGTGGCCTTTCTGGGACGCCTGCATCCGGTTGGTGTGCTGTTTGCCGGACTGGTCATGGCGCTCTCCTATCTGGGCGGAGAGACTGCGCAGATAACCCTGAGCCTGCCGTTGGCCGTGACCGGTGTCTTTCAGGGCATGCTGCTGTTCTTCCTGCTGGCCACCGATGTGCTCATCAACTACCGCGTGGTGTTCAAGTGAGGAACGAATCATGAACGAGACTCTGATACTCACGATTCTGACCATCATCACCGCTGCCACGCCCTTGGTGTATGCCGCGATCGGTGAACTGGTGGTTGAACGTTCGGGTGTGCTCAACCTGGGGGTCGAGGGCATGATGCTCGGTGGCGCTGTCTGCAGCTTTGCGGTGGCCCATCACAGTGGCAGCGCCACATTGGCCATTCTGGCGGGTCTGCTCGCAGGCATGCTGCTGGCGCTGATCTTCGCCTTTCTGACATTGAGCCTGCAATCCTCGCAAGTGGCGACGGGGCTGGCCTTGACCATCTTCGGTATCGGGCTCAGCGCGCTGCTGGGTCAATCACTGGTCGGCATCGCCTTCGCCGGACTTCCCAGTCTGCAGGTTCCCTGGCTCAGCGAACTGCCGGTGCTCGGGCGATTGCTGTTCAGCCACGATGCAATGGTCTATGGTTCCTTCGCCATCGTGCTGCTGGTGTCCTGGTTTCTCAATCGGACTCGGGCCGGTCTGGTCCTGCGCGCCGTGGGTGATTCGCATGACGCGGCTCATGCACTGGGCATCAAGGTCATTCGGGTACGTTACCTGGCCACTCTGTTCGGCGGAGCCTGTGCGGGCCTGGGGGGCGCCTATCTGTCGCTGGTATACACCCCGATGTGGGTAGAGAACATGAGTGCGGGGCGAGGCTGGATTGCTCTGGCGCTGGTGGTCTTCGCCGTCTGGCAGCCGGGTCGATTGCTGCTCGGCGCCTATCTCTTCGGTGGCATCAGCATCCTGCAATTGCACGGTCAGGCGCTCGGAATTAATGTGCCATCGCAGCTGATGTCGATGCTACCCTACCTGACAACAATACTGGTTCTGGTGCTGATTTCTCGCGACCGTGGCCGTATCCGGCGCAACGCTCCGGCCAGTATCGGTCAGTCCTTCCACCCGACAACCTGATGGTGACGTTCATTCAGGGCGAATTCACAAAGCGGAGATGTTCATGTCAATAAGTGCGTATCTGAAACGAGCCGGGCTGGTGTTCGGCGCTGCAGTACTGTCTGCTGCAGCATTGTCTGCACAGGCTGCGGATCCTTTCAAGGTCGGGTTTGTCTATGTCGGACCGGTAGGAGATCATGGCTGGACCTACCGACACGACGTCGGTCGTCAGGCGATTCAGGACGAATTCGGCAATGATGTGGAAACCACCTTTGTCGAGAGCGTTCCGGAAGGTGCCGACGCGGAGCGAGTCATTCGCAAGCTGGCCAGCAGTGGTCACGACCTGATCTTCACCACCTCATTCGGCTTCATGAACCCGACCGTGAAAGTGGCCCGTGATTTTCCCGGCGTCAAATTCGAACATGCCACCGGCTACAAGCGAGCCGACAATGTATCCACCTATGGCGCACGCTTCTACGAGGGGCGGGCGGTCATCGGCACCATTGCGGGCATGATGACCAAGACCAATACTGTCGGCTATATCGGATCCTTTCCCATTCCAGAGGTCGTCCGTGGCATCAATGCCTTCACCATCGCCATGCGCAAGGTCAACCCCGATGCCGAAGTGAAGGTCGTCTGGGTCAACAGCTGGTACGACCCGGGCAAGGAAGCGGATGCAGCGAAGGCGCTGATCGATCAGGGAGCGGACATCATCACGCAGCACACCGATTCTCCAGCGCCATTGCAGGTGGCCGAGGAAAGAGGTGTGCTGGGTTTTGGTCAGGCATCCGACATGTCTGCCTTCGCACCGAAGTCGCAGCTGACGTCCATCATCGATAACTGGGACAGCTACTACGTGGATCGCACGCGCGCCGCCATGGAAGGAAGCTGGGAATCCTCGGATACCTGGGGAGGCATTGCATCAGGCATGGTGGCGTTTCCCGAATACAGTGCCGATGTTCCTGATGATGTCAAGGCGGCCGCCGAGGTGGTGCGCGAAGGTATCATCGATGGCAGTTTTCACCCTTTCCAGGGACCGATCATGGATCAGTCCGGCAAGGAAGTCCTGCCTGAAGGGGAAGTCTATGATGACAAGACCTTGCTGGGCATGAACTTCTATGTGCAGGGCGTGCAGGGCGATTTGCCGCAGTAGTTCATGATGTGCGGCGACAGTGCAGCTCTGGTTGCCAAGGCCAGAGCCCTGTCGCCGAGCAAGACGGGCTGTTCAGAGCTCGATGTCCAGCGGCGCGGTAGAGGCGCCAACGCGCCGAGTGCGCAATGTCAGTGGCAGCGCTGCCGGCACTGGCAGGTCGGATTGCCGCATGCTGACGGTCCGCTCGGAGGCAACTGACGGTCTGGCACGACCCGGGCTCATGACGCAATGCACGCCGATGGCCGCCAGTGCCAGTCCACCGGCATCGGCAAGGGACAGGCTTTCTCCGAAGATCAGGTAAGACTGCAACATGGTGGCCGGCGGTACCAGATAACCCAGACTGGCAACACGCGTGGTGGACAAGTGCCTGAGCAGTATCTGCAGCAGAGCATAGGCACCCAGCGAGGCGATGAGCGCCAGCCACAGCAGCAGGACCCATTCGTCGGCATCGAAGGATGCGAACTGCAAGGGTGTGCTCGAACCACGCAGTGGCAGCAACACCAGCAAGGCACCGATGCCCTGCATCAGCAGCACCAGCATGACGGGCAGGGGAGGCTCGGCCCGAGCCTTGTGGTTCAGTTCCAGATGCCTGTTCAGCAATGAGCCGACGGTCAGAGCCAGCACCGCCAGGAACGGCAGTGCCAGCGCCGCGCCCGATGCCCCGTGCCGGTAACTGTCCGACACCGACAGGACGATGGCCAGTGTGCCGATCAGCAAGCCCTGCCACTGTCTGGCAGAGACTTCCTCGCCATTGACACGCGATGACAGGGTCGCCGTCAGCATCGGGTGCAGGGTCATGATGAAGGCCACCAGGCCCGCGGAGACGCCTTCCTCGAAGGCGCTCAATGCCGCCATCAGATAGATGCCGTGAACCAGGCTGCCGACCAGCATCTGTTGCAACAGTTCGCTGAGGGAGACACGTCGCCATTGCCGCAGCAGACTGACCAGAAGAAACAGCACCAGCACGACGATCAGGTAGCGAGCGACCAGCAGTGTGACAACATCCATATCGGTCACGGCGAGTCGTGCTGCAACCCAGCCGGAACTCCACATGAGTACGAACAGAATACTCAATCCGATAATCGACACTGCCTGCATCTGTACGCCTCCGTGTATGTCGGAGGAAATGCTAGGGAGTGGCAGGATGTTTCGCTACACCCAAATGGGTAAATTGAACGGTGTTCATACTTACGTACAGGCCGGCTACCCGGCCGGTCGAAAGGTATTCATACTTCCGTACAGGACCGCTCATTCGCCGATGAGACGCTGTTCATGATTTCGTCCAGTCGGTTCGCTCAGCCGGATCGAACAGCAGTCAGGCGGGGGTACTGTCTACCGCCTTGAGCTTGCGCTGCAATTCGAGCCTGATGCCCTTCTTGACGTCTGCAAAGGTAATGGGCAGCACCGATGGTTGCGTCAGTCCCAATGTTCTGGCGGCCTGCATGGCAGCATCCCGGTCCTGGAACTGACCGAGAATCAGCAGGTAGTTCACTTCGTCGAGAACCGTCAGTCGAAAACAGGCCACCTGATGACCGGCATAATTGGAAATCTGGCGCCGCGTCAGTACCGGTCGATAGCGTAGCTCGGTCAGCTTGAGCGTATACAGCTCATCGGGCTGTTGCAGAATCCATTTCTCCGAGTGTACGGGGCGCAGGCTGGATTGTGGCGAGAGGTCAGCGCCAGCGCTTTCCGTTGCCTCGGGGTCGGTCTTGACCTTGTTGCGGAGCAGGAGCGTGTTGCCATGATGCCAGCGTCGGTGGATGCGCAGCAGGCCCTGTACATTCGGCGACTGGACGGTGTCATGCTGTGAATCGATGACCAGCAGGCGCAGGTCGCAGCCTGCGACGATGCGCGAGACGTCAGGCTGATCGACGCTGGCTGGTGCGCAGTCGATGATCACACGTTCGTACATGGACATCAGCGTACTCATGCTGTCCTTGTACTGGGCGTCGTCCAGATAGGCCTTCACCGCAGGCAGCGGCAGATTGCCAGTGCCGATGATGTCCAGAGGTGATGCGGCATCCTGAGCCACGATGCCGTCGATGAGTCCGGACAGAAGGTAGTTGCTGATACCGGCGGCACTGGTGGCTCCGGTGCTCAATTGAACCATGGGCCGTTCGAAGTTCAGGTCAAGCAACAGGGTGCGCTTGCCGCTGTGAGCGAGGCGGCGGGCAAGCGCGATGGCGATGGTCGTGGTGCCACTGCCCGGCCGTGTGCCGACCAGCGCCACGGATCTGCCGTGACTGGCCGTCAATGTCTGCTCGCAGAGCTGGCTCAGCGGCTGGATACTGTCCGTGAAGGCATTGGGAGTATCTTCCGGTCGTGCGGGTCCTACCAGCCTGAGTTGTGGCGCATAGGCGATGTCTGCCATCTTTTCGGCGAATCTGAACACCCTGGCTGGAGGTGAGGAGGGCTTGCGGGTACGCCGGTGATGGACGACCACGATCAGCAGCAGCGTGATGGCCAGTACCGTGACCAGTATGGGCGAGAAGCGGTCCACTGGCAGGCCGGACAAGGACTGGCGTACGGTGTCGGCAGCTCTTGCCGATGGAGACCACAGACAGGACGTCAGTACTGAGGTACAAATGGCGAAATAGGCAGTATTCAACTCGATTCGTCCCTGTCGCAGCAGTGTGTCGCTGAATACGGTCGACACAGGTTTGCGCAAATGGTGATAGGGCTAACCTCTATGAGACTAACTTCCCTCGTCGAGATACTACTAGAGCGTGCCTGGACAGTTTGTGACTGATGCCCTGTTTCCGATGCCGCTGCAGCGGGGCAGCCAGGCAATGCCGTAATTACAGGTCGAACTCTGACCAGACCGGACAATGATCCGATGGCTTCTCCATGGCACGAATATCGTAGTCGATACCACTGTCGATCAGCGTTGCCGTCATTGAGCGCGTGCACAGCAGGTGGTCGATGCGCAGGCCACGCTTCGGATCGCGATCGAAGCCACGGCTGCGGTAATCGAACCAGCTGAAACGATCATCGCGCTCCGGGTACTTGATGCGATAACTGTCATCCAGCCCCCATTCCTGCAGACGCTGCATCCACTCGCGCTCCTCGGGCAGGAAGCTGGTGGCACCCGAGCGCAGCCAGCGTTTGACATTGTCCGCGCCGATACCCAGATCCTGATCCACCGGAGCGACATTGAAGTCGCCGATGACCAGCAGGTTCTGTTCGGGGGAATGTTCACTGACGAGCTTGTGCTGCAGGTCCCGGTAGAACGCTTCCTTGGCCGGGAACTTGACCGGGTGGTCACGCTTTTCCCCCTGGGGAAAATAGCCATTGATGATGGTGACAGGCTTGCCTCCGGGGCTTTGCACCGTGGCGGTGATGAGGCGCTTCTGGGCATCCTCATTGTCCGTGCTGAAGCCGATGCTGACATCGCTCATGGCCGACTTGGACAACAGGGCCACCCCGTAATGGGTTTTCTGCCCGGCGAAGGCTGTGTGATAGCCCATGTCGCGCAGTGCATCGATCGGGAAGTCGGCATCGACAACCTTGGTTTCCTGCAAGCCGATGACGTCAGGCGAGTAGGTGTCGATCAGCGCCTGCAGCTGGTGCAGACGCAGGCGGATACTGTTGACATTGAATGAGACGACTATCATCGGATGGGTATCCCGGGTGGCCTGGCTGGATCAGCCGTTGAACATGACACGCACGGACACAGGTCGTGCATGGGTTGCTTCGAGGGCGGCGAGCAGGGCCTGATGATGTTCGTCCAGGGCGTCGATCTCCTCCTGCTTCACTGACGGGTTGACTCGCGCCAGGGATTGCAGGCGTTCCCGGGCTTCCTGATATTCCGTATCGATCCGGGTTCTGGCTCCTTCCACCAGCTCCGGCAATGCCTGTTCTGCCAGCTGCGCCGAGCGGTCGATCAGTTTTTCCAGAACCTCGCGATTCTTCAGCACGACCTTGCGCAGGGCATTGCGATCGTAGCGCTGCTTGAGGCTGTCCAGTTCGAGCTGGGCTACCTGCTCGCTGTAGTCCTTGCCGTCGATGCCCACGCTCCAGGTCTGCACTTGCGCCGGCAGGTATCGATCGATATTCAGGCGGGCATCGGCCGTGCATTGCAGGATGTAGCTCGCTTCCACGAAGGTCAGGTTCTTCGGAAGCTCATCGGTCTTGATAACCTGGCAATCTGCCTGCCCGAAGCCTTCGTCCAGAATCAGATCCAGCGAGGCTGTCACCATGGGGTGATCCCAGGTCAGATAGGTGAAGTCCTCACGCGTCAGGGCGGTGGCCCGGTCGAAGGTCAGTGTCATGCCGCCCGCCGGCAAGTGCGGGAAATGGGCAACCTGCATGTGATCGCTGGGGTGGATGATCCAGTGATCACGTTGCTCGGCCACATCCACACCGAAGCGGTCGAACACCGCTTCCATGAAATCCTGCAGACTGTAATTGCGGTCGACCCGTGCCAGCTCATCCAGATGCTCCTGCACCAGCTCCGGACGGTTGGAGTTCAGTTCCAGCAGACGATCCCTGCCGGATTCCAGTTCGGCATCGAGCTGCTGCGAGAGCGCCTTCGTGTCGCGTATCAGCACGCCGAGTTCCTTGTCGGCGATATCCTCTCCCTCGTTCATCCTGGCCAGCAAGGGGTCCAGCCGATCGGCCAGGCGCTCTCGCACGGCGGTGCCGGACTTGCAGATACGTTCGAAGGCATCGAGCCCTTCGTGATACCAGTTCAGCAACAGAGAGTCGCGTGTGCCCGGCGCGGCAGGCACATGGATCTGGATGGTCTCGGTCTGACCGATACGATCCAGCCTGCCGATGCGCTGTTCCAGCAGGTCGGGCGCATCCGGCAGCTCGAGCATGACCACATTGTGCAGGAACTGGAAGTTACGACCTTCACTGCCTATCTCGGAACACAGCAGCAGGCGGCAGTCTTCCTCCGGGTCGGCAAACCAGGCCGCGGCCCGATCGCGCTCCACGATCGACATGCCTTCGTGGAACTGGGCGCTCTGTACCCCTGCGATACGCAGGTGTTCGGCCAGGGCCTGCACGGTTTCCCGGCGAGAGCAGATGGTCAGGATCTTCTGCGGATATTGTTCCAGCAGGAATTCGAGCAACCAGACCGCCTTGCATTCGAGCGTGTCTTCCTCCAGCTGATAGGTGTGCAACTGCCGTTCGGGAAAGCCGGTGATGGCGCGCCGCGTGTTGCGAAACATCAGGCGGCCGGTGCCATGTCGATCCACCAGCTTGTTGATCAGGCGTGGCGGCAGTTCGCTGACAGCCATGGCGGTGGACGAGCTCAGCGTCTTCTGTTCGCTGTCGCTGAAGTTCTCTCCCAGCAGGCTCTGCAGACGCGTGATTTCCTCACTTGCCAGAGCCTGGTCGCTGGCGAGCTTGTCGGCCACCGACGCCACCCAGCCGAACGAGGCCTCCTCTTCGATGTACTGTTCCAGTGAGCCGAAGCGTTCCGGGTCCAGCAGGCGCAGGCGGGCGAAGTGCCCCGACTGACCCAGTTGCTCGGGCGTGGCAGTCAGCAGCAGCACGGCCGGGGTTTCCATGGCCAGCTCCTCGACCAGTGTGTAGGCCTCGGAGGCTTCCTCCGGTTCCCAGCTCAGATGGTGGGCTTCATCGACGACCAGCATGTCCCAGCCTGCGCCGGTGGCGGCGTCACCGATCTCTTCATCCTCCAGCAGGGTGTCCAGCGAGCACAGGACCAGCTGCTCCGCCAGAAACGGATTGTTGTCCGGGGCCGAGTCACGCAATTCCTCGAAACGTTCGGCATCCATGATGCGGAAGTTGAGGTTGAACTTGCGCAACATTTCCACCAGCCACTGATGCAGCAAGGCCGAGGGCACGGTGATCAGCACGCGGCTGACCTGGTTGTTGACCAGCGAGCCGTGCACGATCATGCCGGCCTCGATGGTCTTTCCCAGACCCACCTCATCGGCCAGCAGCAATCGAGGGTGATGGCGCTTGAGCGCCTCGACGGCAATGTAGATCTGGTGAGGCAGTACGCTCACGCGGGCCCCCATGAGTCCGCGTACCGGTGACTGCGCCAGTTGATGGCGGCTTTCGAACACGCTGCGGCGCAGGGCAAACCAGCGCTGCCCGTCGATCAGGCCGGCGAACAGGCGATCCCGTGGTGAGCGGAATTGCAGGAAATTGTCCAGCGAGGCTTCATTGAGAACGGCCACCTCACCGGTATCCTCACGCGTACCGCTGTAGATTCGCAGCCCGTCGACATCCTCGATGCTCTGCACACGCAATTGCCAGCCTTCATGACTGCTGATGATGTCCCCGGGCAGAAAGGCCACGCGCGTCAATGGTGCCGTCTCCTTGGCATAGATGCGCGTTTCGCCGGTAGCCAGAAAGACGACGGTAATCTGTCTGTGCTCAACTTCCAGAATGGTGCCAAGGCCCAGATCGGACTCGGTATCACTGATCCAGCGTTGACCTGCGGAAAAATCGATGCTCATTATTGATATTTATTGACCAGTGGCGCACATCGGCTTTTTCCGTGAAAAGGCTCGCAAATGGCGTTGTGGCGGGGTTTCGGGAGAATTGACGCGCAATTGTAGCGTGAATGTCATGCAACAAAGCCTCAGAAGGTGTCCCGACGCTTGTATTCGTCGAGCAAACTACCTATATTGCAATTGTTGGCGGAACTCGGAGGTGATCCGAGAGTTGTCTACGTTAGCGACTTGCAGCGACTCTGTTCGTGAATGGTCATTGTAAGAGACTCGCCCGGTCAGAGGGGGCAGGGAAGCAAAAGAGCTACCCACTCTCTGAGGGTTCGTCCAAATTGTTGTTTTTTTGATACAGGGTATTATCTTGAGTACTGGTACAGTTAAGTGGTTCGACGCGGCGAAAGGTTTCGGCTTCATCGCTCCTGAAGATGGCGGCAAGGACGTTTTCGTTCACCACACCGCAATCACTGGCGAGGGTTACAAAACACTCGACGAAGGTCAGAAAGTGAGCTTCGACATCGAGCAGGGTCAAAAAGGTCCAGCGGCAGTCAACGTATCTGCCATGTAAACCTGTCACCCGACTAGGTTTCCACGAGAAAGCCCCGCCTTGTGCGGGGCTTTCTTGTTTCAGGGCTCCGATATTTCTTCAGCCGGAGCCCACTGTCAGCGCCTCGATGCCGTGCATCAGGCCAGAGCCGAGCGTAGCCAGCGCATCAAGGGCTCTTCCACTTCCAGCTGAGCAAACACCCTGGCCGCCGAGCTGCCGGTCGGTTCGGAACGCATGAGATTGGACTTGCGCGGATGCGGCGTCTGTTCCTGTACCAGCATGGTGCGCTGGAAGCCTCGGGCTTCCAGCCTGTCAGCTTCCCGGTCACCGCAGTAGCCGAAGGGGTAGGCAAAGGTTCTGGAATCGAGCAGATCATCCAGCGCCGAGCTGTCGAGCTGCTGCCGCAGGGTCTGTTCACTGCATAGCCGCAGATTGTAGTGATCGTTCGAATGAAAGCCGAACGACATGCCATGCGTTTTCAGCTCGCTGATCTGCTCTCGATTCAGGAACAGCTGAGCCGCGTTGGCCGCGGGTGGCGCGACCTTCTCCAGGCGAGCCATCAGCTGTTCGATCATCTGCGGTGGGAAGGTGGTCTGCACATGCTGCAGGACATCCTCACGAGCGATATTGGCCAATCCGGGCATGCTGTGAATGAGTGTCATTGTCGCCTTCGGGTGACGATTCAGTGCATGGTTGAGCTGATTCACCCAGACCATGCCACCGTCCACCGCCTTGCCGATGAGATAGATCGTGGCAGGCATGCCACGCTTTTCCAGCGCAGGTACGGCGTTCTCCCCAACGCTGGCATAGCCGTCATCGAAGGTCAGGACCGCGGTACGTGGGGCAAGCCTGCCGCGTACCAGCTCCTGCATCGACACGACGTTGTAATGCCGCCGGTAGTAGTCCAGATGCCGACTGAAGGTACCCGGACTGATGCTCATGCCAAGGCCGGCGGTATGGCTGCCGGGCTGCTCTTCAACGGCGTGGTAGAGCAGAGTGCGGATGCGCTCGGGTGACAGATTGATGATGGCTCTTGCCAGACCCAGATGATAGAGGCAGACACCGGTGGCTCGCAGCAGGCTGCGCAGCGTGGCAGCGGCCTTGCGTGAAAAGCCTGAACGTGGGGCAAGCGCGTCGGGTGTCGCCTGCAGCAGCCGCGTGTTCATGACGATGCTGTCTCCCACTGTTCGAAGCGTGCGATGACCTGCCGTTCTGCAGCGACCGTACGATCCTTCCAGCGAAACTCGCGACCGATCGAGAGGTCCTGTGGCTGGCACTCGAGCGAGCCGTCCAGGGCCGCAGCCACACAGTCCAGATACAGCGCGGTTCCGGCCCTGACACCCTTGGCAAACAGCTCGGCTTCACGGTCGCCGCGGGCGTAGTCGACCGCAGCGGTTGCCGCAATGGCCCCGCCATCCACGGATTCCACCAGCTGATGGACCGTGACGCCGAGTTTCTCGGGTTCGTTGAAGTAGACCGGCCAGAACAGGGTGCTGTCGCCGCGATACCAGGGAGAAAGCCCGGTATGCATGTTCAGGGTGATGATGCCGGCCTTGCCGAAGATGTTTTCACGGATGATCGCGGTGCCGTACACCACGATGACATCCGGTCTGTCTGCGTCGAGAATGGCTTCGCATTCCGGGCCGTTGTGCGAAGGCAGGTGGACTCGTCGTGAGCCACCGGGCATCAGCGGACTGTCCGAGCCGGGCTCCAGCAAATGTTGCAGCGCCTCGGGGGCGGGGCCATACCCACCGGGATAGCGTGCACGTGCAAGACGCTCCACATAGTTGCCGCGCTTGAGCATGCGTTTGACACGCGTGCCGAACGAGCGTCTGACCGGCTCGGCCGTGATGATGCGTGTGATACGTTCATCAAAACGCTCCAGAAAGGCCTTGACCAGATAACGATGTTCCGCATTGGCCTCGGGCGTTTGACCACCAACGAGTATGACAATGCTCACCGGCGTCGCCATCCAGTGGCAGAGACAGTGGGAAGTTCCAGATTCATCAGATGCCTGACAAGTGACTCGACACGCTGTCTATCGACACCCCCGGCTCGTGAATTTAGGGCGCCGGCACATTCCTGTTACTTGTGACACCCGGGGATCAGTATCCTTTCTTCGCAACGTGAACAAACGCGTAAACTGCTTCCTCGTCGCGACAATCCATGAGACAAGGCAGCCGATGAACACACTGGTAATCAACTGCGGGTCATCCAGCATCAAGTTTGCGTTGATCGACGAACAGGATGAGGTCCTGGTTGCCGGCAAGCACGAACGCCTGCTGGATGCGGATACGGCGAGAATGGCCAGAGAAGGCCGTACACACGAATCCGCCATTGCCGATATCCTGAATCAGCTACAGGCGTACCGCATCGACATCGTCGGGCATCGTATCGTGCACGGCGGTGGGCGCCATGCCGAGCCCTGTCTGATCGATGAGTCGGTGCTGGCGGATATTGAACGGCATGTACCCGACGCCCCCATGCACAACCCCTACAGCCTGGCCGCCATTCACGCCGCGCGAACGGCCTTGCCGGAGGTGCCGCAGGTGGCCATGTTCGATACAGCCTTTCATGCCCGCATGCCACGCCGCTCAACCACCTATGCCATTGATCATGAAGTGGCTCAAAGGCACGGTATCCGGCGCTATGGTTTTCATGGCATCTCGCATGAGTATGCCGCCGGCATTGCTGCAGGATTTCTGCAACGACCACTGAACGAGCTGCGCCTGATCACTCTGCACCTGGGCAACGGGGCCAGCGCCTGCGCCGTGGAGTTCGGCCGCTCGGCAGAGACCAGCATGGGCAACACACCGCTGGAAGGGCTGGTGATGGGAACGCGCTCCGGTGATGTGGATGCGGGGGTGCTGCTGTCGCTGCTGCGTCAGGGTTACGATGTGGCGGCGCTGGACGAACTGCTGAACCGGCGCAGTGGCCTGGCCGGTCTGTCTGGCCTGGGCAATGACCTTCGGGAGATCGAGCGTGCCGCCGCCGAGGGTAACGATCGCGCTCGTCTGGCCATCAATGTGTTCGCTCATCGGGCACGCAAGTACATCGGGGCCTATGCAGCGGCCATGGGTGGGGTGGATGCTATCGTCTTCACCGGTGGCATCGGGGAAAACAGTGCCAGCATGCGTGGCCGTATTCTGCAGCGGCTGGAGTTTCTGGGTGTCGTGCTGGATGAGGACCGCAACCGTGATGCCAGCGTTCGTGATGACAGTGAACATGCGCTCATCACCACGCCTCGTTCGCGCGTTGAAGCGATTGTGGTCAAGACCAATGAAGAACTGATGATCGCGCAGCAGGCCAGGCGAATCATCCACGGCGCGCAGCCGAACCCGGCGAAGAGCATTCCGATTGCGGTCAGCGGCAGGCACTGTCACCTGACGGCTGCAACCTTCGAAGCGCTGTTCGGCAAGGGTGCGACCCCCACGCTGGACAAGCCGCTGTCACAACCCGGTCAGTTCGCCTGCAAGGAAAGAGTCGATCTGATCGGCCCACGTGACCGTATCGATGGTGTCAGGGTATTGGGCCCGCTACGCAGCATCGATCAAGTGGAAATATCTCGTACGGATGAATTCAGGCTCGGTGTCGATGCGCCGGTCCGCAACTCCGGCAACGTCAAGGGGTCTGCACCGATCACGCTGCAAGGCCCGGCAGGTACGGTTACCTTGCCCGAAGGGCTGATCTGCGCACGCCGGCATATTCACATGCACCCTGATGATGCGGCCCGATTTGCAGTACAGAACAAGGATGAGGTATCGGTGTCCATCGTCGGCGGCGATCGCGACCTGGTGTTCGGCGATGTGCTGGTGCGGGTCGATGAGAACTTCGTGCTGGAGATGCACATCGATACCGATGAAGCCAATGCAGCCTTGTTGAACCATCCGACCCGCGGTTCACTGTCGGTGGTGGACGTCGATGACCAGCATTACCAGCCAGTGTCGGATGTCAGCGGATCACTGCTCGGCAAGCCTGCATGAGCCGGGGCCTGATGTGGTTTCGCCAGGACTTGCGCCTGAGCGACAACCCGGCGTTGAGCGAAGCCTGCAGAAGTTGCGACGAGCTGTTGTGTGTCTTCATCGATGATCCGATGGAGCAGGGTATCAGTCGTCTGGGGGCGGCCAGCCGGGTCTGGCTGCATCACAGCCTGGCGGCTCTGGACCGAAGTCTGCGTGACGAGGGCAGCGAGTTGTTTCTGGCCCGAGGCGATGCGTCGCGAATACTGCGTGATTACATCGAGAAGGGAGGGATCGATCGTGTATTCTGGAACCGCTGCTACGATCCTGCCACCATCGCCCGTGACAAGCACATCAAGTCGGCATTGAGTGACTGCGAGCCACGCACCTTCAATGGCTTGCTCATTCACGAACCCTGGCAGAACCTGAAGTCCGATGGCAGTCCCTATCGTGTCTACACGCCCTACTGGCGAGCGGCTGCGCGTCTTGTCGATGAGGATGAAACCTGTGTTGACACCCTGCAGAAGCCGCGAGTCATCCCCGGCCTGAGCCCGGACGTGGCCAATGCCCTGTCGCAGAAGCTGCGACTGGATGAATTGCAACTGCTGCCCTCCCTTGATTGGCATGAATCCATGATGTCGCACTGGACTGCGGGTGAAGACGCTGCGCGTGCGCAGCTGGAGCGATTTCTGAAAGGGCCGGTGAACGATTACGGTGTGAATCGTGACAGGCCGGGTGTGGCCGGTACGTCACGTCTGTCTCCGCACTTGCATTTTGGCGAGATCAGCCCGCGCCACGTGATGAATCGCCTGCTGGCAGGACGCAAGACCGGCGCTTTGTCCGATGACGAGAACACCTTTGCCAGAGAGATTGTCTGGCGTGAGTTCGCCTATGCCATCCTGTTTCATTTCCCTCAGACCATCGATGAACCCCTGGATGAGCGGTTCAGCCGCTTTGCCTGGCGCCAGGATATCGACCGCGAGCTGGAACGCTGGCAGCGCGGCATGACCGGTGTGCCGATTGTCGATGCCGGCATGCGGGAGCTGTATGCCACGGGCTGGATGCACAACCGGGTGCGCATGATCGTGGCGTCCTTTCTCATCAAGAACCTGCTGATCCCCTGGCAGGCGGGTGAGCGCTGGTTTCGCGATACGCTGGTGGATGCGGACCTGGCCAGCAACAGCATGGGCTGGCAGTGGACGGCAGGTTCCGGGGTGGATGCCTCGCCCTTCTTTCGCGTCTTCAATCCGGTGCTGCAAGGTGAGAAGTTCGACAAGCAGGGCGACTATGTGCGCCACTGGGTGCCGGAGCTTGCCGAGGTCGAGACGCGCTATCTGCACAAGCCCTGGGAACTGGATGAGGCCACCAGGAAAACACTCGATTATCCCGAACCACTGGTGGATCTGAAGCAGACACGACAGGAGGCTCTCGACGCCTTCGCGCAGATCAAGGGAACCAATTAGTCACTGCTACGCCCAAAGCAGGCATCGACTTCAGCCCGGACCGTGACCATGAAGAAACTGGCGATGCACCCCTTGCTGCTTGCGGCCAGCCTGCTCCTGACGAGTGCTCCCGCTCTGTCGGAAGTGTCAGACTCGACGCAGCCCCGACCTGCCTTGCGACTGGTCGAACTCTTTACCTCGCACGGCTGCTCCTCCTGTCCGCCGGCGGATCGTCTGCTGGGCAGGATGCTGGAGGAAGACCCTGCCCTGATGGCACTGGAGTATCATGTGGACTACTGGGATTCCCTGGTACACGGCAGTGATGGCAGCTGGAAGGATCCCTTTTCGAATCCGGAGTACACCGAGCGCCAGCAGGCCTATCAGGCAGCGGGTCTTGCCGGCAGAAACGGCGTGTATACCCCGCAGATGATCGTCAATGGCCGGTTTGCCGCCGTGGGGTCGGATACGCGTCGGGTGCGGCAGGCCTTGCAGCAGACGGTGCCCGCGCAGCTGCGAATAGACATGGAGACGCTGCCGTCGGCCGGTAACGGGCCGGAGGAACTCTCCATCACCATCGACGCGGACGATGCACCGCAGGCGGCCTTGCAGGGGGCCACGGTGTCACTGGTGCGTTACATCGACAGTGCGAGTACGAGCATCACCGGTGGAGAGAACAATCGCAAGCAGCTGGTCAATCACCATATCGTGTTCGATGTTACCTCTCTGGGCTCTGCTGCCGGTCAAACCCCGCTGCATTACCGTGTGGCGGCTCCGGCGGCGGGGGAGGGCTGCGTCGTGATGGTGCAGGATGTCACGCTGAACCCGCTGCTGGCAGCGGCACAATGCCCCTGAAACACGGCGTGGCAAGCGCTTGCAGCACAGCCATGACGCCAGGGGATGGCACAGGTGACCTGCTTGACATGACGCGTGTGGCTTGTGAGTGCTATCTTCTCGGTCCCTGAATCTTGTCTGTAGGAGCATTATGTGCGCTGGCTGATTGCATGTGTACTGGCAGTTTCCTCCTCGTTCGCCAATGCGAGCGGGCCTGTCTATGCCGAGCTTCAGCTCGGGGCCGGCGGATTGGACAATTCCGACCTGAGCTTCTATCCGACCTTCGGTAGCGTGAATGTCGGTCTGTTCGTGCTGCCCAATATCGGCATCGAGCTGTTTGCCGACACGGGTCTGTCCACCGATCGCTCCGGAGACTTCGAGCTGGAAGTGGAACAGGCCTATGGAATAGCGGCACGGTTCCAGTCTCCGCCGGTACGAGGTACTCAGGGCTATATCGTGCTCGGTGCTGTCAACTACACGCTGGAGCAGACGGCCGCGGCTGCAGGCGCATTGCCGGCATCGTCGATCAACGAGGACTTCACCGGTGCACGCGTCAGCATCGGCATCATGCAGCGCCTGCAACGTGCACGCAACATGCTGGTCAGTTTCGAATATCGTCACTACAACGCAGGCGAGCCACTGCGTCTTGATGCCCTGGTTCTGGGGCTGAGATTCAATACTCCATGAAAATGCTAGCGCTTGCCAGTGCCGTACTGGCCACCTTGTCGTTGTCCGCCTGCGAGGGTGATTCGAACCCGTTCGAAGAGGCGGTCGAGATTCGTGAGCTGAACGTGACATCCCTGTCGGTCATCGGCCCCACAATCACGGTCGATGAGCTGATCCTGAACATCGGCGAATCCGTCGATTTCGGGGTGCAGGGCACCAACTCGGCTGCCCAGCCGGTAGAACTGAGTGCGGTCAATCGCCTGTGGCAGGTGACCGATTCGTCCGTGGCCGGCATCAGTGACGATGGTCGACTGGTGGCGCGGGCCAATGGTCAGGTTGGCGTGTACGTCACCATTGGCGGGCTGGATTCCGATGTTTACCAGCTGACCGTGTCGGACGCCAATCTGGTGGCCATCGGCAGCATCACGGGCGAGGAGACGGTTGATCGCTGCATACCTGCCGACTATCAGGCAACCGGTGAATTCGACGATGGCACCATTCGTGACCTGACGGCCGTCAACTGGACGCTGGCTGCCGCAGACGAGGGATTCGCCCGCATCGTCAGCAATCCGGATATCACGGTTACCCTGACTGGCGTGAACAGCGGTGGCGTTACTCTGACGGCAGCGTCCGAGGGTTTCTCCTTGCCGTTCGATGTCGCGATTGCCGATACCCTGAGTTCCATCGAGATCACGCCGGATACGGCAATCGTGGAGGTGGGTGATACGCAGAGCTTCGTGGCAACCGGTGTGTATACCGAGTCCGTCACCGATTCGGATAGCGACACCAGCCGCGTTGCGATCACGGATTCGGCGAGCTGGCAGGTGTCTGACACGGCGGTGGCTACCGTGAGCAATGCTCAGGGCTCACGCGGACAGCTGACAGGCGTGGACGAGGGCGGTGTGACGTTGACGGCCAGCTGTGGCGATCTGTCAGCCGGCGCTCCCGCAGTCATTACCGTGGAAGAAGGTGATGCCGAGCTGGCCTTCAATCTGGGCACCCTGTTCCAGCTGTCTGCCGACAGTTCAGGAGTTTTCCTGCGGGTGTCGCCGGGCTCGACCTACAGCGCCGCCGATCAGCTGGATAATGATGATCTGGATTGGGAGCTCACGACCGATGACGACTCCGATCCCATCAGCCTGATCGAAGATGGTGATGATGCCGGATTCATCGAGCCATTGCTCAGCACAGGCCAGGCAACGGTCACGGTGACCGATTCCAGCGGCAATTCGGCAAGTATCGATATAGAGGTGGTTGATAATTGAGTACTCTGGAAACAGTTGACCGGCTGCGCAAGCAGCTGGAAGCCTCGGTGGTGGGCCAGCCGGTGCTGGTCAACCGCCTGCTGATTGCGCTGTTGGTCGATGGTCATCTGCTGGTGGAAGGTGCGCCGGGTCTTGCCAAGACGCGCGCCATCAAGGCGCTGGCCGATCGAATCGAGGCGGACTTTCAACGCATCCAGTTCACGCCGGATCTGCTACCGGCGGATCTGACGGGTACCGAGGTGTATCGGCCGGCGGATGGCAGCTTCGTGTTTCAGCAAGGCCCCCTGTTCAACAATCTGATCCTGGCCGATGAGGTGAATCGCGCACCGGCCAAGGTGCAGTCTGCTCTGTTGGAAGCGATGGCCGAACAGCAGATCTCGGTGGGGCACCAGACCTACGCCTTGCCAACACCTTTCATGGTCATGGCGACCCAGAACCCGATCGAACAGGAAGGCACTTACCCCTTGCCTGAAGCACAGCTGGACCGGTTTCTGATGCAGGTACTCATCGACTACCCCGATGCACGTCACGAAGCGCATATCCTGCGCCTGGTGCGTGCCGAGGCGCTGGCCGCCAGTCAGCCGGGAGATAGCGTGCAGGAACCTGCAGTCCCGGCAGTGGAAGAGGTCTTCACACTGAACGACCTGTTTGCGGCGCGTCGTGAAGTGCTGGAAGTCTTCATGTCGGAGGATATCGAAGCCTACATCGTGCGACTGATCGTCGCCAGTCGTCAGCCGGCTCGTCATGACGAGGATCTGGCTCGCTGGCTGCAGTACGGGGCCAGCCCGCGTGGCACCCTGTGCATGGATTCCTGCGCCCGGGCCCATGCCTGGCTGGCAGGTCGGGACTATGTCTCGCCGGCCGATGTACAGGCCGTCATCCATGATGTACTGCGTCACCGGCTGCTGCTCTCGTTCGAAGCCGAAGCCGATGGCGTGAGCGCCGACGAGGTCATCGACCGCCTGCTGCAGATGATTGCGGTGCCGTGAGCGGCTCGACACTGCATCGGCCCGGCAGCCGCGTCAGTCTCGAATTCGCCTCACCGGCCAGTACCTCGCTGGATGAACTGGTGCGCCTGCGCACGGCGGCTCAGGCCATGCAGCGACAGGTCCGCAAACGCAGTGCCGCACCAATGAGTGGCGGGTCCGTGTCGCGACGTCTGGGCAGGGGGCTGGATTTTGCCGAAGTGCGTGAGTATCAGCCCGGCGATGATGTGCGCATGATCGACTGGAAGGTAACCGCCCGCTCCGGCAAGGCGCATACCAAGCTGTTCGTGGAAGAGCGCGAACGCCCGGTGCTGCTGGTCGTGGATTTTCGGGCCGGTATGCGCTTCGGTACGCAGGGCATGTACAAATCGGTGCTGGCGGCGCGTCTGGCGGCCTTGCTGGGATGGTGCGCAGTGGCCAGCCATGACCGTGTCGGCGGATTCGTGTTCACCGATGACTGGCACGATGAGATTCGTCCGCAGAATGGCAGACGCGGGCTCATGAGCCTGTTTCGCGCCATTCACCATGGCCAGCAGCGCATTCCCCATCCGGGTGGCGATCAGCTGACTCGCACACTGCAGCGGCTGCGCCATGGCGTGCATGCGGGTAGTACCGTGGTGTTGCTCAGTGATTTCGAGGGTTTTGATGAGGCAGCCCGCCTGGCGCTGGGCAGTGCCCTGCAGTCACTGGATGTGATGGCCGTGCATGTCTGCGATCCTCTGGATGCGAATCTGCCGCCGGCGGGTCGTTATCCGATGATCGGCCGGGCGGGACAATCGCAGAGGCGTTTCCTGCTCTCGATCTCCGGCCACGGCGAGCGCCAGCAGTATCGACAGGCCTTCGAACAGCGAGCCGCTTCGGTGCAGCAGCTGTTCGCTCGCCACGGTCATTTCCACACGGTGGCCATGACCAATGGTTCCTTGCGGGATACGGCAACGGCCATCCTGTCGCGTCAGCCATTGTCCACCTCGCTGATACCGCCGCTGGCATGAACGATACCGAAAGCCAGGCCCTGCTGGACCAGCTCAAGGATGTGCGCATCCCTGACGTCAGCCCCTGGCCGGCCGTTGGCTGGTGGGTGCTGCTGGTCTTGTTGCTGGTGTTGCTGTTCGTCGCACGATTTGCGTATCGCCGCTATCAGGCACGGCGCTGGCAGCGTGAAGCCTTTGCCGAACTTCAGCGACTGCGACGTCATTCACCGGCGCAGCCGGTGAACCGGACACTGTCGGACTGTTCGCGACTGACCCGGCGCGTGCTGCTGTCGGTACTGGGGCGGGAGCAGGTGGCCAGTCTGCAGGGACGAGCGTGGCTGAACGCGCTGGATGATGTGACCGGACAGGCCCTGTTCGGGTCGGGCTTCGGCAGGTTGCTGGAAGCCGGCCCCTATCAGCGCGCCCCGGAGGTCGAACAGCATGATCTGGAATCTTTGTTCGATGCCATTGAAGAACTGATTCGTGCCGCCGGGCGTCGACCTGGCACGCAGGCGATGAAGGCATGATTCCGCTGAGCGATATCGTCTGGCATCAGTGGTGGGCACTGTGGTTGCTGCCCTTGCCTGTGCTGGTGTATTTCGGATTACCGGCCAGGCAGAAAACGCCCGGTCGGGCCTTGCGTGTACCGGACAGTCGCCCGTATGAATCCCTGACACAGACCTCGGTGCCGGCAAGTCGACGGCACTGGTTGCGCCTGCTGCTGCTGGGGCTTGCCTGGTGCGCCTTGCTGCTGGCAGTGGCTCGTCCGCAGAGTTACGGCGAACCGGTGGGCGTGCCGTTGAGCGGCCGGGATCTGATGCTGTGCATCGATATTTCCGGCAGCATGCGCGAGGCCGATCTGTATGCCGGCAACAACCGGGCGACTCGCATGGCCGTGGTCAAGCAGGTGGCCAGCGATTTCGTGGCACGCCGTGATGGTGACCGGATCGGTCTGGTCATGTTCGGTTCGCAGGCCTATGTTCAGACACCTCTGACGCTGGATCATGCCACCGTGCAGCATTTTCTGGCCGAGGCGGCGGTGGGGCTTGCCGGGCGGTCGACGGCGATCGGTGACGCCATCGGACTGGCCGTGAAGCGTTTGCGGGAACGCCCTGAAGCATCGCGGGTGATCATTCTGCTGACCGATGGCGAGAATTCGGCTGGCGTGGTCGACCCCTTGGCGGCAGCGCGACTGGCTGCCGACAACAATATCCGCATCCATGCGATCGGTGTCGGCGCGGATGCCCAATCCGGATTCAACGCACCGTTTGGCGCACGCACCACCGAGCTGGACGAGGAGACGCTCAAGGCCATCAGTCAATCCACGGGTGGGCAGTATTTCCGTGCACGCAACCAGAGGGAGCTGGCCACGATCTATCGTGAAATCGATCGCCTGGAACCCACCGAGCAGGACGCCGAAGAATTCCGGCCTCTGCGAGAACTGTTTGCCTGGCCATTGAGTGCGGCATTGCTGTTCTCCGTGCTGTGGGCGCTGGCAGGCATCTGGCCGAGCGGAGGGCGTCAGCGATGAACGCTGCCTGGGAAGCGCTGAGCTGGATGCGTCCACTCTGGCTGTGGGGATTCGTGCCACTGTTGCTGGCCCTGTTGCTGCGATTGCGGGCGAATTCGGTGCGTGGTGGCTGGGATGCGATTGTCGAGCCGGCCCTGCAGCCCTACGTCATCGAAGGACAGGCGACGGTCAGACAGGGGGGGACATTCCTGTTGTTTGCCGCCTGGGCTCTGGCATTGTTGCTGCTGGCAGGGCCAGTCTGGCAACAGCGTGAGGTTCCGGTCTTCGAGGCAGAGCAGGCGCAGCTGGTTCTGTTCGATCTGTCACGTTCGATGTTGACGGACGATCTGCCACCGAATCGCCTGACGCGGGCCAGATTCAAGCTGACGGATCTGCTGCGTCGCAGTCAGGGTCGGCAGACGGGTCTGATTGCCTTCGCCGAACGCCCCTATGTGATCAGTCCGTTGACCGATGACGCTGCCACCATCGAGGCTTTCGTGCCTTCCCTGTCGCCGGAGATCATGCCGGTACAGGGGAGTCGTCCGGATCTGGCGATCGAACGGGCCCTGCAGCTGTTTGCGCAGGCGTCGGTGGCCTCTGGCCATATCCTTCTCATCAGTGATGCGCCGGCCTCGAGCCGGGATGTCGAGGCTGCCCGGCTGGCTCGGCAGGCCGGTTACCGCGTCTCGGTGCTGGCCGTGGGCACCGCTGCCGGTGCACCGCTGCGCGGTGAGGATGGGCAGTTCCTGCAGCATGCCAATGGATCGATCGTGGTGCCGCAACTGGACATGGAGTCGTTGCGGGCACTGGCAGTGGCCGGGGGAGGCTCGGCAGTCTCGCTGAGCACCAGCGCGGAGGACCTTGACGCTCTGGATCGGGTGCTGACAGGTGTCGCCCTGGCCAGTGACGCCGAGGAACAGGCGGCCAGGAAAATCTACTGGGTGGAGTACTCACCCTGGTTGCTTTGGCCCTTGCTGGTTGTGTTGCTGCTGGCCTTCCGGCGTGGGGTCGCAGCATGAACAGCACCAGGGTCATTGCACTGATCGCCATGTGCTGGCTGGGCGCGAGTGAGCGTGCGCTGGCAGATTGGCAGGATTGGTGGCAGACACCGGAGCAACAGGCGGCGGAAGCCTTTGAGCAGGCCGATCATGAGCGTCTGCTGCGCCAGGCGCCCGATGCCGGTTGGGCCGGGTTGGGGCATTACCAGGCGGGCGATTTCGATGCCGCAGCACAAGCCTTCGCCGAGCGCGCCGAACAACTGCAGCAGCAGGGGGAGTTACAGGCTGCCAACCGCGCCTTGTACAATCAGGGTGTCAGTGACGTGCGCGCGGGTCGCTTCGAGGAGGCCATCGAGCAATTCGACACGGTGCTGGCGTCTGATCCATCGTTTGCCGATGCGGCGCATAACCGGGAGATTGCCCGGCAATTGCAGGCGTTGCAGCAGCAACAGCAACCGCAACCGCAGTCCGGAGAGGACGGAGAGTCAGGGGAGGATCAGCAGGCGGGCGAGGGAGACCAGAACCAGCCGGGCGGTGAGGAACAGTCCGGTGATCAGCAGCAATCGGCCGGTTCTCAGTCAGCCGGTGAAGAGTCGCCGGAAGCAGAGCAGGATGCGACGTCGCCGTCGGATGAGCAGAGTGGCAGTGAGTCCGGCCAGTCGACGGAGGAGAATCAGTCGTCGTCAGATGCGCAGAACCTTGAAAACACACCGGGTGATACCCAGACCGAAGCTGAGCGACAGGCGGCGGCCGAGGCGGCGCAACGCGCCCTGGACGCCGAGGCCCGACAGGCAGAAGCCCGACAGGTAGAAGATGAATCCGAGCGGAGCAGCATCGGTTCCGGGCAAGACAGGGATCGACCGCTGTCGGAAAACGAGCAGGCCGCCGAACAGTTGCTGCGTCGCATTCCTGATGATCCGGCAGGATTATTGCGCCGCAGGCTGGAGCAGAGTCATCGATTGGAGTACCCGGAGGCAAGAGATGGGCGTGAAGCCTGGTAACACGAATTCGACACTGACTGTCGGTCAACTGATCTTCCTGGTACTGGCACTGTGGCTGTCACAACCCTTGCTGGCACAGCAGGCCTCGGTACGCGGTGAGCTGAGCGCGTCGACCATCACTCGTGATGAGTCCGTGACCCTCACCGTCACCGCCGTGGGTGTTGATGGCGAGCTGGACAGCTCCGCACTGGACAAGGACTTCGATGTGGTGGGGCAGTCCAGTTCGCGACAGATCAGAACGGTGGTCAACGGCAGCAATCAGCCGGTGACCGTCAGCCTGGTGACATGGACACTGGAGCTGTTGCCTCGGGATGTCGGCGTGTTCACGGTGCCCGCCGTGACGGTCGGTGGTGTCTCGAGCCAGTTGCTGAGTCTGACGGTCAACGAGATTCCGACGGGCGGCAGGCGTGACGTCTTTGTCGAGGCTTCGGTGGATTCACGCAGTCCCTGGGTCCAGTCACAGGTGCTGATGACCGTCCGGGTGTTCCAGGCCATCGAAATCGTCGAGGGTGGTTTGTCCGATCCTGCGGGAGCCGATATCCAGGTGCAACGCATCGGCAAGGACAGCTATTCGACGGAGATCCGGGATGGTCGCGAGTATCGGGTTACCGAACGCCGCTTTGCGCTGTTCCCGCAGAAAAGCGGTACTGTTGCCATCGATCCCGTGGTTCTCAGTGTCTCGGTGCCTTCCGATGACAAGTCGAGCCTGGGCTTTTTCTCACCGACCCGAAAGCTGACGCGGCAATCGGATGCCATCACGCTTGACGTGCAAGCCCGGCCCTCGTCAGGGACCGCCTGGTGGCTACCGGCCAGCGCCGTGCAGATCGACAATGACTGGTCTGACGATGTCGGCAATGCAGCCGTCGATCAGCCACTGACCCGAACCATTACCCTGCGAGCCGCGGGTGTACTGGATGCGCAATTGCCCGATATCCGGATACCGGCCATTGAGGGTGTCAGCCTGTATGCCGAAGAGCCGACACGCGCCATGGGTGTGAACGAGAGGGGACTGGTAGCCGAGCAGACCATCAAGTGGGCGCTGATTCCACAGCGCGAAGGTGAGCTGGTATTGCCGGAACTGAGTATCGAATGGTTCAACACCGATACCGGTACCATCGAGACAGCTGTATTGCCCGAAGAGCGCATTCAGGTGGGCCCTTCGCTGGCCACGACCGCCCAGGCCACCGCGGCTGTCGGCGCTGATTCGGCCGGCAGTGACACTCTGGCGCGAAATGATACTGCCGGTGCGCCGGAGGCCGTGGCAGATACCGCTGCCGGGCCGGCTTCCACTGATGTTGCAATTGCCGGGGGGAGCGCAGCCTCATTGAACCCGGGTGCAAGTCCGACCCCCACAGCTGATGGCGCTGCTGCTCTGGTCACCGGCAGCGATTCCGCTGTGGCTACGATGGCCGTCGATCAGATGCCCGGGAGCGCCTCCGTACCGGGACAGCAGGCCAATGCCGGCGAACTTCGTCCCTGGCGGCTGGCGACCCTGCTGCTGCTGGGGTTGTGGGTTCTCAGTGTCGGCCTCTTCTGGTGGTGGCGACGGCGCTGGCTGCGTGGGCCGGTCGGCGGCCGGGATGCAGAACCGGGAGCGCTGTCAGCGATAGGTCAGGGTGTGCGGAAGACCCGGCAGAAGCTGGCACCGCTGGCTGACGTCGAAGCGTGTTGCAAGGCTGATGATCCGGCAGCACTGAGGACCGCACTGATGGCCTGGGCGGCGCGTCAGTGGCCACGGCAACCCCCGTTGACCCTGACCGATCTGGCCCAGCGGTTGAATGATGGACCGGCAAGGGAGTCTCTGGCCTTGCTCGATGCTGTCCTCTACAGCCGAACACCAACGCCAGAGAATCGGGAGCAGTTGATGCGGCGCATGCAGCAGTTGCCCGCCGAACTGTCCACGGCGCTGGTGGACGGGCGCGACGATGTTGCCGATGATCCTGCATACCAGGATGCTGTCAGTGCTCGTCATCGCAACGGATTGCCGGCTCTGTAGAGCTTGCTCCAGGAGCGCTCCGCGGGCGCAGGACCTGATGCATTGTGGTCGTTGACCAGAGGATGCTGCGGCTCTGGCAGGGCTCCCGGGTTCAGGTCAGGCATGATCCTTGATAACTCAATGGGTCAAGGGGTCACTGGCTGGCTCGTGATTCAACAGCGCCGCATCAATGGTTTCAAGGGAATTCATCGCAAGGACAGATCCTGAGTCCGGGGCAGGGTCAGCCTTGGTCTTGCATCGACTCGACGCTTGCCGGGTGACGGTCTGACAGAATGAATGTCGACCGAGGTCGTATCCGTGGCTGTCTGATTCTGGTTGTACTGTGCCTGCTGTCGGCAACCCTGCCTGTCGTGCGGGCAGCAGATGCCATTCCCGGGGAACAGTGGTGTGATCGGTTTCTTGAGCACATCGAGTTTTCCGGCAATCGTGTTACCCGTGATCAGGTGTTGCGACGTGAGCTGGTTCAACAGGAAGGCCAGCCTTGCACACTGGATGACATCATCGACGGTATCCAGAATCTCATGGACCTGGGATTGTTCAAGTCCGTACGGGCGGAACTGTTCCTGCGGGAAAACGTTCTCCATCTGCGGTATCTGGTCAGTGAAAAGATCTTCTTTCTGCCGATTCCACGATTCAGCCGTACTTCCGATGGCGAGCTGCGACTGGGAGCTCAGCTGCGCTGGGACAATTTCCTCGGGCGCCTGCATCAGCTGAAGATCACCAGTGAAAAGCGGCAGGAGGATGATGGCCGAGGCCGGACCGGCTTCGTTCACAGTGTCGAATATGTGGTTCCTCGTTTCTTCGGCAGTGCCTTTGGCATGAGCATTCAGGCCACCAGCGAACGGCGCAACGCCCAACTGGCACAGGACGGTGTGGTGTTCGGCGAAACGGTGATGCGTTCACGACGTGCCGGGTTTCGCCTGTCGCGCTGGGCCAGTGGCACCCTGGGAGTCAGTGGTCTGAGTTACTTTGCCGGTGCCAGCGTGCAGCAACGCGACTACGCCATGCGATCCGGCAGTCTGGGGCCCTACAGCGATGGACAGGATATTTCGCTCATTGCAGGGTTTGCCATTCAGCGGGTGCATCAGGAGACCTATCGCCGTCGCGGTTACTACTACAGTGGATCAGTCAATGTGGCGGATGAGGCACTGGGATCCGATTTCAGTCATGCGCGACTGGACATGCTGGCACGTTGGTACATTCCCTGGCGAGGCCCGCAGACCAACCTGAACATTCAGGCCAGACTGGGCCTGAGTGACAGGGCACCGTTCGGCGAACGCAGCTACGAGATCGGTGGAGGAGAGCTGCTGCGCGGTATGAAATCGGGAACTCACACCGGCAATATCTTGACGTTGCTCAATGTCGAATACCTGTCCGGACTGTTCGCCTATCCGGCCTGGCGCTGGCTGGTGTTCATGGATGTGGGTAATGTGTACCTCAGCGACGATGTGGACCTGTTGAACCAGCATCTGCGCGCCGGTGTCGGTCTGCGCTGGAAGCTGGAGAGGCTGACCAATACCGATTTGCGTCTGGACCTGGCCTGGGATCCACAGCGGCAGAAGATAACGCCTTACGTATCCACCAGTCTTACCTTCTGACCGGCAACATCGGCAAGTGACTCAAGTCTGCTAGGCTGTCGGCGTTATAGTCTGAAGGCACAGGACGTCCTGTGCGTCAGACGTTCTCCACTGACAGCAGGATATCGAATTCTTCCAAGAGCTCATTCCATGACAACACGCTTCGGATCGCATGATCATTGGCAGATTGAACACGATGTTCACGACATCGTCTGGTTGAATTGCGATCGCAAGGGGGAGAGCAGCAACTCGCTGTCCAGAGAGGTGATCACGGAACTGGGGGAGATACTCTCGATCATCGAGACCATCGAACCGGCCGGGCTTGTCATCGGTTCGGCCAAGCCGGGCAGTTTCATACTGGGAGCGGACATCCGCGAGTTCGACGAGTTCGATGATGCAGATGCCGTCAGCGATCTGATTCGACAGGGCCATGAGGTCTTTGCTCGTCTGGAAAACCTGTCCTGTCACACGGTGGCGGCCATTCACGGCTTCGCTCTGGGGGGCGGGTTGGAGCTGGCTCTGTGCTGCGACTACATCGTGGCGCTGAACGTACCCGAAACTCGTGTGGGATTCCCTGAAGTGAAACTGGGCATCTTTCCCGGTTTGGGCGGCACGACGCGAATCACCGAACGGGTCGGCGGTCTGGCCGGCATGCAGTTGATGCTGACGACACGCAATCTGCGGGCGCCGGCGGCACGCGGCATGGGAGTGATCGACGAGCTGGTCGATGAATTCTCTTCGCTGCACTGGGCGGCGCGGCGTGCGGTGATGCAGAAGCGGCGCAAACGCAAGGCCTCGCTGTCCGCCAGTGCCACCAACCGCCAGCCGGTTCGCGCCCTGGTGGCAAAGGTACTGCGCAAGAAGACCGCAGAGAAGGCCAATCCGGCACATTATCCGGCACCGTTCCAGATGATCGATCTGTGGGAGGAACACCGCGATAACCGGCGCCGCATGTTCGACGGGGAGGCGCAACGAGTCGGTCAGTTGATGGTGGGTGATACGGCGCGCAATCTGCGTCGCCTGTTCTTCCTCACCGAGCGCATGAAGGGCCTGGGCAAGGGAGAGGACTTCAAGGTGAGGCGTGTTCATGTGGTCGGCGCCGGGGTCATGGGCGGTGATATCGCTGCCTGGTGTGTCTTGCAGGGAATGGAAGTGACGCTGCAGGATCGCGAGCTCAAGTTCATCGAACCTGCACTCAAGCGGGCACGGTCTTTGTTCAAACGACGACTGAAGAAACGGCCGGCGGTGGAAGTTGCGGTGTCTCGACTGCTGCCGGATGTTGCCGGTGACGGTGTTCCGCGTGCCGATGTCATCATCGAGGCCATCTACGAGGATGCCGATGCCAAGCGAGCCCTGTATGCGCAGATGGAGCCGCACATGGCCGAGCATGCGGTGCTTGCCACCAATACCTCGGCCTTGCCGCTGGAGGAGCTGGCGCGGGAACTGGCCGCTCCGGAGCGTCTGATCGGTCTGCACTTCTTCAATCCGGTGGCGAAGATGCCGCTGGTGGAAGTGGTTCATGGTGAGCAGACGGCCGATTCATGGATCAAGCGCGGCTGCGCCTTCTGTTCACAGATCAACCGCTTCCCCTTGCCGACGAAAAGTGCACCGGGCTTTCTGGTCAATCGAGTGCTGGCGCCGTATCTGATGGAGGCCTTCACCCTGATGCTGGAAGGTATCGACAAGGAAACCATCGATGCGGCTGCCATCCGTTTCGGCATGCCGATGGGCCCCATCGAACTGGCCGATGTCGTCGGGCTGGATGTCTGCATGAAGGTGGCGGAAACGCTGGCCAGTGGTGATGTCGACGCGCAGCGAGCGCTGTTGCAGAAGAAGCTGGACGCAGGGCATCTGGGAAAGAAAAGCGGCGAGGGCTTCTACCTCTGGACCAAGGGGCGATCCAATCGTCAGAGCGTGGATGTCGACAGCCCCTACGGGGATCAGATTGCGACGCGTCTGATGACGCCTTTCCTTGATGAATGCCGATCGGCATCTGCCGATGGCATCGTGGCGGACGACGATCTGCTGGATGCCGGTATTGTCTTCGGCACCGGCTTCGCGCCCTTTCTGGGAGGGCCGATGCACTATCTCGAACAACAAGAGGCCGATTTTCGATGACTCAAGCACTGAAACCCGTCGCGATTGTCGGCGGTCTGCGTATTCCCTTCTGCCGCGCCAATACCGCCTACGCCGAACTGTCGAACATGAAGATGTTGAGCACCGTGCTCAGTGGCATGGTGGAGCGCTATGGTCTGGAAGGGCAGCAGTTGGGAGAGGTCAATGCCGGTGCTGTCATCACGCATTCTCGCGACTGGAATCTGGCACGGGAAGCTGTTCTGAGTACGCGTCTGTCGCCACGCACACCGGGGCTGACCATGCAGCAGGCCTGTGGCACTTCCCTGCAGGCGGCGATGACGGCGGCGGCGAAGATCGCCACCGGTCAGATCGACTCGGCCATTGCCGCCGGCACTGACACGGTCAGTGATGTGCCGATCGTGTTCAAGCAGAAGTTTGCCAGACGACTGGTATCGCTGGGCAAGGCCCGGGATCTGAAATCGAAGCTGGTTGTCTTCAAGGGTTTGCGGCCCGCAGAGCTGGCACCGCTGCCACCGTCGGTCAATGAACCACGCACCTTGCTGAGCATGGGGCAGCATTGCGAGCTGATGGCCAAGACCTGGTCGATTTCCCGTGAAGAGCAGGATGCGCTGGCTCTGGCATCTCACCAAAACGCGGCCAGAGCCTACGATGACGGGTTCTACGATGATCTGCTGATACCCTGCGAAGGCGTGCTGCGGGACAACAACATGCGGCCGGATTCCAGCATGGAATCGCTGGGCAAGCTGCGAACCGTCTATGACAAGTCGGAGGCTGGCACGCTGACAGCGGGTAACAGTACACCACTGACTGACGGGGCGGCCGGCGTGCTGCTGTGCTCCGAGGAATGGGCGCGCGAGCGAGGTCTGCCGGTGCAGGCCTGGCTGACTCACTCCGCCACGGCCGCCGTGGATTTCGTTGGCGGCGCCGGTTTGCTGATGGCGCCGACGGTGGCCATGAGTGACATGCTGCGCCGGGCCGACCGCAGCCTGCAGGATTTCGATCTGTACGAGATACACGAAGCCTTTGCCGCTCAGGTGCTGTGTACCCTGAAAGCCTGGGAAGATGCCGATTATTGTCGTGAGGAACTGGGGCGCGATACGCCCATGGGCAGTATCGATCGCTCCCGCATGAACGTGGTTGGTTCGAGCCTTGCCGTGGGTCACCCCTTCGCTGCCACCGGCGCCCGTATTCTGGGCACCCTGGCCAGACAGCTCGAGCAGCGTGGTTCCGGCCGCGGCCTCATCTCCGTCTGCACCGCCGGCGGCATGGGCCTCACCGCCATCCTCGAACACTAACCCACGGGTCGGACCATCATAAGTTGAACCCACGGGTCGGACCATCATAAGTTGTTGTAATTTAAAAACTAACCGTTGAAAACTGTGCCAATATTCCTCTTGCAACTCGTTTTTTACCGTGGAAAAGCGAGGATTAGTGGCGTTTGTGGTCCGACCCTGGTAAGTGTTTGTTTTGCTGGGTGATATGATGATTCTAGATGGCTGTGAGAGGTAAGGGGCATGAAAATGAGGGTGTTTGAACGATGTCTTTGGCTGGCGGTGATCTGCTGTGCCGGGCAGATCAGCGGGGTGGCTCATGCGCAGTCCGGGAGCGAGCCTCAATACAATGTGTACAGCCTCAGCAGCGAAGCATCGGCCGAAGTGGCCAATGACCTGATGATTGCCACTCTGGTAGTGCAGCAGGAAGATGCCGATCCTGCAAAGCTTGCCGAGAAGGTCAATGAAACCATGCGTTGGGCCATGAGCCAGCTTGACGAGTTCGACACGCTCAAGGTCAGCACTCGCGATTACCAGACCTACCCGCGCTATGACACCAGTCAGGTCCGTCGCCTGATCGGCTGGCGGGCAACGCAGAGTCTGCAGCTGGAAACCGAAGATTTCAGTGCCGCCAGTCAGGCCATCCAGACGCTGCAGGAGCGGCTTCAAGTGCAAGGTATCCGCCACATGGCACAGGAGCTGACTCGTCGACAGGCCTCGGATGCCCTGATCAGCGAGGCTCTGGATGCCTTCAAGGCTCGCGCCGAGCTGGTACAGCAGAACATGGGAGCCAGCGGCTATCAGGTACTCGATGTCAACATCCAGACTGGCGAAAGCAATACGCCGATGTTCACGGCCCGCGCCGAAATGGCCGATATGGTGCGCAGTTCGGTCGCCACCGAACCGGCTCTGGAAGCCGGCACCAGCCGGGTCAATGTCCAGGTGTTCGGCAGGGTGCAACTGGATTGAATCAGGCAGGCGGGCTGGCGCTGATGAATTGATGCGGCGGCTGCGAAGCTGCCCGATATCTGGTTACACTGTCAGATCAAATTCTCGAGGACCATTTCCCATGGATCATGCACCGTTCATGCAGGCTGCCATCGAAGAGGCGCGCAAGGGGCGCGCGGCGGGCGGAATACCGATTGGCTCCGTGCTGGTGGTTGACGGTGAAATCATCGGCAGAGGCCACAACCAGCGCGTCCAGCAAGGCAGCAGCATCCGCCATGCCGAGATGGATTGTCTGGAGGAGACTGGCAGACTGCCGGCCAGCACATACCAGAAGGCCACGCTGTACTCCACGCTCTCACCCTGCGACATGTGCAGTGGTGCGGTATTGCTGTACGGGATTCCCCACGTGGTTGTCGGTGAAAACAAGACCTTCCAGGGGCCCGAAGAGTACGTTCGCAGCCGCGGTGTGAAGGTCGAGGTTCTGGATGATCCGGAGTGCATCGCCTTGATGGAGGAATTCATCGAAGCCGAGCCCGGACTCTGGAATGAGGATATCGGTGAGTAGCCAGGGACAGAACCCGTGCGGGCTGACAGCGGGCAGGCGATAGTCCTGTCAACGGTCGGTTGTACTCAGGCGACCATCAATCGGCGATAATGCGCCAGATCACGCTGCAGGGTAGCGCGCTCAATGCCGTTTAACGGTTAATATCGCCTCCCTGCATTTCCATTTTCCAACCGAGTAATACAGGCAGCTGCCCATGAAAATCATCGTAGGCGTCAAGCGCGTTCTCGACTACAACGTGAAGGCTCGCGTCAAGGCGGACAAATCCGGCATCGAGCTGGCCAACGTCAAGATGTCGATGAACCCGTTCGACGAAATCGCCGTGGAAGAAGCCTTGCGCATCAAGGAAGCCGGTCACGCCGACGAGGTCATCGCCGTGTCGGTCGGCCCGTCGCAGAGTCAGGAAACCATCCGCACGGCACTGGCCATGGGGGCGGACCGCGGTATCCTCATCGAGACCGACGAGCAACTGCAACCGCTGGCCATTGCCAAGCTGTTCAAGCACCTCGTTGAGAAGGAAGAGCCGGGCCTGGTGGTTCTGGGCAAGCAGGCCATCGACGACGATTCCAACCAGACCGGACAGATGCTGTCTGCGCTGACTGGCATGTCACAGGCCACATTTGCGTCCAAGGTGGAATTCGACGGGGATCATCTCAAGGTCACTCGTGAAGTGGATGCCGGCCTGGAGTCCATCAAGGTCAGCCTGCCGTCCATCATCACCGCCGATCTGCGTTTGAACGAGCCGCGCTATGCCAAGCTGCCGAACATCATGAAAGCCAAGAAGAAGCCGCTGGAAGTGATCCCGGTTGCCGATACGGGCGTCGATGTCAGCAGCGGCCTGTCCGTGGTTGAAGTCAATGAGCCGCCCAAGCGCGAGGCCGGCATTATCGTCAACAGTGTTGCAGAGCTGGTCGAGAAGCTCCGCAACGAAGCCAAAGTCATCTGACCCGCCGTCAACAGGAGATATCGATCATGAGTACACTAATTCTGGTTGAGCACGAAGGCGGCGACATTCGTCCGGCGACACTCAGCGTGGTGACAGCCGCCGCCGCCATCGGAGGTGATGTGCATCTGCTGGTTGCCGGCAGTGAGGCAACGGCTGTAGCCGACAAGGCTGCCACGATTGCCGGTGTCAGCAAGGTCCTGCTGGCCGATTCCCCGGCCTATGCCAATGAGCTGGCCGAGAATCTGTCGGCGCTGGTCATCAAGCACGCCGAAGGCTACAGCCATATCCTGTTCGCAGCCACCGCTGCCGGCAAGAACGTCATGCCTCGTGTGGCGGCTTTGCTGGATGTTTCCGGAATCTCGGACATCATCGAAGTCAAGAGTGAAGACACCTTCGTCCGCCCCATCTACGCGGGCAATGCGCTGGCCACCGTCAAGAGCAGCGACCCGGTCAAGGTCATCGGTGTGCGCACCACCGCTTTCGATGCCGCTGCGGCAGAAGGCGGTTCGGCCAGCGTGGAAACTGTCGAAGCCTCCGAGGCCAACGACAAGGTCTCGTTCATCGGGCAGGAACTGTCACAGTCGGACCGGCCGGAACTCACCAGTGCCGCCACCGTGGTGTCGGGTGGTCGAGGCATGCAAAGTGGCGAGAATTTCGCCATGCTCGATGATATCGCCGGCAAGCTCAATGCGGCCGTTGGCGCCTCCCGGGCCGCGGTTGATGCCGGTTTCGTACCCAATGAGTACCAGGTAGGGCAGACCGGCAAGGTGGTTGCCCCTGATCTGTATCTGGCTGTCGGCATCTCCGGTGCCATTCAGCATCTGGCCGGCATGAAGGACAGCAAGGTCATCGTCGCCATCAACAAGGATGAGGAAGCTCCGATCTTCCAGGTGGCCGATTATGGCCTGGTCGCCGATCTGTTCGAGGCCCTGCCGGAATTGTCCGCAGCACTCGACAGCTAGTCGATCTAGCGTGAACCGGCGGACCGAAACGCGTCCGCCGGTATCCGATTTACCAGCCATAGGGTCTCTCTTCTTATCGGTTTATACTGTTGGCCCCGACACCGTTGGAGCTGATGATGGAAAAGAAGATTCGCGATGCTGTTGACCGTTCACTGGATGAGCTGAAGAGCATTCAGGACAAGGTGGATGAGTTCATCGATGACCTGCCCGAGGAAGGCAAGGAAATCAGGGATTCTGCCAGAAAGGCTCTCGGTCAGATCAACGAGCTGTTGAGTAACTCCATGCGCAAGGCGGCTGATCAGGCAGACGAGGCGCAGTTGCAGGCTCATCTGGGCTTGATGGAAGCCCAGGAGAAGCTGGAAGCCTCCAGAGCGGTCGTGGATGACTACGTGGCCAGGGCCACGGACGAATCGAAGAAATTCCTGGATGAAGCCGAGTTGAAGCGCCATCTGGCCGTCATGGAAGCGCAGGATTTCTGGGAAAAGCGCGGCACGCATCTGGCTGAAGAGTTCAAGACGTCTGCGGCGACCATGCAGAGTCTGGCCGAAAGAGCCATGCAGGACATGCAGTCAGCGTTCGAGCGCTGGAACGATCAGTTCAAGAGCGGCAAGTAGAAGACCGCTAAGTGTCATCAGGCGACAGCCAGCTGTCGCCTGTCACACCACCGGCGACAAGGCGGGTGGTTCCACTTGATTCTGCAGAAGGATCCCGAAGATGACTTATACCGCACCCGTCAAGGACATCGCCTTTGCACTCCGGCATGTTATCGGTTTATCCGACATTGCCGAACTGGAAGGTTTTGAAGATGCAACCCCGGATCTTGTGGAAGCTGTGCTGGAAGAATCAGCCCGCTTTACCGGCGATGTACTGGCGCCACTGAATCGCACGGGTGACCTGCAGGGAAGTCAATGGAACGAGGGTGAGGTGTCCACGCCCGATGGGTGGAAGGACGCCTACAATCAGTTTGTCGAGAACGGTTGGGGCAGTCTGGCCTTTCCTCCCGAGTTCGGTGGTCAGGGCTTGCCGATGACCGTCGCCGCAGCCGTACAGGAAATGTGGCACAGCGCCAACATGTCGTTCGGACTCTGCCCGCTGCTGACCCAGGGGGCGGTCGATGCCATTGAACACCACGCATCGGAAGAGTTGCAGCAGCAGTTTCTGCCCAAAATGGTGGAAGGTGTCTGGTCCGGCACCATGAACCTGACCGAACCGCAGGCCGGCTCCGATCTGGCATCGGTTCGCAGCACGGCTGTCCCACAAGGCGATCATTACCTGATCAGTGGTCAGAAGATCTTCATCACCTACGGTGAGCATGATCTGACGGAAAACATCATTCATCTGGTACTGGCGCGTCTGCCTGACGCGCCGCCCGGGGTCAAGGGAATCTCCCTGTTCATCGTGCCCAAGTTTCTGGTCAACGATGATGGCTCGATCGGCGAACGCAATGACGTGAAATGTGTGTCTCTGGAGCACAAGCTGGGCATTCATGCCAGCCCGACCTGCGTCATGTCCTATGGCGACAATGGCGGTGCCACGGGATATCTGGTGGGAAAGGAACATCACGGTCTGGTCTACATGTTCACGATGATGAATCAGGCTCGACACGCAGTCGGAGTGGAAGGTTATGGCATTGCAGAGCGTGCCTATCAGCAGGCGCTCTCCTACGCGCGGGACCGCAAGCAGGGCAAGACCTTGCTTGGCCAGAGCGAAGAGGATCAGGGCATCATCAATCATCCGGATGTGCGTCGCATTCTGATGACGATGAAGTCCACCATCGTGGCCATGCGTGGTCTCGGCCTGGAATGTGCGTCGGCCTTCGATCGAGCACGACGGCACCAGGACAAGGCTGTGAGCGAGCGCATGCAGCGCCGTGGTGAATTGCTGACCCCACTGGTAAAGGGCTGGTCAACCGAGATGGGAGTCGATCTCTGCTCACTCGGCATGCAGGTGCACGGTGGCATGGGTTACATCGAAGAGACCGGAGCGGCGCAGTATCTTCGCGATGCCCGTATCGCTCCGATCTATGAAGGCACAACCGCTATTCAGGCCAATGACCTGATCGGTCGCAAGACTGCCCGTGATGGCGGGCAGGGCATGAGTGAGTTGATCAGCGACATGCGTGCCACGCAGGATGAGCTGTCCAGTCTGGATCACGCGGATATACAGGCCATCGTCAAGCGGTTCGATGCGGCCATCGGGGCGGCAGAAACAGCCAACGAGTGGTTGCTGGCACAGAACGATGCCAGTCAGGCAGCGGCGACCTCGGTGGAATTTCTGATGATGCACGGGTATCTGGCTGGCGGCTGGATGATGGCCAGGACCGCCTCGGCAGCGCTCGAGCAGAGTCAGACGCCAGAGGCGGACAAAGACTGGTTGGCGTCACAGATCACTCTGGCGCGCTACTATGCGGAGCGCATGTTGCCTCTGGTCGAGTCAGGCAGCACCATCATCACGAACAGTGCGGCATCCACGGTGGCACTGAACCCTGATCAGCTGTAGGTTCCGGCCAAGTTGTATCCGGACACCTTGCTGTGTCCGGATAGCGATCTGGACCAGGCAGAACCAAGCCTGTCCGCATTGACTGACACCGCTGGCCTTCATTGCGACCAGTGGGGTGTCCTGTCCTTGTCCACCAGTACGGCACGCACGCCCTCCACCAGATCGGGGTGTCGGCAGGCCTCCTGCGCCAACTGCAGCTCCAGTTGCAGGCAGTCTTCCAATTCAAGCCCATGGGTCTGCCTGAACAGGGACAGGGTCATGTCCAGAGAATGCGGAGAAGCACTGTCCAGCAGCGACAGTATGAGTTTGGCATCCGTGGAGTGCTCGGTGTCCTGTTGCAATCTTGCGCGAATCGCTGTCAGATCGTCGTCGGCAAACCAGTGTGCCCGTTGCGTGAGAATCTGCTGGAAGGACTGGCGTTGAGCCTCCCGATTGCTCTCTTCGTGAATCGAACTGCCCGAGTCTCCCGAACTTTCCGACTCACTGGTTTCACTGGCCAGCACCTGTTCGACAACGCGACAGGCTTCGTCACAGGAACTGCAATCGTCGTCCTGCAATGCCGCCTGCAGGGCATCCAGCAGGGAATCGAGAGCGTCACTGGCCACATGGTGTGTTGCCAGCCCCGTCTCGACGGCTTCGATACCTTTCACCGAGGCAGACGTCAGACCCAGCCAGTAACCACAACGCAGAGGCAGACGCGGCAGGAACCATGATGCGCCGACATCCGGGAAAAAGCCGATTCGACTCTCCGGCATGGCCATCACGGCCTTCTCCGTGACGACGCGATACTGACCGTGCACGGATACACCGAGGCCGCCACCCATGGCAATTCCGTCGATCAGGGCCAGATAGGGTTTGCGGCACTTGGCGATGGACAGGTTCAGGGCGTACTCATTGGTGAAGTAATGCCTGATGGCCTCGTGATCACCATTCAGGGCGTGCTGCCGAATCTGTTTCATGTCACCACCGGCACAAAAGGCTCGTTCGCTATCGGAGCTGATGATGATCATCTTGATGGCATTATCCGATTCCAGCTTGCGCAGACCTTCACTCAGCGCCAGGACCATGTCGATGGTCAGGGCATTGAGTGTTTCCGGTCGCGACAGAACCAGCATGCCCACGGGCCCTCGGGCTTCCAGACGAATACCGTTCCGGGGTTCGGTGACTGTGTTCATCAAGTGCTCTCCCTGTTGCTGATCACTGGAACTGTCATTCAAGCACGCCCAGGCGTTCGCCGGATTGCAATCCGTAAGGGATACAATCGACAATGCAGTCGGCTGCCAGGGGGCCATAGACATGGGGGAAGAGTTCGTCGCCACCGACCGTGTTTTCCAGAATGAGTGCCGGCGTCAGTCGGTCAACGGCAATGATCAGCAGGTGAACATCGTCGATGTCGGCATAGTAGCGAGCTGTGACCCCATGCAGTTGCTGCTGACTGCAGCAGTGAATGAATCCTTCGGAGTCGAGAGATGCGCAACGATAATCCCCGCCAGCGGCCAGTGGGGCGATGTCGGCATCAAGGGCGATGTGGTAGATGAGAGCTTGTTCTGACATGGCGTAACTGTACAACATCCAATACGCTTTCAGTGCTTGACCCGACCATTGCAGCCTGCAAGGATTCTGCATTCGATCTACACGAGCAAGCTGAGACAGAGGATGCGACGATGAGCCTGAATACCATCAAGACAGCAGTGGAGGCGAATGTTGCCACGCTGACAATCGACCGACCGGAAGCACTGAATGCCCTGAACCGGCAGGTCATGCTCGAGTTGACGCAGACGCTGCGTAGCTGGGAGCAGGATGATGAGGTCAGGGCGATCATCATTACCGGCTCGCAGAAGGCCTTTGCGGCAGGTGCCGACATCAAGGAGATGCAGAGCGTGCACTATCTGGATGCCCTGCATACGCAGTTTCTGAAGGAATGGGAGAGTGTTGCCAATTGCAGCAAACCGACGATTGCCGCTGTGGCCGGATATGCGCTCGGTGGTGGTTGCGAGCTGGCGATGATGTGCGATTTCATCCTGGCAGCAGACAATGCCCGCTTCGGTCAGCCGGAGATAAAGATCGGTACGTTGCCGGGCATGGGAGGAACGCAGCGTCTGACCCGGCTGATCGGCAAGTCCAAGGCCATGGAAATGTGCCTGACCGGACGAATGATGGACGCAGAAGAGGCCGAACGTGCCGGGCTTGTATCGAGAGTGGTCCCGGCAGGCGAACTGCAGGAAGAGGCATTCAGAGTGGCCAGGGAGATCGCATCCTACTCGGCGCCTGCCGTACAGCTCAACCGCATGTGTATCAATGCGGCCTTGAATACGACCCTGGAGCAGGGAGTAGCCATCGAGCGTCAGGCGTTTCTGTCGCTGTTCGGCACAGACGACCAGAAAGAGGGCATGCAGGCGTTTCAGGAAAAGCGGAAACCCGATTTCACGCGCTGATCGCGGCTCACTGCCGACAACATCGCGAAAATCGAGCCAGATCACGAATTTCGTCAGGTAGACAAGCGTTAAGTAATCTCCCGGTCATGCCGCTACCAAGCTCATGAATGCAAGCAATGTCATGAGTTTTCCGGCGGGCGGTTCGCAGAGCTTGCCAGGCCGGCTGGCGCAGGTGATCAAGGCCGGTCTGCTGGCCTGTCTTGTCTGGAATCCGCCTGCTCTGGCGGCACCATCGGATGCCGTGTTGAGCGTCTCCGTCGTCGACGCGCGGGGCCATGCGATGGAACATGCGGTGGTATCACTGCATTCGGCCGAACTGTCGAAGGCGGCTACGCAGGCGATTGCCGTCATGGACCAGCAGAATCTGCAGTTCGCCCCGAGTGTGGTCGCGGTACAGGCCGGTACCCTGGTGGAGTTTCCCAATCAGGATGACGTCCGGCACCATGTCTATTCGTTCTCGCACCCCAATGCCTTCGAGCTGAAGCTCTACCATGGGCAGACGGGCAATTACAATCGGTTTGATCACCCCGGGGTGGTCGTTCTCGGGTGCAACATTCACGATGGCATGCTGGGATATCTGCGAGTGGTGGATACCCCCCTGTTTGCCACCAGCGATGAGGCTGGTCGTCTGACGATCGGCAGCGCTGTCCGTGGCGTTCATCAAATGCAGGTATGGCACCCGGACATGGGGATGAAGATCATGCGGCAGGACGTGACACTTGTCAGTGGGATGAACACGGTGACAGTCAGGGTGAATGAAACGGCTGCCCCCATGCCTGACAGAAAACCGGTTCACAGTCTGCAGTCTCTGTTCAGGGACTGACACGGCCGTGAAGTTGACATTCAATGCCAGGGTACTGCTGCTGCTGGCAGGTCTGGTGCTACTGGTTCAGCTGGCCAATCTCTCGGTGGTACTGAGCACTCTGTCATCGGATGTCCGCGATCAGATGAACGGAGATCTGGAAACGGGTTCTTCCCTTGTCGTACAGCTTGTCGACAAGCGCTCGGACCTGCTACTGACCAGTGCCGAAGTGCTGGCGGCTGATTTCGGGTTTCGGGCGGCCATCGCCAGTCAGGACAAGACCACGATTCTCTCGGCTCTGCGCAACAACATCTCACGCATAGACGCGGACCTGGCCGTGCTGGTTACCGTTGATGGCGAACTGGTGGGGGAGTCGGGCAGCCTGGCGGCCGACAGGCGAATCTATCTCAAGCTCGCCGAAGCCGCGGAACATGAAGGCGTGGGCGCTCATACCTATGTGGTCGATGGCTATGCACGGGAACTGGTCAGCGTGCCGGTCAAGGCGCCATTGACCATTGGTTGGCTGGTTGTGGGTTTTTCGCTGGATGATGCCATGGCCAGGGCTTTCTCGGAGCAGGTCGGGATGGAAGTCAGCTTCTCCGCCAAGGGAAGCAATGACAGTCTCTTCGGTTCCAGTCTCGATCAGCTTCGTCGAGCCGATCTGCCTGCAGCCATGCGAGATCTGAGCCTGCAGGAAGTACCGCCCGTCATGTGGCTTGATGGCGAGGAGTATCTGAGCAAACTGGTCCCCATCAGCAGTGGAGAGCAGCCGGTGTCAGTGGTTCTGAATACCTCACTGCATGCCGCTCTGGCCAGCTACAGGGATGTACGCAATCGACTGCTGATCTACATGGGGCTGAGCCTGATCATCGCTCTGGCGCTGGCATTCTGGTTTGCCGGCGGTGTGACGCGACCGATCAAGCAACTGTCGACAGCGGCCCTGCGCATTCGTGAGGGTGACTACGAGCACAGTATCGACGCGCAGAAGGACGTTCAGCGTAGCGATGAAATCGGTGAACTGATCCAGACCTTCGGTGAAATGCAGGCCGGTATCGCCAAACGCGAAGCGACAATCACCTTTCATGCCTATCATGATGAGCTGACAGGCTTGCCCAACCGACGGCGTGCGCAGGACCAGCTGTTGGGGGTGATGGAGATAGCACGCATCAAGAAGCGCGACAATGCCGTGATTCTGCTCGGCATGAAGCGCTACAAGCAGATAGTGGATACGCTGGGACACAAGGCCGGTGAGGCCATTGTAAAGGGTGTGGCACAGCGTCTGCCCGAGTTGTGTACCGACGCCGATCTGGTTGCCAGAGTATCGCAGGATGAATTTCTGGTACTGGTCCCGCGCTGCAACGCGGACAGGGCCGAGTCTCTGGTGCTGGAATGGATGGAAGCCCTGGAACAACCCGTCATATTGTCAACAGCTGAACTGGTACCAGAGCTGTCCGCCGGTGTGATTCTTCTGCCAAAGCACGCCAGCACGGTCGATGCCGCAATGAGAAGGGCCAGCATTGCGTTGTCAGATTCCCGGGAATTGCAGATTCCGGTCAGTCACTACGAGAAGGGGCGGGACGAATCCTATATCCGGAAGCTGTCCATCATCGCCGACTTGAAGCGGGCCGTTGATCAGGACGAGCTGACCATCCATTTCCAGCCGAAGATCACCATGCAGACGGGACAGGTGGAAAGCGTCGAAGCACTGGTTCGCTGGATTCATCCGGAGCACGGGTTCATGGCGCCTGACGAATTCATCGGACTGGCAGAGAGCTCGGGCAATATCGGGCTGCTGACCGGCTGGGTACTCGATACGGTCGTTGGCCAGCTGGGTAGCTGGCAAGGTGCAGGCATTGAACTGAAGGCGGCGGTGAATCTGTCGGCACTCGATCTGCAGGACGAACAACTGCTTGACAGAATCAAGAAGCTGTTGGCCCGTCATCAGGTAGCACCTGCCCGATTGATTCTGGAGGTGACGGAAAGCGCCATGATGAAAGACACCGAACGTGCCTTGCAGACGCTTGCCACCATGAGAGACTTTGGCCTGACCATTTCCATCGATGATTTCGGGACGGGCTATTCATCTCTGTCCAAGCTCAAGGACCTGCCGATCAATGAACTGAAGATCGACCGCGCATTTGTCACGGATATCGAAGCCGGCAGCACCAAGGCCATGATCATGAAAGCCATCATCGATCTGGGCCACGGTATGGGGCTCAAGGTGGTCAGCGAAGGTGTGGAAACCCAGGCTGAATGGGATCTGCTGGCGGAGTTGGGCAACGATGTGGTGCAGGGTTATCTGGTGTCACGTCCTTTGCCAGTGGCAGACTTCAACAGCTGGTGGCAGGAACGCTTCGGCTGCGATACCAGCGCTGCTGCCTGACGGCTATTGCCGGTTTTCGAGGTTTGTTTACGTGCACAGGTGTTTGGGTGCACAGGTGTTCGGGTGTTCGGGTGTTCGGGTGTTCGGGTGTTCGGGTGTTCGGGTGTTCGGGTGTTCGGGTGTTCGGGTGTTTGGTTGTTTGGTTGTTTGGTTGTTCAGGTGTTCAGGCCCACAGAGTTCGAATGTTGAGGCGTTGTGGCGATGAAACGGCTCGAACCGCTTGAGCCACTTGAACGAATCCAGCGAATCCAGCGAATCCAGCGATTCCAGCGATTCCTGAGATTCCTGAGATTCCTGAGATTCCTGAGATTCCAGCCACTCCAGCCACTCCAGCCACTCAGCGCCGGCCTGTCAGTGACAGCGCGGCGGTGGCCAGGATGATGATGAGTGAGCCCAGTATCATCTCGATGGTCGGTATTTCATTGAACACGACAAAGCCCACCAGCCCTGCCAGTAGCAGATTGGCATAACCCAGAGGTCCCAGCACGCTGGCTTCACCCAGCCAATGCGCCTTGAGAAAGCAGAACTGTCCACACTGGGCCAGGACGCCGATACACAGGATCGGTATCAGCTGTTCGCCGGGAATGACCTGCCAGTTACCGACGACCAGGGGCAGGGAAAGAAGGGACAGTCCTGCAGTATAGAGAAGCATCGTGACCACCGCCGGAGTGCCGCGGAGTCTGCGTGTGGCGATGGTTGACAGCGTGCTGCTGAGTACCGTCAGAAACAGCGCAGGGATCCCCCAGGACCATTGCACGGTACCCGGATTCACGGCGATCAGGACGCCGACCAATCCGATCAGGGCAAACACCCAGCGCGACGCCGGAATGGACTCGCGCAGCAGCCAGGCTGCCATGACCATCAGCAGCAGGGGCCGAGTGAAGTTGATGGCCGTGAACAGTGCCAGCGGCAGGCGTGCGACCGCGAAATAGCTGGCGGTCAAGGCGGTCATCGCCAGCAGTACGCGAGTCAGTTGCAGTCCCTTGTGCTCGATGCGGATGAATCGACTTCTCTCTCGCCACACCCAGGGCAGCATCAGCACCAAGCCGGTCAGGGCGCGGATGAACACCAGCTGCGCAGCGGGGACATCCGTGCCGATCAGCTTGATGATGCCGAGTGCGGTCAGGTTCAGGCACATGTCGCTCAACAGCCAGAGACTGGCCTGCCAATTGTTCATGCTGTCGCTCACGGCCGCATCGGACTGACTCATGAGACAGGGATTCCTGCTCTCAACTGACCAGATTGGCCATCAGTCGGAAGGCTCCGGGTACCAGCTGATTCATCTGATGATGCAGTATCAGTGACGTATGGATATGACGCCCGCGCCCGTGTTCTGCACATAGCAAGGCCCCGGTATGGGGTGACTCACCCGGATCTGCCATGGACAGCAAGGGGGCATAGGCCTCATCCCAGGCCTTTGCAAAGTAGAGGCCGCGCTCCTTGTGCCAGCCTTGCCAATCGGCAGGCGTGATGCGATTCGGCGCGTTGAGCAAGGGGTGCTCGGGCAGCAGGTGCTGGACGTCGGCATTCTCGTCGGTCACGCGGTAGCGCAGGGAGGGTTGCCCGATCTCGAGCATGCGGGGCGGAATGCGCCGCGGATCCCAGTTGTCCCAGGGGCGATGGTAGAGCGTGAGCAAGTGACCGCCAGACTCGACCCAGTCGTTGATGGTCTGGCTCAGGGTGCTCAGTTGCGTCCGACTGCGATAGGCAAACAGGCCTATGACCAGCGTATCAATGCCTTTCAGCCACTGTGTCAGGCTGGCAGCGCTTTCAAGGTCTTGATCCGTAAGCGAGGTGACCGGCAAGCCCATGGTCACGAGCCAGTGTTCGACATCATCATTGCCGCCACCGGCATAGCCGACACGAACATCAGGGAGCTCGATACTCATGGCTCTGATCGAAACCCGGGCAGCTGTACTGATGGCGCGCGCTTGGGTGTGCGGATAATGGATGGTATCTACCTGCATGGCCTGCTTCGCGTCCAGCAGCAACGGCAGTTCGTACAGGCCGTCGTCCAGTGCAGCTGCCGGTGTCACACGCCAGACGTCCGCTGTGCGCTCCAGCTGCCAACCGTCCGGTAGCTGAAGCTGCGCTTCTGCCGTTGCCGGTTCGGGCCTTCTGACCGTGACATCTATCGGGCTCTGCGGCAGTCTGGTGTTGATCAGCACCTGTTCGGGCGACATCACGGCGCGGGTAGCTGGCAATATCACGGGAGGTTCGTCGAGCGGCAGAAAACAGGTGCTGACCACCTTGTTGAACGCGATGCGAACTTCGATGCAGGGGGTTGCCGCTCGATCCGGTAGCCAGGTATCGGGGTAGGGGTTGGAAGGTGGGGCACTTCCGTCGAGTGCCAGCGCGCCATTGTTCAGTGTCCAGGGGCCATCGGTTCGGATGCTTGCCTTGACCTTGCAGCTCCCCATGGTCTGTGCCAGGCGGGTGTCAAGCTCCAGTTCGCAAGTCCGCTGTTCCCCGGGTTGCCAGAAGGCGCCTGAGCGGGCATTGTTCTGGCCGGGAAAATGGGCATGCACCCGAATTCCCAGAGCCAGCCGTATCACACGCGATAATTGAGTCTTCTTGCGTTGCAGCCTGTGCAGCATCTGGTCGCGTGCATCGTCCGGGCATTGCTGCATGGCGGATTGCACAAGGACCAGAGCCTTGGAGGCATGACGTGCGACGGCCGGGAAATCGGGAAAGGCTTCAAGGGTTCGGTCGATGGCCTCGTGAGCGGCCAGCAGTGAGCCGCGTACGGTAGATGAGCCGGAAACCCACTCTGCCAGTTCGGCCAGGTTGCGAGGAAGGCCGCTGACCAGCGTGTCATCCGGTCCGTCGACCCGGCTGCGAGCCAGGTGCAGTGGCCAGTTACGCTCGTTACCGGTGTGGACCCAGCGTCCCATGCCCTGAGTTCGATGGTAGCGACGGGATTGCTGGCCGATGTTCTCCCAGGTCCAGCCCGTCCAGTCATCGTGACCATCTGCGCTGATGGTCAATGTTGTCGGCGGCGGGGGAAGTTCATCGTCGTAGGCCGTACCGCCTCCACCCCAGGCGGGCAGATAGAGCTTGCTGATCGTCCAAGGGGGCAGTGAATCACATTCGTAGGCGGGATCCGCGGCTCGATCCATCACGAGGTGCGCCATCGCGGTCATGGCTCGATGATGTCCATGCTGTCCCGGAATGTCCAGAAAGGTGGGACACAGGATGTCCGGACGTTCCCGTCTGACTATGCTGACGAAGCGCTGCAGTGTACGTTCATGCTGCCAGCGCACCAGTGTTTCCTCGCCGTTCTTGGAGAAGCCGAAATCGAACACCGAATCTTCGGGGGACTCCGACAGCCAGTACAGACGCAGATCGAGTACCGCCGCCGCCTTTTCCATCTCGGCAGTGCGCAGGGTACCCAGCGCAGCCTGTGCTTCGGTCCCGATATCGTTCTGCCCGCCTTCGCCACGATTGGCACAGGCGTAGGAAATATCCAGACCATCGCGAAACCCGAGGGCCGCCAGCATGGCGGAAGTCTCATCGTCCGGATGAGCGCCGGTGTTCATGAAGGAGACACAGGATGGCAGTTTTGCCAGTGCCTGATGCAACTCGAGTGCTCTGGGTCGAGCGTGTTCGGCATCCAGTCTATCGACGTCGCTGAGAGTCATGCAGATGATTCCGGCTTCAGGAAAGCGTTTGAGGGGTGAACAGACTGTTGATGACCAGCGCCGCACCTCCGCGAGCAGCGGACAGCTCGCCGGAGTGCCCCTGCATGACCCGTGGTACCGGTCTGTTCTTGCGTTGAGCGGTGGAGTGTTCCGCCAATGAGATGCTCTGCACCAGCCTTTCCAGCAGGGAGTCGGGCAGGGCACCGCCCAGCACGACGGTATCCGGGTCGAACAGGTTCTCGACCACATGAACGGCGTGCGATAACGAGATCGAGGCATCGTGCAACCATTGTTGCAGTACAGGATTGTCCGCGGCCGCCAGTGCTTCGAGTTCGTCATCCGTATGGCCGTCCAGGCCGGCCCTGGCGAGACGTTGTTGCAATGTATCGCGACTGGCGATGTTCTCCAGTGGCGTCATGCGGCTGCTCAGGCCGGCCAGCGAGGTATCGCCGGCGTCGGGCACCGGTACCAGAATATGCCCCAGTTCTCCGGCGTTGCCGCTACCTCCCCGAAACAGGCGTCCCTGATGCACGATTCCCAGTCCGACACCCGTGCCGAAGTAGATGAAGGCGTAGTTGCTGAGCATGTTCGTGCAACCGGAGATGTGCTCCCCGACGGCGGCTGCGTTGGCATCGTTCTCCACCAGTACCGGCATCGACAACGCGCTGGCAAACAGATTTTCGGCATCGATATCCTGCCAGTGGGGCAATACCGAAGCCGTGTTGGCAAGTCCTGTTGGCGTGAACGGACCCGGCATGACAACACCGGCACCGAGCAACAGACGTGCATCGACGCCGGTATCCTCCAGCATCCTGCTCATCTGATGCCGGAGCTGCCGACTGACGGTTTCCGGGTCGGTATCCAGCAAGGGCTGTCGTTCACTGCAACGCAGCTCTCCCATCAGGTTGAGCAGGGTGATGCTGGTCGAATGAAGACGAACCTCGAATCCCAGGGCATAGCCACCGTCAGGATTGAGCGCGTATTGTGGTGCTGGCAGGCCACGTCCTCGGCTGCGTTGTCCGGCTTCGATCAGCATGCCTTCGTCCTCCAGTGAAGCGATGATGTTGCTCACGGCCTGTACTGACAAGCCGCTGGCACGCGCCATCTCGGCGCGGCCCATCTTACCGGCGCGACGAATCTGGCCCAGCACGACACAGCGGTTGTGCCGGCGAGTCTGCTCTGCATTCGAGCCTGTGAATTTGGGTGATCCTTGTGACAAGTGTCGGGGTTTGCGTTGCCTGCGATGCGCTACAGGGTATAGATATAAACGCAAATCACTTGTAAGTTCAACTTGGTTGAGTTAATAATCGGTCTCAGGCCACTGTCCAAAATCAAGAGGAAGCGTGCATGATCAAGCGTAGACGGATGTTTTCAGCCAGTGCCATGGCCGGTGTCATGGCTCTGGGAAGCACACTGCTGGCGGGTGCGGCGCGGGCCGACGTTGAAATCGAGTACTGGCAGTACTTCTTTGAAGCGCGTGTCACCGCGATGGATACCCTGATAGAGAATTTCGAGGCAGTCAACCCCGGCATCACGGTCAAGACCAATCAGTTTCCCTATGCCGACTACCGGACCAAGGTTGCAGCGGCCATACCGGCCGGTGAAGGTCCCGATGTGGTGCAGCTGTTCTATGGCTGGTTGAATGACTATGTCGATGCAGAGCTGATTCAGCCACTGCCCACCGATGCCTTTCCGATCGAGACCATCGACGAGGAATTCTTCCCGATGGTGCAAGCCATGAAGCGTGACGGGCAATACATGGCGCTGCCGACAGCGGTGCGTTCGCTGGCATTGTTCTACAACGAGCGCCTGTTCGACAAGGCGGGAATCGAGAATCCACCGGCGAACCTGGACGAACTGGTTGAGGTGGCGAAAAAACTGACCGAGCGCGATGGTGCCGGCAACCTGACGCAGGTGGGGCTGACCTCGGGAATGACTGCTCAGGACCACCATTGGTGGCGTGAAGTACTGGTACGTCAGTTCGGTGGTCAACCCTATTCAGACGACCTGACAACCGTTGCCTACGATTCGGAAGCCGGACGCAAGGCGCTGGAATGGTATGTCGCCCTGGATCAGGAACACGGTGTTACCGACAGCACCTTCATGGACGAACCCCAGGCTGCCTTCAAGGCCGGACGTGCCGGCATGCATATCGATGGCTCGTTCAGGATCGGTGCGCTCGATGATACCCGTGGTCTGAAGTGGGGTGTGGCCGAACTGCCCGCCGGACCGGACGGAAGTCGATCCAACTATTCGTCCTACTGGGTCAATGCAGTCACCAGCAAGGCTACCGGTGAAAAACATGATGCGGCACTGAAGTTCATGGCCTATATCACCTCGGATGAAGCCATGCAGATCTGGCTCGAGACCGTGGGTGAATTGCCTGCCAAACCCTCTGCAGCATTGACCGACGAGAACCAGAACGATCCGGTCTACGGCCCCTTTGTCAGAGGTCTGGGTTACGCCCAGTCCACGGTCTTCGTGGATGAAAGCGGCCAGCGCCAGCTCATGACCGATATGGTCAGCCGCATCGAACTGGAAGGCCAGTCGGTCGAGGACAGCCTGAGTGAGGCGGCGCAGGCCGAGCAGGCCATTCTGGATGGTTTCTACAAGTAGGGACTGATGCCGCCACGGCAGAATCGACCGGGAAGATACACTCGATGAGCGTCTACGACAAACTGTCAGTCAGACAGAAGCAGACGGTGTGGGCCTGGGGTTTCCTGGCCGTGCCGATCGTCTTCTATGTGGTGGTGCGTTTCTATCCGACAGCCAATGCCATCGTGCTGTCGTTTCAGGAGTGGAATCTGCTGGGAGCCCGGACGTGGGCAGGGATCGACAACTATGTCACCCTGTTCCACGATCCGGTCTTCTGGAAAGTGTTTCGCAATACCTTCGTCTATCTGCTCATCGGCACACCGGTGAGTCTGGTTCTGGCATTCATCATCGCCTATCATCTCGACAAGGTGCGCTTCCTGCACGGCACCATCCGCGCCTTGTATTTCCTGCCTTTCATGACAAGCGCCGTGGCAATGGCCTGGGTCTGGCGCTGGTTCTATCAACCCGTGCCCATCGGCTTGTTCAACAACTTTCTGGCCAGTTTCGGCATTGCGCAGATCGAGTTCCTTAATTCCACCACCAACGCGCTGCCGTCGGTACTGGCACCCGCGATCTGGGCTGGTCTGGGGTTCCAGATCATCATCTTCATGGCCGGTTTACGCGCCATTCCCAAGACCTACTACGAAGCGGCGCATATCGACGGTGTCTCGGGTTGGACCATCATGTCGGAAATCACGCTGCCGCTACTCAAGCCCACCATCGTCTTTCTGGTGGTGTTCTCATCCATCGGTTTTCTGCGCATCTTCGACCATGTGTTCAACATGACCACCAACAATCCCGGTGGCCCGTTGAACTCGACCAAACCACTGGTGCTGATGATCTACGACACGGCCTTCAACTCCTTTGACATGGGCTATGCGGCCGCGCAAACCGTGGTGCTGTTTGTCATTCTCCTGATTGTCAGCTTGTTGCAGCTGCGCCTGTTGCGGGACCGGTAGATCATGTCAGCAAATCTGTCGAATAGTGGCAGCACCAGCGATCTGCAGGTGCAGGCCAGTTCAGAGGCGCTGCTGCGCGGCAGTACGGCGCCGGTCAGGCGAAACTGGGCACAGTATCTGCGCTGGTTGCTGTTGTTTGCCGGCGGCATACTGATGGTGATGCCACTGGCCTACATGATGTCGACCTCGTTCAAGTTTCCGTTCGAAGTCTACAACCTGAACCTTGTGCCGGAAGAACCGACCCTGGAGAACTACACCTATGTGCTGGAGGATGGCCGATTCCTGCAGTGGTTCATCAATTCCCTGATTATCGCAACCCTGACCACCGTCTCCAGCGTCTTCTTCGATGCACTGGTCGGCTATACCCTGTGCAAATACCGTTTTCCGGGTCGTTACGTGGTCTTCATTGCCATCCTGTCCACGCTCATGATTCCCACGGAGATGCTGGTCATTCCCTGGTATCTCATGTCACAGCAGTTCGGTTGGCTCGACACTACCTGGGGCATCATGTTTCCGGGGCTGATGACCGCATTCGGTGTGTTCCTGATGAAGCAGTTCTTCGAGACGGTGCCGGACGATTTCATCGAAGCGGCCCGCATCGATGGACTCAATGAACTGCAGATCTGGTGGACGGTCGCCATGCCCCTGGTCAAGCCTGCGCTGGCCGCGCTGGCCATCTTCGTTTTCCTGGGTAACTGGACGGCCTTCATCTGGCCACTGATTGTCACCACCAGCCAGGACATGTACACACTGCCCGTCGGCCTGACCACCTTCAGTGTCGAGCAGGCGGTGGAGTGGGAACTGGTCATGACAGGGGCGGCCATTTCGGTGTTGCCTACACTGATCGTGTTTCTGGTCTTTCAACGATTCATCATTCGAGGTGTAGTCATGGCGGGGTTGAAGGGATGATGCTGGATGGTTCTGTATTTCCCGATCCCGTTTACCGGGATACGGTACTGGCCCCTTTGTTCGATGGTGTCCGGCAGCATTATTCGGGATTCATGGCGGCGATCAATCAGGCGCATCTGGTCATGCTGTCCGATGCCCGCATCCTCGATGACGATGCCGTCGGCGCGATTGCCGGTGCATTGCAGGCCATACAGGAGGAGGTGGATGTCGAAGCACTTCGCTACACCGGAGAGCACGAGGACTACTTCTTTCTGGTGGAGTCCGAGCTGAAGGCTCGCCTGGGGGCCGATGTCGGCGGCATGTTGCACACGGCCCGCTCACGCAACGACATGGACCACACGGTGTTCAAGATGGCTCTGCGTGAATACTGCGATCGTCTGCTGGCTCAGGCATTGCAACTGGCCAATGTGCTGCTGCAGAAGGCGCAGGTCGAGCGCGATACATTGATCGTGGCCTACACACATGGGCAACCCGCGCAACCGTCTACCTTCGCTCATTACCTGGGCGCGGTACTGGAAGTGCTCCTCGCAGACATGCGACGCATACTGGATGCCCGCAAGGCGCTGGATCTGTGTCCGATGGGGGCGGCTGCCATCACCACATCCGGTTTTCCCATCGATCGCAGGCAGATGGCGGAGCTGCTGGGCTTTGCTGCACCGAAACGCAACAGTTACGGTTGCATCGCCTCTGTCGATTACGTTACCGGTCTGTATTCGGCCATCCGGCTACTGTTCGTGCATCTGGGACGCGTGATACAGGACATGGCGTTCTGGTCGGCTTTCGAGGTAGGGCAGCTGTATGTACCGAACTCTCTGGTACAGATCTCCTCCATCATGCCGCAGAAGCGCAATCCTGTCCCCATTGAGCACATGCGGCACCTCGCCAGTGTCACGGCCGGTCGCTGCGACACGATCGTCAACACCATGCACAACACGCCGTTCACCGACATGAACGACAGCGAAGGCGAAGTCCAGGCAGCCGGCTATGCCGCCTTCGACAGTGGCGGGCGTGTGCTGGAGTTGCTCAGCGCCTTCATGGCGTCGGTCTCGATCAATGAGGAGCGTGTGGCACAGAACGCCGATGCTGCCTGTATCACGATCACGGAGCTGGCTGATACCCTGGTGCGCGAGGAAGGCCTCTCCTTCAGGCAGGCGCATGAAATCGCTGCCTCCACGGCCAATGCAGTCATTGCCGAAGGCATGGCGCTGCAGGCCGCTTACCCGGCATTCTCGCAGGCATTCCAGGATGAAACCGGACGGCCCGGCAAACTGAGTGAGTCCAGTTTCCGGCAGGCGGTGTCGATGCGCAACTTCGTCGAACTGCGTGATCGATTCGGCGGACCTGCCACGGCTGCCATGGATGAGGCGCTGGCCGCTTATACCCGTGAGCTCGACGAGCTGCTGGAGATAGTCACTGCCTGCCGAAATCGCTTGCAGACTGCCGATGAACAGCGACTCAAGTCGTTCAACGCCTTGCTGGAGAACCAGAAAACATGGCAAGCCTGACACTGAAGAATCTGGTCAAGCGTTATGGCAAGACCGAAGTTCTTCACGGTATCGATCTGGACGTGAAGGATGGTGAGTTTGTCGTGTTCGTCGGCCCGTCCGGGTGCGGTAAATCCACCACGCTGCGCATGATCGCCGGGCTTGAGGATATCAGTTCCGGGGAGATCAGCATTGGCGACCAGGTCGTCAACAATCTGGAACCCAAACAGCGCAACATCGCCATGGTCTTCCAGAACTACGCCATCTATCCGCACATGAGCGTGCGCAAGAACATCGGTTTCGGTCTGCGCACGGCGAAGCTGTCCAAATCGGAGAAAGCCGAGCGGATCATGGAAGTGGCCACCTTGCTGGGCATGGAAGACTACCTGGACAGAAAGCCCAGCGCCCTGTCCGGTGGGCAGCGTCAGCGTGTCGCCATCGGCAGGGCGCTGGTGCGTGATCCGGCCGTATTCCTGTTCGATGAACCGCTGTCCAATCTGGATGCTCAGCTGCGCACGCAGATGCGGCTCGAGATCAAGAAATTGCACCAGAGAGTCGGTACCACGATCGTTTTCGTCACTCATGATCAGGTCGAGGCAATGACGATGGCCGACAGGATCGTGATCATGAAGGACGGATACATTCAGCAAGTGGGGACACCCGCGGAGGCCTATCACAATCCGGTCAATACCTTCGTTGCTCAATTCATCGGCGCACCGTCCATGAACATGTTGCCGGGGGTGCTGGATGAACAGGGTCTCAGCCTCTGGAATGGTGCGCAGGTTCCCTGGAACCTGGCATCCAGTGGTTCCTCCCACGACGTGATTCTCGGCATCCGTCCCGAGGATCTCAAACCGGTTGCACAGAGCCAGTCCATGTTGCAGGGAACCATCTCGGTCGTGGAGCCGCTGGGGTCGGAAACGCTCCTGTATGTCGATATCGATGGTATCGAGGTCATTGCGTCGGGCCCGGGACGCCAGGCGCCTGAGCCGGGCAGCCGGATATTTCTCGGTGCTGCCATCGATACCCTGCACCTGTTCGACAAGGACAGTGGTGTCGCACTGAAGTGACTGACAAGGGAATTTTGTGCGCCGGCCGGGTCTATTGTGATCTCAACTTCTCGGGCATGACGCAACTGCCAAGTCTGGGACGTGAGCAGTTCGCTGAAGAGATGTCGGTACACGCCGGCGGCGGTGCCTTCATCACGGCGGCCTACGTGGCGGCACTGGGCAAGCCGTCATGTCTTCTGGGGCGACTGCCCTGTGCACCCTTCGCCAGCATCATCGAGCAGGAAGCGCTGGCACTGGGCGTTGATCTGGGCCAATGTGTCGTCGCCAGCGGCGGTTCCCCCCAGCTGACTGTTGCCATGGCGATGGATGGCGACCGAGCCTTTCTCACCAGTCGCCAGGGTGCGGCATTGCCGGATGATCATGCCGCCAGGATGCAGACTCTGGCCGCGGCTTCGACGCTGACACATCTGCACATCAGTGAGCTTTCCACGCTTCTCGAGAACCCATCGCTGCTCGTTCAGGCGCGTCAGGCGGGCTTTAGCGTGTCGCTCGACTGTGCCTGGGACGATGCCTGTCTCGACCATCCTGACATCGCCGAGCTGATTTCCCGGGTTGATGTCTTCCTGCCCAATGAGAGCGAAATGCAGCGACTGCAGCGCAACGGTGTCGATTCTGCCTGTGCTCCAATGACGGTGGTCAAGCAAGGTGCGGCGGGAGCAACGGTCCACGAGGCTGGCCGGCAGCTGCATGCTGCCGCCGATCCGTGTGAGGTGATTGATACCATAGGGGCGGGCGATGCCTTCAACGCCGGTTTTCTGTGTGCCTGGCTTGCCCGCAGGCCCCTGTCCGACTGCCTGGTCATGGGAAATCGTTGTGGGGCGCTGGCAGTGGGGCGCAGGGGCGGCGCGGGAAATCTGCCGGATCTGAACCTTCTACTGGTGGAGACTGGCGGTAATGCAGGGGTCTAGAACAGGATTGCAAGCATGACATCACAGGATCGATCACCGCATACGGTCGTCATCGGCGCTGGCATCAACGGTGTGGCAGCCGGTATCTGGCTGGCCAGAGCCGGGCACCGGGTGACTCTGGTCGACAGACAGGCTCCGGGGGAGGGCACCTCACACGGCAATGCCGGCGTGCTGGCGTCCTGTTCTGTGGTGCCGGTGACTACACCGGGTCTGCTGCGCAAGGCACCGGGCATGCTGATGAATCCCGATTTCCCCTTGTTCATGCGCTGGAGCCATCTGCCCAGAATGCTGCCATGGTTGACGCAATACCTGGCCAATGCCAATGACGCCGATACCCGTCGCATTGCGAGTCATCTGCGATTCGTCATTGGCGACAGCCTCGAACAGCATCAGGACCTGGCTGGCAATACCGTTGCCGATCAATGGCTGGTCCCGTCCGATTACCAGTTTGCCTATCGCAATCGCGAGGAATTCGAGGCGGAGTCCTATGTCTGGAAGTTGCGCCGTGAGAACGGCTTCGAGCCGGAGCTGCTGGAAGGGGCGGCAGTACGGGAAAAAGAGCCGGCACTGGGTCCCGGTATCGGAATGCTGGCTGTCATGCGGCAGCATCATGGACACATTCGCAGTCCGGGTCTGTACGTGAAGTCACTGGCCGAGGTGTTTGCCGGGCTTGGCGGGACTCTGGTACAGGCAACCGTGCAGGGCATGGAACTGGTGGATGACAGGATCAGATCGGTCCAGACCGATCAGGGGCCGATTGCCTGTGATTCCGCGGTACTGGCGACGGGAATCTGGTCTACGCCGCTGGCGCGGCAACTGGGCATCCGAGTGCCGATGGAATCGGAGCGTGGTTATCACGTGATATTCAGGGAGCCTTCGCAGTGCGTCAGCGTGCCTACCATGATCGCGTCGGGAAAATTCGTGGCAACGCCCATGCATGATGGCATGCGCTGTGCCGGCATCGTGGAGTTCGGTGGATTGCAGAAAGGCCCCTCGCGCAAACCGATCGAACTGCTGATGCGCAAGGTGAAGGAGTTGATGCCAGACCTGGAATACCGCGACACCGTGGAATGGATGGGGCATCGCCCGGCTCCGACAGACAGTCTGCCGTTCATCGGACAGATCCGTTCAACCGGGGTGTATACAGCCTTCGGGCATCAGCACATCGGTTTGACCGGTGGTGCCAAGACAGGGCGTCTGGTCGCGGGCCTGATCACCGGTGAGCAGGATGCCCAGGCATTGGCAGCCTTTCGGCCGGATCGCTTTCAACGCTGACTCGGTCCAATCACGCCACGCGGCGAGAGCTGAAACACTGCACCAGGGTGTCCTCGACACTGGCAGGTTTGCCTATGTGATACCCCTGCGCATAGTCGATTCCGATGTCGGTCAATTCGTCGAGTATTTCCTGATTCTCCACATATTCGGCAACGGTCTTCACGGCCATGGTCGTGCTCAGCTGGTGTATGGCAAGAACCATGTGTCTGTCAAAGCGATTGCTTGCGATATCCTGAACGAACTGCCCGTCGATCTTGATGATATCGATCGGCATGTTCTTGAGATAGGCAAAGGAGCTCAGCCCCGAGCCGAAGTCATCGAGTGCGATCAGGCTGCCGTTGTCACGAATGCTGTGGAACAGATCGACTGCCACCGAGAAGTTGGCAATGGCAGCAGTTTCGGTCAGCTCGAACCAGACCTTCTCGGGGTTTGGCTTGTATTGATCGAATTGCTCACGGATATAGTCGGCCAGTGTCGGATCGGCGACGGACTGCCCCGAGAGGTTGATCGAATAGCTGCAATGACCGGCGGGACCGCCATCGAGCTCTGCAATGGTACGCAGCGCGGTCCGTATGACCCAGCGATCGATCTGCCGCATCAGATCGTAGCGCTCCGCGGCCCGGATGAACTGCCAGGGGGTGAATTCCATGCCTTCCGAGTCTCGCAGACGCAACAGGAACTCGAAGTGCTCGATCGATTCCGGCGGCACTCCTGCCGTTTCGCCTTCATTCTTGCTCAGTCTGGCAATCGGCTGCATGTACAGCAGGAATTCATCGTTCTGCAAGGCGTTCTGCAGCCGTGGAAGCCAGCTGAGTTCTTCTGATCGTTGCGCCAGGGCATGATTGTCGGCGGAGTATACGAGCAGATTGTTGCGCCCGGCATCCTTGGCGGCGTAGCAGGCGATGTCGGCTGCAGTCATGACGTCATTCAGATTGTTGCAGTTCTGGTCGAGATGGACGACGCCGATGGATGCGCGTACTGCGAATGCCTTGTCTTCATGGTGGAATATGAATCCCTGAAACAGCTTGTACAGGCGCTCTGATATGGCTTGCGTGTGTTCGGCCGTGACATTGGTCAGCAGCAATGCAAATTCATCACCGCCCAGGCGGGACAGGGTGTCCTGTTCGCGAACGATCGATGACAGACGAGTGGTCAGCTCCTTGAGCAGACGGTCTCCGGCACGATGCCCACAGGTATCGTTGATCGTCTTGAACTGATCAAGATCCAGATAGAACAGGGCGTGTTGATTGTCGCTGAAGGCCATTTCATCGAGCAGACCTGCCAGTGCCTGCTCGAAATGATGTCGGTTGTAGCATCCCGTCAGGGAGTCATGGTTGGCCTGATAGGCCAGCTTTCTGGTCAGGCGCCGTTCATGACTGACATTGCGCATGACCAGGACATGGCCGGTGATTGTATTTTCCTGGTTGTGCAGGCTTGTCAGCGTCAGCTTCAGGATGAGATCCGAATGCAGGTTGGCAATGGGGATGACATCGAATTCACCCTTGCTGCCATGGGAGAGATGCTGCAATGCCGTTGGCAGGTCAAGGAGGGTGTCCGGCTCTTCCAGCAGTCGGAATTCGATCACTTCGCTGAAATGCCGGCCCAGTGTGTCATCGGGTCTTGCCTTGAACAGTATGACCGCCGCCGGGTTGATGTGCGAGATGCGCAGGTCGGTATCCAGCGTCAGGATGGCATCCTGCATGGCATTGAGTGTTCGCTCTGCCATTTCCCGAGCGTCGTACAATGCCTCTCGGCTGCGATTCTGTTCCTGTTCGCTTTGCCGCTTCGTCGATTGATGGGACAGGAACTGCAACAGCAGCAGCAGGAATGCCACCATGCAGCTGGCTGCGACGAGCAGAGCCGTACCGGTGAAGCCGACTTCCTTTTCGAATCGAATGCTCAGCCTGCCCGAATCGCTTGTCCATACCTCGGTGAGCTGCTGACTCGGATACAGGAAACGCAGATACAGATTCTCGTTGTAGCGAGGTTCCTGACTGTACAGCGCCGTGACGGTATCACCATGCTCGACCCTGACCTTGATGTCGAAATCGCTCAAGCGGGCGGCAAGCCCGCTCAGCAGCCTGGTGACATCAATGGACATCCAGAAGCCACCAGCCGACTGTTGCCAGCGTGTCGCATCGGTCCCCGGTGTCTGCTGACCGCGATACACGGGTCTGAACTGAACCAGATGGCCGCCAAAGGGCCATGATTCGGGAAAACTCGTCACCAGGGTGCCGTTGGTTCTGGCGATGTTGTCCAGCATCTGCTCCAGTCCGTCAAGCGATCCCAGGTTGGTACCGATCAGTCGCGCATTGGTCGGCAGCAGTGGTTCGAGGACGCTGATGGGATAGGACCATTCCACGGCTGGCAGGCTGCTCACATTGCCGTGCTCGTCGATGCCCTTGATTCTGTAATCCAGCAGGCCGGATTCGCTCATGTGCGCCTCGAAGCTCCTGCGCTCAGCCTGGCTCACGTGCTCGTAGCGACCTATGCTGGTGATGTAGTCGGCGTGCTCGAGAATCTGGTTCGAGTACAGCAGCAGTGATGAGTGCTGCGGCGCAGGAGCCGATTGGTGCAGGCCGACCAGCGATGCCATCAATGCACGGATGCCGCCGATCTGCTCGCTGATGTCCGTAACGGCCAGTCTCATGCGTTCGGTGTTCAGTCGATCATGATGCCAGCTGTTGAGCGAATAGGTGATGACCAGCAGGGAACAGGTCAGCGCTATGCACAGCAAGGCAGTGCGGGCACGGTAGGGTGTCATCGTCCGGTGCAGGGAACCGATCACCCTCATTGGTACTTCTTGGCTCGATTGGTGATATGCGGGCTGAGCCGCAGACCACTGCGTTCGGCCAGATCGACATTCAGCCAGGTTTCGAACTTGCGGTTGGTCACCACCGGAATATCGCTGGGCGGCAAGCCGTCCAGAATGGCTATTGCTGCAAGTGCGGCCCATTCCCCCTGTTCCTCGGCCAGACGAGTGTAGCCAAGCACCGCATAGTCCATCATCCAGTCGTTGTAGGTAACGCTCAGCGTTCGTGTATGCAGCAGGGCATGGCGTCGAGCAACGTCATGATCGAAATCGCGTACATTGGCGTTGTTGCCGATGATCAGCAGGTCATGGTTCTGTGCCAGGCGAAAGCCGCTCAACCAGGCATCGAAGTCATCGACCAGGATACTGTCTACCCCGGTGCCGAGCAGATTGGCAATCAGATCGATGCGCGCCAGCATCTTCAGGTCGGCGGGGGAGTCGCTGCCCAGATACAGGATGCGAGCTGCGCCCGGTTGCTTTCGCAGAGTCAGGATACGGTGGTCGGGACTGCTCTGGACCGCTGTCAGTGTGTTGATCAGCATATGTCGCAGTGGTGCCACTTCCACCATGCCTGTGACATTGCTGCTTGGCAGGCCATATTCCTGGACTGACCAGTTGATGCCGGAGAACACCACGGGAGTCTTGCCGCCCAGCAGATATGGCACGATCAGGTACTCGGCCGCATTGTCGTCCGAGGTGATGATGATATCCGGTTGCAGGTCGCGAGCCCGTTCGAAAGCTGCCAGGCCTGCACTCTGCATGTCCCTCACCGATGGCCGTCTGCTGCTGTCCATGTAGAAACTGGCAACTTCGCAATGCTCGGCAATCGTCTGGCGCAGGCCTCGCTCGATACCGTCAGACCAGGCATGCCCCTGATGATAGGAGGACACATACAGACACAGCGGCGCCGGTGCTGCCAGTACCGAGCAGGCAAACAATGACAGACAGGCCGTGGTTACGGCCCACCATCCCGGGTACCGGGAGCCACATCGGCTTGTAGGATCTGCCATGGTCTGCACGCATGAACAACGGAACGTGTCCTGAATATCGGCGGATCAACTGTCGCGTAGAGATCGACAGGTTTCATTTGTAACCTGAGCGCGGGAGGCAAATGCCTGTCTGCGCGCGTCAGGCATCAGCAAGCGGGTGTCTGCTCGCCGGATGAGTGCAAGAGGCTGGAGCGTGCCCGCCGGGTGCCCGCTGTCTGCGGGCATGACGACCACTGTCTGTCTGGATACTCGATATAGCCCGGTTCAGCAACGCGGTTGTCTGACTACAGTCAGTCAGGCGTTCTGGCGAACGACCAGGCTCAGGGGTTGCGGGAGAACGAATCCAGCCCGGCACGGAAAGCAACGCTCAATCGTTTCCAGAAGATGGACAGCGTCTCTGGTCGTCCCAGGTCGAGGCCGAGCTTCTGCCCCCAGATGATGTACGCGATCATGAGCACGGCCAGTGGCCAGGCAACCATGAACAGGATGATCATCAGGCCGATGTTGACCGGGGTCCAGCCCGGCGCCAGTTGTTGTTTGAAGTCGTGCATGATTCTGCGCCCCCCAGGCGTCATACCCTGCCGTCAGTCCCGGTACCGCAGCAGCGTTGCAGCTGCGGTCTGCAGGAGAGTGACTGACGAGGTGATTGTTGATCGATCAGATGGTGTGAAGATAATGCTGAGGCCTGCCGAATTCAATTCGTCAGGCCTCGGCAGAACCACCCCGCATCGATTGCTGATCAGCGAAACAGCAGCACCGGTACCTTGCAGGAACGTACCATTTCGGTGGTGGTCGAGCCGATGATCAGGTTGCGGATTCGGGAATGCCCGTAAGCACCCATGATGACAAGATCGAAACCTTCCTGCTCGACCTTGTCGGCAATGACGCTTTCGGGGGTGCCGGGCAGGTTCTCACCGGTAACGGCGAAGCCCCCTTCCTTGAGCGTGATCACGGCGCCTTCCAACTGGCGACGTTCGTTGGCCGAGTCGCGACCGACACTCAACAGGTGGATCGGCAAGTCGTTGTAGTGAGGTCGCTTCGACACGAATTCCACGGCCTTCAGGGCGCTGGGTCCACCATCGAAGGCGATCAGTATCTTGCTCGGTTCCGTGAATTCCCGGGAAGCCACCATGACCGGCTTGCGTGTGGAACGGATGACCTTTTCCAGGTTGGGGCCCAGATGCAGTGTGTCGAAATTGGCCGACTCGCCACGCTTCCCCATGACGATGAGGTCAGCCTCGTCTTCCATATCCTTGACCGTGTCGACGATCTCGCCGTTGCGCAACCGGGTGTGGACGTTGCTCACGCCGCGTTCGGACAGCAGTGATTCGGCATCGACCAGGATCGCGCGGCCACGTTTCTGGGCCAGCCGTGCCTGCTGGGCATCCAGTTCCGCCAGTTCGCTGAGCAGGGCGGAGCGCGCACCCAGACCGATGCTGCCGCTCAGATTGGACTGGTCGGCGCTGGCATCCCGGCGTGTCAGGACATGAATGACTTCAATGCTGGCGCCGGCCCGGTTGGCGACCCAGGCCGCATGTTCGCACACGCTGGCCGAGTAGCTGGAACCGTCGATGACTGCGATAATCTTGATCAAGTTCAATTCCTCGGTCTAGTGCTTCATCATATCGTCAAGTGCGCCGGGTTTGTCGTGCATACCCAGTTCATCGACGATGGTCTCGCTGGCTTCATTGAGTCCGATGATCTCGACTTCACTGCCTTCGCGCCGGAATTTCAGGACGACCATGTCCAGTGCCTGCACGCTGGAGATGTCCCAGATATGCGCCTGGCTGACGTCGATGATGACCTTTTCCACGGATTCCTTGAAGTCGAAGGAGGCTGTGAACTCGTCACTGGACGCAAAGAAGAGCTGACCCTCGACCAGATAGGTTCGGGTCTGTTCATCCTCACTCAGCGATGAGGTGACCCGGAAAATCTGCGAGATCTTCCAGGCGAAGAAGATGCCCGAGAACAGCACGCCAACCAGCACGCCGATGGCCAGGTTGTGCGTGGCCACCACGACGATGACGGTGGCCAGCATGACGATGGAGGAACTGCGCGGATGGGTACGCAGATTCAGCAGGGATGACCAGCTGAAGGTACCGATGGATACCATGATCATGATGGCAACCAGTGCGGCCATGGGAATCAGCTTCACCCAGTCGCCGAGAAACACGATCATGATCAGCAGAAAGATACCGGCACAGAACGTGGACAGACGGCCGCGGCCACCGGATTTGACGTTGATGATGGACTGCCCGATCATCGCACAACCTGCCATGCCTCCGATGAAGCCGGTTGCGGTATTGGCGATGCCCTGACCGATGCATTCACGGTTCTTGTCGCTGCGGGTATCGGTGAGTTCGTCAACGATCGAGGCTGTCATCAGTGATTCGAGCAGGCCCACGGCTGCAACCGCCGCCGAGTAGGGCAGGATGATCTGCAGGGTCTCGAAGTTGAGTGGAATATCGGGTATCAGGAACACCGGCAGGGAGTCTGGCAGTTCACCCATGTCGCCAACATTGCGGATATCAAGACCCAGCACCAGGGTAATGATGGTCAGAATTATGATGCAGACCAGCGGTGACGGTATTGTCTTGGTCAGCCGCGGGAAGAGATAGATGATGGCCAGACCGGCAGCAACCATGATGTAGGTCAGGTACGGTACATCGATCAATTCGGGTAGCTGCGCCATGAAGATCAGAATGGCCAGCGCGTTGACGAAGCCGGTCATGACCGAGCGCGACACGAATCGCATGACCATTCCCAGCTTCAGCAGGCCGGCAACGATCTGCAGAAGTCCGGCCAGTACGGTTGCTGCCAGCAGATACTGCAAGCCATAGTCCTTGACCAGGGTGACCATCAGTACGGCGGTGGCGGCCGTGGCGGCGGAAATCATGCCGGGTCTGCCTCCGGTGATGGCAACGATCACGGCTATTGAAAAGGAGGCATACAGGCCTACCTTCGGATCGACTCCGGCAATGATGGAAAAGGCAATTGCTTCGGGAATGAGTGCAAGGGCCACGACAAGTCCGGCAAGCACATCGGCCCGAATATTGCCAAACCATTCCTGTTGCCAATGAGATACGTAATCTGTTTTCACGATATGGATAGTATGTCGAAGCGAATGGGGGCCCGATTCAGCGCCTGCCGGGCAGGACTGTGACGCAGTACCATGTCATTGGAACAGGCAACAGGGCATAAATACGACCGATTGAAATCAGCTGGCGTATACTAACCGCTACTCGGTCCGCATCGGGTCAGAAATTGGTAACGCACTGTAGACCAAACTGTCCTGTCGCAGTGAGACCTGAGAGAGATTTACCTTTGCCTGGCGGGTAACATGCCCTGTCCGCACGGGCCCTGAGAGGGGCTGGCATTCACGTGCCTGACTGCAGTCCTTGCCTCACACATCGTCTTTGACCAGCCGTGTTGTCAATACACTGGCATGAGCAGGCTGATTGCCGCAAGTCACGGAAAACAAAGAAGTAAAACCAAGGTGATAGTACAAACATGACCAATAGCGAGTTGCCATCGGCACCATCGAATTCCGGCGGAGCGTCATCGGACAGTCAATCAGCCTCTTCACGTGAGAACGGCGGTCCATCCAGACCCAATCGCGGGGCACGTTCTCGTAACAGCAACGCTCGCGCCGAAGGCGGCAATCCGGGACGTAACCGCAAGAAACGCAGTGGTCGTTCGGGCAAGCGCGGTCGCTCCGGCGACAACGATGACATCGGCAATCGCATCGAGAAAGGCAATCGGGCGCTGAAACCACCCCGTGAACTCACCGAAGAGATGGACAATATCGGTAATCGAGCCCTGCCCGAGCCGGCTACCGAAATCGAATACGAAGATGACAACTTCGGCAATCGTGATCATTTCAACGTCAACAACCGTTTTCCGTCAGACAGCAATCTGATCGGCATGGAAGATCCCTATCAGGTGGGTAGTCTGGTTTACGGCAGCAATGGTCGCAACCAGGGCAATCGCAACAAGCAGGGGCGCGGTAATCAGAAGCGTCGCCAGCCCGGTCAGAATCAGGCACGTGCCCAGGGGCAGGGACGTAGTGCCCAGGGTCGCCAGCAGACACGCAATGGGCAGGGTCGCAATGCCAACCGTGCACAGTCCGATGAGGCGCAGAACAACGGCCAGAACAACGGCCAGAACGGTGCGCAGAATGGCCGCGGCGGACGTAACCAGAATCGCAACAAGAACCGCAATCAGTCGCGCAACCAGAATCGCACTCCGCAGAAAGCCGAGCAAGCGGCAGGTCAGACAGAGCACGATGCTGCCACGCCAGCCATCGCAGCCGACAAGCCGGTGTCGGTGATCAACGGCGATGCTCAACAGAAACTACCACTGGATCAGCCCGCCGCCCGGGATTCGCAGCCGGTAGCCAGTGAATCGTCTCCTGCGGCCGCCGGAGCTGAGGCGTCCACGCCTGCACCGGCCACCGCGGATGCCGCTTCCTCGCCAGCAAGTGACAAGGCGGACGCAGCGCCAGTCAGAAAGCCTCGTGCACCACGAAAGCCCAGGGCAGCCACCGAGAACGAGGCGCAGAGTGCGGCCTCGGAACCGGCTGAGCCAAAGGTGACAAGGACGAGAGCGAAGACCACGGCAGTGCGCAAACCGCGCGCCAGTGCGGCCGCCAAGTCGGCGGACGCAGCTGTTGAGGGGGCAGCCGAAACCGAGAAAAAGCCCAGAGCAGCAGCCAAGCGCGCGCCAAGGAAAAGTGCCGGTGCCGCCAGTGACGCTGCCGGTGAAGCAGCGGCAGATGCGCCAGCCAAACCCAAGCGCGCCCCACGTGCCAGCAAACCCAAGGCGGCACCACCGGCCGAGGATTGAATCGCTGGGAAAATTCGGCAATGAGCTTGCGGGCAGTCGGATGTACTGCCCGCAGAGCGTGACGTCGCTTTTACATGTTCGGGTAGTTGGGACCGCCGCCACCCTCGGGGACGACCCAGGTGATGTTCTGGCTGGGATCCTTGATATCGCAGGTCTTGCAGTGAATGCAGTTCTGCGCGTTGATCACGAAGTTTGGTTCGTCTTCCTTGACCACCACCTCGTACACGCCTACCGGACAATAGCGCTGGGCGGGTTCGGCATACTTGGGCAGATTGACCTGAATCGGGATGGTCGGATCGCTCAGTTGCAGATGAACCGGCTGGTTCTCTTCATGGTTGGTGTTCGACATGAAGACCGATGAAGGTTTGTCGAAGGTGATCTTGCCATCGGGTTTCGGGTAGTCGGGGGCATTGCAGCTGTCGGCCGGCTTCAGGCAGGCGTGATCCGGCACCTCATCGCGGAAGTTGAAGGGCAGTTTGCCGCCGAAGAAGTTCTGGTCGATGTAGTTGTAGGCGCCTCCCAGGTACATGCCGAACTTGTGCATGGCTGGCCCCCAGTTGCGCGAATTCTTCAATTCCTCGCCGGCCCAACTGGCCAGAAAGGCGTCATCGTATTCGCTCAACTCTCGTCCTTCATCACCATTGGCCAGAGCCGCAGCGATGGTTTCGGCAGCCACCATGCCGGATTTCATGGCGGTATGCGTGCCCTTGATCTTGGCAAAGTTGAGTGTGCCGGCGTCGCAACCGATCATCAGTGCGCCTGGCATGCTCATGCGTGGCAGAGAATTGAGTCCGCCCTTGGCAATGGCGCGTGCACCGTAGCAGATACGTTCGCCACCTTCGAGTACGTCGCGAACCACCGGGTGATTCTTGAATCGCTGGAACTCCTCGAAGGTGCTCAGATGGGGGTTGGAGTAATTCAGGTCGATGATCAGACCGACCACCACCTGATTGTCTTCCAGGTGGTACAGGAAACCACCCCCGGTGGTGCCGGTTTCGGACAGAGGCCAACCGGCACCATGGACCACAACCCCCGGGTCGTGTTTTGCCGGGTCAATCTGCCACAGCTCCTTCAGACCGATACCGTAGTGCTGGGGCGAGCGGCCTTCATCGAGTCCGAACTGGTTGATGAGCTGTTTGCCCAGATGGCCGCGACAGCCTTCGGCAAATACGGTGTACTTGGCATGCAGTTCCATGCCGCGTTCAAAACCGTCTTTCGGGCTGCCATCAGCGCCGACGCCCATGTCACCGGTGGCGATACCCTTGATGCGTCCGTCTTCGTGATACAGGATCTCGGCAGCTGCAAATCCGGGAAAGATCTCGACGCCCAGCGCTTCTGCCTGTTCCGCCAGCCAGCGCGTCAGATTGCCAAGGCTGGCGACATAGTTGCCATCGTTGTGCATCGTCTTGGGTGAGAGGAAATGCGGCATCTTCAGGGAACCACTGGCACTGGTGAAGAACAGGATGTCATCGCGCGTCACGGCGGTTTTCAATGGCGCATTGTTTTCCTTCCAGTCGGGAAACAGCTCGTTCAATGCGCGCGGCTCGATCACGGCCCCGGACAATATGTGAGCACCGACTTCGGAGCCCTTTTCCAGCACGACAACGCTGATCTCCTGCTCCTTTTCCTGAGCAATCTGCATCAGTCTGCAGGCAGTGGCCAACCCCGCAGGGCCGGCGCCAACCACCACGACATCGAACTCCATCGACTCTCTTTCTTCTGTACTCATCTTGTGCGGATCTCACTGCTGATCGGTGGGTGGGCCGCCTGGCCCGTGTTTTTCAGTTGATGTTCCGGATTCAGCCCGTCTTGCGGCTGGCAGAAACCGTAACAGAACGAACAATCATTGGCCAAATTTATCCAGCGCCAGCAAATCTGTCGACTTGCCACGGGATGCAGGGATGGCACGAGCACCCAGCTCATCACTCAGCCGAGCCGCCAGAGCCTGCATGGCGCGGCTCTCTCCATGCACCAGCAACACCGGAGGTCGATCCGTGAAACCGGCATACCAGTCCAGCATGCCCTGCTGGTCGGCATGGGCAGACAGGCCGCCAATGGTATGGATGGTGGCACGAACGGCGATCTTTTCCCCCCATATCTTGACGGTCGGCTTGCCATCGACCAATTGGCGGCCGAGGGTTCCGGGAGCTTGATATCCGGCAATGATGACATGGGCATCGCGGCGCCACAGATTGTGTTTCAGGTGGTGAATGATGCGTCCCCCGGTACACATGCCACTGCCGGCGATCACGATGGCACCGGATTCCATCTTGTTGATGGCGCGGGATTCCGCGGCGGACTGGGAGAATGACAGATTGGGCATGGACAACAGGGGGCCGTGCTTCTTGTAGAAGGCGGCAGCCTCTTCGTCATACAGGCTGACGTGGCGCAGATAGACATCGCTGGCACGGATCGCCATGGGGCTGTCCAGAAAGATCTTCCAGCGATCCAGCCCCCATTCGTCGAAGTAGCGGGCCATGGTGTACAGAATCATCTGGCTGCGGCCGACGGAGAAGGCCGGTATCAGGATATTGCCGCGGGCGCTGCTCAGTGCGCTGGCGATCTCCTGGACCTCCAGCAGGGTTTCCGACCAGTCCCTGTGCAGGCGATTGCCGTAGGTGCTCTCCATCAGTATCAGATCCGCCTTCTTCAGGCAGGTGAAGTCTTTCAGAATGGGTGAACCGCGGTGCCCCAGATCACCACTGAATACCACGACACGAGACTCATCGCCTTCCACCAGAGTGATCTCGACGATAGAGGAACCGAGAATGTGGCCGGCATCGTACAGTCGAATGCTGACGCCCGGTGCCACCTTGACCGAGGTGTCATAGGGTGTCGCGACCAGCTTGTCGAGTGTTTCTTCGACATCCTTCTGGTCATACAGTGGTGTCAACAGAGGCTTGCCGGCACGTTTGCGCTTGCGATTGCGAAATTCCACATCTCTGGCATTGAGGTTGGCCGAGTCCTTCAGCAGGATCTGCACAAGATCGCAACTGGCAGCGTGGCTGTGTATGCGGCCATTGAACCCCTGATCGATCAGCATGGGCAGTCGGCCGCAATGATCGATATGGGCGTGACTCAGGACAACCGCATCGAGGGTGGACGGGTCGAAGGGGAAGGGGTCATGGTTTCGCAATTCATCCTTGCGGCTACCCTGAATCAGGCCGCAGTCGAACAGAACACGTGATTCACCGACTTCAATGAGGTGGCAGGAGCCGGTGACTTCCTCGGCGGCACCGTAACTTGTCAATTTCATGGCGTTTCTTGAGCCGCCGGGATCATCGCGGCATCCGTTTCCCCGTATACAATGTCTATTGTATCGAAGTACATCTGTCCAGCCTTGACTGGGTGCATGGCGGCTCGCAGCTTTTACAGGCTGTGTTGCCGGTATCTGCATGCAGGCGGCCAGACAGGATGTCACATGAATGTCTCTGTTTCCAACCGGGTCCCATCGTCTTGCCGAATTCCTTCTCTTCATCCGATCTGAGCGCAACCCTGCGTCATGCCGAGCTGTATGCCACCTGTGGCAGCGGGCTTGAACACCTGCTGGCAGACGAACTGCGTGAACTTGGGCTGGAGCACGTCCAGAGTGCCGGTGCTGGCGTGCGTTTCAGCGGCGGACTTGCGGCCGGCTACAAGGCCTGCCTGTGGAGTCGCGTGGCCAATCGCGTGCTGATTCCGATTCATCAGGGAGCGGCGGCCACTCCGGAAGCGCTCTATGAGCTGGTACAGGAAATCGACTGGAGCCTGCATGTCGATGTTGACGGCTCGCTGGCCGTGGATTTCTTCACCGCCAAGTCGGCCATTACGCATTCGCAATATGGCGCCTTGAAAGTCAAGGATGCCGTGGTGGACCAGTTCCGGGAGTCCAGCGGCCGACGTCCGGACGTCGATCGCGATACACCGGACCTGCGCATCAACGTCTATCTGTTCCGTGACAAGGCGCGAATCGCCATCGACCTGTCCGGCAGCAGTCTGCACCGGCGGGGTTATCGTGATGCCGGCGGCCTGGCGCCGTTGAAGGAAAATCTGGCCGCTGCGCTGTTGCTGGCAGCGGGCTGGCCGGCAGCGCTTGAACAGGGTCAGCCTCTGGCCGACCCCATGTGTGGCTCCGGCACCTTGCTGATCGAAGCTGCCATGATGGCTTGCAGGCAGGCACCGGGTCTGCTGCGCGATTATTTCGGATTCATGGGCTGGAAGGGACATGATGAGGCGCTCTGGCAGGATATCCTGCTCGAGGCTCGGCAGGCGGTGCGACCCTCTCCCGTGGCCATCTGCGGCAGTGACCATGACAGGCGCGCCATCGACAACTGTCGCCAGAATCTGCAGAACGCCGGATTGGCGGATGTGGTCAGCCTTGACGTGGCCTCGGTGTCTGACCGACGCCCGCCGTTGCTGGATGATGCACCGGAAGGTCTGCTGATCAGCAACCCGCCCTATGGCGAACGTCTGGCCGGCGATGCCCGCTTCTATGCCGATCTGGGTTCCAGTCTGAGTCGCGAGTACGCCGGGTGGCAGTGCGCCCTGTTCACCGCGGAAGCTGCACCGCATGCGCGGGCACGCCTGCCCTTGTCAAAGACCCTGAAGGCGACCAATGGTGGTATCGACTGTGTGCTGCTGACGGGGGAGATTCCCCGGGCGGGCAAGGCCCGACTGCCGGTGGCGTCACACGCTGCCGAGGGGCAGGACGGTATGCCTGGTGCTGCGGAAACCGGCGCAGGGCTCGCACCCGCCGGGTCCTCTGCCGATATGTCAGCCGACAGCGAGGCTGACAGTGATTCGCCTCACCCGCAGGCGTCACTCTACCGAGGACCGCGTGAGGCGCTGGAGGTGGATGCCACGCCGTTCGCCAATCGCCTGAAGAAGAACCTGCGGGCGCTCAAGGGCTGGAAGAAACAGTCGGGTGTGAAGGCCTATCGGGTCTACGATTCCGACCTGCCGGAGTTCGCCGTCGCCATCGATCTGTTCGAATCCGAGCAGCTGCATTGTGTGGTGCAGGAGTATCAGGCGCCGTCGACGGTCAACCGGGCGATGGCAGAAGCGCGACTCGAGGCTCTGATGGCTGTTCTGCCGGAAACACTGAATGTGGAATCCGATTGCGTGCACCTGAAAGTGCGGGAAGTGAAGAGCGGTACGCAACAGTATGAGAAGTTGCAGTCTGCCTCGTCCAGCGTTTCCCTGGTGGAAGAGTTCGGCGCGCAACTCGAGGTCAATTTCACCGACTACCTGGATACCGGTCTGTTTCTCGATCACCGGCCTGTGCGGCGATACATCTGGAAGAACAGTCAGGGCAAGCGCTTTCTCAACCTGTTTGCCTATACGGCAACGGCGACGGTTGCCTCGGTCATGGGTGGCGCTTCCAGCAGTGTGTCGGTGGATACCTCGAATCGCTATTGCCAGTGGGCCATGCGAAATCTGGATCGCAACGGCGCGGCTCAGCAATTGCACGAAGTGGTGCGGCAGGATGTGATCAGCTGGCTGGAGCATGCGTCGGTGGGTATTCGTGAAGAGGCGCTGTTCGATCTGATTCTGCTGGACCCACCAACCTTCTCCAACTCCAGTGCAGTCGAGGATGACTGGAATGTGCAGCGCGATCACGTCAGCGCCATCGATGCCTGTCTGAAGTTGCTGGCACCGGGCGGAACCCTGATATTTTCAAACAACTATCGGCGTTTCAAGCTGTCACCGGAACTGACCGAGGATGACACAAGGGGTATCCGGGTGGAGGAGCGCAACAGCTGGTCCATCGATCGGGATTTTCAACGCAACCCGCGCATTCATCAGTGCTGGTTCATCCATAAACCATAGTTTCAGGGCGCGTCCGCTCAGGTGCTGACCATCCCGCAGGGGATGCATGCTGCCGGACGGCTGCGGCTATTCAGACAATACAAGACAGGGGATAAGTGTGGCTGAGTTTTTCTACGAATACGGGTTGTTTTTTCTCAAGGCGCTGACGTTCGTGATTGCCGTTGTGGCCATCATCATGGCTGTGGTAGCGGCCGCCATGCGCAGCCGTGACATGGATGGTGGTGGTTCGGAAGGGCATATCGAGATCCGCAAATACAATGAGCGTCTGGAGGACATGCGGGAGGCTCTGTCCTTCTCCCTGATGGAGCCGTTCGAACGCAAGCTGGCCGAGAAGGAGAAGAAGGCTGCAGACAAGGCCGAGAAGAAGGCAGCCAGGAAGGCGGCCAAGAAGGCGAGCAAGCAACGCGGCGAGGGTGAGACCATCCTGGTCGAGAAGGGGCGTTCGCGGTTGTATGTACTGGATTTCGACGGTGATATTCGTGCCACAGAAGTCGACAAGCTGCGCCGCGAGATTACTGCTGTATTGACCACAGCCACGTCCGACGACGAGGTGCTTGTACGACTGGAGAGCGGTGGTGGCATGGTGACATCCTATGGTCTGGCTGCTTCGCAACTGGATCGTATCCGCGACAGGAAGGTGCCCTTGACCGTTTGTGTGGACAAGGTGGCTGCCAGCGGCGGTTACATGATGGCTTGCGTGGCAGACAAGCTGGTGGCTGCACCTTTCGCCGTGCTCGGTTCCATCGGTGTGGTTGCACAGATTCCCAACTTTCATCGCCTGCTGAAGGAACACAATATCGACTTCGAGATGCTCACGGCGGGCAAGTACAAGCGCACGCTGACTCTGTTCGGAGAAAACACGGATGAAGGTCGGCAGAAGTTCATCGAGGATATCGAGCGCATTCACGGGCAGTTCAAGGACTATGTCAGCAAACGCCGCCCGAAACTCGACATCGAACAGGTGGCAACCGGTGAGATCTGGTCCGGACAGGACACGCTGGATCTGCATCTCGCGGACAAGCTGTCCACCAGTGATCAGTACCTGATCGACGCCTGTGAAGAGCGCGATGTACTGATGGTCAGCTTCAAGGCCAGGAAGAATCTGATGGAGCGATTTTCCATGGGTGTACAGAATACGGTCGATGGAGTGCTGCTGAAGTGGTTCGATCGTCTGATGAAGAGCCGGTTTTCCATCGGTTAGAGCCTGCGGGCGCGACTGTATTCACCGATCAATCGCGTTTCCGGTTGGCGTCTTCAGGTCTCATTGAGCTTGGCGAGGGTATCCCGATTCAAGGTGCGGGGACTGGTGGCCGTTACATGAAGACCACCGACTGTCCATCAAGGGTCACGGTGTGTCTGTTGCCAGAGCCGAGAACCGAGTATGCATTTCACACTGGAAGAACTGGGTCTGGTCGATGCCCCTGCCGAGCAGGAATTCGATAATCTGACCTGTCTGGCTTCCGAACTGCTGGATGTTCCGGTGGCCCATGTCTCGGTGGCCGATTTCAGGAAGAAGCGAATTTTCTACAAGAGCCAGTCAGGACACCCGGATGAACTGGCGGCCAGTCGTGAGTTGCCGATGGAGCTGACCTACTGTCAGCATGTGCCACTGACTGGTGCCCCGGTGGTCGTGTCCGATGCCCGCTTGCACCCTCTGCTGGTGGGCACGCCAGCCCTGTCCGAGGGACAACCCCTGGCTTATCTGGGCATTCCGGTAGAGGCTCCGGGCGGCAAGGTCATTGGTGGTCTGTGCATGATGCAGCCCGAGGAACGTCGCTGGACACCGGCGGAAATCGGTAGAGCGCAGAAGATTGCCGGATGCGTTTCCGACCTGATACGTCTGAAGACAGCCCGATTGAGCAGTGAGCGATTGCGTCGTGAGCAGCGCGAATTTACCTACGCGATCTCGCACGATCTGCAATCACCCGCCAATACTCTGAAGATGATCTTCGGCGAGCTGGCTTGTGAGGAAGATTCCATGAGCAGCGATGCTCGGATGTTCGTCGAAACGGGTCTGGCCACCGTGGAACGCATGGGCGTACAGGTGCAGGATGTGCTGACCTATTCACGGACCGTGGATGCTCCCATCAAGGTCGATTCCATCGACTTGAACAGCCTGGTGAAGGCCATTGTGTCGGATCTGGCTGCAGACGTACGCGCTGCCTGCGCGACAGTGGAGTTGGGTGATCTGCCAGCTGTGCAGGGTGATGCCATGCAGTTGCGCATGCTGTTTCAGAACCTGATTGCCAACGCACTGAAGTTTCGTCACAACGAGCGTGACCACCAGGTCTCTGTCTACGCCACAAGACATGCTCAGGGGTATCGGATAACAGTCGAGGACAATGGCATCGGCATTCGCGAAGCCGATCAGGAAAAGGTGTTCGGTCTGTTCAATCGACTCAATCTGCGAGATCAGTACGGGGGCACCGGTATCGGGCTTTCGCTGTGTCAGCGCGTTGCGGAAAACCATCATCTGGCCATCGAAGTGATATCCGATGGGCACAGTGGTACGACCTTTTCACTGGAATTTCCGGGAGCACAGCCATGACAGGGATTCCGCTGATAAAGACCGTTATCACCATCGATGATGAACCGGTTGATCAGATGATCTACAAGCGCGTACTGAAGCGTTCGGGGATCGTGCAAACCGTCATGGATTTTCAGCTTGCCGAAGAGGCTCTGAACTACTTTCGCAAGGATGATCATGTAAAGCCGGACATCATCTTTCTCGACATTCACATGCCGAGAATGAACGGTTTCGAGTTTCTGGACCAGGCCATCGCGGAGTTCGGTCAGGAGTTCGCCGAGAGTGTCGTCATCATGCTGACAACATCACTCGATCCCGCAGATCGCGAGAGAGCCAGTCGCTATCCCATGGTGCTGGATTATCTCAGCAAGCCCCTGACGGTAGAGAACGTACAGCTGGCAGCCCGTTATCTGACGAAAGCAGCGTGAAGCCGCTGGCGCGAGCCGGTAGTCCTTACAAAATCCCAGCGGGCTGATAGCCGCTGCCGGGCACTTCGCTACAGTGATGAGTGATCGACTCTCACTCGGCGACAGGAGCTCATGATGTCCGGCATGCAATCCGTGAACCCGGCAACGGGAAAGACAGAACAGCAGTTCGATCTGCTGGATGCAGACGCGATCGATGTGGCGCTGGAAAAATCCCATCAGGCTTTCCGGCAGGGGCTTTCGCTGAGTCTGGATGAACGCGCAGTGAAGATGCGCAAGGCGGCGGAATTGCTGCGTCACGAGAAGGAGAGTCTGGGTCGACTGATGACACAGGAGATGGGCAAGACTCTCGCCAGCGCGATGGCGGAGGTCGAGAAATGTGCCCTGGCCTGTGACTACTACGCCCGGGAAACATCGACAATTCTGGCTGATCGCAAGCTGGTGGATGGCGATAATGACAGCTATGTGCGTTATCTGCCCGTGGGGCCGGTGTTGGCAGTCATGCCGTGGAATTTTCCGTTCTGGCAGGTCTTCCGTTTTGCAGCTCCGGCACTCATGGCGGGCAATACCGGGTTGCTCAAGCATGCTTCCAATGTGCCTCGTTGTGCATTGGCCATCGAGGATATCCTTGCCAGAGCGGGATTTCCGGAAGGTGCCTTTCAGACACTGCTGATCAGTTCAGGGCAGGTCGAGAGCATTCTGAAGGACGATCGTGTGCGGGCGGCCACGGTGACCGGTTCCGAAGGGGCGGGTGCCGCTGTGGCCAGTAGTTGTGGTCAACAGATCAAGCCGACCGTGCTGGAGCTGGGCGGATCGGATCCGTTCATTGTCATGCCATCTGCCGACATCGACAAGGCGGTGGAAACGGCGGTCAAGGCGCGCACGATCAACAATGGACAGTCCTGTATCGCCGCCAAACGCTTCATCGTGCATGCCGATATCCACGACGATTTCCGGGACCGCTTTGTGGCCGGTTTTGCCGCACTGGTGGTGGGCGATCCCATGGATGAAAATACCGATATCGGGCCACTGGCCCTGCCGCAGATCCGGGATGAATTGCATCGCCAGGTCGAAGAGTCGGTCGCCGCAGGCGCCACCCGACTGACCGGTGCCCGGCCCATTGATGGCGAGGGAAATTTCTACCAGCCCGGCATCCTGGCCGATATACCCGCAGACTCACCGGCAGCCACCGAAGAGCTGTTCGGTCCGGTCGCTCTGCTGTTCAAGGCTGACTCCATTGACGATGCCATTCACCTCGCCAATGATTCGCGGTTCGGTCTGGGTTCCTGCATCTGGTCGAACGAGCAGGCGGAAATCGATGAGGCCATCAATCGCCTGCAGGCCGGGTCGACCTTCGTCAATGCCATGGTCTCTTCGGATCCGGCGCGACCCTTCGGTGGTGTCAAGGACTCGGGTTACGGGCGCGAGCTGTCAGCGGATGGCATGCTGGCATTCATGAATGCCAAGACGGTGCTGATTGCAACCGAGTAAGGACGATACCCTGTCTGACAGCTGACAGCCGACAGCCGACAGCCGACAGCCGACAGCCGACAGCCGACAGCCGACAGCCGACAGCCGGGAGCCGGGAGACGAGAATCGAAAGCCGAAAGTCGGGAGTCGGGAGTCGGGAGTCGGGAGTCGGGAGTCGGGAGCCGGGAGCCGGGAGCCGGTAATGCGCGGGTATCACCTTGCGAAGTGTCAATGTCTCCCTCCGGAACGCTCAGCGAACCGTCCCGCGATCGACTCCATCTGCTCAGGCGCGTTTGCGTTGCCAGTGGTGAGCCGGACGGAAAGCATGGTCATGGCTGTCGGAAATGGGTTAGCGTAACGGCATGACAGCGGATGGGATGGATTTGCCACCGCGATTTTCAGCTCATTCCGTGCGGTCATGGGCTGTCTGCCATTGTCGACAGAACCGAGGACGCTTGTGCGCATACTGCTGGTTGAAGATGATCCCCTGATCGGTCATGGCGTTTCGCAATCGCTGCTTGAAGCCAGTCATGCCTGCGAGTGGGTGAAGGATGGCAAGGCTGCCATGGCAGCCTTGAACGACGAGGGTTTCGATGCCGTCTTGCTGGATCTGGGGCTTCCGGGGATGGATGGTACCGCCGTCCTGCAGCAGCTGCGTGCACGTGGCAAGGACGTTCCGGTCATCATCATCACTGCCCGGGATGGTGTGCAGGATCGCATTCAGGGCCTGGATCTCGGGGCTGACGATTATCTGGTCAAGCCGTTCTCACTGGGCGAGCTGCAGGCTCGGCTGCGCGCCGTGGCGCGTCGTCATGCAGGGTCGGGAAGTCCACAACTGGCAACGGCCAGGGTGCAGCTGAATCCGGCCACGGCAATGGCTCGCGGCGAGTCCGGGGAAGTTGCCCTGTCTGCCCGTGAACTGGCACTGTTGCAAGCCCTCATGTATCGGCCGGGCCAGGTCTTGTCCAGAGAGCAACTCGAAGCGCATGTGTACAACCAGGGCGAAGAAGTGGCCAGCAACGCCCTCGAGGTGGTGATTCACGGCTTGAGGAGAAAGCTGGGCAAACAGGCCATCAGAAACATTCGTGGTCTTGGCTGGATGGTTGAAAAATGAAGCGAAGATCGCTGCAGGCAGATCTGAGTCGCTGGTTGTTCGTCGCAAGTCTGGCTTGTGCTGTCGTCGGTGGCTTGCTGTCTGCGGGCCTGGCGTATCTGAGTGCCGAGGAGATGCAGGACGCCATGCTGCTGGAGGTTGCTCGGTGGGTGCCCGACGGGGGGAATCAGGGCAATTTCTGGGCTCGTGAACGGGACGATGAGCAGGTGCTGGTGCAGACACTCGGCAAACGGGGCTATCTGAGACTGTCGGAAACACTCAAGCCCGGGTTTCACGACATCGAAGCGCGTGATGACTTCTGGCGAGTGCTTGTCATCAGGCCGGAAGATGGTCGTGCGCCCTATGCTGTTGCCCAGCAAACCGAACTGCGAGAGGAGCTTGCCGGCAAGAATGCGCTGTATGCGTTGTTTCCGGTCGTTGTGCTGGCTATCGGTTTTTTCCTGATTGCGCGCTGGGTTCTGTCGAGGGGTCTGAAGCCGGTACGCAAGCTGGCGGCAGAGATCGACTCGCGCGAGGCCCTGTCCCTGGCGCCACTATCCGACCGGGGGATCGCAGAGGAAATTCTGCCCTTTACCCGGGCCATCAATCGGCTGCTGGGACGTACCCGCAAGGATATCCGCAAGCAGCAGCGTTTCATCGCCGATGCCGCTCATGAGATGCGCACGCCGGTTGCAGGCCTGAATATCCTGGCTGAGAACGTCTGTCGTGACGACACGCAGCAGAACCAGGTATTGATGAGACAGGGCCTGAAGCGCCTGGAATCTCTGGTGGCACAGTTGCTGGACCTGGCCCGCCTGCAGTTCAACGATCAGGCTCATGTAGCAATAGTGAATGCCGATGATCTGCTTCGAGAAGTCATCGCCAGCGTCTATCCGTTGGCCATGGAGCGTCCGGTTGATCTTGGTGTGGTGCAGATCGAGAACATCAAAGTCGAAGACTTCGACCATGGCCTGTCGAAGATCTTCCGCAATGGACTGAGTAATGCCATTCGTCACATTCCGGCAAACGGACAGATCAATGTCAGTCTCTTCACGCAAGGCTCGTACATGATTTTCCGAGTGGACGATAGCGGTCCGGGTATCGACCCTGCGGCGCTGGAGTCGGTGTTCGAGCCCTTTGACAGAGGTGCTCGGGCAGGTAATGAAGGCAATGGACTGGGCCTTGCCATCGCCAGCCAGGTCGCTGCCGTAGCAGGTGGCGAGTTGAAGGTGGAAAACCTGGCTGGACAGGGTCTCAGGTACGAGTACCGGCAACAGAGGGTTGAACTACTGTCAACGCCTGCCTAATTTTCACCTAAGTTGCATGCCGTAGATTGATGGGTGTCGGAAAGCAGAGTCTTTCCGGAACAAGTAATCAATCATCTGAAGAGGAAATGCAAGACAATGACTCACTCAAGCGTGAACATGGAAATCAACCCGAACAAGGTGTGGAGTGACATGCCTTTGGGGGCGAAAATCGCCGGTGGTCTGGTGGCAGCGGCCTTGATGGCTGCCAGTCTGGTCGCCAGTGTGTTTCTGGCGGGGGCCGCACTGTTTGCCGCCCTGGTCATGGTGCTGTACGGCCTGATGACCCGGAAGGGCAAGAGCGGCGAGAATCCGGTTGTGGATGGTGATGTCCGGCACTCGTCGGATATCCGGCAGAGTGACATTCAGCAGGCTCCATAGTCGGTGGTTTGTGATTGCCTCGCATGTGCAGATCGACGGTCTGGGACGTCCGGTAATCGGGCAACGGGTTCTGCCGGGCATTCCACTGGCTCGGCAGGAGCTGTTCACAGGCCGCAGCGACCAGGCCCGGGTGGCTGGTCGCTCTGCCGACATTCGTGTCCTTGAAGGCTGATTCGTCGTCGCCAGCAATGGCAGATCCCTTGGCACGGTTCGCTGAGTGATGAGGCTGACGTGATATCAGTGGATACCAGCAGTAACGGGCGTCACCACATCGTGTAGATCCCGCCTCGCATTCGGGCTGACGCGGTTCATGGAGTAGTATCGAGGATTGAAACTCGGGGCGTTCGCCTGGTCAGACTGGCAGAGGACGCCGTCCTGGAACTTTCCACACGGGGAAATGATCATGAACAGTTTTGGTACTCGGTCGACGCTGGACAGCGAATCTGCGAGTTTTCAGTGTCACCGGCTGGATGTGCTGGAGGATGAATACAGAGTCAGCCGCTTGCCCTATTCGCTGAAGATCATGCTGGAGAACCTGCTCCGTAATGAAAATGGGGGTACGGTCACCTCAGCGCAGATCGAAGCGCTGCTCAGGCATGACAGTCAGTCGCCGTCCGAAGAACAGATCGCGTTCACCCCGGCTCGCGTCATTCTGCAGGACTTCACGGGAGTACCGGCGATTGTTGATCTGGCCGCCATGCGTGATGCCATCAGGCAGCTGGGAGGGGACCCCGAAACCATCAATCCGCTTGAGCGAGTCGATCTGGTCATCGACCATTCGGTCATGGTGGACAAGTTCGGAACGCAGCAGGCGCTGGACCTGAATACCAAACTGGAATTTCAGCGCAATCGCGAACGCTATCAATTCCTGCGCTGGGGGCAGCAGGCCTTCGAGAACTTTCGCGTGGTGCCGCCGGGTACCGGTATCGTGCATCAGGTGAATCTGGAGTATCTGGCCGATGTGGTCAGTACGAAGCAGATAGACGGTGAGACTTGGATATATCCGGATACGCTGGTGGGTACCGATTCGCACACAACGATGATCAATGGCCTGGGTGTGCTGGGCTGGGGTGTCGGCGGTATCGAGGCAGAGGCGGCCATGCTGGGTCAGCCGATGTCCATGTTGATACCCGACGTCGTGGGTGTACAGCTCATCGGCAGTCTGCCCGCCGGTGCCACGGCCACCGACCTGGTGCTGAAGGTCACGCAGATGCTGCGAGAGCACGGGGTGGTTGGCAAGTTCGTCGAGTTCCACGGTGACGGACTGTCAGGCCTGCCGTTGGCGGACCGTGCCACCATCGGCAATATGGCACCGGAATACGGCGCTACCTGCGGTATCTTCCCCGTGGATGCGGAAACCCTCAAGTACCTGGAATTGTCCGGCCGGGATGCGCAGGTACTCGAGCGGGTGGAAAGCTACGCGCGCATGCAGGGTTTGTGGCGTGAGGATGGCGCGGCGTCGGCCGAATACACCGAGTCCCTGACACTGAATCTGGACGAGGTAGTACCGAGTATTGCCGGACCGAAAAGGCCGCAGGACAGGATCGCCTTGCGCGACTCCGTCAGTGCATTCCGGGACTATCTGGATGGGTATCTGGAGGACAATCGGCCGGCTGGCGAGCAGAGCTCCGCAGAGGAACCTTCCACCGAGGAGGAGTTCGTGAAGGAGGGTGGTGACAGCGCCATTGGTCACGACAAGGCAGTCGTGGCCGACGAGGTCGGTCCGCAATCGGAAACAGCGGAGAAGGGGCACGAGTTGCAGCATGGTGATATCGTCATCGCGGCCATCACCTCCTGCACCAATACCTCCAATCCCTACGTCATGATGGCTGCCGGACTGCTGGCGAAGCGGGCCAGCGAGAAGGGGCTGACCCGTCAACCCTGGGTCAAGACCTCACTGGCCCCCGGTTCGCAGGTCGTCACCGGCTATCTGGAGGCGGCAGATCTCATGCAGCCTCTGCAGGCTCTGGGGTTCAATGTCGTGGGATTCGGGTGCACCACCTGTATCGGCAATTCCGGCCCGCTGGATGACGAGATCAGTGATGCCATCAAGCAACGCAAGCTGGTCGTCTCATCGGTATTGTCGGGCAATCGCAATTTCGAAGGGCGCATACATCAACAGGTCAGAACCAATTATCTGGCCTCGCCGCCACTGGTGGTGGCGTATGCTCTGGCAGGCTCCATGTTGCATGATTTCGACAACGATCCGCTGGGTTCCGATGCAGACGGCAACGCGGTCTATCTGAAGGACATCTGGCCTTCTCCGCAGGAAATTGCCGACCTGGTTGCCCAGCACATCAGTTCGGAGCTTTTCCGTCAGCGCTATTCGGACGTTTTCGACGGCACTGATGACTGGCATCGTCTGGATACACCGGACGACAAGACCTATACCTGGCCCGAATCCAGTTACATCAAGCAACCGCCGTTCTTCACGGACATGACAGCGGACGTCCCCCCGCTGCAGCCCATCGAAGCAGCGCGCTGTCTGGTCATGGTCGGGGATTCGGTGACCACTGATCACATCTCGCCAGCAGGTGCCATTGGTGCTGACAGCGCGGCCGGGCAATACCTCGATTCGCTGGGCATCAAGCCCGGAGACTTCAACAGTTATGGATCCAGACGTGGCAACCATGAAGTGATGATGCGTGGCACCTTTGCCAATGTGCGCTTGAGAAATCTGCTGGTGCCCGGTGTCGAAGGCGGATACACGCGGCACTTTCCGGAGACCGAGACGGTCAGCATCTTCGATGCGGCAATGCAGTATCAGCAGGAAGAGGTGCCCCTGGTGGTACTGGCCGGCAAGGAATACGGTACGGGGTCCAGTCGGGACTGGGCGGCCAAGGGGGTGAGCCTGCTCGGCGTCAGGGCGGTCATCGCAGAAGGCTATGAGCGCATACATCGGTCCAATCTGGTGGGCTTTGGTGTGCTGCCCTTGCAGTTTCTTCCGGGAGAAGGGGTCGGACCTCTGGAGCTGAGTGGTGAGGAAGGCTTCACTATCTCATCGCTGGACGAGCAGCCAGACAGGGTGACGGTCAGTGCCAGCACCGGTGATGGCGAGACAAGGGAATTCGAGGCGATCGTCAGGGTGGATACGGACGTGGAATGGGACTATCTTCGCAATGGTGGCATTCTGCATTACGTGCTCAGGCAGTTGGCGGCAAAACAATGAGCGCCTGCTGAGGTACGCTGACCAGCTGACGCCATCGAGAGGAAGATTCGCGGATGCTGGTTCAGTTGCTGTTGGGCAGTGCCCTGATCTGCGCCACGGCGTTTGTCGCAGCACTATCGTGGTGGGGGCTTGAAGTGGTGCTGGCTCGCAGTCACAGCTGGCTGGTACGCCCCTCGCACGGCATCAAGCTCATTCTGGCCTTGTCGCTGACGATGCTCTGGACCATCGTCATGATGACGGCGTCGGTCTGGATCTGGGCGGTGGCCCTATGGCTGCTGCATATCTTCAATGAGTTCGAAACGTCCGTCTATTTTGCACTGGTTGCCTTCACCACGCTGGGGTTCGGCGATATCCTGCTGCCTGTCGAGTGGCGCTTGCTCGGTGGTCTGGCAGCGGCCAATGGGCTGCTGGTGTTCGGCTTGCTGACTGCCATGTTGGTCGAGACACTGACGCAGATTCGTCTGCGCCAACATGGCAGAATCTGACCCACGCCCTGTCTTCAATTGTCTGGCATGTCTGGCCGCTAGTCTCCAGTGGCTGGCGACATTTGCCGAAAAAACGCGACTCTGACCTGTATGAATACTGCTTACCCTTCGTTGTTCGAGCCTTTGGATCTGGGTTTCACGACCTTGTCCAACCGGATACTCATGGGCTCGATGCATACGGGTCTTGAGGACAAGGCACGGGATTATCCGAAGCTGGCGGCCTATTTTGCAGAACGGGCAGCCGGTGGTGCGGGGCTGATGGTCACCGGTGGCATTGCGCCGAACCTGCGCGGCTGGCTGGCACCGTTCAGCGGTACTCTGGGTCATCGCTGGCAAGTGAGCCGGCACAGGCACGTGACGTCTGCGGTGCATCAGGAAGGGGGCCGGATCTGCATGCAGATCCTGCATGCCGGGCGCTACGGCTACCACCCGCTGATTGTCTCATCAACCGACAAGCAGTCACCGATTTCCCCGTTCAAGCCCAGGGCGCTCTCCAGTCGCGGCATCGAGTCGCAGATCAGGGGATTTGCCCGCAGTGCTGCGCTGGCGCGGGATGCCGGCTATGACGGGGTCGAGATCATGGGCTCGGAAGGGTATCTGATCAACCAGTTTCTGTCGCCCAGAGTCAATACCCGAACGGACGAATGGGGAGGCGATGTCGAGCGGCGTCTGCGACTGGCCGAAGCCATCGTGAGCCGAGTACGTGAGGCCGTCGGTCCGGATTTCATTGTCATCTATCGCCTGTCGATGCTGGAACTGGTGGAAAATGGCAGTGACTGGCCAAGCATCGTGAAACAGGCAAAGGCCGTTGAAGCCGCCGGGGCCACTCTGATCACCACCGGCATCGGTTGGCATGAAGCGCGCATCCCGACCATTGCAGCCATGGTGCCTCGAGCCGCCTTCGCCTCGGTAACAGCCAAGCTGAAACCGGAAGTCGATATTCCGCTGGTGGCAACCAACCGCATCAATACGGTGAAGGTTGCCGATGAGATCGTGGCCAGAGGCGATGCGGACATGGTGTCCATGGCGCGACCTTTTCTGGCCGATGCCGAATTTCCGCTGAAGGCCATGCAGGGCAGGCAGGACGAGATCAATGTCTGCATCGCCTGTAACCAGGCTTGTCTTGATCATGTCTTCCAGAAGAAACGGGCCAGTTGTCTGGTCAACCCACGGGCCTGCCATGAAACCGAATTGCTGATCGAGCCAGCCGCCAGTCCGCGCTCCATCTGCATTGTCGGTGCCGGTCCGGCAGGGCTTGCGGCAGCCACCACTGCGGCTCGCAGGGGACATTCGGTGACACTGATCGACAGTGCCAGCGAGATCGGTGGCCAGTTCAACATGGCCAGGCAAGTGCCCGGCAAGGATGAATTCAACGAAACACTGCGCTACTTCGGCAGGCAGATCGAGCTGACCGGCGTCGAGCTTCGCCTGAATCACCGGGTGGAGGACCCGACGGAATTGCAGGCGTTCGACGACATCCTGCTGGCCAGCGGTGTGACCCCGCGTACTCCGGCCATCGAGGGTATCGACCATCGCAAGGTTCTGTCCTACGTGGATGTCCTGCGCAATGGTGTCCCCGTGGGGGCCCGTGTTGCGATCATCGGTGCCGGTGGTATCGGTTTCGACGTGGCCGAGTATCTGTTGCACGCGGACAGCGATGCCAGCCTCGATCCGGAGACGTTCATGTCGGAGTGGGGAATCGACAGCAGTTTCGAGTCCGCCGGTGGTGTGGTGAACTTCAATCCTGTCCATGCGCCGCTTCGACAGATTTTCCTGCTGCAGAGAAAGTCAAGCAAGGTCGGCAAGGATCTGGGCAAGTCCACCGGCTGGATTCATCGTCGATCGCTGGCCATGCGGGAGGTGGAGATGGTGAACGGCTGTGACTACGTGAAGATCGATGATGCCGGCTTGCATCTGAATGTCGATGGAAAGCCCAGGGTACTCGATGTGGATCACATCATCATCTGTGCCGGACAAGAGCCCTTGCGGGAGTTGCAAGAACCATTGCAGGCCATGGGGAAGAATGTGCAGCTGATCGGCGGAGCCGACGTGGCAGCCGAACTGGATGCCAAACGAGCCATCGACCAGGGAACACGTGTTGCGGCACGGTTGTGATCCGCTGGTCTATCATGAAGAGGCCTTTCATACCAACAAGATCAGGGGCATTCGAATGCACGGAATAATCGGCAAGATCATCGCGGTGAGCGGTGGTCGGGATGCCCTTGTCAGGATCCTGCTCAAGGGCAGTCGCGACCTTCCGGGTTGCCTGAGCTACATCGTGGCGCGTGACAATTTCGATGAGGATACCGTGTGGATAACCGAAGTCTGGGAAAGCCGTGCGGCGCATGAGCGATCCCTCGATTCCTCAGCGGTGCAGAAGGCCATTGCCGAGGGCAAACACCTGATCAGTGCATTCGGACATCGGGTTGAAACGGTCCCGGTGGGTGGACAGGATCTGCCAACAGTGGAATAGGTCACCGCGCCTGATTTTGCACCATGAATGGTCAGTCGCTGCAATCAAGGCACCGAAATGGCGCGTCCTGTCTGCAGTTTCATCGGTGTCACTGTTTCAAGTATCTGATCTTGTTGAAGTTCTGATTCTGGCATCGGTATTGCGATATTACCGTTACAAGCACCCCTCAGTTCTTGTGGCAGTAAGCAAGTCAATCTGATCAATAGAGCGCTAGGGTTCCGACCGCATTTGCGGTGTCTGGTCCGAGAGCACTCGACCTCGATTCTTTGCAGCGCGAGGTTACACGGCGGGATAAAAGCCCGGGAGACCAACTCTGACGCAAGTCCGAGGGGAGTCCGTGTAATCAATACGAGCAAACGAGGTCCGATCATGAAACGAACGACAACGCTGTTGCTGCTTGCTGCTCTGTCAGCACCTGCCCAGGCCGCCGATAAATTCAGTCTCTGCTGGTCCATCTACGTGGGCTGGATGCCCTGGGCCTACGGTGCCGAGACAGGCATTGTGGACAAGTGGGCGGATAAATACGACATCGAGATCGATGTCGTGCAGATCAACGACTACATCGAATCCATCAATCAGTACACAGCCGGGCAGTTCGATGCCTGCACCATGACCAATATGGATGCCCTGACCATACCGGCCGCTGGCGGCGTGGACAGCACGGCTCTGATCGTGGGGGACTTTTCCAATGGCAACGATGGTGTCGTGCTGAAGGGGGAGGACTCACTGGAGGCGATCCGCGGACAGCGGGTCAATCTCGTGGAACTGAGCGTTTCGCACTATCTGCTGGCCAGGGCACTGGGCTCGGTTGGCATGAGTGAGGCGGATGTCACCGTGGTCAATACCTCGGATGCCGATATGGTGGGTATTTACGGCAGTGATGACGTGAGTTCGGTTGTGACCTGGAATCCACTGCTCAGTGAGATTGCCGCCATGCCCGAGAGCCAGGTGGTCTTCGATTCATCGGGCATTCCCGGAGAAATCATCGATCTGCTGGTGGTCAACACACAGACTCTGAACGAGCACCCCGAGCTGGGCCTGGCGCTGACCGGGGCCTGGTATGAAATCATGTCGATCATGAGTGGAGATGATGATGCCGCGCTCGAAGCCCGGCAGTTCATGGCCGAGGCGTCCGGTACCGACCTTGCCGGCTATGACGCGCAGCTGGCGAGCACCCGGATGTTCTTCACACCAGAGGCAGCGGTGGAATTCACGGCCAGTGAGGCCTTGCCCCAGACGATGCAGTACGTCGCAGAGTTCTCCTTCGACCACGGTTTGCTGGGTGAAGGTGCCCCGGATGCGGGGTTCATCGGCATGCAGATGCCGGCGGGCAATGTCGGTAACGAGGCCAATACCACACTGCGCTTTGATCCGAGCTACATGCAGAAAGCCGCTGACGGCGAGCTCTGAGAGCGCCTTCTTTCGCTGTCTCACTCCAGGGTAACAGGCCGGTAGTCATGAAAAAACTGATCAATCTCAGTCCATCACCCGCGGTGAAGTGGTTGCTGGGCCTGTTGCCTTTCGTGCTGATCGTCGTGATCTATGTGGCGGCATCGGACGCAAGGCTGGCAGAGAATCCGTCCGACAAGTTGTTGCCGTCGTTCACCAGCATGCAGGAGGCCATGAGTCGCATGGCTTTCGAGCCCAGCAAGCGTAGTGGCGATTACGTGTTCTGGACAGATACGCTGAGCAGTCTGCGGCGATTATCCATTGGTGTCGGGATTGCGGCGGTGGCGGGACTTGTCATCGGAATCGCCACCGGGGCCTTGCCGCTGGTCAATGCAGCTCTGTCACCCTTGCTGACCGTGGTGTCTCTGATTCCCTGTCTTGCGTTGCTGCCCGTGCTGTTCATCGTCCTGGGTCTGGGAGAAGTGTCGAAGATCTCGCTGATCACCATCGGAATCACCCCGTTCATCGCACGCGACATTCAGCGTCGTGCACGCGAGATTCCGGTAGAACAGCTGATCAAGGCGCAGACCCTGGGGGCCAATACGGCCCAGATCATCTCGCGCGTGTTGTTGCCGCAGTTGTTGCCCAAGCTGATCAATTCGGTGCGACTGTCACTGGGAACCGGCTGGCTGTTCCTGATTGCGGCAGAGGCCATTGCCTCGACGGATGGTCTGGGCTACCGGATATTTCTGGTGCGTCGTTATCTGTCCATGGAGGTCATTCTGCCCTACGTGGCCTGGATCACGATACTGGCGTTTCTGTTCGATCTGTTGTTGCGCAAACTGGGTAGTCGTCTGTTTCCCTGGGAGTCTGCCGAATGATATCTGCACGCAATCTGTGGAAGAACTACGGCGAACAGACCGTACTGGAACGTATCAATGTCACGGTGGAGGCGGGCGAGTTTGTGACTCTGGTCGGCGCTTCGGGCTGCGGCAAGACGACCTTTCTCAAACTGCTGCTGGGCATCGAATCGATCGACAGGGGCAGCCTGGAGCTGGATGGCAGACCCATACCGGATGAACCTGGTCCGGATCGAGGCATCGTCTTTCAGCAGTACTCGGTGTTCCCTCACATGACGGTCCTCGGCAATGTGATGGCCGTGTCGGGCTTGCAACAACGAAACGTGAGCGGTTTGCTTCATGGTCAGCGTAAACGGGATGCCTTGCAGGCCTCGACGGCGCTGCTGGAAAGAGTCGGCTTGCAGGATTTCCTGCGTCGCTATCCGCATGAACTCTCCGGTGGCATGCGTCAGCGACTGGCCATTGCCCAGGCGCTGATGGCCAGACCACGCATCCTGCTGCTCGATGAGCCCTTCGGCGCTCTGGACCCCGGAATCCGGGCCGACATGCATGAGCTCGTGCTGGAGCTGTGGCGAGAGCATCAACTGACCATATTCATGGTGACCCACGACCTCAAGGAAGGGTTTCATCTGGGCACCCGTCTGTGGGTATTCGACAAACCCCGGATTGATCCGCAGGCGCCGGGTGCCTACGGGGCCACGATCACGTATGACCTGCCGGTCGGCGAACGTCCGGTCAGAAACGAACCTGACTCACTGGCCAGCATGCTGGCTACCAATTGAACAGAAAGGGAGGCGAATGAGCGATGAACGCTGCAGCCAATGACTTCAACTATCAGACCCGCCTGAGCGCTGGCAAGCACTGGTCTCTCAGGGTGCGTCGCGGCATTGTCTTGCGCCTGACAGACCTGCAGGGTGGGGCCAATGTCGGCATGGTGATGTACAACGCGCAGGATACGCTGGAGCGATACAACGCTCCGGACACCCTGAAATGCCAGCACACCTTTCATCTACGGCAGGGAAACTGCCTGTACAGCGACATGGGGCGTGTACTCGCCTCCCTCATCGAGGACTCGGTGGGCGGTCACGATACCGTCTGCGGAAATTCCGACAGAGGGTTCATCGACGAGCGCTTCGGCCGGCGCGATTATCAGAATGATCGCAATGACTGGCACCAGAATGGACACGATGCCTTCCTGGTGGAGCTGTCCAAATACGGTCTGGAAGGGCGCGATCTGCCTGCCAATGTCAACTGGTTCAGCAAGTGTGCGGTACAGGCAGATGGTGGCATCAGCCTGGTAGACGGGCACAGTGCGCCTGGATCGACCCTGGCACTGCGTTTCGACATGGATGCGCTTGTTCTACTGCATACCTGTCCCCACCCGCTGTCGCTGAGTGAACACTATCCCGCAGGAGAGGTGGCCTTGAGCCTGTCCGTGGGGGAGCCGGTGAGTGAGGATGATGAATGTCTCAACAATTGTGATGAGAACCGCCGCGGTTTCCGCAACAACGAGTTGTATCACCAGGGCGTCCGAGCGTTTGCCTGAACAGGGTTGCAGCGCTGCCGCAGGTATCGATTCCACCTCGATTGCCGCCGGGTTCAGTGGTTTTCATCAGTCATTTCAAGTGTCAGGAAAGGATCATGATCAAGCAGAGTTTCCGAGAACAATCACAGGCAATCGACCGACAGGTGGTCGATGCCGGAGACTACTATCTGGCCCGGCTCGAGGACGGACAGACATTACGCATCGTTGACCTGAAAGGTAACCAGGCCGCCGATACGCTGTTCTATTCGGCCGAGGACCCCGGTGAGCATTACAGTGCCGTCAATACCATGCGAGCGCAGCGCAATCTGTACCTCAGTGCCGGTTCCGATCTGATCTCCAGCGAGAATCGAGTGATGCTCAGTATCGTGGCCGATACCTGTGGTCGGCACGATACCCTGGGTGGTGCCTGTTCCACCGAGAGCAATACCGTGCGTTACGACCTGGAGAAGCGCTGTATGCACGCCTGCCGCGACAGCTGGATGCTGGCGTTGGCCGAACACCCCGAATACGGGATTTCCAAGCGCGATATCGCCCACAACATCAATTTCTTCATGAATGTGCCGGTGACCGAGCAGGGCGAGCTCACCTTCGCCGACGGTATTTCCGCACCCGGCAAGTACGTGGAAATGACGGCTCGCATGGATGTGATCGTGCTGATATCCAACTGTCCGCAGTTGAACAATCCCTGTAACGGCTATGACCCGACACCCATCGAACTGCTGACATGGAATCAATGAACCTCATGAAACCCTTCAATAAGGTTCTGATTGCCAACCGTGGGGCAATTGCCACTCGCATCATACGGACGCTGGAACGGCTGGGCATCGAATCCGTGGCGGTTTACGCCGATAGCGATCGGGACAGCCTGCATGTGCGTCTGGCAACCGAAGCCTACTCGCTGGGTGACGGGCGCGCCTCGGATACCTATCTGAATGTCGATAAGCTGATTGCCATTGCCCAGCGCAGTGGTGCGGCAGCCATTCATCCGGGCTATGGCTTTCTGAGTGAAAATGCCGATTTCGTGCAACGCTGCGAGAGCGAATCGCTGGTGTTCATCGGGCCTACGGCCGAGCAGATAGGCCTGTTCGGCCAGAAGCATGTGGCGCGGGAGCTGGCAACGGCGGCAGGTGTACCGCTACCCCCCGGCAGCGGGTTGCTGGAAAGCGTCGAAGAGGCGCTGACCGAAGCCTGTCGTATCGGCTACCCCGTCATGCTGAAGAGTACCGCCGGTGGCGGTGGAATCGGCATGCGTCTGTGTGCGGATGAACAGGTGCTGCGTGAAGGTTTCGCGGCGGTGCAGCAGCAGGGAGAAAACCATTTTGCCAATGGTGGGGTGTTTCTGGAGAAGGCGATCCTCAATGCTCGGCACGTGGAAGTGCAGATGTTCGGCGATGGCAAGGGCGAGGTGGTGTCGCTGGGAGAACGCGACTGTTCCGCGCAACGGCGTAATCAGAAGGTGGTGGAGGAATGTCCCGCACCGCACCTGGATGAGGCCTTGCGCCAGCGCCTGCACCGCACCGCCGAGGCTTTGCTGGCCAGTGTGCAGTATCGCAATGCGGCCACCGTGGAATTCATTCTGGATGCGGATACGCAGGAATTCCATTTTCTGGAAGTCAATACCCGACTGCAGGTCGAGCACGGCGTGACTGAGCTGGTGTATGGAGTCGACCTGGTGGAATGGATGGTCGGTCAGGCTGGTGGCACATTGCCCGCCCTGAGCGAGTTGCGCGCTCGTCTGAGTCCGGGTGGACATGCCGTGCAGGTGCGTCTCTACGCCGAGGACCCCTATCGACAGTTCCAGCCTTGCGCCGGGCTGATGTCGCGCGTGGAGTTTCCGCAGATGGAGGGCTTGCGGGTGGACACCTGGATCGAATCCGGCATCACCATTCCGTCCGAGTTCGATCCCATGCTGGCCAAGATGATGGTGCATGCGCCAACGCGCGAACAGGCCTTGCAGACACTCTCCACGGCCTTGCAGGCAGTGGAGCTGTACGGTACACAGACGAATGTGGATTATCTGCGCTCTCTGGTCGAGGAACCCGTGGTGCAGAGTGGTCGGGTGACGACCCGGTTTCTCGATGAGCATGTGTACCAGCCTCACCGGATCGATGTACTGCGCGGTGGCACACTGACCACCATCCAGGATGTGCCGGGTCGCGTCGGTTACTGGCCGGTGGGTATTCCGCCATCCGGCCCGTTTGACACACTCTCCTTTCAACTGGCCAATCGCCTGCTGGGCAACGAAGCGGAGGCTGCCGGTCTGGAGATCACGGTTCAGGGGCCGGCACTGGAGTTCACCGCCCACACGCGCATCGTACTGGCAGGGGCCCCTGTCGATGCCACCCTCGATGGTGAGGCCCTGAGCCCCTGGCAGGTGGTGTCCATCCGTCCGGGACAGGTTCTGGATGTCGGGCAGATCAATGGTGTCGGTGCACGCAGCTATCTGTGTGTGGCCGGAGGCATCGATTGCCCGGAGTACCTGGGATCGCGCTCCACCTTCACTCTGGGTCAGTTCGGTGGACATAATGGTGCGGCACTGAAGACCGGCGACGTGTTGCGTTTGAAAGCCGAGGCATCCCGCCTGTCGTCCGCTGCGGGCGCCAGCCAGACCCGCCTGCCTGCCGAACTGCTGCCCGCATTGACAGACGACTGGGAACTGCGGGTGGTGTATGGCCCGCATGGTGCGCCGGATTTCTTCACCGAGTGCGATATCGATACCCTGTTCGAGCACGCCTGGGAGGTGCATTACAACTCCAGCCGAACCGGGGTGAGGCTGATCGGACCGAGTCCCGAATGGGCGCGCAGTGATGGCGGTGAGGCAGGGCTGCACCCGTCGAACATTCATGACAATGCCTATGCCTTCGGCAGTCTGGATTTCACCGGTGACATGCCTGTCATTCTCGGCCCCGATGGCCCTTCGCTGGGCGGCTTTGTCTGCCCCGCCACCATCATCACGGCCGATCTGTGGAAAATCGGTCAGTTGCGAGCGGGAAACCGGGTACGCTTCAGACCGGTGAGCGTGGCCGAGGCAGTAGAGGCGGACCGCCTGCAGCAGCTCACCGTTGCCAACCTCCGGATGTCGCCCCCCGGTGATGATTCACCGTGGCCGGATGCGGCCAGTTGCCGACGGCAATCGGCCATCGTGAAACAGCGCAAGGCCGGCACCAACGGTGTGGAGGCCTGCTATCGGCTGGCCGGTGACCGCTTCCTGCTGGTCGAATACGGTGCGCCCACTCTGGATCTGGTCTCGCGCTTCCGTGTTCATGCGTTGATGCAGTGGCTGGAACAGAACCCGCTGACGGGCATCATAGAAGTGACTCCGGGCATCCGTTCACTGCAACTGCATTATGACGCCCAGCAGTTGGCCCTGTCGGTTCTGCTGGATCACCTGCAGGGGGCCGAAGACTACCTGGATCAGCATGTGGACTCCGCCGTCGTGCCGTCACGCATCGTGCATCTGCCGCTGTCCTGGGACGATGAAGCCTGTCGGGAGGCAGTCGTGAAATACGACCAGTCGGTGCGCAAGAATGCGCCCTGGGCACCGAGCAATCTGGAATTCATCCGTCGCATCAATGGTCTGGAATCGATTGACGATGTCAAGCGGATCGTGTTCGATGCGTCCTATCTGGTGATGGGGCTGGGTGATGTCTATCTGGGGGCACCGGTTGCCACACCCGTGAACCCGGCACATCGACTGGTGACCACCAAATACAACCCTGCACGAACCTGGACGGCGGAGAACTCGGTCGGCATTGGCGGCTCCTATCTGTGTGTCTATGGCATGGAAGGGCCGGGCGGCTATCAGTTCATTGGCAGAACCCTGCAGATGTGGAATCGCTATCGACAGACACCGGAATTCGATAAACCCTGGTTGCTGCGCTTCTTCGATCAGATACGGTTCCACGAAGTCAGTCACGATGAGCTGATGGAGATCCGTCGAGACTTCCCACAGGGGCGATACCCGTTGAAGATCGAACAGACCGAATTTTCCCTGGCCGATTTCAGGGAGCTGGTGGAGGGTCAGCAGGCACGGATCGACGACTTTCAGCAGACCCGTCAGGCCGCTTTTGCCGAAGAGCTGGCGAACTGGCGCGCCACCGGACAGTTCAATGTCAAGGTGGAAGAGCCGGAAATCCCGGAAGTCGTGGTCGACTGGCCAGCTGACAGCCTTGTGATGGAGAGCCCGGTATCGGGCAGCTTGTGGCAATGCTGCGTTGCACCGGGAGAGTCCGTCAAGCAGGGCCAGACCCTGCTGGTGCTCGAATCCATGAAGATGGAAATCACCGTACCGGCACCGCAGGATCTGCAGGTGCACAGCGTGCTTCTCGAAACCGGTCAGCGTGTCAGCGCTGGCCAACCTCTGATCGTACTGGAACACTCATGAAGACAATCACGGATCTGACAATCGCCGGCGTTCAGAAGCGCTATGCCACTGGCACCACTCCCGCTGAGCTGATGGCAGAGTTGCGGCAGCAGGCGGAAGCGCTGAGCGATCACAACATCTTCATTCACCTGCTCAGCGCCGATGAATTGCAACCCTGGCTGGCAGCGCTGGATGAGCAGGATCCCGCGCAGACGCCCCTGTGGGGAGTTCCCTTCGTCATCAAGGACAATATCGATCTGGCAGGGGTTCCCACGACGGCAGCCTGCGAGGCCTTTGCCTATACGCCCGATGAATCTGCCTTTGTCGTGCAACGCCTGATCGATGCCGGTGCCCTGCCATTGGGCAAGGCCAATCTGGATCAGTTCGCCACCGGCCTGAATGGCACTCGCTCGCCGTGGGGGCCTTGCCGCAACAGCTTCGACAAGTCCCTGGTCAGTGGCGGTAGCAGTGCCGGTTCTGCGGTATCGGTTGCCCTGGGGCTGGCCAGCTTCAGTCTGGGAACCGATACCGCAGGTTCGGGGCGGATACCGGCAGCCTTCAACAATCTGATTGGTGTGAAGCCCACGCGGGGGCTGCTCTCGGCAACGGGTGTGGTACCGGCCTGTCGCAGCCTGGATTGTGTCAGCATCTTCGCCCTGCATGCCGATGATGCCAATGCCGTGCTGGCTGCTGCCGAGGGGCAGGATGGGAGCGATGGTTACAGTCGCTCGAACCCTCATGACAACCGAGCGCAGACCTATGGCACTTTCAGCGCTCCCTTGACACTGGGCGTGATTCCCGAGGCCCAGCTCCGGTTCTTCGGCGATGAGGACTACGAGCAAGCCTATCAGCAGACTCTGGGCGCGCTGCAGGAACACGGGGTGCAACTACGTGAGATCGACTACGCGCCGTTCGACGAAGTGGCTCGTCTGTTGTACGAAGGGCCCTGGGTTGCCGAGCGTTATGTGGCCACTTTGCCTTTGATCGAGGAACAGCCGGAGGCCGTGTTTCCGGTGGTGCGCGACATCATCGCCCCGGGAGGCAAGCCCAGTGCTGCCGAACTGTTCCAGGCGCAGTACCGGCTGGAAGATCTCAGACGCCGTTGCGCTGTGCAGCTGACGCACATCGATGCCTTGCTGACTCCGACTGCCGGCCGCCTGTTCTCCATTGAAGAGATGTTGCAGGAACCCATTCGGTGCAACAGCGAGCTGGGCTATTACATGAACTTCATGAATCTGCTGGACATGGCGGCCATTGCCGTTCCCACAGCCTTTACCGACAAGGGGTTGCCGTTCGGCATCACGCTCGGAGCGCCTGCATTCAGCGATCGCCGTTTGCTGTCGATAGCCAATCGCCTCCAGCAGCAGTTCTCTCTGCCACTGGCATCCGGCAGCCAGACACTGCCGTCACTCGCGGTGAACGAGGTCCGGAGAACGGACTGCATGGAACTGGTAGTCTGCGGGGCGCATCTGGACGGCATGCCATTGAACTGGCAGTTGCGGGAGCGTGGGGCGGAATTGCTCGAGTGCACCCGAACCAGCGCAGACTACCGGCTATTCGATCTGAACGAGCCATCGCTGAAACGACCGGCGCTGCTGCGGGTGGATGAGGCGGGTGTTGCCATCGATGTGGAAGTCTGGCGTCTGCCGGTCAGCGAGCTGGGCAGTTTTCTCAGAGGCATCGCCGCGCCTCTGGGGCTTGGCCAGGTCACTCTCTGCGATGGTCGGCAAGTCTGCGGATTCATCGCCGAGGCGACAGCTGGCGGTCAGGAAGCTGTCGAGATAAGCCACTTTGGTGGCTGGCGTGCCTACCAGAGCTCGTTGTCGCAGGCTTGAAGAGCCGCCTGAAATATTGCAAGGTAGCGACGAATCCGCTCGAAGCTTGCAACGATGAACGAAGACAACTCCCTGCCTTTGTCGGGCATTCGTGTACTGGAGATGGGGCAATTGATCGCCGGCCCCTTCGCCGGACAGATGCTGGCAGCCTTCGGCGCCGAGGTCGTGAAGATCGAGCCGCCGGGCAGGGGGGATCCGCTGCGCACCTGGCGCGTGCTGGATGAACAGGGCACCTCCTATTGGTGGCGCAGTCTGGCGCGTAACAAGAAATCGCTGACGCTGGACCTGTCGCAGGAGCAGGGAGCCGATATCGCGCGTCAGCTGATGATGCAGGCCGATATCCTGATCGAGAACTTCCGTCCCGGCCGCATGGAGGCCTGGGGGCTGGGTCCGGACGCGATGAAGAAGCTGCATCCCGAACTCATCTACACACGCGTGTCGGGCTATGGTCAGAGTGGACCCTACGCCCGCAAACCCGGTTTCGCCTCTGCCTGTGAAGCAGCAGGCGGGCTGCGCTACGTCAACGGCTATCCGGATGAGAAGGCGGTACGCATGAATCTGTCACTGGGCGATACGCTGGCTGGCATGCATGCCACGGTGGGTGCTCTGCTGGCACTCATCGCCCGGCAAAGACTTGGCCAGGGAGGTCAGACCGTCGATGTCTCCATCGTCGAGTCGGTGTTCAACATGCTCGAAGGGGTTCTGCCCGAATACGATGGTGCCGGCGTGGTTCGCGAACCGTCCGGGTCCACGGTGACGGGCATCGTGCCTACCAATACCTATCAGTGCAGTGATGGTCGTTACATCGTGATCGGTGGCAACGGCGATTCCATCTTCAAGCGTCTGATGGTTGCCATCGGTCAGGCCGAGCTGGCCGAGGATGCCCGATTGGCCGACAACCGGGGACGGGTGGCGAACGAAGCAGAGATCGACGCACTGCTGTCCGCCTGGAGTGCCACCGTCTCATCCGTTGAGGCACTGGAAATTCTGGATGCGGCTGATGTACCAGCCGGCCCGGTCAATTCCATCGCCGACATGGTGCAGGATCCTCATTTCCAGGCCAGAGACATGTTCGAGAGCCTGGCGGTCAATGGCGAGTCGCGTCTGATGCCGGCCGTGCATCCCAGGCTGGAACGAACGCCGGCCAGTTCCCGCTGGGCCGGACCGGAACTGGGTCAGCACACCGATGAGGTGCTGCGCAGCTGGTTGAGGGCCGGCAACGAGGACATCGCCCGCTGGCGAGAAAAGCGCTTGCTGTAGCCTGTGTTGATGGTCAATGGCCAGTGTGTCTCGTCTTCATCGGCCACCTCCTGTAGGCAGATTTCGCCGGCAATCGCGCCCTGAACCCTGACTCCTGGCTGTCGAGCTGAAGGTCCGACCCTGCGGCGCGGGCCGTTTCATGCGTTCTCGGGTCAAGTTGTTCGCCTCAGCGTCGATACGTTCTGCATGAGATGTATTCAGGATTGAGGATGCAGACGATTTCACAACTGGTGCGTTTCTCCATGGCAGCGGGCATGTATCTGCTGCTGATGTGGGGTTACATGGTGCTGCCCAATGCACAGTGGTTCGCTGCATTCCTGGCTTTGATCCTGTCCACCATGCTGATCTACTGGGTGACCGAGACACGGGTCACAACGGACCTGACAGAGAACCCTCGACACGCGGAACCACGAATCCGCTCCGGATACGGTCGCCCGGGTATCACGATGGCGGACTGGCAGGAAAAACCCGATGAGCCGATCGGCGGGGATCTGCGCACCTCACCCCCGGGTCTGGAGGCGGCTGTGCTGAGACTTGATTCATTGAAATCGGAATTGATGGCCCAGTATGCTCAGTTTGGCCGGGATCAGTCGTTAATCAATGGTAGAGGACTCGGATCCTGGCACGGAAAAAGGGATTTTCACAAACCGACATGACTAGTTACATCGAACCTCAGGCACTGAAGTCCATTGCCTCGTTGCAACGGCCCGGTAAACCGGATCTGCTCGAACGCGTGGTTGGCCTGTTCAAGTCCGAGTCGCCCACGGCCATCGAAGCCATTCAGCAGGGGCTGGACTCGGATGATCTGCCGGCTGTCGGCAATGCCGCACATGGCCTGAAATCCAGCAGCGCCTATGTCGGGGCGAGAATGCTCTCGGAGCGTTGCCGTGAGCTCGAAGCGGCCGCTCGCGAAGAGAACCATCCCGCCTGTCATGCCCTGGCTGATGGTGTCGAGGAATTGTTCGAGGCCAGCATCGTGGCGCTTGACCAGCACATGAGAAAGGTTGCCTGATGAGCCAGGCCTCTCCGCAATCGTTGCAGATGGTGATGTCGAGCGTGCAGCGCGAGCGTCCCATCGTGCTGCATGTGGATGACGATGTCGCCAGTCTGCTGATGGCCGAAGGTGCGCTGGAGGATGCCGGCTTCGATGTGCTGCATGCCGCTGATGGCATCGAGGCCATAGACATGTACCGTGAGCATGAACCGGATCTGGTCATCATGGATGCCGTCATGCCGGTCATGGATGGCTTCGAGGCCATCAGCGGCATTCGCAAGTTGCCCGGCGGCATGCATGTGCCCATCCTGATGATCACGGGGCTGGAAGATCTGGACTCGATCACCCGTGCCTATGACGAAGGGGTGACCGATTTTCTGACCAAGCCTGTCAATTTCTACATCCTGCCGTATCGTGTGCAGTATCTGCTGCGTTCCAAGTTGACAGCCGATGCCCTGCGGGTGAGTCAGTCGAAACTGGACAATGCACAGCGCATCGCCAGACTGGGCAACTGGGAGTGGTGTCTGAGCAGCCACGGCATGTCATGGTCGCGCGAGTTCGGCCGCGTGCTGGGACTGACCGAAGGACAGACCGTGGACAACTGGAACGAGTTTCTGGATCGGATCGTCGATGCCGATCGCCACAGTGTTCGCCTGATGGCCGAACATGCCGTCGAGGAAAAACAGCCTTTCAACATCGAGTTCTGTGTGCCTTGCCTGCACGATGATAGCTCACGCCGCATTCGTCTCGAGGCTGAACCCTATTGTGTCGAGAGTGGTGAATGCACGCACATGATGGGCACCATTCAGGATATTACCGAACGCACCAATGCCCAGAAGCAGATCCACAATCTGGCCTATTTCGATCTGGTGACCGGTCTGCCCAATCGCGCCCAGTTGAACGAGCAGCTGCGGTACACCCTGAAACTGGCCAAACGCAATCAGGGCAAGTTCGCCTTGCTGTTTCTCGATCTGGACCACTTCAAGCAGGTCAATGACACCCTGGGACATGATGCCGGCGACGACCTGCTCAAGCAGGTGTCCGGCCGTTTGACAAGCGTGGTACGTGGCGGCGACATGGTCAGCAGCTGCGGCGAGAATATCGATGGCGAGGAAGCCGAATCACAGCATACGGTCGCTCGTCTCGGTGGGGATGAGTTCGTCGTACTGCTCGGTCAGGTCAATCGGGCAGAGGACGCCGCTCGCGTGGCTGAGCGCATTGCCCAGTCGATCAGCGCGCCCTACGACATCGGCGGGCAGAACGTGTCAGTGACTACCACCATCGGTATCAGTGTGTTTCCGGCAGATGGCGTGACCTCGGAAGTGCTGATGAAGAATGCCGATGTGGCGATGTATCACGCCAAGGAATCCGGTCGCAATGGCTACCAGTTCTATTCGCGCCAGATTCACGAGCAGGCGCTGGCCCGCTTTTCGCTGGAAAGCGAGCTGAAGAGTGCGATCGAAAACGAGCAGTTGACCCTGGTGTATCAGCCCAAGGTCAACATCTGCGATGGCAGCGTCAGCGGGGTCGAGGCACTGATCCGCTGGGACCATGAGGAACACGGTACGGTCAGTCCGAACGACTTCATTCCGCTGGCGGAAGAGACCGGGCTGATCCTGCCGCTGGGCCGCTGGGTGCTGTGCGAGGCCACACGCCAGATGCAGAACTGGATCGAGGCCGGGATGGAGCCTCTGGTGATCGCGGTCAATTGCTCGTCGGTGCAGTTCACCCGCAGCGACATGATCACGGATATCAATACCGCCATCGCCTACAGTGGTCTGGATCCGCATTTGCTGGAAATAGAATTGACCGAGAGTCTGCTGCTGCAGGATATCGAACTGGGCATCCGGATTCTGCGTGACATGAAGGCTCTGGGCATACAGGTGGCCATCGATGACTTCGGAACCGGGTTTTCGTCACTGAGCTATCTGAAGAGACTGCCTGTCGACAAGCTCAAGATCGATCGTTCCTTCGTCAAGGATCTGGGAGTCGATGCCGGTGATGTCGCCATCGTCTCGGCCATCATCACGCTGAGCCACAACCTGAATCTGACGGTGGTGGCAGAGGGCGTCGAGACGAGGCAGCAATATGACATTCTGCATGGCTTCGACTGTAACGAGGCGCAAGGATTCCTGATCAGTCATCCGATGAATGCTACCGAAATGCAACGCTGGTTGCTGCACACGACTACCGGGCTCAACCGCAAGGTGTCCGGCCTCTGAACCCGTTGCTGCCCCAAGGGCCATCTTGACCAACCGGCGGCTCTCGGTAACACTGCTGCCTTGCGAGCAACAATCCGGACGCCGATAGTGAGCAGTGAACACCAGACAGGGTCAACTCCCGAGACGGGCACGTCCTCGTTGCTGCTCAGTGAGGAGGCGTTTCGCGAGATTCTCGACGAGCGTCTGCCCTTTGCCGGCATGATGGGCATTGCCGTGGATTACTTCGCCGACGATCATGTCCGCCTGCGCGCGCGCTACAACGAACGACTGCTGCGCCCCGGTGGAACCATTGCCGGCCCGGTCATGATGGGACTGGCCGATGCCGCCCTCTATGCGCTGATTCTGTCGCGAATCGGGCCGGTGGAGCTGGCGGTGACCACCAGTCTGTCCATCAACTTCCTGCGCAAGCCCGGCACGGCAGATGTGGTGGCCGATGCTCGCATGCTGAAGCTTGGCAAACGCCTGGCGGTGGGCGAGGTCAGCTTGTTCAGTGAGCACGGCAGCGAGGACGAGCCCGTGGCCCATGTCACTGGCACCTATTCCATTCCGCCGCCGGAACAGCGGGTCTGATCCAGCGCGTTGCTGTTCGCCGACAGCAGGCGCGTCCTGTATCAGGGGGCGTCTGTCCCGTTGCTGTCCGATGATTGCGACAGGCGCCGTCGCTCCAGGCAGGCATGCAGCACCGAGAGTTTCTGCTCGGACTTCATGACCCCCCAGCAGCCTATTTCCTCGAGGGTGCGCAGGCAGCCTTCGCACAGTTGCCTGTCTTCGTCGATTCGGCAGATGCCGATGCAGGGTGACGGTATATCGGCTTGCATCATGGTCGGTGTCGCTCGGGGTCAGTCTGCTGAATTGTCGGCAGCGGCCTGCAAGGCCCTGGCCGCTCTTGACTGCGAGTCACGCTGCAGTTGCTGGCTGATGTAACGACCTGCCTCGAGCAGCGCCGGCAGATCGACTCCGTGCTCGATTCCCAGACCATCGAGCAGGTAGATCACGTCTTCGGTGGCGACATTGCCGGTGGCCCCTCTGGCATAGGGGCATCCGCCGAGACCGGCGATCGAGGCATCGATGGTCGCCACACCGTATTGCAGGGCGATCACGAGATTCGCCAGTGCCTGCCCGTAGGTGTCGTGGCAATGCATGGCCAGCTGTTCAACCGCGATGCCATCGGTGAGCAGGGTATCGAGCAGTCGGCCTGTACTGCCTGCCGTACCGGTGCCGATGGTGTCGCCCAGCGAGACTTCATGACAGCCCATGTCCAGCAGCTGGCGGGTCAGCTGGCTGACTGCCGCGGGGGAGACCTCACCTTCATAGGGGCAACCCAGCACGCAGGAGAGATAACCACGAACCGGCAGGTTCAGACTGCGGGCCCGCTCCATGATGGGTGCGAAACGCTGCAGGGTCTCGCTGATGCTGGCGTTGAGGTTCTTGCGAGAGAAGCTTTCCGTGACCGCTGCGAAGATGGCCACCTCATCGACCTGGGCGTCGATGGCCGAGTCCAGGCCTCGCTCGTTCGGTGTCAGTGCCGTGTAACGGGTGCCCGGGCGACGCCTGATGCTGCCGAATACAGGTCCCGAATCGGCCATTTGCGGCACCCAGCGGGGAGAGACGAAGGAGCCGGTCTCGATGATGGGCAAACCACTGACGGACAGCTTGTCTACCAGGGTGGCTTTCTGCGCAACGCTCAGGGCGCTGGCTTCATTCTGCAGTCCGTCACGTGGACCGACTTCCACCACAGTGACCTTGTCTGGATAATTCACGCGTTCGAGATTCCGATTATGGGGGCTTCGGGATGGCTGACTCCTGTCGAGGATAGCGCGTTACACTCTGACCTGTCTTTTCTTCATTCGTACTTCGAACCATGAAGGTATTCAATTTCGGCTCCATCAACATCGACATGGTCTATCGGGTTCCGCATCTGGTGCAGCCAGGGGAAACCCTGTCCAGTCGTTCGCTGGAGACCGTGCTGGGCGGCAAGGGCGCCAATCAATCGGTGGCACTGGCGCGCGCGGGGATCGACGTCCGGCATATCGGTCGCATCGGCAAATCCGACCAGTGGGCGGCCGAACAGATGCAGGCAGCCGGCGTCGACATGCAGGGTGTGGAATCCGTGGACGGGCCCAGCGGTCATGCCATCATTCAGGTGGATGACAGTGGCGAAAACTCCATCATTCTGCATGGCGGTGCCAATCAGAGCTTTGATCGCGGAGTGCTGGAGCAACGCTTGAGCGAAGCGGCGCCGGGTGACTGGCTGCTGATGCAGAACGAATGCAACGATATCGCCGAGGCGTTCGAGATTGCTCGCCAGCGCCAGATGTCGATCGCCTTCAATCCGGCGCCGATGACGGCTGCCGTCAGACAGTTGCCACTGGCACAGTGCGATGTGCTGATCGTCAACGAAACCGAAGCGGCGGATCTGGCTGAAACCGATGATCCTGATGAGGCGCTGGCCATTCTGGCGCAACGCTATCCCGATACCCGACTGGTGCTGACGTTGGGCTCTCGAGGAGCCTTGCTGCAATACGAGGGCCAGCAGGTAAGTGAGGCGGCAGTGCCGGTCGATGTTGTCGATACCACGGGAGCAGGGGATACCTTTGTGGGATACTTCCTTGCCGGACTCATGCAGGGGCTTGCCGAAAGGGACGCTCTGCAGCGCGCCTGCCGAGCCGCAGCCCTGTCGGTCACGGTGGCCGGCGCCACTCCGAGCATCCCGACCCTTGCCGAGGTCGACAGCACACAGGACGATTGAATCAAACTGACCATGCACAAGATCATCATTGACACCGATCCCGGTGTGGACGACACCATGGCCATTGCCTATGCACTGGCCCATCCGGACATCGAACTGCTGGGACTGACCACGGTCTTCGGCAATATCAACATCGACTATTCGACCCGCAATGCACAGTACATTCTGGATGTGCTGGGCGCCGAGTCGGTTGCCGTGGCGCGAGGCGCTGCCATCCCGCTGGTGCAGTCACCCTTGCCGCATGCCGATTTCGTGCACGGTGGCGATGGCCTGGGCAACGTCTATCCCGGCAGTCAGCCCGGTGCGCCTGCTCCCGGTGCTGCGCCGCTGCGCAGCGAGGCACGACATGCACAGCTGGAGCCGCTGGATGCCGCCGATTTCATCATTCGCAGCGCGCAGGAGCATCCCGGTGAACTGACCATCGTGGCTGTCGGGCCGCTGACCAATGTCGCCGAGGCTCTGCGTCGCGAACCGCGCCTGCCCAGTCTGGTGGCCGGTCTGGTCATCATGGGTGGCTGCGTCGACGAGCCGGGCAATGTCTCGCCCGTGGCCGAGGCCAACTTCCTGAACGACCCCCATGCGGCGGATGAACTGCTGGCCGCCGACTGGCCTGCCACCATTGTCGGTCTGGATGTCACGCATCGCATCATGCTCACCGATACACATCTGAAGCAACTGGATGATCAGGCGGGGGAGACCGGAGCGCTGATCTGGCAAAGCAGCCGCTTCTATGTCGACTTCTATACGCAGAGTGGCGCTGCCAAGGGGTTGGACGAACCACAGTGCGCCATGCATGATGCTGCCGCAGTTGCCTATGTGCTGCAGCCCGATGCCTTCACGGTCGAGAAGGGCGCTGCTCGCGTTGTACCGGAAGGTATCGCCATCGGTCAGCTGGCACTGGATCGCAAGGGCTACACCTATGCCGTGCCGCACTGGCAGGATCGCCCGGCCAGCGCCGTCTGCATGACAGTCGATGCAGATCGTGTGCGAGAGCACTTTCTACGGACTATCATCAGTCATCATCGTCGTTGAGGACAGGTCATGAAGACTTCGGCAAGCTTGTACGCCAGCGCGGCGGTTGGCTGCCTGCTGGTCAGCGGGTGCAATTGGGTGGATTCTGCCGGTTCGGACGGGGTGCCGATCACGGAGGTCTTTCTCGACGACCAGCCGGTTGACGAAGCAATCGTCCTGAACGAAAAAAGCATTGGCGAGATCGCGACGGGCCGTGTGGGTTCCCTGTCCGGCGAACAGGAGTTCGTGTGGAATCCGACACCGCTGGCGCAGGGGAATCTGGCTCTGTGCGCTGAGGTGTCGGGGTTCAATGTCGATCTGGCCGCAGATTCCCTGCTTGATGCCTGCACGGATGTCGATGATTGCTCTCTCGAGTTCCAGCAGGTGGATACCGATGAGGCACTGGCGGAATTCAATCTGCCGGTGCCCGAGTTGAAGGCCTCGGTGGGCATGCGCTACCAGTTGACGACCCGGGACAGTGCCGGTCGCGAAAGCTCGAATGAATACGATTTCTGTCTGATCGCCATCAACGAGGCACCGGTAGCGGTCAACGATACATTTGTGGTGCTGGAAGGCACGCGCGAGAGTTTCGGGGCCGATGATGTCAACCTGCTCAGCAACGACAGTGATGATATCGATGACAGCAACTCTCCGATTGTCGTGTTGCCCGAGGCGCTGGAAGGGCCCGAGAATGCGGCGTTTTTCGAGTTGAGCCCGGAGGGAGATGGCAGCTTCACGTACGAGTCCAGCCTGACGGGCATTCGCACGGATCAGTTCGACAGCTTTGTCTATCAGCTCAGCGATGGTGTACACGTGTCCACGGCCACAGCCACCATTCGTATCGTGGCTGCCAATCAGGCTCCGGAGCTGATTGATCCGATCCCTGAACTGACGGCAATCGAAGGGGAGCGTGTGGTCGAGAACCTTGCCCTGTATTTTCTCGATCCGGAGGAGAGTGAGCTGATTTTTTCACTGGCTGAGGATACCCCGCTGCCCGATGACGGAAACCTGTCACTGAGTGAGGAGGGTGTGCTGTCGGGCATCCCGGGTGAAGACGACGTCGGCACACATGTACTGACGCTGATCGTCAGTGACGGAGGCGCCGAACTGGAAACCGATGTCACCCTGGAGATCGAGGCGGCGCCGCTGGTGCCCGAGAACTCGGCACCGGAATATATCGAGGATTCGGTGTTCAACCAGATAATCCTGCTGGGAAGATCTATTCGGCCTGTGATTCCAGAATTCATCGATCCGGATGGTGATACGCTGAGTTACGCCATCGCTGGAAACGGCGAATTGCCTGATGGCGTCGAGATCGATGAGGAAACGGGCATCGTGTCGGGCCTTCCAACCGAGGAAACCAACGTGCGCAACTTACGTATCGAAGCTACAGATCCCTCAGGAGAGTCCGCTGTTTCAGATGCCTTCTACATTTGGGTGCGATAGATTTGCATGAGTCGTAGTGCCGCAGCGCCATACCTGTTCGTCAAGCATTCCGCCAACTGGAATGTGGATCGCTGTACACGCTGGATGTCGGACAACGGCAAGAATGTCGATTGGTGTTACCCGGTCAACGACGACCCCTTTCCCGACCCGCGTGGTTACGCAGGCGTCATGGTCTTCGGCGGTGCCAACAGCGCCAATGATTGTTCCGATTTCGACTGGGTCAGGCGTGAGCTGGTCTTCGTCGAACAGTGCCTGAAGCACGATATACCGTTTTTCGGCATCTGCCTGGGAGCCCAGATTCTGGCCCGGGTGCTGGGTGCACGTGTCCGGCCGCACGAAAACGCGGTACAGGAAGTCGGATTTCACCGGGTTGATCCGGTGCCCGAGGAGTCGGCTTTTCTGACGTCACCGCTGATGGTCATGCAGTGGCACTCCGAAGGTTTCGAGTTGCCGCCCGATACCCGACGTATCGCCACCGGGGAACATTTTCCGAATCAGGCCTACCGTTTGAACGATCATGTGCTGGGGGTGCAGTTCCATCCGGAAGTGAATGCCGAAGTGCTGGCAATCTGGCAGGAGCGCAATCGTCTCAAGAAGCCGGAGCAGTTTACCGATGAGGAGCGGGCCGACATGATGAACGATGCCCATCGGCACGATGCCAGCGTAAGCTGCTGGCTGGACGGTGTGATGAGAGACTGGACCGGATAAACGCCGGGCGCATCGGCTACCATGGCGCACGGAGGAATTCATGCGCACATACTTCATTACAGCTTCGCTCGTCTCGGTTCTGCTGGTCCTGCTACTGGCTCTGCTCTGGTCGCCCATCCTGTGGGTGCTGCTGGTCCTGCTGCCGTTGATCGGTGTGGGTGTTCACGACATGCGGCAGACCGAGCATTCGCTGCGACGCAATTTTCCCCTGTTCAGTCGTGGACGCTGGATGCTCGAAGGGCTGCGACCCTTCGTGCGTCAGTATCTGTTCGAATCCGAAACCGATGGGGCTCCCGTTTCACGCATGTTTCGGTCGGTGGTCTATCAGCGCGCCAAGGGGGAGAACGATACGGTGCCTTTCGGTACCAAATTCGACACCTACCGCGATGGTTACGAATGGATTGCCCATTCGCTGGCCGCCATCGACATTCACGGCACGGACAACGATCCCCGCGTCAAGGTGGGTGGCCCGGACTGTCAGCAACCGTACAATGCCAGCCTGCTGAACATCAGTGCCATGAGTTTCGGCTCGCTCAGCGCCAATGCCATACGCGCTCTGAATGACGGTGCACGCATGGGCGGCTTTGCCCACAATACCGGCGAAGGCGGCTTGTCAAGTCATCACCTGGAGGGTGGTGGCGATATCATCTGGCAGATCGGTACCGGCTATTTCGGCTGCCGCACGGCCGATGGAGGCTTCGATGCCGACAAGTTCGCCGCCAATGCCACGCGAGAGCAGGTGAAGATGATCGAGATAAAGCTCTCGCAAGGTGCCAAGCCTGGCCACGGCGGCATCTTGCCGGCGGTCAAGAATACGGCCGAGATCGCCGCGGCCAGAGGTGTGGAAGAGGGCACCATGGTGGCCTCACCGCCGAGTCATTCAGCTTTTACGACTCCACTGGAAATGATGCATTTCATTGCCGAATTGCGCGAACTGAGTGGTGGCAAACCCATTGGATTCAAATTGTGCGTCGGGCGCGAAAGCGAGTTCATTGCCATCTGCAAGGCGATGATCGCCACCGGTATCAAGCCGGATTTCATCACGGTGGATGGTGGTGAAGGCGGCACTGGCGCTGCGCCACTGGAATTTTCGAATTCCGTTGGCATGCCGCTGCGTGACGGCCTGGCCTTTGTCTGTGACTGCCTGTCCGGATTCGATCTGAAGAAGGACATTCGGGTGATTGCCGTGGGCAAGATCTTTACCGCCTTTCATATCGTGAAGAACCTCAGCATCGGCGCGGATCTGTGCTATTGCGCGCGTGGCTTCATGATGTCACTGGGCTGCGTACAGTCGCTGGTATGCAATACCAACCATTGCCCGACAGGTGTCGCGACGCAGGATCCGAAGCTGGCAAAGGGCCTGGTCATCACGGACAAGCGTGTTCGCGTGCAGCGTTTTCATGACGAGACCATCGAGCGGGTCAACGAGATCGTGGCGGCAGCAGGTCTGTGTACACCTTGCGAGCTCAACCGCACACATGTCTACCGCCGCATCAATCAGCATGATATCCGTCGTTACGACCAGCTGTTTCCGTATACCGATGTCGGTAGCTTGCTGCAGGCACCGTACCCGGGGCGTTTCGAACAGCAGATGGCCGAGTCCGATATCAACACGTTCATGCCGGTGAGCTACATTGCCGAGCATACCGCAGGAATCCGGCAGCTGGACGAGGCCGCGAGCGCCTGAGTGGCGTTGCGAGAATGCCCGGAAAACCGGCAGCCGGGGAGTGCTCATGCTGCAAGGACTCGTGAACGGCCTGTCGGCAGGCCGGAGCAGCGACAGGGAGGCGAAAGATGATTGCTGAGCCCAGCAACCTGCTGCTGAACATCTTCATCTACCTGTTGGCAGGGTTGCTGGCGGTACCCAGTGCCAAGCGTCTGGGACTGGGGCCGGTTTTCGGTTATCTGTTCGCCGGCATTCTGATCGGACCCTGGGGGCTGGCGCTGATCCGGGATGTCGAGCATATCGATCTGTTTTCCCGTGTCGCTACCGTGCTGCTGTTGTTTCTGGCGGCGTTGCAGGCGACTCCGGCACGCGTCAAGCGGCTGCTCGATGGCGGGATCAGACTCGGAATCCTGCAATTCGTGCTGACTTCGCTCGTGATCATGCTGGTCGGCATGCTGATCGGGCATCCCTGGCATCACGCGTTGGTGGCAGGGCTGGCTCTGTCCATTTCCTCGGAGGCGGTCGCCACCCATGCCTTCAACGAGCGCTACCCGACAGGGTCACCGCTGACCGAAGCCGGACACCAGCTGCTGTTGACCCAGGCCATGGCCATCGTGCCGGTTTTCGTGCTGTTGCCCCTGCTTGGCTTCGAGGCCACCATTACCCAGGGCAGCCCCTGGCCCCGGGTCATCATGGGGCTGATGTTTCTGGGGGGCTTCGGCATTTTCGGTCACCTGATGCTGCGTCACGCGTTTCGCTATGTCGTCAGCATCGGGCTGGATGAGGTCTTTGCCGCCTTTGCGCTGCTGCTGACCATCGGCTTGCTGCTGGTGGTGCGGGCTCTTGATCTGCCACTGGAGCTGGGTGCTCTGTTGGGTGGTCTGCTGCTGATCCGTTCGGAATACGGTTCGGCGATTCGCATTGCCATGGGGCCGTTCAGCGGTTTGCTGGTAGGCATGTTCTTCATTTCCACCGGCATGCAGATCGATTTTGCCACCTTCATTCGCAAACCGCTGGAGACCTTTGCCCTGGTGGCCCTGCTGGTGTTCGTCAAGGCCTGGATCGTGCGCAATATCCTGCGACATTCGAAGGTGCCACGGCAGCAGCGAATCTGGCTGGCGACCGTGCTGGCGCAAAGTGGTGAACTGGCCTTCGTTGTCATCGCTCTGGCCATCAGTTATCAGGCCATACCGGACAAGCTGGCGGCGCAGCTGGTGCTGGTGGTTGCGCTGTCGATGCTGGCAACGCCAATGTTGCTCTTCTTTGCGGCGCGCCGTGACACTCTGCCAGCCCGTCAGCAGACTGATACCGGTGTGGATGCCGGGGAAACGGCGGATTCCCAGGTGATCGTCGCCGGCTATGGGCGAGTCGGCTGTGTGGTTGCAAGAATGCTGCAGGAGAACGGCTTCCGCGCCGTGGTCATCGACCACAGCCCGGATCGCTTCACCGCACTGCGATCGGCGGGGTTTGTCGGCTTCTACGGTGATGCCACACGTCCCGACTTGCTGGAGGCCGCCGGCGCTGCCCGCGCAGCGGTACTGGTGATTGCGCTGGATGACCCCGAGGCCGCCGCCGATCTGCTGAAACGGGTGCGTCGCGAATATCCGCATCTGACCGTGCTGGCGCGCGCGGTGGGCACCGACGATGAGCACCGCCTGCTGCGCGATGGCGCTGACAGAGCCTATGGCGAGACATTTGAAACTGCCCTGCTGATCGGCGAAGATGTGCTGGAAATGGTGGGCGTCTCGCCTCTGGATGCTCAGGCCCTGGCCGAGAGTTTCCGGGACGCGGCCCTGGAATCGCAACCGGCACCGGCGGCCCGGGACTGAATTGCGTGAAGAATGCGTGGCGCGACGCGCTGCCAACGATAGGATGTTGAATTGTCATGAAAGGTAACGATGTGGAATCGCTCACCAAACTGCTCAAGGAGCACGAGGTGGCGTTGTCAGCGGTCAAGGCCAACAAGCTGATGTTGCAGCTGGGTCTGCTCGAAGAGGCAACCCGCGAGAGCTCCACCAGACCGGGTGTCATGAAGAAGTACAAGGTTTTGAGCGAAAAGGGGCTGGATTACGGTGTCAACGAGGAAAATCCGCAAAGCCCGGATCAGACCTCACCCTACTATTACAAGGACTCTTTCGGAGAACTGGCCAGTCTGCTGGTGGCAGCCAACGAAGCGGCGGGTAAATAGTGCGAGGCCGGCGGCCGATAGGCTGCTGTTCGGTGCCGATTCGAGTGCCGTTGGACTCGAAATGTATCGTGCTACACTCGAAACAGGCGGCTGAGGCGCTCCCCGGCTACATGCCTGGCAGCTGCAGTCGTTATCAATTCTCAGAGGAACAACACTATGACAATCTCACGCCTCGGCGTAATTGCCGGGATACTGCTGGCTTCTACTGCTGCCTCTGCAGCCGATATTTCGCCAGCTGTCGTGTTTGACATGGGCGGCAAGTTCGACAAGTCGTTCAATCAGGGAGTCTACGATGGCGCCGAGCGGTTCAAGGAAGAAACCGGCGTAGCCTATCGCGAGTTCGAAGTCACCAACGAGACCCAGCGTGAGCAGGCCATCCGTCGTATGGCACAACGGGGTGCCGATCCGATCGTCGGCGTCGGCTTTGCCCAGGCCGGTCCCATGGAGACAGTCGCCAAGGAATTCCCCGATACCCGCTTCACCCTGATCGATGGCGTCGTCGATCTGCCCAATGTGCAGTCTGTCGTCTTCAAGGAACAGGAAGGATCGTTTCTGGTCGGTGTGCTGGCCGCCATGGCCTCCGACAGCAAGATGGTCGGTTTCGTCGGTGGCATGGATATTCCACTGATTCGTCGTTTTGCCTGTGGCTATGAGCAGGGTGCCAAGCATGCGGATGCTTCGGTCGATGTCATCCAGAACATGACCGGTACCACGCCTTCAGCCTGGAACGATCCGGGGCGTGGCAGCGAGTTGGCCAAGGGACAGTTCGACCGAGGTGTCGATGTCATCTATGCCGCCGCTGGCGGTACCGGTATCGGTGTCTATCAGGCAGCAAAGGACGGCGACAAACTGGCCATCGGAGTGGATTCCAACCAGAACTACCTGCATCCGGGCAGCATGCTGACCTCCATGCTCAAGCGGGTGGACGTGGCAGCCTACAATGCCTTCAAGCAGGCCATGGACGGAACCTGGGAAGCGGGCATCAAGGATCTGGGACTGGCCGATGGTGCTGTGGGCTGGGCACTGGATGAAAACAACGAAGCGCTGATCACCGACGACATGAAGGCGGCGGTGGAAGCTGCAACTGCCGGTATCGTTGCCGGCGACATCAGCGTTCATGACTACATGAGCGACAACAGCTGCTCTTACTGATCAACATCATCTGACCTTATGATGCAGACAACGCAACTGGTACCGGGTTGTCCGGATCATGGTTGATTTCAATGATGCAGACGCAGGCGGAAGCACTCCGGTGAATCCGCCTGCCGGTTCGATCGATGGCCCCCTGGCCATCGAACTGCGTGGCATTTCCAAGCGATTCGGGGCTGTCCGCGCCAACCGCAATATCGATCTGAAGGTTGCTCGCGGCACCATTCACGGTATCGTGGGTGAAAACGGCGCGGGCAAGTCGACGCTCATGAGCATCCTCTACGGCTTCTATCAGGCCGACAGTGGGGAGGTGCTCATCAATGGCAAGCCGGTTGCCATTCACGATTCCAGTGACGCCATTGCCGCCGGTATCGGCATGGTGCACCAGCACTTCATGCTGGTGGATACCTTCAGCGTGCTGGAAAACGTCATGCTTGGCGCCGAAGGCAATGCGCTGCTGTCACACAGTGCAGCCGCTGCTCGCAAGGAACTGCAACGTCTGGCAGATGAATATCAGCTGTCCGTGCACGTGGATTCCCTGGTGTCCGATCTGCCGGTTGGCGAGCAGCAGCGTACCGAGATTCTCAAGGCGCTCTATCGCCATGCCGAAATCCTGATTCTCGACGAACCTACCGGCGTGCTGACCCCGCAGGAGGCCGATCAACTGTTTGTCGTGCTCAACGCGCTGAAAGAGCGGGGCGTGACCGTCATCCTGATCACGCACAAGCTGCGTGAAATCATGGACGTGACCGACACCGTCTCCGTGCTGCGCATGGGCGAGATGGTGTCGCATCTCAAGACCAGCGAGACCAGCATGAGTGAACTGGCCGAGCTGATGGTCGGGCGCAAGCTGGAAACGCGGAACTATCATCGCGACGAACCCTTGTCCGCCGATACCGCCAAGGGGATCGAAGTGGTGGATCTCGGCGTCATCGACAAGACCGGCAAGGTGCGCCTGAAGAACCTGTCATTCGAGGTCAAGCGTGGTGAGGTTCTCGGGGTGGCGGGTGTTGCCGGCAATGGTCAGAGCATGCTGCTGGAAGTGCTCTCGGGCATCACGTCACCGACCAGCGGACATTTCATCATCAATGGCCAGCAGGCCTCGGCCGATCAGGCGATCACGCCCTCGGAGATGCGTCAGCTGAAAGTGCAGCATGTGCCGGAGGATCGTCTCAAGCTGGGGCTGGTCAAGTCGTTCACAGCCGCGGAAAGCTCGGTACTGGGTTATCAACGTGCCGGTCGCTTCAATCTGCGTGGCCTGCTGCGCCTGAAGACCATTCGCGCCATCTGCCGGCAATTGATGGAAGGGCTCGATGTACGTCCCCCCGACCCCAATCTGAAATCAGCCTCGTTTTCCGGTGGCAATCAACAGAAGCTGATTCTGGCACGCGAGCTCGAACGTCAGCCGGAGGTGCTGCTGGTGGGCCAACCGACTCGCGGTGTCGACATCGGAGCCATCGAGCTGATTCACGAAAAGATCATCGAGATGCGGGACAAGGGCTGCGCCATCCTGCTGGTGTCTGTCGAGCTCGACGAGATCATGAGTCTGGCCGATCGCATCATCGTCATGTACGAGGGGCAGATTGTGGCCGAGGTCAGTGGGCGTGATGCCAACAAGACGCAACTGGGCCTGATGATGGCCAATGCACACCAGGATTCGGTTCAGGACTCCGCGGCATGAGTATCAATACCAGCAGCATTCCCTTGCCAGCCTGGCTGGAGATTGGTCTCATTCCGGTGCTGAACATCATTGTGGCGCTGTTCTTTGCCGGACTGATCATGCTCGCCATCGGGGTCAACCCGATCGAGGCGGTGGGCATCATGATCAACGGTGCCTTCGGCTATGACGAGGCCATCGGTTACACCCTGTATTACACCACCAACTTCATCTTTACCGGGCTGGCCGTGGCGGTTGCCTTTCACGCCAATCTGTTCAACATCGGTGGAGAAGGGCAGGCCTATATCGGCGGGCTGGGTGTCGGTCTGGTCTTTCTGTTGCTCGACAAGTACCTGCCGATGATTCTGCTGATTCCGCTGGGCATCCTCGCCGCCGGACTGTTCGGCGCCGCCTGGGCGTTCATACCGGCCTGGTTGCAGGCGCACCGTGGCAGCCACATCGTCATCACCACCATCATGTTCAACTTCATCGCCTCATCCATCATGGTGTACCTGCTGGTAAACGTGCTGATCAAGCCCGGACAGATGTCGCCGGAGACTCGCCAGTTCGATGAATCTGCCTGGTTGCCCTTCATGCATGATGTGCTCGGCTGGTTCGGCATGGAAGTGACGCGGTCACCGCTGAACCTGTCGCTGGTGTTTGCGCTGATCTGCTGTGTGTTGGTCTGGATCTACATCTGGCGCACTCGCTGGGGCTATGAGCTGCGTACTGCCGGGCAGAGCGAGGCGGCTGCACGCTATGCGGGTATCAGGCCCAAGACGGTCATCATCACGGCCATGTGTGTGTCCGGTGCACTGGCAGGCTTCGTGGCGGTCAACGAGATCATGGGTGTGCATCACCGCCTGCTGCTCAATTTCACTGCCGGTTACGGATTCACCGGTATTGCCGTATCACTGATGGGGCGCAATCACCCGGTGGGTATCGTCATGGCCAGTCTGCTGTTCGGTGTGCTGTATCAGGGCGGGGCGGAACTGGCCTTCGAGATTCCCACCATTACACGAGAGATGGTCGTGGCCATCCAGGGTCTCATCATCCTGTTCTCCGGAGCGTTGGCGCTCATGCTGCGGCCCTGGGTGGTGCAGCTGTATCTCAAATTCAAGCCTGTTGACGAAGTGGTGCCTGCCTGATGGAAGCGCTCTCCGGATTCTTCGCGATACTCGATGCCACCCTGCGGGTGTCCACTCCCCTGATCCTGGCCGCCATGGCGGGTCTGTTCTCCGAACGCTCGGGCATCGTCGATATCAGCCTGGAAGGCAAGATGCTGGCATCCGCCTTCGCCGCAGCGGCAGTGGCAGCCGTTACCGGGAGTGCCTGGCTGGCGCTGGGAACCGGAATCCTGGTGGGTGTCGCACTGGCGCTGGTGCATGGCTTTGCCTGCATTACCCATCGTGGCAACCAGGTGGTCAGCGGCCTTGCCATCAATATCCTGGCATCCGGTCTGACGGTGGTGCTGGGCATCGCCTGGTTTGCCCAGGGAGGACAGACTCCCTCGCTGACCAGTGAGGCGCGGTTCATGCCGCTGGAATTGCCGCTGGCCGATGCTGCACGCTCCATACCGGTGATCGGAACCTTCTACAGTGATGTCATCAGCGGCCACAATGTGCTGGTCTACGTCGCCTGGCTGGCCGTGTTTGCCACCTGGTGGGTCGTCTACCGTACCCGCTTCGGCCTGCGCATTCGCGCTGTCGGCGAAAATCCGCTGGCCGTGGACACCGCCGGACTGTCCGTGAGCCGCCTGCGCTATTCCGCCGTGGCCATTTGCGGCGCCTTGTCCGGCATTGCCGGTGCCTACCTGTCCACTGCACAGAACGCCTCCTTCGTCCGTGAAATGACTGCCGGGCAGGGCTACATTGCCCTGGCTGCTCTCATCTTCGGCAAATGGCGCCCCGTTCCTGCCATGCTGGCCTGCCTGATGTTCGGCTTTCTCGATGCCGTCGCCATTCGCATGCAGGGCGTCTCCCTGCCTGTCATCGGCGAAGTGCCCGTGCAAGCCATCCAGGCCCTGCCTTATGTGCTCACCGTCATCCTGCTCGCCGGCTTCATCGGCCGCGCCACCGCCCCCAAGGCCGTCGGCATCCCCTTTCTCAAGGAACGCTGACCCCATCGGGTCGGACCATGATAAGTATCTGAAAAAAATAATAAAATATAGCCATAATCATTGTTAAATAGCCTTGAACGCCCGTTTTCACCCTCGAAAATGGGCGTTCAAGCGTCATCCATCTCGAAACTGCCGGCCCCTTTGGCAATATCTGTTCACTCTGAAGATGGTCTTATGGCATCGCTAGCGGAATCGCCTGTCGATTGTGACTCCGCACCAAGGCTCTCCGTCAGCACCGGTGTGGTCCTGAGGTCTGCTTAATCATCCCTTTTCTGGCAGAAATTGATAGCTTCAGCGGCGAAAAATGCGCTGGATTGATGAATATTTTATGAAGAATCAAGGAGTAATGGTGGTCCGACCCGGGGGGGATGTTTGGTAGACTGGGGGGATCGAATGGTTAGTGGGTTTTGTGGGGTTGATGAACAAGATTTTGTTGTCGTTGCCGGTTGATCAGAAAGTCGGCATAGCGTTCTCCGGTGGTCTGGATACATCGGCTGCCATTGCCTGGATGAAGCAGAAGGGCGCCTTGCCTTATGCCTACACCGCTGACCTGGGACAACCGGATGAGGATGATTTCGAGGATATCGCCTCGCGTGCTCGCGCCTATGGCGCTGAAGAGGCGCGTACGGTCGATTGTGTCGACGTACTGGTGAATGAAGGCCTGGTGGCCATCATGTGCGGTGCTTTCCACATCGAGAGTGGTGGCAAGAAGTATTTCAACACCACGCCGCTGGGGCGCGCCGTTACAGGCACCATTCTGGTTCGCGCGATGCTTGCCGACGATGTCCATATCTGGGGCGATGGTTCGACCTACAAGGGCAATGACATCGAAAGATTCTATCGTTATGGCCTGATGACCAACCCCGACCTGCGCATCTACAAGCCCTGGCTGGATTCCGACTTCGTGAAGGAACTGGGCGGTCGAGCGGAAATGAGCGAATTTCTCAATGCCAACGGTTTCGAATACCGGGCCAGCAAGGAAAAGGCCTACTCCACCGATGCCAATATCCTGGGCGCCACGCACGAAGCCAAGGATCTGGAATTTCTCGATCGAGGCATGAATATCGTCGAGCCCATCATGGGCGTGAAGTTCTGGGATCCGAGCGTCGAGATCAAGACCGAGCAGGTCAGTGTGACCTTCGAAGAGGGAATGCCGGTTGCACTGAATGGCAAGCGCTACGATACGGCGGTAGAGCTGTTCAAGGAAGCCAATACCATCGGCGGTCGTCATGGTCTTGGCATGTGTGATCAGATCGAGAATCGCATCATCGAAGCCAAGAGCCGTGGCATCTATGAAGCACCCGGTATGGCCTTGCTGCATCTCACCTATGAGCGCCTGCTCAATGGCATTCATAACGAGGACACGCTGGACAACTATCATTCGCTGGGTCGGCGTCTGGGCAAGCTGTTGTACCAGGGTCGCTGGTTCGATCCGCAGGCATTGATGCTCAGAGACACCCTGCAGAAGTGGATAGGCGCCAGTGTCAACGGCACTGTCACCCTGGAACTGCGTCGGGGCGATGACTACACCTTGCTGAACACCGAAAGTGATTCGCTGACCTATGCGCCTGAAAACCTGTCGATGGAAGTGGTTGAGGACGAGGCCTTCAGTCCCCTGGATCGCATCGGTCAGCTGTCCATGCGCAACCTGGATATCAACGATTCACGAACCAAGCTGCATGCATATGCGGCCAAGGGTGTGTTGCCATCAGGTGGTGCGATGAAACAGCTTCTCAGTGACGAAAAGAACTGAACGACAGACCGAGAGTTATAATACAACTGTGGGAAGCAACGACAGTTCGGCGACCGGAACATCGCTGGAAGTCCCACAGCAACCCGGTCCTGTTTGCACGGATTATCGTCAGCTTTTCCTGAACGATACACCGTTGCTGGATGTCAGAGCGCCCATCGAGTTTGCGAAGGGCGCCTTTCCTGCATCCGTCAATCGACCATTGATGACCGATGAAGAGCGCCACCTCATCGGCATTCGCTACAAGCAGGCCGATCAGCAAAAGGCGATCGCTCTGGGCGCCGAGCTGGTAACGCCACAGCTGCGTCAGCAGCGGGTCGCCGCCTGGGCTGAATTCGCCCGTGAGCATCCCCAGGGTGCTCTCTACTGCTTCCGTGGTGGATTACGCTCGCGCATCAGCCAACAGTGGTTGAAGGAGGCGGGCGTCGAGTTGCCCCTGGTGAGCGGCGGCTACAAGGCCTTGCGCACCTTCCTGATGGAGACCCTGACGGAACTGTGTGCGACGCTGGACCTGGTGCTGATCGGGGGCCGCACCGGCAATGGCAAGACGCTGCTGATTCAGCGCCTGGGCAGTACGGTCGACCTGGAACAGCTGGCCAATCACCGTGGTTCGAGTTTTGGCAGCATGGCCAGCGTGCAGCCAAGCAATATCGATTTCGAGAACGCGGTAACCGTTGCGTTGATGAAGCTGGCAGATGCCGGTCACCAGCGAGTGCTGCTGGAGGATGAAGCCCGTCTCATCGGACGCGTCTGTCTGCCCGATACCCTGCGCAACGCCATGCAGGCAGCGCCGATCCTGATACTCGAATGCGACATGCAGCAGCGCATCGAAAACTGTTTCGATGACTATGTGCCCGACCTGCTGAAGCGCTATCAAGCCACTCATGGGACAGGTGCCGGGTTCGAGGCCTACGCGAATCACCACCGAGGCAGTCTGTCGCGCATTCAGAAGCGATTTGGTCATGTGCGGTACCAGCATGCTCTCGACATGCTGGAAGAGGCCTTGAAACGTCATGAACGCAATGCTGACACCAGCGGATATGCCGGTTTCATCGAGTTCATGCTGCGCGAATACTACGACCCCATGTACGACTACCAGCTGAGTCGGAAGCAACATCGCGTCGTGGCCCGTGGCTATGCTGAAGAGTTGCTCGCCTGGGCCGCCCAACAGTGAACAGTGCGCCGATCGTACAGGATGTCTGCCTGCTCGGTGGCGGGCACAGTCACGTCCTGTTGATTCGACGTTGGGCAATGCAAGCTCTGCCGGGCGTACGACTGACCCTGGTGTCAAGCAGTTCGATGACCCCCTATTCGGGCATGCTGCCGGGCCTGATTGCCGGTCACTACAGCGTCGACGATATACACGTCGACTTGCGCAGATTGTGTGCCTGGGCCGGTATCCGTTTCATCGAGGAAACCGCCATCTCGCTGGATCCTGAACGACGGCAGATCGGCTTCGCGTCCAGGCCCGCTCTCGAGTTCGACGTGCTGTCTCTGGATACCGGTAGCACACCGGATCTGTCAGTGCCCGGGGCGCGGGAGCACGTCACACCGGTCAAACCGGTTCACAGCTTTCATGCTCGCTGGCAGCAGATCAGAGAGCGGCTCGAGTCATCGGAGGAGGAACGTGTATCCATCGGCGTAGTGGGCTCCGGTGCCGGCGGTTTCGAACTGGTGACTGCCATGCGCCATGTGCTGGCCAGTGAGCGGGCACAACTGTTCTGGTTCCTGCGCCATGACATGCCCTTGTCCGGTCGGCCAGCCCGGGTAGGCGAACTGGCACTGGCGGCCGCCAGGCGTGCCGGTATCGCGGTGATCACGCAGTTCGACGTCATACGGGTCGAGTCCGATCGCCTGGTGGCGGCAGACTCTCGGGAAGTGACGCTGGACGAAGTGCTCTGGTGTACCGGGGCTGTGGCTCCCGACTGGCCGTCGGCTGCCGGTCTGGCCGTGGACTCTCGTGGTTTTGTCAGCACCAATGCCTGTCTGCAGAGCGTGTCTCATGACTTCATTTTTGCCAGCGGAGACATCGGCACCCAACGCGCGACGCCTAGTGCCAAGGCTGGCGTATTCGCGGTTCGTCAGGCACCCATTCTGTTCGAGAATATTCAACATTACCTGCTCGGCAGGAAGCTGAAGCCCTATCGACCGCAGAAGGATTTCCTGAGCCTGATGGCAACCGGTGAAAAGCGCGCCATTGCCAATCGTGGTCCACTGACGGTCGAGGCTGATTGGGTATGGCGTTGGAAGGACCATATCGATCAGACTTTCATGCGCAAGTTCAGTGATCTGCCGGTCATGAACCTGAATCCGGCGACCCTGAAACTGCCAGATGCCTTGCGGGAACGTCACCTTGACGCTGCAGGTTCGAAGGCAGGACACGCCGGGGCCGCCATGCGGTGCCGGGGTTGCGGTTCGAAGGTCGGCGAGCCGCTTCTGGAGCGAGTATTGACTCATGTTCGTGCCGACCAACAGACTGATGGCTCATCGCCACTGTCTCCAGCTGCGGATACGGCAGTGTTGTCCTTGCCCGGCAGCACCCTCGTGCAATCCGTCGATCTTGTCAATGCCATCGTGGACGATCCGTATCTGCTGGGGCGTATTGCCGCATTGCATGCATTGAGTGATGTGGTGACGGTGGATGCAACGGTTCATTCCGTGCAGGTCATTGCCACCGTGCCTTCAGGGACGGAGCCCATCGTTGAACGGGATCTGAAGCTGTTGATGAGCGGACTGTCGCACGTACTGGAAGCAGAGCGGTGTGCACTGGTTGGCGGGCATACGGTGCAGGGAGATGAGCTGTCGCTGGGTGTTGTCGTGAATGCCGTGCTGAATGACAACAGTGATGCGGCGTCCAGCGACAGGCCGGAAATGCACGTCGGTGACGTTCTGATCCTGACCCAGCCGCTGGGAATCGGCACGCTGTTCGCCGGGCTCATGCAAGGTCGAACGCGCGGGCCGGATGTTGGCAGCGCACTGCATCACATGCTGACAAGTAACCGGCCAGCGGCCCACATACTGCGTCAGGCCGGGGCGCATTACATGACGGATATCACGGGGTTCGGTCTGTTGGGTCATCTGCACCGATTGCTTGACGGCCTTCAGATGGGGGCACGTATTCGCAGTGCGCAGATTCCGCTGTTGCCGGGATCATGGCAATTGGCCGAACAGGGGGTGCGCAGTTCTCTGTGGCCCGAGAATCGCCAGGTACTCGATGTCATGGCGGTGGACGCCGATATTCCGGCATCGCGGTTGTCCCTGCTGTGTGATCCGCAAACCAGCGGTGGGCTGCTGGCCATCGTACCGGCGTCTGCGCAGGCTGACTGTCTTGAACGCTTGCATGCCGCGGGCTATGCCGAAGCTGCGGTGATTGGCGACATGGCACCATCGGCAACAATAACGCTGTCCTGACATTCACTGACGAGAAGAATCTGATGAACAACACCCTGCTATGGCTGCGGGCCGAATCCAAGGCCTTTGAAGAGCGCACCTTGCTGACGCCAGAGGTGACCCGTGAGCTGTTGAAGGCAGGCTTCGAGGTCGTGGTCGAACGTAGCGTTGCACGTATCTTCAGCGATGAGGAGTATCAGGAAGCGGGATGCCGATTGGTGCCCGAGGGTAGCTGGCAGGCAGCTCCTGAACATGCCTTCATTCTGGGGCTCAAGGAACTGGATCCCGTACTGGGTCCGTTCACGCGGCGTCACGTACATTTTGCGCATGCCTACAAGCATCAGAGTGGCTGGCAGGAGACCCTCGGTGCATTTGCGCGCGGCAAGGGCACCCTGTATGACCTGGAGTATCTGGTCGATGAACAGGGGCGGCGAGTGGCCGCATTCGGGTACTGGGCAGGCTTTGTCGGAGCGGCGACAGCCGTGCTCAGCTGGGCTGGACAGGCCTTGGGCAAAGAACCCAGTCTGGCAGCCTTGCAGGCCTGGCCCGACAAGAATGCCCTGATTGCCGACGTGCGTGAACAGTTGGCGCAGGTAGAGGCAGCGCAAGGCGGTTGTGATGAGGATGCAGTCGTCAGTGAGGCCGGCGCGGCAGCTCAATCGCACAAGCCGGTTGATCAGCGCCCGACTGCGTTGGTCATCGGCGCTCTGGGACGCTGCGGTAGAGGGGCCTGTGAGTTGCTGGAAGCCTGCGATGTGCCGCTCACTCGTTGGGATCAGGCTGAAACAGCCGCCGGGGGACCCTTCGATGCAGTTCGCGAGCACGACATGCTGATCAACTGCGTATTCGTGAATGCGCCGTCCTTGCCTTTCACCACGCTTGAACATCTGCAATCTCCCCAACGTCGTCTATGCGTCATCGCCGACGTCAGCTGCGATCCTACGGGTGAGTTCAATCCCTTGCCTGTCTATCGCGATTGCACCACCATGGACAGACCGGTTGAGCGACTTCTTGCTGCCGACGGATCAGCGCCGCGACTGGACATCATTGCTATTGATCATCTGCCTTCTCTGCTGCCCAGAGAGAGCAGTGAGGACTTCTCGACACAGATGTTGCCGCATCTGCTCGAGCTGAAACAGCCTGACCAGGGTGTCTGGCAGCGTGCAGAGGCCGTTTTCAGGCAGTACCGGGATCTGGCGACCGGACAACAGGCCTGACTTGACAGCGGCTCGTCCCTTGGTGTGGGGCGAGTTGTGCGACGCTATCCGAAGCGGATGATTGAATGCGTCAAACAGGTCAAACAGGTCAAACAGGTCGAACAGGTCGAACAGGTCGAATAGAGCGAATAGAGCGAATAGAGCGAATAGAGCGGGTCAAACGGATCAGAGCAGACCGAACGACCTACTTCAACAGCGCCTCGATGTCGCTCACCAGCTGTTTGCCCGTCGGCAGTACGCTGGACCCATAGTGGGCCACTACCTCTCCGTTTCTGTCGACCAGGTACTAGTTGAAATTCCATTGCGGGTAGATGCCGGTTGCAGCCGCGAGGTATTGGTACAAGGGATGCGCATCGGCCGCGGTGACATGCACCTTCTGGAACATGGGAAAGCTCACGCCATAGTTCAGTTCACAGAACCTGGCCACCGCAGCTTCGGAATCGAGCTCCTGGCGAAAGTCCTCGGACGGGAAACCGAGTACCGCGAATCCTCGCTCGCCATAGCGCCGGTGCAGTGTTTCCAGTGATTCGAACTGAGGGGTGAAACCGCATTTGCTGGCGGTATTGACAAGCAACAGCACCTTGCCGGCAAACGCATCGCACAAGGGTCTGGCCTCTGGTCCCATGAGCGGGCGAATGGCATGGGTCAGCAGAGGCGAGCAACTCCTTTCCGGACTACTCGATTCTGCCGACACAGGGACGCTCAGAGGCTCGGGCGAGGGCGGCTGCAAGGCTACACCCCGATCCATAAGCGCTGTCATGATTGCCGTGCCCTCTGTGCCCTCTGTGCCCGCTGTGTCTGTCGTGTCTGTCGTGCCTGTCGTGCCTGTCGTGCCTGTCGTGCCTGTCGTGTCTGTCGTGTCTGTCGTGTCTGTCGTGTCTGTCGTGCCAGTCGTGCCAGTCGTGCCAGTCGTGCCAGTCGTGCCAGTCGTGCCAGTCGTGCCAGTCGTGCCAGTCGTGTCTGTCGTGCCTGTCGTGCCTGTCGTGCCTGTCGTGCCTGTCGTGCCTGTTGTACCCGCCGCGGCCAGGCTCCCTGACCAGGCAATCGAGCAGGCGACCAGCGTGACGAGTATCATGGATGCGGGCCAATGTCGGCAATTCAGTGAGTGCATGTTCATACTCGAGTGTCCACCATGCTGAGCGGGGAAACGGGAACGATATCGGACGATTACTATCTTGCCAACTTTCATCGTCTGGCAGAATTTGTCGTCGATACCTATCGTGACATCCTGACACCCGAAGAGCGGCAGTGGTATGCCTCCGTGCAGTCCTCCCCGGAATCTGCCCAGAGACTCTATATTCGTCTGCTGACGAGAAAGGGATCAGTTTTCCGGCTGAGCCGTCTTCGCTATCCGGAAATCGACGACCTGCAGCAGGCTGCCGGGCAGCTGGCTACCCGCGGTCTGGCCGATATCAGTGCCCCGACCGATCCGCGCACCCTGCTGGCGGCGTTCACCAAGCCGGAATTGCTCGACCTGCTGGAGCCCGGCTTGGCGCGATCGCGTCCTCGAGCCGAGCTGATCGAGCAGGTCATGTCGAGCGACGTCTTGTCGATGCAGAATGCCATCGATGAACTGCAAGGGGCGGATCACTGGATCACCCTGTTCGGTCACCAGCACTGGAATGTCTTCCGGCTCGGTTTCTTCGGCAATCTGTATCAGGACAGTAGCGAGTTCGTGCTGCAGGAACTGGGCACCGTACGCTACGAGAGTTATCGTCTGGACAATGATGCCCGAGCGTATGCCACGCGTGCGCAGCTCAATGCGCACTTGCGTTATTTCGAGTGTGAGGCCCTGTTCGAGACCATCGATCAGAAACAGCCGGAACAGCTGCTGGCCCTGATCGGACAGCTGCCGGTCGAGGTCGTGGACGATGATCATCTGCAGCGACGTGTCGATCGCTACCGCAATCGAGTGGCACGCCAACTGGAGCGGCTGGGACGGGATGCCGATGCGCTGGCACTGTATGCGCACTCGCTGCATCCGCCGGCGCGCGAAAGACGTATCCGGCTGCATCTGCAGCGCGATGAGCGAGAGAGTGCCGCGCGACTGCTGGCCAGCCTGCTGGAAGATCCTTTCAATGATGCCGAGAGTCAGGTGGGCGAACGATTGCAGCAGCAGCTGAACAAGCTCCGTGGCAGGAAGAGCAAAAGGGCGCCTCGCTTCAGACCACAAACTACAACGCTGACGCTTTCCGATTCCCCTGGCCGAGTGGAGCTGGCGGCCCGCGATTTCTACGCCAGGTTCGGTGAGTGCCAATACACGGAAAACGCCCTGAGCAACGCAGTGCTCGGACTCTTTATCTGGGACATCATCTTTCACCCTGTGCCAGGGGCATTCTTCAATCCCTTTCAGTCCGCACCGGCAGATTTTCGGCAGCCTTCGTTCGCCCGTCGCCGAGCGAATCTGCTGATGTCACGTTTCGAGGAACTGGATACACCCGATCTCTTTCGCCAACGGGTCGTGGATGCCCATGCGCAACATCAGGGCAAGAGCAATCCACTGGTTCGCTGGGGCAGAATCGATCGCGACCTACTGGTGCTGGCACTGGATCGGATTCCGGCAGATCACTGGCGTGTCATCTTCCAGCGCATCCTCAGTGACACCCGCGAGAATACCTCCGGATTTCCGGATCTGATTCTGTTTCGTGAGGAGGGCGGTTACGAGTTCATCGAAATCAAGGGGCCGGGCGATACCCTGCAGCAGAATCAGCTGCGATGGATGCAGTATTTCGATCAGAGCCGCATACCGTGCCGCGTCGTCAATGTTCGCTGGGCTCAGCAGCCAGACAGAACAGCCGGTTCATGAGTCAGGATGGCAGCCATCGGGTGTCGGTTACATCGCTGGCCGCTTTCTCGTGTCGCTCGGGAGATCTCTTTCCTGAAGGCGTCGCCGGTCCGACCGCACGGCAGGGGATGCGGGCCCATCAGAAGATTCAGCGCGAGGCACGTGAAGAGTCGAAGCATCGCGACTCGCCGATAGAGACTGAGGTGATTCTGTCAGCGGTGTTGAGTATCAGGCAGCACGATGTGACCCTGGGTGGGCGAGTGGATCTGCTCGATCGCCAGCAGCCTCGCCTGAGTGAAATCAAGACGACACTGGTGCCGGCAGCGCAGTTGCCGTCTTCGCAACAGCAATTGCAGTGGTCGCAGTTGTATCTTTACGGTCATCTGTATCTGACATCGATCGACTCGCACGCCGAGAGTGTCGAACTCGAGCTGATACACATGAACATCCGATCCGGTGAACAGGAAACGCAATTGCGTCAGCTGGACCGGCAAGCCCTGCAGCAGCACACACTGGCTGCCCTCGAGACCTATGTCATCTGGCTGGAGCAGGTTCAGTCGCAACGGCGGCAAATGCAGCACAGCGCCAGTCTGATGAAATTTCCTCATGCGGATTTCCGAGCCGGGCAACGTGACATGTCCGCAGCGATCTATCGCTGTACGCGTGATGCGCAGGTATTGATGTGTGAGGCCCCCACCGGCATCGGCAAGACGGTCAGTGCCCTGTTTCCCGGTATCAAGTCACTGGGTGAAGGTGGCATTGCCCAGATTGCCTATCTCACTGCCAAGGTGGCAGGGCGCTTGAGTGCCCTGCAATCGTTGCAGCACATGCAGGCCTCGGGGCTGATCGTCTCGGCGGTACAGATTCGGGCCAAGCAGCCTACCTGCTTCTGCAGCAATGGTCGCTGTGACAGGGACGAGGCGGGCAGGTGTCCGATGACCATCGGTTTTTTCGATCGCCTGCCTGCCGCACGAGAGGAGTTGCTTGCCTGCGGCATCATGCACGACAGTGTGCTGGATGAGATTGCCTGGCAGCACCAGCTTTGTCCGTTCGAACTCGCCTTGCAGTTACTGCCGTGGGTGCATGTGGTCATAGCGGACTACAACTATGTGTTCGACCCTCTGGTTCGCTTGCAGCATTTCAGCGAGGATCGATCAGATACATTGCTGCTGATAGATGAAGCGCATAATCTGCTTGATCGCTCTCGCTCGATGTACTCTGCCCAGCTGAATCGACTGAGGTGTCTCGATGAGGCGGCTGTGTGTCGTCAGCATCACCCGCAGGTAGCCAATGCGCTGGACAGGCTGGCCCGTGAAATGCGTAGCCATGTCAGGGAACAGGAGGCGGAGACCCAGGTCAGTGAGGTGACGAATGCCGCCATCAGTCGACGTGCCGCTGATGTGATCGAGGCGATGGTTGCCAGCCATGGGCAGGCGCCTGGTCTGAAGGAAAGCAGCAACGAGCTGTTCCGCACTCTGTGCCGTTATGTTGTCATCCACGAACTGTTTGCCGAGCAACATCGCGACATCACGCAATTCTACAACTCGGGTCGGCGCAAACAGGTGGAAGTGATGCTGTTTTGTCAGGATGCATCCGCCAAGCTGCAAAAACAGTACAGACAATTCAAGGCGACCGTGGTTTTTTCCGCCACCCTCAGGCCTGCTACCTTCTATCGTGATGCACTGGGTCTGCCTGAGTCGACAGCCTGCCTGCAACTGAGTTCGCCATTTGATCCCGCACGCGCATTGCATTGCGTCGTTGACTGGATTGATACACGATACCTACAGCGCCAGGCTTCTCTGCCAGCGCTGATCGAACTCGTTCACGAAGTGTGTGCAGCCAAGCCGGGCAATTATCTGGTGTTCTTCCCTTCACATGCCTATCTGAATCAGGCTTACTCGGCCTATGTGTCGCGTTATCCGCAGGACGAGACCTGGAAGCAGGACGCGGAACATTCACGTGAACAGCAGCCGCAGATTCTTGCCAGTCTGGAGGAGCCGGGGCATCGTGTCGGCTTCGCCATTCAGGGGGGCATCTATGGCGAGGGGATAAACTACGCAGGAGACCGCCTCATCGGGGTGATCGTGGTCAGTCCGGGGTTGCCAGGTCTCGATACACAGACTCGATTGATCTCCGAACACTATCAGCGCCAGGGTCACGATGGCTTCGACTTTGCCTATCGCTATCCCGGATTGACACGAGTACTGCAAACCGTGGGGCGATTGATACGTAATGAATCCGATGGCGGTGTGGTGTTGCTGGTCGATACGCGGTTTCGTTCCACCTTCTACCAGAGGCTTTTTCCCGGCCACTGGCAACTCGATCGGCCGGGCTCGGCAAAAAGCCTGGTGGACCGGGTGGAACAATTCTGGAGTGGCTTGTCATAGTCGGGCGGAAAGTCATCTGAACGGAACGACAGTACCGCTGTTCAATTGCCCGACTTGTAGTGTGGTAACTCGAACGTTCTCTGAGAGTCGGCCGTCGATGATCTGAATGCTGGCTCATGCGTCTTGTTACAAGAAGAATCGTCACCGTTTATCTGCTTATATCGTGCTTTATTTACAGATTGATCCGTGGAGCTGTATTTTTTTCATGCTTGTGTTCGATTGCCGAGCGACCCTTGCAGAGCAGATGACTGGCAGGTGTTACTTGTGACACCCGCAAACCGGTTGCAAGCGTATGCAGTGGAGAGTCATATGGAGAGGCGACTGGAGTATGCAAACTCAGGAATGATGAAAGGCAGATCGGAATCTACTGAACAAGACAACTGTTTTTCCACAGGCAAAGCGTGTACTGTTAGTCCGTTTGAATCATTTCTATAAAGAAATTACGATGATCGGGCAAATCGATGTTGTCCCGGCAGTAGCAAACGGGTACCTTATGTCCATGGCTTGGTTGTATGTACAGGCAGATACATGGTTTTCGTGATGTGGTGCTTGATTCTGCTGCTGTGCATCAGGTAACAGGGTTGAACACAGGTGGATTTTTACGGCGAAGGGTCTATAAATCGGACATGTTCGCCCGCATATGGTGTGTTCTGCGCTCTCTGATGAGTCATACTAGGAAGAGAGGGACAGGTAGGAACCGGTCAATGAATGACTGGTATTCCAAAGGTGGTTGTAACCGATCCCATGGAATCTAACAGCCCGTGTGAAAGGAGGTGCTGCGGTTTCACGTTGTTTACTGTTTTTGTATTTAGGAGGTGACTCGGATGTTGATTCTGAGCAGAAGGACTGACGAATCAATTGTTATTGGCGATGAAGTAACCATCACCATTCTCAGTGTGAAAGGCAAACAGGTACGCATTGGTATCACTGCGCCACCTGATGTCAGTGTGCATCGTGAAGAGATCTACGAACGCATACAGGCTGGTGACCCGGAAGACTCTGCCCCAGTTCAAGAAGACTCCAGCGGTAGCTGAAGTTCTCCTGCGCTCGGCGCAGGGCGCTTGACCGGCGCAAGGCCGGTGAGCGGACATGCAAGTATGAAAAAACCCCGCTATCAACGGGGTTTTTCAGTTCAAGTCTCTCTATTTCCGATGATATTGCTCGGGTTCTGTTGAGTATCAGTCGGCGCAGTTCGCCACCACACCGGGTGTGATGGCAGATCTGCCTGTCGCTGTTGCCGGCAATTGCTGTCAGAGAGCGAATTTTTCCAGACCGAGACTCTTCACCTCATCGCTTGCTGCCGTCGTCTCATTGGTGACGATACCGGTGCTGGCCTTGGCGGGATCGAAATAGGTCGCCCCGACACGCTGCAGGTCATCCAGGCTGACTCCCAGGATCTGTTGCCTGAAGGCACGTCGATGCTCGGCTGTTCGGCCAAACAGTTCCGCCTGAAAGGCGCTGCGTGCTTCACCGGCGGGGGAACCGGGCTTGTCAATTCCGCTGATGACATTGAGTATCGCCTCTTCCAGCTCACGCGGTTGGTGGGTCGTGCCTTGCAGCCAGTTGATGGACTCGTCGAAGTCATTCAGAGTGCCTGTCAGGCGTGGGTCGCGATAACTGTAGAAGCGAAACGAAGCCGTGTCGGAATCATGTGAGGCTCCACCACCGTATGCTCCACCGGTCTCGCGGATGGCGCGGTGCAGATAGCCGTTACGCAGGAAAGGCCCCAGCACTGCCAGTGCGGCGGCATCCTCATGGGTGGATGCAACCGTCGGATAGGCCTTGGCGTTGAAGCTCACTTCGGTACTGGTGGTCCACAGCTGACGCACTTGCTCTCGCACAGGGGCAGGTGAGAATCGCTCGAAGTTCTCGACTACCGGCGCATCGCCAAAGGCGCGCCCCAGGCTCTGCTGAATGGTGGCAAGGTTCTCGTCCTCAGCCACGATCATGAAGCGTCGCGGGGCGTTTCGCAGAATACCGTGCAGCGTCTGCAGCCGTTCTGCCAGAGCGGCCATGGCAGACTCGTCGTCCAGCGTATCATCCAGTGCCTTCAGAGCCTTGATGCCTGCCAGTCCATTGAGCTGGTGTGAGAGTCTGATGGTTGGACTCATGCCACTGGCGGCGGCCATCATGGCCAGCATGTGGCCACTGCCCGTGACGCTCTGTTCTCGACTGGCACGCGTCTGCGCAATCAGCTCACGGATCCTTGCGTGTTCGTCAAATCGCACATCGGTCAGGGTATCGAGCATCAGGCTCGACAGTGCATCCGTGTTGCGCAGCAGAGCCTTGCCTCTCAACACCATGTATCCGGATACCGACTGTTCGTCATCCACGGCACCGCGTTGCAGGGTGTAGGCAGAGATACCGCCGGTGACCGACGCCTGCAGTGACTGGGTGTCCAGGTAGTCGCGTCCGCCGGAACCCAGTTCTGCCAGGAAACTGGTGTACAGCGGCAACACGGAAGACAGCTCCTGATCCAGCTGGGGCAGGTCGACAACGACATGTTCATACACCAGGCCATTGGTGCCCTGTCCGTACAGAATGGCAGGTGCCTGCTGGATGCTGTCCTCCTTGCACGAGGGAATATGCAGCTCAACAGGTACATCGGCCAGGGTGACCTTGGGCAGAATTTCCGGGTCATCCTCCTGTGCCTGACGTTCAGCCAGAGCTGCCGCCTGTTCCACGACCCGTGTCGTCTGTGACGCGTCGAATGAGGCTTTCATCCCGGCCAGTCGTTCACGTTCTGCCTGATTGCGGCGTTCACTGATGGCACGATCGGGCGACAGTGTCAGTGTGACCCGATGCGGATTGTCCAGCAGCAGCTTGCGGATCAATCGAGGAATGAAGTCGCGATCCCGGGTGGCTTCGCGCAGACGCTCCAGTGCGGGGTCCAGATCGATGGCGGCCAGTGTATCGCCGCGCAACATGGCTGACGACAGACCACTGAGGACCAGTTGCAGACCGAAAGGCATGCCATCGCCACGGATTTCCCGTTGACTCATTTCTATCTGATGCAGGACTGCCTCGATCTGCTCCTGCGGCACACCGTCTCGCGCCACGGTTTCGAGGACGTCCAGGATCATGGCTTCGGTGGCCTGGGCATGTTGGGGGTCGGAACCGTCGAGACCACAGGCGAAGACCATTTCCCGATTGCTGTCTTCCAGACCGCACATGGGCGAGGGTGAACTTCCCAATTCGCTCTGTTCCAGCGCCTTCATCAGCGGTGATGCGCTGTTGTCGAGCAGTACGCTGGAGAGCAGGTGGGCCTGCAGGCGTTGGTCGAGATCGATACTCTCACCCAGCAACCAGCCGACCACCAGATGTGTCTTGTTGTCCAGATCCTCATCCTGCGTTGCGTAGGATTCCTGCACCCGGATCGGCGCGTGATAACGCTTGGCAGGTGTCACCTGGATTGTGCGGTCCAGCTTCTCGAAACGGTTCAGTACCTGATCCTGAAAGCGCGTCTGCAACTCGTCAGGTGCCAGATTGCCGTAGGTCATGAACACGGCATTGGACGGGTGATAGTGAGTGTCGTAGAAGGACTTCAGTTCGTCGTAACTCAGGTCCGGAATGCATTCGGGATCGCCACCACTGTTGTAGTGGTAGGTGTTGTTCGGAAACAGATGCTTGCTGAGCGTTTGCCACAGGACGCTGGTGGGAGCGCTCATTGCGCCTTTCATCTCGTTGAAGACCACGCCCTTGAAGACCAGGTCGGTGGTGGGATCATCGGCCTTGTCGAATTCCACGCGGTGGCCTTCCTGGGCAAAGTCCAGCTCGTGCAGACGCGAGAAGAATACGGCGTCCAGGTAGACGTCCAGCAGATTGAAATAGTCTTTCCTGTTCTGGCTGGCAAAGGGGTAGGCCGTCCAGTCACTGGAGGTGAAGGCGTTCATGAAGGTATTGAGTGAACGCCGGATCATCATGAAGAAGGGGTCGCGAACCGGATACTTCTCGCTGCCGCACAGCACGGTGTGTTCCAGAATGTGTGCCACACCGGTGGAGTCGGTAGGCACTGTGCGCAGGCCGACCAGAAACACGTTTTCAGGATTGTCTGCTGCCAGATGGACGTGGGTCGTACCCGTGACGTCGTGCCGGAACTCATGCACATCGATATCCAGTGACTGGATATGGTGACTGCGCACGTGGGTAAAGGCGGGGTGGCTGACAGGTGTATTCATGAGTGAGGCGGACTCCTGATTCTGTGGCATGCGAGTTTTGATCTGTTTCATACGGTATCTGGCATCGCGAGTGGCAGAACTCGCAAAAATGCCAACCAATCCGTCAAGGGTGGGGTGTTCCGAGTCGATACGCAAGAGGTAAGGCGGGGGATTGCAAATCGAACCCGATACTCACTCCAGAATAGTCAACTTACCCCGGCAATCAACTCGTGAAACTGCTGATCATCGTGTTAGCCATGCTTGCCACCGGCGCAGGTGCCTTGCATAGCTGGCATACCCGCGGCCTGTATGTGAAGGCAGCTTTGCTGTCCGAGGCATTCAATCTGACCTCCCAGGTCAAACTGCGGGTGTCCGATCATTATCTGAAGCATGGTGTGATGCCTCATGACAACGCCGACGCAGGGCTGCCGCCACCCCGAAGCATCTACGGCACGAGCGTCAAGCGCGTGGCGATCAATCGTGGCGGTGTCCTGATCGTCGATTTCGAGGACAAGATCGGCGCAAGATCGATGACATTCACCCCCGGCATCAGCCGTGTCAGTGGGCTGCTGAACTGGAATTGCACCAGTGATTCGATATCCCCACGCGTGCTGGAGAAACTCAAGCCGGCGTGCAGTTACCTGCCGTCGAGCCGCGAAAGCCAGTTGATGAATGCGATAGCCAACAAGGATCTGCCGAAGGTCGATTCCCTGCTGGCCAAGGGCGCTCAACCCGAAGCCGTGGTCAACGGCAATACGCCACTGATGCTGGCGTCCAGAATCGGCGATCTTGCGATTGTCGAACGTGTGCTGGAAGCAGGGGCGTCGGTCGACAATGGTGCGCTCAGCTCGGAGCGCCGAACGCCTCTGATGGTTGCCATCACGAGCAACCATGGCGATGTGGTGGCCCTTTTGTTGAGCCATGGAGCCTCGGTTACCCAGCAGGATTATCGCGGCATGACAGCCATGGATCATGCCATTGCCACGGATCGTCGTCTTGGTGGCGAGCGATTCGTGCTGATGGTCTCGGCGCGCTTCAATCCACAATTTGCCGGCAGCCAGGATCAGCTGGAGATCCAGTCTCCCACACCGGCGCAGCACAGCAAGAACCAGCGCAAGCTGTATCTGGATTATCGTCGTGCGGCGCGGGAATGCCATGTGCAGAGAATGACATCACTGTTGGAAGAGGCGGGTGACCTGGAATCACCGGAACTGGTGGCTGGCCAGCCCTTGGTCAACCATATCCGGCGACCCGCCTGCAGTCATGCCCTGTTGGCTCATCTGCAGGGCAAGTCCAGCTACGAGAGCAGTCTGCAAGCCTACTTCGCAGAACAGGTGAAGCTGTGCAACATCGCGCGCATCGAAACGGCCATGCGTGACAATCCGTCCCTGTCGGTCATGTCGGTCTATCATGGCCAGTCGCATCTGGAACGAACGGTCAGTGCCGGATGTGCGGCGGTCGTGCAGATGATGGTCCGCGATGGTCAGCTGGCCGATCGCCTGCCGAACGACGTGCTGGTGAACGCCATTCAGCAGGCCCCCCAGGAAACACTGGTGAAGCTGGTGGGGAACCTGATTGCCGTGGGAGCCAATGTCAACGGTCGAAGCCGAGAAGGGCAGACACCCCTAGCGGCGGCCATCGCCCTGGAGCAGCCGGTCGTGGCCAAGTATCTGGTTGATGCGGGTGCCGATGTCAACATGCCGACCCTGAATCGCTCGTTCCCGGTCATCGAGGCGACCAAGAAGGGTTACGAGCATCTGGTGCTGCAATTGATTGCCAAAGGCGCTGATCTGAATGCTGCAGACACGTTCGGGCGCACGGCCTTGCTGGCTGCGGTCGGCAGAGATCGTCAGCGGGTGGTCGGTTCGCTGATCCGGGCGGGTGCCAATACACGGATCAGGGATGCCAATGGCATCGATGCGGTTCTGCTGGCAGACAGTCGCAATCTGCGCCAGATCAAGAAAATGCTGATTGCGAGCAGTGAGCAGTGAGCAGTGAGCAGTGAGTAGTGAGCAGTGAGCAGTGAGTAGTGAGTAGTGAGTAGTGAGTAAAACACTCGGCCGCTCGCGGGATCACTCCAGCTTCAGCGTGCCCATCAGGGACGGGTTGTTCATCGTGCCGTCGACGTTGCTGCCATTGCCGGCCGGATGCTTCCAGCCCCATTTGGTATCGCGGCCACCGCCATCATCATCATCGTTCACCTGCAGCTCGAAGCCGAAGGGTGAGTCGACATTGATGCCTGCCGATGCCAGCTCGACTCTCAGTTCGTAGATGTCCTGCCGGAAGCGCGGTGTGCGCAGTCCGTCCGGACCCGCTCCCGGCCCGGTGACGAAGTCGTATTCCAGTGGCGCGGTGCTTGACGATGGACCTGACACCTCGCCGTCGAACGCGGGCTGTGTGACGTTGTCGGCCAGGGATACCGGCAGGATGCGGTGAAAGTCGTTGTCATCGTATTGTTCGAGCTTGCTGTTGTCGCCATCGATGAAGAACTCGAGACTGTCGTCCTGGGTCAGTTGCGTACCCGAATCCCGGTGGCGCTGGTTGTTGTCATCCACCAGCACCACGATGTACAGGTAGGTACCGTCATGCAGGGCAGCCCAGCGACGCAGAGGGCCGCCTGCATCGGCATTGCCGAAGTTATCGATCATCAGATTGTCGATGTACAGCGGCGCGCCACTGTTATCCGACTGTACCGCATTGGCCCATTGACCGGTCAGGGCTCCCTGTTCGTCTGTCGTTACCTCCCTGCCGTCGATCTCCGGTACATTCTCGGTCGCAATGCGGGGCACGATGACATCGACCTCGTCGACATTGCCTCCGGTCTGGCCATTGGCCACGAAGGGGTCGGTGTCGTTCTGGCGTTCCTGCAGATTGCTGCGGCCATCGGAGTCGAAATCGATGTCAGTCCGGTAGTCGCTGGTTGACAGGATTTCCACGGCACCATCGTTGCTCACCTCCAGCTGCTGGACCAGTTCGGCCAGTGGCAGGCTCTGGCCGCGGAAGTCCTCTACCCAGACGACGGTTGCCGTGTAGGAGCGACCGGCCTCCACATTGACTTCACCGCGCCAGCTGTTGCCATTGCCGATTCGTGTCATGCTCAGGTTGGCACCATTGGAGAGCTGGATGGTGGGGCGAAGCAGGTTCATGTCCGGAACACCGGCGTTGATCAGCACATCGGGCAGGGCGATGCTCACCTGAGGGGTCGCTTCGAGAGTGACGACCGTGTCGCCGTCCGAACAGGCCGTCAGCAGCAGGCTTGTTGACAAGGCCGCCAGTGCAGTTCTGGTCATCGATATCCGGTTCATGTGTGACACTCTCATTCCAGTGTGAAAGTCAGAGGCACGATGCGAGTTTCCTCACCACTGTCACTGGCCAGGTTTGCCAGCACGCCTACAGCCAGTACGCCCAGGGTGATCTGTACCCAGCGACGTTGCAGCAAGGGGGGTGTTGTTTCGTCGGCCTGAGACGCCGGGGTCTCAAGGGCGAGCGGTGACGAGTCTGCAGCCGGCAATGGAAAGGTGGCTTCCTTGAGCGTGCGACGGTAAGGGTCGAAGGCGAAGCCGCTGACGGTCCGGTTGCCGTTTTGATCTCCGGCCTTGACGTAGTATTCGATGGTGCGCAAGTCCAGATAGTCGGTCGGAATGGAGACGCTGTAGTAGCCGGTTTCACCGACAGGCTGCATGGGGGCTGCGGTATAGGGCAATACACCGGCGCGACGATGATACAGGGTGACTTCCTGAAGCTCGTTATCCTCTTCCACTCGAACCGTGAATACCTGCGTCCGGTCTGCCACCACATCGTTCAGCTCTTCGACTTCGATGAGCGGCGCGGTGGTATCCGGCGACTGGGCATGGCCGGGGAGCGCGAACAGGCACAACAGCAACAGCCATGGCCAGACACCCATGCCACGCCTGGCAGTTCCTCTGCACTCTGACTTGTCTGAACCGAACATGGTGTACTCCGGATGGTGGTGGCCACCAGTATACGAGAGCTGGCAGTCTGTGCCACCGACTCGGGTGCTCTTGTGTGCCGGAATCTCGGCGCTGATTTGCTGATGCGGGTAAACTTGCCGGCCTGGCGCGCCCTGGATGGCGGCCCTGACAAGTTTCCAGTGTTACCCGGGGGCGGGGAGGTCTTCTTGAGAAACCGATATCTGCAGCTGTGCGCATTCCTGCATCAGTCGACAATGTGGGTCTGTCTGCTGTTGCTGGTGTTGCTGCTGTGTTCCCAGATCAGCATCGTCATTCTGCGTTACTGTTTCGGTGCCGGTTTTCTGGAGCTGCAGGACTTCACGGCCTATGTCTTCGCCAGTCTGGTCACGCTCAGTATTCCGGTGGCACTGGTCATGGATCGACATGTTCGCGTGGATGTCTGGCGAGAGCATCAGTCTGCACGTCTGCGGCGGCGTATGGACAGACTGAGCGTGCTCGTATTGCTGCTGCCGGTATTTCTGCTGTGTCTCTATCTGGTCTATCCCGATATCGCCTATGCCTGGCAGATCCGGGAGGGCTCACGTGAGACCGGTGGTCTGCCGGGAGTCTACCTCGTCAAGACGCTGTTTCCACTCAGTTGCATTCTGCTGATTTTGCAGGGCGGCGCGTCATTGATGTCCGGACAATCCAGCTGATGCATGCCTCCAATCCGTTTCTGATCATTCTCTTCTGCTCACTGCTGGCAGGCATCCTGTCGGGGGTGCCCGTCATGCTGGTGCTGCTGGGCGTCCCCTTGCTGGTCGCCATTGCCGGTTCACTGGCAGGCAGCTTCGATCTGAGCTTCCTGCAGGCATTTCCGCAGCGCGTCTTCGGGCTGACCGGAAATACCCTGCTGATTGCGGTACCACTGTTCATTGCCATGGGCGTGCTGCTCGAGCGCTCCCACACGGCCGAACGCATGCTGCTGGTCATGGCTCGCCTGCTGGGTGGATCTGCCAGGAGTCTGGCCTTCGCCGTGCTCATTGTCAGCGCGCTGATTGCCGCTTCCACCGGCATCATCGGCGCTACCATCGTGATGCTGGGGCTGATCAGTCTGCCGGCCATGACCCGCGCCGGCTTGCCGACCCGTCTGTCCAGCGGCCTCGTGTGTGCCTCGGGAACCCTGGGACAGATCATTCCACCCTCGGTGGTGCTGATTCTGCTGGGCGACCAGATTTCCAATACCTACCTGGAAGCGCAGCACGCGGCGGGCAACTTCGCACCAGAGCCGGTATCGGTCGCCGATCTGTTCGCCGGAGCGCTGATACCCGGCATGTTGCTGGTCGGCCTTTACGGTCTTTATCTCGCGGTATATCTGAAGTGGCGGGGCACGGTTGTGGCACAGACGCCACCCGTTGAGGTTCAGGCCGAGACGGCAACACCGGGCATCGCCGGCGTCGGGCTGCCCGATCAGCTGACACCGGTGGTACTGCTGCAGGTGTTCCTGCCGCCGCTGCTGCTGATCCTGTCCGTGCTGGGCTCCATCCTGGCCGGTGTGGCGACGCCCACCGAGGCAGCATCCATCGGTGCTGCCGGTGCCCTGTTGCTGGCCGCCAGCAATGTCTCCGGCAAGCGTCATGTCGGCTGGCTCAATCTGTGTGTGGTCATCGCCTTGAGTCTGCTGTTGACGCTGAACGCCGTACTGCCAGGCGGCATTCGGCACCATCCGGCGGGCCTGATGGTGGCCGGTTTCATCGTTCTGCTCACGGTGGCTGGCCTCCTGGTATCCAGCGTGGCCCTGTGGCAGCGGCAGGTGTTGCAGGCCGTGCTGCGCGAAACGGTACTGGTATCCGCCATGGTCTTCGGCATCATTCTCGGTGCCTCGATGCTGTCGCTGGTCTTTCGCGGTTTCGGTGGCGACGAAATGATCGAACATCTGCTGGGTGATCTGCCCGGTGGCCAGTGGGGGACTCTGCTGGTGGTGATGCTGGTGGTCTTTCTGCTGGGCTTCGTGCTCGAATTCGTCGAGATCATCTTCATCGTGGTGCCCATCGTCGGCCCCATTCTGCTGGCCAGCGATTTTGACCCGGTCTGGATAGCCATTTTGCTGGCGCTCAATCTGCAAACCTCCTTCCTGACACCACCGTTCGGCTTTGCCCTGTTCTATTTTCGGTCGGTAGCGCCACCGTCGCTGACCACGCTGGGTATCTACCGAGCGGTGATTCCATTTGTTGTGCTTCAATTGCTTGCGCTATGCTTGGTTGCCGTGTTCCCGCAGCTGGCAACCTGGTTGCCGGAACAGTTGAGTTGATCCAGCGACATCAGGCTGATTGCGTTGGCCCGATTTCCAATGAGGACCCCCATGAAACGTCGTGACTTCATCAAGGCCAGCGCTGCTGGCACCGCTACATCGGCCGCATTGATCACCGGCGCGCCTGCCATTGCCCAAGGCAAGTTCGAGTGGAAGCTGCCAACCAGCTTTCCGGCCAAGGCTCCCGGAGTAGGTACCAATGTCGTCAGCTTTGCCGAGCGCGTGGCTGCGATGTCCGATGGACGCCTGACTCTCAAGGTGTTCTCCAGTGGTGAGCTGGTGCCGCCGTTTGCCGTGGAAGATGCCGTGCAACAGGGAACGGCGGAAATCGGTCATTCGACTCCCTACTATGCGGCCGGCAAGAATCCCGCCCTGCATTTCTTCAGTACCGTGCCGTTTGGCATGTCCGCCACGGAACACGCGGCCTGGTTGCGATATGGGGGCGGACAGGAGCTGTGGGACGACATCTATGCCGAACGCGGGCTCAAGCCGTTCTACTCCGGAAACAGTGGGACACAGAGCGGCGGCTGGTTCAGCAAGCCGATCAACTCGGTGGAAGACCTCAAGGGCCTGAACATGCGTATCGCCGGTCTGGGTGGAGAGGCGATGCGCGCCCTGGGTGTCAACGCTGTACTGTTGCCTCCACCGGAGATCTTCCCGGCATTCAAGTCCGGCGCCATCGACGCGGCGGAATGGGTAGGGCCGCTGCTGGATCAGGCCTTCGGTTTGTACAAGGTTGCCAGCATCTGCTATGTACCGGCTTTTCACGAACCGGGTGCGGCCCTGGAAATCGTGGTCAACAAGGATGCCTTCGATGAACTGCCGGCCGATCTGCAGGCCATCGTGGCCAGCGCGGCGGAAGCCACTTCCGCAGAGACCCTGGCACAGTTCGATTACTTCAATACACAGGCCATGGGACAGCTTCGCGGTGAAGGCGTGGAATTCCTGGAATTTCCCGAAGAGGTTGTCGATGCGCTGAAGGTCGCCTCGGCGGATGTCATCAACAAGCTGGCCGAAGAGAATGAAGGCTTCAAGACTGTCATGGACAGCTATATGGCCTTCCTGGACCCTGCCATCGAGTACGCCAACCTCATGCAAGGCGCGATGTTCAGGCAGCGGTCCTGAGGTGCCCGTGCGTTTCGGGCGCCTGCTGAATCCCCGCTCGATCGCCGTGGTCGGCGGTCAGTGGGCAGAGTCTGTCATCACGCAATGCCGTCAGGCCGGGTTCGATGGCGAGGTCTGGCCGGTGCACCCGCGTCGCAATCGCCTGGCCGGTGAGCCCTGTTATGCCAGCCTCGATGATCTGCCCGGGGTGCCCGACGCCACCTTCATTGCCGTCAACAACGAGCAGACCATCGAGCTGGTTGCCTCTCTGGCAGCTGCAGGCGCCGGTGGTGCCATCTGTTTCGCCACCGGGTTCGGTGAGCGTGCAGCGCTGGATCGCGATGCCGAAGCGCGACAGAGGCGTCTGACCGAAGCGGCGGGAGACATGCCGCTCATCGGTCCGAACAGCTATGGACTGCTGAACTACCTGGATGGCATCTCGTTGTGGCCGGACCAGCATGGTGGCAAGGCTGTCGAGCGTGGGGTGGCAGTGATCACTCAGTCGTCCAACATCGCCATCAATCTGAGCATGCAGCGGCGCGGCCTGCCGCTGGCCTATCTGATCACGGCCGGCAATCAGGCGCAGACCACTCTGGCAGAGTTGGCGGCATCGGTACTGGAGGATGACCGGGTGACAGCTCTGGGTCTGCACATCGAGGGTTTTTCCGACATTCGCGCCTTTGAATCCCTGGCTGGCCGTGCTCGTGCCATGGGCAAGCGGATCGTGGTGTTGAAGACCGGAGTGACATCGCTGGCACGGGCCGCGCTGATGTCTCATACCCGTTCGCTGTCAGGCGATGATGCGGCTGCCAGTGCCTTCATCGAACGGCTGGGCCTGCTGCGTTCCAGAGGCATCGGTGAGTTCATCGAAACCCTGAAAGTGCTGCATCTGCCGCGCAAGGTGGGCGGCTATCGCGTGCTGTCCATGACCAGTTCCGGCGGGGAAGCGGCACTGGTGGGAGATTTCGGTGCCAATCAGGGGTTGCAGTTCCCGCGGCTGGATGACGACCAGAAGATTGCCCTCAAACAGGTGCTCGGTGGTGAGGTGGCCCTGGCCAATCCACTGGATTATCACATGGCCATTCGCGATGACCGAGTGGCCATGGAACGGATGGTTGTCGCCATGCTGCAGTGTCATGAACCGCCGCCCAGTGCCACGATATCGGCCAATGATCAGTTCCCGTCACCGGCCGATGTGGCCTTGCTGGTGCTGGATTTTCCACGTTCGGATCGTTGTGATCAAGACTCCTGGCAGCAGGCACTGGATGCTTTCCTATCAGCCAGTCAGCACTGGCAGGGAGTGCGTGCCGTGATTGCCACACTGGCGGAAAACATGCCGGAGGAGATCGTCGAGGCTCTGTTTCGACAGGATGTGGTTGCCCTGTGCGGTCTCAATGATGGCCTGCGGGCGCTGGCCAATGCCGGCTGGCTGGACATGGCCGACAGCACCGAGTCGCCGCTGCCGGTGTGGTTGCCGGACAATCCGGACGTCTCGTTCAAGGCCGCGGCACTGTCTCTTGTCGAAGGTGCGGGTGCGGAACGTTCCGGCAGAAGTGCCCGGCGTGCCAGTCAGGAAGCCTGGGGTCTGGTGCACAGCGCGGTCACCGGTCGACAGCCGCCGCGTCAACTGGATGAGAGTACCGCCAAGCGCTGGCTCAACCGTTTTGGTATCAGTGTGCCGGTGAGTGTGCGCCTGTCCTTCGCCGATGTGCGCTCTTCACTGAGTCTGAGTCGCGCACTGGACAAGGCATCACCGGCGTTCAGCTACCCGGTGGTTGCCAAGAGTCTGGGGGTTTTGCACAAGAGTGATGCCAATGCCATTGCGCTGGCCATCGGTAACCGGCGCGAGCTGGAACGCGCGATTCGCGAAATGGATTGTGAGGGCGGTTGCCTGATCGAAGAGCAGGTGGACGGTGCCGTGGTGGAGTTGCTGGTCAGCGTGGTGCAGGACCCGGTACATGGTCTGTTGATGACCATCGGTGCCGGTGGTGTGGCAACCGAAGTGCTGGCCGACACCGTGCATTGCCTGATACCGGCAACACGTGCCGAGTTCGATCGCCGCATCGATCGTCTGCGCTGCGCCCCTTTGCTCAACGGATTTCGCAACCGCGCAGCCGTGGATCGCGACCGATTGCTGGATACGCTGGAATCCGTTCAGCAGGCGGCTTTGCAACTGGGCGAACGGCTGGTGGAGCTGGAGATCAATCCTCTGCTGTGCAGCGCCGAGACTTGCACCGCTGTGGATGCCTTCGTCGCTGTACGCGGCTCCAATCTGCCTGGCTGATGTCCGGTCAGGGCGGTCGGGGTCTCGGCGTGGCCAGCACTGCCACATGGCAATGCTGGTGAGATTCTTCCCTTTGGAAGCTACGACGACGGCAGGTCGTCGTGGCTGTCGCCCAGCAGAAAGCGGGGCCCGGCGCCGAGCCCCGTCGCTCGATCATCCGGGTTGTACAGGCGACAACGAGCCAGCGACAGGCAGCCACAACCGATGCAGCCGGTCAACTTTTCCCGCAGCTGTTGCAACCCTTCGATCCTGCGATCGATATCCCGGGCAAAGTGTCTGCTGAGGCGTTCCCAGTCGCGTTTCGTCGGCGTCCGTGAATCGGGCAATGTCGCCAGAGCTTCGCGAATCTCTGCCAGGGAGAACCCCAGATTCTGCGAAATCTTCACGAAGGCCAGGCGGCGTATGCTGCTGCGCTGGAAGCGTCTCTGGCCACCGTCATTGCGCAGGGAGCTGAGCAAGCCTTCGGCTTCGTAGAATCGGATGGCGGTCACCGTCATATCGGCGCGCTTTGCCAGTTCGCCGATGGAGAGGGCATCTGCTGCCTTTTTCATGTTCCTTACTGCTCCGAAAATGATGCTTGACCTCTACCTTACTTGAGGTATTAGCCTGTCAGTTCACATCAGGCAAGGAAACATCAGGACATGAACGAATCCGTACTGGAACACATCAATCTGACGGTCCCCGATCCACAAGCCACGGCCGATCTGTTGTGCGAGTTGTTCGGCTGGCATGTCCGCTGGCAGGGGGAGGCCAAGAACGCTGGCTTCACGATACATGTGGGTGGACATGGTTCATATCTGGCTCTGTACCGACATCAGGATATGGCCGTCGATGCGACGCAAAGCCATTACCGGCAGCACGGACTGAATCACGTCGGTATCGTCGTGGATAATCTGGATGCTGCCGAGAAGCGCGTTATCGAACGCGGTCTGGAGCCGCACTCGCACGCCGACTATGAACCGGGTCGACGCTTCTATTTCCATGATGAGGATGGCCTGGAGTTCGAGGTCATCTCCTACGCTGCGGATGCTTGAGTTCGCTTGCAGAATCGGTGGAGGGCTGGCAGCCCTCCACGGCGATCACACCGTCAGATACTGCTTCACCAGATCTTCACTCAGTGTGTCCATGGCACCCTTGGCAACCACCTCGCCGCGATCCATCAGGACGAAATCGTCGCCGACACGGCGGGCGAAAGGCAGCTTCTGTTCCACCAGAACCACGGTGAGCCCGATCTCCTTGTTCAGTCGGGTGATGATGGTACCGATGTCGTGTACCACATTCGGCTGTATGCCTTCGGTCGGCTCATCCAGCAGCAACAGCTCCGGTTCGGTCACCAGAGCGCGACCAATGGCCAGCTGTTGCTGTTGACCACCGGACAGGTCTCCACCGCGACGTCGCAGCATTTCCTTGAGTACCGGGAATAGCTCGTACACCAACTCGGGTATGACTTTCGAACCATCGGAGCGGGCCCGCAGACCGGTTCGCAGGTTTTCCTCGACGCTGAGCAGCGGGAAGATCTGTCGACCTTGCGGCACATAGCCGATACCAACCGCTGCTCGGCCCTCGGCGGCAATTTTCGTGATGTCTCTGTCAGCCAGTTTCATCGAGCCATTGCGCAGTGGTAGCAGACCGGTGATGCATTGCATCAGGGTGGTCTTGCCGACGCCATTTCTACCCATGATGACGGTACAGGCGCCGGGGGTGATCGACAGGCTCAGGTTCTTCAGCGTGTGCGAGGAGCCGTAGTATTGATCGATGTTTTCCAGTGTCAGCATGAGCTTGACTCCGTGCCCAGATAGACGCGCATGACGTCGGGATTGGATTGAACCTCGGCCATGCTGCCTTCCGCCAGTACGCTGCCCTGATGCAGGACGGTCACCGGGGAGTTCAGGGCGCGCACGAAGTCCATGTCATGTTCCACCACGACAATGGCGTGATCGCCCGCCAGGGTGGTCAGCAGTTCGACCGTGCGATCCATTTCCTGGTGTGTCATGCCGGCGGCCGGTTCGTCCACCAGTAGTAGTACCGGGTTCTGCATGATCAGCATGCCGATCTCCAGCCATTGCTTCTGGCCATGGGAGAGGCTGCCAGCCTGTGAATGCAACTGTGGTAGAAGATTGATGGTGCTGGCCATGGCTTCGATCCGGTCCATGGTCTCGCTGCTCAGCCGGGCACGGTAGGTTGCCCACAGCTTGCGTGTTCCCGCCATCGACAGTTCGAGGTTGTCGAAAACGGTCAGGTTCTCGAAGACGGTGGGTTTCTGGAACTTGCGACCGATGCCTGCCTGGGCAATCTCGGCTTCGTCCATGCGCAGCAGGTTGATCTTCTGACCGAACCAGGCGGTACCGGTATCCGGTCGGGTCTTGCCGGTCACGATGTCCATCAGCGTGGTCTTGCCGGCGCCGTTGGGGCCGATCAGGCAGCGAAGTTCACCGGTATTGACGTAGAAGTTCAGACCGTTTATGGCCTGGAAGCCATCGAAATTGACCGAGATGTCTTCCAGGTACAGGGCGGTGCCATGGGACAGATCGAGGTCTTCGACCTGTTTGGGAATCAGGAATTCAAAGACCTTGTCGCGCCTGAATACCGCAGGGCCGGTCATGGGGTCGGTTGTACTCATGAGACTGCCTGTGAAGATCGTTTGAATTTGAGCAGACCGGCAACGCCCCGTGGCAACAGCAGAGTGACGACCACGAACAGCAGTCCGAGTGCGAACAGCCAGGCTTCGGGAAAGGCCCCGGTAAACCAGGTCTTGGCATAGTTGACGCCCAGAGCACCCAGCACCGCACCGTACAGCGTACCGCGCCCACCAATGGCAACCCAGACAACGACCTCGATGGAGTTCAGTGGTGCAAATTCACCGGGGTTGATGATGCCCACTTGCGGCACATACAGTGCGCCGGCGACTCCGGCAATCATGGCGGACAGGGCAAACAATGCCAGTTTGACGCTTTCCACGCGGTAGCCGATGAAGCGGGTGCGGTCCTCGGCATCACGGATGGCGACAGCCACCTTGCCCAGTCGCGAGCGAAGAATGCTGTCGCACAGCAGGTAGACCAGCAACAGTGCCACGCCGGAGGCGATGAACAGACCCAGACGCACACTGTCGGAGCGCAGATCGAAGCCGAGCAGTTCACGAAAGTCCGTCAGACCGTTATTGCCACCGAATCCCATTTCGTTGCGAAAGAAAGCCAGCATCAGAGCGTAGGTCAGCGCCTGGGTAATGATGGACAGATAGACGCCGTTCACCCGCGAGCGGAAGGCGAACCAGCCGAATACGAAGGCCAGCAGGCCGGGAACCATCAGGATCATCAATGCGGTGAAGGCGAAGTTGTCGAATCCCAGCCAGTACCAGGGCAGTTCCTGCCAATCGAGAAACACCATGAAGTCCGGCAGATCCGGATTGCCGTAGACACCGCGGTCACCGATCTGTCGCATCAGGTGCATGCCCATGGCATAGCCGCCCAGCGCGAAGAAGGCGGCATGACCCAGGCTCAGAATGCCCAGATAGCCCCACACCAGATCGACGGCTACTGCCAGAATCGCGTAGGTCAGGTATTTGCCGAGCAGGGTCACCATGTAGTTGCTGACATACAGCGGATGCTCTGCCGGCAACTGGTTGCACACGGACACGCCGATGATCAGCGCGATCAGCGTCAGTATGAAGATGATGCTGGACAGCCGGGAGCGTTGTGGCCGGATGCTCGGAATGGGTGCCGATGTCGTTGTATCGCTCATGATCAGTGTGCCTCCACCGCGCGACCGCGTTGTGGAAAGAGACCTCGAGGACGTTTCTGGATGAACATGATGAGAAATACCAGAACCAGAATCTTCGCCAGGATGGCGCCGGCCCAGGGTTCCATGAGTTTGTTGGCAATGCCCAGTGTCATGCCGCTGATGAGGGTGCCCCAGAGATTGCCGACACCGCCGAAGACCACCACCATGAAGCTGTCAACGATATAGGCCTGACCAAGGTTCGGTCCGACGTTGGTCAACTGTGACAGGGCAACACCGGCGATTCCTGCAATACCGGCACCGAGGCCGAAGGTCAGGGAATCGATGCGTGAGGAAGGCACACCCATGGCACGCGCCATGGAACGATTCTGGCTCACGGCACGAACTTCCAGGCCGAATCGTGTGCGTTTCAGCAGCATCAGCAGCAGTCCGAACACGATCAGGCAGAAGGCCAGTATGTAGAGTCGGTTGAGTGTCAGACTCAGAACGCTGTTGACTTCCAGTACGCCACTCATGAAGGCAGGATTGGCCACCGGTACATTCTGTGAGGAAATGAAGGTGCGAACCAGTTGTTGCAGTATCAGGCTGATGCCGAAGGTGGCCAGCAGCGTTTCCAGCGGACGACCATAGAGAAAACGGATGACGCTGCGTTCGATCAGGATGCCGATCATGCCGGTAAACAGGAATGCCACGGGAATGGACAGCAGCAAGGAGAGTCCCAGGTTGTTCGGCATCAGTTGCTGCATGGCCCAGGTGCAGTAGGCGCCGAGCATGATCAGTTCGCCGTGGGCCATGTTGATCACACCCATGACGCCGAAGCTGATGGCCAGGCCGATGGCTGCCAGTACCAGCACCGAGCCGAGGCTGAGTCCGAAGAACACGGTTTCTGCCTGCGCATACAGGCGTACCCTGGCAGCCTGATCCCGGGCAATTTCCCCGGCCAGTGTCTTGACGCTTTCGTCGGCATCACTCTCGGCCATTGTCTGCACCAGTGAGCGGCTGCCGTTGGACAGATCGTCATTCAGTGTCTGCAGCGCCTGGCGTCGTGCATCGGCCTCGGGAGAGAGGGCCAGCTTGCGTGCCTGCAGAGAGAGCAGGGCAGTACGTACCTTGTCATCGCTTTCGCTGTCCAGCAATTCCTGCAGCGTGGTGTCGGGCAGCGCCTCCGGTGTGTCCATCAGGTCGTTGATGGCGGCCAGACGTTCGATCGGATCTGCGGATCGCAGTCCCAGCGCGGCAATCAGCGAGCGCAGGTGACCTCGCAGCTGATTGGTGACCTTGAGTCGTGAAAGCTTGCGTTTGCGATCACTGCCCAGGTCGTTCTGCCTGTCCAGGGACTGCATGCTGTATTCGCGGCCCTGTGCAGTGGCCCAGACAATGGTGTCGGTATCCTTGTGCAGCATGAGGTCGCCCTCGAGAATACCGTTGAGCAGCTCGCGCGTGTCATCACGTCCGAGCGCGGCCAGTTCATCGAGGGCATCGGTTCGCTGGGTACCCCTGCCTTCGACAAATTGCGTGAACAGGTCGTCCAGTTCCTCGATGCCGGTCCGGACTTCGGCGCCTGCGGTATTGATGCTGCAAGCGGCTGCCAGAATCGTCAGCAGGGTGGCTGCACGAATCAGTCGCTGTAATGCGTGGAGTGGCGGTGACATGACTGCGTTCGGTCTCCTGGGAAATGGGACGACGGGAGCCGGGTCAGCACAGGCTGACCCGGCGAGGGGCATTACAGGTTCTGACCGGAACAGACGTTGGTCGTCACGTTGTAGTTACCGCAGGACAGAGGTGCGCGCCAGTCGGAGATGATCTCCTTGGAGCTGTCCAGAAAGTCTGACCAGGCATCGCCTGCTACCAGACCGGGTGTTTCCCAGACGATTTCGAACTGGCCGTCATCCTGGATCTCGCCGATCAGCACCGGCTTGGTGATGTGATGGTTGGGCATCATGGCGGAATAGCCACCGGACAGGTTTGGCACCGAGACACCGATGATGGCATCCTGGACCGCAGCAGCATCAGTGGTGCCGGCTTTCTCGACCGCCTTCACCCACATGTTGAAGCCGATGTAATGGGCTTCCATCGGATCATTGGTGACGCGATCTTCATCACCGGTGAACTCGATCCAGCTGTCGATGAAGTCATCGTTGACCTCGGCATCGACACTCATGAAGTAGTTCCAGGCAGCCAGGTGACCGACCAGAGGGGCCGTGTCGAAACCGGACAGCTCTTCTTCACCAACCGAGAAGGCAACGACCGGGATGTCTTCGGCAGAGATACCCTGATTGCCCAGCTCCTTGTAGAAAGGCACATTGGCGTCACCATTGACGGTGGAGACCACAGCTGTCTTCTTGCCCTCGGAACCGAAGCGCTTGATATCGGCAACGATGGACTGCCAGTCAGCATGTCCGAAAGGCGTGTAGTTGATCATGATGTCCTCGTCGCTGACGCCACTGGCTTTCAGGTAGGCCTCGAGGATCTTGTTGGTGGTGCGCGGGTATACATAGTCGGTGCCCGCCAGTACCCAGCGCTCGACGCCGATGTCATTGGCCAGGTAGTCGACTGCCGGAATGGCCTGCTGGTTGGGAGCTGCGCCGGTGTAGAACACGTTCTTCGAAGATTCCTCGCCTTCATATTGCACGGGATAGAACAGCAGGCTGTTCAGTTCCTCGAAGACCGGCAGAACCGATTTTCTGGATACGGATGTCCAGGCGCCGAAAGTGGCGACTACACCTTCCTGCTCGATCAGCTCACGCGCCTTTTCGGCAAACAGAGGCCAGTCGGAGGCAGGGTCGACGACAACTGCTTCGAGTTGCTTGCCCAGCAGGCCACCGTTGGCATTCTGCTCATCGATGAGCATCAGCATGGTGTCTTTCAGTGTGGTTTCCGAAATCGCCATGGTGCCCGATAGCGAATGCAGGACGCCTACCTTGATGGTGTCGTCCTGTGCGTGCAGTGAAAGACTCAACCCGGCCAGGCCGATGCCTGCCATGGCTGCGAGTGAACGTCGTGAATTACGTTTGAACAGCATGCGAATGTTATCCCTGTAAAGTTGGCAGAAAAATGTGTTCATTCTTGAACAGCTGCCACTGTTACTACAGGGACTGTGCCAAGCTGAAAAACTCTTTAAATTCAACAGCTTGCTTATCGAGTAACGTGGGCTGGCGGATTTATCGCTCCATTGTGGTGCGCTTCATGCGCTTTTGTGGTGCCTTTCGGTATGGGTGTTGACTTGCAGTATTGTGCTATTCGACGGTGACACTCTTGGCCAGGTTGCGCGGCTGGTCGATATCGCGTTCCATCAGAACGGCACTGTGATAGGCCAGCAGCTGCAGGGCAATGCCGGCGATGACGGGTTGCAGTAATGGTTCGACCTGAGGAATGTGAATCACCTCGTCACTGAGTTCGCGAATGCGGGGGTGGTCGGCGTCGGTCACGGCGATGACCGGAGCCCCTCGAGTGCGAATTTCCTCCAGCGTCGACAGCGACTTGTGCAGCAGTTCATCGTTGGGCAACATGACGATACAGGGTGTGTGACTGCTGATCAGGGCGAGGGGGCCATGCTTGAGTTCCGACGATGGATAGGCTTCGGCATGGATATAGGAAATCTCCTTGAGCTTCTGGGCACCCTCGAGTGCCACCGGGTAGGCACTTGTGCGGCCGAGGAAGAAGGCGCTGTGGGCAGTCACCAGCATGGGGGCCAGGCTGGCAATGGCGGGTTCCAGTGCCAGTGTTTCGCGGACCTTGTCAGGCAGACCCTGCAGGGCTTCGACCAGTGCATTGCCGCGCTGTGGTGAGACATCGCGCAGGCGACCCAGCATCAGGGCCAGCAGGGCAAAGACCGTCAGCATGCTGGTGTAGGCCTTGGTGGAGGCTACCGATACTTCAGGCCCGGCGTGCATGTAGATGCCACCATCGACTTCCCGCGCGATGGTGCTGCCGACACTGTTGACGATCCCCAGTACATGGCCACCCTTGCGACGAATCTCGCGCAAGGCGGCCAGCGTGTCGAAGGTTTCGCCGGACTGGCTGACGGCAATATAGAGCGTCTCCGGTTCCACGACCGGGTTGCGGTAGCGGAATTCGGCGGCCGCCTCGGCGCTGACCGGCAGGCGCGCCAGTTGCTCGATCATGTGCGCACCCGACATGCCGGCATAGAAGGCCGAACCGCAGCCGAGGATCTTGATGCGGCGGATATTGAGCAGTTCACGTGGCGCCAGATTGAGGCCGCCCAGATGCGCCGTGGAGAAGCGTGTGTCCAGGCGTCCACTGAGCGTGCGTTCCACCACGTCGGCCTGGTCGCGGATTTCCCGGTGCAGATAATGTGCATAGCCCCCCTTGTCATAGTCGGCCAGCACACCACTGAGCTGCGTCGTGTTCTTCTGGCTCGGGCGGGCATCCAGGGTCGTCACCTGAAAGCCACGGGGTGTCATTTCCGCGACCTCGCCATCATCCAGATGCACGATCTCGCGTGTATGTCTTGCCAGTGCCGACATGTCGGAGGCGGCCAGCATCTCGCCGTCACCGATCCCCAGAATCACCGGGCTACCCAGTCGCGCCACGACGACGGTGTCCGGTGCCTCTCGATCGATGGCGGCCAGACCATAGGTTCCCTGGATACGCGGCAGCACGGTGCGCATGGCGTCGATCAGCGAGCCGTCGAATGCGCCCAGCAGATGGGCCAGTACTTCGCTGTCGGTCTCCGAGCTGAAACTGACGCCCTCGGCCATCAGTTGCGCGCGCAGCACATCGGCGTTCTCGATGATGCCGTTGTGGGCGACAGCGATTCGCAGCTCACTGTCCGTGTGCGGGTGTGCGTTTTCGTCCGTTGGAGCACCGTGAGTGGCCCAGCGGGTATGGCCGATGCCGCATTGTCCGGCGGTGGTTTCCGGCAAGCGCTGACGGAGAATGGATATCTTGCCGGCAGCCTTCCAGCAGCGGATCCGTTTGCGGTGCAGCAGCGCAATGCCGGCCGAGTCGTAACCGCGATACTCCAGCCGGTGCAGACCGTCCAGAAGGATAGGGGCGGCTTCCTGGCTGCCGGTATAAGCGATGATTCCGCACATAGCGAGTGTCTTTGCCTGTTGAAAGGGAGTCGGTGGTGTGTGGGTCGTGCTCAGCCGTAGATGGTGCGCCGGATCTGGCGCTCTGTCAGCGGGTCGAGTTTGAAGCGTCGATGTTCGAGTTCAGCCGCGATCATCTGATAGATCTGCGCGTTCGCCAGTCCTGCCTTCTGCAGTTCATAATGGCGGCGCTGGATGAATGCGGCGCTGGACTCATCGTAGAAGGCCAGCACTTCCTCGATCAGGCGGGTGGCCTGTGTCGGTGTCAGGTCGTTCTGCCGGCACAGGTGATCAACCAGTTCAGCGGGTACAGGGGGGGAGATCATGTCGCGCATCATCTTGAATGCGTGGAGTGAAGTCCAATATTATGCCCGTTGCCGGGCAGGAAATGAAGAAAGCATCGATGATGAGAGATCTGTTCGCCTCAGACACCGTGGACATCTGTCCCGGCATGGTGTTGCTTCGGCAGTTTGTCGATACGGCCGAGCTGCAGCCGGAGCTCGAGTCGATCCTGACGGTCTCACCGCTGCGTCGCATGCAGACGAGTCGCGGCTTCTACCTGTCTGTGCAGAGCAGCAATTGCGGGCAGTTGGGCTGGGTATCGGACAGGCAGGGCTATCGCTACAGCACGCTGGATCCGCTGACAGGCCAATCCTGGCCGGCGATGCCAAAGGCCTTTCGAGCGCTGGCGCAGCACGCTGCCGAGTGCGCGGGGTTTCCGGGTTTCATGCCGGATGGTTGCCTGATCAACCAGTATCAGCCGGGAGCTCAGATGGGTGCGCATCAGGATCGGGACGAGGCTGATGCAGACGCCCCCATCGTTTCCGTGTCGATGGGTATAGATGCACGCTTTTTCGTGACGGGACCCGAACGACGCGGCCGCTCAAGCGCTGTAGACTTGAGTGATGGTGATGTCGTCGTATTCGGTGGGCCGGCGCGTCATCACTATCATGGTGTGAGAAAACTGAAGTTTTCCGAACATCCGCGCTTTGGTGCGGTGCGCTGGAATCTGACCTTTCGCAAGGCAGGCTGATGGCAGGATGGACAGGTGACAGAGGGCATGGTGAAGGCAGAGGAAGGTAGTCGGATGCGGCAGGTAATGGCCGGTGCACCGTTGCTCGTGCACCGTGTAGCTGTTGCCGTGTGGCTGCTCGGCGCTGTCATCGTTCTCGGACAGCTGCCCTCGGTTGCTGCAGCGACGCTGGAAGCATTGCCGGATCAGGTGCTGGAGCCCGGCCAGCAGTTGCAGCTGCCGCTGCAGATTCGCCAGGAACAGGGCCCTCGCATCGAGATCAGTCTGGGGGTCTCCCCGCCAGGGGCGAGTCTGGAGCTGCAGGATGACGGACAGTTGCAGCTGCAGTGGCAGCCAGGACCGGATATGCCGCCGGAGACCATGGTCGAACTGCTGGTACGCGATGTGGATTCCAATGTGTACCTGGATAGCGTGTTTGTCGTGATCCGGCGACCCGATGTCAATCCGCGACCGGATGGCGGGCCTGGTACCGGCGTGATGGCGCCAGAACCGTCTACCGAAGTATTGCCGGATGGCTCGCTCGATGCGCCGGTGCTGGACGTTCTGCCCAATCAGGTGGTCAGCGCTGGTCGAACCGTCACATTGAAGGTCTTTGCGAGTCTGCCCGGTGAGTTCGATCCGGTACTGCAGATTGATCGACTGCCACGCAATGCCAGTTTCGAGGCCAATGAAGAGGGCGGGCGCACGTTTCGCTGGGAAACCGGGGACAACGACCAGGGCGAGCATCTGTTTCGTTTCACGGCATTCAATCCACGTGCGCCCGAGCAGCGCTCCGTACAGGAAGTACTGATGGTGGTGGGTGATCCGTCATTGAAAGTGACCTTGCCTCAACCGACGCCGAGCGATTAGGCCGTGGCCTGAGGGGTTGTCATTGGTGTAAGCTGCAGTACCGTGCATGGCAGAACCTGAAAACCCTTGGAGCGTTTCGACAAGCAGTCTGACAACGTCAAGGGTGCGCTGATCCTGATGCTGGCAGCCTTCGGCTTTTCCATGATGGTGACGATGATCAAGCTGGCTGGCCAGCACCTGCCGGTGGCCCAGATCCTGTTCGTGAGACAGCTGGGCATGACACTGATGCTGGGGCCGGTGCTGTTCAAATCCTTTCCCGGGGCGTTTCACACAGGGCAACTGCCGTTGCAATTTGCCCGGATTGCGTTGGCACTCGTTGCCATGAGCTGCGGGTTCACTGCCGTGATTCACATGCCTCTGGCCGAGGCGACGGCCATCGCCTTTGCCAAGAGTTTCTTCGTCACGATCTTCGCGGTTCTCATTCTCAAGGAAGTGGTCGGTCTGTATCGCTGGAGCGCGGTGATCGTGGGCTTTCTCGGCGTCATGGTCATGCTCAGACCCGGCGCCGAAGGTTTCAGCATCTACGGGGTGATGGCTCTGGTCGGTGCGGCCTGCGCCGGGCTGGTCATGGTGATCATACGGCTGCTGTCGCGTACGGATCCGCCCAGCACCATCCTCGCTTTTCAGGCCATCGGCGTGGGACTTGTCATGGCCATTCCCGCCTTCATCCAGTGGGTACCACCTACACCCGGCGAATGGGCCTTGCTGGCAGGTATCGGCGTGGTGTCCTATTATTCCCAGAAGGCCAATATCTACGCCTTCTCCTATGGAGAGGCCTCGCTGCTGGCTTCGCTGGATTATGTGCGTCTGATCTACGCGACCCTGTTTGGCTGGCTGCTGTTCAGCGAATTGCCTGGCGTCAGCACCTGGGTCGGGGCAGGCATCATCGTGACTGCCTCCATCTATACGGTGCATCGCGAGTCCCGGCGCAAGCAGCATCTGGCCAGTGGGCCAAGTGGGCGTGGCTTCAGCAGCCATTAGTCGGTCAGGGTGTCTGTCACGGGGTCAATCAGGAGAATGTTCATCGATTCGCGCATGAAGCCGGTTGTGCAAGACCGACGCCGGTGTCGACTGTCATCGCTGACGGTGCTGTTGCCATGCCTCATGGTGCCCTTGATGTCGCCGCCGGCAGGCCATGCCGTTGACAGGGACGCTGTCGAACGTGTCAAGCCCGTCAAGCCCGATGAGACCATTGAGACCGTTGAATCCGCTGAATCCGCTGAACCCGTCGAACCCGTCGAGCCAGTTGAATTGCCGTTGGCACATGTCGAGCTGTCCGGTCCGCCATCAGAGGACTGCGTGATCCTGCTGCATGGCCTGGCGCGTACCGCCTCGTCCATGGAGTCGATGGCCGACGCATTGAACGGGGCGGGCTATCGAGTGGCCAATGTCGATTATCCGTCTCGGCATCACCGCATTCAGCTGCTGTCCGACCTGGCGATTCCTGCCGGTGTCGAGGCCTGTGGGCAAGCCGGAGCTTCGCGGCTGCAAATGGTGACCCATTCGCTGGGCGGCATTCTGGTGCGTGATTACCTGAGTCGTCATCGGCTGAAATCACTGCAGCGTGTGGTCATGCTGGCGCCGCCGAATCATGGCAGTGCCGTGGTGGACAATCTGCAGGGAGTGCCCGGGTTTCACTGGTTGAACGGCCCGGCCATTCAGCAACTGGGAACCGATGCCCATAGCCTGCCGTTGCAACTGGGACCGGCGACGGTCGATACGGCCGTCATCGCCGGAAGCCGATCGGTGAATCTGTATCTGTCAACATTCCTGGAAAATCCGGACGATGGCAAGGTGTCCGTGGCCAGTGCCCGGCTCGACGGCATGTGCGCCATGCTGGTTCTGACGGTATCTCACCCGTTCATCATGAGTGATGCAGAGACCATCGAGCAGGTGCTGAGCTATCTGGCTGACGGTCGCTTCACGGCAAGCCATGCCGAGTATCCGGACTGTCGTTTTCGTCGGCCGAATGGATGACTCTTGCTATGACGCTCATGAACCACTCAACCGATTGTGCCGGGAACGGCGATCGACGAACCGATGAGGCCTGTGCCCATCCTGATCCGGAATGCAAGAGATGAACATGCGAGACGATGAAGACGACCTGTTTGCCGACGGTATCCAACCCTGGGCCAGGCAGGTGCGTAGTGGCAGCTTGAGTTTCCGCAAGACCGTCGAGATCTGCCTGCAGCGTGTCAATGACAACGCGATGTTGAATGCCTTCGAGTGTCTGGATGCCGAGCGCGCGCTGGCGACAGCTGCCGCGCTGGATGCCCTGTTGGCCAGTGGCACGGACCTGGGACCCTTGATGGGCTTGCCGATGGGCGTCAAGGACATCATGGCCGTGGAGGGGCTGCCAACCACGAATGGCTCGAATGCCGACACCGCCGAGCTGACCGGTGCCGAAGGCAGCCTGATCCGGCGTCTGCGGCGAGCGGGCATGATTCCCCTCGGGAAGACCCGCACGGTGGAATTCGCACTCGGTGCCACCGGCCTGAACAGCTCCAGAGGCACGCCCTGGAACCCGGTTGATCGACAGGTTCACCGGATCCCGGGGGGCTCCTCCAGTGGTTCAGCCGTGGCCACAGCCTGCGGCATGGTGGGATTGGGGCTGGGGTCGGATACGGGCGGTTCAATACGCATTCCGGCCTGTCTCACCGGCATTGTCGGTTACAAGAGCTCTGTCGGTATCTGGCCACTGGACGGGATCTTTCCGCTGTCGTCGTCACTGGATTCCGCCGGTCCTCTGTGTCGAACCGTCGCGGATGCCGTTCTTCTGCATACGTTGCTGAGCGGGGAGGCGGTCAGTGCAAGAGCGGGTGTCAGTGGCTTGCGACTGGGGATCGTCGAGGAGTTGTTTCAGGACGATCTGGACCCGCAGGTGGCCGAGGACTTCGAACGCGTCTGTCAGCTACTGGAGCGTCATGGTGCCAGGCGGGTAAAGCTGTCGTTTCCGGAGGTGCATGAGCGGGTACCCCTGTTCAGTGCCATCGTGCCTGCCGAACTGATCAACACGCTGACCCCCGAGCGCTTCCAGGCCATCCGCCAGGGCGTGGATGCCGTCACGGTCAGTCGGGCAGAAGCCGGCCTGGCGACGCGGGCCCATGAATATGTCGGCGCTCAGCAACGGCGTCGTCAGTTGGTCGACAAGGCCCGTGCAACCTTCGATCAGGTGGACCTGTGGCTGTCTCCCACCTGTCCGTTCCTGCCGATGCCCGTGGCCGACCTGCAGCAGACGGCAGGCCATGAAAGGGCCATGCTGGCATCGCGCAATACCCAGCCCGGCAATCTGCTGGACATGTGTGGTCTGAGCCTGCCGATGCATGGGGACACCTTGCCGACCGGTCTGCAGCTGACCATGCCGCTGAATCAGGATGCGCGCCTGCTGTCGGTGGGCTTGGCCGTCGAACGCGTGTTGCGTGACGGCTGAGCAGCCTACTCGTTGTGCAGTACGTGCTCCACCACGTTCAACAACAGTCGGGATACCGGATTGTCGAAATCATTGCAGGGCAGGCTGCCGCAGAAGGTGATCGAGCCGACCGCAAATACGCTGCCGCCGCCGGCGACCTCGAACCAGATGATGTTCGCGTGCAGCAGCTCTTCGGTCGGCGCACCGGGCAGTGTCGTGAGGTGTGTGAGCATTTCCTCGGGAACCAGAATGAAGTCATCGCCGTGTCCTTCCGAGGTTGCCAGGATCGTGGCATTGGTAGGCGTGCCGAGGCGGTAATCGGCGCGATCCAGTTCGAAGCCGGCAGCACCTCCACCGGAGAGTCCGAAGTCACCGATGATATTGCTGTCGATGCCGCGGAAGATCCAGTCGAACGCGGGGTCATGGTTGCAGCGACGATAATGGGAGCCGTTGAACTCACCCTGTGCGGAAAAGCCGAGTCCGCATAATCGTTGTGGCGGTCGACCGTTGCGACGCCAGAGACCGCCGTATTGTCCGTCGAATGCATGATAGTACTCTCCGGGCTCCGAAGCCCAGGCTCTGATGCCGGCCTCCGCGCGTCGAATCTCCAGGACATCGGCCTGCTCGGGGTGTACCGCGATGCGCCAGTAGAAGCCGTTGCCCCCCAGATAGCTCAGATGACCACCTCCGTCGCGGTACTGTTGCAGGGCATCGAGCGATTCCATGGTGTGGTACTCGGGGTGACTGGAGGTCAGCAGCACATCATAGGCGGCAATGCAGGCAACTCCCTGTTCATGCAGTTCGCGATCGGTGATGACGTCGAAGCCGAGGTTCATGGCATCCAGCCATGCCCAGAGGTGGCTGTCGGCCTGGAAGTGTCGCAGTCCGGAGCAGCTCGATTCACCGAAGGTACTGTAGCCGGGCCGCAGATTGAATAGTGGGCGCCTGTGAGAGGCATGACAGATGCCGCTGCCGTCGCGGTGATGGTTGTAGGTGGAAAGACCATAGCCGGGGTATTCGGCCGGATTGCAGGGATAGGCATTCCAGTCCTCGATGCGCTGCTGCCAGCCCGGATGCCAATCGGGTCGGGCATGATTGCCATAGATGGCATAGGTGAAGGTGGGAACCAGCATGCAGATGCGGTTGCCCGGTTTTCCGGCGGGGGCGCACACGAAGAACGGCATGGCATCGTCATGGTCGCCATCGCTGATACGCATGACATAGATCCCCGAGGGCATGTCGTCGGGAACGGTGAACGAGAAGGTGCTTGACCAGTTGAACGCCACCAGGTCATCGTCATGAAAGTGGATGGCTGCGTACTGTTCCGCTGCATGACGCCAGCACATCTCGTCGCCTTGCCACTGACTGCCTGTCATGGCGCGTGTCGGCAGGTTGTGCAGAGTCAATGGCAGCTCACGTGACTCGCAATCGGCCACGGTGCGGCTGTGCATGTCGCGGGAGAAGTCCCATGAAACCGACCAGGTCCTATCCTGCAAGGGGTTTGTTGCTCGAATGCACGGTGCTTCCAACTTGCCGTTGTAATACTGCTGCAAGCGACCGTCGATCTGTCTTGCCGCCACCACGACTCGATGAGCATCGGCCAGCAGGAGGTCCAGTTGGGCGGCGTCGATGACCGTGGCAGAGCGTTTGCAATCTGCTGATCCTCCCTGATGATCTGCGGGGACAGACTTGTCAATCGAGAATTGCTGCAGGATGGCCTCCAGTTGCACGCCCTTGCGTTGCAGTATCAGTTCCACCCGGAACCATCGGCGCTCACTCAAGGGTTCGGCGAGGCACAGGACGCGCTCTCCCAGTTGCACGAACAATATGTTGTCATCATTGATGCACAGTGCCAGCGCGCCCCAGGACAGGATGCACTGTGATGAACCATCGAGCAGGGTCGGCCAGATGATCGCGCTCAGCTCGATGATGGTGGCATCGGACGGCAGTTCGACATTGGGGGAGGTGCCACAGGAGCCAGCCTGGAAGGCCTGCTCGACCACCGCATGTTCGCTGTCCTCATACCAGTCTCCGGCGCTACGTTCGATGATCCCGGGACCCGCCGGGTTCGGGTCGGCACAGATGCAGTGCATCAGCCAGCTGCGGACCTGTCGCGGCGTCGTTCGGTCGGCACCGTCTGCCGACAGTTTGAATTCGATCGTTTCGCCGGCACTGGCCGAGAGGCGATCCGAGTAGCCGATCAGTGGGGCACGACGCTGTCTGGATGAATCCATGTCTTTTCGGGGATGTCTGGCCTTGCAGGCAGTGGCTGAAAATTAGTTTTGACTACGCAAGGTAAGCAAGGTTATGTTTGTGAGCTTGTAATCAGCCAGCGGTCATGTAACCGTCGACTGTCCGTTAACGCTTCAAACCAGGAGTCATCCATGGCGCGTTGTTCGTCGAAGTCTCTCATGTCAGAGTCACTTGTCAAGAAACTGTGTACCGCAGCTCTGGCCTTGGCAGCTGTTGCGGTATCCTCACAGGCGATCAGTCAGAACGCTGGCGGCACCATGGTGATGATCGCCCAGCCCGAGCCTCCTTCGCTGGCGCCGTATCTGTCCACTTCCGGCCCCATCGGTCTGGTTGCGCCCAAGATCTACAATGGCCTGCTCGATTACGACCTCGATCTGAATCCGGTGCCGGAGCTTGCAGCATCCTGGGAAGTCAGTGATGACGGACTGACCGTGACCTTCAAACTGCAGGAAGGGGTTACCTGGCACGACGGTGAACCCTTCAGTTCAGCCGATGTGCAGTTCAGCATCATGGAAGTACTGAAGAAGTTTCATCCACGTGGACCCAACTCGTTTCGTGAAGTCAGCTCCATCGATACGCCGGATGCGGTCACAGCCATCTTCAATCTGGAACGGCCCGCGCCCTACATGATGCGTGCGCTGTCTGCCTATGAATCCCCCATCGTTCCGAAACACTTGCTGGAAGGCAAGGACATCCGCGAAGCGGAACTGTCCGGCAACCCGGTTGGTACCGGACCGTTCAAGTTCGTCGAATGGAAGAAGGGTCAGTACATTCGTCTGGACAAGAACGAGAACTACTGGAAGGACGGGCTGCCACTGCTGGATCGCATCGTGGCACGTATCATTCCGGATGCGTCCACGCGAACGGCGGCGATGGAAAGCGGAGAGGTGCATTACGGGGCCTTTGGCGCCATCCCGAACATCGACGTCATACGTCTGCGTGACCAGGACGATATCGGGGTCACCACCGATGGCTATGCCATGATCAACCCGATGGCTCTGATCGAGTTCGATACCACCCGAGCGCCGTTCGAGAGCAAGGCATTGCGTCAGGCCATTTCCCTGAGCGTCGACAGGCAGTTCCTGATCGACAACATCTGGTTCGGATATGGCAAGCCTGCCACCAGTGCCATGACTTCCAACTACAAACCCCTCGGCCTGTACACACCTTCGGCCAATTACCCGGCATCACCGGACGTGGCTGCCGCCAATGCCTTGCTGGATGAGGCAGGACTCAAGCCGGATGGCGATGGCGTCAGAGCAACGGCCACCATCGATCTGATCCCCTATGGCGAGGACTGGCGGCGTCTGGGCGAGTACATGAAGCAGGCCATGGCCGATATCGGTGTGAAGCTGGAACTGCGCTACGAGGATGTACCCACCTGGCTCAAGCGCGTGTATGCCGACTATGACTTCGAGTTGAACGTCAATTATTTCTACCAGCTTCCCGATCCGGTCATCGGTGTACAGCGTCACTACGGAACCGACCAGATTCGGCAGGGCACTCCGTTCGTCAACTCGGCGCGCTACTCCAACCCCGAGGTGGATGAACTGCTGGCCACTGGCGCGGTGGAAGTCGATCCTGTCAGACGGGGTGAGATCTATGCCGAACTGCAGGCCATCCTGGCGGAAGACATGCCGGTGGTGAACCTGTTCGAAATGGAATTCCTGACGGTCTACAACGAAAAGCTGAAAGATCATACCGTCTCCGCCATGGGAGCGTATGGTTCCTTCGACCGTGCCTGGATCGACGACTAGACGCGGACCGGCAACATGAGTCAAGCGGCGCAAAGATCGCGTTATGTCCTGAAGCGCCTTCTGCAGGCTGTACCGGTAGTGGTGGCCATCGTGGTGGTCAACTTCTTCCTGTTGCAGCTGGCAGAAGGTGATGCCGTGGATGTGCTGGCTGGCGAGGCAGGTTCTGCCACGCCGGAATACATGGCGCAACTGCGGGAGAAGTTCGGACTGGACAAACCTCTGCTGGTGCAGTTGGGCGTGTACATGAAGAACATGCTCACCTTCGATCTGGGCTATTCCTTTCGGCACGACATGCCGGTGGCCCAACTGGTTCTGGACAGACTCATGCCCACGCTGCTGCTGATGGTCTGCACCATTCTGCTGGCCGTGGGCTTCGGTATCGTACTGGGCCTGATCGCCGCCTCCAATCTGAACAACTGGCGAGACAACGTCATCAGCATCTTTGCGCTGGTGTCCTACGCCACGCCGCTGTTCTGGGTCGGTCTGATGATGATCGTGGTGTTCTCCCTGAAGCTGCGCTGGTTTCCGACCAGTGGCATGGAAAATGTGGCCATGTTCTACGAGGGGTGGGATCGCGTGAAGGATATTGCCCATCATCTGGTCATGCCAACTCTGACACTGTCGCTGTTCTATCTGGCGCTGTATACCCGCCTCATGCGGGCCTCCATGCTGGAACAGGCCAGCATGGATTACGTCACCACGGCGCGCGCCAAGGGCCTGACCGAACGACGCATCGTGTTCGTGCATATCCTGCGCAATGCCTTGCTGCCGGTGGTGACCATGGCCGGTGTGCAGGTGGGCTCGCTGATCGGTGGATCGGTCATCGTGGAGTCGGTCTTCGCCTGGCCGGGTCTGGGCATGCTGGCGTTCGAGGCTCTGTTCTCTCGCGATCTCAACCTGTTGCTGGGCATCTTTCTGCTCTCTGCCTTGCTGGTGGTGGCCATCAATCTGGTGGTGGATCTTCTGTATTCGTTTCTTGACCCTCGCATCGAGGTAGGTTGAACATGGCTTTCTGGCGGCGTTTCTGCCGAAACCGATCAGCGGTCATCGGTCTGATCATTCTGAGTCTGGTGATCCTCATTGCGATCAGCGCTGGCTGGTTATACCCCGAAGACCCGTTCAAGCTGGTGGGGCGAGCGATGTCGCCGCCGGGTGAGAACGGTTTTCTGTTCGGCAGCGACACGCTGGGCAGGGATGTGGCCGCGGGCATGGCGCACGGTGCGCGGGTGTCCTTGCTGATCGGGTTGCTGGCGACCTCGGTAGCGGTCACCTTGGGAGTTCTGCTGGGCGCCCTGGCGGGCTATTTCGGTGGCTGGATCGACGATGTCCTGATGCGCCTGACCGAAATGTTCCAGACGATTCCTTCGTTCATCTTTGCCATCCTGATCGTGGCGATCATGAAACCGTCCATCAACAGTGTCATCCTGGCCATCGCCGTGGTCAGTTGGCCGGCCGTGGCGCGCCTGGTCCGGGGTGAATTCATGTCCATGCGAAACCGAGAGTTCGTACAGGCCTGTCACATCATCGGCATGAGTGACTGGCGCATCATGGTGCGGGAAATACTGCCGAACTGTCTGTCGCCGATCATCGTCACCGGCTCTCTGATGGTGGCCACCGCCATACTCATCGAAAGCGGACTGGCCTTTCTGGGTCTGGGAGATCCGAACATCATCAGCTGGGGCTTCCAGATCGGTGCCGGTCGTACCGTGTTGCGCAGCGCCTGGTGGGTCTGCACCTTTCCCGGCATCGCCATCATGCTGACCGTCCTGGCCATCAATCTGGTCGGAGAGGGGCTCAACGATGCTCTCAACCCGCGACTGCGCGAAAGGACATGAACGAAAACACGGGTAACCCTGCAGTCAGCAGCGGTGCGGGGTCAGCGGCACCGGTCCTGTCCATCGAAGGTCTGCATGTGCAGCTGCCTCTGGGCAGTGAACGCAGCCATGCGGTCGAGGATGTCAGTTATTCCCTGATGCCGCAGGAGATCCTGTGCGTGGTGGGAGAGTCCGGTTCAGGCAAGTCATTGACAGCACGCGCCGTGATGGGGCTGTTGCCGGCACCGCATGTGCTCTACGAGAAGGGGCGCATCCTGTTTCAGGGGGAAGACCTCACGCAGGCCAGTGAGGAGCGCATGCGCCAGGTTCGCGGCGGAGAGATCTCGATGATCTTCCAGGAGCCGATGACTGCCCTGAACCCGGTCATGCGCATCGGCGATCAGATCGACGAGGTCATCCGCTTTCACGAGAAGCTGCCGCGCAAGCGCCGTCGGGAGCTGGCGCTGAACCTGCTCGAAGACGTCCATCTGCCCGATCCGCCGCGCATCATGAGCGCCTATCCGCACGAACTGTCGGGCGGACAACGGCAACGTGCCATGATTGCCATGGCGCTGGCACTGGAACCCAAGGTACTGATTGCGGATGAGCCCACCACCGCTCTGGATGTGACCACGCAGGCGCAGATACTGCATCTGATCCGGGAACTGCAAGCCAAGCACCACACGGGGGTCCTGTTCATCACCCACGATATCGGTGTGGTGGCCGATATCGCCGACCGGGTTGCGGTGATGCAGCATGGGCGCATTGTCGAGATCGACACGGTCGAGAAGGTCCTGAATCATCCGCAGCACGACTACACACGGGCGCTGATCGACGCGGTACCGGGTCTGGTACCTCGACCGGTGAAAACCGATAGTGGCGACTCCATTCTGCAAGTACGTCAGCTGGTGAAGACTTACCGATCCGGCGGACGTTTTCTCGGCATCGGCAAGGCGCAGAAGGAAGTGCATGCCTGCGATCATGTCGATGTCGTGCTCAACGAGAGCGAAACACTCGGCATTGTCGGGGAATCCGGATCCGGCAAATCCACCCTGGCGCGCTGCATCGTGCGCCTGCACGGTACGGACTCTGGCGAGATCGTCTATCGGGGGCAGGATCTGTGTCCACTGGATCGCGCCGCCATGCGACCGTATCGGTCGAAGATCCAGATGGTGTTTCAGGACCCCTATGCCTCACTCAACCCCCGAGCCACTGTTGGCCGTATCCTGACCGAAGGGCCGAAGATCATGGGAGAATCAACGCAGGAGGCCGACAATCGCGCTCGCGAGATGCTGGAACTGGTCGGCCTGGACAGTCGCGCCTTCGAACGCTATCCGCACGAGTTCAGCGGTGGCCAGCGGCAGCGGATCGGGCTGGCAAGAGCCCTGGCCATGCGTCCGGAAATCCTGGTCGCCGACGAGCCGGTCTCGGCGCTGGATGTCTCCATTCAGGCGCAGGTGCTCGCCCTGCTGGCCGATATTCGCGAACGCCTGCAGTTGTCCATGGTCTTCATCACTCACGACTTGCGTGTGGCGGCGCAGGTGTGCGACCGCATCGCCGTCATGCGTCTGGGCAAGGTGGTGGAGCAGGGGCCGACGGCAACCCTGTTCGAACAGGCCAGCCACCCCTATACCCGGGAATTGCTGGAGGCCATTCCCGGCCGTGACTGGAGTCAGCGCAGAATCCGGGCGGCTCAGGGCTGAGCATTGATCCTGGTCAAGGCGAGCGCCAGGGACTGCGCTAGACTGCAGTCGCTGGCCATCAGGTTGGAAACGTGACAGACATGGCTGGTTACTGCACCGGCTTTGCAATTAGCTACCCATGAAACCTGTAATTCTTGCTGGCGTGTCGTAACATTCGCACAACACCTATTGCCGACCGGTGGTCGGCAGTGTTGCGAAGATATGGCAAGGATCGTTGCGGCGTAGTACCGCTGTATCGCGATGATGTCGCCACCGGATTTCGCGGTGGACGGCTTGCCATCCGAACCCACGAAGAGGAATTGATCATGAAATTACGCACCACGGTACTGGCCAGCGCATTGCTGCTGAGCGGCTTTTCCGGCGCGGCCCTGGCCGAGTGTGATGACGGCGAGATGGTCATCAAGTTCAGCCACGTTACCAATACGGACAAGCATCCCAAGGGCATCGCTGCCTCACTGCTGCAGCAGCGGGTCAACGACGAGATGAACGGCACCGCCTGCATGGAAGTGTTCCCGAACTCCACGCTCTATGATGATGACAAGGTGCTGGAGGCCATGCTCAACAACGATGTGCAGCTGGCAGCTCCCTCCTTGTCCAAGTTCGAGAAATTCACCAAGCAGTACCGCATCTTCGATCTGCCGTTCATGTTCAAGGACATTGATGCCGTGGATGCCTTCCAGAACTCCGAGGCCGGACAGGCCATGAAGGATTCCATGCATCGCCGCGGACTGCAGGGCCTGGCGTTCTGGCACAACGGCATGAAGCAGCTGTCGGCCAACAAGCCCCTGATGCTGCCTGAAGATGCTGCTGGGCTGAAGTTCCGGGTACAGGCCTCCGATGTGCTGGTGGCCCAGTTCGACGCGCTCAAGGCGAGCCCACAGAAAATGGCCTTCAGCGAAGTCTACGGTGCGCTGCAGACCGGCGTTGTCGATGGTCAGGAAAATACCTGGTCCAACATCTATGGACAGAAGTTCTTCGAAGTGCAGGATGGCATCACCGAGTCCAACCACGGTGTACTGGATTACCTGGTGGTTGCCGGTGCCGAATGGTGGGACGGTCTGGACGCTCCGGTTCGTGAGCAACTGGCCACGATTCTCGAAGAGGTAACTGCCGCGCGCAACGCCGAATCTACTCGCGTCAACGAGGAAGCCCGCGATGCCATCACGGCGGCCGGTGGTGAAGTCCGTCAGCTCAGCGATGAGCAGCGAGCGGCCTGGGTCGAGGCGCTCAAGCCCGTGTGGCAGCAGTTCGAAGGTGATGTCGGTGCCGAAATGATCGAAGCCGCCCAGACTTTCAACTAGACGCAGAACGAGACCGGTAGCTGCCTGGCTGCCGGTCCTTCTGAAGCCGGGCATCCGGTCTGGCAACTCGCCCCTTCACCGTAGCTGCAGAGAATTGCATGTCCACCTCATCTGTTCCCGATAGAAGCTTCGGTGATCGCATCGAAGAGAACCTGATGGCCCTGTTGCTGGGGCTCATGACGGTGATCACGTTTGCCAATGTGATTGCCAGGATGATGAACACCAATATCCTGTGGGCTCTGGAAGCCACGGTTTTCCTGTTCGCCTGGCTGGTGCTCATCGGCGCCTCCTATGCGGTCAAGAAGAATTTTCATATCGGGGTCGATGTGCTGGTGCAGTTGCTGTCACCGCCCAGGCGCCGAATCGTGACGCTGCTGGCCGTCGGCGTCTGTGTGGCCTTCAGCCTGCTGTTGCTCAAGGGCAGCTGGGATTACTGGTGGCCCTTCGCCAGCAAGCGTGCCTTCTATGAAGTGAACGACATACCCATGCCGCAGTTCCTGCAATTTTTCTCCACCTGGCTCAACGAAGGTGAGCTGTACGAGAAGATGCCGCGCTTCATTCCCTATATCGTCATGCCGCTGAGCACCTTGCTGCTGACCTATCGTTTCCTGCAGGTGGGCGTGCGCGTCTGGAAGGGCGAGCAGGCACTGATCGTGGAAAGTCACGAAATCGATGCCGAGCAGATGGCCGGCCTGCCTGACGACCAGCCAGGAGCACGCTGACATGGAAGCCCTGCTGCTGTTCGTCGTTGTCATCATCCTGATGCTGATGGGCGTGCCCATCGCCGTCTCTCTCGGCTTTTCCAGTATCGGTTTTCTGCTGATCTTCTCCGACGCGTCGCTGGCCTCGGTGGCGCAGACTCTGCTCAGTGCCTTCACCGGTCACTACACCTTGCTGGCCATCCCGTTTTTCGTACTGGCCTCCGGCTTCATGTCCACCGGTGGCGTGGCGCGGCGCATCATCCGTTTTTCCATTGCCGTGGTCGGGCATGTACGGGGTGGTCTGGCCATCGCCTCGGTGTTTGCCTGCATGATGTTTGCGGCCCTGTCGGGTTCATCCCCGGCCACGGTCGTCGCCATCGGCACCATTGTCATCGCCGGTATGCGCCAGGTGGGCTATACCAAGGAATTTGCTGCCGGTGTCATCTGCAGCGCCGGTACGCTCGGCATCCTGATTCCGCCCTCCATCGTCATGGTGGTGTACGCCGCGGCCACCGACGTGTCGGTCGGCCGGCTGTTTCTGGCAGGTGTCTTTCCCGGCCTGCTGGCCGGTGTCTTCCTGATGATCGGCATCTACGTCATGGCGCGTATCAAGAATCTGCCGAAGCAGCCCTGGAAGGGCTGGGGCGAGATCGGCCGATCGGGACTGGATGCCCTGTGGGGACTGATGCTGATCGTCATCATTCTCGGCGGCATCTACAGTGGCAAGTTCACCCCGACCGAAGCGGCGGCGGTGGCGGCCATGTACGCCTTCTTCATTGCCAATTTCGTCTACAAGGACATGGGCCCACTGCATATCGAAGAGGGCAAATCGCATTCCCTGTTCAAGCGACCACAGAGCCTGCTGACGGTCTGGCTGCACGCCGATACACGCAAGGTGCTGTTCGAATCGGGCAAGCTGACGGTCATGCTGATGTTCATCATCGCCAATGCCCTGATCCTGAAGCATGTGCTGACCGAGGAGCAGATTCCGCAGGCCATCGCCGAAGTCATGCTCGCTGCCGGCCTCGGGCCCATCATGTTCCTGGTGGTGGTGAACCTGCTGCTGCTGATCGGTGGTCAGTTCATGGAGCCGTCGGGCCTGCTGATCATCGTGGCGCCGCTGGTGTTCCCGATCGCGATGGAACTGGGTATCGACCCGATCCATCTGGGCATCATCATGGTCGTGAACATGGAAATCGGCATGATCACACCGCCGGTGGGACTGAACCTGTTCGTGACGGCAGGGGTGGCCAAGCTGTCCGTATTGAACGTGGTGCGTGCTGCACTGCCGTTCGTGGCCATCCTGTTTGCCTTCCTGATTCTGGTGACTTACTTTCCACCGCTGTCCACCTGGTTGCCGACCGTCATGATGGGGCCGGAGATCCTGATCAGGTAGGTATACGCGCTGACAGAGCCGGTGGGTTGGGGCGACAGGAGACGCAGGCGCTTCACCGGATTCAGGTCACGGCGTTCGCTGCGGCCTGACAGGCGACGACTGCCACGAGATCAGGCAGGCGCGGCCTGTTGCGCCTCGCAGGTTCGGATTCCCGTGATGGCTGTACGCCTCAGCCGTGCTTGTCGCGGGTTTCCAGATGAACGGCCAGGGCATTGAGCTTGGCCGCGTAGTCCTCGTAGAGCTGCAGATCGCTCTTGCGCAGGCGCACTCGGCTGGAATAGTCGCCGCGACTGAGTGCGTCCACATGACGTGTGAAGGGGCGCAGCGGCCCGATCAGCCGATGAGTGTAGGCAATGCAGACGGCTGCCAGCAGCAGAATGTAGAGCACGAACAGCGCACCGCAATAGCGAAACAGATGGACCAGCTGAATCTCGATCATCTCGCCGTAGTAGCTGGTGGATTCGTTGCTGCCCGCCATGACCGCCACCAGATCACTGAAGGCGACATACAAAAAGGCGCCCAGCAGCACGGCTACCAGAGCAGTTGTGCCCAGCATGTACATCAGCAGCTTGAATTGCAGAAAGGGTTGCCAGACGGCATTGATCATCTTGCGCCGGTGCGTGGGCGGCTTTGCGGCCGCTTGCGCGGCACCTTGTTCAAGAACGTTCGAGTGACTCATGGGCTCTGCCAGCGAAGTGTTACCTCCGTTATATCGGGAGCAATGGACGGAACCTGAAGGCGGGTGCACTCACTCGACCGGTGAACAGCCCGGGTGCTCGTCTGATTCTGCGGGGCGATTCACAGCTCGGCACGGGCGGATCAACGGGTTACCATGAGCCTGTTTCGCACAACACGGATGAAACCATCATGCTGTATGCTCTGGGTGACAAGCAACCGGCCCTGAGCCGCCGATATTTCATTTCACCGGATGCCGTGCTGATCGGGGATGTGACGATCGGCGAGGATGTCTCCATCTGGTTCAACGCCGTCATTCGTGGTGACAATGCGCCTATCGTCATCGGCGAGGGCAGCAATGTGCAGGAGTGCTCGGTGCTGCACGTCGACGAAGGCGTGCCGATGAACATCGGCGAGTACGTCACGGTCGGGCACAAGGTGATGCTGCACGGCTGCACCATCGGCGACGGCAGCCTGATCGGCATGAATGCGGTGGTGCTGAACAATGCCGTCATCGGCAGGAATTGCCTGGTCGGGGCCAATGCCCTGGTAACCGAGGGCATGGTCATTCCCGATGGTTCGATGGTGCTGGGTTCTCCCGCAAGGATCATCAAACCGCTGAGCGAGGCAGCCCTGGAAGGACTGCCAGTGTCGGCTCGGCATTACATCGAGAAGATCGACTTGTACAACGAGCAGCTCAGGCCGATCGAGGTCTGAACTTTCCGATTCAGCCGATAGCTCCCGATCCATCGTCTGCAGAAGTATCGCGCCGGGATATCCAGCGCAGGACGGGGCCCCGCCGCAGGGCGACGGGAGCTCCCTGACTTTCAGTGGCTGTGCCTCAGGCCTCCAGCGCCGGTTCCGCCGCATCGCCCGGGTCATCGGTATGAATGCGTGCTTCAAAGGCCATCAGACGCTTGTGGATGGACATCAGTTCGACGATGGTGGTCCAGGAGTTGACCAGGAACTGGAAGGAATTCTCCACCCGTCCGAAGGCGTTACTGATCTGCTGGAACAGGCCGAAGGTGATCATGCCGGCCACGAAGGTCGGCCCGAGCGCCACCAGCGGAATGAAATTGGCACCCTGCAGATAGGCGTAGCGGAAGACGTTGAAATACAGGTAGTTGAAGTACAGTCGGAAGTAGTTGCGGCGCACGTCGCCAAACAGATCCCGGATGGCCGGCGGTGCGGCGCGCTCGTCATGGTCCTCACCATAGACCAGCTCCTTGCGATAGGCCGCTTCCACCTTCTGGTTGTTGAATTCCAGCCCGGGCAGTCGGTAGCCGACAGCGGCCAGCAGAACGGTGCCGAAGATGGCAGAGAGCAAGGCCAGGAATACCAGGGAACCGTCTACAGCGCCCACCAGTGGCAGCTCGGTGATGTTGGTGGAGAGTGTCCACAGCAGTGGCAAAAAGGCAATCAGCGTCATGATGGAACTGACAAAGGCCGAGCCCAGGCCTTCCATGATGCTGGCAAAGCGCATGGTGTCTTCCTGCACACGCTGGGCAGCACCTTCCACATTCCGCAGCTTGTGCCAGTGAGACATGTAGTAGTCGTTCATGGCCGTTCGCCAGCGGAACACATAGTGCGAGGTGAAGAAGGCAAAGGTGACCAGAATGATGATATTGGGCACGAGAATGTACAGGGCGGTCATCAACTGGCCATAGAACTGCTCGGAAGTGATCTTGCTGACCCCCTGTTCGGACAGGGCCAGCTGAATGAGGTCGTAGAAGTCCCCATACCAGTTGTTCAGCCACACGCCCAGCTGTACCTGAAAGTAGGAGACCAGCAGGATCACGGCCGAACCGCATACGGCCCACCAGTACCAGCGATTGCGATCGATGAAGAACCAGGCTGCGCAGAACAGCGCCGTGACCAGCACGATGTACTGATAGACCCACACCTTGTCAGGGTTAAGAAACGGTGGGCGCTCCCCCTCGATCGTCGGCAAGGCTTCGCGCATCAGGCTCAGGGCGGGTGCCAGAGAATCGGCGAAACCATACCAGATGGCCAGCGTCACGAAGAACCAGGCCACCGCAGACAGGAAGAAAACCTTGGGTCGGGGAAAGAACGATTGAAACATGGCGTATCACGAGTCGTTGAAAACTGGATTTGAAGGTCGTTGCCGTCGCAAAGCACTTCTGGGTGGCGCTTAGTCTAGTGCGGATTCCACAAGTTCGCCGCCTGCAGGCGGCAGACGTCGGCGGCACAGCATCTGTCGCACCCGATACTGGGGTGACGGTGTTGTTTTCTATACACTAGGCGTCATTTGGCTCAGCGGATAATCAATGGCTCAGTACGTTTACACCATGAACCGGGTTGGCAAGATCGTGCCGCCCAAGCGACAGATTCTCAAGGACATTTCACTGTCCTTCTTTCCCGGCGCCAAGATCGGCGTGCTCGGCCTCAACGGCGCGGGTAAATCCACCCTGCTGAAGATCATGGCAGGTCTGGACGAAGAGATCGAAGGTGAAGCACGGCCCATGCCGGGCATCAACGTCGGTTACCTGCCGCAGGAGCCGCAGCTGGATCCGGCCAAGACGGTGCGCGAAGTGGTCGAAGAGGCCGTGGACGAGGTCAAGGCAGCTCAGACGCGTCTGGATGAGGTCTATGCGGCCTACGCCGAGCCGGATGCCGATTTTGATGCACTGGCTGCCGAGCAGGGCCGACTGGAAGCCATCATCGAAGCCTCCGATGCGCATAATCTGCAGCACCAGATGGATATCGCCGCCGATGCGCTGCGTCTGCCGCCCTGGGACGAGAATGTCGCCCATCTCTCCGGTGGTGAGAAGCGCCGGGTCGCTTTGTGCCGCCTGCTGCTCTCCGGTCCCGACATGTTACTGCTCGATGAACCGACCAACCACCTGGACGCCGATTCGGTGGCCTGGCTGGAGCATTTTCTGCACGACTTCAACGGTACCGTGGTGGCCATCACCCACGATCGCTACTTCCTGGACAACGTTGCGGGCTGGATTCTGGAGCTCGACCGTGGGCACGGCATTCCCTATGAAGGCAACTACTCGGGCTGGCTGGACCAGAAGTCCGCGCGTCTCGACGCCGAAGCCAAGCAGGAGTCATCCCATGCCAAGGCGATGAAGGCCGAACTGGAATGGGTGCGCCAGGGTGCCAAGGGGCGTCAGTCCAAGTCCAAGGCTCGCCTGCAGCGATTCGAGGAGATGCAGTCACAGGAATTCCAGAAACGCTCCGAGACCAACGAGATCTACATTCCGCCCGGGCCGCGTCTGGGTGACAAGGTCATCGACTTCGAGAACGTGACCAAATCCTACGGTGATCGTGTGCTGATCGAGGATCTGTCCTTCAGCATTCCCAAGGGGGCCATTGTCGGTGTCATCGGCGGCAACGGTGCCGGTAAATCGACACTGTTTCGCATGCTGATGGGCCGGGAAGAACCGGATTCGGGCAATATCGTGATCGGTGACACCGTGCAGCTGGCCTATGTCGACCAGAGCCGTGATGATCTGGAAGGCGACAAGACCGTGTTCGACGTGCTGGCCCAGGGCAGTGACATGATCTCCATCAACAATTACGAGATGCCGGCACGACAGTACGTGGGCCGCTTCAACTTCAAGGGCAGCGATCAGCAGAAATTCGTCAAGGATCTCTCCGGTGGTGAGCGGGGTCGTCTGCACCTGGCCATGACCCTGAAGCAAGGTGCCAATGTGCTGCTGCTCGATGAGCCTTCGAACGACCTTGATGTGGAAACCCTGCGTGCACTGGAGGAAGCTTTGCTGGACTTCGCCGGATGCGCCATCGTCATCTCGCACGATCGCTGGTTCCTGGATCGCGTGGCCACGCACATCCTGTCCTACGAAGACCCCAGTGAGATCAACTTCTTTGCCGGCAACTACACCGAGTATGAAGCCGATCGTCGGGAACGCCTTGGTGAGGCTGCCGCGCAGCCCAAGCGGGTGCGTTACAAGAAACTGGCCGGTTGATGTGGCTGACAGCGTAACACCACGAACAATCACTATTCCAAGAGAGATTCGAATCCATGCTCACTGAACAGAATCTGGCCGACATGGGCCTGCAGGCAACCATCGTGCGCCACCCCCTGGTGCAGCACAAGCTGACCCTGATGCGCCGCAAGGAGCAATCCTCTTCGGCCTTTCGCGCGCTGCTGCGGGAAATCTCCTGGTTGCTGTGTTTCGAGGTCACCCGTGATCTACCGCTGGTGCCCGAGCACATCGAGACACCCGTGCAAGGCATGGACGCCCCGGTTCTGCAAGGACGCAAGCTGGCCTTCATCTCCATTCTGCGGGCCGGCAATGGCATGCTGGACGGCATGCTCGATGTCATCCCGTCTGCCCGGGTCGGCCACGTCGGTCTGTACCGCGACCCGGAGACTCTGGAGGCCGTGGAGTATTACTACAAGGTGCCCAACCACATGGAAGATCGCCTGATCGTGGTGGTGGATCCGATGCTGGCAACGGCCAATTCCGCGATCTCGGCCGTGCATCGCCTGAAGCAGGGCGGGGCGAAGGACATGCGTTTCGTCTGTCTGATCACGGCACCGGAAGGTATCCGTGCCTTCAATGAAGCGCATCCGGATGTGCCCATCGTGACTGCGGCCGTTGACACGAAACTCAACGACCACGGTTACATCGTGCCCGGTCTGGGTGATGCCGGTGACCGTATCTTCGGCACCAAGTAGGCGACTCACGGCCAGGGACGGTCGTGTCCGGATCGCCATCGGACGATAGTCCATTCGGCGATGTCGTTAATGTGCTGCTGCCATGAGGCTGGCGGTTCCGGGTGTTCAAACCTGCCGTCGCAGTGATAATGGCGGTTCCGGGCGTTCATCGGCGCTCACGCTTTCATCACGACATTCTTCCTTCGTCCAACAGGTCAGATCATGAACGAATTCGATTACATCATCGTCGGGGCAGGGTCGGCCGGTTGCGTACTGGCGGCACGACTGTCAGAGGATCCGGCGGTCTCGGTAGCGCTGCTGGAAGCCGGCGGCAGTGACAACAGCCTGCTGATCCGCATGCCGACGGCCCTGTCGATTCCGATGAACATGCCGAAGTACAACTGGGGCTTCGAGTCGGAACCCGAAGAGGGGCTGGATGGACGGCGACTGGATTGTCCGCGTGGCAAGGTCATTGGCGGCTCCTCGTCCATTAACGGCATGGCCTTCGTGAGGGGACATGCCTGTGATATCGATGAGTGGGAGGAGTCCGGTGCCGAGGGCTGGAACTACGCCAACTGCCTGCCGTATTACAAGCGAATGGAAAGCTGGTATCACGGTCCGAACCGCTATCGCGGTGGTGATGGCCCGGTGGGTGTCAATGCCGGTAACGACATGCGGCTGAACCCGCTCTACCAGGCCTTCATCGATGCCGGGCAGGATGCCGGGTACCCGTTCACGGCAGACTTCAACGGCTATCAGCAGGAAGGCTTCGGTCAGAAGCACATGTCCATTTGCCGGGGGCGTCGCGCTTCTGCCTCACGCAGTTATCTGGATCCCATCAAGGGGCGGGCGAACCTGAAGATCATCCCGCGTGTCACGGTCGATCAGGTGATCATGGACGGACAACGTGCCATCGGCGTGCGCTATCGCACGGCCGGTCGGCAGCTGAAGATCTTCACCCGCGGCGAGGTCATTCTCTCGGCCGGTTCCATCGGCTCACCCAGCATACTGCAGCGCTCGGGTATCGGCCCGGCCCTGATACTGAACAATGCCGGCGTGCCTGTCCGCATCGATTCTCCGGGTGTCGGTGCCAATCTGCAGGATCATCTGGAGGTGTATTTCCAGTATGAGTGTACGCAGCCAGTGTCGCTCAACCGGGAACTGTCCTGGTGGCGCAAGGGCCTGATCGGTGCCCGCTGGGTCGCCACGCATGAAGGGCTGGGTGCCACCAATCATTTCGAATCCTGTGGTTTCATCCGTACCCGGGCCGGCTTGAAGTCCCCCAATGTGCAATACCATTTCCTGCCGGGTGCCATGCGTTATGACGGTCGGGCAGCCTTTGCGGGCGATGGTTTTCAGGTGCATGTGGGTCCCAACAAACCACAGAGCCGCGGTCGCATCGCCATCCGTTCGGACAACCCCTTCGAAGCGCCGAGCATTCGATTCAACTACCTGCAGCACCCGCAGGACAGGCAGGACTGGCGAGACTGTATTCGTCTGACCCGGGAAATACTGCAGCAGCCGTCACTGGCGCCGTTTCGTGGTAACGAGATTCAGCCGGGCTTTGACGTGGAATCGGACGAGGCGATCGACCGCTGGGTCAAGGCCAATGTCGAGAGTGCCTATCACCCGTCCTGCAGTGTCAAGATGGGCAGCGACGACGATCCGATGGCAGTGCTCGATGGACAGTGTCGGGTACGCGGTGCCGAGGGACTGCGCGTGGTGGATTCCTCGATCTTTCCCACCATTACCAACGGCAATCTGAATGCACCCAGCATGATGGTGGGTGAGCGGGCGGCTGATCTGATCCGCGGCCAATCCCTGCTGGCGAATGATGCACCGGTGTGGGAGCCGGACGACTGGGAAACCGCGCAGCGAACCACCAGCGGTCACGATCGTCAGGGGGCCTGACACGGCGTCTTGTCATCAGCGGGAGCTGTTCGGACATCGCTACGCTGAGCCCTGCAAAAGCGAAACAGCCCGCACATCGCTACGCTGAGAGCCCTGCAAAACCGAAACAGCCCGCACAGGTGTGACGGGCTGTTTCGGTTGGAGCGCCTGAGCGACTGCTTCAGGCAAAGTGCGCTTTAAGACTTGATTTCGAGCAATTCGACTTCGAATATCAGGGTCTCGCCGGGTCCGATGGCCTGGCCGGCACCACGTTCACCGTAGGCCAGATCAGAAGGAATGACGAAGCGGTATTTGCTGCCGACATTCATCAGTTGCAGACCTTCGGTCCAGCCGGGGATGACGCCCTTGAGAGGGAAGGAAGCTGGCTCGCCGCGGGCGATGGAGCTGTCGAACTCCGTGCCGTCCATCAGAGTGCCAACGTAATGCACGCTGACGGTGTCATCAGCGGTCGGTTTGGGACCTTCGCCTTCGGACAGTACTTCGTATTGCAGGCCACTATCGGTCACCATGACCCCTTCGCGCGCCTTGTTCTCTTCCAGATAGCTCATGCCGGCTTCCTGAGCTGCCGCGGCCGCTTCAGCGGCAGCTGCCTGTTGCTGTTCCTGCAGAACCATCTGGGCTTCTTCCATGCTCAGGTCGGTGGCGTCACCGGCTGCCTGGGCCTTCATGGCCTTGACCAGCAGATCGTAATCCACCTCGCCGTACTGCTTGATGACGCGTTCGCCAATCATCATGCCCAGTGCGTAGCTGACCTTGGATTCCGGAGTTTCCAGAGTGGAGTCCTGAGCCATGGCCGGCATGGCGCCCACGAGCAGGGCTGCCGTCGCAACGGCGTGTAGTGTTCGTTTCATTGATCGGTCGGGTCCTTGAGGTGTGAAAAGTGTTGAGCGTAGCAAACGTCGCACTATGTCACAGATCAGCCTGATGCGCTCCTGTCAGACGGCTCTTCAAGATGTCAAGATGTGAATCTTCGAAGGCTTCCAGATAGTTGCTGCTGCCGGTCTTGACGATGCGTACGCTCGTAATCGCGTGAGCTCGTTGGGACAGTAGCGATTCAATCTGGTTCTTCAAGTGATGCGGGTACATGGCGACGACATCACGTTGATGGCCTTCGCAGTGGCGGTGGGCACGCTTGCCTGCCAACAGGGCAGGTCCGCGGTAGTGTTCGCTGTAGCGTTCGATGCAGCGGGTCCAGCGATCGAGTGCTGCATGCTGATCATCGCGCTGTGGCGCGGTTTTCATGCCTGAGCAGCCGCTGAGCATCGCAGCTCCCAACAGCAATATCCCGATTGTCTGGTACCTGTGGCAGACCATCCTCATCCCCTTGTCTGACAACTCCGACAGGTTGTCAGCGTTGTCGAAAAATCGATCTATTTCCGGCTGATGAAAAGGCTATCGGCGTAACGGTCGGTTTTTCGAGGTGCGCCTCTCGATCGTGATGAACAGGGGGCGGGCTTCCGAACGATTTGAGGAGTGAGTCGCAGGAATCAGGCTGAAAAGCGCCCGAATGGGGTGTCTGCCGGCAGTGGATGACTGTGGAGAAAGATGGCACCGTGAACTGCTCGAGAGTGCCCGGCGGCACTGAACAGGGCTTGATTGCCTGTTCGTCAGCGAGTTCGAGCAAACGGGATCAGGGTAGGCTGCCCGAGTGCCGAGTGCCGAGTGCCGAGTGCCCGATCGCTGAAGGATTTGTTTGCTTGTCCGCGCAAAGCGTTCGAGCGACGCCTGCAGTGAGCTCAAGCAGTGTGAGTGATGGTCAGCGGCCGCGAGAGGCCTTGTTGCGAGCGCGTCTGGCATCGCGCTCGGCGGTTTTCTTCTGTCGGCGTTCTTCACGCCTGGCTTCGATCTCTGCCAGGCGTTTCTCCGTTGCAGCTTGTTCACTTTCCTGCATGGCAGGCGTTTCCAGGGTGATGCCGCCAAGCTGGCCAGCGCGAAACTCTGACAGGAGAAGGCGTCCGGCCCGATCGAAGTCCACCAGGCCGCCTCCGCCCAGGCAGCCGCGCACTCGTCCGATGGCCTCCAGCGTCTGTACGCTGTCCGCCAAAGGCAGGTCATTGCCATAACGCGCCTCCAGTTGCGCACCATAATGTACGCAGAGATGATCCAGCAGCCAGGCAGCCACTTCACCACTGTCCATGGCCGTATCGCGCACCGCACCGGTGGCCGCCAGCCGATAGCCACTGGCCTCGTTCTCCACCTTCGGCCACAGTACGCCGGGTGTATCTCGCAGCCGCCAGTTTTCGCTGAGAGTGATCAACTGCTGCTGTTTGGTGATGGCCGGTTCGTTTCCGGTCTTGGCAATGACGCGCCCGGCGAGCTTGTTGATCAGTGTGGATTTGCCGACATTGGGGATGCCCACCACCATGGCCACATAGGGCTTGAGGCGAGGGGAGGTCGGAGTCGGTACCAAGGCCCGAAGACGATGAGGGATATCTCGCACGGCGCTGGATTCATTGGCAGAGATGGCAATGGCATCGCGTTTTTCGTTGTCGCCGAGGCGTGCCAGCCACTCGCTGGTCAGCGCCGGATCGGCGAGATCTGCCTTGGTCAGTACGCGCAATTGCGGCTTGTCGGCCGCGATATCGCCGAGCATGGGGTTCTCGCTGCTCCAGGGAATACGGGCGTCGAGAACTTCGAGGATGACATCAACCTCCGGCAGCACCTTGGCCATGTCCTTGCGGGCCTTGTGCATATGCCCTGGAAACCACTGAATGGCCATCAGTGACGACCCTTCTTGCCGGCAGGCTTGTTGTTGTTGTTGTTGTTGTTGTTGTTGGTGGTGTTGGTGGTGTTGGTGGTGTTGGTGGTGTTGGTGGTGTTGGTGGTGTTGGAATTTGCGTTTGCGTTGCCGTGACGTGATCTGGCCTTTGCCCAGGGGCCCTTGCCACCAGAGGCGGGTGGCTGTCGCTTCCTGCCCTGAGGCCGAGGCGCTGCGCTGGCATTGCTTGAGCCAGTCTTCGAGGCTGGCTTCCTGACGGGTTTCCGGCCCGGGGCAGAGGCAGGGGAGTCCCCGGTGGGTGCCGATGCGGCTGAAGGATCCGCCAGTGCGATATGCTCGGGATGAATGACGATTCGCCGCTCCCGGTACAGGCTGCTCAGGGCTTTCTTGAAATTCTTCTTGCTGACCTGAAACAGGGCCTGAATGGCGTCTGGCGAGCTCTTGTCGCTCAGAGCGCAGACACCGTCATGGTCCTGCAGATAGTTGATGATGGCATCGGACAGCTCCGGCTGCAGTGCCTTGCTCGGCGGCTGCAGGGACAGATCGATACGGCCATCATGGCGCAGACGCTTGATGTAGCCCTGATGCGCTTCACCTACGCGAATGTCCTGAAAGATCTCGTCCTTGTACAGCAGACCAAGGGCACGATCGTCGACCACGGCCTTCAGGCCCAGATCGGTTCTCTGGTAGATCAGCAGGGACACCGGTTGCCAGGGGCGAAAATCATCGGCGGTTTCCGGCAGATGATGATCCAGTCGGCTGCTGGCCGCCAGGCGGCGGCTCTTGTCCAGATACACCAGCACGCTCTCGTAACGACCGATTTCCAGTGGTCGGCGTTGTTCGGCGAAAGGCAGCAGCAGGTTCTTGCTCAGACCCCAGTCCAGAAAGGCACCGGCATTGGTGATGTCCACCACTTTCAGAGAGGCGCAGTGGTCGCGTTCCACCAGCGGTTTGCGGGTAGTGGCGAGCGGCTTGCCGGAGGCATCGACGAAAATGAAGACCTCGATCTGTTCGCCCGGTTCCGTGGCATCGGCTTCCTCGATAGGCAGGGGAACCTGGACGCCATCACCACCGTCGAGCAGCAGATGATTGCGATTGCGTTCCAGAACCGTGAGTTCTTGTGTATGACCGATTTGCATGATGTGCGCAGTGTAGGCGTGTGCAGCATGCGATGCTACTACGTCGCGTCAATGATGCGGTTAAGATGGCGTCTGTTTCGCTATTGGTAGATTCCTGCGTACCGTGTCCCGCTCGACTTCACAAATCTCTGGTCTGCCCGGCTTTGTACAACCGGCTCAGCCAGTGTCCGGCATGCCGACGGATATCGGACCTGACAATACCGGCAGTAACATCGTGCTGGCGCCGATGGAAGGCGTCATTGACGCGCCCATGCGCCGCTTGTTGACCGGCCTGGGCGGTTATACGCGCTGTGTCACGGAATTCGTGCGGGTGACCAATGTGCTGTTGCCGGAACGTGTGTTCCTGCGTCTGTGCCCGGAACTGGAGACGGGGGGCCGCACCGAACATGGCGTGCCGGTCTATACACAGTTGCTGGGCAGCAATGCCGAGGTGTTGGCAATCAACGCCCGGCGCGCCGTGGCCATGGGGGCTCCCGGAGTCGATCTGAATTTCGGTTGCCCGGCCAAGACGGTCAACAACAGCCTCGGCGGCTCGATTCTGCTACGCGAGCCTGCCCAAGTGGCGAATATCGTCAGGCAGGTGCGTGATGCCGTACCGGCCGAGGTGCCGGTCACTGCCAAGATTCGTCTGGGCTATGACAACAGCGCGCAGTTGGCCGAGATCGTGGGGGGGATTCGTGAAGCGGGTGCGACCGAACTGGCGATTCATGCGCGCACCAAGTTCGATGGTTACAAGCCACCGGCCTGGTGGCATGAGGTGGCCGGGGTGGTCGCCGCCGATGACGACACTACCTACATCAATGGTGAGATCTGGACGGTCGAGGACAGCCATGCCGCACGGCGGGCCAGTGGCTGCCGACATCTGATGCTGGGACGCGGAGCCTTGTCCGCACCGGACCTGGCGCAGCGTATCCGCGCCGCGGAACAGCAGACGCCGTTTTCCGCATGGGACCGGGAGTCGGGCGATCATCAGTTTGTCCGGCCGTCCTCTGATGAAAAAGCGCCGTCGCGAGCACCGCTGTCAGCCGCGCTGCCGATGCCGTGGATCGAGATTTCACACCATGTCGAAGCGCAGTTCCGGCGTTCGGACAGCCAGAGTCCACGACATGTCGGCAATCGCACCAAGCAATGGCTGGCTTACCTGAAGCGCACTTATCCAGAGGCCAATGACCTGTTTGCCAGAATTCGTCAGCAGCGTGAAATCGGGCCGATCGTCCACGCCTTTGCCGAGCATCGGCGGGATCTGCTGCTCGAGCAGCCACTGTTGCTGTCGGCCGACGGTTGATATGTGAATCAAGAAAGTTTGCAGATTGTTGCAATAAAACTTTTTTTGGCGCATGATTATGCAAATATCTGCATTTGCTACCTCCGTTTCTTGTGTCTCAAACTCTTGATCTGAACAACCCCGATACGCGCCGCGAGGCGCTGCTCGAACGTCTTGAACGCACCGGGCAGTTGGTGGCGACCGAACTGGTGGACAGCTTCGGGGTGTCCGGGGATACCATCCGGCGCGATCTGTTGGCGCTGGAGAACGATGGCTTGCTGCGACGCGTTCGAGGCGGGGCCTTGCCGGTGGCTCGTCCGACAAGGCCATTTCATGTCCGCAGTCGAGAGACGAGCGATGCCATGCAGGCGCTGGCTTCACGGGCGGCGCTTTGCATGCAGCCTCGTAGTGCGCTTCTGGTGGATGGCGGCACCACAGCGGTGGCTTTTACCCGAGAGCTGGCGGCAGCACTGGAGCTCACCATCATCACGCCTTCTCCGGCGGTTGCCGTTGCAGCCATGGGAAGTGCCAGAGAGGTCATTCTCATTGGTGGTCGGCTCAGCGAGTCCGGCGGTATGGCGACCGGTGCACAGGCAGAGCGCGAGATTGCGCTGTGCACAGCGGACATGGCCATCATCGGGGCTTGCAGCGTCAGTGCCGAACAGGGCCTGGGGGCCGATGATCATGAGGAGGCCGGGGTCAAGCGGACAATGATCCAGGCATCGCTACGCACCATGGTCATCGCCTCGGCGGATAAATTCGGACAACGCAGCCGCTACTGTGTGGTGCCCTTGGCGGCGCTTGATCTGTTGGTCAGCGATGTCAGTGCGGACAGGCTGTCCGGCTTTCCACTCGATTCACTGGAACTCATCCATGTCTGACAGCAGCATTTCCCTGAGCAGTCCGGTGCTGATGCGGCGTCCCTGGCAGGCGGTCACGGCCATGTTCCTGCTCAATGGCGCACTGTTCGGCGCTTGGGCATCGCGCATCCCTACCGTGGCCGAGCGCTTTTCCCTGGATGCAGGGACCCTGGGGTTCGTGCTGCTGGCACTGGCATTCGGTGCCATCCTGTCATTTCCGTTGGCAGGTGGTCTGTGCGAGCGTTACGGTGCTGCTTTCGTGACGCGGACCATTGCGGTGTTGTATGCCCTCTCTCTGGTCGGAATAGCCGCAGCGCCTGCGTTGCCGTTGTTGGTTCTTGCCATCATCCTGTTCGGTGCTGCACACGGGTCCATGGATGTGGCCATGAATGCCTGGGCGGCCGAGGTCGAACGAGAGATCGGTGCGTCGGTGATGTCGGGCTTTCATGCCATGTTCAGTCTGGGGGCAGGGCTTGGGGCTGCCAGTGGCTTTGCCGCAGTGCGATTCGGGCTGGATGTTTCTGCCCATTTTCTGCTGCTGTCCCTGGTATTGCTGACTCTTGCACTGCTGTTGTCGAATATTCCCGGCACGAACAGAAAGCCGGTGGCGGCGGTGGCGAGCTCCTCGGTATTCCTGTCCGTGCCCAGAGGGACCCTGTTCTTCGTGGGCATGGTGGCCTTCGGCATTTCTCTGGGGGAAGGGGCCATGGCAGACTGGAGTGCCATCTATCTGGTGAGTGTGGCGGGTAGTCCTCTGGATACGGCAGCGCTGGGCTACGCCTGCTTCAGCACGATGATGGTTGTACTGCGCTTGCTGGGTGACAGGGTTGTTTCCCTGCTGGGTCCGGTGGTAACCGTGAGAGTCAGCGCCGTCTGCGCCATGAGCGGTGTTGCACTGGCTGTCATTGCTGCCACACCGTTGTGGTCCCTGTGCGGTTTTGCCCTGATGGGTGCCGGCTACGCGATCGTGATGCCGCTGGTCTTCTCCCGTGCTGCCAACGATCCTGACACTCCACCGGGACCCGCCATTGCCGGTGTTGCAACGCTGGCCTATGGCGGCATGCTGCTCGGACCTCCGGTCATCGGTTTTCTGGCTGAGCTGATCGGGCTCCGAGCGGCCTTCCTGTTACTGGCGGCACTGGCTCTGCTGACTGCCTTGCTGGCCGGGCACTTGCGGCTGGAACAGAGCGAAGGGCAGGGTCGGCGTGGATGATGTAGCGGAAGCCGCTACTGTCCCGCTCCCACACCCGACTGTGCTACCAGGCAGCCTACGCCTGGATCGGTGCCCACCTGAAAGGAGGGCTTGACCTTAGACACTGCCAGCAGGGTACGGCCCATGGTGGCCAGCCATTGACTGGCCTGACGTCGCTGGCCTTCACTCAGACTATTGACCAGTTCCAGTACCGTGGTTTGCCACAGGTCCCGATTGGCCTGCCATTGCTTCGGGTAATGAGATTCCAGCAGTGACCACAGCGTTGCCATGTGATCCTGCAGTACGGGCTCGTAGTCGGGCCGATCCTGCTGCCGGGCCAGGTTGAACAGTCGCCGGTTCCAGCGATCGGACAGCGTGTAATACTGCTTGCGCAGACTGGTCTGCCGGCTGAGACTCTCGCGCAGCAGCTGGCGTTGTGAAGTGTTCAGATTCAACTGGATACGACCGAGCCATTTGTCCAGTCGCTCCAGGCGAAATTCCACCCGTTCCTCCGGGGTACGGGACGCATAGCGTTCGCGATTCTTGCTTCGCTCGTTCTTGAAGCGGCGTTCGATACGGATGAGCTGCTCGTCGCTCAAGGTTCGCACGGTACCGGCGAGGAAGTTGGCGGGATAGCATTGCCGCGCCTCCAGCGAGAAGGCTTCCGCACGCTGCATCCAGGACTTCACATCGTTGGCGGTAGTGACGCCCGGCCGGGCAATGGAATCTGCAATCTGCGCCAGCAGCGCGGCATAGCGTGGCAGCTCGGACTGTCGATGCCAGACATGAAAGGTGCCCAGTGCCTGTTCAAAGGCGGCTGTCTGCTCCTCGTTGAAATCCCCCAGCTTGTGGAATTCCGAACGAATGCGGTCATCCAGTCGGTTGTAGAGCGGGCTGATGATGAGTCGGCTGTTGGTGCAGGCCGAAAGCAGCAGTACCAGGCCCAGCAATATCGACACATTGCGCCAGTGCGCAGAACGCTGCGTTGTCTCCCGCTGTCCTTGCGTAGTGGTTATCATGAGGCAAACCGTCTGCAACGCCCACCCGGGAGTGGCCCTCGAACCCAAGCCGAGCAGGTCGGCAGACCTGAGACAATAACGGAGAAACAAGCATGTCCGACGATCAAGCCCCTGCGCAGGCCACAGCGACGGCCGGTCCGGGAACGGTAGTGGCTTTTCATTACGATTTGTACGATGGCAAGGCGCAAAAGCTGGAGTCCTCGAAAGCCGGCAATCCCGTGTTGTGTCTCTACGGTGAACGCGGTGTGCTGCTGCCGCTACAGGAAGCCTTCATGGGCAAGGTGGCCGGTGATGACTTCTCGCTCACCATTCCGCATGAAAAGGCCTACGGTAGACGCTACCCCGAGCGCAAACAGCGCCTGTCCAGGAAGAAGGTAGACGGTGGCAAGCAGCAGACGTTCCGTGTCGGGCAGATTATTACATTACGGGGTGAACAGGGTCCTACGCCTGCCACCATCACCAAGGTGGGGAAATTCAATATCGATCTGGACATGAACCATCCGCTGGCCGGTGTCGATCTGACTTTCGATGTGGAAATCGTCTCGGTACGAGAGGCCACCGCCGAGGAGCGTGCCCACGGTCATGCGCACGGTGCCGGTGGTCATCAGCACTGAGGGTTCGCCAGGTCTGTCGGACCACCTCGGTTACCGTCACTGTGCGAAGGTGGCCAATGCCAGACGTTCGAATTGCGTACAACATGGGAGCACTGGTGAAATGATTCACTCGATGGCGAAATTGCTTGAACCCGTGACCGCTGGCCTTGCCGCTGCGCGTCGCCTGCGACGGCCGGGCATGATGTCTCTGGTCAGCGTCCTGCTGCTCAGCGCCTGCGTGCAGAATCCGGTGACCGGCAAGAAGGATTTCCTGCTGGTTTCCGAGGATTGGGAATTGCAGGTCGGTGCGCAACAGTATCTGCCGCTGCGCCAGGCTCAGGGTGGGGATTATGTGGTCGATCCGGGGGTTGAAGCCTATGTGCAATCGGTCGGGCAGCGTCTTGCGGCTCAGAGTGATCGCAAGCTGCCCTATGAATTTCATGTCATCAACGACTCCTCGGCCAATGCCTGGGCCTTGCCCGGCGGCAAGATCAGCATCAACCGCGGTCTGCTGGTGCAACTGCAGAACGAATCGGAGCTGGCTGCGGTATTGGGTCACGAGATCGTGCATGCTGCCGCCAAGCATGGGGCCCGGGGTCAGACGCGTGGCATCGGACTGCAACTGGGCGTGTTGACCGCCACGGTTCTGGGCGGGCGGGAAGGCTACGGTCAGCAGGCGCAGGTACTGTCCAGTGTCGGTGCTCAACTCATCAACAGCCAGTATGGGCAGGGCGCGGAACTGGAGGCCGATCGCTACGGCATGACCTACATGGACAGGGCTGGTTACGACCCGCAGGGTGCAGTCGAACTGCAGCGCACCTTCGTCAAGCTCTCGGAAGGACGGCCGACCGATGCGTTTTCCCGGTTGTTTGCCAGTCATCCTCCCTCGGAGAAGCGAGTGCAGCAGAACATGGCAACAGCGCGCACACTGGGTCAAGGGGGCGACTTGGGGGAACGTGAGTACCAGGCCGCGATAGCGCCATTGATGCGTTCGCGCAAAGCCTATGAGGCCTTCGACAAGGCACAGCTGGCGTTCCAGAAGAAGGATACGGCCAGTGCCACGAAACTGCTGCGCGCGGCCATCCGGATCGAACCACGTGAAGCCCATTTTCATTCGCTGGCCGGTGATATTGCGCTGTCACAGAAAAACCTGTCCAGCGCCAAGCGATCATTCGACAAGGCCATCTCGCTCAATGACGAGTTCTACTACTACTACCTGCAGCGAGGCCGCATCAACGAATTGCAGAACAATGCACGGGCGGCCCAGGCCGACTATGCCAACAGTGTGAAGTTGCTGCCCACCTCGGCAGCGCAGCTGAGTCTGGGCCAGTACGCCGAACGGGCCGGCAAGGAAGATGTGGCCAAACGCTATTACGCGATGGCCGCACAGGCGCAGGGTGCGGATGCCGACAAGGCCCGTGCGGCTCTGATGAAACTGGATCCACCGGTCACGCAGCAGACGCGTTTGCTGGTGCGCCAGGGCTTGACGAGTCGTGGCACCTTTGCCGTCGAGTTGATCAACCAGACGTCCCGCAACATCGCCGGGGTGCAACTGGGCATCAGTGCCGGGGAAGGCACCCCGCAACAGGTGATGATGGTGCGGCAAGCCATCCCTGCGGGTCAGAGTCGTGTAGTGGATACCGGTCGTCGCCTGACCCGACCGCAATCGGAGCGCATGCTGGTGCGGATACTGGATGCGCGGATTCAGCGTTGAACGTCTTGCGGCCCTGGGTGTTGATGGGGGTGCTCGCGGTGCTGAGTGGACGTGCGCTTGCCGCAGAAGCAACCTTGTTCCCTGACAATCGCCCCGGCTTGCCTACCCACGAAGTGCATATGGCGCGACTGGTCTATGAGCATGCCCCGCGTTCAGGGTGGGGGCCGGGGCGTGCCTGGTGGCGGATCGACTGGCCGGAGGCGGAACACCATTTTCTTGCCGGTGTGGCTCGCTACACGGCGATGGACGTGGCACCGGACAGTGTTCATGTGTCTCTGCTGGATGATGCCGTGTTCGAACACCCCTGGCTGTTTGCCCAGCAACCCGGTCGCTGGCGCCTGTCGGACACGGAAACTGCCCGTCTGGGTGAGTACCTGAGGCGGGGAGGCTTTCTGGTCGTGGATGATTTCCACGGGCCCGATGACTGGCAAGTGTTCAGGGATGCCATGCAGGAGGCCTTGCCGGGACTTGCGATCGTCGACCTCGAGAGCGATGTGTTGCTGAACATTCATTATTCGCTCAGTCAACGTACTCAGATACCGGGGCGCCGACACCTGTATTCCACGGCGGACGGCATTCAAGTGCAGATGCCGTTCGGCCCACCGCGCTGGCGTGGCATCCACGACGAGGATGGACGCCTGATGGTGGCCATCAATTTCAATATGGATACCGGTGATGCCTGGGAGCACGCCGACGATGCCGCCTACCCGGTGGCTATGACATCCTATGCCTATCGCGTCGGCATCAATTATCTGATTTATGCGTTGACGCATTGACGCTGAGTTGACGAGTTGATGGGGTAATGAGTTGGTGGGGTAATGAGTTGGTGGGGTGATGGGTTGATGGGGTGATGGGGTGATGGGGTGATGGGTCAAGGCTTTACCGAAACAACGAGCCATTGAATCAGTCAGCTTTTGAGGCCTTGAGCTTCCTTCGAGGCGTGGAAGTGACGGTTGGTCGTGTGTCTACTTCTGTGGTACGAGATACCCATACTACAAGGCTGCCTCACAGGAATACACTGGAACCCCTGTACGTCGTACTGGAGGACATCATGAGCCATAAATTTTCCGGTGGCTGCGACCACATTCACAGCCATTCCGATAATGATCCCATCGACAACCACACCTGCCATTGTTCCGTGTGCAAGAGCGTTACCGGGCAGGACAGTACCCACGTGGTGTTTTTCAATCACGATGACGTCGTGGTCGATCACCCTGAAAATCTGAAACGGCAGCCCTTCAACGCCAGCAATCCTGATGGGCCACTGGAACTGTGTACCTGTGGAACCTGTGGCACGCCCATCATGCTCGATGACAAGCAGAACCGCATTCGAGCCATCGTGCCCAATCTGATGGGGTACTCGGCCAACCATCTGGCAGCGACCTATCATGCATTTTATGACCCCTCCACGGGTGAGCCTCGACCTGATGATGGCCTGCCGATTCATGAGGGTCTGCGGCCTGATTTCGTCTGGCCGGCACCGGCATGAGGTATTTTGTTGATTGAAGTTCGTCAGGGCCCATGTCGGCAACGCCGCATGGGCCCCTGTCAATCAACGGCGAGGATCGGTGCTGCCGGTACATTCGACAGGCTCTGCGATGGCGGATCTTTCCGTTAACGAACCACCTTTTTCGAACCATCTCGAATTCATGCAGTCTTGCGCTGCACCTGTACATGACTCAATGCAAGCTCGACCCCTCGCAGCTCTGCCAGACCCTTGAGCCGGCCGATGGAAGGGTAGCCGGGCTGGGTTCGACGGCCCAGATCGTCCAGAATGTCCTGACCGTGATCGGGGCGCATCGGAATCTGCCAGTCGCTCTGGCCAGCATCGCGGCGTCGCTGCTCTTCATCAAGGGCAGCAGCAATCAGTGCCACCATGTCGGTGCTGCCGGCTAGGTGCTCGTCCTCGAAGAAGGAGCAGGGCAGGTCGTCGGTATCGCGGGTGACATTGCGCAGGTGCAGGAAATGCACTCTTGAGCCAAGCCTGCGCATCATGCCGGGCAGGTCATTGTCGGCACGTGCACCCAGGGATCCGCTGCACAGAGTCACCCCGTTGGCATGCACATCCACGGCATCCAGCATGGCCTGGTAGTCCGCTTCGGTAGACACCACACGCGGCAGACCCAGCAGGGAATACGGTGGATCGTCCGGGTGGCAGCACAGACGCATGCCCAGCTCTTCAGCATGGGGGGCGACCATTTCCAGAAACTCGTGATGGTGGCGTCGCAGACGATCAGCGTCGATGGCATCGTATTGTGCCAGCAAGGCCTTGACGTCTTCGATGGTCAGCTCCTGGTTGGCACCGGGCAGTCCGCAGACGATGGAGGATTGCAGATGCAACTGTTGCTCGTCGGTCATGCCTCGATACCGTCTGGCCGCTTCTTCCTGAACGGCTTCCGGGAAATCCGCAGCCGCCCCTTCACGTTCAAGCAGGTGGATGTCGAACAGTGCGAAATCCGTCAGATCGAAGCGCATGCAGGTGCCACCGTGTGGTCGTTGCCAGCGAAGATCGGTGCGGGTCCAGTCCAGAATCGGCATGAAGTTGTAGCAGACAGTCTGGATACCAGCGGCGGCGAGGTTGTCCAGCGTGAACTTGTAGTTGTCGATATGTGTGCGCCACTGACCATCCTGCTTCTTGATGTCTTCGGACACGGGAACGCTTTCCACGACATCCCAGTCGAGGCCGGATGGGGTGCCATCCTTGCGCGTGGCAATGGATTGCTGCCGCTTGGCGATTTCCTCTCGACTCCAGATTTCACCATTGTCGATGTGATGCAGAGCCGAGACGATGCCGGTAGCACCCGCCTGGCAGATGTCGTCGATACTGACCAGATCGTTGGGGCCGAACCAGCGCCAGGTGTGTTTCATGTGGTGTTGTCCTCGAGTGGTGTTTGTCCTGGATAACCTTTGGATGTCGCCTTGCGACTGAGGGCTATCAGCATGAAGATGATTCAGGCAGTATACTAATATATTAGTGACGAGCTCAAGTGGCAGTAGCATGACAGAGTCATCAGGACGGGATGCGATCGAACCAGGGTTGCCGCTAAGCGCGCAGGTGTACCGGATACTGAAGCAGGCTATCGTCTGCGCCGAGTTACCACCGGGAGAACGACTGTCGGATATCGATCTGGCCAGGGAGCTGGAGATCAGCCGCCAGCCAATACGAGAAGCCTTTCTACGTCTGCAGACAGATGATCTGCTGGACGTGCGACCACAGCGCGGTACCTACGTCAAACGCATATCGGTGACTGCCGTGAAGGATGCAAGATTTGTCCGAGAGGCTATCGAGGCCGATATTGTCACCTTGTTGGCTCAGGAAGCCGATGCTGCCGTGGTGCGCGAACTGGAGCAGCAGCTGGCGGCCCAGCGTGGTGTGCTGCAATCCGCCCCGCAACAGTTCATGAAGCTCGATGACGAGTTTCATCGCACTCTGGCTGAAGGTGCCGGCAAGCCCTACGCCTGGCGCGTCATCGAAGGGGTGAAGACGCAGATGGACCGGGTACGATTTCTGTCATTCAATCACTATCATGTCGAGCGCCTGATTCACCAACATGCTCTGGTGGTGGAGGCCATCGCCAATGGCCGCTCGGTGGAGGCGATGGAAACCATGCGAATGCATCTGCGGGGGATACTGGATTCCATTCACGAGATTGCGGGGGAGTATCCGGCGTATTTTGAAGAGGGGGGCGTTGAGTCATTTTCATGATTCGCTGTTATCTTTCCGGCCTTGGCGTGAGTACAGTCGAGCCAAATCCATGTTCGATCGCGAGTTGGAACGGTCAACATAGGAATATATCGCGGCCTATTGCTGATTTTGTGTCTGTTCATGGGGCATGCACCATGCGCCAGGAATGTCTTTTTTCGTCGTCGGTTTACGATACAAGAAATTTTGTTGTTTCACGAGCGTACCCGTCAGCTGCTTAGTGCTTGTGTTTCATCGTCTCCAGTTAGCTCTCTAATGTTACATATACCCCATGAATAGAATGGTTCGGGCAGTCGCTGCTGTTGTCATATTTTTCTCGGCTCTGTCGAACCTGCTTGCGGCAGAAAATGAATTGGTGCTTTTCACTTCGGCTGGCATACCTGCTACAAGTGACGATGCAGGGTCGGGGCTGATCGATGGATCCGTGATTATCAAGGATCTGGATATTGACCAGACCAGTCTGAACACCGTGTTGCAACTTTCCGCCGATGCAAGCAAAGTGTTCCCGGATTTGCTGATACCCGCTCTGGGTGATCGACGACAAGCTCAAATGCGGTTGCGTTCAACGGCGGTTGACAGAACCGAAGAGTCAAAGATCAAGCTGTCTGGGCAGGTGGCTGATGACCCCCTGAGTTCTTTTCTGCTGGCCGTTTACAGGGACCATGTCAGTCTCATCGTCAGAACCTCGCAAGGTGCGATGTCGGTGATGAAGAAACAGGATGGCGTCTACCAGATGAAAATTGTCACGGTAACATCAGGGTTTCGTGAGCGCCCACCTCTGGTGATTGAGTTGGAGCAGCAGCATGCTCCCCGCTCTTCGGAAAGCAATAAAAGCAGCCGGACTACTCAGGACAATGGAGATCTGGTTGATTTGATGGTGGTCTATACTGCTGGTGCGGCAAGCAGGGCTGGTGGTGCAAATTTGCTGGAGCAGGCTCTATCGCTCGCGGTTGACGAGGTGAATATCGGGCTGGCGGATAGCGGCATCGACCTTGAGATCGACCTGGTGCATTCACAATTGATAACCTACCAGGAAACGAACAACACCCAAGTGGACTTTGACCGGCTGCAGGCTACCTCAGATGGTTTCATGGATGAAGTTCATGGCTACAGGGACCAGCACAGGGCAGATCTGGTAATGCTTGTCATTGGTGACGGGGACTTTTTCTGCGGTAGAGCAGGTTGGGGCTATTCGGGCAGCAGGCAGAACCTGTTACCGGAATACGGCTTTTCGATACTGGCTGAGTACTGCATTCAAACCACAGTTTTTGCACATGAACTGGGCCATAATTTCGGGGCCCAGCATGATAGGTTCATCAACAATTCTGGTGGCGTATTCGAATACTCGCACGGCTTCACTGCACCATCGGAGAGCTGGCATACCATCATGGCCTATCCAGATGGTTGCAATTACAATTGCGTGGGGATCAATCGCTGGTCCAACCCCTCTCAGAGCTATAACGGTGAAACATTGGGAGTCCCCATTGGTGCAACAGATGCCGCAGACAATGCGACTACGTTGACCATGACAAAGGCCAGTGTCGCCGGTTTCCGCCAAAGCGCCAGCTCGGTGGAAACGTGCAACGGTCAGTCAGTGACTGTCGATATCGGGGCGGGAGATGTTCCTACAGCTGGTGATGACGTGATTCTCGGTACATCCGGTAACGATGTAATCAGAGCGCTGGCCGGCAACGATACGGTTTGTGGCATGGAGGGGGACGATGACATATTTGGAGCGAATGGCAGTGACTGGATAGATGCCGGTCCGGGTGCTGATTTTGTAACAGGTGGTGCTGATGACGACACGATTCGCGGTGGTAGTGGCAACGATCGGCTGGTAGGCAATGGCGGTGACGACAATATCGATGGAGAGAACGGGAATGATGTGATCTTCGGCAGTGCCGGCGATGATGTACTGATGGGCTCCGAAGGCAGTGACCGTCTGAATGGTGATAACGGAGAGGACACGCTGTTGGGAGGGGATGGATTCGACATTCTCAAGGGCAATGGCGGTAATGACATGCTCTTCGGGGGAGGCGGAATAGATAATATGTCGGGTGGTTCGGGCGATGATTTTCTGTCGGGAGGTCTGGCAAATGACATCATGGGTGGTAACTCCGGGGCAGATGTATTGATGGGTGATCAGCAAAACGATCAGATGTATGGCGGACCCGGAGAGCCGGATGAATGTAGTGGTGGTGTTGGAGGGTCGGACTTTGCCGGTGTGGACTGTGAGATCGTGACAGGCGTGCCCTGATTTTCCATCATTTTTCTGGAGTCGGATGATGTGTCCTTGTTGTCCAGAGTCACTTGCCAAACAAATGGATCATCGAATTAAGCCAATCTCGTCAACTTTTTTGTTCAGCAAGGGAATGTGAAATCTGAGAGACTGGAACCACTGCGGTTACTGTGGTCATGGAGGTTAGATCGTGAGCAGCGAAATGATTTACCTGGCAACGATGGTAGTACTGCCTTATGCAGCCTTTGTATTTTTCGGTGAAAGGCTGTTTCCTTTTGTAAAGCCAGCGGGTTTGCCTCAGCGTATTCGCTGGTACTACGGCAAGAAAATGGCTCTGGTCATGTTTCTTGCTATGGCCTGCGCCAATGCCCTTGTGTTTTTCCTGGATATATCTCCGATTCCGGCTTTCGCAATCGGCGGATTTATCTTTCTTGTTTCAGGCCTGTATCTGCACAAAAAGCGTGTGAAATTTGTTGAATCGATAACTTGATCTGATTGATGAACGGGATAGAAGCTCAGATCGCTGACCACGCAATGGGGCCAACTACTGATCACATGATCTGCCTCGACAACTCCAACAACGAGCTTACCGACAAACTGGTCAACTCCGGCCACGGATGAACACCGTCCACATCCATATGCACGGTAGACACTCCGGCAGAATGCCCGGCCTGCAGATCAAACAGATAATCTCCCACCATCACTGCTTCGTCAGCGTTTGCCTCCCAGCGTGACAACAACAGATTCAAACCAGCAGGGTCTGGTTTCGCCGTGCAGCAGTCTCTGCTGACGATGGTGCTTTCGTCGAAGAAATCATCCAGACCACAAGCCTTCAACGTCACTTGGGCTATTTCCTTACCATTGCGCGTGACGATGCCCAGGCTTGCACCCTGCGAGCGGAGTTGAGTTAGCAGGCGATGGCTACCAGGCTGAGGTCGTGCGTCTGCAGCCATTCTGAGCTCCATGGCATCCAACGCCGCGCGTTTTTCACGGGCAGTATCCGGAGTCAGAGCGGCCAAAGCTTCAAGGATCGGGACGCCGGCAGGCAGCTCAAGCTCGCTACGCATGATGTCGAAATCATGCATGGCGCAGGTAAGAGTGCCATCCATGTCGAACATCCAGAACTTTTTCTTCTTTAGCATTGCTGGGGGAGGCAGGTCTTGTTTGAGACTGTTACGTCAGAGTCTTGATATCAAGTGGGTAATAGAGAGGTGGTCTGGCTTCATCAGTGATGGTGCCAATATATTTACACCCTTTCTTCGCAACATCGTAACGTGCATCTCATGGAAATGCTCGAAAATGGTGCAAATTTTTTTTCACAGAATTATCCTGAAAAGGTGTCCGGATTCGGGTGCACCTTTGTTCTCATTGACATTGGACTACTGCTAGAATGACGTTTGCAAGCATAGCTTGTGAAGTTGGTCGGTTTAGTTGAGTACATCTGTTTGGCAGAAATCAGATGACTTCAAGCTCAGAGAGGCCGCGGTGTATCTGGTTTCGGTGGTACCGGAGTTCTGATCAAGATGTTGGATCTGTTGAATGCAATCAATATGGAGCTGGTCTATTCTGCCACCATACTGTTCATGCCGTATCTCACGTTTGTGTTCTGCGCAGAACAGGTGAATCCCTTTTTCAGATCCTCCAACACGCCCTCAAGCAAGTTCCGTAGGCAGTTCGGCAAGAACATGGCGCTTACCATGTTTCTGGCGACGCTGATTGCGAATGTACTGCTTCATCTGGTTGATGTCGAACCACTCGTAGCCTTTTCCATCGGTGGGGTATTCTTTGCGTTGATTGGTCTCTATCTCTCCATAAAACGAGTCATTTTTCTGAGAACGCTGGCCTGAGTCAGCTTCCCCTACTGCACGCCTCCAATCACACAAAGTCCAGAAATGGCACGGAAAAGTTATCAAGGTTCGGAAAAACCGATTTCAGATCGGCTTCGGACAGGCCCAGCCAGCGTCCCAATGTGGCGGCATACTGTTCAACCGACGTTGTAGGTATGAGGCGTCCGCGCGATCGGGTGTACATCTGAGCTCCCAGGTCGTATTCAGGTAGATCGCCATAGAGCTTGCCACCGTTGACCGAGCCACCGGCAATGAAATGATGTCCACCCCAGCCGTGGTCGCTGCCGTTGCCATTGTCGGTCACGGTGCGCCCGAAGTCACCCGCGGTGAACAGGGTGACGTTATCCCATACGCCCAACTCGTTCATCGAGGACCGAAACGATGCTATGGCTTCGGAAATCTCGGTCTGCAGTGTCGGCAAGGTGGCGGTTTGCTCGTTGTGCGTGTCGAATCCTGAGAGCGAGACATAGAAGATCTGCCGACTCACCCCAAGAGCCTGACGTATCGCGATGGTGGCGGCCACAGACGAGAGTTGCTCACCCAGGGAAGTCCTGGGGAATGCCGTGTTGGGTGTGATGCCTGAGTGCATGGCATCCTCGTAGGTTTCCAGATGGGAAATGGCGCGGTGGTTATAGCGTGCCATGTCCTGAATATACAGATTTGCATCATGGCTCCCTTCTGACATCAGATGCGATCTCATGATGTTCATGACTGTACTGTTCTTCGCGGTTTTCAGAAAATTCGGCAAGTTCAGAATGGTCGGAGTGGTGTTGTTTCCCAGTGGTACGGAAAACTGTTGCACCACGTTGCCGGCAAGCAGTACATCGTTCCCGGAAGTAGAAACGGCCGCGAATGATGAGTTCTGATTCCGGTACTGCATCGTGATTCTGTCCAGCATCAGCCCGCCCCAACCCTGGCGTGTACCCTCAGGCCCCATCGACATCCAGGTGGATTGCTGGTCATTATGGGAAAACAGGTTTTCGGGGATCTCGACCTGAAAGCGTTCTATCGCGTCTCGTGAGCTGGGGCTGATCAACGGGCCGACATTGCCCAGCACTGCCAATTCACCGTCCTCGAACAAGGGGTGCAGTGCCGCCATATTGGCGGGCAGTGCAAATTGCCTGCCACCGAACTCGCCGATGTTGCTGGCCAGGAGAGGCAGCATCCTGGCCAGATCCCGTGTGGAATTGCCCGAGCCTACCCGATACGCTCTCAACAACTCTGATCGTGTCTTCGCCAGCGCGTCGAAGGAGTGGCTGTCATACGGCAGAATGGTGTCGTTGTGATCAAGCCCGCCTTTGAGGAACACACACACCAGGGCCTTGTAGTCTGATGAACTGTCGGCAATGGCATTGCTGCTTCCCAACATGTTCAACGCCGAGGTACCTGCACCGAAGCCCACGGCTGCAGAGGTTTTCAGAAAAGTTCTTCGTTGTTGACAGGTCATGGCGGCACCTATTTCTCAATGGCGAATTCGGGAGCGGTGACGGCAATGAACACCGCCAGTCTTGCCCGTGTGAGTCTGTCGGTATCCGCATTTCGTGCGGTGATACGAGTCGCTGTCAAGGCATCAAGAATCGTCGCCCGCGTCGATTCTGTCATCTCTCCGGCAAACAGAAGCTCATTCAGGTGTTCTGCAACGGCATCGGGTTCGTCAGCTACCTCCGTCAAGGCGCTGTAGTCCGGAGTGAAACTGGCAGGCTGACTGGCGTGGGTGGTTCGGTCCCAGACGAAGTCAAGCATGGTATTGGCGTAACCCACCACGTAGCTTTCATTCACAATCTGAAACTCTGGAGCCGCAATGCCCTCGCGAGCGGTCAACGAGCCGGGTGCAAGGAAACCCGGTCGATAGAAGTTGAATACGGAGGGTGCCCTGAACGGACCCTGGCTCAATCGGGTCGTAGATTCCGGATTGTTCTTCAACTTGGCTTCGGTAATGGTTTTGATGGGGCTGAGAGAAAAGGCGCGTGCGAAATGCACGAAGCGAAGCACGGGCTCGCGTACCTTGCCTTCGCTGACGGCAGGCTCGATATCGTCGAAAAACTGTTTGTCGAGCAGAATGGCCGCAATGGTCGCCTGCAGGTCGCCCCGTTCGCCCGAACCAAACAGGATATTGTCTTGACTCGTATAGCTCCCGGAGTCGAAGGCACGGGCAACTCGCTCGATATACGCCGGTTCGGGGTCGCTCTGAGTAAATCGCTGAATCAGCTGCTTTGCCACGAACGGTGCCAGGTTGGGGTGCGATAGAATATGATCCAGCGCCATGTCCACGCTCTCCTGAGCACCTGTATTCTCCGGTATCGTCAGTCCGAGGAAGGACTTCTCCAGAGTGGAATGCTGCTCTGGATACAACTGCAATGGCGTGTTGTACGCGTCCTCTCGTCTTGAGCGCTCGAATCGGTCACCCGCCAGCGAAAATCCGGTGAATACACGTGCCAAGCCCACGATGTCTTCATTTGAATAGATCGGAACCGGTTTGTCATCGGCATCCGTAACGACTGACCCGTCCATGTTCAATTCGTGCAAGCCCAGGGTGAACAGTTGCAGTAGCTCCCTTGCATAGTTCTCGTCCGGCATGCGGCCCGTTCGAGGGTCTCCCTTCTTGTTCTGCAGATAGGTCAGGTACTTGGCCATGGCAGGTGAGAAGGTGATGTCGTGGATGAGATCCTTGTAATTACCCAGTGCATGCTTGCTCAGCAAGTCCGAGTAGTAAGCCAGTTCCAGCGGTTTCATGGCTTTCTTGTAGTTTGATACGACCAGTATCTGAGAGAGCGCGAAATGCATGCGCTGTCGTAATTGGTCATCCGCTGTGATGTATTGGTCCCACACCGCTGCGTTCTCGTACCGGAGGTCGTAACGTTTACCTGAATTCACCTGCTCGATGGCGTCCGGCAGAATGCCTCTGCTTTCTTTTCCCATTTCATGCGCTAGCCAGGCAGAAGCGCTATGACCGACGAGAGCATCGATTTCCTCGAGCGTGGCACCGAAGCTTGCTCGTCGAAGAAACCGGTTGGCTTGTTCCCGGTTGGTGAGCAGCATTGCGTCATTGAAAACCGGTGCGTTTTGCCATTTCAGTGAATTCGTTGGATCTTGCGCGCTTATCGCCTGGCAGGTATACCCACTCAATAGTGTACCGGCGAGGATCAGGGAGGCCATACCCCCCTTTTGCCCGGTGTGTGAATTCCATGACATGATTCAATCTCCCCGATAGATACATCAAGCGGGGCGGTCGTCTGACCCGCTCGATTCAAAAGTTTCAAGGGTTGCACTTCAATGGTGCGCTGGCGTCGCTTATCGCGGCATACACCTGAAATAATGCACTTGGTATTACACAATGCCACAGGAATCAATCGGTGGTTGGTTCGGTCATGTTAAGCGATGTTATTGAACCTGAAGATAGAGCGGGAAAACAAGCCTGTTGTTGTCGGCTCAGCGGTGATAACTCAGTCGATCAAAATCCACCTTGTAAATCTCGTGGATGATATTCCTGGACTGCTCGTCGAGAAGATCCGGCTTTACCGCTTTTGTCGTACCTTTTTTCAGTCGCTTGAGCTGTAGGCGCTTGCCCAGATGAGCGTTCAATTCTGGAAGCCGATCATCGATTTCTTCCAGTTTGAACAGATCATCAAGCAAAAACTTTCCCGAGTTGTCGGACACCCAGGACCATTGAGGTGCGACGTTCTTGATGGCTTTGCCGGACTGATTGACCTTTGCGATGTCATCCAGCCAGTGAGGAAAGTTTGTTTTCATCTCCTCGGCCGTCAGGTTCTGACGTCGGTGGCTGTAGAAATACAGCGAGATCAATCGGTCATAGGGGTGACGCACCAGTGCGAACTTGTACCTCGCATGCCAGCGCCGATCTCCCAGTTTTCTCTTGCGGTCCAACGCGGTGTCATGATTGAGCAGGGGAATACCCAATGCGCGTTCCATGCTCGTGCCTCCGCATTTGTTGATATGAATGAATACAAAGTCCTCCACGAATTTCTGGTGAGCGGTGCCCATCCTGTCCGATGCCATGGACAACATGGCGTCGTTCACCGGCATCCAGGTCTTTGCGATTCTCTTGTAGCGTTCATAGCGTGTGCTATTGAAAATGGACATTGATACAACTCCGTATGTCATGACGGCCGATCAACAAGGCCTGTTCAACTGGCATGCAAATGTGTGGTGGTCTATCGCTATTCACTGCAAAAGTGAAAAGTATTCGCCGTCCTTTTCTTGCGCTTCACGTACTGACTGTTTCGGATTCTCTATTCAGCCCACGAACCTAGTGAAAAACACGCCTGATGATCAATCGCTTGTAGAGGTTGAGAAACTGCTGCTCCAGGCCGTCCGGTCTACCAGACAGGTGCCAGCAACCAAATACGATGCTCAGATACACGACGAATGACACCGTGGCGGCCAGGCCGGTACCTAACACTAGTGGTGCACCGATGGTCAGAGCATCAATCCATGGCCGGAACAGCAACAGCGAAATGATCAGCGGAACTGATGCAAGCAGTGCCCTGAACAACTGATGGCTCTGTTTTGCTATGGATAGTGCGATCAGCTGTCTGATGAGAAAGAGGTGTACCAGCAGCATCAGCAAGGATATTCCCACCCGCGAGATCACCAGGCCGGCTACGCCATACTGCACGATGGCCACAATGGTTACCGGTAGTCCGATTGCCAGTTCGATGCCGGTGCGCATGGCCACGAGTCGTGTGCGGTTCAGGCTCATGGCCAAAGGAGCCAATATGGAAAAGGGTACCGCAAGGAGGGCTGCAATGGCCTCAAAGGCCAGTAGATGAGAAATGCCAGCCCAGCTCTCTCCCAGGGCCATGATCACCAGAGGTTGCGATAGCAGTGCCAGCGTGATGAAGATCGGGCTGGCAACCAGCCAAACCGAACTCATGGTTTTCAGATAGCCACTGCGCAACTTTATCGGGTCCCGCGTTTTGGAAAATGCCGACATGAGTGGACGTGTCAGCGGCATGATCAGAGCTCGTTGCGGGATGGATACGATGTTGGCAGCCATGGTGTAGTTACCCAGGGTTGTCTTGTCTGCGATCTTTCCCAGCAAGACCCGACCCATTTGCCAATTGGAGGCAGAGAATATCTGGGACAGACTGTTCCAGCCGATGATATCGGCAAACGCGCTCCAGCCGCTGAGACTGAAGCGAGGTCGATAGGGCGCCACCGCATAGGAGCAGGTGATCATCACCAGAGGACTGATGAGAGTGCCCGCCGCGATGGCCCAATAGCTTTCCGTGATGATGACGACGAGTGCCGACACCAGCAGCGTGGAAACCCGGCTGATGAGCAGGATCGCGGACTCAGGCCGGAAATCGAGCTTTCTGATATAGACGGCGAGTTTCGGGCTGACCAAGCCTCTGAGTACGGGAGCCAGAGCCAGAAACACCACCAGTGGTTGAACTCTGGGTTCCTCATAGAATGCCGCAAGAGGCCAGGATATCAGGAAAAGGACGAGAGCCAGAACACTGCCCCTGATGAAGGCCAGTGTGAAAGCGGTATCGAGTAGCCGCCTTGTAAGGCGCGGAACACGCGTCAGCGCCTGCAGCAGCGGAAGTTCAGCTACAGCTTCTGCAATCAGTACTGCAGACATTGCCATGGCGACAATGCCGAAGTCAGCCGGAAGAAGGAACCTGGCAAGTATCAGCAAAGTGAGAATATCAACGGATCGAGAGATCAGCTTGGCACCAGCCAACCAGCTGGCAGCCAACACGGTACTCTCGGACAAGGACATCTTCATCGTTATGGATTCGCCAATCAGCGTGCGTAGAAAACTATCACAGTGCGACTGAGGAATGCACCAGCATGATTTCAATTTTCACTATCGACCTACTGATATGTGACGGTTTGAATACCCATCTTCACTTTGAATTTCCATCCATGGATGATCCGAGGAGGCCTGAGAGGGGCGTCTGATTGCTGACTTGCATCGAGAACCATAGGGGTTTCTGAGGCACTAGACTTTTGTTTAAGCGTTATTCGGGACAAGGATTTAGTCATATTTCTCATAGGGCAACAAATCAGGCGATGACTAGCCGATAGGTCAGATATACCCGCCTTGTATTGTGTGTGCCTGTTCTCAGAAGCAGGTGTCTTGCCCATCATAAGTTGCTGTATTGATTGAAGGCCAGAGATATTGCAAGGATGTTCGCGACAGTTCGATGAATGACCGTGCTGCAATTCTTGCAGCAGCGCGATGCTGAAATGGCAGTGTTAGTTCGGAAACCTCTTGCGTATGTTCGAGCTCATGAAGTGTGGGAACGAGAGGTATTGAAATGGATGTGGAAGTGTCTGTCGACAAACGGAGACCTGTCATGGAAAGTGACAGGATTCCACAAAGCAGCATATGGACGCCGCTGTCGGAGTTGTCCAGAACTCTTGGTCAGGACGGTTCCTCCAGAAAACGCTCCGAGTATCTGCGCTCCCGAAGAATGCACACACTCTTCGGATTCGATATTGCGGGGATAATCGTTTCGGTAGCGGGAGCGTACTGGTTGGCAGCTCTTGTTCGCCATGCCTACGACCTGCCACAATCACCGTCTCACTTCGATTCGCTAGTGAGTTTTGTATTCATGGTTGGCGTGGGAATGATGGTCGTATGTTCTCTTGCCTGGAGTTGGGGCCATTACACGCGATTCAGGCCGTTCTGGACAGAGATGTTCGAGATTCTGAAGGCCGTTTTCTATCTGGCAGCCATTTCAGTAGGCTACATGTTTGCTGTGAAATTGCAGTTCTCAAGGCTGTGGGTCATCTGCTCCTTGCTGATTCTGATCGTTGCCATACCGGCAGGTAGATACCTGAGTCGCCAGTATCTGAGAAGGAAGGGCTGGTGGCTGAAACCGACCTGTATTGTTGGTACAGGTTCCAACGCGGTGAGAACGGCAAAGGCTCTGGCCAGTGATAGCTGGATGGGACATGAAGTTGTGGGGTTTGTCGATCTGGAGAACAATATCCCCGAAAATTCTGTTATTTGCGACCTACCGGTAAACAGAGTTCTGCCGAACGCAGCTGGTGATTGCGAAGGCAGGGAAAAGACCTGCGTGGTGTTTGCGCTGGATTCCAGCGAGCAGATGCATGACTATCGGCATGAGATCAACCGGTATATCGTAGCCAGTTCCTACGCGACTGTGTCGCCTCCCATTCATGGATTACCGCTTTATGGGGCGGAGATCGTCAGCGTTTATCGACATGATTCGGTTATCGTCAAGCTGCAGAACAATATCAACCGGCAGAGTTCCAGAGTGTGCAAACGGGCCTTCGATCTCGGTGTCTCCTCGATGCTGCTAATTGTATTATCTCCGCTTCTCATCGGTCTTTTCCTGCTCATACGCAGAGACGGGGGCAAAGCGCTGTACGGTCACAAGCGAATCGGCAGGCATGGCGTTGCGTTTCATTGCCTGAAATTTCGTTCGATGGTGCTGGATGCTGACAAGGAGCTGGAACGCTATCTGAGCCTCAATCCTGAAAGGCGACTGGAGTGGGAGCTCAATCACAAGTTGAAGGATGATCCGCGGGTAACCCCTGTTGGGCATTTCATCAGGCGAACCAGCCTGGACGAGCTGCCGCAATTGTGGAACGTGATCCGTGGAGAAATGAGCCTGGTAGGGCCACGCCCCATCGTGATGAACGAGTGTGAAAAGTACGGAGAGCATCTTCCTTACTACTTGTCGATGTTGCCGGGGATCACTGGGCTTTGGCAGTCCAGTGGAAGAAGTGACACGGAGTACACAGAGCGTGTCTCTCTGGATGTGTGGTACGCGCGAAACTGGAGTCTGTGGCATGACTTTGTCATTCTGCTCAGAACGCCCTTTTCCTTGCTAAAGAGCCAGGGCGCCTACTGACGACAGATGGCAATGGCCATTGACTAATCCTCCTGTCAGATCAACTGCGGAAAAAATGCCATCGTGATCAGCAGCATCGTAAAACACGTAAATCTGAGCGGCCTTGGGGAAAAGGTTCGAGCCCTTCGTACCCGGCTTTATCCTCGCAAGGTCATGTTCGTACATGTGCCCAAGTCTGGCGGCACCTCCCTGTCTCACATGCTGCGAGCCAAATACCTGTTGTCATTCGCCAAGATCAGCGAAGAGGCGAGCACGTCTGCCTGCCAGCAGATGAGCAAGGACCAGTGGTTCGAGTTCAAGCGCTGTCTCGCTGCCTATCATGCCGAGTCGGGGATTGGCTATATACAAGGGCATTTCTGCATCGATAAGAACTTTCTCGAGGCCTATCAAGGGCGCTATCGGATAGTGACGCTACTCAGGCATCCGGTGGACAGACTCATATCCCACTACTACTTCGATGATCGGTATTCGAAAGTCAGTCTGGAGGAATTCGTCAAGACTCCGGTGGCCTATTCGGAAGCGCATGTGCTCTGCCATTTCTTTGGAGACATGAAGTGGGAGCAGCCCACAGAAGACACCAACATGGAGGCAGCGGTAAGTACGGCCATTTCTAACCTTCGTCGCTTGTCGGTCGTGGGCGTACTGGACAAGGAAGATGACTTTGTCGAGGCGTGCAGGAGGGAACTGGGAATTTCACTGGCGCTGCCAAAACGCAATGTGGGCGTAGCCAGAAATGCTTCGTCGTCAAGGATCAGCGAGCAACTGCTGAACGAGATCACCCAGCTGTGTCGTGATGATCTGAGGATCTACGAATACGCTTTGCAAGCCAGTGCCAATCACGGTCTCGATGCAAACGAGTCCGAACGGGAAAACCGACACGTCAAGACTAAAAATGGAGATCAGAATGTCGTCAAACCTTATTAGTACTGCGCCGATCACACCTGTCATACTGGCTGGAGGTTCGGGTACCCGACTGTGGCCTTTGTCTCGCACGGCCTATCCGAAGCAGTTCCTGTCAGTGGGGGGTGATCAGTCTTACCTTCAGCAAACGGCACTGCGTTGTCTGGGAACCTGCGAGCATGCGCCGGTAGTCATATGCAATGAAGAGCACCGGTTTCTCGTTGCCGAGCAGATGAAATCCGTGGAGGTGCATACCGACGCCATCTTGCTGGAACCCGTGGCCCGCAATACTGCGCCTGCTATCGCCGTCGCCGCATTACACCTGGTATCCAGATCTGATGATTCCATGATGGCTGTTTTTCCCGCAGACCATCTGATCAGTGATCAGGACGGTTTTCTCGAAGCCTTGCTGTCCGCATCAGAGGCCGCGGACAAGGGGGCGCTCGTGTTGCTGGGCGCTGAGCCGGAATCCGCTGCTACGGGGCTAGGGTACATAAGAACCGAAGACTTGCCCGGGGAGAATGCGTCGGCACCTTTGAAGGTCATCGATTTCATCGAGAAACCCGGCCTCGAGCTGGCAAGAAGACTGATTTCCGAGCGTGGAACCTACTGGAATACCGGCATGTTCGTCTTCAAGGCGGCGGTTTACCTGAAGGCACTTGAGGAGTTGGAGCCCGAGATGTTTCGTCACTGTTCCGACAGTTACGATAAGGCAGTGGTTGACATGGACTTCATCAGAATCGATGAGTCCTCATTCTCCAGGGCGCCTTCGAACTCCATCGACTATGCCGTGCTGGAACGCACTGATCAGGCGTGGATGGTGCCATTCAAGAGTGCGTGGTCCGATATCGGCAGCTGGCTGGCGATGCACCAGTCCATGCCGGCCGATGTCGATGGTAATACTGCTTTGGGGGATGTCGTGATGATGGATACGAAGAACTCTCATGTTCATTCGAGTTCACGGATGGTGGCTACCATCGGCGTAAGCCGTATCAATATCGTCGAAACGGATGATTGCGTACTGGTCACGGATATCGACAAGACGGAAATGACCAAGGAGCTTGTCAATAGGCTGGTCCAGGCAAAACGCAAGGAAGCCGAGACACATGCAATCTGTTACCGCCCCTGGGGCCACTATGAGTCTCTCAACAATGGACCTCGGTTTCAGGTCAAGCGCATCACCGTACACCCCGGCGCAAAGCTGTCGCTGCAGAGTCATTTTCATCGTGCGGAGCATTGGGTCGTGGTATCCGGCACCGCATTGGTCACCAATGGTGATGAGGAGGTGCTACTCACGGAAAACCAGTCCTGCTATATCCCTCTTGGCAACGTGCACAGACTTGAAAACCCTGGCGGGATACCGCTGGAACTGATCGAAGTGCAATCCGGCAGCTACCTGGGAGAAGACGATATCGTTCGCTACGATGATGTCTATGGCAGATCTCCACAATCTGAGGATGAAGGCTCTGCGTCGGCGGTAGAGACTGGCACCGGTATGACGCCGGCTTGATCTGTCCATACTGACGAGGACGGAAACCTACCGTGGAAATCACACTGATTGGACTTGTCGTGACTGCATTCGCACTGGCTTCGCTGGTGATGGGTGAACGCGCGCTTCTGTTCCTGTGTGTGGCCTTGCTGCCTTTTGGCATGGCATCAATTGCAAACATCCATGGCTCCGGCAATCTGAGTATTCCAGCCGCCGAGGCTGTCGCGGGACTGCTTGTGCTGGGCGTCATTCACCCCTTGCTGGGAAGGCAAGGGGTGTTTGCGCTGTCTCCTTTAATGAAGGTCCGCGCCATACTGATGCTGTTCTGTCTGTACAGCGTGCTTGCCGCCATTTTTCTGGTGAGAGCCTTTGCCGGGGATGTTCTGGTCTTTCCGCTGGCCAGGGACATGGATGGACTGCGGCTTGACTCCTTCTTCCGAACCTTTGTCATCGCCTTGAGACCCTCTTCATCAAATCTAGCGCAAACCTTCTACCTGCTGTTGAGCGTGGCATCGTTTTTCGCGTTCACGAAGTTGCTGCACAAGCACTCCGTAAGTGTCTTTCATCGTGCGCTTCTGGTGTGTGCCACCCTGAACATCATTCTGGGTGTCATGGATATTCTCGGTCTGGATTCCCTGCTCGCGTTTGTCAGAACGGCCAATTATGCGTTGCTGACGCATCAGGAGACGGCCAGTCTGCCCAGAGCGATTGGCGGCTTCCCTGAGCCGGCAGCCTTCGGAACATTCACGGCGACATTGTTCATCTACTTCTCGAGGCACTTTGTCCTGTCCTCGAATTCATTGTCGGCGGCTCTGGCCATGGCGAACGGAATGCTGGCCGTCATGACATTCTCTTCCACGTCATATGCCGGAATCAGCTTCGGATTTGGTTTCCTCTGTGTCTTTGCCTGGCTGAAATTCATGGGCGGCAGAGCCAACGTGGTCGAGATATTCCTGTTGCACCTGATTCCTTTCACCGTAGTACTGCTGGTCCTGACAACGCTGTTGATCAATATCGGTATTGATTACAACGCCATCATCGATTCCGTACTTACCAACAAGCTGGATTCGGATTCCGCCAGAGAGCGAGCAGCCTGGGCTGCCTATGCATTGGGCGCCTTCTGGGAGACGTACGGACTGGGCGTAGGTCCTGGCTCCCTGCGTGGCAATGGCTGGGCGTCTGTCTATCTGGGTTCGCTCGGATTGCCGGGCACGGTGCTCATGGTCGCCTTTCTCTGGGTAACGCTGTTTGCAAGCCGGGTGCGATCTATCGTGGATCGTGAGGAAAGAGATATCAGCCTGTCAGCGAAGACGGCGGCGATGACCATGCTGGTGATGCTGATGATCACGGCCACCACACCGAACCCGGGAATATTGTTGATGCTGCTCGTGGCGATTGTCTTCAAGTCGCAATGGGCGGACCATTCGCGACCGAGTATGCCAAAGTGTCGTGATGCTCACGCCAACGCGCTTTCCAGCGCTGATGGTTTCGCGACATTTCCAGGTTCTTTCTCTTCCGTTACATCCGAATATGGGCGGGACACCTTTCATCCATGTTCACAGAGAGCCCGATGACCACCAGAATATCCATCAACGGCAAGTTTCTGCTCGCCTCTCCAACCGGCGTGCATCGTTCCGCCGAAGAACTCATCAAGAGCATCGACAAGAGCCTGCTGGACAATCCCGAGAAATACAAGGATGTGTCTGTCGAATTGCTGGTACCGCGAAATGTACGCAGGCAGTTGCAGTTGGAGAGGATCAGAACTCGTACTTGCGGAATCTTCTCTCAACGTCTGTGGGAGCAGTTCGATTTTCCGCTGGCATCGCGCTCCAGTGTCATGCTGAATCTGTGCAATCTCGGACCAGTAGTAAGCAGGAATGCGGTAACACTGATTCACGATGCACAGGTCTACAGCTCCCCGGCATCCTATTCCTTGCCCTTCAGGGCCTGGTACAAATTGCTGCAACCGCTGATCGGGCGCAGGCATCGCAGCATTCTGACCGTGTCCGGTTTTTCCAAGAAAGAGTTGGTGAAGTACGGTGTGGCCAGAGAACACAAGATCAGCGTTGTTTATAACGGCGCTGATCAGATGCGCAGCTTCCGTTCGTCTTCAGCGCCCGTGTCGAGCCTGGGTCTGCAGAAGAACGATTACGTTCTGGCGTTGTCATCGGTTCAGGACCACAAGAACATCAAGCTTCTTCTACAGGCCTTTTCCGATCCTGCCATGCGTCACATGACTCTGGCTCTCTATGGGTCGAGCAGCAAGAAGGATTTTGAATGCAGGGGAATACAGGTGCCGGACAATGTGGTTTTCACAGGAAGGGTATCCGATGAGACATTGCGTACATTGCTGGAGAATGCTGTCTGCCTGGCGTTTCCATCAACAACCGAAGGGTTTGGACTGCCACCATTGGAAGCGATGGTCGTGGGGTGTCCGGTCATTGTCAGTCGTTGTGGGGCTTTGCCTGAAGTCTGTAACGAGGCGGCCATCTACGCATCGGAATCCAATGCCCAGGATTGGATTCGGGAAATCATCCGCGTGTGGAGTGATCAGGGGCTCAGGCAGAACCTGATCGATGCGGGCAAGGACAATAGCAAGCTGTACAGCTGGGATGAATCTTCGCGGAAGATTCTCGGGCACTTGATGGAACTAGGCACATGAGCATCAGCAAAGCGGCGGTTGTGGTGGCAACCTGTGGTCGACCGGATGTGGTCGGGTTATTGATGGAAGATCTGAACAAGCAGACACGATTGCCCTGCCAGGTCATATTGTCAGTTGTCTCGGAAGAGGATGTTCCCGAGAGGAATGACAGGCAGATCGACTACGAGTTGATCATTGGCCAGAAGGGTACTTGCATACAGCGCAATGCGGGAATCGACGGTCTGCGTGAGGATGTCGAGGTGGTGCTGTTTCTTGATGACGACTACGTGCCTTCTCGTCATGCCGTTGAGAATGTCTGCGCCACCTTTGCCCGCTACCCAGAGGTGGTGGGGGTCGAGGGCAGTGTTCTGGCAGACGGTGTCACCCGAGGCGGATACAGCTATGAGGACAGTCGACGGATCGTCGATGACTATGATGCCTCACAGGATTCCGTGCAGTCTTCTTTACCGATAACAACCGGATTGCAAGGTCTCTATGGCTGCAACATGGCCTTCAGAACAGCGGCCATTGGTGCTACACGGTTTGATCTCGCACTTCCGCTGTATGGCTGGCAGGAGGATGTGGATTTTTCCTATCGCGTCGGCAAGCAGGGACAGCTTGCGAAGGCAAAGGCATTTACTGGAGTGCATCGTGGAGTCACTGGTGGGCGCTCGCCGGGTGTGAGGCTCGGCTACAGCCAGGTAGCCAACCCGTTCTATCTCAGCAGGAAAGGGACGATGAACAGCAAAGCGGCCTACACCCTGATTCTGAGGAACATGCTGGCGAATCATGTCAGGGTATTCAGACCGGAAGCCTGGATCGACAGAAAAGGGCGCGTCAAGGGAAACTGGATTGCCCTGATCGATGCGCTGAAGGGACGTCTGAGCCCCATGAATATCACAAGCCTCTGAACAAGGGAAACCAGAACCGTGCGCGTAGCAATAATACATTACTGGTTGATCAACATGCGGGGTGGCGAGGCTGTCGTCGAAGCCTTGCTGAAGCTGTTTCCTGATGCCGATATCTACACCCATGTACACGATCCCAGCCTGGTATCCGATTTCATCAATACTCATGAAATCCGAACCACCTTCATACAGAAGCTTCCATTTGCTTCGACGATGTACAAGAAGTATCTGCCCTTGATGCCACTGGCACTGGAAGAACTGGATGTGACTCGATACGATCTGATCATTTCCAGTGAGTCGGGGCCCGCCAAGGGCATCGTTCCCGGCCCCAATGGGTTGCACGTCTGCTACACGCATTCGCCGATGCGCTACGTGTGGGACCAGTACTACCATTATAAGAAGAGTTCCGGCCTGTTGAACAGACTCATGATGCCCACTCTCAGTCACTCGCTGCGGCAATGGGATGTGAGTACCGCGTCTCGCGTGGACCATTTCATTGCCAATTCCAGCCATGTATCTGCCAGAATCAGGAAATACTATCGGCGGGACTCGGCGGTGATCTACCCGCCCGTGGCAACTGACGCCTTCGCTCCCGTGGAAGAGTTTACCGGGGAGCCATTCTATCTGTGGGCTGGTGAGCTGGCTTCCTACAAACGCCCTGATCTGCTTGTGGCCGCGTTCAAGGCGTCAGGCAGAAAGCTGGTGGTTGCCGGCGCTGGGGACTGTCTGGATCAATTGAGGAAAGAGTCTTGCAGCAATATCACCTTTCTAGGCAAGGTCGATTTTCCGATTCTCAAGGAACTGATGGCAACTTGCCGTGCACTGGTCTTTCCGGGTGAAGAGGACTTCGGCATCGTGCCAGTCGAAGTCATGGCGTCGGGCCGGCCGGTCATCGCCTACGGAAAAGGAGGCGCTCTGGACTCCGTCGTCGATGGCCAGACAGGCCTGTTGTTCGCTGAGCAGACGATCGAATGTATCAACGATGCCATAGAACGCTTTGAATCCTGTCCCGATGATCAGTTCGACTCAGCCTCGCTGGTTCGGCATGCGAAGGGGTTCAGTGAGGCGACGTTTCTGGACAGATTCAGACATCAGTTGCTGGATTACGGGGTTGAGGAATCCGCCATGGTGGGCTCGGGCAGGCAAGGGACTTTACGTCTGGAGTTCGATCACGACCGACGAAGGCAGATCGCCTGATGCGATCGTATGCCGAGAAGATCAGGAACGCGGACAGGCTCATTCGATGTAGACGAGGTGGATCATGAATACCGTTGACTGGACCAGAGATCAGGAAAATCTGTATCAGGGCGCTGGCAAGGAACGAGGCACGCCGGCGGAAGGCCCCCTGTTCGGCATCGACGATTACATCCGCATTGTCAAACAGAGCAAATGGAAATTGTTGCTGGTGTTTCTGATAGCTGCGGTGTTGTCCGGCCTGTATGTCAGATCGCTTGACTCGGTCTATCTGGGTACGGCCACGCTGTTGTTCGAGGAACCTGACAGAGCCTCATTGTCTCAGTTCGAAGGTGCCTTGCAGCAGGAGCTCAGTACCGCCTACTATGAGACACAGATCGAATTGCTGAGATCCCGTTGGTTGTCCAGAAAGGTCATCGATACGCTGAGTCTATGGAAGCATCCGGAATTGCGCAGCGCGAGTACTGAGAGCACAGGGGTCGCTGAGGAGTCCGACAGGCTTGTAGATCGGCTAAAGGCCAGGGCCATCGGCATACTTGGTCAACTTCGCGCAGCAATCTGGGGCGCGTTTCCCGGACTCGTGAGTGAAGGTGATGCCGACGATTCTTCGATTACCAGCGAGGATGGACCAGCCGCTGGTATGAGCGCTGCGGCGCGTCGACAGCATGAAGAGGACAGGGTCATCAATCGCTTCATGGCAAATGTTTCGGTTTATTCGGTGCGAGACACGCGTTTGGTCAGAATAGAGTACCGCTCGGCTGAGCCGCAGCTGGCTGCGCAGGTGGCCAACTCCATCGCCAGACAGTACATCAACAATTATGCTTCCATGCGCTCGGAGCAACGGGCGCAGAACACCTCTTGGCTGGATGAGCGATTGCTGGCACTGAAGGAGACGCTGGCTGATTCAGAGAGACGCCTGATCGACTACAAGAAGGAGAACAGCCTGACGGACATCGGCGGTAGCGTACACAACCTGATCGAGCAGGAGGTTCTGCGCCTCTCCAGTGAGCTCACGGATGTACGCGGGAAATTGGCGATAGCCCAGCAGAACTTCGATGATGTGAACGACTATCGTACGCAGTCCAATATACTTGAGAGCCTGCCGGGTATTCGTGATGATACGCTGGTGCAGCGCAATAAGCTGGACGTCAATGCTTCGCAACGCAAGCTGGATGAATTGCTCAATCGCTATGGCGTGCGTCATCCATTGGTCATTGACGCGAGTTCAGAGCTGGCATCGCGCACTGCTGCGTTCAAGGACAGCATTGCAACAGCCATTGGGGCGATGGAAAAGAACTATCTTCTGCTGGTTCAGCAAGAGGCCTCCCTGGAGCTGAAACTGCAAGATAGCAAGCGGGCCATACTGGATTCTGCCTCCAAGGCCAATGACGTGCAAGCGCTGGAAAGGGAGGTCAGGACCAACCGAGAGATCTATCAATCGTTTTTCAATCGCGTCAGTCGGGAACGTTCATCCGGAGAACTGCAACAACGCAATGCGCGTGTCTCCGATTATGCGGTTGTGCCATTGGAGGCGATAGCACCCAATCGCAAGCTGATCGTGGCCTTGTTCTGTGCCGGTTCGGTATTGTTGTATCTGATGATCTTGTTCTGGCGAGAATTTCGTGATGATTCGGTGAAGACTACTTACGATGTCGAGAACAAGCTGGGCATGGTATTGCTGGGAATCACCCCGCTGATGAAGGCCGGCAAGTTCCGAAAGAAAAAAGAGGACCCGCTCGACCCCTTGAGCCTGGAGGATAGTCGACGAACATTCACCGAAGCCGTCAATTCTGTCAGGGCGTCTATCGGTCTGGACAAGGCCAACACCTCTTCCTCCAAGAAGGTGGTCATGGTGACGTCCTCGGTCGCCGGAGAGGGCAAGTCCACTGTCTCTTTGAACCTCGCTTACTCGTATGGACAGATCGAGAAAGTGCTTCTGATCGACTGCGACATGCGCAAGCCGAGAATAGCGAAATCGGTTGGTCTGAAGAATAATGCCAATGGTCTCAGCAACCTCATTCTGGATACGGAGCCGGCATGGAGTTGCATTCATCGGGGCATGTTGAATGGCTGTGTGGACGTGTTGCCCTCGGGGCCCATTCCGGTTCAACCGCTGGAACTGCTGGGATCCAAACGATTTGCCAATATATTGACGGGGCTTGCCCGGCGTTATGATCGCATCATCATTGATTGTGCACCCATTCAGGCCGTGGCCGATGCCTTGATGCTGTGTCCACTCAGCGACACCGTGGTCTACGCGGTCAAATACAATGACACCTCCAGTGAACACGTGAAGCGTGGCATTCAACGATTACGAAGTGCCGGAGCACGCGTCGCCGGTGTATTGCTCACGCAGGTCGATGTCGACAAGGTCAAGGCCTATGGTGGCAACAGTTATCATCAGGGATACTTCGATTACTATGATTCTTCGGAAGTTCAGGAGTCCAGTCCGCCTCACGGACAATTTGAACTGACTCCGGAAAGGCTGGCGGCAATCAATTCTCCAAAGGCGGGCCTGGAAATCGAGCTGGACAGGCAGCAGAAGCGAGTAAAGCCCGGTGAGTATCAGATTGAAAACCTGCTGGAGGACATTCTGTAAGTTGGCTCAGGCCGGTCATGGTCGCCGAGGTGCGGACAACTCGGGTTCATGGTTCGGATATCGCCCCCGAAACAACTCATACTCCTCTATCGCCTCATCGTATCGACCATCCTTCTGCAGCTGTCGAATCCGGGCTACCCAGCTGTCGGGCGTCTTGCGGAAGTCGCTGTCGCCAGTGCTCTTGTCGGCGCTCGACCTTTCATCACTGTCTGCGGCAAGGTCCGTTGCCGGGCCTGCCGCTGCATCAGCGGGTGCCGAGCGTTTCTGTGCCCGAATGGCCGGCACAACGGGTGAGGCCTCCGGCGTCTGCAGTCTCGGACTGGAGGAGCGGGCGATTGGCGCAGACGAGGTGCTCGCCGAGGAATCCGTCGACGGATTGGTCGAGGGCATTGACTCTCGTACAAATGACGTCAGGGATTGTGACTCGTCGACTTCCAGACCATCGGCTGCGCTATCCAACGAGATGGCTATCGAGCGTTGCAGCATCTTCTGCGACGCCAGTTCGGCAGAGTTGTCAAGGCTGGAATCCGGAGAACGCAGCATCAATGGCACTACCGTCACCGCGAGGATCACGGAAGCGGCCATGGCTATCCAGCGGTTTCGAGTCTGCCAGCGGTGATTGGCGGATCGTCGTGGCTGCAGCTGCGTCACCTCAGTGGGCAAGGGTGTCGTGACACTGTCTGCTGTACTCTCGTTTGCAATTGCCTCACGCGCAGCCGACAGAATTTGCTGGTTCAGACTATGGGGCACAACCTCATTGCCGGCATCGAGCATTGCACCAATGTCCTGACCATCATCATCGGATGGCAGCCCCTGGTCAGGCATTTTTCCCTCATCTTCGCTCATGCCAACTCCTGCAAAATCAACCGAAGTCGCGCTGTGCCATAGCGCAATCGGCTCTTGATGGTCTCTGCCCCCTGGTCCATGACCTCAGCAATCTCCTTGACGCTCATGCCCACCATGTGGCGCAGCAACACCGCCTCTCGCTGCACTGCCGGCAATTGTTGCAAGGCCCGTTCGAGCACTTCGCTCTCCTGACCAAGACTGGCAACCACCTCGGGCGACAGAGGAGTGCTCGTCAACGGAGACACCTGCGAGGCCATGGCATCCGGATCTTCAGCCGTCTCGTGCGAATCGATACGTGACTGCTGCCGATAATGGTCTGTCAGGCGGTTGCGTGCAATGCGAAACAGCCAGGCGCGAAAGGGTGCCTCCGGTGAGTATGTCTTGCGTGCATGGATCACTCGCATCCAGATATCCTGATACAGCTCATGCGCCAGTGCTTCACTGGCGCATGAGCGTTTCACGAAGCGGTACAGCGGCTGGCCATGACGGGCATACAGCCTGTCAAAGGCCTCAGCATCCCCGCGGGCATAGGCCAGCATCAAGTATTCATCTTCCTGTTCGTGGCTCAAGCTGTTTTCCGGTCAGGCTCAGTTCAACCTTCTTCACGATGCGGTGAATACTGATCCATCCGGCTGAGCCTGTCCAGACTGCCGGCCAGGTCCAGTAGCCGCAGGTATTCGGCACGATAGCCAAAGGGGTCATCGCCCATGGCATTGGCAGCCAGCCTTCGGGCATCCTGATAATCATAGTCGGCCAGACGGTCATCACCTCGCAGCAATTGCCCGAAGGCGGCGACGCTGGCAGAAAAACGGAAGTTGTCAGAGTTGGCTTGAAGGTTCTGTAGTCCCGAATCGCCCAGGCTGACGATGCGTGTGCTCAAGCGGCTGTCGTTCTCGCCGGGCAGTTTATAGCGCAGTCGCAGCTCGGCAACTTCACTCGACAACGATGCATCGTCAGCCTCATTCGAGACCTTGTCGTCCTGGCGGCCATAACGACTCGGCGAATGTCTCTCGCCCCCTTCACCGTGCAGGGCAATCTCGTACAGTGCCGTCACGGTATGGCCGGCACCAATCTCTCCAGCATCGACGCGATCATTGTTGAAGTCCTCATTGGCCAGTTGGCGATTGCTGTAGCCGATCAGGCGATACTCACTGACTACCGCCGGATTGAATTCGATCTGAATCTTCACGTCACTGGCAATGGTCAGCAATGTGGCCTGCAACTGATCCACCAGCACCTTGCGCGCTTCACTCAAGGTATCGATGTAGGCGTAGGCGCCATTGCCCGTGTCGGCCAGTTGTTCCATCAGATGATCATTGTAATTGCCAGTGCCGAAACCCAGAGTCGTCAAGGCAATCCCGGACTCCCGTTTACGCGCGATGAGCTGCTTCAACTGATCGACATCACTGATGCCGACATTGAAATCACCGTCGGTTGCCAGAATGACACGGGTTACACCATCTTCCTTGAAGTGTTCGCTTGCCAACTGATAGGCCAGCTCGATGCCCTGGGCACCGTTGGTCGAACCGCCGGCGCTCAGTCGGGACAGCGCCTGATCGATCTTGCGGTGCTGATCGCCGGCGGTGGGCTCGAGCACGATGCCTGATGATCCGGCATAGACCACCAGACTGACGGTGTCGTTTTCATCGAGTTGTTGCGTCATCAGGCTGATGGAGGATTTCAGCAAGCCGAGTTTGTCGGGGCTGTTCATGGAGCCGGACACATCGATGAGAAAGACGAGGTTGGCCGCTGCGATCTCTGAGGTCGGTGGTACATAGCCTTTCAGGCCGATATGCAGCAGACGAGTACGTGCGTTCCAGGGGGTGCGCCCGAGCTCCGTCGTCAGACTGAAAGGCTGCTCTGTGTCAGAAGCGTTGTTGTAGTCGTAGGAAAAGTAATTGAGCAGTTCTTCTTCACGAACCGAGTTTGCCGGAGGCAGACGGCCGGCCTGCAGGAAGCGCCTGACGTTGGCGTAGGAGCCGGTATCGACATCGATACTGAAAGTTGAAACCGGTTGTGAGACTGTCTGGATCGTCGCATTGCGAGTCATTTCTGCATAGTTTTCACCTCCGTAGAGGTCTGCAGTCATCATTGATCGCTCTTGTGTTGACACCGGCATCGGTGGCAGCAGGGCAGTGGCCATGTCGCTTGCCTGGCGTTTGCTGCTGACCTGCCGAATCGCCTGTCTGTCATCCGACAATACAATTCCCTGCACAGTCTCGGCACTGATTGTCGCGGTCCGGCTGAGCTTCACCGAGTGGTGCGGCGCCGGCTTGTTGGCAAGAGTCTCATCGCCATCACTGTGGCAACCGCTCAGCAGCGCAATGCTTGCCGAAAGGGTGAGTACGGCAATGATCAACGTGTCTGGTTTCATGGTCTGAGAACATTTTCCTGTGGTGTCTATTGATCAGAACGTTCGGCGTGCCGAAAAGGGGTCAGGCGATGGTGCCTTTTCCCGATTTGTAACTGTTCAGTCGGCGTGTCACGAAATGCAGGGGGTATCGGCTTACCCTTTCGCTATACAATCGTGGTATCGCAGGCACGTCTTTGGCAGTGGAAAACGGTATCAGGGCGTCAGGAAATTCGCGATCGACTGCCTTGATGGCTGCTGACAGGGACTTCAGGGAAAAGAATCAGTGATACGTTCAGGTGAACAAGCGGCATCGACCATGGGTGTGGTCAGCTCCTTGACAGGCGTCATGGCTGTCAGTCGCTGCGAAATACCGTCGTCCTGACATGGGTACACAGACCCACCAGGGAAACAGGCAGCTCGGTGCAGGCTATCTGCTGTTGCTGCCTATCATCATTGCGGGCCTGATCCTTGTGCAGTACGCGTTCACCGCCAGTGTCAAGCAGCGCACGCAGGAGCTTCGCTACAATCTGGACAACACCTACAGTCTGGCACTGGAGTTGACACAGGCACTGGGCTACGGTGGATTGATTCATAATTTCAAGAATTATCTGCTGCGTCCTGCAGAGCTGCAATATCTGGACGAAGGCTTGGCTTCCGCCGATCAAGCGACGGAACTGGTGGGCAAACTGGAAATCAATGCCCATGAACTGGGGATCGAGGCCACGCTCACCGAGACCCGCGCCATGATTGCCGGCTACCGGGCGCGGCTGGAACGTGTCCGGCCGCTGATCAATTCCGGCCTGACGCTCATGGAAATCGACGATCAACTGCGCCTCGACGATTCCTTTGCCTTACGGGAAATCAGTCAATTGCTGTCCGACCTGACTGCAGCGGTCACTGGGCAGATTGAAGACATCGACCGGCAGGGGCTCGTACTGGGCTTGGTCAGTCTTGCCGGTACCATCATTCTGTCGGTATTCATCCTGACCTTGTACATTCAGCGTCGCAATCGTATTGCACATCTGCAATCGATTGCCGGTCTCAATGCCCGGCTCGCTGAAAGCAACGCCAACCTGAGCGACGCCAACACCTCGCTCAAGCAGTTCGCCGGTATCGTGTCACACGACCTCAAGTCGCCCCTGCGTCATATCAATCTGTTCAACGAGCAGATTCTCGAGGACATCGACGACAAGAATCTGGTCCGCGAACATGCGGCCATGGTCAAGCAGTCGGTCCAGCGCATGACCGGTATGGTCAGCAGCCTGCTGGATTTCACCAAGACGGGCTTCAAGGAGCCAGAGCGCTCAATGATCGATATTTCCGAATTGATCCATCAGACTGTCGAAGAACTGCGGCCGAGGATTGATGAAACGCAGGCCACGGTCAGTGTCGAGGCAGCCGGACAAGTGTTCGCCGATGCGCAATTGTTGAGACGGGTAATTTACAATATCCTGGAGAACAGTCTGAAGTATGTGGCGGAAGGCGATACACCGGCCATCAGGATCGAGACGAAACAGTTGCATGAGCTTCCGGAGCGTCGTATCCAGGTCATCATCAGTGATAATGGCATCGGAATTGCGCCGGAATTCCGAGAACGGGTTTTCGAGCCCATGCATCGACTGCACAGCAAGCAGATTCCCTATGCAGGAAACGGGATTGGTCTGTCGCTGGCGAAGACGGTCATCCATGCCCACGGCGGAGATATAGAAATCTCAGACTCCTACCAGAAAGGGACGCGTATATGTTTTACTTTACCGTGTGATGAACAAATCGACGACGTACAAGGCTTTTAATTGACATGGCTCACGACAACACCATACTGCTGGTCGAAGATGACGATATCGATGCCATGATGCTGGAGCGCAGTATCCACAGCCTGCGCCCGGATATCAGGATCGTCAGAGCTGTCAATGGACGAGAGGCGATCGACCTGTTGAACACGGTGCGGCCCAGAATCATTGTCATGGATATTCGCATGCCGTTGATGGATGGCCGAGAGGCACTGGCACATCTGAAGCATGATGAACAGCACCAGCAGATTCCGATTGTCATGATGACGACGTCTGACAACCCGGATGACATTGAATTCTGCTATCAGAATCACGCCAATGCCTATATGTCCAAGGGCATCGACAACAAGACCATCAGAACCGACATCGACAATCTGCTGAGCTTCTGGTTCGAGACCGCCAAGGTCATCCACCCCGAACACTGACAGTAGATCGGCCTGCCCACCTGATACCGGGTGGAGGGAACACGGAAGAAAATTCCCGTGTTCGGCCAGTCCCCGCCACCTCCCTGCAGCGGGGCCAGCTGCATCAACTCAGATCAGCTCAGTGCTTGAACTTGCGGATTTCACCGCTCTTCAGGCGAGCGCTGTACGAGTTGAGCTCCTTGCGCACGACCTTCATCATGAAGTACAGGGCGGTGATGTTGACCACGGCCATGGCAAAGATCGCTGCATCCGAGAAGTCGATGACGGGGCCCAGACTGGCGGCGGCGCCGATGACGATGAAGACGCAGAAGATGAGCTTGAAGGTCAGTTCGGCTGTCTTGCCCTCACCGAACAGATAGGTCCAGGCCTTCAGGCCATAGTACGACCAGGAGATCATCGTGGAGAAGGCAAACAGCACCACGGCCAGGGCCAGTACATACGGGAACCAGCTGATGGAAGAGCCAAAGGCGGCCGATGTCAGAGCGACGCCGGAAGTGTCACCGACGGTGGCAATGGCACTGCCTGCTTCGTTCAGCACGTAGTTGCCTGAGGCAGGATCGACGATCAGCTGACCCGAGATGGTAATGACCAGAGCCGTCATGGTGCAGATGACCACGGTATCGATCAGTGGTTCGAGCAGGGAGACGAATCCTTCGGTAATCGGTTCCTTGGTCTTGACCGCGGAGTGCGCAATGGCCGCGGAGCCGACACCGGCTTCGTTGGAGAATGCCGCACGCTTGAAGCCCTGAATCAGGGCACCGACGAAACCGCCCGCCACACCCAGGCCGGTAAACGCGCCTGCGAAGATCTGACCGAATGCCCAGCCGATCTTGTCATAGTTGACGATCAGGATGACGATGGCAGCACCGACGTAAAGCAATCCCATGAAAGGCACGACCTTTTCGGTCACGTTGGCGATGGACTTGATACCGCCGACAATGACCGAGAACACGATGAGCGCGAAGATGACACCCGTGATCCATCCGGGGTATTCGCCCACGATACCGGAGATCTGGGCATGCGCCTGATTGGCCTGGAACATGTTGCCGCCACCCAGAGCGCCGAGGATGCAGAAGATGGAAAACAGGACGGCCAGGAACTTGCCGCCTGGTAGCCCGAGTTCCTTGAAGCCCTTGGACATGTAGTACATCGGGCCACCAGATACCGAACCATCGGCATACTCGTTTCTGTATTTCACACCCAGAGTACATTCGGTGAACTTCGAAGCCATGCCCATGAGGCCGGCCAGAATCATCCAGAAGGTAGCGCCCGGACCACCGATACCGACAGCCACGGCCACACCGGCGATGTTGCCCAGACCGACCGTTCCGGACAGAGCTGTAGCCAGAGCCTGGAAGTGACTGACCTCACCGGCATCGTTGGGGTCAGAGTAGTCACCCTTCACCAGTGAGATGGCATGCCCGAAGAAGCGCAATTGCACGAAAGCGAAGTAGAAGGTGAAGATGGTCGCGGCGACCACCAGCCACAGTACGATCCAGGGAAAGGAGGTTCCTGGCAGTGGTGCGAAGATCAGGCTGACAAACGGGCCTGTGAAGTTGGCAAACACTTCGTTGACTTTCTGGTCCAGCGTCATGGTTTCCTGAGCCATGGCGCTGCCGGCGAAAGGCAACAATGCAACAAGGGAGAATAGAATGCGTGAAATCGATGTCATGTGATCTTCCCTTATCCGACAACCGTGACGGGCACACTACTGCTCATCACGAGGTTGGCTGTTGATGAACCGAACAGACGTTTGGTGAAACCGCCTTCGCTCGAGCGGCTCACGATGATCTGCTGGGCATTTTCTTCCAGTGAGACGGCATTGAGAATACTGGCCACATCGCCGTGACGTACCATGCCACGGGTCTTGATACCGGCAGCCTCCAGTCTCTGTATGGCCGGGGCCACGACACGCTCGGTAGCTGTGCTGATTTCCTCTTCACGCCGCTTGTGCCGTTGCGCGTTTTCCTCCGCCGTCTGAAACGAGTAGGGCGACCACTCGATGACATACACGATGAGCAACTCGCAATCCCCGATGAGGTCTGCCATGCCCTTGCCGTAGGCCAGGGCTCGATCTCCGGAACCATGTCCGTCCAGACCGATAACCAGTTTTGTTGTCATGAAAATCTATCTCCTTGTTGAATGACCAGTATTCGCGAAACCGAACAGCAGATTAACCTTAAATTGCAATTCACATGGTCATTGTGGCCATTGAGTCTACAGATCGTTGACTGTTTGTCCAATATGAAATTCAGGTCCAGCTGGCGGGGCGTTTCTGCAGGAAGGCAGCCAGTCCTTCCTGTGCCTCTTCGCCGGTACGAATGCCGGCCAGCCGTTCGCTGAGTTCCTGTCGCAAGGTGTCGTCGATGGTCTTGCCGGTAACATCGGCGATCAGTTGCTTGGTCGCACCCTGGGCACCCGGTGCGCCGCTGAGCAGAGCCTCGATCTTTTCTTCCACCCGGCGATTCATGTTGTCCGTGGAGCACACGTCATGCACCAGTCGAAGCCGGTAGGCATCGACGGCGTCAATGCGCTCGCCGGTCAGAAAGTAGCGTCGCGCGACTCGCGGACCGATAGCCTGAATGGCATAGGGGCTGATGGTTGCCGGCAGGATGCCCAGGCGCACTTCCGAAAAGCCGAACTGGGCAGTTTCGTCGGCCACGACGATATCGCAGCAGCACACCAGTCCCGTTCCACCCCCCAGGGCCGCCCCGTGAACGCGTGCGATGGTGGGACGCGGAAAGCTGTTCAGAGTCTCCAGCATGTTGGACAGGGCACGCGCATCGTCGGCGTTCTGTTCATCACTGAGCTGGGCGGAGGCTTTCATCCAGTTGATGTCGGCACCGGCGCAGAAGTTCTTGCCGGCCCCGGCAATCACGAGGACGCGTGTATCGCTGTTCAGTTGCTGCAAAAGGGTCGTGAATTCATCGATGAACGCCCGATCTATTGCATTGTGCTGTTCGGGACGGTTCAGCGTGACTGTGGTTACACCGCGCTTGTCGGTCTCGCTTGTCAGATAGGCCATGTATGAGCTGCGTCGTTGATGTCAGGTGAGCGGAGAGAATGTCGTGCCGGAAGGTCGAGGTTGAAGCGCTTACCAGCCACCGGTCTTGATCCAGCGTTCCATCTGTTCCAGTCTGTCGTGTCCCCAGAAGGGTTCCCCATCAACGATCATCATGGGCGAACCGAACACACCCAGTTCGATGGCCTGCTCCACTTCATGGCGCAGAGCATCCTTGATTGCCGGGGAGGACAGGGCTTGCATCATGGCTTGCGAGTCCAGATCCAGGGTCTGGGCAATACTGGCGATCACGTCGTTGTCGGTGATGTCCAGGCCCTGGGTGAAATAGGCGCGATACAGGGCGTGGATCATGCGTCCGGTGAGCGCCTGCAGACGCTGATCGTCATGTTCGCGCAGCCACAGCACGGCGCGGCTGGCAGCCACGGAGGCGATCGGAAATGTCTGCGGATGCTGATAGGCAACCTGATGCTCACGGGCCGAGCGGGCAAAGTCGTGAACCGAGTAATCGCCCTTGAGCGGCGCCTCGGTCAGGGGAGCCTGGCCGGTCACGCGAAACACGGCACCCAGTAGAATGGGATGCCAGACCAGGCGGTGCTGGCATCGTTCGGCGATGGCTTCGATCCGTTCGCTGGCCAGATAGCCATACGGTGAGGAAAAATCAAAATAGAAATCGATAGTACTGCTCATGTGGCTCCGGCAAGTGCGTTTCGGCAGGCATCCGCCTCGGTTCAGCTCTGTCCAGCCAGTGCTCGGCTGATCACCAGACGCTGAATCTCGGATGTTCCCTCGTACAGCTGACAGACTCGCACATCCCGGGCTATGCGTTCAACTGCGTAGTCGCGCAAATAGCCATATCCGCCGTGTATCTGTATGGCCTCCGAACAGACCTTCTCGGCCATCTCGCTGGCGAACAGTTTGGCCATCGAGGCTTCCACCAGACAGGGTTCACCGGCATCGCGCAAATCGGCAGCACGCAGGACAAGCAACCGGGCCGCATCGATCTGGGTCGCCATGTCGGCCAGCTTGAAGGCGATGCTCTGGTGCTCGATGATCGGCTTGCCGAAACTGCGGCGTTCCCGGGCAAATGCCAACGCGTGTTCGTAGGCACTTCGGGCCATGCCCACCGACTGGGCCGCAATGCCGATGCGCCCGCCTTCCAGATTGGCCAAGGCAATCCGGTAGCCATCTCCCTCGTCGCCCAGCCGGTCGGCGAGGGGGACAAGACAGTCGTCGAACTGGATCTGGCAGGTATCCGAGGCGCGTTGGCCAAGCTTGTCCTCCACGCGGTTCACTATATAGCCGGGGTTGTCGGTTCGCACGATGAAGCTGCTGATACCCTGCTTGCCCTCTCCGGTGCGAGCGAAGACGATGGCGATATCCGCGTGTTTGCCCGAGGTGATGAACTGCTTGGTGCCATTGAGTCGGTAACCATCACCGTCGCGCACAGCGGTGCAGCGCAGGGCCGCGGCATCCGACCCGGCGTCCGGTTCGGTCAGGCAGAAGGCTGCCAGCAGGCGTCCCTCGGCCATGGCCGGCAGGTACTGCGTCTTCTGTTCATCCGTGCCGAAACGGAGAATGGGCATGCAGCCCACCGAGTTATGTACACTCATGACGGTGGAGCAGGCGCCTTCACCGGCGGCGATTTCCTCCAGTGCCAGGGCGTAGGCCACGTTATCGGCCGCCGCACCGCCGAATGCTTCGGGCACCAGCATGCCCAGAAACCCCAACTGTCCCATTTCCCGGATGGCGTCGGCAGGAAATCGTGATTCGCGATCATTGTTCGCAGCCTCGGGAGCCAGCACCGTGCGTGCGAAATCGCGCGCGGTGTCACGAATCAGCTGCTGCTCTTCGCTGAGCCTCATCATGACAGTCGCTCGATGGCGACGGCTGTGGCCTCGCCCCCGCCGATACACAGTGAAGCCATGCCGATGGATTGCGAATGGTGTTCCAGCGCATTCAGCAGAGTGACGATGATGCGTGCACCCGAAGCGCCAATGGGATGTCCCAGTGCGCAGGCACCACCATGGATGTTGACCTTCTCGTGCGGCAGCGACATTTCCTGCATGGCCGCCATGGTGACAACCGCAAAGGCTTCATTGATCTCGTACAGATCGATGTCCTTGCTCTGCATGCCCAATCTGTCCAGCAGCTTCTCCATGGCATACACCGGTGCCGTGGTGAACCAGGCCGGCGCCTGGGCATGAGTGGCATGCCCCAGGATACGGGCTCTCGGGGTCAGACCACGGCGCTCGGCTTCGGACTCTCGCATCAATACAAGGGCCGCAGCACCATCGGAGATCGAACTCGAATTGGCAGCGGTGACCGTGCCGTCCTTGCTGAACGCAGGGCGCAGGGACGGGATGCGGTCCAGGTTGGCTTTCGGCGGCTGCTCGTCCTCGCTGATGAGCTGTTCACCCTTGCGGGTGTCAAGGATGACCGGTTCGATCTCCTTGCCGAAGGCACCCGACTGCATGGCTTGCTGCGCGCGCTTGAGTGAGGTGATGGCGAACTCATCCTGTGCCTCCCGGGTGAACTGATAGTGGGTGGCCGTGGCTTCGGCGAAGCAGCCCATCAGCTTGCCCGGTTCGTAGGCATCTTCCAGACCGTCGAGAAACATGTGGTCCTTGACCTCGCCATGGCCCATGCGAAATCCGCTGCGCGCCTTTGGCAGAATGTAGGGAGCATTGCTCATGCTCTCGAGACCACCGGCCACCATGACGCTATTGTTGCCCGCCAGCAGTAGATCATGGGCGAACATCAGCGCCTTCATGCCGGAGCCGCACATCTTGTTGATGGTGGTGCAGCCGGCCGCTTGCGGAATGCCGGCTCCCAGTGACGCCTGGCGTGCCGGTGCCTGACCGAGGCCGGCAGGCAGGACACAGCCCATGATGACTTCATCCACATCCTCGCCGTTGATCCCGGCTCGCTGCAGGGCCGCACGAATGGCGACCGCGCCCAGTTGTGGAGAAGTGGCGGGAGACAGGGTGCCTTGAAAGCCCCCCATGGGAGTACGGGCCGCGTCAACGATGACGATCGGGTCGGAAGAGTGTGTGTTCATGGCGAAAATCACCTGAGTGGTGTGGGTGGCAAGTGTCGGAAAACGGGTGAGGCTGTGCGCTCGTGACATCCGCACATGGCCTGTCCGTCCCCGCACTCATGTCTGTTGCAACTGCAGCTGGCAACGTTCTTCGATCTCCTCGAGCTCCCGCAGCGCCAGGTCGATATCCTCGCGCTGCTGTTGCAGGACTGAACGGCTGTGCGAGAGTTTTCGCAACATCACTTCCAGCTGCCTGCGCTCACCGTCCGGGGTGTCGTACAGCTCGATCATCTCGCGTATGTCGTCCAATGGCCAGCCCAGGCGTTTGCCACGCAGAACCAGTTTCAGGCGCGTTCTGTCTGCTCGTGAGTAGACGCGCTGCTGACCACGGCGGGCGGGACGCAACAGGCCCTTGTCTTCGTAGAAGCGAATGGTGCGTGTCGTGATATCCATTTCCTGAGCCAGCTCGGCAATGGAGAACACGGGGTCGAGATCACTGGGAGAAGTATTCATGCGGGAAGAGTAGGTTAACGTTGACGTTAACGTCAAGAGGCGGCATGCTGATGGCCAGTCTGAAGGAGTCTCGACATGTCCGACGCCGCACTTTCCGTTGTCCCTGATGCCAGGGCAATCCCATTGCGATTCATCACGGCAGCCAGTCTGTTCGATGGGCACGATGCCTCCATCAATATCATGCGACGCATGCTGCAGGCATCAGGCGTTGAGGTGGTGCATCTGGGACACAACCGCTCGGTGTCCGAGATCGTGACTGCGGCCATTCAGGAGGATGCGCAGGGCATCGCCATCAGCTCCTACCAGGGCGGTCACGTCGAATATTTCAAGTACATGATCGACTGCCTGCGTGAGCAGGGCGCACAGCATATCGCTGTCTTCGGCGGCGGTGGCGGGGTCATCGTTCCGGAGGAAATCAGCGAACTGCATGAGTACGGTGTTGCCCATATCTATTCCCCCCGGGATGGGCAGAGCATGGGGTTGCAGGGAATGATCGAGCACATGATCGACACCACTCGACGCCTGTCCGCGGCCCGGCTGCCGCCGGCAGATAGCGCGCTCGATGCGGTGCTTGAGCCACAGTCGCAGACGTTCGGACAGGCGACGCACGGGCCCCTGGCGCGGTTGCTCAGTGCGCTCGAGAACGAGGAACTGACGCCTGCTCAGCAACAGTCGTTACGCACGGCTGCCGCCGGTCTGTCGCGAACTGCGCCCGTACTGGGCATTACCGGCACCGGTGGATCGGGCAAGTCATCTCTGACCGACGAGCTGGTGCGACGCCTGCGGCTGGATCAGCGGGATGCGCTGTCCATTGCCGTGCTGGCCATCGACCCCACGCGACGCAAGACCGGTGGCGCGCTGCTCGGTGACCGTATCCGCATGAATGCCATCGAGCACGAACGACTGTACATGCGCTCGCTGGCGACGCGCACTGCAGCCGCAGAAGTCCCTGCGGCACTGGATGACATGGTGGCGGCCTGCCGCCTGGCCGGAGTCGATCTGATCATCGTGGAAACGCCCGGAATCGGCCAGGGGGATGCCGGTATCGTTGATATCAGTGATGTCTCCCTGTATGTCATGACGCCGGAGTTCGGCGCTGCCAGCCAGCTGGAAAAGATCGACATGCTCGATTTTGCCGATATCGTGGCCATCAACAAGCTGGAGCGAAAGGGCGGTGACGACGCGCTGCGTGATGTCAGAAAGCAGGTACAGCGCAACCGTGCGGCCTTCGCTCAGACACCGGACGAGATGCCGGTGTTCGGCACCATCGCCGCACGCTTCAACGACGATGGCGTCACTGCCCTGTATCAGGCGCTGGCAGAAAAGCTGCGTGAGCATGGACTGAGCCTGTCCGACGGGGCTCTGCCACGTGTGTCCGTGCGTGCCAGTACCCGACAGTCAGCCATCATTCCCTCCTCGGCGCAACGCTACCTGTCCGACATCGCCATCTGTCTGCGTGACTACCATACTCAGACCAGCGCACAGGCCGAACTGGTGCGGGAAATCCAGCAACTGTCGGCGGCAGCAGCCATGTTGCATGCTGCCTCGGGATCGGGCGAGGGAGCAATCGTACGCCCGGCGCAGGAGGAGGCGGCGCCGGCAGAGCGTCGGCGCGCAGTCGATGATGCATCGAGCCACAACGCTGCGATGCAACATGTCGACGAAGCCGTTCCGGCTTCGCTGCGGGCATTGATCGATCAGCGCCAGGCGCAATTGGACGCCGATACGCGACAGTTGCTGCGAGACTGGCCCGCCACCCTGGAGGCCTACTCTGCCGATGAACTGGTCTCGCAGGTACGGGGTCGCGAAGTTCGCACCGGTACCCATGTCACCAGCCTGTCGGGTACACGCGTGTCACGGGTGGCCTTGCCGCGCTATTCCGATCACGGGGATCTGCTGGCATGGTTGCGGCGCGACAATCTGCCGGGACATTTTCCGTTCACGGCCGGCGTCTTTCCGTTCAAGCGCAGCGGCGAGGATCCAACCCGCATGTTTGCCGGTGAGGGCGGGCCTCGGCGTACCAATCGCCGCTTCAAGGCACTGTCGGAGCATGCTCCGGCAAAGCGCCTGTCCACCGCCTTCGATTCCGTCACGCTCTACGGTCATGATCCGGCTCGACGTCCCGATATCTACGGGAAGGTGGGAAATGCCGGTGTGTCTGTTGCCACCGTCGACGACATGCAGGATCTGTACGACGGGTTCGATCTGTGCGATCCGGCAACCTCTGTCTCCATGACCATCAACGGTCCGGCACCGACCATTCTGGCGTTCTATTTCGTGACGGCCTTGCGCCAGCAGCTGGCGCGTTTCGAAGCGGAACAGGGCCGTGCGGCGAATGACAGCGAACGGCAGAGCATTCGGCGCTCGACCTTTCAACAGGTTCGCGGCACGGTACAGGCCGATATTCTCAAGGAGGACCAGGGGCAGAATACCTGCATCTTCTCGACAGAGTTCAGTCTGAAGATGATGGCTGATATACAAGCCTGGTTTATCGAGAATGAGGTGCGCAATTTCTACTCGGTGTCCATCTCCGGTTATCACATTGCCGAAGCCGGTGCCAATCCGATCACGCAGCTTGCACTGACCCTGTCCAATGGCTTCACCTATGTCGAGAGCTATCTGGCAAGAGGCATGGCCATCGACGATTTTGCACCCAATCTGTCCTTCTTTTTCAGCAATGGCATGGATCCCGAATACACGGTCATGGGGCGGGTGGCCAGGCGCATCTGGGCGGTGGCCATGCGCGAGCGTTACGGTGCGAATGAGCGCAGTCAGAAGCTGAAATATCATATCCAGACATCCGGCCGATCACTGCATGCTCAGGAGATGGCGTTCAACGATATCCGCACCACGCTGCAGGCGCTGATCGCGATCTACGACAATTGCAATTCCCTGCATACCAATGCCTACGACGAAGCCATTACCACACCAACCGATGCATCGGTACGCCGGGCCATGGCCATACAGCTGGTGATCAACCGTGAGTGGGGACTGGCTTGCAATGAAAATCCCAACCAGGGTAGCTTCATCATCGATGAGCTGACCGATCTGGTGGAGCAGGCCGTGTTGCAGGAATTCGATCGCCTGTCCGATCGTGGTGGTGTACTGGGCGCCATGGAAACCGGCTATCAGCGGGGCAGGATTCAGGAAGAATCCATGCTGTACGAACATCGAAAACACGATGGTTCCCTACCCATCGTGGGGGTCAATACCTTTCTCAACCCGCAGGAAGAGCCACCACAGACTGTCGAGCTGGCGCGCTCATCCGATGCGGAAAAGGAGGATCAGATAGCACGGCTTGAAGCCTTTCATGCGGCGCATCGTGAGAGATCGCCTGTTGCCCTGCAGCGGGTTCGGAATAGTGCAATGGCGGGTGAAAACGTGTTCTCTGCGCTGATGGATGCGGTAGAGGTCTGCTCACTCGGACAACTGACAGAGGTGCTTTTTGAAGTCGGGGGACAGTACAGGCGTAACTTGTAGTCGTCATCAGTGTGGCGAAAAACCAACAAAAAACTCTGATCTGATCCGCAATTGCCAATGGACAATTAAACTATAATCAATTCACTTCCGGCAGGACCAGAGAAGTTGAATTGAACCCCGTGAATTCCAGTTGGCCAGGTGTTGAACGATCGTGCAGATGCTGAGTCGGGGCGGCGTGCCTGGACAATCTGCTGATCGTGTCGCACTCAAGGATGGACGACTGGTGTATCGCGCCTGTTCGATGGCCTTTGCGCGCAGTGTGGGTCGGCAGTCGCCCGATGAAGTCATCGGCAAGACCGATTTCGACCTGTTCGAAGGCGAGGTGGCGCGCGAACAGATGGCGCTCGACAGTCAGATCATGTTTTCGGCAGAGGCGGGCATCAGCACCATCAGCCTGACTGGCGACAGGGGGGCGGTACGCATGATGATCGTTCGCACGCCACTGATTGCAGCAGACAACAAGGTGGCTGGTATCGACATTCGTCTGCTCGGTGGCCCGCCCGCACAGCAGACTCTCGATTATCAGGCTCTGGTCAATGGTGGCATTCAGGGCAGTCTCATTCTCGATGGCGATGGTGTTCTCTACGCCAATGACATTGCTGCCAATGTGTTCGGTTATCCCAGTGCGCAGGCCTTGATGGACAATGCCAGTGCCGCCGATATCTTCGAAGACCGGGAGCTGGGACTGATCTCCAGTGCCGCTGGCAGCGGCAGCGAGATAGCCTCGACCGTCGACACCCAGCGCCTGAATCTGCAAGCCGCATCGCTGACCGGCAGCCAGGTGCGACTCATTGCCAAGGTCACTCGCATACACTGGGGGAGTGCAGACGCCATACTGCTGTCCTTCGTGGATGTGGCCATTATCGGCCAGTCAGAGCCAGTCACTGACGGCGGCACGGTGTTGCCTGCCGAAGTCATCAACCATCAGCTGGCTGACCTGAAGCGCATTCGGGCCAATGAACAGCGTTACCGTCACTATGCCAGTGCCGCTGCCGATTTCTTCTGGGAGCTTGATGCCAAGCTGACCTTCCGGGTTGCCTCGGATGGTCTGGTGCGAGTACTGGGAATCCCACGCGAGCACATCGTGGGTAGAACGCTGGATCAGTTGCTGGACCACCCGGCCAACATCAATGAGGAGTCCCACTGGACCGAGCATCTGGCCTTGCTGCGCGATTGTCAGCCGTTCCGGGATTTCGAGTTTCGCTGGTCGGTCAACGGTGATTCGCGCATGGTGCGCTACAGCGGTATCCCGGTTTTCAACATGGCCAGGGAATTTGTCGGATACCGTGGAGTGGGCTGCGATGTCACGGCCACGGTCAGGCAGGCGGAAACCATGGCCTACCATGCCAATCATGACGCCTTGACCGGCCTGATCAATCGCCGCAGTTTCGAGCAGACCGTCAAGGAGGCCCTGTGTACATCAAGACAGAGCCGTAAATCGCATGCGCTGTGCTTTCTCGATCTCGATTCGTTCAAGATCGTCAACGACACCTGTGGTCACCAGGCAGGAGATGAACTGTTGCGCCAGCTGACGCAGCTGTTCGATTCTCTGGTGCGCAAGAGCGATGTGCTGGCCCGTCTTGGGGGGGATGAATTCGGCATCCTGCTGTACAAATGTGATGTTCCGGAGGCCCTGAAGCTGGCCAATCAGATTCGTCACGAGGTGGAGAATTTCCAGTTCCTCTGGCATGAAAACCGGTTCACCATCGGAGTCAGTGTCGGTCTGGTGATCGTGGATGATCGTTGGGACAGCATCGAGTCACTGTTTGCCGCTGCCGACTCTGCCTGCTATCTCGCCAAGAACGAAGGTCGCAATCGGGTGGTGGTCTACCGTGATGGCGAAGGCAATGCCAGTAATCGCAAGGTCTCCACGCATTGGGTCGAGGAAATCAATTCCGCCCTGGAAACCGACCGGCTGCGCCTGGCCAGCCAGAAGATCATGGCACTGGACGACAGGCAGGCACGTGGTCTGCGCCTGGAAATGCTGCTGCGTCTGGAGATGCCGGATGGCGAACTGGTGGTGCCCAGAGCGTTTCTGCCTGCCGCAGAACGTTACGGTCTGATATCAACCCTGGACGAGCGGGCGATCAAGCTGACACTGAACTGGCTCTCTGCCAATCCGGGAATGCTGGAAGATATTCGGCATGTGGCCATCAACCTGTCCGCGGGCTCCATCACGGACCCGGAATTCGCTTCCCGACTGATCGGATTCATTGAAAACAGCAACGTGCCGGCCAGCAAGCTGTGTTTCGAGATCAGCGAGACTGCCGCCATCGCCAATCTGTCCAAGGTGGGAGCCTTCATGAGCGAACTGGCCATGATCGGCTGCCGATTCGGCATTGATGACTTTGGTTCCGGCCTGTCCTCGTTCGCCTATCTGCGAAAACTACCGGTCGAGTTTCTGAAGATCGATGGTCTGCTTATCAAGGATATATTGCAGGACCACACCGATTTCACCCTGGTCAAGGCCATCAGTGATATCAGCAGGTCAATGGGCAAGCGTACGGTGGCCGAGTTCATCGAGTCCCCGCAGTTGCTTCGGGCAGCGAAGAACATTGGCATCGACTTCGGGCAAGGATTTCATCTTGGTAAGCCTGAGCTGATCAGCTGAGGTGTTAAGCGAGAAATTCGAAGCGTGATGTCGCTCGAAATTCAGGCATCATAATTCCTGCAAATGTTCTGAAAGCCCATTCTGGCGCCATCTTAGCTAAGGCGTTATCGTTGCCAAGCAGTCACTAATAACACTTGTGCAGTAATTGCAAAGGTTATGGCACGGCCATTTCGGCACTTGTTCACTCGTTAATCATGTCCAAATCCTCACGAATAACAAGGCAGGATTGGCCGGATTCGTGGGTCTTTTCCTTTAGACTTTCCATCAGTTGAGATTGTTTACGTTTGCCTCTGCATGGCGTCCTGAAATCTTCAGGGCGGTTCTGCAGGCGGCTGATTTCATGTGCCGTATTTCATTTACCGCGAGAGGAACGATTCGTGGGGGATGTTTACGGCCTATCCAAATGTTTAGTGACGATTGTGGCGGTGCACCAGGGTAGGGCCAGTGCTGCTCACGAAAATCACTTCGATACTTTAGACGATTAACGATGACTAGTAAGAAGATTGTAATTAGGTCATGCCTGTTACTAGCCTTGTCCGGTTTCCTTGCCACTCCAAGCTATGCCATCGAGGTTCCCAAAGACCCTCGGGGCACAGAAATTGCCCAATCCGTAGTCAAGTGGGAGTGGGCCAGTGTTCCCGGCGCCGTGACTTACGAAGTCTCCATTGACGGCAGTTACAAGGGCATCACCCGCGATCCTCAATACTACAGTCGTGATCTGTGGCCGGGTGATCACTCCATGCGAGTGCGAGCGATTGACGCCAACGGCAATTATTCCTCCAGCACGGCAACGGTCAAGATCGTCGTCAACTCCCGATTCAACCCTTCATCACTGGCTCGCAGTGTCGTGGTTGGCGGAAGTTCCTCATCCAGCACTTCATCCTCTAACTCTGCAACCGTCAGCACGACACCGGTCGCAGCCAGTGCCAGCAGCAGTTTCCAGGCGCCACAGAGTCCTCGCGGCAGCGAAACCGGAAATGGTGGGGTCAAATGGGAATGGAATGCCGTATCAGGTGCCTCTCGATACGAAGTCACTGTCGACGGTGCTGTCGCAGGTGAAACCAGCAATCTGCAATACAGCAGCAGCAACCTCTGGGTTGGTGAACATTCGATGACGGTCAAGGCCATTGACGCCAGCGGTAACAAATCAGTACAGTCAGACACTGTCAAGATCAATGTTACCGGTGCTGCCAGTAGCTCCACCTCTACAGCGCAAAACGATGCTGTCAGCAGCGCGGGCCTGGCACCGGCACCCGTACAAGGTGACCAGAACGCCGCCAGCGTCCAGAGCCTGATCGATCCCGCCTCCTACAACTATCCCGAAGTCACCCAGAAGGACGGCTACGAACTGGTCTTCAGTGACGAATTCAATGGCACCGCACTGAACCCCTATCGATGGCACTCGCAGCTGCGCTGGGACGGTGAATTCAACGGCGAACGATACGAGTACCGTGTCATCAATGGTGAAGATCAGTTCTACGTGAACGTTCTGAGTCCGGACAGCGAACATCAGAACGATATCGTTCCGGTCTACAACCCCTTCCAGTTCGACGGCTCGACGTTGTCCATCCGGGCTGCCAAGAACCCGTTGAAGAACCACAGCAACAAGAAGACCTACGGTTCACTGGATGAGATCTCCACACAGCAGACATTTCTGTCAGGCGCTCTGTCCACACACGAGAAGTTCAGCCAGAAATATGGCTACTTCGAAGCTCGCATCAAGATTCCAAGTCACGTCGGTACGTTCCCTGCCTTCTGGTTGTTCCATGAGAATCGCGCCTGGGAAGGTACTCAGCGGACTGAAATCGACATCATGGAGAACCTGGGTCACGCTCCCTGGTACATCTACAACTCTTTCCACTACTTCAAGAACGTGACAGCCACGTATAGCGGCGATGCCAACTTCATCAAGCCGCAGCCCAGTGGTCAGGTTTACACCGGTATCGACTACAGCCAGGACTACCATGTCTATGCAGTAGAGTGGACTCAGGGCAAGGTAGTCTGGTACATCGATGGTGAGAAGATGAGCGAGATGTACAACAGCGAAGCGGATTTCGAAGAGCTTTACCTGATGCTGAACCTTGCAATGGGTGGCAACTGGACCAACTTCCCGACCAATTCAGGTGGTCTGGGTCGAGCATCCAACGAGCGCTACCCCAACGCCAACGATCTGAACGAGTTTGCCAATCCTGCTCTGGAGATCGATTACGTACGGGTCTACAAGCGCAAGTAGCAGCAAGGGGCTCTCTGCAGCCTGTTCTGAACCAGGCGGCAAGGGATATGCCGCTGAAAGAAAAAGGGCGCCCTTGTTCAGGCGCCCTTTTTTGTGGGCAGTGATTTCACCCTGAAGCGTTTTTTTCCTGCCCCGTGAACCACCGATCCTGAAGGGCTGTTACTGCCGACTGTAAAGAGGGCGACATGTCTAGAGACAGGATTGGCTGGTGTCAGACCTGTCTTTCGAGGTGTCGGGATGGCCGATCAGAGCGACCAGGAAAAGCCGGTATCCTTCTCCGAACGCTCCCACAGTCTGTTCATGACCGGCTTGTCGTAAGCGTAGGGTTCGAGCGTACCGCGACCCACCGGGCCAACCCATTCCATGCGTCCGGTGGGGCCGTAGAGGGCGCGCTGTTCGAGACCTTCTTCAGTGGCGCACATGACTTCCGGATAGGCTCCCTTTTCTGCCGATTGCACCAGAGGCGAGAGTGACATGAGCCCGAACATGATCCTGGTGCCGAGTCCGCCGCTGGTCTTGATCAGCGACGTCGCGGAAGAGCCAGGGTGACAGACAAGGATTTCGATGTGTCTGCCAGCCTCTTTCACCCGGTCCTGCAACTCGTAGGCGAACATCATCTGCGCCAGCTTGCTCTGGCTGTAGGCCGGGTTGGCGCTGTAGCCTACGTCCCAGTTCATGTCGTCGAAGCGAATCGTGCGCAGTCCCATCTTGTAACCGAGACTGGCCACAACGACGATCCGACCTCCTGATTCCTCGATTCGGTCGAAGAGCATGCCGCAGAGCACGAAGTGTCCATAGTGGTTCGTGCCGAGTTGACTCTCGAACCTGTCGGGAGTCAGCTTGCGGCCTGGAACCTGAGCGATGGCAGCATTGCAGATCAGTGCATCGATGCGTGGCACGGTTCTCGATATTTCCTCTGCCGTCGCGCGTACGGATGCGAGCTCCGCCAGATCCATGCGGATGAAACTCACTTCGGCTGTCGTACCGAATTCCTGCTGCAGATCGTTCACGGCAGCATGCGACTTCTCGGCGCTGCGATTCAGCATCACCACTCTGGCCTTCTTTGACAGGAGAATGCGTGCAGCCTGAAACCCTGCGCCCGCATTGGCGCCGGTAATGACGAAGGTTTTGCCCGCGAGCGAGTCGATACGGTCTGGAGTCCATCCCGCAGGGCCGAACAGTGCATCTTTCATCTTCTGATTCCTTGTGATCGTGAGGGCATCACCCGATAGTTGGCTGCCCGATTCTCCAGGGCTCGGCTTTCGAGCGATTCGTAGAGGCTTTTACCGCCAGTCTGATCAGGAATATAACTATCGTTCTTGTCTGGCAACAGGCGAATTCGTCGCGAATGATTGCCTGATTGTCTCAATGCGCATGCGCAGACTGATCTTCACCTCATCGCGCATGTGGTCGTTGCCGAGAACCCGGCAACGTGACGATGTGCCCGTGTGAGGTTATGAAAGGATGAAGGGATGAAGGGATGAAGGGATGAAGGGATGAAGGGATGAAGGGGTGAGGGTGTGAGGGTGTGAGGGTGTGAGGGTGTGAGGGTGTGAGGGTGTGAGGGTGTGAGGGTGTGAGGATGTGAGGATGTGAGGATGTGAGGATGTGAGGATGTGAGGATGTGAGGATGTGAGGATGTGAGGATGTGA
>CANLXI010000008.1 GCA_947495035.1 uncultured Granulosicoccus sp.
TCACAGTCACAGTCACAGTCACAGTCACAGTCACAGTCACAGTCACAGTCACAGTCACAGTCACAGTCACAGTCACAGTCACAACCGCAACCGCAACCGCAACCACAGATCCTTTTCGTGGATGATGAAAAGCCGATTCTGAACTCCCTGAACCGGTTGTTCAGGCCGACAGGCTACAAGATCCATCTGGCCAATTCCGGCGACGAGGGTCTTGCCCTGCTGGAACAGGAGGCCATCGATATCGTTGTCAGTGACATGCGCATGCCTGGTATGGATGGTGCGAAATTCCTGTCGGAGGTGGCGAGGCGGTGGCCATCCACGGCTCGCATGTTGCTGACCGGGTATGCCGATGTGTCGTCCGCCATCGAAGCCATCAATCAGGGAGAAATCTCCCGATACCTGACAAAGCCCTGGGATGACTCGGATATCGTCATGTGTGTGCAGCAGGCGGTGGAGACCAAGCGTTTGCAGGAGGAAAAGAATCGCCTTGAACTGCTGACTGCTCGGCAGAACGAGGAGCTGTCGGCATTGAATGAAGGGCTTGAGCAGAAAGTCGAGGAGCGCACCAGGGAGATCGAGCAGGCCAGGCAGGAAATCTGCGATGCTCATGATGCACTGCATGCTGGCTATGCCGCCACCATCGAAGTCTTCTCCCGAATGGTCCAGTCGCGTGGAGGATTGAGCTCGCGAGCCACAGTGGCCGACGATGCCAGGGCGGTGGGTCGCAACATGGGGTTGGAGAAAAGTACCTGTGATGCCTTGTATAACGCAGCCCTGCTGTGCGATATCGGTAAACTCGGTTTGTCGGATGAGTCCGTCCTGACGCCGTATATTTCTTTGACGGCGAGCCAGCAGCGGGAGTATCAGCGACACCCGGTGGTGGCTGAAGCCACCTTGCTCAGTCTGGATCCACTGACCGATGCAGCCAACACCATCAGGCATCACTGCGAACGTATGGATGGTACGGGGTTTCCGGATCGCAGGCCGGGCAAGGAGATCCCCATGTCGTCGCGCATTCTGGCTGTGGCCAAGGCCTACGTCGATCTGCAGGATGGGCGAATCCTGGAGGAGCAATTGACAGCCGCAGAGGCGCGCAAGTATCTGCAATCAGAGTCGGGCAAGCGCTATGACGGACAAGTGGTCAATCAGTTTCTGAAATGGCTGGATAGCCCCAAACGGGAAGTGTCCGATGTGGCGGAGCGCAGAACGACCATTGGTGCACTGATGGCTGGGAAAACACTGTCAAGGGATCTGTGTGACCCCAATGGCGTACTGGTCATCGCAAAGGGGAAAAGGGTGTCCGAGAGCCTGCTGGAGAAACTTCGCTGCCTGCAGGAGTCCTTTGCCGAGGACATCACGGTGTATGTCGAAGACAGAAGGATGTAACGGGACGGGCGTCGGTCTGTTTCGCTCGCTTGCAAGGAACGACGCGTGTCGACCAGCCGCTTCGCCGGCTGTCATCGGCCGGCGGATATGGCCGGATCAGTGGGTCAGGATTTTCGACAGGAATTCCCTGGCACGTTCACTGCCCTGTGCTTTGAAGAATTCATCCTTGGGCGAGTCCTCGACGATTCTGCCTTCATCCATGAAGACGATTCGGTCAGCCACTTTCTGGGCGAATCCCATTTCATGGGTCACCACCATCATGGTCATGCCATCCTGTGCCAGGTCCACCATGACATCCAGCACGTCGTTGATCATTTCGGGATCCAGTGCCGAGGTGGGTTCGTCGAAGAGCATCGCCACAGGGTCCATGGCCAGACCTCTGGCGATGGCCACTCGCTGTTGCTGGCCACCTGACAGCTGTGCCGGGTACTTGCTGGCATGGTCCGCCAGGCCGACCTGCTCCAGCAAGGCTCGGGCCCGTTCTCCTGCCTCTTCGGTGCTGCGTTTCAGCACCTTGAGTTGGCCCAGCATGACATTGTCCTGCACACTCATGTGAGGAAAGAGTTCGAAACTCTGAAACACCATGCCGATGCGTGAACGCAATCGATTGAGGTTGGTCTTGCGACCGTTGACCTTCGACCCATCAACCGAAATCTCGCCCGAACCAATGGCCTCGAGACCATTCACGCATTTGATCAGCGTGCTCTTGCCCGAGCCCGATGGACCACAGACGACCACGACCTCACCCTTGTCGACATGAGTCGTGCAGTCATCCAGTACCTGGAAGTCTCCATACCATTTGCTGGCGTGCTTGATTTCGATCATACGGACAGTTTGCGTTGCAGATGGCGGGCGTACAGGGAACCCGCAAAACAGAAGATGAAGTAGATGAAGGCCACGAAAACGAACATCTCGACCAGTCGCTGGTCACGATTGGCAACCAGTTCTGCGCTGACCAGGAAGTCCTTCAAGCCGACGACATAGACGAGCGAGGTGTCCTGAAACAGCACGATGGCCTGTGTCAACAGAACGGGAACCATGGAACGAAAGGCCTGCGGCAGCACGATGTATCGCATCGTTTGCGGATAGCTCAGACCGATCGCCCGACCGGCTGCGACCTGTCCACTGCGAACACTGGAAATGCCGGCCCGGATGATTTCCGAGTAATACGCGGCTTCGAACAGAATGAAGGCAATCAGCACCGAGTAGAAGCTGCCAACCGGTCTGCCCAGAAACAAGGGCACCAGAAAGTAGAGCCAGAAGATCACCAGAATCAGAGGCAGAGAGCGAAAGAAGTTGACGTAGGCGGCAGCTACCCATGAGATGACCGGCACCCTGGCAATACGGATCAGGGCCAGCAGCGTGCCCAGCAGGATACCGCCCACCACGGCCAGAAAGGTGAGCAGAAATGTCACCTTGAGCCCGTCGATCAACAACGGCAGGTTGTCGAGTATGACGGAATAGTCGAAATCGCCCATATCGCTTTCAGCTCGTTGAAATCATGCCGGGAATGCGAGCTCGTCGTTCGACGAAGCGCATCAGCAACATCACTGTGAAGGTCACCACACTGTAGATGACGGTTGCCGCGGTAAAGGCCTCGAAGCCCTGAAAGGTGTATTCCTCGATCTGGCGTGTCATGGCGGTGAGTTCGACCACACCGATGGTCAGTGCCAGGGAAGAATTCTTGAAGATGGTCAGGAATTCGCTGGTCAGTGGCGGGATGATGATGCGGAAGGCATTTGGCAGCAGGATGTAGCGGTACACCTGCCACTCGTTCATGCCGATGGCCTTGCCGGCGTTGCGTTGACCAACGCCGACAGCGGCTATGCCGGATCGCACCTGCTCGCATACTCGCGAGGCTGTATACAGCCCGATGGCAATGATGGCGGTAGTCAGTGCCGGCATCGGCATTTCGCGCTTGACCCAGCGTCCTGCTTCATCGGGAAGCAGTTCAGGGAATACGAAATACCAGAGGAACAACTGTACCAACAGGGGAATATTCCTGAACAGTTCGACATACACGGTGGCTATCAACTGCAGTGGGCGGCTGCTGCAGGTACGCATGATGCCCAGCACCGACCCCAGGCTGAAGGCGATGAGCCAGGCAAGCAGGGACAGGGAGACTGTCCACATCAGTCCCTCAACCAGCCAGTCGAAGTACGGTTCGCGGAACAGAATGCCCCAATCCCAGTTGTAATTCATGGCTACACCTCGTTGCCGTCAGGGTCGTGACTCTCGCCAGTGATGGCTATTCCGGCAATGCCTGGATGTCGAATGCGGTCTTGAGGGTGTCGGACAAGGGCATGTTGATATTGGTGGGTCCCGGCGCAAACCACTGGTTGTACAGCGATTCCATTTCACCGGAACGCATCATCTCCGACATGACCACTCTGCCGAGTCGAGCGAAGGTGGAATCATTGCGTGGCACCATGATGGCGTAGGGGTCGAACGACAGATAGCGACCGGTAACCTGATAGTCGTCGGGTGATTTGGACTTTGAAATGAGACCGTACAACAGTACATCGTCTGACCCATAGGCATCGATACGGTCGGTTTCCATCGCCAGCCAACCCTGACTGTGATCCTTGACGGGGACGACCTTGACGTCCAGAGACAGTTCCTCGATAGCAGCCTTGATGGCTTTTTCGTTGGTTGTTCCCGCTGCCAGTCCGATGATCTTGCCATCCAGGTCTTCGATTTCCGTGATGCCTGAATCCTTGCGACTCGCCAGTTTCGTACCAGTGATGAAAGTCGTTGACAGATAGTCCACCTGTTTCTGACGGGTCAGATTGTTGGTGGTGGAGCCGCACTCCAGATCGATGGTGCCATTGGCAATCAGTGGTATGCGAGTCTGGCCGGTTACCGGGACATACTTGACACCCAGCTCGTCATTGCCGAGCTCTGCCTTGATGGCGTCCACGATCTTCAGACAGATGTCGATGGAGTAGCCGATCGGTTCGTTGCCTTCGCCGATGTAGGAGAAGGGAATCGAGGTTTCCCGGTGGCCGATGGTGACCATTCCTCGCTCTTCGATTCGCTGTAATACAGGGGAGTCACCAGCATCCGCGGAGGCGGTCAGCGAACTCAGACTGAGCAGGGTGCTGGCGACAAGGCTCGGTATGACGGACTTGAACATGGGCTTTTCCTGTTGTTGAAATCGTGGTTGCGACGTTGCAAGAAGGGCGAGCGACTGTCATTTGCCAGTCGCTGCCGTGTTCGTGATGCTCAAACCCCCTGCTGCTCATTGCTGAAAGCACCGTGGTAGCCGAACAGGGCGGCTGAGCCGCCGGTGTGCAGGAATACGATACGCTGACCCTTGGTGAAATGTCCCTGGCGCACCAGATCGATCAGGCCGGCCATGCCCTTGCCGGAATAAACCGGGTCGAGCAATATGCCTTCGAGTTCGGCCAGCATGTGGATGGCCTCGAGGGTGCCGGCAGCGGGAATGCCATAACCTTCTCCGACATAGTTGCAATTGGCAATGACAGCTTGCTCCTGCAATGCACCGGCCTTGTCGAACAGGGCGAGTGTACTGTCGGCCAGGGCGCGCACCGAGGCTTCCTGCCTGTCACGCGGTGCGCGTACACCGATGCCCAGTACCGGCAGGGGGGAACCGATCAATGTCAGACCCGCCACCAGTCCGGCCTGAGTGCCTGCGCTGCCCGTGGCATGCACGAGCTGATCGAAGGGCAGTCCCTGATCGTTGATCTGCGACTGCAGTTCGAAAGCGCAGTTGACGTAGCCAAGGGCACCGGTTGGATTGGATCCACCGCCGGGAATGACGTAGCAACGGGCGCCGTCAGCATCGAGCTTTTCTGCCGCTTCCGCCAGTTCCTGCGCCATGTCGAGATCTGCAGGCCGCTCTTCAAAGCTTGCACCGTGCAGGGAGTCGAGCAGGACATTGCCATTGCGCAGATAGCGTGGATCGGTCGAGCCGGTACGATTTTCCAGCAGTAGATGGCATTTGAGTCCATGCCGGGCGGCGGCCGCCGCGGTCTGCCTTGCATGATTGGATTGCGTTGCGCCCTGGGTAACCAGAGTATCGGCTCCAGCCTCGAGGGCAGCGGCAACCAGGAACTCGAGCTTGCGTGTCTTGTTGCCACCTGTCGACAAACCGGTGCAGTCATCCCGTTTGATCCAGATCTCGGGCCCTCCCAGTGCCTTGCTGAGTCGTGGCAGTGGTTCCAGGGGAGTAGGAAGGTGCGCCAGGCGCACCCGCGGAAATCGGGTCAGATCCATGTAGAGCTCTCGGCAAGCGGTGGATGATTCTGTCAGCGATGCAGCGAAGAGTGCCGCAACTGGTGTGTCACGCTAGCATGCAGTCGTCATGGCTTGCACGTGCAAATATTGTCGTTTAGCATGCATGTCATGCATATAGAGGCGTAATCATGGACCAGCAAACCCTGAAAGATCTGTTGGCCCTGATCAATGTCCGCAATCTGACCCTCGCGGCCGAACAGCGCAATGTCTCCCAATCGGCTTACTCACGCCGTCTTCAGGCCATCGAACTGCGCCATGGCATCACCCTGTTCGATCGCTCACGACGACCTGCACGACCTTCGCCGATGCTGGATGCCATGCGCGGTGATATCGAACTGGCACTCAGCACACTGCAGCGCATGGAAAAGCGCCTGTCGGACAGCCACACCATCGAGGAGCATTTGACGATCGTCGGCATGCATTCGCTGTCGGCAGGCGTTCTGCCCATCGCCATGAAACGACTTGGCACCCTGCTGGACAATCATCCGGTAAGAATGCGCTCGGCCAACCGGGACGGTTGTTTCCAGCTGCTGATGACCGGAGAAGTGGCTCTGATGATCAGCTACGAAACCGATGCCAGGGCCTTGCGGGCACCACCGCATCTGGTAACCACGAAGCGCCTGTGTCAAGACCCCTTTGTGCCGGTGTGCAACCCGGTCATTCATGGCAGTCTGTCGAAGCTCGTCAGCAAGTCCAGTCCCATCCCCTTGCTCGCTTATCCAACCGAGGTGTTTCTCGGGCGCATATTGAGTGATGACATTCTGCCGCGGTCGGCTCTGGCCTTCTCGGCGCGATTGACGGCGGGAATGACCAGTGTGCTGTTGGGTGCCGCCATCAATGGTCTGGGGGTTGCCTGGTTACCGGCGTCGACGGCGGGCGAGGCCATTCGATCCGGACGGCTCATCCGGATTCACGATCCGGCCTTTCCGACCCTGCAGCTGACGGTATCCATGTTGTGGCTCCGCACTCCTGAAATGCATCGCTACGATGAACTTCATGAGGCACTGGGCGGCGAGATTGCCAGGGCCGTTGGCGAGTTGCACGAGGCCGGATTCGACGAACGGGTGGCAGGGACCTGACAAGCATTTTTCAGCGCAGCAGGGGGACTTGAACTTTCCGCGAAGCACCCGATCATACGTCTCGCAAGGCGATGAAGTTGTCGAGAAATTGCCTGTTTCACAGCGATTCAGGCACTTGAATACGAAGCTTTCAGACCCTAGCTTGTTGTTGCGTCGAGGTCTCCATGAGAGTCGACGCGCTAAATCATATTGCTTCTTTTGGAGAATACTGTAATGAAAATCGATCTGACTCCCCTGTACGCAAACACCGTTGGTTTTGACCGTTTCGGTTCATTGCTGGATGCAGCCCTGAGTGCCGACAGACAATCTGCCGGTTACCCTCCCTACGACATCGAACTGGTTGGCGAGAACAAGTACGCCATCACGCTGGCAGTAGCCGGTTTCCAGGACAATGAAATCGATGTCCAGGTAGAGCAAGGTGTGCTGACAGTGCGCGGTAGAAAGGAAGACCAGAAAAAGGATTCCCGTTACCTGCACCGCGGTATTGCTACTCGTTCCTTCGAGCGCAAGTTCAACCTGGCGGACCATGTCGAGGTCGTCAATGCACAGTTGGACAACGGTCTGTTGAAGATCGCTCTGGTCAAGGAAATTCCTGAAGCCATGAAGCCTCGAAAGATTCCGGTTGGCAACCAGACACCGGCAATCGAGAATTCGGTCGAAAGCTGATTTCCGACCGATCGCTGAAGGCAATCCGGCATCACTGAAAGTTCAGGCTGCCGGATTGAACCACGACAGGGGGCGGCGTCTTCGGACGCCGCTTTTGTGCGTGTGGGGAAATGCTCGAAGGCCGGATGATCGGCGCCGGGGTCTTCCGTCCGCCGCCACGTTTCAATCGTCGATTGATGACCTCATGACGCTGCCTTACGCATGTGCAACGCGTGGCATGATCATGGGCTCCGATTTCAACATTCCCTGCACGAAATCCTGCAACAGTGCCTGTTTGATGTCTGCTGCCGCAGGGCTGTCCCACAGGTTGTGATGCTCCATCGGGTCTTCGTCCAGGTCGAACAATTCGCCGAACTCCCCTTCCTTGTATACCGTGATCTTGTAGCGTTTGCCGATATAGCTCACCAGATGCGGCATGTGCGGATTGTGCCGGTTCTCGCATAGCGCAAAGTCCCTGACTTCCTCCACCTCATTCGTCCAGACGGGAATCTGCGAGAGCCCTTGCAATTGCTCTGGAACACCGAGTCCCGCGGCATCGAGAAAGCTCGGTGTCAGGTCGACCAGACTCTGAATGGCGTTGCTGACCTTGCCGGCCGTCACCTTGTTCGGCCAACGCACGATCATCGGTATGCGCAACATGTCCTCGTAGTGAAACGGCCCCTTGGCTACCAGACCGTGCTGACCGAGAAAATGCCCATGGTCAGTCGTGAAGACCAGCAGCGTGTTCTCCGCCATGCCCAGCTCGTCCAGCTTGTCGAGGATCCTGCCGACTTCCCGATCCACGAAACTCATCATGCCGTAATAGACCGCCATGTCCTTCTTCAGTGCGTCATGCGAATAGAGGTGACTGGCGCAGCCGTGCGCTTCGAAGGGGGTATGCCACTGCGTGAAGTCAGGGCCTGTTTCCTGAGTCTTGGCAAAGTGAGGGCCATTGCGTGCATGCTCTCCGGGCAACAGTTGTCCGGGCTGCATGTCCTGTGGATCGTACATGGAGGCCCAGGGTTCGGGAACCACATAGGGAGGATGAGGGTCATGGAAGCTTGACCAGAGAAAGAACGGATTGTCCTGCGTTGCCTGTTGTTCCAGAAAGGCCAGACTGCGTTCTCCGGTCCAGTGGGTGTAGTGAAGGTGCTCCGGTAATTCCCAGCTGCGTTGCTCGCGTGCCCAATAGGGCAGATCTTGCCCGGTATCAGGCGCATGACTTGCAGTATCGCCGGGCAGTGGCTGAAAGTAGTCACGCCAGTTGCTCAGTCCCTGTTCTTCCAGCCAGATGGCATAGTGTTGTCCGACATGGCTTTCATCGGCATGATTTCGTGACAGCTCGATGTGATCGAAGCCGTACCAGGGACCGTGGAAGCCACGCCAGAAGTCCAGATCCCGAAGTGTGGGTTGCGACTCCAGGGATTCACATCCGGGGCGTGATGCCAGTGGTTGAAAGTGCGCCTTGCCGATCAGGCCCGTTCTGTAGCCATTGGCGGAGAGCCGGGAACCCACGGTTGCAGTGTTCTCGGGCAGTTTGACACCAATGGTCCAGGCACCATGATGCGACGGATACAGGCCGGTGATCATGCTGGCTCTGGAAGGCGTGCAGACCGGACTGGGACAGTAGGCGCGGTCGAAGCGGGTTCCCTCACGGCAGAGTCTGTCCAGATTGGGGGTGCGGATGGCGGGATTGACAGCGCCCAGCGCACTGAAGTGCTGCTGATCGGTGGAGATCAGCAGGATATTGACTTTATCATTCATGATGGTTGTCAGTCCGGTAAGCCTGCTTGTGCGAGTACTCAGCCCTTGACCGCACCAGCCAGGCCGTTGATGAAATAGCGCTGCAGCAGGATGAACAGCAGCACGATAGGCACGACGGAAATGGTCGAGGCCGCGGCCATGCCGGACCAGTCGATCGATTGTTCGCCCTTGAAGGCATAGATGCCGACCGACAGGGTGCGAATGGCCGGGTTGGCCAGCGTGATGACCAGCGGCAGCAGGAAGTCATTCCATGCGTGCAGAACCTGCATGATGATGACGGTGACCGCTATCGGTCGGGCCAGTGGCAGCATGACGTACCAGAATATCCTGAAGAAACCGACACCATCCATGATGGCGGCGTCTTCCAGCTCATCGGGCAGTTGCCTGAAATAGCCGGCAAACAGCAAGACATAGATCGCCATGGCATGCCCACTGGTAGCCAGTGTCAGGCCCCACAGGCTGGTGGACAGATTGAAGAAGCTGAGCATCTCGAAGATGGGGATGATGGTGAATCCCTGTGGCACGAAAACCGTGGCAACAAAGGCTGCGATCAGCAGAGACTTGCCGCGGAACGCATACCGGCCCAGTACGTATCCGAGCAGCGAGGTGCAGACGGTAACGACGATCAGTGAGCCGACGGTCACCAGCAAGGTATTGATGAAGTAGCGGCCCATGTGCGCATCGGTCCAGGCGCGACCATAGTTCTCCAGAACGGGAGTGTCCGGTATCAGACCGGTGCCCATGAAGATCTCGCCGGTTGTCTTGAGGCTGGTGGAGATCATCCACAGAAAGGGATAGATCCACAGACAGCACAGTGCGGCCAGCAACAGACTGGTGATGGCCACGCCTCTGCCTGGTTTGTGATCGCCGAACACCAGATAGCGTGGCCAGTACAGCAGGGTTTTCATGACGTTTTCCCCGATCGGCGTGAGATCAGCGCCTGCACCAGCGTCAGTGACATGATCAGCAGGCCGAACAGCACACCGGCAGCAGCGGCATAGCCAAGTTGAGTACGGGTTCCCTCGGCGGTGGCAAATGCCGAACGATAGATGAAGATCTCGATGACTTCGGAGGAGAAGAAGGGACCGCCATTGGTCATGCTCATGATCAGCGGGAAGACATTCAGGGCACCGACGGCGGAGATCAGCAGAATCACCAGGGCAAAGGGCCGGATGATGGGCAGGATGACGAACAGCAGCAGGCGACCACCCTTGCAATTATCCAGTCTGGCTGCCTCGTAGACATCCTCGGGAACCGTCTGCAGGGCGGCAAGCCAGTAGATCATCGTCAGCCCCAGCCATTTCCAGACATAGACGGCAATGACGGATGGCATGACCGTGTCGGAGGAGCCGAGGAAATCGATCGGTCGAGTCAGCAGTCCGAGGTCGAGCAGCAGGCCATTGATGGGACCGTTGAACGGGCTGAGCAGGAAGGTCCAGACAATACCGATGACGGCTACCGGAGTGACGACCGGCAGGAAGATCAGGGTACGAAAGACATTGGACAGTTTCAGCAGACGATTGTTGAGCAGTACGGCAATCCACAGTGAAATGAACATCTGCAAGGGGACGGTGCCCAGCAGGAAGATCAGTGAACGCCGGAAGGCTCCCCAGAAGAAGGGGTCTGTCATCAGGCGGGAAAAGTTCTCCAGCCCGATGAAGACCTTGGGTGAATTGAACCCGGACCAGTCGAACAGGGCGTAATAGCCAGCCGCCACTATCGGATAGAAGGTGAACATGCCGGCCAGCACCAGTCCCGGTACCATGGCCAGATAGACGGCTCGCGGTTGACGTTTTCTGTTGGACACGGGCGGCTCGCGCTAGTAGTCCTTGCTACCGAAGTCGTCTGCCGGATTCCAGTTGGCAAATACCAGATCATCACGGCTGACATCGCTGCCGGCGGCTCTTGCCTTGTCGAAGGCCTGATTCAGGGCGTCATCGTAGCGTGTCTTCAAAGCCTTCATTTCCTTGCTGACATCGCTCAGCTGACCGCCGACCAGGCCCTGCACCGTCAGGGCAAAGCTCAGGTCTGGTGCCTGGAAGGCGCTGACTACTGCGGACAGAGCCGGGTTGCCAACCACGGGGTTGGGTCCGACCCGGATCTGTTCATTGAAAAGTTGCAATACCGCTTTGGCGCGAGGTGACATGTCTGCATTCTCGATGGCCTCCGGCATGATCGGTGGATCGCCGGCACCCACCACATTGGCCCAGGCTGTCTGACCCTGCAGTGTGCCCAGATAGTGAAAGATGTCGCCGGCGATGGCGCCCTGAGTCGAACCGCTCCAGAGCCACATGGTGTTGGGTGCCGCGGCACCCTGGCCGATGGTCAGATGACCGGCAGCACCTTCGTCGGGCAAGGGGGCGGAGCCAATGCCGAAGTCGAACTCGGGATTCTGGCTTTCCCAGGCGGGAATGTTCCAGGGGCCCTGAAGAATCATGCCGGCAGCGCCCTGAGGCATGAAGGCTCGTGCCTGAGGTGCATTGATGCCCATGACACCGGGAAACATGCTGCCATCCTTCTGCAGGGCAATGAGCAGTTCGACCGCCTGGATGTACTGATCGCTGTCGAAGGTGTATTCGCCGGTACGAAAATCGATATCCGCTTCGATCACGCTGTCCGCACCAGCACTGGCGCCGGCCAGGCGGGCGATATCTCTGACGATGGCGGACCAGCGTCCGATCTGGTTGCCTCCGAGTATGAAACCGAAATAACGTCCCTTGCCGTTCTCGGTGATCTTGCGTGCGGCCTCGCGAAAGTCACTGTGTGTCAGGGCTGTGGTCTCGGGGTCGAAGCCGGCTTCCTGCAGATAGGCGCGATTGAACAGCAGATGAGTGGATGAACGTTTGTTGGAGGTGAAGGGCAGGCCATAGGTCTTGCCATCGAAGACGTTGATGCCGGGCAGGAAGGCCCCTTCAGGGAATCCGGCTTTCCAGGTGTCGATATCGGGAATGAAATCGTCATAGGGCTGTAGCCAGCCTTCGTTCACGGCATCTGCGGGGTTGGTATTCTGTGGCAGGGCGAACACGTCATGGGCCGTCTTGTTGCGTACGCCCAGGGGAACCACCTTGGCGATCTCGTTCCACGGCAGAGGATCGTAGATGACCTCGATGCCTCGATTCTGTGCGTACTGCTGGAAGAATGCCTTGTAGAAAACCGCCTTCTGGTCTCCGCTGTCTATCCAGCGCAGCACGCTGCCCGGTGTCAGTGTATTGATGGCCGGTGGCAGAGAGCCTGATGATTGCGCCAGCACTGGCGACAGGGCGGTTCCGGCTCCCAGCGCGGCAGCGCCTCCGGCAATCTGCTTGATGAAGCGGCGTCTCGACAGAGACGTCTGGTTATGGCTCGACATGGCGATTTCCTGCGGCTTCCGAGTGGTGTTGGGAAAAATGCCACGAGCGACAAATAAAATCCAATCACTTATTATTAGAAATTGATAACGATATGTTATCGAATGGGTGAAGCCGGGAGAGTCAGGTGTTTTCAAATCTCGAGAACCTGCGCAGACTGATAGCCATAGCCGACTGCGGAACGGTCCATGGAGCGGCGGAAGCGCTGTCGCTGACCCAGCCTGCTCTGTCACGCACCATTCGCCTGATGGAAGCGCAATGCCGGGAGCAGCTGTTCGAACGACATCCGCGGGGGTTGCGCCTGACCCCATTCGGACACCGCGCCTGTCAGCATGCCCGGCATCTGCTGCGCGAATGCCAGCTGGCTGAAGACGACCTGATGGCGCTGGGCGGTGGGGGAATGGGAGTCATTCGGCTGGCAGCGGCACCCGTGTGGATGTCGCTGATCCTGCCGCAAGCCATTGCCGATCTGCACCGTCATTATCCGGATCTGCAGGTGCAGCTGAGTGTGAGGAATTTTGCCGCGGCACTGGAAGAGCTCGATAACGGCAAGCTGGACATCTACTGTGGCGGTTTTCAGAAAACCGAAGCAATGCCTTCGTTTCTGGTTCGCAAGCCGCTGTTCGGTACTCGTCTGAATGTCGTGGCGCGTCAGGATCATCCCGTTCTGGCCAGTCCTCTGGAGAGTCTTCATCCCTTGCTGGACTATCCCTGGGTGTCCTATCTCAGTGATCGAGGTTATCTGGATACCGTCATGGACAAGGTCAAGCGTACAACCGGACAGCGACGCGAGGCCTCCGTGTCCTGCGATTCACTGCTGGCGGTACTGAACCTGCTCAACAATGGAGATTATCTGGCGTTTCTGCCCAGTACCTTCATCCAGCTGCTGCCCGGCTTCGACCTGCAGATCATTCAGACAAGCATCGCCGAAGCCGGGTTCAATTCGGGGATCATCTATCGCCGCAGTCTGCAGCGCAGCCTGATACTGGAAGCCTTTCAGGCGTCGATCGAAGCGCGCATGAATGACTGCTCGTTCGATCCCCTGCTGCAGGAAACGGATGATTGATCCGGCGCTGTGCTGGCGCTGCGGGGTGGGTTTGCGGTAGTCTTGCCAGAATACTGTATATAAAGACAGCTTGATGGTGATGAACGAGGCGCAACTGGCATTTCTGGAACAAATGGGAGAACGCATACCGCTGCTGTTCGACGCCATTGCCAAAGGCAATGTGAAGAGCGAGTTCATCATCGGCGTTCGAACCATCAACAGTCGGCCGGTACGGCTCAAGCTGGTGGCAGAGGTCGTGGATCCGGGCAGCAACCCGTTGGCGACTCATGGGCAGGTCCGACCGTCGCACTCGGACATGCCGTCTACCTCCACCGATGAAGCCGATGTGGCAGCAGGCGGGGCCTCAACGACGGCTGGCAGCGCCTGTTCCGGAGCTGTCAATTCCTCGGAGGTGTCGAAACCGCCAGCTGGCAGGCGGCGAACGCGCCGGCGGTGATCCGTCCTGCTGCGCAGCTCTCCTTACCCGTCCGTACAGGCAGGACGGGAAATCACGGTCAGATCTGCCTTACGTCCGGGCATGGCTCTCTTCATCGGTCCAGCCACGATTGATCATGAACAGCACCAGACCCAGAATCAGAATGGACAGCGCGGCATAGAACAGACTGCCTCCATCACTCTGACCTTCATGCAGCACCTCGACCCCCAAAGGTGAGACCAGATGGAAGAATACAGCACCGGCCATTACTGCTGAGGCCATCAGGCCCCCGTACATGTGGAACCTGCGCCGAGTAGCACCAAAGTGCGTGCCTCTCTGTCGGGCCAGCAACCACAGGACCGCCGGTAGCAGCAATACGATGGAGGTCAGCAGTTCGAAGCTGCCGATGACATAGGCCCCCAGCTCACTGAACAGATTGCCGAAGGCGGGTCCCAGAAACGTGCCCAGCCAGTCACCGATGGTGCCGAAGATGTGTTGTGTATCGGGATGCTTGCTGAACTTGTACGGAAGTGAGCCGAGAAATACATAGCACATCCACAGAACAATCAGCCAGGAAACGACTGCTCGCTGGTATTTCATCTTGGTCACCACAAAGGTCGGGGATAGTCCTTCAACAGAGTCGTTCGCTGCAGATAAGTTGCAGATCAGGCATATCGTTCGTGTTCGATGAACTTGTCGGCAACCTGCAGATAATCGATTTCGTACTCGTCTGCGGCAATCGCGGCCTTGATTCTTTCGACCTTTTCGGTATCGAAACGGCGATTGCTGACACGGGGTCCGGGGGTGGACTGCTTGCTCTCAGCCGGTTGTGCGCCGGTAGCGGTCTTGTCTTTTTCCGTTGCTTCGTCCGAGACCTTGGAAGCTGCCTTGGCTTTTACCGGTCCGGTCTTCTTCTTCGCTGGAGCCTTGCCCGCCGACTTCTCCACCGAACTGGTCGATTGTTTCTTCTTTGCTACAGGGCCTGAACTCTTCTCCGATGTAACTCTGGTTGAACGTTTCTTGCGCATCGCATCCAGTTGCGTCACATTACTTCCCGCCTTGCCGCTCTTGGATAGAGCCATGTTGTACGTCCTCGTCGCAATCCTCTGGCCCTCGCTGGAAAGAAAGTGGCCGGATTATTCTTGTTTTTATGTTTGCCGTCCGGATTACAGCAGAGCAAACCGTTTCGCAGTTCATCCTGTCCTTGAAACAGATCGTACTGACCGTATCTAGCGGTTAAGCCAAGGATCGGCGTCTGTTTTTTATTATGTAACCCCAAATGGCGGGACACACGGACAGGTCACAATGTAACAGCGCATAATTGGCGACAGGCCATCAACTTCATTTGCAAAGCGCGAAGCAGTATCAATTGTGCCATTGGTGACAGAAAGCCGGCGTTGTCAATCGAAGTGAATGTCGGCTTTTTCCGGTGTTTTGCTCGTCAAATCTTTGTCTTCTGAAAACTGTCTTCTATTCTTTGGGAGTCCTTTTTAACTTTCGACACGGCCGCAATGCGGAGAGCGTCAAAATGAGTGGAAAAAAAGAAACCCGAAAGATCCTGATCCTCGATCAGGATGCTGATAGTGCCCAACGTCTCTCTCACCAGCTTGAGTTCATCGAGTACGAGCCCAGGACACTCAGTTCTCCGGAGCTGCTGGAAAGCATGGGTGACCTGTCGGATTACTCCTCGATCCTGGTGGCCAACTTTCATGGCATCGTGGCATGGGCCGAGAAACTGCGTTCGAGTCGAGAGAACTGCCCGCCCCTGGTTCTGTTACTGGGCAATCAGCCAGCTGACATTTCCCAGGAGGAGATCGACAGCAATTTCGTCGGTTGCCTGAAATCGGATATTCGTTACGGCACCTTGTCCGACATCCTGCATCGTTCCAAGGTGCGCGGATCTGCCAATACGGCGCCAGCCAAGGAAGGCACACAGAACCCGGAGCTGTTTCGGTCACTGGTCGGTAACAGCCGGTCCGTGCAGCGAGTGCGCAAGATGATCGATCAGGTTGCGCCCACCGAGGCAACCGTGCTGATTCTGGGTGAATCCGGAACCGGCAAGGAAGTGGTGGCTCGCAACATCCACTATTATTCCAATCGGCGTAACAAGCCCTTCGTCCCCATCAACTGTGGGGCAATTCCGGGTGAGTTGCTCGAAAGCGAATTGTTTGGCCACGAGAAGGGCTCGTTTACCGGGGCTGTGGGCTCCCGTCAGGGGCGCTTCGAGCTGGCAGAAGGTGGCACGATTTTCCTGGATGAAATCGGCGACATGCCATTGACCATGCAGGTGAAGCTGCTGCGCGTCATTCAGGAACGCTCGTTCGAGCGGGTCGGTAGCAACAAGAGTATCAAGAGCGATGTGCGTATTGTCGCCGCGACACACCGCGACCTGGAAACGCTGATCGAGGACGGTCGCTTCCGGGAAGATCTGTACTATCGCCTGAATGTCTTTCCCATAGAGATGCCACCACTGAGCAGCCGCGCGGAAGATCTGCCGTTGCTGGTCAATGAACTGATCACGCGGCTGGAGCACGAAAAGAAATCCTCGGTGCGCTTGACACCCGCTGCCATGATGGCCCTGTGCAATTACGACTGGCCAGGCAATGTCCGTGAGCTGGCGAACCTGATGGAGCGCATGACCATCCTGCATCCCTACGGTGTCGTGGATGCGGCCGACCTGCCGCCGAAGATGGCGCCGCATGGCCGTGCCCTGAGCGATAGTCGGGAAGAGTCGGAGCCGGCCTCCGGCAGTGGTGGCAATGGCTTGCCGATGGTCTCCGGCATGCCGGCCGTGCCGCTCAACAACAAGCCACGCCTGCCTCGGGAAGGGATCGATCTGAAACAGCACCTGACCGATATCGAGATCAGCCTGATCGAACAGGCTCTGGACGAGTGCTCCGGTGTGGTTGCGCATGCCGCCAATCGACTGAAGATCCGGCGAACCACGCTGGTCGAGAAAATGCGTAAATACAATATTCAGCGACCTGAAGAAGTGTCGTAAGCCTGACAGGGCACAGGACGTGACCCCGCGTGCTGTGCCCGAAGCTGCGTTACGGTGGTGCCGAATCCGGGCTGATTCGGGTTGGTTCACAGATAAATTGCGGGACGCTTCCCAAAACAGGCGTTTCAACCACCACAGATAGGCTCACTGGCGGCCAGCTGGCATCCGCTGGTTCGAGACTTGCTCCCTGACACCTCGAAACCGTTTCGATACATCCGCCTGTGAATGGGGGGATGTCGACACGGACAGTCGAGGAACTCAGCGTAGATGTCAGTCTTGTCCACCATACGGGTAATTGCCCGGTGAATTTTCCGGTCTCTCCAACACTGTCGTTGAACCGACGTCCGGTTCAGACGATTGCCGTTGCCGGTGGCAAGGGCGGAGTAGGCAAGTCGAACGTGGCTGTCAATCTGGCAGCTGCATTGGGAGCAAGTGAGCACGAAGTCCTGCTGGTTGACGGCGACTTCGAACTGGGCAATATCGATCGTTTACTGAATCTGCGTCCAGCGTACACACTCAGTGATGTCTTTGCGGGCAGCTGTCGCCTGGACGACATCGTGCTGCAGGGGCCACGGGGTGTTTCGGTCATCCCCAGCGCAAGTGGTGCCATGGAGATGGCGCACCTGACCCACGTCGAACACGCCGGTCTGATCGGCCTGTTCAGCGAGCTGCCGACCAGCGCCGATACGCTGATCATCGACATTGCCACAGGCCTGTCGGAGAGCGTGATGAGCTTCTGTCGAGCGGTGCGTGAAGTCATCGTGGTGGTCGTCGACGAACCGACTGCCTTGCAGGATGCCTTTTCCACGGTTCGGGTCCTGAACGAATGCTGCCATGTGCGCCGTTTTCGGGTCGTGGCCAACAAGACAGAGAGTTCGCAACATGGTCTGGATCTGTATGCCGCGCTGAGCGACATGACAGACCGCTGTCTGGATGTGTTACTCGACTATTGCGGGTCGATTCCGCTGGACGCTCAGCTGAAGCAGGCCGTCAGTCAGCAGAGTGCCGTGGTGGATGTGTTTCCACGGTCGGCCTCTGCACTGGCCTTCAGGAAGCTGGCGACCCGCGTTGCTCGCTGGCCGCAACCACAGACGCCCTGCGGGCATATCGAATTTTTTGTAGAGCGACTGATAGAAGTCGCCGACAGTACACGGTGAGAAAAGAGTCCGTATGAATGCACACGCGATGTACAACGAAGTCACCACAGTCGATCCGGATGGCCTGGTTGCAGCCAATGCCAATCTGGTGAAGCGAATAGCGTTCCATCTGATGAATCGTCTGCCACCCAGTGTTCAGGCGGAGGATCTGATCCAGGCCGGCATGATCGGTCTGCTTGAAGCTGCCAGGCATTACGACCCCTCACAGGGTGCCAGCTTCGAGACGTATGCCGGGATCCGGGTTCGCGGGGCGATGCTCGATGAGATTCGTCGCTCGGACTGGACCCCGCGCTCGGTTCATCGAAAGTCGCGCGAAGCAGCCGAGGTACTGAGAAATGTGGAACAGACCAGCGGTAGAGAAGCCAAGGCTGCCATCGTGGCCGAGAAGCTCGGCATCGAGCTGTCCGCCTATCACCTGATACTGACCGAAAGCTCCGCCGCCCATATCTTCAGTTTTGATCAGCCCGACGAGCATACGGGTGAAACCATTGCCCTGCCGCAGAGTGCCGAGGCCAGTCCGGGCGATCAGGTCGAGTATCAGTCCTTCCGTGAAGCGCTGGCTGTATCGATCAAGAACTTACCTGAACGTGAAGCACTCGTCATGTCGCTGTACTACGATGATGATCTGAATCTTCGTGAAATAGGCGACATTCTGGGAGTCAGTGAATCCCGAGTCTGTCAGATCCATGGTCAGGCTCTGGTTCGCTTGAAGGCACGCATGACTGAATGGACAATGAAGTAGGTGAGTCGAAATGGTCGCTGATGAATCCCAATGGTATGTACAGAAAGGCTCGCGCGTGCAGGGGCCCTTTTCCACCAATGAAGTCGGACGCTTCCTGCTGTTGGGGCGGGTTCGCAACACTGACAGAGTCAGTCGGGACGGGGAGTTGTGGGAGCCGGTGACCCAGGTGCCGGAACTGATTCCCGAAGAGCTGCTGAATCTGCAGTCCGACGATGGCTGGAACCGATTTCTGAAGGTCAGGGACGGGCAGGATGAACGCCGCAGCGACAAGGATGTGGCGCTTGAGCGTCGCAGGATTCCCGATACCGTGCCACAGCAACTGCGTGACGAGTGGCAGGGCAACGCCACACCGGTATCCCAGAGTGTGCTGCCCTGGTCATTGCTGGGAATAACCCTGGCCGCTTTGTGTGTCGTGTTGTACTTGAACGCCAGCACCGGCATTGCAGGGTAGATTGTCCCTGCGGTTTGGTCCGCTGTTTGCAAGATTCTGATTCCCTGGAATCGTGAAGCGCTTGTCATGGTCGCTGTCAGTGCCAAACACTCGGCATTAACCTCATCCGATACGTTGCGCCAGCAACGCCTTGACGTGCAGCTGAGGCAGCTTGAATTCAATGCTCTGCTGCATCGCAAACTCGACCTCGAGCGCCTGTTCGAGTGTCTGTTGACCGAAGGTCAGAGTTTCGTGAAATTCGACGGCTTGCAGTATGTCGCTGCAGACCGTGGTGCCGACATCATGCTGGGGTTCACGCGTCAGTACCGGCAGCGTTTCGAACTGAAGCTCGGTGATCGCTCGCTGGGTGAAATCCTCCTGATGCGCAGCCGGGCATTCACCCCACGTGACGAGCGCGATGCCGAACGCCTGGTCGAGAGCCTGATCTATCCGCTGGAAAATGCGCTGGAGCATTTTGAAGTGCTGATGAAGGCAATGACCGACAGCACCACCGGTCTGCGTAACCAACGAGCACTGGATGAGCTGCTGCCGCGCGAGATCCGGCTGGTGCGGCGAGTGGAACAACCACTGTCCATCATGCTGCTGAGCGTCGACCATCTGGATTCGATCAGCGAAGACCATGGGGCCAAGGTGGGCGATGAGGCCTGGCATACCGTGGCGGAGACGCTGGCTGAGCGGCTGCGTCAAAGTGACCTGATCTTTCGTACCGACAGCGATGCCTTCTGCATCATCCTCAATCAGACGGATATGGAAGGGGCTCTGATCCTGGCGGAGCGCTTGCGCCAGGCAGTGGACCACTGCGTGAGCTTCGACAATGTGCAGTTCGTGCTGACGGCCAGCGCGGGGGTCACGGAGCTGGCTGCCGGGGACAATGCACAGAGTCTGATGTCTCGTACCCGCGAGGCACTGGTCGTTGCCCGTCGGGCAGGACCCAATCAGGTGCGGGCAGTTGCGGCTGAAGAAGCGGGTGAAGGAGAGGGTCCTGACGTTGCCTGAAAAAATTTTCGCAAGAAACAACACACAGCAAAAAATATCCGTATAATACGCAGCTTAACGAAGGCGTCGGCCTGGCCGACAACACAGCGTCCCCTTCGTCTAGTGGCCTAGGACACCGCCCTTTCACGGCGGTAACAGGGGTTCGAGTCCCCTAGGGGACGCCATCTTTCGTTTCTGCGAAATGTTTCGCAGATCACAGTAAGTATCAAGTGATCTGCGTAACGATGATGATGCGTCTCTTCTCCTCGATGGGCACTTGAGTCCGACACCGCTCCCTTGTTGTACAAGGTCCGAGCCCTGTCATTCCCACCCATTCATTCCGACTTTACTGCAAGTTCTGCGTTTATCGCTGCGTCTGCTCGACTATCTGCCGAGCTGGACGGGCGGATTCTCAGGTGGATGATTCGATCGAGGTGATGTGGGGGGCCTGCTGCCGATGTGCGCGTCTGCGCAACAGGCGAGAAGCCACGCGATCTCCCAGTACCAGCAGGCACGGTGTCAGAAACAATGTCAGCAGGGTCGTGAAGGCCAGGCCTCCGGCAATGGCGCTGGACAATTGCGTCCACCACTGCGTGGAGGGTGCGCCGAACGACAGCTCGCGATCGATCAGATCGACATTCATTGCCAGTACCATCGGCATCAGACCCAGAATGGTGGTGATGGCTGTCAGCAATACAGGTCGTGCCCGCACGGAGCCGGTGATCAGTGCCGCCTGAATGGCGGGAGCGCCTTGTCGCACATAGCTGTTGTAGGTATCGATCAGCACGATGTTGTTGTTCACGACAATACCGGCCAGGGCAATGATGCCGATACCCACCATGACGATGCCGAAGGTCTGGCCGGTGATCATCAGGCCGATCAGCACGCCAGAGGTGGAAAACACGATCGCTGTCAGAACCAGAAACGCCTGATAGAGACTGTTGAACTGGGTGACCAGAATCAGGGTCATCAGGAAAACGGCGGAGACAAAGGCGGTCATCAGAAAGATCATGGTTTCCTGCTGCTCTTCGGCCTCGCCCTTGAACGCGATCCTGATCTCGGGATCGGGAGACAGTTCCGACAATGTTGCCTGCAGGGTCTTCAGTTCGGTGTCAACCAGGCTGCCTTCGGCAACGTCGGCCTCCACGGTAATGACGCGGCGACCGTCGGCACGTTTGATGACGCCGGTCTTCGGGGCAGGGCTGACGCTGACGAAATTGGAAATCGGTACCATCCCGCGGGAGGTGGGGACGCGAAGCTGGCTGATCTGGTCGAGGTGGCGCAGATCGAGCGGGTAGCGAACCCGGATGTCCAGCTCGTCGGTTGCGTCATCCGGTCGATAGCCTGCCACGCGTATTCCGGTGGTGATCAGCTGTATGGCATTGCCGATCAGCGCCACATCGGCACCGTAACGAGCCGCCTGCTGACGATCGACCTGCAGACGCCATTCCACACCGGGCAGGGCGCGGTTGTCGCTGACATCCACGAAATTTCCCTGCTCACGCATGATGCGGCGCAAGTTATCCACCGTGTCGTCCATCTTGTCCGACGGTGCGCTGACCTGAATGTTGATGGGCTTGCCTCCGCCATCCGGGCCGCCTTCATTGGCTGCGAATTCCACCCGAATGCCGGCAATGTCGCTCAGTTCCTCTCGCAGCTCGGTGGTGATCTCGGCGGCCTTGCGACGCTGGTCCCAGTCGATGAATTCCAGGTTGATGGTGCCGATGGTGTCTCCACCGTCATCGTTGCCCGAGGTGCCGGTGCGGGTGTAGACGGATTCGATTTCGTCACGGTCGAACAGGCGCTGTTCCACTCGCCTCATGATCCGGTCCTTTTCGCGAATGGACAGATCACCACGCGCGTGTACCTGAATGGCCATGGATTCGGGTTCGACCCCGGGGAAGAATTCGACTCCCTTGCCGATCATGCCGTAGAGCACATAGCTGGCCACGGTGAAGGCAAGTACCGACAACAGTGTCTTGACGGGGTTGAGCAGTAGCGTATGCAGAAGAGACAGATAGCCGGCGCGTGCACGTCCACTGTCTGACGTCAGCTTCTCCAGCGTCTGCTGTTCGGGGTCGTAGATATCTTCGTGACCCTGAACCGTAGCGCCATCCGATAGTCGTGCTGCCGGGTTTTCACGACCGATGAACCTGCCGAGAACCGGAATGAAGATCAGAGCCATGGCCAGCGAGGCCAGCAGGCAGCTGATGACGGTGATGGGCATGTAGCGCATGAACTGTCCGATCAGTCCAGGCCAGAACAACAGCGGAAAGAACACGGCCAGCGTGGTGAAGGTTGAGGCGATGACCGGCCAGGCCATGCGCTTGCTGGCATTGGCATAGGCATCGGCGCTGGTCATGCCGGCGTCGATGTTGCGATCGGCCAGTTCCGAGACGATGATGGCGCCGTCCACGAGCATGCCGACCACCAGGATCAGGCTGAACAGGACCACCACGTTCATGGTGTAGCCCATGGCATTGATCACCAGGATGCCCATGAGAAAGGAGCCCGGTATGGCAAAGCCGACCAGAATGGAAGAGCGGATGCCAAGGGTGGCCATGATCACGATCATGACGAGAACGACGCCTGAGATGACATTGTTCTGCAGATCGGTCAGCATGATCTGGGTCTCTTCCGACTTGTCCTGATGAAAGCCGATATCGAGTGTGGCTGGCAGGCGCTGCTGTTCCTCGCTGACCACCTCACGGACCGCGTCAATGGTCTCGATGATGTTGGCACCAAGGCGTTTGGATATCTCCAGCACCAGTGTTGGCTGCCCGTCGAGTCTGGCAAAGCTGTCCGGGTCCTTGTAGGTGCGGCGGATGCTGGCAACATCACCGAAGGTCACCACGGCACTGTCGGTGACCTTCACCGGCAGGGTCATGACATCGGCAATGTCTTCGATGACGCCCGGTACTTTCAGAACCATGCGGCCGGCACCGGTGTCGATGGCTCCCGCTGCCACCAGCAGATTGTTGTTGCGGATCAGCGAGAACAGCGTATCGAAATCCAGGTGGTAACTCTCCATGACCAGTGGGTCGACCACGATTTCCAGTACTTCTTCCCGTTCACCGGCGATGTCTGCCTCGAGAACGCCGGGCAGGGCTTCCAGTTTGTCCTTCAGGTTGCGGGCAATGCGTATCAGGGTGCGCTCTGGCAGGGGGCCGGACAGGCTGATGTTGAGTACCGGAAACAGCGCGATGTTGACTTCATTGACGCTGGGCTCGTCGGTGGCTGCCGGCAGGCTTGATCTGGCCACATCCACGCGTTCGCGTACATCGGCCAGGGCCTTGTCGCCATCGAATCCGGCATCGAACTCCAGCAGCACGGAGGCGTGACCTTCGCCAGCGGTGCTGCTCATTTCCTTGACTCCGCTGATGCTCTGCAGCTCCTTCTCCATGGGGCGAACCAGCAGTCGCTCGGCGTCGTCGGGGGAGATGCCGTCGTGAGTCATCGATACATAGATGATCGGAATCGGTACATCAGGTTCGGATTCCTTGGGGATGCTGGCATAGGCCACGATACCGCTGGCCATCAGGAACAGCATCAGCATGATGACCGTGCGGCTGCGGTCGAAGGCAGCATCGATGAGCGCGTACATGTCAGTTCGTGTCGCTGGCGGCTGGCTGATCCTGCGCCTGTGCCAGGCGAGTCTGGACCTCTTCGCCCAGAGCGACAAAACCCTGCCCCAGGGTGATGATGCGTGTCTGTGCCGGAATGCCGCTGACCCAGGCACCATCCAGCGATGTACTGACCAGCTCGATGGGCAGGAAGTAGACCCGGTTGTCGGCATCCACCGCCTTGATGCCGAGTTCGCCATCGTCTCCCAGTGACAGGGCAGAGGGTGTGATGAAGGCCGCCTCGATCTGCTCCACGGGTATCGTCAGTGTGGCGCTGATACCGGCAGCCAGAGCGGCTTTTGGATTCTCGACACGGGCTTCGACCCGGAAACTGCGCGTTTGGGGATCGGCGATGGACGAGATATAGGTCAGTTTGCCCGGCAGGGATTCACCGGTGATCAGATCGACACTGACATCCTGGCCGATCAGCAGTGACGAGACGGCCTGCTGCGCGGCTTGGGCGGTGACATCGAAGGCGCTGTTGTCGACCAGCTCGGCAATCACGTCGCCGCGTTCGATGAGCTCCCCGCGTTCCACCGGCAGATCATTCACGAGAGCGTCGAAGGGTGCGGCAATGGTCGTACGGCTGATGTCCAGTTCGATGTTGTGCAGCTGGGCCAGGGCAGACTCCAGAGCCGCTTCCGCCTGCTCGGTCTGCACTTTCGACTGCAGGCGCTGGCGTCGCAGGGTCTCGGCCGCTTCCTGTTCGCTGCGCGCACTCTTGACGCGGGCCGATGCTTCGGCGAGCGTGTTCAGGCGACTCCCCGGATCAAGCTGCACAAGTGCATCGCCACTGCTCACCTGGACACCCTTGCGAACCAGCAATTGCTCGACCCTGCCGCTGGTTTCGGCCTTGACCTGCAGATAGCGTGCGGGTTCCAGCTCTCCTTGCAGGGAGATCTTGCGCGCCATTTCCTGCAGTTCGACCGTCTCGATCTCCACCGTCATCAAGGGGTCAGGCTTGGTTTCGTCCGCTACCGAGGAGTCCTCGGATTGCAACAGGCCGGTGGCCATCCATAAGCTCAGGACGATAACAAGGGTCCCGGCTGCGAGCCACGACTTTTTCACGATCCTTACTGCTCCTTCGGCGTATCCGTTACAGTATAGTGGTTGTTTGACAGTGCAGGAGCCGTCTTGACGTGTTACAAGCGATTCATGCCCGTGCCATGTCAGGCAAGCGCAAGCGCTTGAAAGGACAGTTCGATGATGTCTGAGTCGTCATTCCGCAGTGCTCTGCAGCCGTTGGCGCGCTACGCCACGCTGTTGCTGCTTTGCCTGCTGCAGGCATGCGCGACCCCGACCAACAAGCTGGATGAACTGGCGCAGAGTCAGGGTTTCGAACGCTCCGAGCTGCTGGCTGAAGGCTACCGTTTGCTGGTGTATGACAATGCTCGGGCCCGAAGCGATGCCAGGGCTCGACGCTCGTCAGCCGATAGCGCGATCCTGCATGTCTATCTGGAAGGCGATGGGTCACCCTGGACGCATCGCACCATTGTCATGGCCGATCCCACGCCAAGGCGTCCGCTGATGCTGCGATTGATGAAGCTGGACCGGGAGGCCGCCGTCTATCTGGGGCGCCCCTGTTACAACGGCACGTCCAGTGACGATGGCTGCGACAGTTCTCTGTGGACCTCCGGTCGCTACTCTCGAACGGTGATCGACAGCATGGCCTCCGGTCTGCGGGTTCTGGCTCACCGTTACGGCGCCAGTGAACTGTGGTTGATGGGGCACAGTGGCGGTGGGGCGCTGGCCATGCTGCTGGCGCGCGAGAACCCGATGGTGACGCGAGTGGTCACGATTGCCGGAAATCTGAATACCCGTGCGTGGACCGCGCACCACGGTTATACCCCTCTGTACAGTTCGATCAACCCGGCCGATCTGCCGCCGATTCGTGATGAAGTCTGGCAATGGCATTTTCTGGGAGGGCAGGATGCCGTGATTCCGCCACCGCTGGTGCGGCGATTCATCATGCAGCAACCGCAGGCCAGCGGCTTTCTGATGAAGCAGTTTTCACACGGTTGTTGCTGGCATCTGCTATGGCCACGCATGCTGAAGGCGCTGGAGCAGGACGACCCCGGATTGATTACCGGTGCTCAGTTCAAGTACCGAGATACTCTGCTAGACGCTTCGGATAGTCGGTGAAAATGCCATGGACTCCGGCCGTGGCATCGTGCTCGGCGCTCTGCTCACCACTGATGCCGAGTAGCCGCGCAGCCTGCTCCGGGTCATTCACGGTGTAACAGTAGATACCGAGACCGGCCTGACGCAGTTCGCGTGTCTGCTGCGGCGTCAGGCTTGCGCCATCACAATGAATGTTGCGGCAGCCGTAGGTGTCTGTCAGTGCCTGCCAGTCATCGGGGATGGCACCGACCAGCAGGCCACGAGGGGTGTCCGGCAGACGTTCCCGGGCCATCGCCAGTGAGCTCCAGCTGAAACTGGAAAATACCAGTGGCAGATGCGCAGGCCAGCGTTCTTCCACCAGTGCGCAGATGGCGTCGACGGTTTCGCGTTCCAGACCCTTGCGCGGTTTGATTTCCAGGTTCAATCCCAAGCCGCGTGCCTGCAGCAGGTCGAAAACGGCAGTCAGCCGAGGCAGTGGTTCGCCGGAGTATCCGGGCATGCCCTTGCCGGCATCCAGCAGGTCGAGCTCGGCAGCGCTGTGTTCGCACAGCAGGCCCTGACCACTGGTGCAACGATCGAGTTTGTCGTCGTGGTGTACGAAGGGGATTCCGTCGGCGCTGATCGACACATCGATTTCGACGCAGCTCGCACCGTGGTCGGCTGCCAGTGACAGGGCTGCCAGTGTGTTTTCAGGGGCATCACCCGAGGCACCGCGGTGGGCGATGATGCGGGCAAGCAGGGCCGGGCCGGTGGCGTCGGACATGGGGGCGGATCAGTTCGGTTGTTCTGGGCTGTGTAGTGTAATCGCCTCTCGTTCGACGCGCCATTCACGCTGCGACTGGCTGCGCAGATAGTCCTGTCGCAGACGCTCGTATTCCAGGTACTCACGGGCAAAGGTGCGCGTGCAGAAATCGTCCAGACGATTCAGTTTGCAATCTTCCTGACGCAGCATCTCATAGGCAATCTGAGTCAGATTGACATGGGCGCAGCCACCGGTGAGCGGCACTACGGTTGCCAGCGCCAGTGCGCCGAGCATGAACGGATTCTGTGGTCGTCTTGTTGCGATCATGTCGTGTACGGAAAAACTTGCCGGTCTCGGGGTATAGGCAGTACGCCGAATCAAATCAAGCTGACAGACCCGGCAGATAACGGTATTTCGCAAGCCGCCGGGTTATCAGGCTGCAGCCGACGGGTTCTTGCGACACCGACTCTGGCAGTCGAACAAAAGTGCAGCGGGTCCTGATTCGCCGTTCCTGTTGGCGGTGTGAGATCATGCCTCGGATTCAAGGCAAGACCGTCGCCATCCTCGGCATTCCTGACGGTTGTTTACGGTTACTCGAACTGCGACTGCACAAACAATGAACCTGATCAAGAATTCACCGGTGGACGTACCGCCGGAAATGCTCGCACAATTGATGGCTGCTGCGGAACGCGCAGCGCAAGCAGCCGGCGAGGTCACTCTGCGGTATTTTCGCGCCGACATGCAGATCGACAACAAGGCAGGGGAGCGGGCCTTCGATCCGGTTACCGAGGCGGATCGTCAGGCAGAGCTGGCCATCCGCGAGTGTCTGCTCAGCGAGTTTCCCGATATCGGCTTTCATGGCGAAGAGCATGCAGCCGTGCTCGGTGACAGTGGCTTGACCTGGGTCGTGGACCCCATCGATGGTACTCGAGCCTTCATGAGTGGCATGCCGATGTGGGGTACGCTGATCGGTCTGTTCAATGGTCAGGATGCAATACTGGGTGTCATGGATCAGCCGTTTCTGGGCGAGCGCTATCTGTCGGTCGGTGGTCGATCATGGTTGCAGAGTCGGGATCGGCGAACCGAACTGAAGACACGCCAGAACGTATTGCTGGACAGTGCCACTCTGTACTGTACGACGCCGGACATGTTCGATACCGCTGACTCGAAAGCGGCCTTCCTGCGAGTCAGGGACGAGGCTCGTCTGTCGCGTTATGGTGGGGACTGTTACGCCTATGCCTTGCTGGCTTCGGGCTTCGTGGATGTCGTGCTCGATTGCGACCTGCAGCCCTACGATATTCTGGCGCTCATTCCGCTGATCGAGGCTGCGGGCGGTGTGGTCAGCAACTGGGAAGGCGAGAGCGCCGTGGACGGTGGCTTCGTCATCGCCGCAGGCTCGGCCGAACTGCATCGGCAGACCCTGCGGCTGTTGCAGACTATCTGATATCCAGCTGGAAGGCGTCGCTGACTGTTCCACCCTTGCCATCGCTGGCATTGACACGAACCAGCCAGCGACCCTGGTTGCTGCGACCAGACTCACCACTGATGACGCCCTTGGTGCTGATCTCGACATCGTCGGGCAGGCCTTCGGCACTGAATTCCAGGGTATCGCCGTCAGGGTCGCTGAAGAATCTGCGAATGTCGTATTTGAATTTCTTGCGTACGATGCGATTGCTGATATCCGAAACCCGGGGCGCCGTGTTGTCCGGGTCGGCATCGGGTTCGACCACGCTCAACAGGAATGCATCACTGATGGATTCGAGCCCATCGCTGACCAGCAGTTCGATGCGGTATCTGCCGATGTCTGTCAGGTTCGGCTCGGCGCGCAGCAGGCCGGCGGGGCTGAGTGTGATGTTGCCGGAAGCGGGCAGTTGCTCTGCCGGAATGAAGAACGTCAAGGTGTCACCGTCCGGATCGCTGAAGTAGATCGACAGATCGAGCAACTGTGCCTCGGGGCTGCTTGTCTCGATGCCGGCCGTCACCGTCAGGCTGGTATCCGGTACTGCCTGCAGACGAACCGGAGCTTCGTTGTCTGCGGCGACGCGCAATACGGCCGTGCCCGTCACCTGGTGCAGGCCATCGGTCACCGAGTAGACAAATCGATCTTCAGCGAAGCCTCTGGCATCGAGCGGGATATCGCTGCGCGGCTCGTACAGGAAGCCGCCATCCGGATCGAAGGAGAATTGTGCGGCATGGGCGGGCTGAGTGATGATGCCGCTGACCGTGAGTGCCGAGTTGCGCACATCGTCATCATCCTTGTCATTTGCCAGCAGACTGTTGCCGGCATCAGCCGCTACAACCAGTACTTCTCCCGGAATCGCCAGGTAGTTGTCATCATCTGCCGACGGGGCCTCATTGATCGAGAGTCCACAGAACAGTTGCTGTCGTTCGAGCACCGTGCCATCCGACCGGTTCGCCAACAGGCGGTAGCTCAGTGCCACCGGTGCGCGTAGCGAGGGCAGTTGCAGCGTAAAGCTGGTGGCACTGTCTTCACTGCTGGTCTCATCGATGGCGAAGCTGCAGTTGTTGCGATCACTACAGGCGTCGTTCAGCGAATCAACGGCAAGTTGTTCATCAAAGCCGTTGAAGGCGTTGCATCGCCCCTGTACGTCAGTGCCGTCAATTTCCCAGCGCCAACCGGTCAGTTCCGCGCCTTCGCCTGCAAGTGGTGCCGTGAGTGGCACGTTCTCGGTGAGGGGCAGGGCTTCGCCATTGCGCAGGCTGGCAGTGACAGTTGCCCCCTGGACTCCGGTAGAATCTACCCAGTCGCAGCCGGCAAGGCTGAACAGCAACAGGACGAGAGGCAGTCGGCCTGTAATGGCGCTGGCGTAGTGGTTCATTGCTGAGTGTCCGGAGGCTCATCGGGTGAGATGTGCAGCTTAGTGAGCTGGCCTGAAATGTCCGTGGCCCTCCTCTCAAAGTCGTCGAGCTGCAAAATGAGACCATGGTCCGGTTTGGGGAATTGCTGGTCCGGTCTCAGTTGTGTTGCCAGTATGAAACCCGCAAACTGGGCGCTTGATTGATTGACCGATGAATATCGAAACCCGAGACGAGACATTCACCCGCAGCCGTAGCACCTGGTTGGTTCTGACCATTGCTGCGTTGTTGTGGGTGGGCCTGTGCTTCTGGGCTGTCAAATCGATCGGTTTTACCGGTAATGCCGTGCCCGAATCCGATCAACAGCGTGTCACTACGGACAGCGGCCAGGTCGACAGTGATGCACAGGCAGCCGAACAGGCCTTGCTGGCGCTGGAAGCCGAGGAAGAGCGCCGCTTGCAGGCCCAGGCGGCTGCCGCCGAGCAGCGACAGCTGGCGGCGGCCAGGGCTGAAGAGCAAGCGCGTCTGGACGCTGAGGCGGAAGCCGCAGAGCGCGCCAGGCTGGCTGCGGTGGCACAGGCGAGACAACAGGCCTTGCTGGCCGAAGAGGCGGCGCGCGCGGAACGTGAACGCCTGGCAGCGATCGCCGCCGAGGAACAAGCCGCGGAACAGGCGCGATTGGCTGCGGAGGCCGAAGCGGCGGAGCAGGCGAGGTTGGCTGCAGAGGCGGCGGAACAGGCACGACTGGCTGCGGAGGCAGAGGCGGCGGAGCAGGCACGACTGGCCGCGGAGGCCGAAGCGGCGGAACAGGCACGACTGGCCGCGGAGGCAGAGGCGGCGGAGCAGGCACGACTGGCTGCGGAGGCAGAAGCGGCGGAACAGGCACGACTGGCTGCGGAAGCAGAAGCGGCGGAACAGGCGCGACTGGCTGCGGAGGCAGAGGCGGCGGAACAGGCACGACTGGCCGCGGAGGCAGAGGCGGCGGAGCAGGCACGACTGGCCGCGGAGGCCGAAGCGGCGGAGCAGGCACGACTGGCCGCTATCGAGGCTGAAAGGGAGCAGGCGGCTCAGAGTGCCATTGATGAACGTGCCAGGCAGGCGGCTGCGGCTGAAGCCGCACGAGTGGCGGCCGTTGCCCGGCAGTTGCGACGGTATGAGAACCTGAGAGAGCGAGAGCTGCAGGTGCTGGATGGACTGTCGAGTCGCATTCGCTTCGAACCGGGCTCTGCCACGGTTTCACGCGATATCGAACGCTTGCTGGATGACATCTTCAATCCGCTCTATCTGTACTCTGACCTGCCTGTGCTGGTCTCGGTGGCCGGCAATGAGTACGATGGTGTCACGAGCGATGGTCTGTTGAGTCGAGATCGTGGGCGGGCCATCGCATCCTATCTGATCAATCGCGGCCTGGAGAAGGACAGGTTCCGCATTCTTATCGAGTCCGGGGAAGACCTGGTATCCGGCACTCACCGTGTCAGAGTGTCTGCAGAGGAAGTTCGTCAATGAGTGTCGATTCACCCCTAGCTCTCTTGTCCAGTCTGGTCGCCGTTACCCTGCTGGGCATCATCATGGGATATTGTCTGGGGCTGCTGCGTTCCAAGCGAAGGGCCCGCCAGGCCATCCAGACCGCGCGACAGGAACTGGCGAAATCGCGATCGACCGTGGAGGTGGATCTGGGTTCGGCTCGTGCCGTCATTGTGGATCAGCGTCAGGCTCTGGCCATGGAGCGAGAGAGAACGCAAAAGGCCTTGAAGCGGGAGTCTGCACTGGAGCTGCATTCTCAACTGCAGGCACAGCGGATTCAGACGCTGGAGTCGCAGGTAAGGTCCTATGAGGATCAACAGATTCGGCTGAAGCGCGATTTCGCGAGCTACAAGTCCAACAAGTCCAGAGAACTGGAGCTGGCCAAGAACAAACCGGACGCCTGGTCCAGTGCCAACGAGTTACCCGTGTTGCAGAAGCGCATCGTCGATCCTGCGGTTCGGCGGAACAGACAGGCCTCGGTGCATGCGATCGATACTTCTCGCAACGAACAGGAGCAGCTTGCCCGGAGTACACAGCGTTCCGGTCGTGGACTGAGTTCGCCATTGTCCAGAGAACTGGAGATACCGGCGCTGTCGGAATCGGAATTGCCTGACTCGGTGGAGGACCTGGATTTCGAACTGCTGGATCAGGATGCCAACGGAGAGGTGACTCGTGGTTAGAACACATGAAAAGCCCATGTGGCATCAGCTGATCAAGCTGGACTCCGGCAGCGGCCAGAGTCTGCAGGCACAGCTGCGCCAGGCGCTGGTCAAGGCGATACTCGATGGTCGCATTCCGGTGAATGTGCCCCTGCCTTCATCTCGGGAACTGTCCCGTCAGTTGAGCGTTGCACGCAACACCGTAGTGCTGGCCTACCAGCATCTGATCGATGAAAACTATCTGCAGTCGCACGAGCGGCGTGGCTACTTCGTCAATCCGGATATCCTGGATGGCCGAGTCGAAACACCGCGGCCGGATCCTTCCCCGGGCAAGCGTGTCGGCTTTCGCGACCTGTCTGCCGAACGGGGTCCCGATGTGGTTCTCGACCTGCTGGATCAACGCAGTATCAACAGGCCACTGGAGTGGCGGCGGTACGAATACCCCTTCATCTACGGTCAGGCGGATGCCTCGCTTTTTCCCGTCAACGACTGGCGAGAGGCCTGTCGACTGTCGTTGCGTGTGGATGCCATCAGTCGCTGGACCCAGGATCGGGTAGATCATGATGATGAGCTGCTGGTAGAACAGATACACACACGAGTACTGCCAAGGCGAGGCGTCTGGGCGGAAAAGGATGAGATCCTGATCACCTCGGGTGCACAGAATGCTCTGTATCTGATTGCGCAGTTGTTGCTGGACAAGGACAGTACCGTCGGCATCGAAGATCCCTGCTACGTGGATGCACGCAATATCTTCAGCCTGTGTACTCGTCATCGTGAGTTGTTTCCGGTGGGAGAACGGGGCGTTGAAACAGACGAGCGACTCAGCCGTTGCAAGATGATCTACGTCACGCCGAGTCACCAGTGTCCGACCACCACAACCATGCCACTGGAGGTACGCAAGAGCCTGCTCGAGCAGGCGGCCCGCCATGACGTGACCATCGTGGAAGATGATTATGAGAGTGAACTCAACTTCGTCGGCAAGCCTACGCCGGCTCTGAAGAGCCTGGATTCCGAACACCGTGTGATCTATGTGGGCAGCCTGTCAAAGACGCTGGCCCCCGGGCTGCGTGTCGGTTTCATGGTGGGGCCGAAGAAGTTCATCCAGCAGGCAAGGGCGCTGCGTCGTCTCATGTACCGTCATCCGCCATCGAACAACCAGCGAACCGTCGCACATTTTCTGTCGCTGGGGCATCACGATTCCGCTCTGCTGCGATTGTCGCAATCGTTCAAGGCGCGGTGGCAGATCATGGATGAAGCCTTGAAGCGTCATGATGTCTTTTCGTCACTGAAACCGACCTTTGGCGGCTCCGCGTTCTGGGTGCAATTGCCGGAATCGGTGTCGGCCCGCGAGCTGGAAGTGCTGGCTGCGAACAATGGCATCATCATCAATGCCGGAGACCATTACTTTGCCAGTCGCGAAGGGCCTGGCAATTTCTGCCGTCTGGGTTTTTCCTCGATTCCGGAAGATCGCATCGAGGCGGGCATCGACAAGTTGGCCGGGCTGGTGAGGTCATTGGCCGAGGATGGCAGGCAGCGCCCCTACTCGAGTTGACAGGCGGCCAGGCAGGTAGATGGTCGGGTAGTCAGGTAGCTGGATGGTCAGGTAGTCGGGTCATCCAGCTGCCAATCGGCCACCGGTCCCTGTCCTTCTCTGCATTTTCAGGATTCCCGGGTCTCGGCAGTTGTCCCGGGCCGGTTTTTTGCTAAGTGCAGTGACTGGACCCTTCGAATCTGTCGACCATGCAGCTCCTTCCTGCCTCTCGCCTGTACCTGCTGCTCGCTACCGCATTGTTCGGTAGTGGTGCTATCGCTGACACCCTGGCGAATACTTCGTGGAAATCGATTACCACCAGCGACGACAGTTTTGCCACGAAGCGCCATGAAGCGGCAGCCGTGGCGGTGGACGGCAAGTTGTATCTGATGGGCGGCAGGGGGAGCAGGCCGATCGAGGTCTATGACTCGAGTACGAAGCGATGGCGGGTGATCGGCAACCCACCGGAGGAACTGCATCACTTTCAACCGGTTGTCATCGGCAGCAAGATCTACGTGATCGGTGCATTCACGTGTTGCTATCCGGACGAGCCGAGTGTCCAGACGATCCATGTTTTCGATACAGCCACCGAACAATGGTCCACCGCAGGCAAGATACCGAGCAATCGTCTGCGAGGATCGGCTGGTGCCGTCGTGCATGATGGCGAGATCTATCTGGTGGGTGGCAATACCCAGGGGCATGATGGTGGCGCGGTAAACTGGTTCGATCGCTATGACCCGGTCAGCAAGGACTGGGATACCTTGCCGAATGCGCCACATGCACGCGATCATTTCATGGCGGTGATCGTCGATGGAAAGCTGGTCGCTGCGGCGGGCAGAGAATCCGATCAGCCCAATACCTTCGACGACGCGGTCAGGCAAACCGATGTCTATGACTTCTCCACCAATAGCTGGAGTACCGGTGCGAACATCCCGACCGTCAGAGCGGGTGTGTTTGCGGCACCTGCAGGTAATGAGGTACTGGTGGCGGGAGGCGAGATCGATACCAGCGGTGTGGCTCTGGATGTTACCGAAGCCTACAACGTCAAGACCAATAGCTGGCGTACCTTGAAGTCACTGCTGCAGGCCCGCCACAGTGGTGGCAGTGCGACGATAGGTTCGCAATGGCATGTCGTTTCCGGCAGTGTCAGAAAGGGCGGCGGTAACAACAACGAAACCGTGTCCCACGAGGTTCTGGAGCTGAGCGTCGAGACGGATTCTGACGGAGACGGGTTGAGTGATACAGATGAAGAAGCCATTTACAACACCGACCCGACCGACCCGGACAGCGACGATGACGGCGCCAATGATGGCGATGAAGTGGATGCCGGCAGTGATCCCGGTGATCGAGACAGTGATGATGATGGCCTCGAGGACGGGGCTGAAATCCATGATCATCTGACCAGCCCCATACTGGCTGACACGGATGAAGATGGCCTGAGTGATGGTGATGAAGTGTTGCTCTGGAACACCAATCCGTTGTTGCAGGACACGGACAATGACGGTCTGGACGATGCGGATGAAATCGACCGTGGCACGCTTGCCGATGTGGCGGACACGGATGCAGACGGGCTTGATGATGGCGCTGAAATCATTGCGGGTACCGATCCGCTGAACCCCGATACCGACGAAGACGGCCTGTCCGACTCGGAGGATCCTGCACCACTGGTACCTCGAACCGTGGAACCGGAAACCACGGGTGGAGGTGAAACCGGCGGTGACTCGGGCGCGGACACGGGAACGGATTCCGGTACGGGAGAGGGTGCTGGTGATGGCTCCGACAGCGGGGGTAGTGGTGTTGATTCAGGCAATGATTCGGGCAGCGATTCAGGCAGTGATGGCGATGAATCGGCAGCTCGCAGTGGTGGAGGTGTGGTGGCCGGTCTGCCGCTGCTGTTGCTGCTGCTCTGGCTTGGCCGCCTGATCGAGCGCCAGGGCTGCGAAGGCAGCGGGCCGTCAAATTATCGACGAATCAAGCGTCGAACGGCTCCCATCGGCAAGAAACGTTGAATATTGTCCGTCGGCATACGACAATCAGTACTTGATGCCGTGAGGCAGTGCTTTCGACTTAACTGGAGTCATTCATCGTGCGTAAACTGACCATGTCCCTGTTGGGCGTCATGAGTAGCTGTCTGGCTATTCTGCCGGCTACCGCCCAACAGGCAGACAGTAATCTGGTACTGCCGGATGCCAAGCCTGGCGAGTGTTATGCGAAAGTCATTACACCCGCACGTTTCGAGACTCGTACCGAAGAGGTCGTTGTTCAGGAGGCTTCCGAACGTATCGAAACTCAGGAAGCCGAGTATCAGAGTGTCGAGGAACAGATAACCGTCAAGGAGGCTTCACAGGATATCGACGTGACGCCCGCCGCCTTCATCCGCGAGACCGAATCGGTGGAAACACGGGCGGCAGAGCTCGTCTGGGTGAACGGCAGCGTCGACAGTGGGCAGCCTGTCAGTCCGGAGGCTGTCGAACAGATTGCCAGTTCCGGTGTGGACACAGCGGCCGTGGAGCCGGGTAGCTGCTTCGTGGAATACTACACCGAGGCACAGTACCGTACCGAATCGGTGCGTGTGCTGGTCAAGGAAGCGACACAGAGTATCGAAATCGTTCCTGCCCGTTTCGAAACGGTGGCAGAACGCGTGGTTGTCAAGGAAGCATCCAGTGAAGTGGTGGATGTGCCGGCGGTCTATCGTACCGTGACCGAATCGGTGCTGGTCGAGCCGGCCCGCAGTGTGTGGCAGGAAGACTGTGGTGTGGTCGAACAGGTCGACAATGCCACTGGTGAGGTGATGTGTCTGGTCGAGCTGCCGGCTCGCTACGAGACCTTGACCAAGACGGTACTGGACAAGCCGGCAACCACCAAGACCATCAACATCCCTGCCGAATACAAGACTGTCGAGGTGGAGAAGCTGGTCAGCCCGGCACGGGAGGAAAGGGTGGATGTACCGGCGGAGTACACCACGGTGGAACGGCAGGTGAAGGTGTCCGATCCTGCCTTTTTCTGGTTGGCCAAGGATGAGCAGGCAGATTCGAATGCCATCGCGACCGGCCGCGAGATCTGTCTGAATCAGCGCCCGGCCGAGAAGGTCGATGTGGTGCGTGAAGTGGTCAGCACGCCTGCGGTGGCCAGTCCGCGAGAGGTCCCTGCGCAGATCGAATCCATCGAGGTGCAGCGTCTGCTTTCACCGGCATCGGAGCGACGCATCCAGATTCCGGCACGGACCAGAACGGTCAGCAGTCAGGTAGAGGTCGCACCGGCGAAGGTCGAATGGGTTCAGGTACTGTGCCAGGTGAACATGACTCGCGACATCATCACCCGATTGCAGGAGGCACTCAAGCGTGAAGGGTATGATCCGGGTCCGATCGACGGATTTGTCGGGCAGGGAACCCTGAGAGCGATGGAAGAATATCAGGCGGCCGAAGGGATCAACGGTGGCGGTATCACACTGGAGCTACTGAAGCATCTGAAGGTGGAGACCTGAGCGACTCGGTTTGAACGATCCGGTTTGACTCGGCGAGGCCGCCTGATTGATCGGGCGGCCTGCTTTCAGAGATTGTCCCAGATCCAGTCGGGCAACAGGGCGGGTCGCCAGTCGGTATACAGTGCCTGCCACTGGTTCCAGGCGATGTCCCAGGGCGCTGTCCAGAACCAGGCAACCAGCGTGATGAATATCACCAGGCAACTGGCTGGCAGTTGTTGCAGATCCAGTGGCTTGATGGCGCTGCCGAAGGAGCGGCGCACACGCACCCCCGTGAAATCGACGCTGTAGAGCTCGTCCAGTATCAGGTGGATGAGATAACCCAGTGTCATGAAGATGCCCAGCAGCCAGCTCTGCAATTCACTGGTTTCCATCTGCTGCCAGGCGATGGCACACATCAGCACACCCGCCATGATGGCGGCGATCAGCGAGTGCAGGATGCCGCGATGCCGAGTGACGGAGTGGAACAGCCACCAGACGGGAAATCTCACGAGCAGGAAGACGGTAATTGCCCCGAGCCAGAGCTCCAGACCCGTGAATCCATCGACGTTGGCAAACAGCCAGACCAGTGCGGCGATGGTTCCCAATCCGGAAAACAGGGCACGAGACGGTTGTGATTGCTTGAGATCGATGTCGGGAATGATGCCGCCGATCATGCCGGCTATCGTCAGCATCAGACCATCTGTCATGCCCAGTGACAACAATTTGGTACAACAGGTCGCTCCAAGGCTGACAACGGCTGCTGCGCCAAAAATGTGTGTGTTAAAGTCGGCCACTATCGGGTTTCCTAAATGAGGTCGTCGTGCTGGTAACTTTCAGGACAAGCGCATACTCGGACATAACCATGTTCGGAACGGCGGCAGTATCACTGCTGAAGCTGATGGGACAAAGCGGCAATGTGCCGGGTGCCATACTGGCCGCGGACGTACCGCAGGCGTTGAAGACTTTACACGAAGGTCTGGCGAAGTTGGAAGCCGAGGAGTTGAATCCGGGGTCCGCCGATGCGGAAGAGAACTCTCAGGGGGGCTTCGATGATGAAGAGCAGGAAGCGCCGGTTGCCCTGCATACGCGCGCGGGTCCTCTGATCAGTCTGCTGGAAGCTGCCGCTGCAGCCGATGAAAGCGTGCTCTGGGATAATTAGCCTCATTGAAGCCTGATACGATCGGGACCGTGATCGTATCAGGCAAACGCCCGGATGCTGGCTCGACACCGGGCAGGCGTTCCCGGCGTTAGACAGTCGATTCGCGATACGATCAGGGCGCCCGGTGGATCGAATCAGGTGAGAGGGCGCTCTGTAGTTCGAATCAGGTGAGCATGAAGCCCAGATCCTTCTCCGCAAAGTTCTGCAGATCCGGCAAGGCGTTGTTCAGATCGCTTTCCGAGACACCCATCCAGCGTGACAGGGTAGCGGCATACTGATTGACCGAGATTTTCGGAATGATGCGCCCGGCAAAACTGCCGTCTTCCTCACCGGCATCATCGGGGTTGTCGGAGTCGGAATAATCCGGCGTTTCCCCGATCACTCGGCCGCCATCGACGGCTCCACCGAACACGAAGCTGTGACCGCCCCAGCCATGATCGGTGCCGTTGCCATTGCTGCTCAGGGTACGACCGAAGTCGGACGCCGTGAACGTGGTGACACTGCCGGCCTTGTTGATGTCATCGATGGTGCCCTGAAAGGCATTGACCGCTTCATTCAGGTCCTTCAGCAGATCCGGCTGGCGCTCCAGCTGATCCGAATGGGTATCCCAGCCGCCCATCAAGACAAAGAACACCTGCTTCTGCATGCCCAGTTCCTCGCGTGAGGCGATCATGCGTGCCACCAGATGCAGCTGCTTTGCCAGCTTGTTGCTGCCGTTGTACTGCATTTGTGGCAGTTCATTGGCCCGCAGGGCAGAGTGCAACGAGGCGGTAGCATCGGAGGCACGACCCACCGCATTGGCAATGGCGCGCATCATCAAAGGGTTGCTGCTGGCCTGGCCCTGGGCAATCAGTTCGTTCAGGGTGCGGCCGACGTTGCTCAGTCGACGCGGTGGAATCCAGTCACTGATATTGTCGAATCCGTACATGCGTTCCACGGCAACGTCGGCATTCAATGTCACGTAGTTGGTACTGGCCGAGGCCAGCCAGTCGGTACTGCCGCCCATGGAAAAGGCTGGTGCTACCGGAATGCTGCCATTGCAGTTGGCGGCATGGGCACTGATGGCACCACCCCAGCCGAAGGAGGTGCTGCCGTTGACGATGCCGGCCCCGGTCTGCCACAGCTTCTGCTGCGTGTTGTGAGCAAACAGGGATTGCGGCAATGCCACGGTTCCCAGGTAATCGGACTTGGTGGTCGGCTGTATCAGGGTGCCGGTGTTGCTCAACACGCTCAGGCGCTGTTCGTCATAGAGTCGCTGGAAATCCGGCAGCAGATTGTGAAAGCCGAATTCACCTTGTTGCGCATCGCTGACGGCCAGCAGGTCCGATTCTGCCACTGCCAGCTCGTTGCGCGAGCCCAGGTAATCGTCGTAGCGGCTGCCACCGGGGACGAACATGTTGAATGAATCGGCACCGCCTGCCAGGAAGATGCACACCAGAGACCTGGCTTCATCACACTGCTCGGCATGGGCCTTGCCCGAACCTGCCATCATGGACACACCGCCACCCAGTGGCAGGGCTGCCAGAGCTTTCAGTAAACGGCGTCTTTCTTTATCTACCGGATTTCGCATGGTCTGTGTCGCAAGTCATCAGCCTCGTGGCAAGCAGGCTGTTGTTGGATCTGAAGGGTCTGCCAGCAAGATCGCTGAGGCTATGCATCAGCGGCAATGTCAACGCTGCTTGAGCGCTGCCGCTGGCCTGGCTGAATCGACAGCTAGCGCTGAACATGATACTGAGGCGTTGTCAGCACCATGAACAAGGTGTCCTGAACCGCTGCAAACCTGCCGGCGTCATCACTGCCCAGTGAACGCGCGTAATCGAACAGAGTCTGGCGCATGTCATCGGGCATCGAGCCGGCAAAGAAGATCAGGTTGTACCAGTCGAGTAGCGCATCAGGGTCGGTGGCCAGGTCGACCAGGGGTTGCAGGTCGATGATGGTGACCCGGGGGTTGTCGTCACTCAGGTCCGAACGATCATTGAAGCGGTAGACCTGATGGTGAAAGTTGTTGTGCGTCGAGGCCAGATTTGCCTCGGTCATGATCTGCATCTCCGGTGACAGCGTGCTGCCGCCGGGCACGATGGTGTGATCCGGCCGGTAGAAGTTGAACACGGAAGGGGACTGCAGGACTTCCTGTCCGGTCATCTCGTCAATGCGCGACAAGGTGAAGTTCGGCGTGTTGTGTACCCCTTCGGACAATGGTCCGGGGGTGCCATCCAGTGCTCTCCAGACGTGGGCCAGACGCATCACGGGCTCGCGCAGTTTGCCGAAATCCGGATCTTCGTTGTGACCATTGCGGGCTTCCTCATCCAGCAGGATGGCCTTGACCACAGCGGCCAGATCACCGCGTTCGCCGCTGCCGTTGTCATTGAAAACCGAGACGATACGCTGGATGTATTCCGGGCTGGGGTTGCTGGTGACCAGGCGCTGTATGAGCTGTCCGGAGATGAAGGGGCCGACATTGGGGTGCTGGAAGATGGTGTCCAGCGCGAAGGCCATGTCATCGCGTGTACTCAGACCAGCGGGAGCCACTCGGCCATTGAGCAGTGTCTTGCTGCCGGTATCGTGAAAGCGTTCGTCGGTGACCATCGGTGTGGTAAAGGTGTCGCCACCACCCAGGTTGTTGGTTTCCCAGGAGGTCACCAGATCATAGTTCCAGCCGGTGAACACACGCGCGAACTCTTCCACCTGGCTCTGGGTGTAGGCCGGGACAGGGTTGTCGGCCGGCACAGCCTCGCCGCGTTCGTTGAGTTCATAGAGACCGATGGAGAACAGTTGCAGGACTTCACGAGCGTAGTTTTCATCTGGCCGGATGTTCTCGGCGATATTGGCCTTTTCGTTGCGTACCATGCTCAGATACACCCCCATGACCGGGTGCAGAGTGACATCCTCCAGCAATTGGCGATAGTTGCCGAAGGCGTTGCGACTCAGCATGTCGTAGTAGTTGGCCATACCCCACTGGTTGTTGGCCAGCAGGTAATCCAGGTCGGACACCACGAAAATCTGACTCAGCGCAAAGGCGACCCGCTGCCGCAACTGGTCAGGCTCGTCCAGCACATTGTTCCACCAGGCTTCGTGGCGAGCGTCGCCCTGACTGCCGTTGCTGTTATTGCGGGTATACGGTTCGGTGAGCGAGACCGGCAGGTTCATCTGCTCGTCGATCCAGTCCTCGAACGTCGTGTCGCGCAGCTCGGCGATGGTCTCTGGCGTGGCGCCGAAGCTTGTCTGGGCCAGAAAGCGTGAAGCGGCGACATCCTGTGCGTCCAGATTCGACACGCTGCTCACCGGTGGCAGTTCGCCTGAAGGCCCGCCGTTGTCGGGTTCTTCCAGGTCCTCGCCGGTGGGGGTGCCACCTCCGCTGTTATCGCCGCCCGCGCCCGAGCCGTTGTCGATCACCACGCCGCTGTCGCTGCAGGCCTGCAGCAACAGGACCAGCGAGAACAGGATGGCCAGCCAGCCACGATGGTTCAATGAAGACGATGAAACGCGCTGGCGCATCTGGCGGTTTTCGTGAGGTCGTTGCATGGCGTGTGAAGACACTTCCCGAGGAAGGCGGATCGGTTGCGGCATAACGTACCAGATGCTCGCTGCAAGCGAGGTGGAAAGAAAACCGAAATGGCGGGCAAGTTCATGCATCGGCATGCAATGGCCGAGGTAATGAGATCTGCTTCACAAGCTTGCAGTCGGATACCGTTTGTCTGCCGGGTTGCGGAAGAATTCACGAGCTTGGCGGCTGCCATTGTCCGTGCATATCGGCGGACATTCTGGCACGGCAGAACCGTCAGTTGAAGCATGGTGCACGGCAACAGGCCGTTTGTTATCACTTTTTAACCCATGGTGCGGCGCAGCCTGGAGTGGGACGAACGGCTGAGCCTGACGGCTTCGCAATCATGAACTATTCGGTGGCGATCTGAGACAATGGTGATCAGTCGAGTTGTACGAGGCAGGCGTATCCTGTTGCGCTTGCCCTACCGGGAACAGGAAAAGCGATGTCAAGCCGAATGCGCAGTGTATGTCCACACGATTGCCCCAGTGTCTGTGCCCTGGATATCGAGGTGCAGGATGACAAGCGCATCGGCAAGGTCTACGGCGCCAAGGATCACAGCTATACCCAGGGCGTCATCTGCGCCAAGGTATCACGCTATGCCGAGCGCATACATCACCCGGATCGCCTGCTGCAGCCTCTGATGCGCAGATCGGGCAAGGGCTCATCCGGCAGCAAGGCCAGCGCCCGTTTCGAGGCAGTGAGCTGGGACGATGCGCTTGACCGGATTTGCGAGCGTTTCGAGCACATTCGTCACCATCAGGGGGCCGAAGCCATCTGGCCATTCCATTACGCGGGGACCATGGGACTGGTGCAGCGCGATGGACTGGATCGTTTTCGCCATGCCTATGGCACCTCGCGTCAACATTCGACCTACTGCGTCGCGGTGGCTGATGCAGGCTTCAGGGCTGGCGCCGGGATCAAGAGTGGCAGCGATGTGCGTCTCATGCACAAGAGTGAACTGGTGGTGGTCTGGGGCGGTAACCCGGTCAGCACGCAGGTCAATGTGATGCAGCATCTGGCTCAGGCGAAACGTGCCAATGGCGCAAGGCTTGTGGTGGTGGACCCCTACCGCACCAAGACAGCCGAGAAGGCTGATCTGCATCTGATGCTGAAGCCCGGTACCGACGGCGCATTGGCCTGTGCCGTGATGCATGTGATGTTCGAGGAAGGGCTGGCCGATCAGGCCTACATGGCGGACCATACCGACAAGCCCGAAGCCCTGCGACAGCACCTGGCCAGTCGGACGCCGGCCTGGGCGTCGGAGATCACCGGTCTGCCGGTGGCGCAGATCGTCGAGTTTGCGCGGCTGTACGGTACGACCCGAAAGTCCTTTCTGCGCATCGGTTATGGCTTCTCGCGTTCGCGCAACGGTGCCGTCAATCTGCATGCGGTGAGCTGCCTACCCGCGGTCTCGGGTGCGTGGCAGTATGAGGGCGGCGGGGCTCTGTATGGCAATGCCAGCATCTATGATCTGGATCGCACGCAGATTCAGGGGCTGGACATACCGTGTCGGACACGCAGGATGGATCAGTCACGCATCGGCCGGGTGCTCACCGGTGAAGCTCGCGAGTTGCAGGGAGGACCGGCCGTGCAAGCCCTGTTCGTGCAGAATACCAATCCGGCGGTAGTGGCTCCCGAGACTCGACTTGTATTGAAAGGGCTGGCGCGCGAGGATCTGTTTACCGTGGTACACGAGCAGTTCATGACGGAAACGGCGGAATATGCCGATGTCATCCTGCCTGCCACCATGTTCATGGAACATGACGATATCTATACGGCCAGCGGTCATACGCATATCCAGATTGGCCGCAAGCTGGTGGATCCTCCGGGTGAGTGTCGCAGCAATCATCAGGTATTGCAGGGCATGGCGGAGCGGCTGGGACTGACGCATGCCGGTTTCCACAGGAGTGAGCGCGAGTTGATCGAGAATCTGTTGCAGTCTTCCGGTCTGCCGGACTTCGATGCCATGGTTGCCAGTGGTGGCCATGACTGCGCACATGCCAGCTTCGAGGACGCCAACTTTCTCAACGGCTTCGGCACACCGGACAAGCGATTTCACTTCTCGCCGGACTGGTCGACGGTTGGTGATCATACCGCCGGGATGCCGGCCTTTCCGGATCACTGGGCGGTGATCGATGAGCCAACGGAGCAGCACCCGTTGCGACTGGTTGCCGCACCGGCGCGACAGTTTCTGAATACCAGTTTCACCGAAACGGATTCCAGCCGTCGCATGGAAAAGCAGCCGGTGGCCAGGCTCCACCCGGATGATCTGCAGCGCTATGGGCTGGAGGATGGTGCAATGGTGACCCTGGGCAATGAACAGGGAGAGGTCAGCTTGCAGGCCATGGCTTTCGACGGCGTGCAAACTGGCACGGTGGTGGTCGAGAGTCTGTGGCCCAATCGCTTCTTTGCCGGTGGTCTGGGAATCAATACCCTGGTCAGCAGTGAGCCGGCACAACCCGATGGCGGCGCGGTCTTTCATGACACGGCGGTGTGGGTGAGGGCGGGTGCATGATTCCGATCGGGTCTGCCCACTGCAGGGAGCTGGCAAACAGCAGAAGACGAACCTTTGAGGCATCAGTGAGTCTGATGCGGTCTGACCACAACGAAACCTGCGCCTGACATGACAACCCCGAATCCGCCTGGCGGCATGACCTCCCTATCTGCTCCGAGAGCGGCTCGGCCAATGGTATTGACCGGCGTACTCGGCCGGCAGTTGGCGACACTGGCAACAGTCATGGTTCTGTTGTTGGTGTCAAGTGCTGCTCAGGCGGCAGAGCCTGTCTCGAAATCCCGCCTTGGCGGTGTGGCAATCGGCGGACACGATGCGGTGGGCTATCACGAATTGCAGCGCACTCCACAGGCGCCGGCTGTCGAGGGCAGGAAGCGCTACACCGTAGAGTACAAGGGGGCCAAATGGCATTTTGCATCGGCAGAGAGCAGTGAACGCTTTCGCGCCGACCCTGAACGATTCACACCGGCGTACAATGGTTTTTGCGCCAATGCCCTGAGTCTCGGCGAAGGGCTTGTCCGCACCAATGGCACGCATTGGGAAATATTCGACGACAATCTGTATCTGTTCTATGCGGCGGCCGGTCGCGAGCGATGGACTGATGGCAACTGGAAGACGTTCAAGGAAGCGGCCGATGACGCATGGGGTGTGTTGTCGACGAAATAGTGGTACCACGCCGGTAACGGAGTTGCTCCGATGCCGGTATTGAGCGCAAGGACACGCGGCGACCTTCTGATTCTGCTGGCCGCATTGATCTGGGGGGTGGCATTCTACTTTCAGAAAGTGGCCATGCAGGATATCGGTCCGCTCTTGTTTCTGGGCATGCGCGGTGCCATTGCGGCGCTGGTCCTGTTGCCATTCGTCTGGCGCGAGCAACGCACTGATCTGCGACAGATGCGTCCCGGCAACGCGCGTATCTGGCCTTACGGTGTTCTGGCAGGCGTGGTTTTCTTTCTCGCCGGTGGCACACAGCAGACCGGTATCGTCATTGCCACGGTCACCAATACGGGATTTCTCACGGCGCTGTACGTGGTCGTGACCCCGTTTCTCTACTGGATCGTGCAGCGACAGCGTCCGGCATTGGCCACCTGGTTTTCTGCCGGGCTGGCCTTCGTGGGCGTCTGGGCTCTGGGGGGCGGCTCACTGGAGTCACTCAATCGCGGCGATATACTGGTTGCCTGTTCGTCGGTGTTCTGGGCCGTTCTCATCATCGTTTCCGGCAAGGCGTCGCGTCGGGCGCAGCCGCTGACATACACCTGCATTCAGTTTGCCGTGGTGGCCTTGCTGAGCATCATCAGTGCACTGCTGTTCGAGCGCGTTGAGATGGCTGCGCTGCGTGCCGCCCTGGTTCCCATCCTGTACGTGGGCGTTCTCTCCAGTGCCTTCACCTTCGGCATCATGGCGATTGCCTTGCAGGTAGTGCCACCTCCTCGGGCATCCATCCTGCTGTCGATGGAGACCGTCTTTGCGGCGATGGCCGGCTTCCTGTTGCTCGGAGAAAGACTGTCGGTTGCGGGGTGGGCTGGTGCCCTGTTGATACTCATGGCTGTGGTGGTGGTGCAGCGCACTCGCGAGTAGCCAATAGAGGTATTCCTGTTTGGTACCCATTACCCATGGCTGCGATGCCTGCTGTAAGCCATCATCTGGGCGTCGGATGGCAATAGTCACGACCTGGCAGACGAAACAGGCAGGAAGCGAAAAACTGCAGCATTGACGCTGGAGTCGGGTTCGTTCTCCTGGGGTGTCTCTGACAGGGGCAATCCGGACCCGATCCCGTTCTTCGGCAACCAGTGCAAGGCAGTCATCAATTCGACCATGAATCATCCCGAAAGGTCTTTCGCAAACCTGGCAAGCAGCATCGTGAACGGTCTGTCGAGTCTGTGCAGCATGTACAGACCAGGCGAAGTCCCCGGGTCTGCCGGTTTGACCTTGCTGGCCGCTGCATTTGTCGTGATGCCCGCTGTGCCGGTGCATGCACAGCAGAGCACTCTGGAAGTGGATATCCTTTATATCGAGCAACGTGTGGAACATCCACCGGTTCTGTCCAATCTGGTGAGCTGGCCGGAGGATGAGGGTGAACGCGGTGCCAGTCTTGCCATCAGCGACAATAACACCACAGGGCGTTTTCTCGGTCAGAGCTACAGGCTCGACGAATTGATTTTCGAACCGGACGAGTCTCCGGCGACACGCAATGAACGTATTCGAGAGAAGCTGGCGGAGGGGGCGCGGCTGGTGGTGGCCAATCTGCCGGCCAGTGATCTGACTGTCATTGCCACTCTGCCGGAAGCGGCCGATGATCTGATATTCAATGCGCAGAGCATGGATGGTGTATTGCGTAACGAACAGTGCCAGCCCAATGTCCTGCACACGATTCCCTCCCGTGCCATGCTCAGCGATGCGCTGGCGCAGTATCTCTACAAGCGCCAATGGGAGGAGGTGTTCCTGATAGAAGGCAACTCCGAGAAGGACAAGGCCTTTGCCGAATCACTGCGGCGCTCGATGACCAAGTTCAGCCTGGATATCGTCCAGAGCAGGACCTGGATCGAAGATGCCGACATGCGCCGCTCGGCATCCACCGAAGTGCCAGTGTTCACGCAGGCAAGGAGTTACGATGTCGTTGTCGTGGCCGATGAACAACAGGACTTCTCGCAGTACATTCTCTACAACACCTGGTTGCCGAGACCGGTTGCCGGTAGTGCAGGCTTGACCCCTGTGGTCTGGTCCCCTGTCATCGAACAATGGGGGGCTGCCCAGCTGCAATCCCGGTTTCGAAAGCTGGCCGAGCGTGACATGACATCCCGTGATTACAGCAACTGGGCTGCCGTACGCAGTATGGGAGAGGCGGTCACGCGTACCGGCTCTGCGCAGCCGGCAGATATCCTCGACTATGTACTCTCGGATGAATTCGAACTGGCCGGTTTCAAGGGAGCACCACTGAGTTATCGCCACTGGAATGGCCAGATGCGCCAGAGCGTGCAGCTGGTTCATCCCAAGGCGGTCGTTGCCACAGCTCCCATCGAAGGGTTTCTGCACCCGGTAACCGAACTGGATACCCTGGGACTTGATGAACCGGAAAGCCTCTGCGAGGGTTTTCAGCGGACTCGACAGTGAGCGGAAGGAAATAACTTGATGAAAAAACCACGGGAAGAACGAACAATGCAGGAATCTCCAGTGTCCGGAAAGTCCGGCGGCGCGCTGATGGAAGGTCGCCCAGGACTGTTGACACTGACTTCACTGGGTCTGCTGCTGAGTGTCGGCAGCGGTACCGTCAGCGCTCACTGGGCCTATGTCAGCAATGAAAAGGACGATACGGTATCGGTCATCGATACCGAAACCAATGAGGTGATCAAGACGATCGAAGTAGGCGAGCGGCCACGCGGCGTGACCCTGAGTCATGACTACACGCGCCTGTTCATCTGCGCCTCGGACTCGGACACGGTGCAAGTGATGAATCTGAGCGATGACTCGATCATGTTCGAATTGCCCAGTGGCGAGGATCCCGAGCAGTTCGCCCTGCACCCGGATAATCGGCATCTGTACATCGCCAACGAAGATGATGCCATTGCAACGGTCGTCGATATCGAAACCCGTCAGGTCGTCTCGCAGATCGATGTGGGTGTCGAGCCGGAAGGCATGGCGGTGAGTCACGATGGTAAATATGCCATCGTCACCTCCGAAACGTCCAATATGGCGCACTGGATCGATACAGCGACGCAAACCATCATTGCCAATACGCTCGTGGATCAACGTCCGCGGGACGCCGAGTTCACCCCTGACGACAAGGAGCTATGGGTGTCGTCGGAAATCGGCGGAACCGTCTCGGTCATCGATACGGAAAGCCGGGAGATCAAGCAGAAGATCAGCTTCGAGATTCCCGGTGTGACACGTGATCAGATTCAGCCGGTGGGTATGGAAATCACTGATGATGGCAGCACGGCCTTCATCGCGCTGGGCCCGTCGAATCATGTGGCGGTAGTGGATCGGGAGAGTCTGGAGGTGACCGATTACATACTGGTGGGTCGACGGGTATGGCATATGGCATTGACACCGGAACAGGACAAGCTCTACACCACCAATGGCGTCTCGGGTGATGTCACGATGATAGATGTGGCAAGTCGCAAGGCGGTGAAGACCATCAAGGTGGGGCGATACCCATGGGGAGTGACCATCCTGCCCAAGGACAGCATCCCGCAGTAGCTCTGTTGTTTCATTCCAGGCCTGACACATCGACTGGCTCAGATTTACAACTCCGGGAGTACCGTCGATTGCAGGCCTTGCTTTTTCTGTCCTTGTTCGCGTCGGAAGACGTTGATTTCCCGAACCCAGATCCAGACCGTCACGATCCCGGTCAACAGCAGCAGGACATGCCAGGGCAGTGATCGAGCGATGCCGCTGCCTTCCAGTCGCAACAGGAGTCTGTCGAGCACATTGCCCTCGAGAGCCAGGCTGGCCAGCAGGTCGGCGCGGTCGGGCAGGCCGACATTGATGCGCCGCGCCGGAATGATTGCCTGCCTGGCCGAATGGCTTGTCGTGTCGTACCAGGGCACGCGCACGGTATCCAGAAATACCGGAATGGGGCTCTGGGCAATCATGCGATAGTCGAAGACGGCGGTAGCCACGATGTGCTCACCGACCAGACGTTGAGAGCGGGACTGCCCGATCAGAGTGGTTGTCAGGGCACGGCTTTCCGGCGGCATGATATCCGGCAGGTGATTGGCAAGGACATCTCGGGCATCAAGGGTGATGGTTCTGAGTATCTCATCGCCGGCGGTGAGCTCTCGAGGGTCGCTGGACCAGCTGTCATCGAGATTGACCGAACTGGCCGGCAACCACCAGTGACTGCTGTCCACGGCCGGTTGAATCTGCAGGGTGTAGGGCGAGGACTGTCTGTCGAAGTCGGCTCGCTGCGTACGCGATCGAATCACGGTACCAGTCCAGCCGACAGGGTCGAGGACCTGTCGACCGGAACGCTGCGCAAACAGGTGATAACGCCAGGCAGTCAGGCGCCATGACGTCTGGTCGGCCAAGGTGTCGATGGTTCTGCGTTCGACAAATTGCTCCAGTACATCAAAGCCGTCGAAATCGGGCAGCGATATCCGTTCATCGGCAATGGGATGTCGGTGTCTGAGTTCGATATCGGCAATGATGTGCTGGCCGACCAGCGCTTGTATTGTCGGTACTGGCACCGGATCGTCATCGTGTGCGCCGAGTTGTACCGAACCGTCAGCGGTGCGCAGGCTCACATTGATCTGCAGATCGTCGGCATCCGCCTGCCACTGCGACTCTGTCGGTGTCTGTACGTCGATGGTGATGATATTCGACTGCACGAAATCCGTGACGCTGCCGGCCTGCAAGGGTCCGAGGATGAGTCGACCCTCGCGCCGCGGCAGAAGCTCCATCCTTCGTGATTTCATCTCGACAACCTGACCACTGACGACGGTGATGCGAGTACCCATGGTTTCGCGCAGCAGTTCCGTTTCCTGCAACAAGGGCGTGATATCCACAGGATCGTCCAGGCCGACCGCTTCGAGTTCGATGATGACACTGTCACCGAGATACACGGGCTCGAGGCTGCCAAGCAGGGTGATGCGCGGCGTGATTTCGGCGGCGCGGACAGGTCCGTTGAACAGGGCGAAGCACAGGCAGAGGCTGCAAAGGATGAAAAAGGCATGGACTGTCAGCCGAGTATGATGTTTCATGAGGTGCTCGGTCCACCGCTTGTGCCAGGGGAAGTCGGTTTACGCCGTGAGGGTTGCATCACCATGAGCTTCCACCTTCGGGAGCAGATTGTCCGGCCGCGTGACGGCGTCGTTGTTCCAGTCTGATGCGTCGCTGCAGGTACAGACTTGCATCGTGTTCGATCCGGTTCAACCACTGCGTGGTGGCCTGTTCCTTCTCCAGTTCGGTGCGACGCCCGGCGGCCTGAGATTCGCTGGTGGGTGAATCCGGTTCGGAACCACCGGAGGGTCTGCTGGCCGGCTGCGCATCGCTAGCTTCACCATCAAGGGCCCCGCTACCGTCATCCTGAGCGGATGGCCTTTCCTGTTCGCTGGCCTGTGCCCCCTGGCCAGCCCGGGCCTGCGAGCGCTCGTTCATGGATAGATCGCCGGGCTCTTCCGGTTGTCCTTCAGGTGCGGAATCACCGGCCTTGCTCTGCTCTTCGCCGGTTTCGCCAATGCCGCGCTCCTGCCGATCATCCCGGGTGTCGAGGCGTCCGATTTCCTCGCCTGAGGGCTGCCGGCCTCCTTGCTGCTGGTCCTGTGCTTTCGCCAGCAACTGACGCATCAGTTCGGCATTGTGCGAAGCATCCTCCAGCGAGGGATCCATCGACAAGGCGTGCTGATAGGCCTCCAGAGCCAGTTCGTGGTAACCCAGCTGGACGTAGCAGTTACCGAGATTGAATGCCGATACGGGGTCACTGGCACGGATGAAGGCCTCGGCGGCGCGCCACCATTGCTCCGAGCGGTACAGGGCAACGCCTTTCCAGGCCGGGTCGGTGAATATCTCGCTCGCCTGAGCATACTCTCCGGCCTGAAACAGCCGGTGCGCCAGCAGATTGTCTTGATCGGCGAGCAGCTGCGTGGCGGGGTGGAGCAGCAGGCCGATCAGGAGTAGAGAGAACCGGCGCATCAGCGTGCAGACTCCCGGGAAAACAGCAGCAGCATTCCGGGAATGGCGAGCAGCAGAAGCCAGTGTGACTGATCACGCCACACCAGGCTCTTCAGACCATCGTGTGTCGAGGCGGTGGCCTGCTGATCGAGATCGAGTGTGGTGTAATCGATCACCCCGAAACTGTTGGCTCTGACCGCACGACCGTTGCCGGCATCGGCCAACGCCCGGGCTTGCTTCCACTGCACGCTGTTCGTGTCGCGGGCACCCGGTGTCTGGCTCCAGCTGTCGCCGACAGGTTCCGCAGGGGTCTGTGACCCTGTCGTGCCGGGCGGCGGTGAGGATGAACCGAATACCAGCATGTCGACGCGATGACCGGCATCGCCGAGAAAGCGCGCGGCAGCGATACTGCCATTGCCGATACCGCCAGAATCGCCCAGTACGAGGATTCTGGCCTGGTGCAATCGGCTTTCTTCGACAACGGAGCTTGCCAATGACAGGGCGCGTGTCAGATTGGAACCGTCAAGCGGCACGATGCCGTATTCCAGCAGTGTTGCCTGTTCGTTGAAGACGGAGTGGTCGAAGGCCGGTGGTGCCACCAGAAAGGCATCTCCGGCAAACAGGATCAACGCAATCGGCCGGGCCGCTGCCTGATGCGACAGTTCCGTCAGTGCTGCACGCATCGCTGCCAGACGTGAGGGCACGGTATCGTTCAACGTCATGGAGCGTGAGACATCGGCCACAGCAATCCAGCCGATGCTGTGTCGCCAGGTGTCATCATCACTCTGGCGCTGGACGGGCTGACTCAGGCCTGCGGTGACGATCGATGCCAGTAGCAGCGGCAGATTGCAACGCGTGATGCGACGCCGGTCCGCTCCCAGATAGTCGAACAGGGCGGGTGACAGCACGCTGCGCCAGTGACTGTGCGAATGCCTCAGGGGCCACAGCAGGGATCCGATCAACAGCAGTGCTGCGGCAACCAGGCAGCCAGGATACTGAATGCTCCAGTCATTCCATTGCCAGGCGCTCATCGGGAGAACCGTTGCCGGAGGAGACTGCCGGGCGTCCTGTGCAGGCGGCTTTGCCGGGCCGGAGTCTCACGTGCCCGCTCTCGGGATATCCAGCGGATTGGTCCTCCGGTTCGCTGGCGGATTCGCTCGAGCATCGTTGCGTCGAGTGCCAGCAACAGCAGGCAGAACAACAGCAGTATCTGTGGCCACAGGCGCAGATCGTGGCGCAGGATCACTGGTGGGGCGGCCGCTTCCGCGCTCTCGAGTCTGTCGATGGCGCTGTAGACCTGCTGCAGATCTGCCGTGCTGCTCGCCCGAAAGAACTCTCCGCCGGCCAGTTCGGCAATACGCGCGAGTGTCTCTTCATCCAGATCGGCAGATTGCGCCGTCTGGTATCCGCCGCGTTCTCCATCGATGCTTCCCAGGGCGATACTGTGGATACGGATGTTCAGCTCATTCGCCAGTTCGGCGGCGCTTTCCGGTTCCACCGAACCGGCATTGTTGGTTCCGTCGGACAGCAATACAATGGCCTTCTGTTCGGCGGGATCTGCCTGCAGGGTCTTGATCGACAAGCCAATGGCGTCACCAATGGCGGTGGATCTGCCAGCCATGCCGATACCGGCGCTGTCCAGTATATTGCTCAATGCGTGCAGATCGAACGTCAGTGGTGAGGCGATGAAGGCCTCCTTGCCATAGAGCACCAGACTCAAACGATCTCCACTGCGTCGAGCCATGAAGTCCGTGGCCACCTGCTTGACAATGCTCAGGCGGTCGCTGATCTCGCCGTCCAGTGAGAAGTCCTGTCTATCCATGCTGCCCGATACATCAACGGCCAGAGCGATGGCGCGGCCGCTGGCTGGCTGTATCACTGCATCAGTGGGTATCCAGGGTTGTGCTATTGCACTCAGCAAGGCAATCCAGCAGATCCATGCCAGTCGTTGGCGAACATTCGCACCGCTGCGAGTCTGCATCGGCAGTGACTGCAAGGCTTCTTCCATCGAGGGCGGAATGTCGATGGCGGTCAGCGCCGGTCTGGTACGCAGACGCTGCAACAGCCATGGCAGAGGTAGCAGCAGAAAGATCCATGGCCAGCTGAAGTGGATCATGGCAGCCTCATGCTGGGCTGTGGTCGGGACGCATTGCGAGGTCTTGCCGGAAGTCGGCGAATCAGTCGCTCGATTCGAGTGCATGCTTCCTGCAACTCGGCGACACTCATCTGACCCGGCTTGTACAGCTCATCGCCGAACAGACGACCTTGCGCTTGCGTGAACCATTGCGTGTCAAAGGCATCGTCCAGCTCGGCCAGCCAACATCGGGCATTGCCGGAGATGGGGTATTGGCGATAGAGCAGAATCTGTCTGAGCAGTCTGGCCAGCGCCAGTGTCGCGACAGCCGGTTCCAGGAGGCGAGCCTGGCGCAGCTGAAACAGGGCATCACGACGCCATTGTTCGCGCATTCTGCGTCTCCGGTAATACAGGCCCAGCAATAGCATCAGCAGCATCATCAGATTGGCTGCGATCAGCCAGACGGAAGCAGCTTCGGGAGCCGGCGGCAGCTGGATATCGCGAAGCTGGCTGAGTATCTGTTCCGTTTCGTTCATTCGTTCAGCGCCTCTTTCCGATTGAGGATGCTGTACTTGCCGCTCGCGAGTTGCCGGCTGACCATGGCTGCCTTGCAGGTCGCATCAGGCTTGGGTCGCCATTCATGGTAAATGGCCGCTGTGCCGCAGAGCGGCCACGATTTCGTTCTTGCCCGTGCCGGAATGGTGCAGGGGAATCCGCAGAGCGGTAAAACGCTCCATCCTCCGTTGCTTCTGTTGTGACAGCCGTTGCTGCAGCTGCTTCGCGTGTCCGCGATCCAGTGTTGCACTGCGAGTGCGACGGTCATGCCAGTCACCGGAGCGATAACCATAGAGGCCTGTCGGCAAGCCCTGTTCGAGCATGCCATCGTCCATGTGAACGGCGGCCTGGCGATTCACTCGGGACAGGGTATTCATGGCGTCATCGAAGTGCTTGCCGAGATGATCGAAAGCGCTCAACCAGATCAGCGAACCGTGCAGTTGGCGTTGGGTACACAGCCAGCGGGCAACCTGGTCCAGTGTGATGTGCGAGCCTGTCTCATGCTGGTCGGAGGAGCCGGGGCTGATCAGGGCGTCAGGCGAGGACTCGGGTCGAGAGGGGCGGCTCGGCGGTTCGGCCGTGGTAGTTGCCTGGCCATGCCTTTGCGCATGACCGCCCGATATCGGCAGGTCGCTGCCCGCCGGGGTGGGCGCGGCATTGTCGCAGGACTTCGCACGCCGGTACTGTGCCTGTAAAGCCAGAAAGCGCCTTGCCAGCAAGGCACAGGCATCAATGGCAGCTCCATCGCCGATGCGATTGTCGCTGACGGTGAGGCCGCTGTCGCTGACAGCGATGACGCACAGCCGGCTGCCGCTTTCGATGGACTGCCACAAAAGCCGTGCTGTGAACCGGCAGGCTTGTACCGAACGCAGTATTGTCGTACCGGTGTACATGGTGCGCCGCATGTCCGTCACCAGCGTCACTCGGTGTTCTCGCTCTTCACGGTACAGTCTTGTGTAAAGCGTATTGCTGCGGGCACTGGCTTTCCAGTCGACATGACGAAGTTCGTCCCCGGGGCTGTAAGGACGCAGATCATCGAAGTCGCTGCCATGACCGCGCCGCCTGCCGCGAAAGCTGCCTGCCCATCGTCCACCACCCTCGGGTTGCTGCAAGGTGCCTTGATGTACCGCGTGGCGTTCGTTCAGCAGGGAGTCGATGCTGAGCGTGATGGCCGAATCTGCCGACTTGTCCGAATCGGGCAGGCTCATCTCAGTTCACGCCGATGACAAGGCAGGAGGCAGGTACTTCGTGTCGTGGGTTGGCAGGCGGCGGTGACATGACAGGCAGGTATCAGAGCCGCGGGGTGGATGTCAGCAGATCCTGCACAACCTGACGGGCGGTGACGCCGGCTGCACGAGCACGGTAGTCCAGTGAGAGGCGACCGCATAATATGTCCGGTGCCAGTTCGACAACGTCGTCAACCGTGACGAATTCCCGACCGGCGAGCCAGGCTCTGGCGCGTGAGGCAACGGCCAGATTGATCGAGGCGCGAGGGCTGGCTGCCTGGGAGATGTTCATGGCGGATTGGCCGCCGGCGCCGAGCCCGCGTGTTGCTCCAACCAGGCGCACGATATAGTCACGTACGGCTTCGGACAGGAATACCTGTGGTACGCAGCGCCTGGCGCGCAGAATCAGATCGGCATTGCCAATGGCCGTGGGTTCGGTGGGATTGTCCAGTGGATCGGTCTCGCTCAGCACCCGGTCGAGAATCCTGCGTTCCTGCTCAAGACCGGGCAAGTCGATATTGACGAAGAACATGAAACGATCAAGCTGCGCCTCCGGTAGTGGATAGGTTCCTTCATGTTCGATCGGGTTCTGCGTTGCCGCGACGAGAAACGGTTCCCTGAGTTTACGCGTGACCCCATTGGTGCTGATCTGATGTTCGCCCATGGCTTCCAGCAATGCACTTTGCACCTTGGGCGGTGCCCGGTTGACTTCGTCGACCAATACGATGTGGTTGAACAGGGGGCCGGCATTGAACCGGAACTCTGCACCGTGTTGCTGGAAGATGTCGGTGCCCGTGATATCGGCCGGCAACAGATCCGGCGTGGCCTGAACGCGGACGAAGCTCATGTCCAGCAATCGGGCAAAGCGATTGATGCTGCGGGTCTTGGCGACACCGGGTGGGCCTTCGATCAGCAGATGTCCCCCCGTGAGCAGGGCAATCATCAGCCTGTCTATCAGACTCTCGAGCCCGACCAGTTGATCAGCCAGAGTGACCCCGAGCTGTTGCATGGCGGTCAGGGTGCCATCCAGATCGGTGTGCCTGTCGGAATCTGCATTCATGGGCGGATGAACAGCGAGGGGAACCGGCGGCTTCGGGCATCCTCTGTGGTGAATTCATTCAGGTCTATCGGGTGGCTGTAGGGCGGCGGTGGGTCAGCCAGCACGTTGAGATCTCCCTGCAGCAATGTACCTCGCAGGCTGCCATCGTCCTGCCAGGCAAGCTGATAGTAGACGCCGTTCCAGAAATCGATACCGAAGCTGCCTGGTGATTTCCAGATGAACAGCAGCTGGTATTCCAGCTCGGTCAGGTCGTCCGCGGAGATTCTGCCTTGCAATTTGTACGGATAGGGTAGGTGACAGAACCATTCTGCAGGATCGGTCAGACAGCGAAACGGTCGCATGGACAGAAACTGATCCACCAGACGTTCACTGTCCAGTTCCACCGCAAAGGTGCTGAAGCCTGCATCGGAGGGGGTGAAACGGACCGTGCCGAGCGCAAGCTCTGCGCCTTGCCGGTCAATCAGGTGGATAGTTGCGGAATCGGGAAAGAACTGCTGATCCGCCTCCTCGACGGAGGCTGCTTCTTCCGGTACGGCAGGGGTGGTGTCGTCGAAGAAGTTCACGGGCTGAATCCGTGTCAGCTCTCTTCCGTCCTCCAGCCAGCCGTCTGTGCCGAGCGGGTACCAGTACACGGCGCTGTAACCCCAGACAATGGCGCGGCGTGCCGCATTCCAGCTTTGCCAGCAGTCTGCGTTGCAGAAAAAGACCAATGGTGCATCCAGGCGGTTCCGCGACAGTCTTGCAATATTTCTCTTGAAGTAGTCTTCTGCTTCAAGGCTCAGGCTGCCGCGTCCAACCTCGGGTAACCAGATCGAACCGGGTATGGACTGGCGTATTTCCGATGTCACCCAGTGTCCGTCCAGTGGATCGGGGCCAAGCCCCTTGGGGGGATGGACATCGATCAGCACAGCCGTGCCCTGCCGCTGCATGTCGGCCAGCTGCTCGGTGGCCAGTGTCAGGCCGCCTGGGATGTCTGCCGGTACCGGTGCGCGATATCGTTCCATGCGCAAGCCGGTTTCCGGGTCGACGTCATAGGCATCGAGAGACCGTTCCGCGCCGGTTGCAGGGTTGGCAAACAGCAAGACGATGATCAACAGGGTTCTATCCAGCATGCGCCATAGTATGCGCTGTGCCAGAGGCAGAGACAGTGGTACAAAAGTCCAACGTCACGGGCAGGGGGCGGGCCTGGCATCGGCAAGCGGGTCTTGCGATGGTTCCAAAAGTACCATTTGGGATGGTCTCGCTTTGGGCTACCCTTGCCACCTTCTTCACAGGTAGACGGGTTGTTGGTTACGATGAAAAAGCGATTGTTGACAGGTGCGGTTTCCGTACTGGTGTTATCTCAGTTCATGCTCGTGAAAACGGGCCTGGGTCATGGTGATGTGCAGCCTCAGGGCGTGGACACCGAAGGTCTGGAAGCTCTGCCCGAGGAGATCGCACTGGAGAATCCCTATCGTGGCATGGGCGGGGAGCAGTATGAGCTGGCGAAGACGATAGGGTCGTCTGCCTACAACACCAACTGTGCCCGCTGCCATGGGCTGGAAGCGATTTCCGGCGGCATAGCCCCGGACCTGCGTCTGCTGGAAGACGGGGAGTTCGGCGATGAGTGGTTCATGGAAAGAGTGCGCAAGGGCTACTCGCAGAATGGTGCCTACAAGATGCCGCCGTTCGAGAACATTCTGAGCCAGGAGGCGATGTGGGCCATACGCTCGTATACTGAAACCCAGCCTCGTCCGGAATAGCTGGCAATGGGAATGGTCGGTTGCAGTAAGCATCTGCGACATCTTGCATTATCTAGCCTGCTTGCAGTCGGGTTGTGTTCGCCCGCGCTGCAGGCACGGCCAGTGGATGATGTCGTGGACAGCGGCAAGCTGGTGGTGTTTGCCTACAGCGACTATGCCCCCTATTCCTGGGAGGACGATTCGGGAGAGGCGCGGGGTATCGATGTGGATATCGGGCGCCGCTTCGCGGAGAGTCTGGGAGTGGATGTCGAGTTCCTGATTCGGGGTGCGGACGAAAACCTGGACGACGATCTGCGCGTCAACATCTGGAAAGGTGACCTGATCTACGGCAAGTATGCCGATGTCATGATGCATGTGCCCTATGACCGCGAAGTGGATGTGCGCAATGAACTGGCGGTACTGACGGCACCGTACTTTCAGGAGCAGATGGCGCTGATCTTCAACCGTGCCATGCATCCCGCTGTCGAAACCTTCGGGCGTTTCGTCTCCAGCCCCATTGCGGTGGAAGTGGATACGGCGGGAGACTTCTTTCTGTCCAATGCCTTTCGTGGTCAGTTGCTGCAGAGCATTCGGCGTGGTCGCACCTTCAGGGATGCACAGGATCTGTATACCAGTACCGAGGTTGGAGCGCTGCTCGGTTCACGGGCGCAGATGGAATGGGTGGCGCAGGAATCCCCCGATATCGATTCCGAAATCGTCCAGCCACCCATGCCGGGAATTGTCAGAACCGGGTGGCCCATCGGCATTGCGGTCAAGCACGACAGTCGCGATCTGGGTTATGCGCTGGGGGATGTTCTGACCGAGATGATCGAATCGGGCGACATGAAGAAGCTCTATGCCAGCTATGGGGTAGAGTGGTTGCCAGCAGAATTGCCATGAGGCGCGTACGCATGAAACAGATTGCAAGAGCCATGGTTGCATCATGCATGATATTGATCAGTAGTTCACTGATGGCAAGGCAGTTGCCACCGGATCCTCTGAACTCCGTCATGTGGGAATCCATGGCTGAACGTTTCATGCCCGACGGCGAAATCGTTTTTGATGAGCGTGTGAAGCTCATGACACCGCTGGCAGCCGAGAACCAGTTCCATGTGCCGGTGACTGTGGATGCCACGGCTCTGGAAGGCGTGGTGGAAATCGTGGCCGTGGCCGATCTGAACCCGATTCCGCTGATCATGAGTCTGCGTCCTGCCGATGCGCTGCCCTTCATCGGTTTCCGGCTCAAATTGCAGCAGACGTCCCCGATTCATGTAGGTGTTCGCACGGCTGATGGCGTCTGGCATGTGGCCGGGGCCATCGTCGATGCGGCCGGTGGCGGCTGTACTGCGCCCGCAGCGGCACACGGTAACAGCAACTGGATGCAGACACTGGGTGAGACACGCGCTCATGCGGGCCGCGATGATGACAGCACGGCACGCATGACACTGCGCATGCGTCATCCCATGGATACCGGACTGGCTGTCGGCATTCCGGCGTTCTACCTCAATGAACTGGCGGTCAGGGACGATGAGGGCAATATCGTTGCCGAACTGGATCTGTACGAACCTGTCAGCGAGAATCCGACGCTGACGCTCAAACCGAAGGTCGGACCTCGAGCGTCGGTTCTGCATGTGTCCTCCAGAGACACCGAAGGCAATACCTTCCGTTTCCCGCTGGAAGTACCCGCCGCCACCGAACTGTGAAGGTGCTGCCCATGACGATCAAACCATCCCGCCAGGGCAGGGCAAGCGCTGCACCGATCTCGAAGGCACGTCGGCAGGTCATGCAATGGTTTGCAGGTGGATGCGCATGTGCCGTCTGTGGTTCTGCCAATGCGCGATTACTGGATTTCGATCTGATGGCCGTGGAGGTGGCATCCCGTACCTGGGCGGTACTGGGACGCACCGAATACTTCAACATGGACAACGGCGGCAATATCGTCAACGTGGCATTCGTGGAAGTGCCGGACGGGGTCGTTGTCATCGATACTGGCCCTTCGAAACGATATGGGGATGCCCTGCGAAGACTGATCGAAAGAACCGTGCCGGGCAAACCGATACTGCGTGTCTACAACACGCATCATCATCCGGATCATTTTCTGGGCAACCAGTCCTTTGATGCATCACTCATTGCCGCACCTCGCCAGGTCATCGACAACATTGCCCTGGAGGGTAATGGCTTTGCCGACAACATGTACCGCTTGCTGGGAGACTGGATGCGGGGTACCAATGCGGTGGCTCCCACGGTTGCTCTGCAAGCCGACCAGGAGGATGTGGGAGGGCGGCGGTTCTCGCTGTATTATCTTTCGGGTCATACCAGCAGTGACCTTGTCATCAGGGATGATGACACCGGTGTGTTGTTCGCAGGCGATCTCGCCTTTCTGTATCGTGCGCCGACGACTCCGCATGCGGATATCGACAGCTGGCGAGAATCGTTGCAGACGCTTGCCGGCATCGACAAGTCATTGCTCATACCGGGTCACGGGCCCAGTGATGACAAGGATGAATCACTGGCGCAGACAGGTGATTACATCGACTGGCTGCATGGCAGTATCAGTGATTCGGTCATGCGGGGTCTCACCATGAACGAGGCCATGGCACTGCCCATACCCGCGCGTTTCGAAGGTCTGGGAGTGGTGCGCAGCGAGTACGAACGATCCGTCGTGCATCTGTATCCCTCCCTTGAAGATGCACTCTATCCCGTTATAGAGATCAGCCAGTAGATATTCGGCGGGCAAAGTGTACCTTTGTCCACTATGGCAAGCACGGCAACTTGGCTAGACTGCTGAATCAGCGGTGCGGTGTCTCTGGAGCTCTGGTAATACAACACTGTGCTTCCCGTCTCGATGCAGGCATTGAAGTCCATACTAGGAGTAGCGAATGAAGCGAAGACCAACCATGCTGGCTGTTGCCGGTACCCTGGCCATCAGTGTTGCAGGGTTCTGCAATACGGTAGCCGCAGCGGAGGTGTCCATCGAGGACATCATGAACGATCAGGCCAGCGGCGAGGATATCGTCTCCTATGGTCTCGGGCCGCGTGGACAACGCTACAGTCCGCTGGCGACACTGAACAAGGACAACATCAAGAACCTCTATCCCGTCTGGTCGTTTTCGTTTGGCGGAGAAAAGCAGCGTGGACAGGAGTCACAGCCTCTGATCAAGGACGGTGTCATGTATGTCACCGGGTCCTACAGTCGCATGTGGGCCATCGATATTGCAACGGGTGAGGAACTGTGGCAATACGATGCCCGATTGCCCGAAGGCATCCTGCCCTGCTGTGATGTCGTCAACCGCGGAGCTGCCATCCTGGGAGACAAGGTCTTCTTCGGAACGCTTGATGCGAAGATCGTGGCGCTGGACGCCAAGACCGGCAAGGTCATCTGGCGCAAGACGCTGGGCGACTACGAAGCGGGCTATTCGTATACGGCAGCACCTCTGATCGTGCCGACCAAGGCACATGGACCGTTGATACTGACCGGCAATTCCGGTGGTGAATTCGGTATCGTCGGCCAGGTGGATGCCAGGAACCCCGATACCGGTGAGCTGGTCTGGTCCCGACCTACCATCGAAGGGCACATGGGAACACTCAATGGTGAAGAATCCACCATGACCGGGGTGAAGAACGAATCCTGGGCCGGGGACATGTGGCAGAACGGTGGTGGCGCAACCTGGCTGGGCGGTACTTACGATCCGGACACAGGCCTGGCATATTTCGGTACCGGTAATCCGGCGCCCTGGAACAGCTATCTGCGTCCGGGAGACAACAAGTGGACCTCTGCACGTATAGCGATCGATCCGGAGAATGGCGAAATCGTCTGGGGCTTTCAGTCAACGCCTCACGATGGCTGGGATTTCGATGGCGTCAACGAGTTCATTTCCTTCGACATGGAAAAGGATGGTGAGCTCATCAAGGCCGGCGCCACTGCCGATCGCAACGGCTTCTTCTACGTGCTGGACAGAACCAGTGGTGAATTCATTTCAGCCACACCATTCGTGCAGGATATCACCTGGGCCAAGGGTATCGACGAGAACGGTGTTCCCTTGTTCGACCCGGAAAACCGTCCGGGAAATCCGTCGGAAAGTGCTGATGGCAAGAAAGGCAAGTCCATCTTCGCCGTGCCCAGTTTTCTCGGTGGCAAGAACTGGATGCCGATGGCCTATTCGCAGAAGACCAGCAACTTCTACATTCCATCCAATGAGTGGGGCATGGATATCTGGAACGAACCGGTCACCTACAAGAAAGGTGCAGCCTATCTGGGGGCCGGATTCACGATCAAGCCGATATTCGATGATTACATCGGTTCTCTGAAGGCCATGGATCCGGTCAGTGGCGAGATCAAGTGGGAATACAAGAACAAGGCACCACTGTGGGGCGGCGTATTGACCACGGCCGGTGGTCTGGTCTTCACCGGTACACCGGAAGGTTATCTGAAGGCCTTTGATGACGAGACCGGCGAGGAGCTCTGGAAGTTCCAGACCGGCACCGGCATCGTCTCCTCGCCAATTACCTGGGAACAGGACGGTGAGCAGTATGTTGCGATCGTGACCGGCTGGGGTGGTGCTGTGCCTCTGTGGGGCGGCGAGGTTGCCAAGGTGGTCAGTTACCTGAACCAGGGTGGATCCGTCTGGGTATTCAAGGTGCCGGAAGGTCTGGCGTCACGTTAAGCAGTGTTGGAACCGGAGCCGGTCATGATGCCGGCTCCGGAATCGGCTTTCCTGCCGAATGTGTCGGGCCAGGATACGGTGAGAACCGCCATTCGCACCATCATTCGTGGTGACATTCATCTTCCGGACTCGACTCGGACGGTGTGCCAATGGCGATACCGGTGAAGGTCTGGTTGATGTGCATGGAATTGAATTGCTCGCCGTAGGTATTGAAACCCACGAAGCGCTTTTCCCTGTACAGCTCGGCAATGCGATGGGTTGTCTGGCGATGCCGGGCATCGAGCTTTCGGTAAATGCAGTCGAATCCGACAATGAGATCGATGGGGCCGATTTCCTGTTCCAGTGCGTCGATGGCCTGTCGGGAGGACTCAACCATGCCTTCGGATCGAGCAACGGTCATCACCAGGCCGTTGTCGATGGCGCAGAAGAACGTCAATGACATGTCTTCATTGAGTTGCTGGATCGAGCGGCTGTAGTGTTCTCCCCCAAATCGAACGATGACGGAGTAAGAGGCAAAGCTACCTGAATCCAGTTCCTCGGGGCTCATGCCGATGGCGTTGGCATAGGCCACTGCGGCCGGCTCGGCATTGAATTCGCTGACCCGTCGCAGATCCGGATCAGCCTCGGTGACTACCAGCTTGTGTTCGGTGGGCGCGAAGTTGTTGTTGGTGAACAGCTTGAAGGGCAGCTGGCAATCGATCAACGTCAGAATGGCAGCGCCGGACATTACCTGGTCATTGCTGATCTGCCAGGTTTTTTCGAACAAGAGGTCATCACCGGCGGAACCGCCTATCAATGGTATGCCGTCGAGTCCTCGATCGATGGCGACAGTGACGGTTTCTTCCGAATACGACAAGCCATCGATGAGCAACAGGGCGAATTGCGTGTGAGTCTCGTCAGGGTGGGGCAGGGTGTCGAGAAATCGTTTTCTGTGTTCTGCAGTGATTCCCGCGATATTCTCCATGCCGAGGCTGGCTGCATCCTGCATCACGACGGACTGTGCATTGAACCAGCGGGCGGGAAGCAGGACGGCGATGAATCCCTGTTCCTGCATGCCATCGGGTGTGACTTCTCCACTGGTAGAGCATCCGCAGAAAGTCAGCGTCGGACTGCGCTGGCGCAGCCCCGTGACCAGTTGTTCAGGCGCATGCCGACTGGCAGAGAACCAGATGATGGCAATCGCAATATCCTGCTTGTCGGCAATATCACCAATACGGCTGCACAATTGATCCGTATTGGCCGTTTCGCTCCACAACACCTGTATTCCGCTGGTATAGCAGTTAACGGACACAGGGTCGGTTGCGGATGTATTCATGAGTGACACGGGGCCGGCCCGATTGCACGTAACAGACACACAGAGTGTGTCACAGAGTTCAGGTCGAGGTGAAGGGCTTGCCGAAAATTGCCTGCTGCATGGCTGATGCGAGCATTGACAGTGTCTCGTCGGTATCCTGCCATCCCATGCAGGCATCGGTGATGCTTTGCCCATAGGTCAGTTCTGCCGGAGGTGCCATGCTCTGCTTGCCTTCCACCAGATGGCTTTCGATCATGAGACCGGCAATCAGCGATGACTCGGCGGGCAGGCGAGCGGCGATATCGGCGGCTACCAGACGCTGGCGTTTGTGATCCTTGAGGCTGTTGCCATGGCTGCAATCGATCATGATGCGCGGGGAAATGCCCCGCTGTTGCTGGCTGTCGCTGGCTGCCTTGACGCTGGCCGTGTCGAAATTCGGGGTCTTGCCGCCACGCAGAATCAGGTGAGCGTCCTCATTGCCACGAGTTCTGAACAAGGCGATGCGGCCTTCGCTGGTGGGGCTGAGAAAGGCATGGGGGTGGCTGGCTGCCTGGATGGCATCGATGGCAATTCCGACATCGCCACTGGTGGCGTTCTTGAAGCCCACGGGGCAGGACAGTCCGGAGGCAATTTCCCGGTGGACCTGACTTTCGGTGGTGCGTGCGCCGATGGCGCCCCAACTGACCGTATCGGCATAGTACTGCCCGGTGGCGGCATCGAGAAATTCGCAGCCGGCGGGCATGCCGATGGCCGCCAGGTCCAGCAGCAGCTTGCGCGCCTTGTACAGACCTTCGTCGATCTGGAAGCTGTTGTCCATGTTCGGATCATTGATCAGTCCCTTCCAGCCGATGATGGTGCGGGGCTTTTCGAAATATACCCGCATGACGATCTCCAGCGAGTCCCTGTAACGTTCGCGCAGTTCATTCAACTGGCCGGCGTAATCCATGGCCGCAACCGGATCATGGATGGAGCAGGGGCCGATGACGACCAGCAGGCGTGGATCACGACCGTGGATGATGTCGGCTATGCGCTGCCGGGTGGCAGTTATGGCAAGAGCCTGCTCATCGGGCAGAGGCAAGTCGGCGGAGAGTTCGGCCGGGCTCTGCATGGCGACAATCGATTCGATGCGAATGTCGGAAGTGGCATTGTTCATGGCGTGGTATCAGGATTGGACTGTGGCGCGACATTGAAGGCGTGCCGCACGAATCGGCCATGATAACGCAGGAGAGTTGCCGGACGGACAAGACGCCGTCCGGCGGATCGAACTCAGCCCTTGGTGGCACCCAGAGTGAGGCCGGCGATGAAGTGCTTCTGCATGGCAAAGAACATCAGCACCGGTGGGATGGCTGCCAGCAGGGACGCGGCGGATACCAGTTGCCATTGGCTGACGAACTGGCCGTTGAGTGCACGAACACCGGCTGTGATGGGCAGTGCATGATCACCCTGAATCAACACGGTGGCCCAGAAGAAGTCATTCCAGATGAAGGTGAAGATCAGCACGGACAGTGCGGCAATGGCAGGCTTGACCAGTGGCAGTACCAGATACCAGAAGATCTTGAATTCACCGACGCCGTCGATACGGGCGGACTCGATCAGTTCATAGGGCAGGGCCTTGATGAAATTGCGCATGAACAGCGTACAGAATCCGAGCTGGAAGGCCGAGTGGAACAGCACTAGGCCCTTCACCGTATCGTAGAGGCCGGTGTTCACGGACAGGTCGCGAACCGGCACCATCAGAATCTGGAAAGGCACGAAGTTACCGGCCACGAACACGAAGAACAGCGGCACGGCCCACTTGAAGCGATACACGGACAGGGCATAGCCGGTCAGACAGGACAGACCGACGGCCAGGATGACCGTGGGAATGGTGATTCGTACCGAGTTCCACAGGTACATGCCGGCCTTGGATTGCTGGAAGACTGCCGCGTAGTTCTCGATCAGCAGGAAATCCGACGGCATACCGAAGATATTGCCCTGGTTGATGTCGATGGCCGGCCGGATGGAGGTCAGAAAGATCGCCAGCAGCGGCAGCAGCCAGATGAACAGCGCGATCGGCAGGATGATCTGGTAGCCGGTACGCACACCGGCGGATGAGTTTTCTATCGGTTTTGGAAACATGAGCGATTACCCTTTCTCGTCCTGATACATGCGCCAGAGGAAGAAGCTGATGTACACCAGCATGATGAGGAACAGAACCGTGGCGATGGCTGAGCCATAGCCGTAGCGGAAGCCGTATTCCGACAGCGCGGTTTCGAACATGTAGTAGGCCAGAACATTGGAGGAGCCATAGGGGCCGCCCTGCGTCATGATGGCGATCAGGTCGAAGGAGCGCAGGGCACCGATGACCGTTACCACCACGGCGATGAAAGTGGCCGGTTTCAGCTGCGGCAGAATGATGTACCAGAGCATCTTCCAGCCCTTGGCATTATCCAGCCTGCCGGCTTCTACCTGATCGGGAGACACATTGTTGAGGCCGGTGAGATAGAGAATCATGCAGTAGGCAATCTGTGGCCACAGACCTGCCAGGATGATACCGAAGGTCACCAGGTCCTCATCGGCAAGAATGGCCGGAGGCGTGGCACCGAAGAAGTTCCAGACAATGCCGACGATGCCGAAATCGGGGTTGTAGAACCAGGTGAAGATCAGACCCACGACCACCTGCGAGATGACGAAGGGAAAGAAGAACAGGGATTTGTAGATGCGTATGCCGGTAACGGTCTGATTCAGGAACAGGGCGATGCCCAATCCGGCGGGTACCGCCAGCATGTACAACACCAGCCACCAGACATTGTTGACCAGCGAGGTGTAGAAGCGATCGTCATCCATCAGTTCGACATAGTTGCCCATGCCCACCCATTCCTTGGGCCCGAGACCATCCCAGGCATAGAAGGATATCCAGATGGACTCGAAGATGGGCGCTATGACATAGATGAAAAAGAAGATCAGTCCGGGGGCCAGAAACAGCCACGGGGCCATCTTGATGCGGTTCTTGTGCAGCCAGCTTCGTTTGGCGGGTGGCGTATCGAGCGTAGCGGCATTCCCGTTATTGCTTGCCATGAACAGTTTTCCTCAATGCGGTGACGTGGCCCTGGCTAGATCTTGCAGTGCTGGTTCAGGGTTGTAGTGAGCCACCTCCTGTGGCCCACCGGATCGGCACGACGTGGATCGGCACCTGCTGTCAGGTGCCGACGTCGCGACTACTTGTAGACGCGAGCCTGAATCTTGTCCAGACGCTTGAGGATGTCGTCCAGGCGCTCAGGCTTGATCATGAACTCCTGAAAGCCTTCCATGCCGGCCTTGGCCATTTCCGCCGGTGCATCCCGGTCGAAGAACTGTGCCAGACCGCTGGCAGAACTCAGAGTCTCGAAACCCTTCTGCAGGAACTTGTCGTCTCCAACCGAAGAGTTCTTGTTGATGGGCAGCTGACCGATGGTCGCGTTCCATTCAGTCTGGATGTCCGGTTGGGCGATGAATGCCAGGAACTTGCGCGCATCTTCCTTGTTCTTGGCGTTGGCCGGAATGAAGAAGGCATCGGTAGGCGCTTCTTCGGCACGAGCGACGCCGGGAGTGATTTCGGGGAAGGGGAAGTAGTCGATCTGGTCGTTGGTCAGACCACCATCGCGCATGGACTCGACGGCAAAGTTGCCCATGACATACATGGCGGCTTCACCCTTGATGAAGGCAGCCATTGCATCCTGCCAGCTCATGGTGGCATGGTTGTCGATGAAGTAACCGGGCTCGACCAGTTCCTTCCACTTTTCGAATACCGCCACGATGCGTGGATCGGTGTACTTGATCTTGCCGGCTGTCAGGTCGTTATGCACATCGTAGCCATTGGTGCGCAGGTTCAGGTAGTCGAAGACACCGGCAGCTGGCCACAGGTTCTTGGTGCCGATGGTGATGGGCGTGATGCCGGCTTCCTTGAGCTTGGCTGAGGCTGCCAGCAGTTCTTCCCAATTTCTGGGTGGTTCGATACCGTGCTCGGCGAAGATATCCGAGCGGTAGTACATGCCCCACTGGTAGTAGGTGTACGGAACCCCCCATTGCTTGCCATCGATGGTCATGGCGGATTTGGTGGAGGCCAGACTGTCGCTGAAGCCTTCCGCTTCCCAGACATCGGAGACGTCTTCGAACTGACCGGCGTTGACGAAAGGTGCCATGCGGTTTCCGGGATACCAGGATGTCACATCCGGTGCTTCTGCACTCAGGAAGTTGCGAATGGCTGTCTTGTGAGCTTCGCGGTCGTTGATGCTGACGGTGACATTGATGTCGGGGTTGGCAGCCTTGAACTTCTCGACAGCGGCTTCAAAGCCGGCCTTGGGTGCCGGGTTCAGGTCATCGAAGATGATGGACAGGTCTCCGGCCATTGCCGGTGCGCCAAGGACACTGGTGATGGCCAGTGCAGCGGCGGTCTTGCTGATGGTTTTGAACATGAGCTTTCTCTTTCCTTCTCCAGAAATGGTTACGGTTATGGCAGTCATGATTTGACGGGCAACTGCCGTTACCCGGGACCCCGGGGGATCAAGTCGATGTGCCGGTACTGACGACCAGCATCATCGGAAACGAACAACGGTACAACTCTGCAACTCAGGCCCGTTGCCCTGACGACAACGGGGTAGAAAAAATCGATTCATTCGGCCACCCAGACAGCGACCTGCGCCTGTTCCAGTGTGCGTGACCCTATCAGAAGTGGTGTGTCGTGGTGAAAATCCAGCAGGCTGCCCAGTTCCTTGTCCAGCTCAACCGGCCGGGCACCGAAATTGAACGCCACGCGATAGGGACCGATACGCTGTGTACGCAACCAGGGGCCGAGATCGCGTCCGGCGATGCCGGCCTCCTCGAGCAGTTCACCGAGCAAGGAGAGCAACGAGTTGTTGTCCGGTATCGCATTGATGTAATGCACACCTTGTTGCTCGTAATGAAATCCCCACTGGTCGTCGAAATGCATGCGTGGTTCCACCGGGCTCTTCACCTCTTCCCGCCATTGCGAGCAGCGACGATTCCTGCCCGTGCTGCCAGTGGCTGACAGCAGCTCGTTGGTCGGCAGGGATTCGCTGCGAATGATCTGCACGGGCAGCAATTGCTCGAAATGGCCCGGTGGCAGACTGTCGGGAATCCGGTACTCACTGGAGCGGCTGCCCGTGCCCGGAAACAGGACAATGACACTTTGCTGTTGCTGGTGGGCGGCTTTCAGTCGGGACACCAGGTCGGGATCGTCTTCCGTACTGCTGCAGACCAGCACCAGACGATAGTTGTCCAGGGGGGCTGTCGGCGCGATGATATCGACGTTGGCGCCCCACTGCCGACAGGCGCTGTGGACTCGCTGACAGAAGCCCAGAGGGCTGTAGGTGCTGCCGCCGGGTAACTGGATATCCTGAATGGCATTTCCGGCATAACTGAAGATGATGGCAATGTCCGAGTGAACGGGCAGGGCGCCGAGCAATCTGTCGATCGTCTCGTTCGGTGCCTGCTGTGCAGGTTCGGCCGTTGACGGCTCATCAAGACTGGCATCCCCTGGCGCTTCGCGCCGGAGTTCCTCGACAGAGAACGAGGCAAGGTCTGCCAGCTCCCGATTCAGATCTGCCAATTCAGTGGCTGCCACATCCGCATCGCCATTGGACAGTAACAGACCGGTATGGGTCTGTTCCTGGGCGAAGGGGGCCTGGCGCCAGCGGAAGTAGCTCATCAGTTCGGCACCGTGGGCGAATGCCTCCCAACCCCAGAGCCGAACCATGCCGGCCAGAGGGGCAGGGTTGTAGGGGGCCCAGTTGACGGGGCCGGGCTGCTGCTCCATGACCCACCAGCGCCCGTTGCAACAGCCGCGATACAAGTCGTGATGAAAGGCGGAGCCATCCGGGTGGCCGGTGCGCAGATAGCGTTCCTGGTCCGTGGCATCGCCATTGTCTCGAGTCAGGAAGCCCAGCGGATAGTTGTCCCAGGTTGCCACATCCAGATCTCTGGAGACTTCATGATGATCGAACTCCACGAAGTTGCCCATGAAATTGTGCACGACATCCCGTCCGGGAGAGTGTTCGCGGATGATGTCGCACTGCGCCCGATTGAAGCGGGCTATCTGATTGGACGAGAACCGCCAGAAGGCCAGTTGATGCGAGGGGTTGCTTTCGGTCACATTGCCCACGGGCAGACCGATCTGCTCGAAGTTGTCGTATTCCATGCTCCAGAACACATTGCCCCAGGCATCGTTGAGTAAATCGATAGTGCCGTAACGTGCTTCACACCAGCGCTGAAAGGCAGCCAGTGCATGCCCGGAGTAGCTGATACTGGTGCTGTGGCAACCGTATTCATTGTCGGTTTGCCAGGCAATGATTGCCGGATGCTGACCAAAGCGGCGAGCAAGAATCTCGACAATGCGACGGCACTCGGCCAGATAGGCTTCATGCGAAAAGCAGTAGTGCCGGCGTGACCCGAAATCCCGTATGCGACCATCCGCGTCCACGGCCAGCATGTCCGGGTGCTTGTCGAGCATCCAGCGAGGTGGCGTGGCGGTAGGTGTTCCCAGTACGACGGACAGGCCGGCAGCATGCAAGGTATCGATGGCGCGCTGCAGCCAGTCCAGGTGCAGGGTTCCGTCGCGGGTTTCCAGGCGGCTCCAGGCAAATTCCCCGATTCTGACCACACTCAGGCCGAGTTCGCGCATCTGTGCCGCGTCTTGAGCCCATCGCTCTTCCGGCCAGTGCTCGGGGTAATAGCAGACGCCTGTTTTCATGACTGCCATGTATCCGTGTCGATCTGCCGCAGTTGTTGTGCTGCCTGTTCGGGCTGCACCGGATTGACGATATTGTTGGAACCGGATTCGAAGCCTGCGAGGAATTTCAGCTTTTCAGGATCGCGCAGTGGTGGCTGGAATGCCAGGTGGAAACACCAGTGCAGATTGTCCGCCTGATGGGCGGTATCGCAAGGTGCATTGTGCAGCAGGGTGATATTGGGCGCCGAGCGCCGGAACAGCAGATCGTAGCGTCTGACCTGGCGCTGATAGACATCGGCCAGTTCATCCAGCTCCGCATCGCTCATGTCGGCCACGGAACTGACGTGTCGATGCGGCACGATCCAGGTCTCATAGGCAAAGCGTGCGGCGAATGGCACGATCACGGAGAACAGGGCATTTTTCTCGACCATCAGTTCGGACTGGGTGTGCGGGTCCTGCAGCAGATTCTGCAGTAGGGACTCGCCGGCATGCTCGCGAGCATGCGCGGCCTGGGCGTCACGCATGCGGCTGGCCGTGTCGGTCACGAATGCGGTGGCGTAGATCTGGCCATGGGGGTGCAGATTGGACACACCGATTTCCACGCCCTTGTTCTCGAAGATCAGTACGTTCTCGATGCCCTTGCGGGCACTGAGGCTGCGATACTCCGATTGCCACAATCGTGCAACCGCACGCATCTCGGCCTGAGTGATGCTGGCGAGCGTCGCATCGTGTCGTTCCGACCAGCACAGGACTCGACATTCGCCATGCGCCGGAGCGGTTCTGTGCAGCTCGTTTTCGTTCGTCGAGGACGCTTCGGCAGGGGCATCGAATGACAGGGACGGAAAGTCGTTGTCAAAGGCATAGGCTCCCTGATAGTCAGGATTGACCTGGCCATTGGCGCGGGTGACTCGCGGACACAGATAGCAGTCAGGATCGTGAACGGCTGCTGTCTGCTGGCTGCTTGTTGCCATGGCACCCGACCAGGGGCGTGCTGCAGAGCGGGCGGAGATCAGAACCCATTGCATCAGCAGTGGGTGCCAGCGTCGTTGCCAGTTTCCACTCATGCCTTGTCTCCCGAGGTCAGAGGACCGACACCATTGCCGGGAGCGATCGGATAGAAGTCAGCGGTCAGTCCCGTCGCTGCCGTATAGGCAGGACCGACCATTGCCTTGAATCGCTCGACCTGATCGTCGGGTACGAGGCTGACGGTACAGCCGCCGAAGCCTGCGCCGGTCAGGCGACTGCCGAGCACACCGGGCTGTTCACGCGCCAGTCGAACCAGATGGTTCAAGGGTTCGCTGGAGACTTCGAACAGATCACGCAGCGAATCGTGGCTTTCGTTCATCATGTTGCCGAACTGTTGCAGATCACCGGCTATCAGTGCGGGTACTGCAGCTCTGACCCGTCTGTTCTCTTCGGCAATGTGCCGGGCGCGTTGCAGGGGAATGGCATCGTTGGCAAACAGGTGTTCCTGTGCGCTGAGCTGGTCCGGCTGCAGCTGACCGAGGTGGCTGATGCCGGTGACCGGTGCCAACAGCTCCAGTGCACGCCGGCATTCCCGCACCCGGTCGTTATAGGCCGATTCGTTCAGCTCGCGTCGCTGATTGGTATTGGTGACAACGATCGAGTACCCCTCGAGGCTCAGTGGCACCTGGCGATGCTCCAGGCTGTGGCAGTCGAGCATGATGGCGTGATCGGTTTCGGCAAAGGCCACGGCAAACTGGTCCATGATGCCGCATTGCATGCCGACGAAGTCATTCTCGGCGGCCTGGGCGATGCGTACCAGTTCGAGCAGGGACAGTTCGGTTCGCAGCAGCTCGTTCAGCGCATAGGCGGTAACAACCTCGATGGAGGCAGAGGAACTCAGGCCGGCGCCATTGGGAATATTGCCCGAGTAGAGACAGTCGAAACCGGTGAGCTCGACGCCTCGTCGGGTGAACTGATCGAGTATGCCCAGAGGGTAATTGATCCAGTTGTCGCCATAGGTCTGGCTGATTTCTTCCTGGTCCAGTTGCGCCATGAGGTCGAAGTTGGTGCTGGCGAAACGATACTGCTGATTGTAGGTGGGTCTGATCAGCAGTGTGGTACCTCGATCGACCCCACAGGGAAAGACCAGACCGCCGGTGAAGTCGGTGTATTCGCCGATGAGGTTGACCCGACCGGGGGCAAAGAAAACGGCTGTCGCGTGTTCGGAGCGACCGAATTTCTGGGTGAAGCGGTCGTGCAGGCTTTCGATGCTGTGCTCGTCGGTATGACTCATTATCGACTATCTCTGTGGCAACCGATCAGTAGTGCCGATTGGGGTGGCAGAACGGGCAGGGGAACACCAAGCGTCATCAACAGCTCGCCACTGCTGGTCACAGCCGCCTGACACCACTCGGGAAAGATCTTGTTGAACGGTGCCAGTTCGGTCAGATTGATGCTTTCCAGAGTCAACGTGTACAGGGCGTTCGGGTCCAGGCCCGACAGTGGCAGATGGCCCGGGCGGGTCGGATGCATATTGCCGATGGCAACCACGCTGTACAGTGCCTGTTGCTGATCGCTGTCGACAAAGCCGCAGGCTGTCAGTGACTTGGAATACGTGGGAAGCTGCCAGTAGACGGAATTCGCCATCCACTGGCGGTTGCTCTTGTACAGCCGGGTATAGTGCTGCAGGGTAATGATGTCCTGAGGGTCCAGTTTGCGGGCATCGAGTTCGAAGCCGAACTGGCCCTGCAATGCAACAATGGCACGTGTATGCAGGCTGGTGACCCGGCCGGTGAGATGGGCGGTCTTGTGGCCGACATGGGCACCCATGATTTCCGGTGGCATGAAACGCAGAAAGCCCTGCTGAATGCCGGCGCGTTCTATCGGATCGATGTTGTCGGAGGTCCAGACGCGGCCGGTATGCTGCAGGATGCCCAGATCGGCACGTGCACCACCCGAGGCGCAGCTTTCGATCTCCAGATTCGGGCAGACGGCCAGAATGCGTTCCAGCAGGCGATACAGGGCGACGGGTTGCGCTGCCGCCCGGGCATGGCTGCCGTCCCCGGCCAGTACCAGATCGCGATTCATGTCCCACTTGATGTAGTCGATGGCGTATTCGTGTACCAGTGAGGTGATTCGTTCGAACAGATAGTCTGCCACGTCATCGCGGGAAATATCCAACACCAGCTGGTTACGTGCCAGAGGTGTCTCGACCTGGCTCAGTTGCAGGGCCCACTCGGGATGCTCGCGATAGAGGTCACTGTCCGGGTTGACCATTTCCGGCTCGAACCACAATCCGAACTGCAGGCCGTGTTTCCTGACATGTGACACCACCGGGTGCAGGCCGTCCGGATAGATGCTTTCGTCGACATACCAGTCACCCAGGCCTGCATTGTCGGCACGTCGATGCCGGAACCAGCCATCGTCCAGCACGAAACGTTCGGCGCCGACACTGGCGGCCGCATCGATCAGTGGGAACAGGGCTTCCAGGTCATGATTGAAATAGAGAGCTTCCCAGCTGTTGGCATGAATGGGGCGAGTACGCCGAGTCCATTCGGGCAATATGGATGAACGAATGTATCGATGGAAGCGCTGCGTGCAGGAGTTCATGCCCTTGCCGCGCGTGAAAGATACCGATGGTGTCGACAGCTGTTCACCCGCTTGCAGTATCACTTCGCCGGGCAGGTGGAGTACGCCGGCTTGCAGGGATATCACGCCATTGCTCAGACGTTCCACACGCAGGCTGAAATTGCCGCTCCAGGCGAGTTGCGCAAAGGTGATGTCTCCGCCATTGACCCCGAATCCGTCGGTGCCGCAGATGAGGGCCGGGGCATGCTCGTGACTGGTACGGCCGTGCAGATTGCTGATGTCGATTCGGCCCGGGGCGATGTGACGTCGGTGGGTCTGGTTTTCCAGGCCCCAGCGACCATGCTGGCTCAGACACTGCCGATAGGAGCCTGGCAGGGGCAGGGTTGCACTGGCCAGCCAGTCCACGGTATACGGGGTGTCGGCGATATTCTTCAGCGTCGTTCTCATGCTGGCCACGTCGCTGTGCTCATCCAGGGACAGGCTCAGTTCCACGGCGAGTCCGGCCTGATCGTCCTGCAGTTCGATGGTCAGCGTATTGTCGTTCTGTACGACACTGCGGGTGCGCATGGCATGAGCAAAGGCGGCACCGTTGCGATGCCCATTGAGCGCCGGTGAGCCGGTATAGCCGGTACTGGCTTGCGGAAACAGGGACAACGGAGTTACTGCGTCCATGCCGCCGAAGGCCAGTGCCGTGTCATCGTGAGCAAGCAGCTGTTGCAGCGTCGTCTCACCGCGCAGCTTTCTGCCATACCAGTACAGGCGCGGAACGCCATGGTCCTCGATGACCAGCAGTGTGGTCTCTTTACCGTCGAGTCGCCAAAAGGCCTTGGTACTGGACATATCCGTCTGCTTTGCTCGGGGTTGTGGACTGGAACAGAGGGCGATCGCGCCGCTCGTCAACGGCACTTTAACAGCTGCGTTGCATGTTGGTCGTAAAAATGGAACAATGTTCCAAAATTATAAGAGTGCCGAATAAACGCTGTCAATTGAAAAACCGGTTGATCGCAGACTGCGGCAGGGCTTCCCTGTCAATATTGATTCCACTACGTGGCGCATGAGCAAGAGCAGCAAGATTTCCAGTGATAACAGTACAAGTGCGCCATCCGGTCAACGCTCGGGCAGTGGTCTCGGTCGAGCCATATGGCTGCTGGATCTGATCGTCTCGGAAGGTCCGGTGAGATTCGCCGAGCTGGTCGAGCTGACGGGTATACCCAAGGCGACTCTGCACCGGCTGTTGAACGAGCTGGCCGATGAGCGCCTGATCCAGCTGGATGAAAGGTCTCAGACCTGGTCCTCGGGCTATCGCATCCTGGAAATGGCCAACCGTATCTGGACACGCTCGGACATACGTGTGCTGGCTCAGGATCAGTTGCTGGCTCTCAACGCGCTCAGTAGTGAAACGGTACAGATCGGTGTGCAGGCTGACACCCATGTGGTGATCATCGATCACGTCGAGAGCAGCCGCAGCGTCAGACACTCGATCATCGTCGGTACCCGGGTGCCGGTCTATTGCACGGGCATGGGCAAGGTGTTGCTGGCATGGTGTGATGATGAGCAGCAGCGAGATATCATCAACCGAATCTCGTTCGCGCGCTTCACACCCAATACCATCACGGATAAACAAGCCCTGTTGAAGGAGCTCAGTGATGTCAGTCAACGCGGCTATGCGGTGGATGCGGAAGAGCGTTATCTGGGGTCTCTGTGCATCGCCGCGCCGGTCGTTGATTCCACCGGGCAGGCCATTGCCGGTCTGAGTATCACGGCGCCGACCTTCAGAACAAGTGAGAAGACGCTGGACAGCTGGCGTGACGCCCTGATCAGCGCAGCTGCCGAGATATCACGACGATTGGCGCCTCGTACCGGGCCGGTCAATGGCGTGTCGCATTGATCGATCGACGAGGTGCAGAAATGGGAAACGAGATGTCCGGCATTGCCACGCAGGTCGATCATCGGCCTGAAGCCGGCATCATGTTCAAACTGACTCAACAAGACTGGAGAGGGAGAATTCGAAGATGGCTGAAGTAGAGTTGCGCAAGGCATACAAGCGATATGGCAGTACCGAGGTCATTCATGGCGTCGACATGAAGCTGCCCAGTGGTGAATTCATCGTGTTTGTCGGGCCTTCTGGCTGCGGCAAGTCCACATTGCTGCGGATGATCGCCGGGCTGGAGGAAATATCCGAAGGCTCCATCCATATCAAGGGGCGCGATGTGACGGATGTGGAAGCCGTCGATCGGGGTATCGCGATGGTGTTCCAGTCCTACGCCCTGTATCCGCACATGACGGTCGAGGAGAACATGGGTTTCGGTTTGCGCATGGGTGGTGCCGACAAGGCCGAGGTGGCTGCAAAGGTCCAGAAAGCGGCCAAGACCCTGCAGCTTGATCAGCTGCTGGACAGAAAGCCCAAGAATCTGTCCGGTGGACAGCGACAACGCGTGGCCATCGGTCGAGCCATCGTGCGCAATCCCGATGTCTTTCTGTTCGACGAGCCATTGTCCAATCTGGATGCCGAACTCCGGGTCGAGATGCGTCTGCGAATTGCCCAGCTGCACAATCAGCTGGATGCCACCATGATCTACGTGACGCATGATCAGGTCGAGGCCATGACCATGGCAGACAAGATCGTGGTGCTCAGGGCCGGGCATGTCGAACAGATCGGTTCACCGCTGGAGTTGTACCATCACCCGGACAATCTGTTCGTGGCCGGATTCATCGGCTCACCGAAGATGAATTTTCTGGACGTGACGGTACGCGAAGGCAGTGCCACACAGGCGGTTGTGGATCTGCCGGGCGGCGGCACCGGCATTCTGGCGGTTGATGCGTCACGCGCCAGGCCGGGGTCTCGAGCGACCCTGGGGGTGCGGCCTGAGGATGTCGGCGGTGACGTTGGTGATTTCACGCTGCCCATCAAGGTGGACGTGGCCGAACGGCTGGGCGGTTCCACCTTTCTGTATGGCAGTTGCGGTGGCCTTGAGCACTTCGTCGTGCAACGCCCCGGTATCGACGGCACGCGCCATGGGGATTCGATCGAACTGAATATTCCGGCCGGAAACTGCTATCTGTTCGATGAGGATGGTCAGGCCTACCACCGCACGACTTCTGCCGGGCGACAGAACGCAGCCTGAGGGTTTTGCCCGATGAGTCCCGGCCCGGTCTTTTCCGGACCAGGGCTCGGGCTCCGCTGCATGGCTGCGGAGCCCTCAGGCACTGACCCGGCCATCCTGCCGGGTCAGTGCCTGCATTATCGATCAGGCTGGTTTGTGCTGCTGATGCACATCGTTGAGGGCATCGGTCACGGCGTCGAACATCTCGTCGATCTGCTCGTCGTTGATGATCAGTGGCGGGCAGAAGGCAACGGTATCTCCCGGGGCTGCGCGCAGAATGAGGCCGTGTTGCCTGGCAGCCAGCATGACCTGCACGGCAATCTTGTCAGCAGCGGGGAAGGGGCTCCTGCTGTCCTTGTCAGCGACCAGTTCGATGGCTCCGATCAGTCCGACGCCTCGGGCATTGCCGACCAGAGGGTGATTCTGCAGGGCATTCACCCGTTCCAGGAAATGCGGTGAGCGCTGCCTGACCTGGCCGAATATGTCGTCGTCTTCATAGATGCGCAGTGTCTCCAGCGCGACCGCCGCCGCCACCGGATGGCCGCCGTAGGTATTGCCGGTGCCGAAGACACCCAGCTTGTCGGCATGGCTCTGCATGGCATCGTAGATCGCATCACTGACCAGTACGGCACCAATGGGCAGATAGGCCGATGAGAGCTGTTTGGCGGATGTCATCATGTCCGGCTTGATGCCGTAGGTCTCGCTGCCCCAGGCATTGCCGGTGCGTCCGAAACCGCAGATGACCTCATCGGCGATGAACAGGATATCGTGCCGGGCGAGCACGGCCTGTATTTTCTCGAAGTAGCCGGCTGGCGGTACCAGTACACCTCCGGCTCCCATGACCGGTTCGGCGATGAAGGCGGCAATGGTATCGGCACCGGCTTCCAGAATCTGCTGTTCCAGTGCTTCGGCGAGACGAGTGGAATAGGCCTGCTCTGATTCACCGTTCTCTGCGTAGCGATATGCGTGCGGTGTGTCCACGTGAATCACCGGAATGGCCGGCAGATCGAAGCCGTCCTGTGCATACGGCAGACCTGTCAGGCTGCCGGCCGCCACGGTAACGCCGTGATAGGCATTGCGGCGGGCAATGATGGTTTTCTTCTGCGGGCGGCCAAGCGCGTTGTTGTAATACCAGACCATCTTCACGGCCGTGTCGACGGCCTCGGATCCGGAATTGACAAAGAAGCATTTGCCGATGCCTTCCGGGGCCATGTTCACCAGCCGTTGCGACAGCTCGATGGCCGGTTGCGTGGAATGATGGGAGAACATGTGCGCATAGGGCAGGGCTGCAAACTGACGGGTGGCGGCATCGACCAGGCGCTGTTCGCTGAAGCCGAGCGAGGCACACCACAGACCGGACATGCCTTCCAGCAGTCGATTGCCCTTGTCGTCCCAGACGTACACGCCTTCACCGCGTTCGATCAGGAACGGGCCCTGCGCCTGGTGATTGGACAGATGGGTGAAGGGATGTAGCGCGTACTGACGATCTGCCTGGTCGAGCGTTTGCATGTGGGTGCACCTCCGTGCGTTTTCTGAAGGCTTGCAGGAGTGGTCGATCTGTTCCCCTGCCGAATGTCCGGCTGACCTGCAGCCGACTTCAGACGGGACTATATCAGTGTAATCAGTGCGGGGTCGTGCTGTGCCTGCAGGTGAGGCACGGTGTTGAATTCGATCAGCCGGGCATGGGTGCCGTCGAAATGAATCGTGGTGATCGAGGTATTGCGGATGCGCCAGATGGCATCGATGGTATGCGCGAAATCCAGACCCAGAACAGCCGCCATGACGGTGGCGATGATGCCGCCCGAGGTGAAGAAGACATGGCTTTCCTTGTCGGCCTGCTGGCTGTGCAGGTCCAGCATGGTCTGCCAGCCACGCGCGGCAAAGTCAGACCAGGGTTCTATCTCGGATAGAGCGGGATCGGCGCGGTGATCTCGCCAGCGTTGCATGATCGCGACATAGTCCTCGAAAGTCATCGACTCGGGTTGGGCGGCGTCGACCGCCGGGCCGAAGTGCGTGTCGATGATCCTGTGCTGGTACTCGTTCAGACCGTCATGGACGGCAGGTTGCGATTCGTGGGCGAGTGGCTCCAGCGCCAGACTCGCGGTATCGCGCTGTCTGAGCAGGGAACCGTGATAGCAGTGATCGGGCGCAAAGCCCTGCTTCACCCACCAGTGCCCCAGCAATTCCGACTGTCGACGCCCCAGCGGAGACAGACGGTCGTAGTCGTGGGTGCCCGCCGACGCCTGGCCATGGCGTACCAGGTACAACATGCTCATGAAAATGCCCTATCGATGTGAGTCGGGGACCGCTTCCCCGTGCTGCTGCAGTGTAGCGCCTGTCAGGCGCTGCATGCGCAAACCCTGACAGATTTCATCGATGGCTCCTGCGGCCATGGCGCGAGCCGACAGCGATTCATGATCGTCAGTTGTTGTCCTGTTCAGGCTGGATCGCACTCAGGCCGAACCAGGCGGGTTGCAGGACTGCAGGCAGGGCGTGTGACTGGCTCTTTGTCCGCGTCGTGCCGGTCGGGCAATGCCCGTCATCGATGTAACCCAGCGCCGCGGACAGCAGGTTCTCGGAGGTGCTGCCCAGTGCCTGTGACAGATTGTCGCTGGCAGCGCAATCGGCCGAGATGCCATTGTAGTAACCGCCTGCGCCTGCGGCATTGACGGCCTCCAGTTCAAGGGCGTTCATGACCGTGTCGCAGGCCGTATTCGGGATGGAGGCATAGGGTTTGCCGCAGCTGGTGCCACCCACGGTAATGACATCCATGAACGGGCGCAGACCATTGACCACCAGCTCGGCAGCGGAGCAGGTATCGTCTGTCTGCAGGACAAAGACCCGGTTCAGTTGCAAGGCATCATTCCTGTTGACGAAATGAAATGTCGAGGTGTTCTCGGGGAAGGTCGCGTTCGGTCGGTAGATGGCGAATTCCCTGTCGGTATTTCCACGACCGATCAGGTAGCTGGCCAGTTCGGCTGCCACGCTGACCCGGCCACCGAAGTTGTAACGCATGTCCAGCACCAGCTCGCTGACGTTCTCGGCCGAGAGGCGTTCGAATGCCTGCTGCAACTCGCTCGAAGAGGTGCCGAGAAACTGGTAGAAATGCAGATAGGCGATGCGCACGCCATTGCGTTCGATGATCCTGTCATCCAGCACGGTGGCAAGCGCATAGCGAGCCTTGCTGATGGTGCGGGTACGCGACACTCCCAGCGCGGAGCTGATGGTGAATCGGGCACTGGCGCCGTTGTCATCGGAGCTCAGCAGGACATCACGTTCCGCACCGGGCTGCTGGAAGAAGTCGATGGCGCGAATGTCGTTGATGGCCACCAGCTGGTCTCCCCGGGTGACGCCGGCGGCGGCCAGCGGAGAGTTTTCCTCAACCAGCTTGAAGTACAGCTCATCGTCGGCGGTGCGTTGCAGGACCCAGCCGAAACCGACGTTTTCGCCCTCGGTGAAGCGCCCCGTATAGCTCTGCTCATCGGTGATGTAGCTGAAGGTGTCATTGGGCGCCACTCGCAGATCGATGATCAGCTCTTCCAGTGCGTCGTAGCCGTCCAGATCGACATTGCGATCCACCTGATCGGCGAACAGATAGTAGCTCTGCATGCCATTCAACACCCAGGATTTCATGTCATCGAACTGGCAGGACAGTGGTGCCGGACGATAGTCGACATTCTGCCCGCCGGTGATCGGCGGCACGATGGAATCGCCACTGGCCCCGGCGCCTGTTTCATCGCGCGTGCCGCAGCTGCTCAACAGCAGAGGCAGGCACAGACTGGCCATCCGCAGAGCCGCCCGGGAGCTTCGGTTGCAGGTGTTGCCTGCCCTGCGGGAAATAACGTGACTGTGCATGAATTCAAGCGCTTGTTGTCAGTACGGGTCGAACAGCTATCGGCAGTGGCCTGCATGCCTGTTGCAGCGTGGGGTGACTTGGCCATCCTGCTGCGAACGCGGCGCTGCATTACCGCAATGGCGTTGTAACCTGCCGAATTGTGTACTGTGCACAGTCTGACCGCTTGTCTGTCAAGGCTGCCGCGCTTGTACCGCTACGAAGTTGAAAGGTGAATGGCAACGGGTTGACAGAATTCGGGCATGGGAGTCAGTGCAAACAACAAGGTCGATGCTGGCGGGCAGACTGATGAGGCGTTTGCCGGTGATGCCGTGACGAGAAAGGTTCTGCTGGTTGACGAACAGGCGCATGTGGTACGGGTCATCCGGCACAATCTCGAACGATGCGGTTTTCAGGTGGACTCGGCAGAGACTGTGGACGGTGCGGTGCAACTGATGAGCACCTGTCGCTTCGACGCTCTGATCTCCACAGGAGAACGCTCGACAACGGATATCATGGAACTGTGCAAACGTGGCAGCGAGCTACTGGCCGTGCACGGCCTGAAGGATGATGACAAGGCTGCTCCGCTGATGCTGGTGAACTGCAGCGAAGACGCTGATCTGAGCGACAGTCTGCCCGGTTTCGAACGGCTCGGACAACCGGTGAGTCTCAAGCATATCGTCGAACGCTTGCACGAGGCTCTGGGCCAGCCTTCATCCGACTTGTCATCCTGATGTTGATGGAAGAAGAATTGCAACGAGACCCGCAAACCGGCCTGTTGCGCCGGGCAGCCTTTCTTGCCGAGGTGCGAAAAAGCCGGACTGACGGGGTCAGCCAGGTCAGGCGAGGCTGCCTGCTGATACTGCATTTTCCGGTGCTTCGCCAGATTCAGGAGGCGGCCGGGGGAGAGGCCTCGGGTATTGCCATGATGAATCTGCTGGGTATCGTTGAAACCCGGCACCGCAGCCGCGACACCATGGGACGGCTTGGCGATCATTCACTGTGCATCTTTCTGCGACGTTGCAAGGAAGAGGACGCCATGCTGATCGCCGAGCAGTACGTTGCGCTGCTGCGGGACGTGATTCTCGAGGCGGGCGAAACGCGAGCGTCCATGGACCTGCACTATCGCATCGTGCCGCTGGACTGGCGCGGCCGACGCTCTCGCCAGGGTGTGTCGAAAATGGTGAAGTCTCCGGATGATGCCGCTCGAGTCGTCTCGGCAATCAAGACTCTGGCCTGCACCGGTGGACCCGGGCTGGGACAGCTTGTGCATCTGTCTCCACCACATCGACCGCCATCGACGGTCGCATCTGCCGCCGGGACGACAGGGGCGGAGGCCGTCACGCTGGCAGCCAGTGGCTATCGCCTGCTTCCGGGCATGCTGATGCAGCATCGACCACTGGTCTGCTGTTACCGGGTCAGGCCTCTGGGTGTCTTCACGGCCGCTGGCGCCCTGTCGGCAAGCCCGTTGATCAGCGCGGTTCTGGACACTCTGGCACTGGGTGCCGAACAGGCGCGCCCGGTCATCGAGAGCCAGTTGATCGTACCGGTGGAGGCGGCGCAGCTGAACAGTGAATCGGCGCGCTGGCTGAAGAGCGAATGTCGTGAGCGCAGGGTGGCTCCGTCAGACGTTTGTCTGTCTCTGCATGTGGACTCCCTGACACGGGATCTGCGTGCATCTCTGCCGGCAATCAGGAGTCTGAACCGGCAGGGCATCATGCTGATGCTCGAAGGTGTCAGTTCAGCGGCACAGTTCAAGGCCATCCGTCATCTGGCAGGCTTCGATTATCTGTTGATATCGCCGAAGGACCTGCAGGCCTCGCTGTTGCAGATTCGGGCACGACAGGAACTCGAATCACTGCTGGTCATGGCCAGGGAGCAGCAGCGGCAAGTCTGTGCCGCCGGTATCGATACGCCAGCTCTGCTGGCACATGCGCAGGTGCTGAACGTGGATATCGGCTTCGGACGGCGGTGTGGTCGCAGTGAGCCGTTTCCGATCGCGGTGCACACTTGATCGTCGACAGAATGCTGGGCGGTGATGTGTTTTGCCACCTGCGCCTTGCCATCTGCTGCCAATGCCCGATCGTCAGGCCGAGGCGTTACCGGACATTCAGCGACCGATGCGACCGAACAATGCATTGACCACCGCAGCACTCAAGGCGGCCCCCAGGATGGCCGCCATCAAGGCACCGCCCAGATCTCCGGCGATGGTGATGTCGAGGATGTCGCGAATCATCAGACCTGCAAAGGCACCCAGTCCTCCTGCCAATACACTGAGTTTGAAGCCGATGGCCGTCTCCTTGAAGAACAGGCAGACAATGACGCCAGTGAACATGCCCAGAACGATGATGAACAGTGGTATGAGCAAGCGCATGATGGTTTTCGGATACTATGGCCCTGTGTCACGGTCAGGTTATCAGGAATATGGGTGAGGACAATACGAACAGCAGTGTCCTCAGAGGCGTTGGCCTGGCTCTGCTGGGTTTTGCCGTGTTCTCCCTGCACGATGCCCTGATCAAGAGCGTCAATGACGTTCCGGTCTTCCAGGTGGCCTTTTTCGTGGTCCTGTTCAGCTTCGTGCCATTCACGCTGTTTCTGGCGGTGGACGGTACTCGCCGCAGTCTGCGCCCGCGTCTGCCGGTGCTGGTTGCGCTGCGTTGTCTGTTCTCCGTCGTCGGCATGCTGTGTGTGTTTCACGCCTTCGGCAATCTGCCCTTGGCAGAGGTGTATTCCCTGCTGTTCGCAGCGCCCATTCTGATCACCCTGCTGGCCATTCCGATTCTCGGTGAGCGCATTCACGTCATTCGCTGGTTCGCCATCCTGCTGGGAATGAGCGGGGTGCTGATCGTGCTGAGGCCGGGGGATACCTCCCTGTCCATTCACCATCTGGCGGGCCTGGGTGCGGCCACCTGCGTGGCCTGTACTGCGGTGGTGACGCGCCTGATCGGATCAAGAGAACACAGCGTCACCCTGATCATCTACCCCATGCTCACCAATGTCATCGTCACCGGTGTGGCGACCGCCTTTGTCTATGTACCGCTGCCCGGAGATCTGCTGCTGCGATTGTGCGGCGTCGGCCTGCTGAGCGTCATCGGCCAGACTCTGACCATTCTGGCCTATCGCAGTACCGAAGCGCAGTTCATCGCCCCCATGCAATACAGTCAGATGTTATGGGCACTGTTGTACGGTGCACTGATCTTCCATGAAACCGTTGACCGGACGGTGCTGCTGGGCTCTGCGGTCATTGTCTGTTCCGGGCTGCTGTTCATCTGGCGGGAACTGGTGGCATCGGTGCAGAAACCGGTATTGCGGACTCGCAATCTGCGTCTGGGAGCCGGGCCACAGGCACGTTCGGATGAGGCCGATCGCAAGGAACAGTCCGGCATGGCGGGTGACGATGCGTCTGTGGATACGGTTGCCGGAACGGCGTCCACGGAGGCTGGCACCACACCGTCCTCGCGACACTGAGTCGCCGCATGACGGAGCGGGAAGACCCCTTGTCAGGCGACCTGTCGGCGGAGGTCCTTGATGCGGCGGCCATGCCGATGCCCTTTGGCAGATTCAAGGGAACACGGCTGATCGATCTGCCGGAGCCTTATGTCGTGTGGTTCAAGGGCCAGGGATTCCCGGCCGGCTTGCTGGGGCAACGCCTGGCCCTGATGTACGAAATCAAGGCCAATGGACTGGAAAAGCTCATTCGGCCGTTACTCGAATCGCACGATACGCTTGACCGGAAGGATTTGCAGGATTAACCTGACGCCATGACAACCATTGCGCTACTGCTCAGGCTTATGCGCCCGGCCGCTGTATAAGGCGGACCGGGTACCGATCCGTTGCGGCTCACGATAACCATCCATCGAGCCAGCGACGCAGCCTAACTCTCCGGGTTTCTCTGTAACACCATTGACAAGACAGACCCCGGTGCCGCAATCAAGAGAATGTCATGTCCTTTGTCGCCAATCCCCTGTACCGCTTTGCCGTGAACGGCTTCAACCGTCCCTTGCTTCTGCTGCGCCTGCTTAGTTGCCGTCGCCCGGGAATGCGCAAGCGGGCGGCGGCGTGTATTGCTGCGCGAAACCCTTCACACGCTTCGCACCAGGAAAACTTCTCATGATGAACGATCCCAGTACCAAATACCCCGCCTTTCCACAGGTTCCGATGACGGACCGTCAGTGGCCGAACAACACGCTGAGCAAGCCACCCATCTGGTGCAGCGTGGATCTGCGCGATGGCAATCAGGCGCTGATCGAGCCGATGGGCAGCGATCGCAAGCTGCGCATGTTCGACCTGCTGATCGCCATCGGTTTCAAGCAGATCGAAATCGGCTTTCCGGCGGCCTCACAGACGGATTTCGACTTCGTACGCCAATTGATCGATGAAGGTCGGGTACCCGAAGATGTCACCTTGCAGGTATTGACCCAGGCGCGTCGACCACTGATCGAGAGAACCTTCGAGGCCCTGCGCGGAGCGCCGAGTGCGATCCTGCATCTGTACAATTCCACCTCCGAATTGCAGCGTCGGGTCGTGTTCAACATGGACAAGGCCGGCGTGAAGCAGATAGCGGTCGATGGCGCCGAGATCGTAGCCGAGTATGCCGCCAGACAGACCGATACACGCTGGCAGTTCGAATATTCACCGGAGAGTTTCACGGGTACCGAGTTGCCCTATGCGGTGGAAGTCTGCGATGCCGTCAACGAGATCTGGCAGCCGACGCCGGAGAATCCGACCATCCTGAACGTGCCGGCAACGGTCGAGATGTCCATGCCGAATGTGCATGCCGACCAGATCGAATGGTTTCTGAAGAACATCCGCAACCGTGACAGCGTCTGTCTGAGTCTGCACCCGCACAATGACCGTGGCTGCGCGGTGGCCGCCACCGAGCTGGGTCTGCTGGCCGGCGCGGATCGAGTCGAGGGCACGCTGTTCGGCAATGGCGAGCGGACCGGTAATGTGGATCTGGTGACACTGGCGCTGAATCTGTACACCCAGGGAGTGGATCCGGGACTGGATTTCTCCGATATCTATGAAGTGATGCGCACCGTCGAGCACTGCAATCAGCTGCCTGTTCATCCGCGTCACCCGTATGCCGGTGAGCTGGTGTTCACGGCCTTTTCGGGATCGCATCAGGATGCCATCAAGAAGGGCTTTGCCGCGATGCGCAAGAGCAATTCACCGGTCTGGGAAGTGCCGTATCTGCCCATCGATCCGGCTGATCTGGGACGCACCTATGAAGCGGTCATTCGCGTCAACAGCCAGTCCGGCAAAGGCGGAGTGGCCTTCATCCTGGAGCGCGACTTCGGTCTCGAGCTGCCTCGTCGCATGCAGATGGAGTTCAGCCAGGTGGTGCAGGCGATCAGTGAGGACACCGGCAAGGAAGTCAATTCGGCCACCATTCGCGAAGCCTTCGACAGCACCTTCCTGGACGCTCTGACACCGCTGGCCTTCGTGCGGCACAGTAGTGTGCAGGACAGTGACGACGAATCGATGCGTACCTTGACGGCAGTGGTCAAGGTGGACGGCGTCGAACGCGAGATCACGGGACGCGGCAATGGTCCCATCGATGCTTTCGTGCATGCCATCAAGGACAGTCTGGATGTCGACTTCCGTGTGGTGGACTATCACCAGCATGCGACCGGTGGTGGTGCCGATGCGCAGTCGGCCTGCTATTTCGAGATTCAGGCGGGCAAGGGCGCTACTCGCTATGGAGCGGCATTGCACAGTAATATCGTATCCGCCTCCCTGATGGCGGTGTGCAGTGCATTCAACCGGGCAGTGCAGGATGGCTTGCTGGAACCGACCAAGGCTGCCTGACAGTAAACCCTTCAAGCCTGTCCCCGTCACCCGCAGTGGCGGGGACAGCAGTCAACCACAGGAACACGTTTGATGAGTGATCAACCCAGTGATACCGGCAGCAAGAATCTTTCACCTGCCAGTGAGCAGGTAGCCCAGGAGTCTCTGGCAGAGGCCGCTCTCAATTACCATCGCTATCCCACGCCGGGCAAGCTGGAGATCTCGGCGACCAAGAACATGGTCAATCAGCGTGATCTGGCACTGGCCTATTCGCCCGGTGTTGCGGCAGCCTGCAACGAGATCGTCAGAGATCCGCTGGAAGCGGCGTCCATGACCGCTCGCAGCAATCTGGTGGCTGTGATCACCAATGGTACGGCCGTGCTGGGACTGGGGGCCATTGGTGCATTGGCGTCCAAGCCTGTCATGGAGGGCAAGGCGGTCCTGTTCAAGAAATTTGCCAACGTCGACGTCTTCGATCTGGAACTGGACACGACCGATGTCGACCGGTTCTGCGAGGCGGTCGAATTGCTGGAACCGACCTTCGGCGGCATCAATCTGGAGGACATCAAGGCGCCTGAGTGTTTCGTCATCGAGAAGCGCCTGCGCGAGAGCATGAACATTCCGGTATTCCACGACGATCAGCACGGTACTGCCATCGTGGTGGCGGCGGCCATCAGAAACGGTCTGAAGGTTGCCGGCAAGGACCTGGACAAGGTGTCGCTGGTGTGTTCCGGGGCCGGAGCTGCAGCTCTGGCCTGTCTGAACCTGCTGGTCTTCATGGGGCTGGACAAGGAACGGGTGACGGTTTGCGATGTGCACGGCGTGGTCTATCAGGGGCGTGACAACATGGATCCCTACAAGGGAGTCTATGCGCGTGATACCGATGCCCGTACGCTGGACGATGTCATCGATGATGCCGATGTCTTTCTCGGGCTTTCCGCACCGAATGTGCTCAGCGGTGATCAGGTGGCACGCATGGCGGCCTCGCCCTTCATTCTGGCATTGGCCAACCCTGACCCTGAAATCAGTCCCGATGTCGTGCACGCCGTGCGTGACGATGCCATCATGGCCACCGGCCGTTCGGACTACCCGAACCAGGTCAACAATGTCCTGTGTTTCCCGTTCCTGTTTCGCGGGGCTCTGGATGTCGGCGCAACCGAGATCAATGGAGCCATGCAGGCCGCAGCGGTCGAGGCCATTGCCGGCATTGCCACCAAGGAAGCCTCGGATGTCGTATCGGCCGCCTATGGGGGCAAGCCTTTCCGATTCGGTCGTGACTACCTGATCCCCAAGCCTTTCGATCCGCGTCTGATGATGGAGATACCGGAGCGAGTGGCACGTGCGGCCATGGAGACCGGTGTCGCCACGCGACCAATCACCGACTTCGATGCCTATCGACGCAAGCTCAACAGTTTCATCTTCCGTTCCGGTCTCATCATGAAGCCGGTCTTCGAACAGGCGCAGGCCGATACGCAGCGTGTGGTTCTGGCAGAAGGCGAGTCCCTGCGGGTATTGAACGCCACCCAGATACTGGTGGATGACGCCATCTGTCATCCGATACTGCTGGGTCGTCCGGAAGGTATCCAGGCGAAGATCGAGGAACTGGGCCTGCGTCTGAAGGTCGGGGAAGGTTTCAGTGTGGTCGACCCGGAGAACAATCCGAACTATGAAGAGCATGTCGATGCCTACCATCGCCTGATGGAGCGTTCCGGTGTCTCGCCTCGCTATGCAGCCAACGTGATTCGTACCCGCATGACGGCGCTCGGTGCCCTGATGGTGCGGGAGGGCCAGGCCGATGCGCTGGTGTGTGGTACACAGGGTGCCTATGCCCGGCATCTGCGATACCTGTGCGAAGTGATCGGCATCCGCGATGATGTCAGTGATATCTCCGCATTGATGCTGATGATTCTGGACAAGGGCACGGTCTTTCTGACGGATACCCATGTCACCCTCAACCCGACAGCCGAGGAGCTGGCCGAGACGGCTCATATGGCGTCCAGCATCGTCAAGCGCTTCGGCATGGTGCCGAAGATCGGCATGCTGTCGCATTCCAACTTCGGCAGTCGCAACAACGAGTCGGCGCTGAAGATGCGCAAGGCGCGAGAGCTGCTCAGTGCCAGACATCCGGAACTGGCGGTGGAAGGCGAGATGCACGCGGATGCGGCCTTGTCGGAGGAGACGCGCGACCGGATCTTTCCCAATGCCAGCTTCGCAGGCGGAGCCAATCTGCTGGTCATGCCGAATCTGGACGCGGCCAACATCACCTACAACATGGTCAAGGTGCTGGGTGATGGACTGCCGGTCGGTCCCATGCTGATGGGCTTGAACAAACCGGCTCATGTGGTCACGGAATCCACCACGGTGCGTGGCATCGTCAATCTGTGTGCCATCGCAGCGGTGGATGCCATCGACTACAAGAACTCGCTGGTCAAGAGCTGATTGCAGCGATCACCAGGCCGGATACGCTGTCCGGCCTGGTGTTTGCAGGTTTACTGCTACTATCCAGTGTGACTCCTGCAGAAGAATTCCCCATGGAACTCGAGCTTTTCCTGAACCGCTTGAACACCGCCCCCGAGAGCATCGAATTCCCCGATGTGATCGCGCTCGTGAACAGCCTCTACACCTTCATTCCGACCGCGTTCTACAATCACGAGATCTATAACGAAGCGGGGCAGAATACCGGCTCCTGCAAGCTGTTTGCCTTTGCCCGTCTGCACGAACTGACGCAAGAACAGACTCTGGCGCTGTTCGGAGCCTATTATCGCGCGGACGTGCTGCGCACCCCCGACGGTGACAGTCATCCGAACATTCGCCAGTTCATGCAGACAGGCTGGTCGGGCATCGAATTCGAAGGTGTGCCGCTGCGAGCCCGCAGCTGAAACAGAAACAGTCGGAGCTGCGCGACCGTATCAGCTGAACAGGCCGAACAGACCGGCCAGCAGGCCGATCAGGCCGCCGAATACGCCTCCCCAGATGACCAACCAGCCCAGGTGCTCCCGAATCATGCGCTGCATGATGTCGCGTACCATTTCCGGTGTCATCTCGTCGAGTCGCGCACGCAGCAACTGATCGAGTCGGTTGACGAAGCGTTCGCTGCTGGCAGCCTTGCCCAGCTGTTCGCCAATGGCGGCCTGGATGCGAGGCGATCTGGCCGCATCGGCCAGGAACCCTCGCATGCGATCCTTGAACGGTTCACGCAGCGGCTGCAGCGCTGCCTCGCCACCAACCATGGCCAGCATGGAGCCGAAGGAGGATTCGGCGATGGTTGCCACCAGCTGGTCGTAGGCTGCGTCCAGATCAATGGCCGTGAGCATCGGTTCCAAGTCGATGGCATCGCCCAGTCCGCCGGCTTTCGCCTGCGTCTTGCTGGCCTGCTCGCCGGCGTCTGTCGCCGCACCGGCACTGGCACCGGCTGACAGAAGGCGCTCGACCTTGTCCTTGCTGAACAACTCCTCATGCACCATTCGCAGGATGCCGGCCTTGAATTCCTCGAAATGCAGCGTGATGACCCCGGAGCCATAGAGACCCGGCACACGTTCGAACAACATGTGTACGGCCAGCCAGTTGGTCAGGGCACCGGACAGGGCAAACAGGCCGGTGCTCAGTACCAGGGCTTGCCAGGGGGCGGGCAGGGCAAAGCTCAGTAACACCAGCGCTGCCGCCAGCAGATTGGGTGTCAGATGCTTGTCAAACATGGTGAAATCAAACGGGTTGTCTGCGGAAAAGAGGGAGTCGGATGCGAACGGCGGCAATGATATCGCTGTGGCGCACAGGACGCCATGGACAGGTATCAGTCGGGCAGCGGTTTACCGAGAAGAGGGGGGAGACGTCTGGCCGGAATCAGTCAGGGCCGCGGCGACGCCGACGCGTGACCCGGCTGCCACGGCCGGATGCCGAACCTCCGGCCACACTGAGATCGCCGGCCATCTGCGCCTTGGCCCCCTGGGACAATTCACCCAGAACCCGGGTGATGGTATCCACATCCGGAGATGGTGATCCCGGTTGCCATTGATCGATGGCCTCGCGCATGGCACTGACATGCTCCGGCGTGGTACCGCAGCAGCCGCCGATGATCGATGCGCCGGCATTCGCTGCCAGAATGGCGTACTGCGCCATGAGTTCGGGTGTTCCGCTGTAGACGATCTTGCCATCCACGTAGTCGGGGATACCACAATTGGCTTTCGCCACCAGTGCCGGGTTGACCCCCAGATTCTTCGTTGCCGCCTGCAGATTGCAGATGGCGGCGACCACTTCGGAAGCACCTACTCCACAGTTGCTGCCAACAGCGGCGATGGGGGTATTGAGACTGGTGCTGATCTTCAGTGTTTCTGCCGGGGTGAGTCCCATCATGGTGCGGCCATTGGTGTCGATACTGACGGTGTAGACAATCGGCAAACCGATCGTGGCAGCGCCGAGTACCGCCGCTTCGATTTCCTCTGCCGAGGAGATGGTTTCTATCCACAGAATGTCGACACCGCCTTCGGCCAGGGCTTCGGCCTGTTCGGCAAAGGCGCGCCTTGCCTCGTCGATGCTGACCGAGCCATTGGGTTGCAGAATCTCGCCGGTGGGGCCCATGGAACCTGCAACCAGCACGGTGCGATCCACCGCGTCAGCCTCGGCGCGGGCCAGTCTGGCAGCCGACTGGTTGAGCTCGGCCACTCGATGGCCCGCCTTGTGCAGGGCCAGACGATAGTGTGTGCCACCAAAACTGTTGGTCAGGATGATGTCTGAACCCGCGTTCACAAAAGAGCGGTGTAAATCGGTGATACGATCCGAGCGCTCTGTGTTCCAAAGCTCCGGAGCATCGCCAGTCTGCAATCCAGCCGCGAACAGGTTGGTGCCTGTGGCGCCATCTGCCAGCAAGAGTTGCCGGGTATCGAGTAGGGCTTTGAGTTTGTCAGTCATATGCTCAAGGTTATCATGCAGCCGGCCGTGAACCAGTATGGAAAACCTTCCACGGAAAAGGCAAATGCGGACGAGGGTCAGAACGGCCTGCCGCCCCTGCCGCTGGTCTGCAGTCTGGACAGGGACGTCGTTACAGACGATGCCGCGTTCAGGGATCTGGCGGTGGACTGGAATCATCTGCTGGGCCGAAGCCCTGGCGGCAGCGTCTTCATGCGGTGGGAATGGCATTACACCTGGTGGCAGGTCTATGCGGGCAGGCACGATCATCTGCACATCATCACCTGGCGTCGCAATGGCGAACTGGTTGGCTTGTTGCCGCTGTATCGTCAGGCCTGCGGTATCGTACCGGGGCGTACCTGCCTGCGGCTGACAGGTACGGGTGAGCTGGCCATTGACGAGGTGGCCACCGAGTATGGGGATCTGCTGGTCGACAGCGGGCTGCAGGCGGAGGTATGCAGTCTGGCCTCGGAATACCTGCTGCAGTTCAATGGCTGGATTCATATCGAGATGCCCTGCCTGTTGGAGGGATCCCTGTTGCACCAGGTGCTGGTGGCCGGTGGCAGGAGCCATCTGCGGGTGCGATCGGCAGGTTTGCGATACCGCTTGCCGCTGCTGGAGGATGAAGCCGGCTATCTGGACAGTCTGGGGGCCAGTCGTGCAAAACGCATCCGGCGCAGCCAGAAGGCCGCCGCGCGGGATGGTGGCATCGCAGTGACCACCATCACGTCGGCCGCCTGTTTCGATACGGCGTTTCGGGAACTGGCAGAGCTGAATCATGAACGCCAGGCGCACAAGAGACGCAAGAGTGTGTTCGCCTCAGCCCGCTTCCAGGCATTTCACCGGCAGCTGAGTCGGCAGTTGTTTGCCGAAGGGGCCGTGGACATCGTGCGGTTTCATCTGGGCGCCCGATTGCTGGCCGTGCTGTACTGCTACTACGACGAGGTCACCTGTCATTATTACCAGAGCGGTTTCACGCGCAAGGACTCGAATCGCTACATGCCCTTGACGCTGGCTCACCTCATGGAGATGCAGCGCAACCGTGAAGCAGATCGAAAATACTATGACTTCATGCGTGGCGAGGCACCGACCTACAAGGAGGAATTCAATTGCGAAACCAGCGCGATGGTCAATGTCTCTGTCTACCGCTGGCGTTGGCAGCTCAGTCTGGCCATCGCCAATCGTCGACTGCGAGCCGGCGTTGGCAAGTGTCTGCGTGCGCTGGGTTCGGGCTGAAAGGGTGCTGTTCATCGGATGCGTGTTGTACGATGTAACATCCGGGTTCCTGCGCTCGGTAATTTTCCGGAGTGTGACGCCTGCTGATCCATTCGGCGGCTCTTGCGAGTAGTCTGCTCGCCAATACGTTAATCTTCGCAGGCGACATTTCGAGTCCTTCATGAAATTGCCATTTGTTGACATTACATCCCGTTCGTACGTCCTGACCGCCACCGAGCTCCGTTCGCTGACTCCGGGCGTGTGTGTCCTGCTTGCCGGGAACTGAGAAGGCCATGGTATTCGGATTGCGAAAGCCATTGCCGGCGAACCCCATCGATACCATCAATGTACCGGGATCTGTCGGGTGCATGGGACTGGTTGCCTGCCCGGGCACACGCATCGACAAGCCGGCCACGGGCAGCAAGCGGCTGTTGCAGACGGATGTCAATGAGATCGTCGAGTGGGGAGCCAATGGCGTGTTGTGCCTGGTGGAACCTCACGAATTGAAGATGAACAGGGTCGAAGGTTTGCCGGCGGCCGTACAGAACGCGGGCATGTGGTGGAAGCACTTGCCCATCATCGATATGGATATTCCCAATCAGGAGTTCGAGGATGTCTGGGCCGTGGAAGGCGAGCGTATCCGCCATGCGCTGCGAATCGGTGAGCGGGTTGCCATTCACTGTTACGCCGGGCTGGGCCGCACCGGCATGATAGCCGCCCGTATCCTGGTGGAATTCGGGGTGGAGCCGGAGCAGGCCATTCGCCGGGTGCGTCGGGATAATCGGCGGCGTATCCAGACCAAGTCACAGGCCAACTTCGTACGCAGTTGCTACTCTCTGGTCGACTCCCTCTGAGGTTCTGTGGCTGACAGGTCGTTTGGTGTAATGACCACGTCGTTCGCTGCAACACTGACGGTCCATCCGACAGTCCATTATTGCAGGTGAGATGAACAACGGAAGAGCAGGCCGATGAGTACAGAAGGTGCACCTGCGCGAGGCAGGCGGCGAGGAGGCGGGCGAGAAGCCCGGCGAGCGCGGGCTGCAGCCGGTACGACTGCCCAGGCCTACATCAAGCGCAAGATCCCGTATTACGAGATCCTCAACGAGGAAGGGCTTGCGCTGATCGAGCACAATGCGGACACCATACTCGAAGAGATCGGTATCGATTTTCGGGATGATGCCGAAGCGCTGGTATTGTGGCGCAACGCCGGTGCCGACGTACAGGGCGAACGGGTTCGATTTCCACGTGGCCTGTGTCGCAAGCTGGTGACGGACAGCGCACCGGCGATCTTCACCCAGCATGCTCGCGATCCGCAGAAGTCGGTGCTTATCGGTGGTGACAACACCGTGATGGTGCCGGCCTACGGCCCGCCTTTCGTGCATGATCTGGACAAGGGCAGGCGCTATGCGACCATCGAGGATTTCCAGAACTTCGTCAAACTCGCCTACATGAGCAAATCGCTGCACCATTCGGGTGGCACGGTCTGTGAGCCGGTGGATCTGCCGGTCAACAAGCGGCATTTCGATATGGTGTATGCGCACATGCGCTACAGCGACAAGCCTTTCATGGGTTCGGTGACAGCGCCGGAGCGAGCGGAAGATACGGTTGCCATGGCGAAGATCCTGTTCGGCGACGATTTCATCGATCCGGCCACGGGGCAGGAGAAGACGGTGGTCGTCAACCTGATCAACGCCAATTCTCCCATGACCTACGATGAAACCATGCTGGGGGCTGCCAAGGTCTATGCGCGCGCCAATCAGGGCTGCATCATTTCACCGTTCATTCTGGCGGGGGCGATGTCACCCGTGACGGTTGCCGGTACCGCTGCGCAGATACTGGCCGAGGCACTGGCCGGGATGGCTTTTGTACAACTGGTACGCCCCGGTGCGCCGGTCGTGTTCGGCACGTTTGCCAGTTCGATTTCCATGCAATCGGGGGCTCCGACCTTCGGTTCACCCGAACCTACCCAGGTCATGTACATTGCGGCCTCGCTGGCGCGGCGCCTGGGCGTGCCGTTCAGGAGTGGCGGTGGTTTGTGTGCCTCGAAGCTGCCGGATGCACAGGCTGCCTACGAGGCTGCCAACACCCTGCAATCGGCAGCCATGGCGGGTGTCAACTTCATGTTGCATACCGCCGGCTGGCTGGAAGGTGGTCTGGCCATGGGGTACGAGAAGTTCATGATGGATGCCGATCAGGCGAGCATGCTGGGGGTTCTGCTCGGCGGGATCGATCTGAGCGAAAATGGTCAGGCACTGGATGCACTGCGTGAAGTGGGGCCCGGCAACCATTTCCTGGGATGTTCGCATACGCAGGCGAACTTCCAGAGCGCTTTCTGGCGATCCGAGATTTCGGACAACAACAGCTTCGAGCAATGGCAGTCGGAAGGTTCGCTGGATGCGGCCCAACGAGCCAACGAACGCTGGAAGTCGGCATTGAACAGTTACGAGCCTCCGGCAATCGACATTGCGGTTGACGAAGCACTGCTGGAATATATTAAAGTGCGTAAAGCGGCGTTTCCGGACGCCAATTACTAGTTCACCCCGGTCGGCTCTCTGCCTGGGTGATCGTCTCGCGCCCAGGGAGCCTTACCGGTGCTCGCAATGCCCCAATCGAATGACTCATGATCGGCTCTGCCGACAGCACGACACGTATCGGCTTTTATCTGATGCCCCAGTTTTCGATGCTGGCATTCAGCAGTGCAGTGGAAACCCTGCGCATGGCCAATCAGCTGAGCGGGCAGACCCTCTATCGCTGGACCCTGGTGTCCAGTGATGGTCATGAGGTTGCCTGCAGTAACGGCTTGCGTTTTCCCGTGGAGCATGGGGCTCAGACTCGCGCGCGTTATGACGCGGTGTTTGTCTGTGGTGGTCTCAATGTGCATCTCATCAAGGATGAGCCGGGCATGCAGTGGTTGCGTCAGCTGGACAAGCAGGGGGCCATTCTGGGTGCCATCTGTACCGGCACCTATCTGCTGGCCAGGGCCGATCTGCTGCACGACTACCGATGCACCATCCACTGGGAAAATCTGGCGGCCGCGCGTGAGGAGTTTCCGCATCTGGTGATCTCGCCCGAACTGTTCGAGATCGATCGAAAGCGTTACACCTGTGCCGGTGGAACTGCACCGCTGGACATGTTGCTCAGCGAGATTCGCAGCAGCCATGGCAATGAACTGGCTACCCGGATCTCGGAGCAATTCATGTGCGATCGCATCCGCGATCAGAATGATCGGCAACGAGTGCCACTGACTCAACGCATCGGTGCCAGCCAGCCGAAGCTTGCCGAAGCGGTGTCACTGATGGAAGCCAATATCGAAGAACCGATGACGCTGGATGAGCTGTCTCATCATGTCGGTCTGTCACGTCGTCAGCTGGAACGTCTGTTCCAGCGCTACTTGCATTGTGTGCCCACACGTTACTACCTGGAGCTGCGGCTGGAGCGTGCCCGTCAGTTGCTGCTGCAGAGCAGTATGCCGATCGTTGACATTGCGCTGGCCTGCGGGTTCATCTCGGCACCGCATTTCTCCAAGTGTTATCGAGACACCTTTTCCCTGCCGCCGCGTGATGAGCGGCGGCGGGCGGCGGGGTTGCTGGGCGACTCCCGCGAGAAGAAGAAGGCGAGCAAACGCACGAACTCAGCTGATTGAGAGCAGCACCAGTTCGTAGGCGATCAGGCCCAGGTAGAGACCTACCAGCGCCGCCAGTACGGATCGGGCTCGCCAGCGATTGAACAGCAGCAGATTGCCGGCGGCTACCAGCACGATGGCAGGAATGCCGGTGAGCAGCATCTTTGTTGCCGTGAATGCCCAGACGCTGTGTTGCAGCAGCGCGTTCATGAACGGATTGACCTCGGTGCCGCCGCGCGAAATCAGCGTCAGCGTGAATACCGAATCGGTAATCGACAGCAACATCAGGACCACGGCCAGCATCACCATGCCACTGTCAAAGCGGTCCAGCAATGCAAAGCGCCTGTCACTTTGCCGCCGCCCGTTCATCCGACGTGGCGCCACTGCACACGCAACCAGCGTACCCATCGTATAAGCCCGCCGCTCCGGCCGCAGCCGCCTCTCAACACCATTCCAAGTATCCATCCCCCCAGCTTACCCACCCCCACCGGGTCGGGCCATGGCAAGTGTCTGAAAAACGTCAATATCCGGATGAAAATTGATCGTTAATGTGGCCTGTTGAGCCGTTTTCGATGGCGCTGAGGCGTTTCAAGCGGTGACTCGTCAGGCTGCCACTTCGTTGCCAGTTGTCTTGAAATTGGTTTTTTTGATGTGCTTTCTGTTGAGATAAGGCGGTCTGGGGTTGCTGTGTGTGGTGAAATATATTTTGAATCAATGACTTGTGGTGGTTCGACCCGTGGGGTGTCAGGCTGCCACTTCGTTGCCAGTTGTCTTGAACGGGCGTTTTTGATGTGCTTTTTGTTGAAATAAGGCGGTTTGGGTTTGCTGTGCGTGGTGAAATGTCTTTTTAATCAATGACTTGTGGTGGTCCGACCCGTGGGGTATTGGCTGTTTTGGCGGGCGGTGGGGGAGGGGATGATGGCAGGGTTGTTGGTGTAGGTGGGGTCGAGCAGGGCCAGGGCGGCGGTGTTGGGGGTGGCGTAGCGGGTGTAACGTGCGATGGCAGCGCCGGCTTCGGCGCTGAGCAGGAAGTTGATCAGGGCGTAGGCGTTGTCGACATTGGGGGCGCCCTTCGGGATACACAGAGAGTCTTCCCACAACAGGCCGCCTTCTTCAGGCAGCACGAAGGCGATGTCGTCATCCTGTTCCATGGCTCGCATGATATCGGTATTCCATTCCATGGCCATGTCCACCTCGCCCGACAGCAGCAGGTCCTGACCATTGTCAGGGGCATGGATGAGCGAACCATTCCTGCGCTTGTCGAGCAGACGCCGGGCGGCCTGCACATTGGCTTCGCTCAGGTCGTTCAGGGATTCGCCCAGCGCCTTGATGGCCAGTCGTGTCACGATCATCGGCTCGCGCAGCAAGGCAATCCGGTAGTTGTCCTGCGTCCCCTCGAACAGGTCTCTCCAGGTGCGCGGTGCCTGCGCGAGCGCCGATTTGCGATAGCCGATGCCAATACTGCCCCACAGATAAGGCAGGCTGAACTGTCGTCCGGGGTCGAAGGGAGGATCGAGGAAAAACGGGTCGATATTCTCCAGATTGGCAATCCTGGCATGCTCCAGCGGCATCAGCATGTCGGCTTCCGCCATGCGTTCCACATTGGTGTTACCGGGAACGATCAGATCGAAGCCCGGATTGCTCCCTCGCAACCGCGCGAACAATTCATCGTCGCTGGTAAAGACTTCATGATGGGCGGTGATCCCCGATGTCTGATGAAACCCTGCCAAGGTGTCCGGCGGCAGATAATCCGGCCAGTTGTACACATTCACTCGCTCACCATCGGCCCGAGCGCCACCGGCCATCAGAGACAGGCCGATGGCACTTGCACCGGCAAGAAAGCGGCGCCGCGTGAAGGGGGCGACTGGCGCAGGGACTCGCTTCATCAGTGTCGTCGCCGTCGAGTGACGCGGTCCACTACGGTCACGCCATCTAGGTAGCTGGTGGAATGACAGCCCAGCCACGGGCTTCCGGCTTCCGGCAGTAGTCGGCCCACTGTGGTCTCGGAATAGGACTGCAGATCGAGTCGGTCGATGCGGTGCAGATTGATGCCGTGTCCGTAGCGCAGAGCACCGAACTGGCTCGGACGATACAGACCACTGCCATCGCGAATGATCGAGCCGGCCATGCGTGCGCGATCGACCCCTGTCACCACCGGGTTCATCGGGTGTGCCTGCCAGGGCCCGGTAACGTTGTCGGCATGATACAGATGCAGCTCATCGCGCTCATCCACGGAACGGTGGGACATGCCATTGGTGAACATCCACCAGCGTTCACCGTCGAAATGTACCGTGGAATCGGCCAGATTGACGTTGCACAGCAGATCCTTCACCTTCACCCATTGCTCGGGAAAATGCTGAGCCCGATACAGCTGGACAGACTGCATCGAGGCGGTTTCCGGAATCATGTAGATCTCCTTGTCGTCGTTGAAGACAAAGGGATAGGACAGATGATGACCTTCATCCAGGACTTTCGCGACGCTCTCGACCCGGCCCTCATCGGTCAGTCGGGCAACAGAGAGGTGGCCGTAGTCGGCATCGAGCGCCATTTCCTCGAAAAAGACATAGAGATCGTCCTCATGTCGGTACAGATGCGGGTCGGCCCACCAGACTCGTTCGGGCGAGTCTATCGTGACGAAATCTCCCACTCTGCCATTGGCCAGCGCGTCGAGCCGATTGCTGTTCTCCAGTCGCTCGGCTGTCGTCTCCGTGCCGGCGGAATGAAACAGGGCATCCGGACCATCGTTGCGAAAGGCCAGCTGCCACTGTTCATACCAGAAATGGTGACGGACACGCTCGACACTCTGTGACCACCAGAGTGCCAGCGCAAGCGCAAGACGGTGCAGCCCAGACCTGGCAGGTGGGTGGTAAGCACGCCGCTGCAACTCCTCGGCCCGGCTGTGCGCGGCACGCACTTCCGGATCGATGGTACGTCCGGCCATTGGCAGAGACCCGCTGTACTCGGTGCTGACCGGGTCACTGTCGTGCGCCAGCCAGTTCAGTCTGGAATCGATCAATGCAGGCAGGCAGAACCAGGCCGCCCGACTCAGATCGGTCAGCGAGAAGCTTTGCCGGGGTAGAGCATGGCTTGCGATACGTCGGGTCTGAACGGTGTGACTGCCATCGCCTCGGCTGTGCGACCACAGATGAACCCAGTTCAGGGACTCCCGTTGCAACAGGGAATCCTCGGTGCGGGCACCCAGGGTTTCCAGGTGCGCATCCCACACTGGCACGGATGCCGGAGGCCATAGAGGATCGGGTAGCTTGGTGCCGGTCAGCTTGAGTACAACATCACAGTCCGCCAGCAAGGTGCCACAGTTCTCGGCGTTCAGTACTTGCGTGCTCGTCGAGGCGTGGAGCGTTTCGCGTAACCAGGGATTGGCAGAAAAGCGAGGTCTGTCGATGCGTTGATGCAGCAGTCGGCTGGCCAGTCTTCCAGGCCAGCTACCAGAGGCAGGTCTGAAGCCCCTCATCGAACCGCCGGAGGCATTGTCGCCGTGCGTTGCCGACTCGGAGAGCGAATCCGAAGCATCGACTGGCTGGCCAGCCGGCTCCTGCACGACAATGTTCAATTGAACTTTATCACGGGCCTCCAGTCTATCGATCAGTTGATTGATCCACCCTTCCGGAGTCGGTGTATCAATGATCGCAATAACCGACAAAATGCGCTGCATCAGCAACTGACTCGAATAGCTATCGCTGCATTATAGGCTGCATACGGATTCGACGTCGCGCAAGCTTGCCGGAAGTGCCAACGACTGATCGAGAAACCACAAGGCGGCGATCCGACAGCGACCAATGCGAGCCCGACCGGAAGGCCTGCCTTCAGCTGCGACGTACACGCCGGCGGCGCACCGGTCTGGCAGAACGGGCTTCCGGAAGCGTGACAAGCTTGCCAAGCTCCGGAAACGCGGCAGTCTTGTGGGGGAAAGCCATCGCTTCCACGAAATGCTGCTGAAAATCCGGTTCTACCGCGGTCTCCACCTTTTCGATACTGCGTACCACCTGCTCGATCTCGCCGCGTGCCTCCTTGTCCAGCAGGGCCATCAGCGCGCCGGTGCCTGCCGCATTACCCGCCGAACCGACCTGATTCAGGTCGCAATCGGGGATCAGGCCCAGAATCATGGCGTATTTGACGTCGATATGGCTGCCGAAGGCGCCGGCGAGACGGATGCGTTCGACCCGTTCGATGCCCAGACGGTCCATCAGCAATCGGATACCGGCATACAGGGCGGCCTTGGCCAGCTGAATCTGTCGAACGTCGTTCTGCGTGATCCTGACAGTGACATCACCCGGCTGCTGGCCTTGATGCAGCAGATAGGAGAAGGTCCGCTCATTGGCCTGGATGCGCGGATTGCGTGCGGCCAGCTCACCGTTGATGACCCCGTCAGCGTCTATGATGCCGGCAAGAAACATTTCGGCAACCACCTCGATGATTCCCGATCCGCAGATGCCCGTGACTCCGACCGCGGCGGTCGCGCTGGCAAAATCGGGGTCGTTTGACCAGGTATCGCTGCCGATGACGCTGAAGCGCGGTTCCAGTGTGAGAGGATCGATTCGCACGCGTTCAATGGCGCCGGGCGCCGCTCGTTGTCCCCCACTGATCTGTGCACCTTCGAAGGCAGGTCCGGTCGGGCTGGAGCAGGCGACCAGACGGTGCCGGTTTCCCAGCACGATCTCTGCATTGGTGCCAACATCGACCAATAGCGTCATGGCGTCAGCGGCCTGCGGTCTCTCGGACAGGACGACCCCGGCCGTATCGGCACCCACATGTCCCGCCACGCAGGGCAGCAGATAGGCCTTGGCCAGAGGATGAACGCGAATGCCCATCTCATCCGCGTTCAGTTGCATGGATTCATCGGTGGTCAGGGCGAAGGGCGCTCCACCCAACTCGACCGGGTTGATACCCAACAGCAGGTGATGCATGACCGGATTGGCGACAAAACAGAGCTCCAGGATGTCATCGGGCAGGATGCCCGAGACCGTGGTCACAGCGCGCAGCAGGTCGTTGATGGCCGTGATGACGGCATCAGTCATCTCGGCATCGCCCCCCGGATTCATCATCACGTAGGACACCCGACTCATGAGGTCTTCACCAAACCGGATCTGCGGGTTCATGGCACCGTTGCTGGCCAGCACCCGACCACTGCTCAGATCGCACAGATGTGCTGCAATGGTGGTGGAGCCGACATCGATGGCCACCCCGTAGACTGCATCCTTGAAGCCCGGCCATACGCCCAGTATGTCCCCCGAGTCGTGCACCGCCACGGTCACCTGCCAATTGCCCTTGCGCAGCGATTGCTGGAGTTCACGCAGTATGAACAGGCCGGCGTGTAGGCCGGTGAGTCCCCATTCGATGGTCAGAGCCTGCTTGAGGCGACGCAAGTCGCCGGATGGGTCGTGCATGTCGGGTTGCTGGACATCCACGACATACAGTTTGACGGCAGGATTGACCGTGATGTCGGCCCGATCCAGATCCTTGCGAATGACCTGGCGGTGAACCTGACTGTCCGCCGGAATGTCGATGACCAGATTGCCCTGAATGGTTGCCTGACAGCCAAGCCGCCGCCCGTCAGCAAATTCGCCATTGATGCGCTGGTACCGGGCTTCGACGCGAGTGCTCTCGCTCAGGTGCTGCTGGCGCGACACGATATTGTGCTTGGAGAACTCGCCACTGGCGCACTGGACCTGACAACGGCCGCACAGACCTCGGCCACCACATACCGAATCCAGATCGACACCGAGTTCACGGGCGGCCTGCAGCACGCTTGTACCCAGCGGGAAGCTGCCACGCTTGCCACTGGGGGTGAACACGACCATGGCCTGGTCAATCATTCAGCACTCCCGATTGCGCTTGCATGGATCATTGCTCAACTGCGACGACGCCGAGTGACGCGACGACCGCGAGCGCCGTCGGTACCGGCAACCGGTTCAGCGCGATACTTGCGAATCCAGGCAAGACAGTCCGGGTCATTGCCCATCAGCACATCGGCTGCCATGACCGAGCGCATGACCTCTTCATGGCAGGGATTGGTGATGGCCGAGGTCATGCCGGCGCTGATGGCCATGGACAGGAACGCGCCATTGATGCCGTTGCGCTCGGGCAGACCGAAGCTGATGTTGGAGGCCCCGCATGTGGTATTGCAACCCAGTTCCTTGCGGATTCTGCCGAGAATGTCGAAGACCTGACGACCGGCAAAACGCATTGCACCGATGGGCATGACCAGTGGGTCGATGACCACGTCGGAAGCCGGAATGCCGAAATCACTGGCACGCTCGACGATCTTCTTCGCCACCTTGAAGCGTTCCTCGGGATCCTCCGAGATGCCGGTTTCATCATTGGATATGGCTACGACAGCGGCCTTGTAGCGTGCCACCAGTGGCAGTACGCGTTCCAGGACTTCGTCCTCGCCGGTAACCGAATTGACCAGCGCCTTACCCTGGTAGACCGCCAGGCCGGCTTCCAGTGCCTCGATGATGGAGGAGTCGATGGACAGTGGCACATCGGTGATCGATTGCACCAGAGTGATGGCCTGGGCCAGCAATGCCGGTTCGTCGGCCAGCGGAATGCCGGCATTGACATCCAGCATCTGTGCGCCGGCTGCGACCTGCGCCATGGCATCGGCCTCCACCCGGCTGAAATCACCGGCTTTCATCTCCTCGGCCAGGATCTTGCGTCCGGTCGGATTGATGCGTTCCCCGATGATGGTGAACGGGTGGTCCGAACCGATGATGTGCTCGCGGTTGGCAGAACTGATGATGGTGTCGGTCATTGCATGTTTTCCAAGTGTTGCTGGACGGTGGCATCACCGTCGTAGGCGCTGGGGTGCCAGGGTGTTCGGCCTTCGAGGATGCCGGCACGGGTGACGATGTCGGGGACGGCATGTTCCTGCCGGTACGCCATGATATGAACGCCATGTACCCCCTGCATTTCACGTATTTCCTGAATGAGGTCGACGCAGAGTTGCAGTCCTTCGGCCTTCTGGTTCTCGGCCCCCTTGAGTCGCTTGATGACGCTGTCCGGGATGTGCACGCCCGGCACATTGCTGCGAATCCACTCTGCCGAACGTGCCGAGGCCAGTGGTCCGACTCCGATGATCAGAAAGACCTGCTCGTCCAGTCCCATGTCGCGAACCCGGCTCATGTACTGTTTCAGAGCGGGGATATCGAAGCAGTACTGGGTCTGCACGAACTGCGCGCCAGCCGCGATCTTCTTGGCCAGACGCAAGGGACGCCAGTCGAACGGCGCCACGAAAGGGTTGGCCGCAGCACCCAGGAAGACATGCGGCGGATGATCCAGCTTGCGACCACTCTGAAAGGTTGCCTGATCGCGCATGGTGCGGGCGATCTCCAGCAGCGACATGCAGTCCAGGTCGAACACCGGCTTGGCTTCCGGGTGGTCACCCGTCTGCACCCCATCACCCGAGAGGCACAGCATGTTGCACACACCCATCGCCGCACCACCAAGAATATCGCCCTGAATCGCAATGCGATTCTTGTCGCGACAGGAAATCTGCTGGATCAGGGCATAGCCAAGACGTGTCAGCAGGGCACAAACGGCCAGTGAGCCCATATGGCAATGAGCCCCACTGCCGTCAGTGGCGTTGATGGCATCCACATAGCCATCGAAAACGGCGGCTCTTTCATATACCGCTGCGGGGTCGGCGCTGTCCGGTGGGGCCAGTTCGCTGGTGACGACAAAGTGGCCGGCCCGCAGCATGCGCTCCAGTCGGCCGGGAGAGCTGTGGCCGGGGAGCTGGGACAGTGGGTAACCGGGTACCGGCTCGTCTTCGAAGCAACTCATGAGCTGCGGTCTCCATCCTGGTCGTCGACGTCGGTCGAGCCGCGCCTGCGCAGCAGTTGCGAGGTCTCGATCACCGCCTGCGATTTTTCCGGGGTAACCGGCGGGGTCGATTTCTCGCGCATGACTCGCAGCCACGAAGAACGCCCCTTGAGTCGGTGGTCCACGGCAAACTGTACCGTGGCAATCTGCGCACCTTGCTGCATGCGCGCCGCTCCCTGCCAGCCTTCCACCCAGACGCAGCGCATCTCGGGTTTCACCTCACAGAAACCACCCTCGCGCACACCCCCGCAGGGGCCATTGCGGATGCTCTTGGGGCAATTCATCGGACAGGACATGCCGGTATTGCTCAGCACGCATTGCCCGCACATCTGACAATCGAACAAGGCGCCCTTGACCAGCTTTTCCACCGCCGCCACCGGCTTTTCCAGGCGTGAATGGTCGATGCGATTCGCGATCGGTGCGATGCTCAGCAAGCCGCGCTCCACCCATTGGTAAGTGAGTTCCAGGGCGCGAGCGTGGCGCACCGACCAGCGTCTGAGCCAGTACATGGCGGCTCAGTTCCCGCTGCCGGATGACGGTGCATCGCTTGTGGCGCTGGTGGTCTGTTCCATCTGGCGGATCTCCTCCCGCGACTTGCCCAGATGGGCAGCCACTCCCTTGACCTTGGTCAGTGCTTCGAGTGTCTGCTCGTCGAACGAGGCCACCAATGCAGATGCCGCCGCGTCTGCCTCGCTCTGCAGGTCTGCACTGCAAGGGCTGCGCTCGCGGCGCCAGTCTTCCATGTAGGCGTCACTGGAGCCTTTGCCGGCACGCATGGCCGCACGGTCGATGGCTTCCTGGAAGCGGGCGGGCAACATCACTCTGGCACTCTTGCGGCCAGCCTTGGCGGTCACCTGGGAAGGAATGTCGCGCCAGTAGATCCTGATGAGTTCGGGCATGGAGAGTCGTCTTCGCGTTTAGACAGCGGTGAGCCGGATGGTACGCATGGCGTGCGCGAAAGGCTGCAATCCGGTGTGATGAATGACCAGCGGCAGACCGAGTGAGCAAGCCGCCTCGGTCGCTCTGGCTTCTCGATCCTTGTGCATCGCATCCTGAGCCAGGTACAGGACACGCGTGTAGTGCTCGAAGTATTGCGTCAGCAACTCGGGATGGCGTTTGATACCCAGACCCTCGAGAATCAGCCGGTCGAAGTTGTCGACCAGATAGTCGGTCAGATAGAAGGTGCCGAGTTCCTCTTCAGCCATGGCATCGAACACCTCGGACCCGGCCAGAAAGCTGTAACAGTGATCCCCCGGTAGCCGGGCAATGTTGTAGCGCTCGAGCAGCCGGTCGAGCTGGCCACCGGTGCCACAGTCGCCGTAGGCCACCAGGATGCGTGAGTAGCGATCCAGTGCCTCGTCGATTTTCCGCTGGATCGCGGGCACGATTTTCTGCGGGGTGTTGTGCCATTCCGCCGGCAGACACTGAATCTCGAACTGGTCGAAGCCATTGGCACGAGTGACTGCCACCAGCTCGTGAGCAATGGCGCCGCAGGCAATGATCAGCGTCTTGCGCGAATCGGCCATGGTGCTGTCGGCCCTGTTCATGTGTTTGCCGGATGCGTCGAACGTTCGCCATTCATCCGCGGGTTCCTCCGAGCGGCTGCGGCTGTCGGCCTCAGTGCGCCTGCCGACGCTGTGCCACCAGCGCCTTGGCTGTTTCCACGGCAATGGCGGCATCTCGACAGTAGGCATCGGCGCCAACGGCCTCACCGAACTCTTCGTTCAAGGGGGCACCACCGACCAGTACGATGAAATCGTCGCGCAGACCCTGCTCCTTGAGCGTATCGATGACCACCTTCATGTAGGGCATGGTGGTGGTGAGCAGGGCAGACATGCCCAGTATGTCGGGCTGATGCTCTTCCAGCGCCGCCAGGTAATTCTCCACCGGGTTGTTGATGCCGATATCGATGACTTCGAAGCCGGCCCCTTCGAGCATCATGCCCACCAGGTTCTTGCCGATGTCGTGAATATCGCCCTTGACCGTGCCGATCACGACCTTGCCGATGGACTCGGCGCCGGTCTCGGCCAGCAAGGGGCGCAGTATGCTCATGCCGCCTTTCATGGCATTGGCCGCCATCAGTACTTCGGGCACGAACAGGATGCCGTCACGAAAATCGATGCCGACGATACGCATGCCTTCCACCAGCGCTTCGTTGAGCACCTTGTCGGGCGTCCAGCCTCGTTCCAGCAGGATCTCGGTGCCTTCCATGATCTCTTCCCGGAGACCGTTGTACAGATCGTCGTGCATCTGCTCCACCAGCTCGTCATCATTGAGCTCGGCCAGAACGATGTCTTCTTCGTCGTCGAAATTGTCTGAATCTGCCATGGTTAGCTACTCGACTGGTGATGTCTTCATGGTAACTAGGTGTATCGGCAGCCCGTCAGCTCTCAATGCCTCAGTGACGACTCATAACCGATCGATTCGCGACACTTTGCGTCTTTGCCGGCAGGTGCATGGAAGTCATTCGCTCGGCTCTGGCGTTATATCGCTGGAACCGAGTGGTTTTCAGCGTCCCTTGAAGTCAGGTTTGCGCTTGTTCAGGAATGCCTCCACGCCTTCCCTGAAATCGTCGGTCTGGTTGGCGGCCTGCTGATAGTCGCCTTCCAGGTCCAGTTGCTCATCCAGGGTGCGTGTCTGTGACAGGCGTAGCAGTTGCTTGGTGTAGAACAGCCCGGTAGTCGCCTGACGTGACAGGCGCTGTGCCAGCTCGCTGGTGTCGTCCAGCAATTTCTCGTCATCCACGCAGCGCCAGATCATGCCCATGTGTTCTGCCTGTTCGGCCGACACCGGTTCGGCGGTCATGCACAGAGCGGTTGCCCTGGCCAGGCCGATCAATCGTGGCAGGGTCCACGTGCCTCCGCCATCGGGTACCAGGCCCAGGTGGCTGAAGGATTGAATGAAGCGGGCGGAACGCGCCGCCAGCACGATGTCGCAGGCCAGCGCCAGATTGGCTGCCGCCCCGGCAGCAACACCATTGACGCAGGCAAGGACCGGGATATGCAGGGTCGTCAGGCTGCGAATCAGCGGGTTGTATCTGGTCTTGACGGTATCACCGACGGCCGAGAGGTCCAGGTCTGCCAGATCCTGTCCGGCGGAAAACCCGCGCCCGGCACCGGTGATGACCAGACAGCGGATATCCGGAGATTGCCGGATGCGACCCAGCACATCCTGCAATTCAGCGTGCATGGCATCGGTGAAGGTATTGAGCTTGTCGGGTCTGCAGAGTGTCAGCCACAGGACTGCTTCTTCCTGACGCAATTCGATCGACTGGAAATCACCTTCGAGATTCATGAGGCTAGTGTCCGCTGGAAGTCAGATGGGGGGCTGTTCGACGCCGGGGATCAGCCCGCCTGTCGAGCGCCGGGTATGCGCTGGCAATCGCAGAAACGCTATTCGAAGCCCCTGGGCTTGGCTGAGCGAAACAGACTGGCAATCACCACCAGTATGAAGGCCCCGAACAGAGCTCTGATGAGGTAGTCGAAATTGCTGCTCAAGGCCGGTGCCTGGCCGATCAGGAAAGGGAAAAAGGCACCCAGTGCGGCACCGATGATGCCCAGCAGCATGTTGACGATGAAAACCACACCGCGGCTGCGCAGCAAGACGCCGGCAATGGTGCCGAACACGATACCGATCAACAGTATCAGGACGATATTTTCAATGGGCAAGCTGAATGGCTCCGGTTTGTATCTGAATCGGATGGAAGACAGGCTTATACCATGAGTAGGTGGCAGCTCGAAAGTCAGAGCAGAACATGCGGATTCCCGTTCACCGCAAAACCCGGCGGGCTGCGCAACCATTCAAGGCAGTCAGGTTGTGGGATCCGACCCCGCTTCATCACACGTCATCGGTTTGCTGGCACAGACGGTGCGATTGCTGACAGCGCGTCGAACACGCGCTGTCAGCTCGTGATCAGCTGGCCAGAGGCCTGTCCGAGCGCAGCAGACGGTGAACTTCATTGACAGCCAGTGACAGCATGGCGAAATCGACCGATGAGCTGGCCTTCAGTTCCGTCATCAGGGTTTCGTATTGGGCCGTTGCCGTGGCGTGCTGCCTGGCCCAGCCGGCAACCCGTTCTGCCGCAGGCAGGGTGGCATCGGTCACACTCACCACTTCGGCACACAGATGCCGCTGCTGATAGTGCAGGTCGCCGCGCAGCTCGGCAGTAGCCAGCTTGTGCCAATGGGAGGTCACGATCAGATTGCCGATCCGTTCCCGCAGCCAGCTCAGCTCCAGGTGCTGCCCGAGGGCGAAGTAGACGGAGGCGACGTCGGGCACCGGTTGCTTGAGTGAGCGTGCAATCTCGACGATGTCCAGCGAGGAGGACAGCGGTACGACCCGGGCCACGGCGGCCGCGGTCTCGGCAGGGGCACCGGCTTCGACGAAGTGGCTGATGCGCTGTTCCAGCGTTTCCTGCTCGGCGCTGGACAGGCAGTCGGGCATGGCTTCCACCAGTTCATCCAGACCCGAGCGGAAATGCTCGACCTGGCCATGAATGTTGCTGCCGGTCTTGCGAGTGCGAATCAGCCAGTGGGTGGCGCGTTCCACCAGGCCCCTGACGAGAATCTGCATGCGGTACTGCTCCGCTGCATCGATCCGGTTGTCCAGGGCTTCGATGGAATCCCACAGTTCCGGCAGGCGGAAGATGTGCTTGACGATGACGAAGGCGGCGCCCACATCGGCCGTGGTGGCGTTGAGTTCCACCTGCATGCGAAAGGCGAAGGTGGGGCCCAGCCGGTTGACTACATCATTGGTCACAACGGTGGCAATGATTTCCGGTCGCAGGCGATGTTGCAGCACCTGTTCCCGCTGACCCTCTCGCAGGGCGGTGGGAAAGTAGTCCAGCAGCACAGTCTCGAGTGAAGGGTCGGCCGCAAAGTCCGCTGCCATCAGTTCATCGAACATGACCATCTTGCTGTAGGAGACCAGCACGGCCAGTTCGGGACGAACCAGGCCGCGTTCATTGGCCAGGCGATCCGCGATTTCCTCGGCCTCCGGCAGGTATTCGATGGTGCGATCCAGGCGTCCGATGGACTCCAGGTGCTGCATGAAGCGGGACTGTTCGGTCAGGGCCTGAGGGCCGTCAACCACGCACAGATCGATGCACTGGGTCTGCAGATAGTTGTCTCGCAGCACATGCAGGGCGACATCATCGGTCATGGACTCCAGCAACTGGTCGCGCTGCTTGAGGGTCATGTCATCACTGGCGACAACGGCATTGGCCAGGATCTTGATGTTGACCTCATGGTCAGAGCAATCGACGCCGGCCGAGTTGTCGATGGCATCGGTGTAGATGAGCCCACCTTTCTGGGCGAACTCGATACGACCCCGCTGCGTGAAGCCGAGATTGCCGCCTTCACCGACCACTCGCGCTCGCAGTTGTCCGCCATTGACACGCAGGCCATCGTTGGCCCGGTCGGCTGCATCGGCATGGGTTTCGGTCACGGCCTTCACATAGGTGCCGATGCCCCCGTTCCAGAGCAGGTCGACCGGTGCCTGGAGGATGACCGATATCAGTGCGGTGGGTGTCAGGCTGCTTTGCTCTGTACCGAGCACCTGTTGCGCCTCGGGTGACAACTGAATCTGCTTGGCCTGACGCGAGAAGATGCCGCCGCCGCGCGAGATCAGATCGCTGTTGTAGTCTGTCCAGCTGGAGCGTGGCAGGTTGAACAGACGTTGCCGCTCGGCAAAGGTCGCGGCAGCGTCCGGATCCGGATCGATGAAGATATGCATGTGATTGAAGGCCGCGACCAGTTTCAGGTGCGGTGACAGCAGCATGCCGTTGCCGAACACATCGCCTGCCATGTCGCCGATCCCCACGGCAGTGAACTCATCCTGTTGGGTATTGACGCCGAGATTGCGGAAATGTCGCTTGACCGATTCCCAGGCGCCGCGGGCCGTGATGCCCATCTTCTTGTGGTCGTAACCGACAGAGCCGCCCGAGGCGAAGGCATCGCCCAGCCAGAATCCATACTTGATGGCCACGGCGTTGGCATAGTCGGAGAAGGTGGCCGTGCCCTTGTCGGCGGCCACCACCAGATAAGGGTCATCACCATCGTAGCGCACTACGTCCGGTGGTGGCAGGACTTTGGACCCGTCCAGATTGTCGGTGATATCCAGCAGGCCGCTGAGGAAGGTGCGATAGCAATCGACGACGATTTCCATCATGGCTTCACGCTCTGGCGGCAACGCCGCCTTGACGTAGAATCCCCCCTTGGAGCCGACCGGTACGATGACCGCGTTCTTGACCATCTGCGCCTTCATCAGGCCGAGTACTTCCGTGCGGTAGTCTTCTCGTCTGTCTGACCAGCGCAAACCACCACGTGCCACCGGACCACCACGTAGATGAATGCCTTCCACCTTGGATGAATAGACGAACACTTCCACCATGGGACGTGGCAATGGCAAGTCCGGCACCGCCTTGGAGTCCAGCTTGAACGACAGGTACTCCCGCAGTGCACCGTTCTCGTCGGTGCGGTAGGCATTGGTGCGCAGCGTGGCCAGAATGACGTTGCGGTAGGCGCGCAGAATGCGGTCTTCGTCGAGACTGACGATATTGTCCAGCTCGACATCGATCTGATCGAGCAGGGTCGTGGCCTCGTGAGTCAGCGTGCCGCTGCCACCCGGTTTGAATCGCGTTTCGAACAGTTCCACCAGCAGGCGGGTGATCTTTGCATTGGCAATCAGACTGTCGATCATGTAGCTCTGGGAGAAGGGCACATTGATCTGCAGCAGATATTTGCACAGTGCCCGCAGGATCACGACTTGTCGCCAATCGAGCGTGGCGTCGAGCATCAGGCGGTTGAAACCATCGTTCTCGACATCGCCGCGCCAGATGTGATCGAAGGCGGTCTGTATGCGCCTGGCTGAATCATCGACGCTGACGCTGTCATTGGCGCCCGATTGCGGCACCGTCTGTTTCACCGTGAATTCGTGAATCCAGACCATTGGCGCTTCATGGCGGCGGATTTCGAAAGGATGTTCCGATTCCACGCGCAGACCCATGTTCTCGATGACCGGAATGACATCGGACAGGGATACCGGCTGATGCTTGGAAAACAGCTTGAAGTTGATGGTGCCGCTATCGGCCACGATATGCCGGTAGAAGCTCATCACCGGTGCATCCTCGGGCACACTGGTCTCGATGAAGTCGATATCGGCAGCGGCAGCCCTGGCGGAATAGTCTTCGCGATAGCTGGATGGGAAGGCCGTGGCGTAGCGTCGCAACAGACGCATGGCTGTCACTTCGTCGTGATTCTCGCGCAGCGTGGATTCGAGTCGGTCCGTCCAGGTGATGGCGGCCTGACGTATGCGCTGTTCGATGGCGTTCCAGTCGATATCGCGCAGATACGGCGGGTTTTTCTGGATGACGAAGTGCAGTCGGGCCAGGGCCGATTCGGATGAGAAGCGAGTGTCGAAGCCGACGCTGATGCCGTCGATATGCGTTGCCAGTATCTGTTCGATGGTCAGGCGCAGATCGCGGCTGTAGCCATCGCGTGGAATGTAGACCAGACAGTTGCTGAAGCGGCCGAGAGAATCGGTCGAGTTGAACAGTCTGACCTGCTGGCGCTCCTGCAGGGCAACGATGCCGCTGGCCATCTTCAGCAGTTCATTGCTGCGAGTCTGCATCAGCATGGCTCGTGGCAAGCCTCGCAGGGTAGCGGCAATGGCCTTGCCATCGTGGGATTCGGCCGTGGTACCTGAGGCACTGATGACTCGTTCGACGCGTTCGCGCATCCATGGAATGTTGCTGACTGCCTCGTTCTGCAAGCCGCTGATGAAGACGCCGACAATGCAGTTGACATGAGTCAGCTGTCCCTGGCTGTCACGCTGTGCATGCATGATGAGATCCGCCGGTTCATTGCGGATGACCGGTGAGACATGACCGGCCTTGCAGACCACGGGAGCATCATCGGCGAAGGCCTGGTCCAGTGTCTGGCTGTTGAGCCCGTCAGGCATCAGGTCGTGGGTACTCCAGGCTTCCACGCCATCATTGCCGCGCAACACACCCAATGCTTCATGCAGTGCGCTGAAGTTGTCATCAGCCTGTATGCGGGCATATCCCAGGCAAGCAAACTGGCGTTCGTCCAGCCATCGTACGAATTCGGCCTGCTCGCTGTCCTGCACCCGATCGGCAATGCCGTGCAATTGATGGCGGATGTCGTCGGCATCATGACGAATCAGTGCCAGCACCTCGAACACGTCGTCAATCAATTGACGAATGGCAGGCTGATCATTCTCGGTAATGGCATCGATCTCGATATGGATCAGGGATTCCTTGTGGGCAGCGTCAGAGTTGTCATTCTCCGACAGTCCCTGCCATTGTCCCTGATCGTCTCTGACTACATTCAGAATGGGGTGAATGATGCGGTGAACGGTATGCCCCTGCCGGTCGAGGCCAGCATGCAGGGAAGAGACTAGCCAGGCCTGGTCGCAGGCCACGATCTGGATGACGGTATGGGCCGAATGCCAACCATGGCTATCGAAGGCGGGGTTGAAGACGATGTGGCGCTGTTTCTCGACGCTCTGGGTGCGCGCCAGTTGCCAGTGGGCCAGTGCGGTACCGGCCAGGTCGTCGATCCCGAGTTGTGCCAGTTCGTCGGTGGGAACATGCTTGAAGTAAGCGGGAACGAACTCTGCCAGCTGCGCCTTCTGGGTGGCATCGAGGGATCTGGGAAGCGCCTCGAGTATCGCCGCTATCAGGGCTTGGTGAGTCAGCAATGCTTCGTTGGAAACTGTCTGCTTGTCGGCCATGCGTGCCGTGCTCCTTGAGGTTAGCCGAAGGGTAACATTGAGTTGGCGCTCTGATAAAGACCGCGATGCGCTATTCGAGTGCAAATGTGTATTACGGGGTTCGAGCATCCTTCAGACAAGTGCGGTGCTACAGTTGCCGCTACAGACAAAACGAACCATCCGCTCGGATCAAGAAAGGACAAGCATGCAACTTCGTCGCCTAATTCCCGTTGTCGTTACCTCCCTGTTACTCAACGCCTGTGTCAGCGTGCAAACCACCAAGTCCGGCGCCATCGGCCTGGACCGTGTGCAGAAGATGTCGATACTGGTGTCTGAAGAAGAACTGGAACAGGGCGCGATTGCCTCCTATGCCCAGATCATCGGAGAAGCACAGCAGGAAGGCAATCTGAATGCGAATGCTGCCATGACGCGCCGGGTACGAGCCGTGGCCAATCGGCTGATTCTGACGGTAGGCACGTTTCGTGAGGATGCCGTTGACTGGAACTGGGAAGTCAATGTCATCGAGTCGGACCAGCTCAATGCCTGGGCGATGCCGGGTGGCAAGATCGCCTTCTATTCGGGCATCATCGAACAGCTGCAGCTGACCGACGCCGAGATAGCCGCCATCATGGGACACGAGATCTCTCATGCACTGCGCGAGCATTCACGCGAACGTGCCTCGGAACAGGCCAACAAGGCGGTGGTGTTGCAGATACTCAGCGCGGCCACATCAACCGGTGAGACCACTCAGGCGGTAGCCGATCAGGTCTACACCTATCTGCGAGGCCTGCCCAACAGTCGGCTGCATGAAACCGAGTCGGATCGCATGGGTGTCGAACTGATGGCACGAGCCGGTTACGATCCGCGCGCTGCCATTTCCGTGTGGGAGAAGATGGCCAAGGCCTCGGGCGGCAAGAGCGGTCCGGAGTTCCTGTCGACTCACCCCTCCAATGAAACACGCATCAAGGACTTGACCGATTATGCGGCCCGGGTCATGCCGCTGTACGAAGCCGCCAGCTGACGCCAGGGCTCGGCACACTGCCGGGCACTGGCCTCATACTGAGGAGCCGAACCGTGTCGAGGAGCCGGACCAACGGATTCGTCGACACGCTCGGGCACCTCAGCCCAGTGATACAACCCCGCCCAGGGTGGCCGCCATGACGGTCAGCGCAATCAGCAGGGCCACCGCGGCCGCACCGATGGACAGTGTGTTTCCGGTCGATGCACCATGGGAGCGCGCGGGTAGCCAGACCAGCAGGTAGCCGAGCAGTATGCCGGCCAGCACACCACCGAAGTGTCCCGAGAAGGAAATTCCGGGCACCAGCAGGGGTAGGGCCAGGTTCAAAACCACCAGACCAAATACCGGAGACTGGCGCAAGCCGATACCTCGTTCATGCAGGGCAATGCCCATGGCACCCGCCAGTCCGAGAACCGCGCCGGAGGCGCCCAGAGTCGGCTGATCCCAGGCAAAGGCCATGACACCCAGTGCACCACCGACCAGAGAGCCGGCATACATCAGTGCAAAGCGCAGACTGCCGTAGGCGCGTTCCAGGTGGGGCCCCAGCATGAACAGCAGATACATGTTGAAGCCGACATGCAGCAAGCTGCCATGCAGGAAGCCGGAACTGAACAAGCGCCACCATTGTCCTCCCTGAACGGCAGGACCATACAACAGACCCGAATTGGTGATGAGGTTGCCGGTCGACATCTGCGCCAGATACAGGCCGATATTGATGACGATCAGGGTCAGGGAGAGCGGACAACCGCGCGGCAGGGCAGGTAGATTAGGCAAAGCGCTTGGCAACCTCTGTCATCTGTTCGCGGGTCAGGCGAGCGCCCATCTGCTGTACCAGCATGGTGGCCGCATAACCTGCCAGTTCACCACAATCGGCGAAGGCCATACCGTTCGTCAGTCCATGCAGGAATGCACCCGCGTAGATATCACCGGCACCGTTGGTGTCGACAGCGTGGACTTTCTTCGCCGGAATGTCGAAGAGCTTCTCACCGTCATACACCATGGCGCCCTTCGGGCCTCGCGTCATCGCGAACTGGTGACTGATGCTCTTCATCCCTTCCAGACATTCCTCGACGTTGGAGGCGCCGAACATCAGCCGGGCTTCCTCCTCGTTGCTGAACACCATGTCCAGCCCATCGCCGATGATCTCCTGCAGGCCGTCCTTGAAGAAGTTCACCATGTTGGCATCCGACAGGGTCAGGGAAGTCCTGACACCGCTGGCCTGGGCCACCTGACGTGCCTTGACGGCAGCTGCGCGGGCGTTGGTCTCCGGCACCAGGTAACCCTCGATGTACACATACCGTGAATCGCGGATGGCATTCTCGTCCAGTTCGTCGACGCTGATCTCGCGCGTGATACCCAGAAAGGTGTTCATGCTGCGTTCGGCATCGGGAGTCACCATCACGATGCATTTGCCGGTGTGGCCATGCGCGAGGGAATCCCGATCCAGATTCGTTCTGACACCATTGGCTGTCAGGTCGTCGAGAAAATAGGCGCCGGTTACATCGTCGGCGACCTTGCAGGAATAATAGGTGGAGGAGCCGAGCTGGGCGGTCGCGGTGATGGTATTGGCGGCCGATCCACCGCCACAGGGTCGAGAGTGCAGGTCGGACAGCTTTTCCAGAAGCTGATGATGGCGTTCTTCCTCGATCAGGGTCATGAGCCCCTTGTCGATGTTCAGTTCGCCGAGGAGGCTGTCGGGCACCTCGTATTCGAGGTCCACTAGTGCATTTCCGACGCCATAGACGTGATACTGGGGCATGAATGATCCGCAAACAAATGATAGGAGGGTGGATTATCGCTGTTCGCGCAGCAGATAACTACTTTACAATTGCGGCTTTTGCCCGTTGAGGTCTTCATGCGCACTCACCCCTGTGGGGCTATTACCCTGGAACAACTCGATTCGACCGTCACTTTCTGCGGTTGGGTCCATCGTCGGCGAGACCATGGTGGGGTGATCTTCATCGATCTGCGAGACCACACCGGTCTGGTGCAGGTCGTCTTCGACCCTGATCGAGCCGAGACCTTCGCCTTTGCCGAAGAGGTTCGCAACGAATTCGTGCTGCGCATCACCGGCAAGGTCCGCCATCGCCCCGAAGGCACCATCAATCCGGACATGACAACCGGTGAGATCGAAGTACTGGGTTACGAGTTGGAGATTCTGAATCGGGCTGCCACACCGCCGTTCCAGCTCGATGACAACAATGTCTCCGAGGAAAACCGGCTGCGTTACCGTTACATCGACATGCGTCGGCCCGAAATGCAGGAACGCCTGCGTCTGCGCGCTCGCGTCATTCGTCAGCTGCGCAATGCGCTGGAAGACGATGGCTTCATCGAAGTGGAAACCCCGATGCTGACGCGCGCCACACCCGAAGGTGCCCGCGACTATCTGGTACCCAGCCGCAACCACCCGGGTGAGTTCTATGCGCTGCCGCAGTCCCCACAGCTGTTCAAGCAGCTGCTGATGATGGGTGGCATCGATCGCTACTACCAGGTGGCTCGCTGCTTCCGCGACGAGGATCTGCGCGCTGATCGCCAGCCCGAGTTCTCGCAACTGGATATCGAGATGTCCTTCATCGACGAGGACACCATCATGGGGTCGATGGAGAACATGATGAAAGTGCTGTTCAAGGACGTGCTGGATGTCGATCTGGGCAACGGCGAGGACTTCCCGCGCATGAGCTATGCCGAAGCCATGTCCGTCTACGGTTCCGACAAACCGGATCTGCGCATCCCCCTGGTGCTGACCGAGTTGTCCGATCTGGTGGAAGGCGTGGACTTCAAGGTCTTTGCCGAGCCGGCAAAGAACCCCAAGGGGCGAGTGGCTGCGTTGCGCGTGCCCGGTGGCAACAAGCTCACGCGCAAGGAAATCGATGGCTTTACCGACTTCGTCGGTCGTTACGGGGCAAAGGGTCTGGCCTACATCAAGTGCAATGACATCGCCAAGGGCGCTGAGGGGCTGCAGTCACCCATCGTCAAGTTCTTCCCGGCAGACGTGCTGACGGCCATCATCGAGCGCACCGGAGCGGTCGATGGCGATCTGATCTTCTTCGGCGCCGACAAGACAGAGGTGGTCGAGGCGGCATTGGGCGCCTTGCGCATTGAAGTGGCAAAGAAACTGGACATGGTCGAAGACGCCTGGCGCCCCTTGTGGGTCGTGGACTTTCCGATGTTCGAATTCGACGAGCGTGAAAAGCGCTGGCAGGCACTGCATCATCCCTTCACCTCGCCATCGGCCGATACCATTGAAGAATGGCAGGCGCAGCTGGATGAGGACCCGGGCAAGGTGCTGTCACGCGCTTATGACATGGTGCTCAACGGTACCGAATTGGGTGGTGGCTCCATCCGTATCCACAACACCGAGATGCAGCAGAAAGCCCTCGATGTACTGGGAATCGGCGAACAGGAGGCCACCGACAAGTTCGGCTTCCTGCTCGATGCCCTGAAGTACGGCGCACCACCACACGGTGGTATCGCCTTCGGTCTGGATCGCCTGGTCATGCTGATGTGCGATGCGGAGAGCATCCGTGACGTCATGGCCTTCCCGAAAACGCAAAGCGCCAGCTGTCTGCTGACCAGTGCACCCAGTGCCGTGTCGGATCAGCAGATGAAGGATCTGCACCTGCGCACCCGTGCTCGTGCCAGCACCACGCCCGATGCCGGATAGACCCACCGGTTCTGACCGGGGGTCTGATGACTCCCGGCCATCGGTGCAAGGCAAGGATGGTGTCGGCAAGGGCCGTGCCGACAATGTTCTTGCAATTGCGCGGGACGGCGATTCTGCAAGGAATCCGAGGGAGGCCGCGACGGGCTCCCTCCCCGGGGGCAAGGAGGCGGTGAGTTCCCTGTTCAAACGCCCGGAGTCCGTTCTGGTGGTGGTCTACACCACGGATCTGGAGGTGCTGCTGATCCGTCGCCAGAATCCGGCGGATTTCTGGCAATCCGTCACGGGCAGTCTGGAGCCTGGTGAAACACCGGCAGAGGCAGCCGTTCGCGAGCTGGCCGAAGAGACCGGTATCGTGGCCGTCGTGAACGACCATGCCACCAGTCGAAGCTTTCCGATCGCTGCGGCCTGGCGCAGGCGTTATGCGCCTGGCGTCACCGAGAATCTGGAGCACGAATTCAGTGTGCAGCTGCCAGCGCGTTGCCAGGTGGTGCTGGATCCGAACGAGCATGGCGATTATTGCTGGTTGCCGCTGGTCGAGGCCATTGCCAGGGTCTCCTCGCGCACGAATCGTGCAGCACTGCAGGCCATTCTCAAGGCGGAAGGTTGAACGTCATGGCGCGACGTGTAATGCCGGCACCCGATCAGGTCACCGTGCTGGTGCACGGTATCTGGATGCAGGGTGTGATGATGCGGGTCATGGGCAAGATGCTGGAGGCTCGCGGTTTTCGCACGCATTCGGTCAGCTATGATTTTCTGAAGAACACCCCGGAAGAGAATGCCGATTCCCTGTACCGGGAGATCGGCGAGCTGGGGGCACGTCGCGTCAATCTGGTCGGCCACAGTCTGGGAGGCATCGTGATTCTGCACCTGCTGCATCGCTATCCGGAAATCGATATCGACAAGGTGGTGCTGATCGGCTCACCGGTGCGCGGCAGCTATGTCGCGCGGCGCGTCTATGACACCCCGGCACTGCGACCTCTGCTGGGACGCAGCATCGAAAAGGGGCTGCTGGGTGGCGCACCCGAATTCTCGGGCAAACGGCCGCTGGGCATCATCACCGGTAGCGGCAATCTGGGTATCAGTGCCCTGCTGTATCCCAGTGGCGATGACAGTGATGGCGTGGTACGCGAGAGCGAGACGCTGATCGACAATGCCACTGACCGGGTGCGTCTGCCGTTGTCGCATTCCACCATGATCTTTTCCCGCGAATGTACCGACTACGTGGCCAGGTTTCTGAGCCTGGGGCGGTTTCGTGAGTAGTCCGCTACAGTCATGGTGACAACAGGAGCCTTGTCGGTTTCTGCCCGCTGAAGCCGTCTTTGTCCCGGCATTGGCTACCGTGATGTGCTTTTCGGGTGTCACGGTTGGTCAACAGGGGGTCAAATGCGCGACAATAGGCGACTTACATCATGAATTACATCCAACAAGAGGCAGTCAATGGCCGGACATAGTAAATGGGCCAATATCCAGCATCGCAAGGGTAAGCAAGACGCCAAGCGCGGCAAGTTGTTCACCAAGTTCATCCGCGAGATCAACATTGCGGCCAGGATGGGCGGTTCCGATCTGGGGTCCAACCCGCGCTTGCGCCTGGCGGTGGACAAGGCCCTGAGCGGCAACATGACCAAGGACACCATCGAACGCGCCATCAAGAAAGGCGCGGGCGAGCTTGATGATGTGTCCTATGAGGAAAATCGCTACGAAGGCTATGGCGTGAACGGCGTGGCCATCATGGTCGACACCATGACAGACAATCGCAACCGGACCGTCTCCGAAGTCAAGCACGCTTTCACCAAGTACGGTGGCAACATGGGGACTCAGGGTTCGGTGTCCTACCTGTTCGAAAAGCAGGGCATCCTCAATTACCCCGCTGGCACGGACGAAGACATGATCATGGAAGCGGCGCTGGAAGCGGGTGCCGATGACATCATCAGCAATGACGATGGGTCCATCGATGTGCTGACCACCGAAGAGGTGTTCATGGACGTCAAGGAAGCGCTGGTGGCAGCCGAACTGGTGCCCGAGCACTCCGAAGTCACGATGCGCGCGGCCACCGAAGTGGAACTGGACGTGGAGCAGGGCGAGAAACTGATCAAGCTGATCGATGCGCTGGAAGATCTGGACGACGTGCAGGATGTCTACACCAATGCCGACATTCCGCCCGAGTCCTACGGTGACGGCGCGTCCAGCTGATGCCACTGGGCAGCCATCGCCTGTGAGTAGCCCCCGTGGCAATGGGCTTGTGCGGGTTCTGGGAATCGATCCCGGCTCGGTCATCACCGGTTATGGCCTGATCGAATCGGACGGGGCTCGCAGTTTTCACCTGACGCATGGACATATTCGCGTCAAGGGAGACTCCTTCGCCGAGCGGCTCGGTCATATCCATTCGGCGCTGGGCGACATCATCACCGAATGGCAGCCGCAGGAAGTGGCCATCGAGCAGGTGTTTCTCAGCAACAACGCGATGTCGGCGCTGAAGCTGGGGCAGGCGCGGGGTGCGGCCATCACTGCCGCCGTCTCGCGGCAGTTGACGGTGTCTGAATACGCACCACGACTGGTCAAGAAAGTGGTTACGGGTTCTGGTGCTGCCGACAAGAAACAGGTGCAGACCATGGTCAGGGCTCTGCTGCACATCGTGTCAACCGTGCAGGTGGACGCGGCCGATGGACTGGCCATTGCCATCTGTCATGCGCATTCACGCAAGACCCCCGGTGGAGAGGTACTGCTGCCACAGAGAAAACGAGTTCGAGGAAGAGGTTTGAGGCGATGATTGGTCGGCTGACAGGGGTGCTGCTGGAAAAGAATCCACCCTCGCTGCTGGTGGATGTGCAGGGTGTGGGCTATGAAGTGGATGTGCCCATGTCGACCTTCTATGCACTGCCGGCTCAGGGTGAGGCGGTTGCCCTGTTCACACACCTGGTGGTACGCGAGGATGCCCAATTGCTCTATGGGTTCGGCAGTCGTACCGAGCGACTGCTGTTCCGGGCTCTGCTGAAGGTCAATGGTGTGGGAGCCAAGGTGGCACTGGCCATTCTCTCCGGGCTGAGTACCGATGAATTCCTGTCCTGCATCGCCAGCAAGGATGTCTCCGCACTGGTATGCGTGCCGGGCATCGGCAAGAAGACGGCGGAACGGCTGCTGGTGGAGTTGCAGGACAAGGTCGATGCGCTGGGCGTTGGCAGCGCCGTACCCAGTGGCACTTTGCCGCTGGACAACGATCCCTCGGCACGCGAACAGGCCGAAGAGGCGCTGGTGGCGCTGGGGTACAAGCCGGCAGAAGCCAATCGCCTGCTCGACAAGAACAGCGAGACGGGACAGAGCGTTGAGCAGATGATTCGGGCGGCGCTGCGAGGCGCAGCGCGCTAGATGTCGAACGCCCGGCAGGCACCGCGACGATGTGGCATCTGCGTAACATCCGAGCGCGAAGAAGCGACTTTTTCACGGCACGATCACCGGAGTACCCGATATGGCCGATCCTGAACGACTGATCACAGCCGATGCACACCAGGAAGATGCGCAGGAACGGGCCATGCGGCCCAAGCTGCTGGCTGACTATCACGGGCAGCGCGCCGTGGCCGAGCAGATGGATCTGTTCATCTCGGCGGCGAAGATGCGCAGCGAAGCGCTGGATCATGTGCTGGTGTTCGGGCCGCCTGGTCTGGGCAAGACCACGCTGGCCAATATCATTGCCAACGAGCTGGATGTGCGCATTCTGCATACTTCCGGCCCGGTGCTGGAACGCCCCGGCGACCTGGCGGCCATCCTGACCAATCTGGAAGCCAATGATGTGCTGTTCATCGACGAGATCCATCGCATGAGCGCCCTGGTGGAGGAGGTGCTGTACCCGGCCATGGAGGACTACCAGATCGACATCATGACCGGCGAAGGTGTCAGTGCCCGTTCGTTCAAGATCGACCTGCCGCCCTTCACCCTGGTGGGGGCCACCACACGCGCCGGCCTGCTCAGCTCCCCGCTGCGTGACCGTTTCGGCATCGTGCAGCGGCTGGAATTCTACGAAGTGGCGGATCTGGCGGGTATCGTCGCCCGTTCGGCGCGTCTGCTGGAGGTACCGATTGACGAGCAGGGCTGCATCGAGATTGCCCGTCGCTCTCGTGGCACTCCGCGTATAGCCAATCGTCTGCTTCGGCGCGTGCGGGATTATGCCGACGTGCGGGCCGACGGTACGGTCAATGCGGAAACGGCGGACAGTGCCCTGAATCTGCTGAATGTTGATCGCCTCGGCCTGGACAACATGGACCGGCGGCTGCTGAATGCCATCATTCACAAGTTCGGCGGCGGGCCTGTCGGGGTCGACAATCTGGGAGCCGCCCTGTCGGAAGAGACCGGCACACTGGAAGAGGTGGTCGAGCCGTATCTGATTCAGCAGGGCTTGTTGATGCGCACGCCGCGTGGCCGGGTGGTAACACCCCATACCTATCGCCATTTCGGTCTGCAGCTACCCTCCACCAGCGATAGCTGATGGCGAATCGCGTAACTGCCCCCCTGAATGATCGGCGGCCTGACCGGATTCCGGTATAGTCGCGCAGCAGCGCTGCCGAAGTTGCCGTGTAGCGGCACGGTTGCCGGCCGTTCATGGCTGTAAGCTGCCCGATCGCTGTAATTTACAACTTTTCTCTGCAATACTTTCGCATGTCGCAATTTTCAATCCCGATTCGGGTTTACATCGAAGATACCGATGCCGGTGGCATCGTGTATTACGCCAACTACCTGCGTTTCATGGAGAGGGCGCGTACCGAGTGGCTCAGGGCAAGTGGAATCGAACTGGATGTCTGGCAGAACGAGAAGAGGCGTCTGTTTGTCGTGCGTTCGGTGCAGATCGACTATCTGGCACCTGCGCGCTTCAACGATCAGCTGACGGTGACTGCCAGTCTGAAGACCATGCGTTCCGCCAGTGTGGTATGCGAGCAGAGCGTCATGCGTGGCGAGACGCTGCTGACGTCATCCACCATCGGCCTGGTCTGCGTGAATGCCGATTCGCTCGCAGCCTGTGCCATTCCCAACGAGATCAGAGAGGCCATTTCCCGTGAATTCTGACATGTCTATCCTGCATCTGGTTCTGGCTGCAAGCCCGATCGTGCAAGGGGTTCTGGTCATCCTTGTGATGGCGTCGGTGCTGTCATGGGCTCTGATCCTGGGCAAGTCCCGCCAGTTGCGGCGCGCCCGGCGGTTGGCCGAGGATTTCGAACAGGATTTCTGGGGATCTTCGGATATCTCCGGTACCTACTCCAAGCTGACCATGCGTCGCGGTACGCTGGATGGCATGGAGCGCATCTTCGAAGCCGGATTCTCCGAGTTCGGTCGGTTGCGACGCAAGACCGACAATGAGGAAGTCATCATGGACGGTTCCGGTCGGGCCATGCGCATTGCCGTGTCCCGCGAGGCCGACATCATCGAACACCACTTGCCGTTTCTGGCGACAGTGGGCTCCATCAGCCCTTACATCGGTCTGTTTGGTACGGTATGGGGCATCATGAACTCGTTTACCGCCCTGGGTAATGTGCAGCAGGCCACTCTGGCCATGGTCGCGCCGGGTATTGCCGAAGCGCTGATTGCCACGGCTGTCGGCCTGTTTGCCGCGATACCTGCAGTATTGTTCTATAACCGCTTTGCCAACGAAGTGGATCGCCTGCTCAATCGCTATGAGAACTTTGCCGAAGAGTTCTCGACGGTACTGCAGCGCCAGGCCATCCGCCGCTTTGGCGGTGATGCGGAACAGTCCTAGTGAGAGCGGTTCGCCCCATTCGTGCCGATCGCCGCAAGCGGCGGCTGGTTGCCGAGATCAATGTGGTGCCCTACATCGATGTCATGCTGGTGTTGCTGGTGATATTCATGATCACCGCGCCTCTGCTGCAGACCGGTGTGGAAATCGACCTGCCGGATGCGGCGGCAACACCCATTGCCGATGCGGGTGAGGCTCAGGAGCCACTGATCCTGTCAGTCAACAGCCAGGGTGAGTGGTATCTGAACGTCGGCGAGACACCGGATCAGCCGCTGGCGCGTGAGGAAGTGCAACGTCTGGCCAGTGCGGTCTTGCGGCTCAACCCCGACCGGCGCGTACTGGTGGCAGGAGACGCCGCCATAGACTATGGTCAGATCATGCAAGCAATGGTGACCCTGCAATTGTCGGGTGCGCCTGAAATCGGTTTGATGTCGGATCCGGAGCGGTAGCCAACACTCATCATGAACATGCCGCACGCTGAACAGCCTGTTATTTCCCCGATGGCAACGCAGTCGCGGCTGCACCGTTCGGGCTGACGCCAATGCTCGAGCTTATCCGCCGCTATCCGCTCGCCATTATCCTGTCCGTGCTGCTGCACGCAGTGCTCGTCGCTGCGCTGGTCATTCAGATCAACAAGGAGCCTGCATCTGCCGGTCTCGATCTGACCGACGAGGCACCCATTCAAGCCGTTGCGGTCAGTGAGGCGGATATTCAGGCTGAAGTGCAGCGTCTGCAGGAGCTCGAAGAACGCCAGGCGCAGCAGGCGCTGGAAGAGCAGCAGGCGCTCGAATCCACGGTAGCCGCGCTGGAAGAGGCCCGTGCCGCTGCCGAAGCGCGCCTGAAGGAGGCCGAAGAGCTGACCGAACAGCAGCGAGAAGCGTCCGAGGAGGAAAAACAGCGTATCGAGGCCCTGCAGGATCAGGCCACCGAGCTGGAACGGCAGCGCGAGTTGCAGCGAGCTCGCGCGGAGAAGGAGCAGGCCGAGCTGGAGACACTGCGGCAGCAGGAAGCCAGCCTGACCGAACGCCAGGTGCTGGAGCGCGAGGCCATTCTGGAACGTCTGCGTCAGGAGCGGCTGCGGGAAGAAGAGAGAATCAGCGCTGCGCAGAAACAGCTGGAGGAGGAAACCCGGCGCATCGATGAGGCCCGCCAGACGGCCGATGCCGAGCGGGAACGATTGGCTGAAGTGCAGCGCAATGCCGAGGAGCGTAATCGGCAGCTGCAGGAAGAGGCACGCCAGGCTGCTGAAGAGAAGGCCAGACTGGAAGAGCAGGCTCGCCTTGCCGAACAGGAAAAGGCGCGTCTGGAAGAGGAAGCGCGACTGGCCGAGCAGGAGCGCCAGGAGGCCTTGCAGGCTGCCAGTGAGGCCAAGGCCGAACGCGAGCGCATCGAACAGGAGCGGCTGGCAGCCGAAGAGGCGGAGAGGCGTGCAGCTGCCGAGCGGGAACGTGAAGAGGCGGCTGCCGAGAAGCAACGTCTGGAGGAAGAGCTGGCTGCCGCGCAGGCCGAGCAGGCGCGTCTGGCGGAAGAGGCTGCAGAGCGTCAGGCTCGCGAAGAGGAGCAGGCTCGCCAGGCAGAGGAACAACGTGTGGCTGAAGAGGCGGCTGCAGCCGAAGCACTGGCTGCGGAGCAGGCAGCCGAGGCTGAACGAGTGGCGGAGGAGGCACGCGTGGCCGAAGCCGCAAGAGTGGCAGCCGAGCAGGAGGCCGAAGCGCAACGCGTGGCCGCAGAGGAGCAGGCTGAAGCGGAGCGCCAGGCTGAAGCCGAGCGTATCGCCGCCGAAGAGCAAGCCGAGGCTGAACGTCAGGCCGAGGCAGAACGAGTGGCCGCCGAGGAGGCTGCAGCGGCCAGGGCCGAGCAGGAACGCATTGCGGCAGAAGCACAGGCCGAAGCCGATCGCAAGGCGGAACAGGCGCGTCGTGAGGCCGCTGCGCGGGAAGCCGAATTGGCGGAAGAGGCGGCAAGAATCGCGGCCGCAGCCGCAGAAGAAAATACAAGATTGGCTCAACAGCAGCAACGGGAACTTCTGCGTCTGCGCAATCTCTACTTCAACTCCATCAGGCAACGAGTGGAGCGCAGCTGGCGCAAGCCACCGGGCACCACCGGCCAGGTGGACTGCACTGTGAGCGTATTGCAATCTGTGGGAGGTGAAGTGCTGAAGGTAACCGTCGACAGCTGTGAGGGCGGCAGTGCCGCCTTGCGGAAATCCGTCGAAAACGCCGTGCTGGCAGCCTCTCCCCTGCCGGCCGCACCGGATCCGAAGTTGTTCGATCGGCGCCTGAGATTCTATTTCCGGCCCAACTGACGGTACGGTAACGACATTCGGCAACCATGCTTGCCGCTCTGCGGTCTTTTGGGGTTAATTACCAATTGAACTACCCTTATCTGTGTAAGTTGAGCGGATGGTTTAGGATTCCACGTGGCACGACAAACCTTGGACACTGGTGATTTGTATTTCAAAGCGCGTATGAGCGAAATTCTGTCGAAACTCCATGCCGTGGCCATGGCTGCCATTGCCATCCGCCATGCGCTCCCCGGTGACGCCTGTCGATCACCGCGGGCGGCCTTCAGGCAAGGCGCTCGTGCGCTGTCAGGCGGTGTTCTGTCGAGCCTGCTGCTGTTCGGGGTACTGGTGGCCCCTGCGCAGGCGGTCATCGAGATCGAAATCACCCAGGGCGGCGAGAATGCCATTCCCATTGCCATCGTGCCGTTCGGCTGGACGGGCAGTGGTGAGCCACCGGAGGACATCGCGGCCATTGTCGACGCCGATTTACAGCGCAGCGGCAATTTTGCGCCCCTGAACCGTCAGGATCTTGTCGCCAATCCGGTCAGCGGGGATGTTCCGCGATATGCCAACTGGCGACTCTCTGGCACGGACTTCCTGCTGATCGGTGGCATCAAGCCAGGACCGGCATCCGGTTATGTGGTCGAATTCCAGCTCTACGATGTGCTGCAGCAGACACTGATGACCGGCTTCAGCTTCCAGGTCACCGATCAGACCCTGCGCAGTGCCGCTCACCAGATCTCCGATGAGGTGTACGAGGAAATTCTGGGTATCCCCGGAGCCTTCAATACGCAGATCGCCTTCGTGTCGGTTTCCGGCGTTGTGGGTGATCGCACCTACCAGTTGCAGCTTGCCGATGCCGATGGAGAAAACCCGCAGGCCATGCTGACCTCCCCACGGCCGATTCTCTCGCCTGCCTGGGCGCCGGATGGTATACGAATCGCCTATGTTTCCTTCGAGAACCGCACGCAATCGGCCATCTATGTGCAGGATCGGGAGCAGGGTAGCCGCATCAAGGTCATTTCACGGGCCGGCATCAACGGTGCACCCAGCTGGTCGCCCGATGGCGAGCGACTGGCAGTGACCCTCTCCTTCGAAGGCAATCCGGATATCTATATCCTGCAGGTCGACTCCGGACAGCTGCGCCGAGTGACCGACAGCGATGCCATCGATACCGAGCCGGTGTGGCTGGACAACGAGAATCTGGTGTTCACCTCGGACCGCAGCGGCGGGCCGCAGCTGTATGAAGTATCCGCTCGAGGTGGTCGAGCCAGCCGCCTGACCTTCGATGGCAATTACAATACCAGTGCAACCGTGTCACCCGATGGCTCCACCATTGCCTTCGTGCACGGGGCTGGAAGTGGCTTCCAGATCGGCATGATCGATCGTTCCTCGGGACTGTTCCAGACGCTGACGCAAGGCACTCTGGACGAGTCGCCGAGCTTTTCCCCCAATGGCCAGATGATCATCTATGCAACGGAGAAGAACGGGCGTGGAACGCTTGGCGCCGTATCGCTCGATGGTAGCGTGGTACAGAGCCTGTCACTGGATGACGGGGGATCGGTTCGAGAACCCGCCTGGTCGCCGTATTCCAAGTAATCAGATTCAAACGAGAGCATGTCAATGTCCAGAATTCAACTCCTCATCATCGCCATGGCAGGGCTTGCGCTCAGTGCCTGTGGTTCCAACCCCAGTCGCGCTCCGGAACTGGCCGACATCGGAGAGCCTGCCATCGTGCAGCCGGTCACCATCGATGGTGTACAGGACATCACCCAGGTTGATCCCAACTCCATTGCAGGCAGGGCACCGCTGGAACGGGTCATCTACTTCGACTACGATCAGGCCGAACTGCGCCCCGAATTCCTGGATATCGTGGCCCAGCATGGTCGCTATCTGGCGCAGAATCCCGATGGTCGGGTACGCCTGGAAGGGCATACCGATGAGCGTGGATCTCGCGAATACAACATTGGCCTTGGCGAGCGACGTGCGATGACCATTGCCCGCATGTTGCAGCTGCAGGGTGTCAGTTCCGCCCAGACTCGTACCGTCTCCTATGGCGAGGAGTTGCCCGTGGATGATGGCCACAACAGCGATGCCTGGGCCAAGAACCGGCGGGTGAACATCATCTACGAATCCGCCATTCCGAACTGATCGTCAGCTGTTGCGTTCAGGCATCGGGTTCATGTCGGATTCGGCGCCTGCCACCCCAGGATGAAGGACTACTACTCCCATGTTCGATTCACGCACTGTCATTGAGACTTCCGCTTCTGCTCACGGCCGCCAGGCTGCGGGTGATCGCCAGCCGGTGACATTGCGATGGCTGACCCTTGCCTGCCTGCTGCTGGGAAGTTCGGCAGTCGTGGCTCAGGACAAGCCGACACTGAACAATCTGGACAGCCGCCTCGATCGGGTCGAACGGATCATGGATCAGTCGCTGCTGGAGCAGTTGCAGCGTATCGACAGTCTGCAGCAGGAGATCCGCGGCTTGCGCGGCGAGATCGAAAGTCTCAACTACGAGATCGACACCCTGACCAGGCGCAATTCGGATCTGTACGCGGACACCGACCGTCGCATCACCGATCTGGAAGAGGCGCGGGATTCTCTGGATCTGCTGGCCGGGGAAGACGGTCTGGGCAGTGGTCTGCTGGATGAAACCGCCGGTGTCGGTCTGGATGAGACAGCCAGTGAGCCGGCAGGGGTATTCGTGGCCGAGGATGGTGTTGCCGTACCCTTTGCCAATGATGCCGACTTCGGCGATGGCCCGCGGCCGCCGACCGGTGCCTTGCGTGACACGGCCACCCAGGCCGAGAAAGCCGGTTACACCCGCGCCTATGACCTGCTGGCTCGCGGTCAGAATGACAGCGCTGTTGCCTCGTTCGATGACTTCCTGACGAAATACCCCGATGGTCCGTATTCGGACAATGCCTGGTACTGGCAGGGCGAGGCCATGTACGCCCAGCGCAAGTTCGATGATGCCCTGCGCAACTTCGGTGTCGTGGTGAATTCCTTTCCGGACAGTACCAAGGTTCCGGACGCCAGGTTGAAGATCGGGTTTGCCTTGTACGAGCAAGGTGAGTATTTGCAGGCCAGAACCATATTGACCGGGGTGCAGGAAGACTATCCCGGGCGTTCCGCAGCGGTGCTGGCGAGAAAGCGTCTGCAAAAAATGGACAGAGAAGGGCTTTAGTACCCCCCCAAGACTAAATTTTGCGTTATCATTGTCCGCTCGATACGTAGCGCAACAATCACGTATCACACGGTCGCCCAGACCGTAGGCAGTACCGGGGGGCGTTAGCTCAGTTGGTAGAGCATCTGACTTTTAATCAGGTGGTCGCTGGTTCGAACCCAGCACGCCCCACCATCTATCTGCCTGTTTTCATTCGCTCTAACAGCGACACCCGCACCTTTGACGTCTGAAGCCTGCGGGGATTCTGCGGAATCAGACTCTCGAGACGCCACCCATCATTGAAGGGATTGCGAAAGATGGCTTCCCTGTCCGGATGAGTGCATGTGTGTGACTCACATCCACTTCCAAACCGCGTTCCCCTGTTCATGGGCGGCCATGAATGCATTGATTCGTTGCCGCTGCCAATTCGGCTAGTCAGGCATTGAAGCGCTGTCGTTCTGGCAGAATGCCGACAGAGTCTTGGAACAGGTTCGAGTTCGAACGGTAACTCCCCCTGCTGGACTCACGATAGCGTCGATACTGAATTGTTCAGAATGAAGTCGAAAGCAGACTCGATTGGCGGTCGGTCCGTCCGCTGGATCAATCCGGCTCACGAGAGTTGCCATGACCACGGAAGTACAACGAAAGCTGACGACCATTCTTGCAGCAGATGCGGCAGGTTTCAGTCGCGCCATGGACCTGGATGAGGTCAGTACCATCGGAGCCCTCCGGGCTGCGCGTCAAGTCTTTGCAAGATTCATCGAACGTCATCGTGGCCGGATCGTCAATACCGCCGGCGATGGGCTGATAGCCGAATTTCCCTCGGTGGTTGAAGCCGTTCAGTGTGCCATCGAAGTGCAGAATGAGCTTCTCATCGACACTCGCGATCAAGCAGGGGCACTGCGCTTCCGGATCGGCATTCACCTGGGTGATGTGATGATCGATGGGAGTGACCTGCTTGGTGAGGGGGTCAACCTTGCGTCAAGGCTGGAGTCCATGGCCGAGCCGGGTGGCGTGTTGATCTCTCGACAGGTCTACGATCAGGTTCAGAAGAAACTTTCTGTCGGCTTCGAGTATCTGGGCGAGAAGCGTCCGAAGAACTTTGTCGACGATGTGTCGGTCTATCGCATCTCCCTCGGCAGGAACAAGCCTCCGTCTGCATTCAAGCAGCGCAAGGATGAAGTGGCGCGGCCATCGAAGCCTGTACCTCGGGCCCCGTCTGATCTGCGAGAACGGCTGTCACGCGATGGCAGGCTTCTGGCTGCACTCTGGTCGGTGTTGTTGCTGATCGATATTGCCAGTGGAAGCCCGTTCTGGGCGCACTGGCCGGGACTTGTCATGGCGGTTTTTCTGGCAATGAAGGCAGCACCGTTGTTTGCCAGTGGTTGGCTCAGACTATCCGTTGTCCGCGCTGGTATCTTCGTCGCAGGCTTGTTACTGGTCAATCTGTTTAGCTGGTCGGGCTATCTCTGGGTCATCTGGCCGGCCGCCGTGCTGCTGGTACTGGAGCTGCTTCGTCGATTGATTAGCGGGTCGCGGTGAATGCGCAGTGAGGCTTAGAACCTTGAATGCACCAGTGCCATCCTGGTTGGGTCGCGTTGTTTCTCAAAGCATTGCATCGGTACACAGGCTGAGAAAGTGCACGACTGCGCCGCACAATGCGGAATAAGCTGTGATACAACACTTCTTCAATTTTTGTGTATGCCTGAATAAGTTGAATATTCCACCATTGCATTTATTGACGATAGTCAGCTAGTAAGTTGTATATCGAAATGGGTGATTTTCATTATCCATAGTGGAAGATTGATGGTCTGGTAACGAGTAATCAGTCCGATACACCATTATTTTCCAAATCCGCTCAGGCACCACGTTCAAGCATATTTCATCAGTTCGCTAGTAGGAGATGAATATCCCGCAGTTGCATTGATGTGATCAATCTGCAAAAAATGAATCTGCCCGAAAAGACCTTCGCTATTCGGCACCCTGATTAGACTCAGTTGCTCGTCAAAAGCTGGTTGATAGGGCGCGATTGTTCGACCAGCGAACCGTGCCCCGATGCAACACTTCCTTGAATGTGTCAGTCTGGCGATATATTGTTCAATGATTCGAGTGCTGAGTGAAGTTGAAGTGCGAAACGGGAAGAGGCTACTGGTAACCTGCGCCCTTTTTTTTGCCCGAGATAAAGCTGTCCGATGGGTATATCCTTGACTGCGATAGGTCGGTGAACTGTGTTAGCGCATATCAAATTATTTAATCCAATAGGTATCTGAAACCCTACAGAATAATCATGCTGTACGTAATGACGTATCAAATCGAATGATTCTGTTTCCAAGGCAGGTGTCAACGTTCGTAGAATTTTCTTTGCTCCAATCTCCAAAAGATTGCGTACACCATAATTTGTGGAAGGTACGATGCAAGGATGGTCAAGGCAGTCCCTCAGACGCAACTCCCTTTTCTTGGCAAGTGAATGGTCGGCTCTAAAGACAGCATGGACCGGTTGGGGGATCGACTGAATGATTTCGAAATCCACCAAATGCACAGGTTCGAAAACAAGTGCAAGATCGCTTTCAAAGGTGGACAGATCGTGCTCGATCTGCTGCCGGTCACGAACATTTATAGAGAAGGTAATACCGGGGTGTTGAGCTCTATAAAATGATATTTGTTCCGACAGAAAGTAAGGCAGCAAGGCTTGAGAGCAAGCGATCGACACATGACCCCGCCTGAGTCCGGAGAGGTCAGCTACTTGCGACTGTATTCGCGCGAGATCACTCATTTGCAACCGGATATGCTGAATCAGCAGTTCACCGGCCGGATTGAGCCGCATGCCTTGTGGCAGGCGTTCAAATAACTCGAAACCCAGTTCATCTTCGAAGTCCTTTATACGACGATTCAGGGCCGATGCAGTTATGTTCATGTCCTCCGCAGCCTTACGAATAGAGCCTGCACGAGCGACAGCTTTTACCATCTCAAAAATCTTGAAGTGCTTCAAGTAATTTACTCACCCATCGGAATTAACTGAAAGACTCTTTAACTGAAAATGCGATACCAATACATGTCGCACTTGCAGTGAGCCGAGAGACAACGCACTTTTAGACTCCTAGCTCCTGTAAAGTTCTTCTCGAAACTGCTTTTGTATAAACAGTTGAGTCGTAACAAATCTCATGAGAGATTGAGTTAGGAATTATCATCCCGATAAATAGTTCGTCCTAAGTCACAAAAAATGCAAATCGTACAATAAACGTTCTATAGGTTGAAAGCGTGAATCAGTCTGCGGGACAACTCAATAGCTAAAATATTCGTCTGCTATGTGACGATCAAATTCTTTCGGTCAATTATCGGCACAGGTAGATTATCTCGGACTGACAGTCCGCAGAAGAACAGCTTTGTGAAGTCTTGACGTATGATGATCAGGCATGGTCCTTCTTGTAATGTCACTTACACCGAAAGATGATTTTAAAACGGTGTGTTACTGACTAAGAATTTAACGATGAATACTCTTCTGTTACTACAAGGGGTAACAACTTTCAGGTCAACAGCTCGAAAATTGGTCGACACATGAGCGACTTGAGGAAAAATGGCCGGCGTTTATGTTTGTGATGATCTGGACCAAAATAAAATACAAGCACGGACAACACCATCATGGCAGATCTGAAGGAATTCTTAACACGATCTAGGAAGTAGTGCAATTGTGAAGACATTGTTGATGATTTCCGGTTTAACTAGAAATTTTGGAACAGAATGGCAATCAGACATGAGCGTAGTTCTCTGTCCTGGAGTTCAGGTGCTCCCTCGCCAGGTAGAGCGCGAGCAAGGAACGAACTTCTGTGATCTGTGTGTCAGTGGAGCCAGACAACAGGGCATCAATGTCGCGCCTGAAAGACTGAAGAGGTTCAGGTTCATCGCCAGTCAGTTGAGCACCATAAAGAAATTCCGCCAGAACAATCTGAATGCGAAAGCCGAGAACGGAAGACGCTACGCTGAGGTCACTCAGTAGGGTAAGTTTTCTGGCTCCTAGCCCGATCTCTTCTTTAAGTTCTCGATTTGCTGTCTGAGTTGCAGACTCTCCGAACTCTCTCATGCCCTGTGGCAGTCCTGTCTCGTAACATTCGCTACCAACCGCGTACTCCCGTACCAGATACACGCTTCTGTCAGGTAAGACAGGCACCACCATGACAGCGCCAGCCCAGCGCCCGGAAGGTATACGCTCAAGGATAGACTCTGTGCCGTTGCTGTAACGTACCTTGACAGTTTCAATGCTGAAAAGCTTGCTTTTAGCGGCAAGCTCTACGCCGAGAATTTCTGGTTTTTCGGTCTTTGCACTATCAACAGGCTTTTTCAAAAGCTATCTCCTGTTCAGTGCGTGGCTGAAAACGTCGTGACAACAGAGAGTTGGTAGCAATAAATGAAAGACAAATGATATGCAACTTTTTCGTTTCAGGCTTTTTTCCTGTTTTGTGAAACCATTGTTGACTGACCACGCTGCCATCCTTACCCATCCTCTTCATAGCGAGAAGGGTGCATGCACGGTTTTCCAAGGTTGATAGTGGCTACGACCCTCATGCATTACTCACTGATGGTTGTTTGGGGGAAAACTCTGACGACTCCAGTTCTGCGTAGTTGCCGTTCCAGTAGAGTAGTGGTACAACCTGATTGTTCGTAGAAGCATGCTCAATCTGAACAATATAGATTGTATGGTCGCCAGCTTCATAAGATTCTTCGACTACAGCTTCCATTACGGCCGCGCAGTCATTGAATACAAGCGATCCACCAGGACAGCGCCAGGTGTCCAGGTCATCAAAGCGATCTCTGTCAGCAGTTTTCCATGCATAGCGATTGGAAATCTCCTGCTGGGTTTTGTTCAACAGGCTGACGCCTATCCGTTTTGCTTTTGCTACCAATTGGTCGGTATCGCTGCCTCGCTTGATACACACCAAAGCCAAAGGTGGGTCGGCAGATACAGATGTGAATGAGGTAGCTGTCATTCCGTGTAGCTGATTGTCATTTTCCACCGTGATTACTGCAACTCCAGAAGCAAGTTGCCTCATGGTTTCGCAGAAAAGTTCATTGCTGATCATTGTCGACGCCTCAGTTGGACAAGAGATTTTCACGAAGAGTGGAGCCACTGTATTCAGTACGATATCTACCACGTGATTGCAGCTCTGGAACAACCATGTCGACAAACTCTTCGAAGCAACCTGGTGTATAGGTGGCGGCCAGCATGAAGCCATCGGCTCCACCTTCATCCATGAACAACTCCATATGATTGGCAATGTCTTCAGGTGTGCCTACTAGAATCGGCATGCCCATGCCTTGTGCATAATAAAGAGCAGCCTCTCTCACAGTGACAGGTGCGCCGCCCTTTGCATATATGATTGATTCAAATAACCCTTGGATGCCGGGAATCTCGATGTTCTGAACATATTCATCCAGGTCGTAGGTCGAAAAATCAGGACCAAAGTGTCCGGCCATCCAGGCAAGCGCTCCTTCGAGTGGGATGCAGGCTTTGATTCGCTCATACTTTTCCTGGGCCTCCTCACGTGTCTCGGCAACAACAGTCTGAAGCCCGTAGATCAACTTTACGCTACCAGGTTCACGTCCGACTTCAGCTAATCGACTACCCAAATCATCCGCATATTCACGCATGCGTTCTATATTTGGATGAACTGCAAAGATTGCTTCAGCATGACGGGCGGCAAAGTCACGACCAGTAGCTGATGAACCCGCCTGCCAAAGGACGGGCCGTCCTTGGGGGGATCTACATACAAAAGAACGTCCTTTCGACTTAAAAAACTCCCCGTCAAAATCTATGTTACGAACTTTGGCAGGATCCACATAAACGCCGCTTTCCTTGTCTGCAACGATGGCATCTTCATCCCATGAATCCCACAATTCGTAACAGAGGTTCAGGTATTCTTCCATTCGTTCGTAACGACGAGATCGGTCAGTCATGGGTTCACCATAGGCATCCCACTCACTTTTTGAGTAGGAGCTTACTACATTCCATGCCACCCTTCCGCTGGATAGATGATCGAGGCTCGAGAGACGTCGAACCATGGAATAGGGGTGTTCAAAGGCTGTGGAAAGCGTAACCCCGACACCCAGATGCTGAGTGGCTCCCGTAACAATCGGTACAATGGTTGAGGGTTCATGAGTCGGGCACTGCACCGCGTATTTAAGAGTAGCGTCAGAGCTTTTTTCATAGTTGTTATAGGGCGCTAGCTCATCGGCTATAAACATGGCATCGAATAAACCACGTTCCATTGTACGCCCCATGTGTTGCCAGTACTCCGGTTTGCGCCAGTCCCAGTTCACCTTGTCACGGGAATGCCTCCACATGCCCGTAGCATGGCTGTTTACACCGTGTTGTACAAAGCCGAGAAGATGTGCTCTTTTCTTGGACATAATGGTTTTCTCCTTTGAGTATTTTGGGAAACTATCAAGCAGTACAACGAATCAGAGACGGCTGCATAATTTGTTGTGCAAACAAATGGCTGTCTTTGACCATGTCTTCGAATTGACACATGAGAATGTCAACTCCTGCATCTTTTAGATCGCCGATACGTTTTGCGATGGTCATCGGGGAGCCCACAAGGCCAACGTCGAAGCCACAGTTGGAATCGAGCATTCTTTCCCGGGTAAGTCCCTCCCAGGAGCTGGCACCTGACTCATCCATTGCAGTACGCAGTTCATGTATTAGCGTGTCATCTCTTTTGTCCTGCAATTCTTGATAACGAGACTCCGCCAGGCTGTCGGTCTCTGCCATGAGTACAAACGCACTGACCGCAACTTTGAGACTTTGAGTAGTCGAAGCCTCGTTGCCGCGAATTTCAGAAATCTTATTGCTGAGTTCATCTACAGGCATACTATTAAGGAATATTGTCTCACCGTATCGTCCGGCGAGAGCAAGCCCGTGCTTGGACTGACCACTCACCCAGATTGGTGGCAACGGTTCGAGTGTGTTGGCTCGCGATATGTCTTCCACGCTGTAAAACTCGCCTTTGCGGGCTTTGGTATTCTGTCCCCAGAAGTGAAGAAGGCTTTCGCAGTACTCATTTGCACGTCTGTACCGACCCGCATGATCCAGGTAGTCCACGCCAGCCTGCCTGAATTCCTCAGGCCACCAGCCGCAAACAATGTTCACAGAGCAACGCCCTTTACTCATTTGCTGAAGACTACGAGTCATCTGGGCCGCTAACATCGGTGAGCAAAACCCCGGCTTGCTGGCGACCACAAGGCCGATCCTCCGAGTTAACGTTGCCAGCCCAGCTGCATACATCCAGGGGTCGGCAACTTCAGCGTCTCCACCATAGACACAGTTGAGCAAGTTTTCGGAGCCGTAGAGGTAGTGATAACCGTCTTTCTCGGCCTGTATTGCAAGCCTGCTACACAGGTCAAAGTCTGGTGATGGGCGATTGCTGTGCAATCGTAGCCAACCGCCATATACCGGAAGCCATAGACCGAACTTCATGCTCTACTCCTTATGATTTGGAGTCAACGAAGAAGGCCACTCCGTTCATCACCGCAGTAACAATTGCGAGAAAAGGGCCTGCATAGATCATTTCCGGTACGATCCCAATCAGACAGATGATGGAGCTGGCAACGATAACCGCTACCATTATTGCCAGACCATAGTTGCTTTCTTTTTCATCGGGTATGGGTGAATCTGTTTCGGTACGGTGGTCGGCAATGGCTTCGGAAATACCCTTGAAATAACCTGCAGCGAAAACTGCGGTAGCGATCAGACAAGAAAACAATGTAGCAACGTAAATTGACGACATGGCGATACTCTCAATTTGGTGGTAGCAAGATCGGTGATCCGATGATCAGGTATGCTCAGAGGTTGGAACGGGAGTCTTTTGTTCAAGATCTGATATCAGTTCTTCAAGTTCGTCCATGTCGAATTCCTTTGGCTTGAAAATAGCAGCGAGAACTACGGTAATGCCGCTGATCGCAAGGATAGAGAGGGTGCCTATCAGTTCACCGTACATGCTTCTGATTGGCATTCCAATTATAATTGCAAGTATGACACCTCCAATAAAGCCAACTGTGTTGGTTCGTGACCAGATGATCGCGAGCACCAGTGGAATTAGTATCGAGGTCTTCAGTGCGTAAGTAGTTAAGACTAATGAAGTGAAATCGACTCCAGAGAGAACAATAAGGGCCGCGACGGTGCCGCCTATAAACATTGATGCCTTCGTTATGTAGAAAAGAGTTTGCTCGGTTGTTTCGGGGGCAAATCTCTTGACTATATCGATAGCAACCACCGATGAGAGCGCTGCACTGGCACCGTCTATCGTGGAATAGCAGGCTGCAAGAATAACCAGGGTGTAGGCAATAATAAGTGTCATCGGGAGACCGATATGAGACACGATGTAGGGCCCCACCGCCACAATGTCTCCGCCGATTTCAGTAGCTGTAAGACCGTAGCCGATACCTACCAGACCAAGCATGCCCAGGCAGATAGGAATTGGATAAAAGAGTGCACCGGCCCACATGAACGTCCTTGATACCTGATCCTTTCGTACCGACCATACTTTCTGCCAGAAGGTTTGGTCTGCAACCACCGATGCCAGCAGGCCAAATGCGAGAGTGATGCCAAAACCGGCCGCGGCAGAAGAGTCCAGAATTGACAGGTTCATTTCACCAGCATCACCGACGGCGGCGAATACCGTGTCAACACCTCCAGGAATCAAATCGAACACGGCTACTATAACTATTGCCGCAGGTACAGTGATCATCCAAGTGTTTATTGTGCCTGTCATTACGGCGGTCCAGAGTCCACCGAAGAAGGAATAGGTCATAACGACACAAACTGTGACGATAGTTGCCACTTTCCAGTCGATTGAGAAAACTGTAGACATGACAACTGAGGTTCCTTTTAGATTGATCAGTATTTCAAGCAAGATTCCAAAGATCATTGTCACAGTGACAACACTGGCCGCGGCTTGCGAACGTCCGAACCTGTTATAGGCGAATTGACTGATCGTATAGCCATCCGGCATGCGTTTCCGCAGAATTCGTGCGAGAGGAATCATCGCCATGAGTGCTAGACCATTGGGGACAACGAACCAGAACAGGCCGGATAGTCCCCACTGGAAGGTCATCGCGGAACTCATCATGACCGCCATGGCCCAGGTCCAGACAGAAATGACGGAACCAACGCCAAAACCCAGTCCGATTCTACGATTCGATGAGATAAAATCGTGTGTATTTCTGATCAATGTGCGTTTGATCAGATATGCAAGTACCAGGAAAATCAGGCCCAGCCCGATCATCAATGTAAAGCCTAGTGCCGGTGAAAGGCCTTCTGTCAGCTGTAGTGACGTTTTATCCATACGTGAGTCCTCGAGTTTGTTTTGGCCTGGGCCATGAGTCAATGTGGGATAACGTTAAACGGCTTGTGATTGCCATGGTCATGTAATTGATTGGGTTTTTCAGAAGCTCTCTTCGCTCCTATCCATAGCTGTAAATAATTATCCTGCTGTATTTCCGTAATGTGTGAAATGCAACCCTGCGTATTCGGGGAGATGGGTTCTGCTTCGATCTGTCTTTATAATAGCGATCGGAAGTTGAGTAAGGGAGTGCTAATTTTTGCACGGGGCGTTGCAATTAGGGCGTTGAGTCCCACGGGTCCGTGCAGGTAAGTTGGCCTTGATGGCATGACTATATGTATGCTTCAGCATATGTTGTGCAACTTGAAGTAACAGGCGTCGCTGGCACCGGCCTCATGCTAGATATTAGAAAGGTTGAAGTGTGAGCGAGTACTCCGCTTGCTGCTGTCCTACACCGCCATGCGTGTCATGGGTGTCTGCTCTCGGCAAGAACAATATTGTTCAGTAGTACTCTTGATGGAAATCAGTTTGCTGGTATTAATACAATGTGAATGGTGAGATTCCGTCAGTAGTACTCACACAGAGGTCAATAAATGTAGTAACTGGTATGCCAATGATCTGCCTGGCCGAGAAATCAGATCAAAGGCGATAAAGCGAAAAGAGGTATCAAAGGAAATTCACCAGGCTCGCCGTGAGCATTTCGGGAACCTTCAATCATCTAGCCGGGAAACAAGCCAGGCATGCCGAACACACGGGGTGCAGCTGCTATAGTGCTTTGATAGTTGCGATGACCTGCGTGTCTCGCCTTTAGCGCAGGACCTACACTGTTTGATACGGAGCTGGCAGACACTTGAAAGCACTGGAACTCAGAATTCCACCGGCAGTCGTTGCCCTGATCGCTGCGATCGGCATCTGGTTGCTGTCGGGGTGGACGCCATTTCTCGCGATCGATTTTCCACTGCGCAAGCCATTGGCCGTGCTGCTGGCGCTGTGCGGAGGTTTGTCCGGCTTTGTCGGCATCTTTGGGTTTCGAGTCGCGCACACCACGGTTGACCCTCTATATCCGGCCACCGCACGGGCTCTGGTTACCGGCGGGATCTATCGCTACACGCGTAACCCGATGTATGTCGGTATTGTTCTGATTCTGCTGGCCTGGGTAGTCTTTCTGGGTAATTTTCTGTCCCTCGTCATGGTCGGATTGTTTGTCACCTACATGAATCGCTTTCAGATCCTGCCAGAGGAAAAGGCGCTCACCGAGAAATTCGGTGATCAGTATCGGCAGTATCGGCAACAGGTGCGGCGCTGGATCTGACAACGACGCGCCAAAAACGAGACAGTCGTCACTGACTGGCCCTCCGCAAGGGAGTTCCGATTCCTCCGGTGACGAACGGCAGCCGCTGACCGATCCTCAGCGAGGGAGTACCGGATCCCCTCGGTCAACTCGCTGGTGGATTGTCCAGCGCGTCACTCAGGAACTCCAGTGCACTCTTCGCCTGGTGTCTGGAAGCCGCACCTCCCAGACACAGTCGGAAGGCTTCCGGCGCCTGGCCATGCATGACAAAGGCGTCGCTGCTGACAGCCCCCAGGGCATGTCCTCTCATCCAGTCCACCAGCCGGTGGCGTGTCCAGGGTGCCGGTACCCGCACCCAGCAATGGAAGGCTTCCGGGTGGGCATCGAAGCTGCCCGTGGGCAGGATCTCTCTTGCCAGCTGTTGACGCTGTATGGACTCACTGCGAATCTGGTGCAGAATCTCATCGCTGACGCCGGTCTCTATCCAGCGCGTGGCGAGACGGGTGGTCAACGGCGAGACCATGACATTGGTGGTCTTCAACTGGTTGTCGATGGCACTGCCTGATTGCTCGGGTGGTCTTATGCGGTAGGAGACGCGCAAACCGGCTCCCAGGCATTTGGACAGTCCGGCGATGTAATACACCAACTCCGGAGCCAACATGGCGAAAGTGGAAGGGGCATCACTGGGCAGGAAACCGTAGGCATCGTCCTCGATGATGGCAATGTCGTGACGCCGGCAGACATCCACCAGCTCGGCACGTCGGCGTGAACTGATTGTCTGTGCAGTGGGGTTGCGAACATCCGGATTGGTGTAGAACACGGAGACCCTTTCCTTGCTGGCCCAGGCGTCGAGTTCGGTCGGGTTCGGGCCCTCATTGTCATCGCCGAGTCCACGCAGCTGCAGGTCCAGCAGCTTGCACAGACCACGAATGCCGGGGTAGGTGATGTTCTCGCAGACCACGGTATCCCCGGGACGGGTGGTGGTACGCAATATGGCGAGCATGGCAGCGTGGGTCCCGGGTGTCACCAGTACCTGATCCGATCGCGCCTCGATACCACGCCTTGCAACCCAGCGCAGTGCCGCGGCCTTGTCTTCGGCAGAGCCTGTGGAGGACTGGTAGCGCATCAGCGCGCGGAATTCTTCGCCGACATCATTCCAGATATCCTTCAGCCTGGCCTGCAGCACCGGATTGTCGGACTCCGGCGCCTGGTTCATCGAACGGTCCGACAGATCGCGACGCTGTGCACGGGCGCTGTGTGAATCGGCCTGGGCCAGCACCTCGGTGCCGGAACCCACACGAGTCCTGATCAGTCCCCGTGACTGGGCTTCCCGGTAGCCGCGGGCGATGGTGGAGAAATTCAATTGCAGCCGTTCAGCCAGCAGACGCTGGCTGGGCAACTTGTCGCCGGCATTGAGACGACCTGTAGACAGATCCCGTGCAATGCTGTCTGCAAGGGCCAGATAGGCAGGACGATCCTCATCCAGCTGGGGAAGCCAGTCAATTGTGTGGGGTGAGGTCGGCATCTGCATCAGTCAGTCCACAAGGATCTCGTCACCTTATTGCGTCTATATGTGCCTGCACGGCACAACACCTGTCATACCGTGGGTTTGTGCGAGTTGGATCACAGGGATGAAACCTGCAATTGCCGGTTTCGTTCACTGATACGCGCTGCTATGTATTCGGCATCACGCCCCACGCCTGAAAAGCGACCAGAGCCCCAGGTCACCATCCAGGGCAAGCCCAGCACCCACAGACCATCTACCTTGCGTGAGCAACCACGCCAGTGAGAGATCTGCTGCTGCTCGTCGAAGGCGGGGACGTCCAGCCAGGGGTAGTCACTGGTGAACCCGGTTGCCCAGATGACCGCCGAGAGCTGTCGGGGTGTGTCAGCCTGCAGCTTGATCACACTGTCTCCGCCCTCAGGCTGATGGCAGGGTGCCCATGGCTCGGCTGGAGGTGCCTGCAGCTTGTTGCTGTCGATCCATTTGTCGATTTCCCGTTTGATCCGCTCGGCGGATGCATCGGCGGCGTCCAGATTCTGCGGCATGCTATCGTCGAAACGCAGTTGTCCGTCTTCCAGACCAACCAGGCGTCCGTGCAGGGTCATGCCCTCCACGGCAAAGCGGCGCAAGTCGATATCGCGTCCACCATCGCGCCCTGTCATGTAGTGATTGGTCTTGTGGCGTACGGCTTCCCCCAGTGGGTGATCGTCTACCGTGATGTCGTAGTGACCCATGTCGACCAGCCAGGCAGTCACGTCCCGGCCTCGGTAGCGTCGTGGTGCGCGAGGTGCGCTACCGACAGCCAGATGGACCTGTCTTCCGGCAAGATGCAGATCTTCGGCAATCTGGCATCCGGATTGACCACTGCCGACGACAAGGATATCGCCTTCGGGAATCTGCTCGGCATTGCGGTAGGTGGAAGAATGCAACTGCAGTACATGATCGGGCAACCGTTCGGCCACTGCCGGTAGTCTGGGTTGATGATAGGCACCACTGGCGACGATTACGTCAGTGGCCAGATAACGCTTGTCTCCGGCGAGCACTTCGAAGCCCAGTTCATGTGTGCTGACCTTGTGTACCGTGGTGTGTTCCTGCAAGGGTGGGTCGAAGTGCGCACGATAGGCTTCGATGTAGGCAATGATCTCGTCGCGCACCATGAACCCGTCCGGATCCTGGCCACCGTATTCATCGCTATAGGAGAATCCCGGCAATGTGCATTGCCAGTTTGGGGTCACCAGGCAGAAGCTGTCCCAGCGCTGATCGCGCCAGGCATTGGCGACCGTATTGCGCTCGAACACGATATGCTCGATTCCGCGTTGTTTGAGGCACCAGCTGGCAGCCAGACCGGACTGACTACCGCCCACGATGATGACGGGAACATGCTGTGTTTTCATGATTGTATCCTCAGGACATGTACCAGACCGGCTGGCTGATCGGCGGCCTGACGAAAGAGCTGTTCCTTCTGGTCGCTGGCTGCGCTGCAGGCGTAGCCATACTTCTTTCTTACCCGTTCGCTGGCTTCGGACAGGGCCGTGTCGCAGCGCTGCAGAAAATCATTCAGCGGGTAGTCATGGCCGGCTTCCAGGTAGTCCTTGATGACTGTAGAGGGTGAATAACAGGATTCGGTGGTCTGGTCCGGCCAGCGAATCTCGAATCGTGTTTCGGGCATGATCAGCAGCTCTCCGTGGAGTCGGGTTGTGAATGTGGGGAGGCAGGCAGCGTCTGCGCCAAGTGGTCAGGTTTGGTGGCGCAACCGGTCAAGGGCTCTCTGGCAAGGTTGCGTACCACGGCGCGTTGGCCGTTCTGACTGATGGCCAGCTCCTGCGTCGCGTCGATGCTGCCGATGGCACTGGCCGCAATGTCTCGGCTCCCGAAATGACGGATGACGCGGTCGAGGTTTGCGGGTTTCACTGCCATCAGGTAACCAAAGCTGGGAAAGGTACAAAGCCATTGCTCCAATGGGTAGTCCGCGGGTTGCGGGATGGCGTCGAGATCCAGGGTCATGCCGACACGGGAACTCTCGGCAAACAGGGCACAGGTGCCGATGATGCCGCCCTGGCTGATGTCCTTGGCAGCGACACAAAGCTCTGCTTCAGCCAGCGTTGGCATGAGTTCAAGGTCGGCGCGAACACGCTGCACCGGCGCGTCGCTGGCGGCGTCCCAGAATGGCCAGGGGGCATGCTGTCGACCGCGCAGATCCACGGCCGCTACCAGCAAGTCACCAGCCTCGGCATCGAAACTCGTCAGCAATCGATTGGCAAATCCCAGTATCGATACCGAAATGGCGAGATGAGGCGCCTGCAGATTGGCATGTCCGCCGACGACGGGTATGCCGGTCAGTGATGATGCTGCTCTCAGGCCCTGCAGCAGCGGAATGGCCTGCTCCGCCGAAGGGGCCCACAAGGCATCGACCACCGCGGTGGCCCGTCCGCCCATGGCCTGGATATCGGAAACGTTGACCCACAGGGCGGAGAAGCCGGCAAACCACGGCATCTGCTCGACGAATGCGGGCAGCATGGCTTCGCATGCCAGCAGGTTCCAGCCGTTGCTTACCTGGATGGCGGCGGTATCATCGCCGACCCGAATGGCATCGTCGTCTCCAATGCCCAGCGCCCCGACGACGGGCTGGATATCTTCCTTGCCACGCAGACCCGGACTATCAGCCAGACGTTGTGCCAGCTGTTGTAGTGTATCGACAGAGCTGTTCATGCTACGGCTGCCGTGCGACGTTCGCCGTCGAGTACGCCACTGTGAATCGGAGGGTAGTGGGCAAGGTCGGCCTCCATCAGGTGGTGTGATTTGCCATGCAGTGACATCTCGCCCAGCGACCACCAGTGCAGTCGCTGGAACAGCAGCACATTGGCTGATTGCACATGTGCCAGAAAACGTGTGCAGCCTTTGGCATGAGCCGTGGACACGGCCAGTCGGATCAGCGAGGTTCCAAGGCCTGCCTGGCGACGGTAGGCTCTGGCCACGGCCAGACGGGAACCCCACCATTCATCGATGTTGTCGCTGGGGTGTATGCGTACGGTGCCGATGACGTGACCATCCTCACCCAGCATGCGAGAAACAGCGACAATCGGTGTGGCGATGCGATCGATATCGTCCCGGTCATCGCCGCTGAAGATGCCCTGTTCCGCGCAGAAGACGTCGCGGCGCAACCGGGCGGCGGCATGGCGCTGCCAGTCCTGTGAAGCAATGCAGACGCGGTGGGTCGGTGATACGTAAGGCTGGAAAGGCTCGTACATCAGATGACCTCCGCAGAGGCGTGGCTGCCTTGCCGTTCGTAGGTAGACAGGCTGGAGCACGCACCGCAGCGTCCACAGCCTGCCTTGATGGAGGTGCGCGTCATGCCGGCCCGTGCCAGCATGTCACCCAGCGGTTGCAGTATTTCATGCATGAATTCAGGGCGTGGAGCCGGGTGATCCTCCAGCGGTGTGCCGGCGATCGGAACGAAAGGTACGACAAAGGGGTAGACACCGATATCTATCAACGTTCGGCTCATGGTGAGGATGTCCTCTGCGCTATCGCCCAGGCCCGCCAGAATGTAACTGGATACCTGTCCATGTCCGAATACCGGCACCGCTGCTTCGAAGGCCTGCAGATAACGCTGCACGGATACTTCAGCCTTGCCGGGCATGATGGCATCACGTACCGTGGGGTTGACGGCTTCCATGTGCATGCCCAGTGCATCCACGCCGGAGTCGCGCAGTCGCTGAAACCAGGCATCATCGTCAGGTGGCTCGCACTGCGCCTGTATGGGCAGATCTACCGCGGCCTTGACCGCGGCGGCTGACTCGGCCAGCACCGCGGCTCCCCGATCGGTGCGATTGGGAGTTCCGGTGGTCATGACCATGTGCTTGACACCATCGAGTTCGACGGCCGCCTTTGCCACTTCGGCCAGTTGCTCCGGTGTCTTGTGCGCCAGGGTCCGCCCCGCTGCCAGTGATTGACCGATGGAGCAGAAGCGACAGGTCTTGCGACGACTCTCATAACGGATACAGGTTTGCAGTATCGTGGTAGCCAGAACATCCGTGCCGTGCAACAGGGCGATCTGTCTGTAGGGGATGCCGTCGGCGGTCTCCAGGTCGTAGAATCTCGGGTTCACGGGAAAACTGACCGTGCCCACCCGGCGACCATCCTTTTCCACGATACTGCTGCCATCAGCGTCCGGAGCCAGCGCCGTATAGGGCGAGGCGAAAGCGCTGGCGGTATGTACAGGAGCCATGATGGTGACTCCGTTGACGACGAGGCCCTTGTGGTCGGACGGGCCGGCACCGCCGCGACGACTCGGCGCACCGGCGTTCGGATCAACCAGACGCAGTCCGTAAGACTGCAGTTCGTTGATCAGTGTCTGCGGGTTCATGGTGATCGCATCTTGAGTCATCGTCTGTGCTCCTGTCTGAGGGTTGATTGCTGTCGTGCGACAAGGATTTCGGTGCACTGTCTATCAGCAGGCTGAGCAGTTCCGGTCGCGCGTAATGCCCGACAGAATCCATCATGCGTTTTCGTTTGGTACACAAGGCCAGATCCATATCGGCAATGACCAGGCCTTCGCCTTCACGCAGTGGATCGGCCAGATGCACACCTTCCGGTGAGACAATGGCCGAACAGCTGCCGCCCGAGAGTGCCTTGTGGAAATTGCCACTCGGATCGATGAATGCCTTCTGTTCCTCACTCAGCCAGCCGGTGGCATTGATGACGAAACTGGCAGCCTCCAGAGCATGCTGGCGTATGGCCACCTCCATCTGATCGGCGAATACGGCACCGACCATGGAGCCGGGAAACTGGGCAACATGGATCTGCTCGTGCTGTGTCATCAGGGAGAAGCGTGCCAGTGGATTGAAATGTTCCCAGCAGGCCAGTGCTCCGAGTCGTCCGACGCGGGTGGGGACGACCTTCAGGCCGGAGCCGTCGCCTTGCCCCCAGATCATCCGTTCATGGTAGGTCGGTGTGATCTTGCGTCGCTTCAGAACCAGTGTGCCGTCAGCATCGAAGACCAGCTGAGTGTTGTAGAGGGTGCCGTGATCGCGCTCGTTGACACCGGCGACAATGACCATGCCATGCCGACGAGCCGCTTGTGCCAGGGCGGCTGTCTGTGGCCCGGGTACGACGACGGCCTGCTCGTACAGACCCAGGTGCTTCTTGCCGATACTGACTGCCGGTTCGATGAAGGAGAAGTACGGGTAATAGGGCAGGAAGGTCTCGGGGAAGGCAATGATATCCACGCCCTGTGCCGCAGCATCGTCGACACAGCCGAGCACTTTTTCAAGTGTCGCGCCCGGTGTGTCGAGTACCGGTGAGAGCTGCGCAGCGGCAGCTCTGACCAGTTCACTGTTGCCTACAGTGTCCATGTGTCCAGGATGAAAGCGCCGTCGCGACGGTGCAGCAATACCAGATCGAGCACATCCTGTGGAGCGATGGGCGTGATGCCTTCCTGCAGAGAGGGTTCTCCATGGCCATACAGTGCCTGCAAGGCAAAACGACAGGCGTAGACCTTGCCACCTTCGTCCATGAACGCCTTGAGCTGCGCACTGAAGTTCTGATGACCGGGGAAAGCTTCATCGCCCAGCTTCGGGAAGCCGCGAACGATGCCCAGGGTGACGCCAGGGCCATAGAGCAGGATGGACGTCTCGAAGCCCTTGCGGATGAGGCGCTTGCCCTGCAGCATGTTGACCAGTCCGATGGAGCCTTCGAAGGCCACCGTGTGGAAAGTGATCAGTGCCTTTTCACCGGGTTCGGCCTGAACATCTTCGAATACTTTTTCTTCGTAGTCCACCAGAGAGTCGCCGATCTGGTGCTTTGGGTAGGTCACTTCTGCCATGTCAAGTCTCCGAAAGTTGTTGAGGCGGATGCTGAACTGCAACATCCGGCACCTCGTGCCCGGCCTCGATTCAAGCTCCGTTTCCGGAGTGCCTGAAGCGAGATCCCGTTGACGCGGTACACAGACTGTCATGCGGGTTTGCGTGCCATCCGGAAATCTGCACTCTTTGCACTCAATTGACTGACACAATGCACTCACTCGATGACATCAACCGAGTGGTTTCATTGGGGGGCGACTTCAACGCCTGCACTCTGATGGAACGCTGACTGGCCCTATCGCACGGTTTGTGTGCTCGGAGTGGCGGGGATGGCAGGCTGCGGGAGAAGGTTCCGGAAGTCGATTATGGGCAATCGAATAGATAAACGGCTTCCACCAGACTTGGCTTGTCGACAAAGACATTGCGATTGCCCTGTGCCGCAGCCACGACCTCATGTCGCGCCTCCTCCTTTGGCGAGACAGGATCAATGCAATGCCAGGTCAGCAGGGTGTGTAAAGGCCCCAGTTGTCGCCGTGACGGGTCAGCCACCTCGGTCAGCGTCAGATCCGGTAGCCCGGCGTCCGTCTCGATGCCGGTGTCTCCTTCGTAGCGCACATCCATGTAGAACAGGATGCGTGCGATATCACCCTTGACTTCATCGGGTGGTTCCCAGGCATGGCTATCGACGCGGCACAGAGTGCATTCCCGATGGGGCGTCATCGCCACATCGAAGACCTTGTTGCCGCGGGATGAGTTGACAGTGCGATCCGTTGGAACCAGATTGTGCAGGTCCCGATCAGCCGCCGTGCCCTTCAAGCCGTAGGAGCGGGGCCACAGGTGTTCGCGGTTCCAGTAGTCGGGTTCGGCCTGATCGGATCCGGAGGCACGTTGGGACTTGAGTACCGTGCGTCGGGTATAGAACAGGGTCATTTCCTTGTCCGAGATGGCAGCGCCTTGCTCCAGGATCTGCCATCCTCTGGAACGAGCCAGCCACTGGTGATTGCTCATCTGCCGGTGCAGGCGTGCTCGCAACGCGGCCGCCTGGCGCAGATCCTCTGCGTGATCTTGCGCGTTTTCTCTGTCGGTTTCGTTGGACGGCGGGTGTCCCTTGTTGTCATTGGAGCAGCAGGCGCTCAAGACGAACAGGCAGACTGAAAACAGCGCGACGACGGGCGCGAATGGCTGACGAGTACCTTGTATGGCGTTCCATTCAACCGGCTTGTTCTTGATGTCGCGCAGTGGCATTTCCTCGTTCCTTGCATGGTTGATTGCCAGAGTCTTGCCATGCCGGTACCACCAAGGGCTGATTCGACAGTGCGATGTATGGCAACGCCATGCGAAGTGTCATCCAGCGGGATTGTACGCTGGAGAATGATATCAGTACGACCTGTCATCGGATCACGTTTCTGGCCAATGGTGCAGGGGTACCAGGACCAGATGCTCAGGACAGCCGAGTCGCCGGCCTGCGGATCATCACGCAATGGCTTGACAGGCTGCTGTCCAGACAAACCCTGTTCAGTGCCCGTTGCCCAGAGCGATGTTCAGATGATGCCTCTGGTGGTGTGAATCCAGTGACATGAATCCGTAGAAGCCCAGGGCTTTCAGGCGGGTCAACCGGGAGTGAGAATCGGCAGTGATTTGAAGTATTGCGCCTTTGTCGGTAAGCTTCACCGTGATGTCCCAGTGGCGCGAATGCCGAAGAGCGCGGGCATGTGCAGGTACCATTCGGTGTATTGCCGCTACGGCCTCGGCGGTGCCGGTTACCGTGAACTGAATGAGAGAGTCGTCGAGAATCTCGGTGAAAGACTGCGTGAGCAGCATGAGCTGGTTCATGTCGACCAGATGCGAGTGCAATGCATCCAGATCGACGGTGGCCCAATGGGTGTCCTTGTCAGTGTCCAGAAGTGCGGTAATCTCTATCATCGCCGCGAATGTCGACTGACCACTATGGTGCAGTAATGGCGCTTCCTGTTGATTCTGCTGCTGCAGCTCCGACTCGGCATTCCCATGATTTTCATGAGATACGCCATGGTTTGTCTGCGGGTATGCCTGCTGAGTCAATGCAAGCCCAATCAACAACGTGCTCAGTCCTTTCATCAGTGTGCGCCTCTTCTTGGTATATCCTTGATATTGAGCTTTTGCAATCATCGCGTATATGATTCAGATCATGTCCGAGCAGTCATTACCCGAGCCGTTCAACGCGATTGATGCCAATGGGAAGCACACTCGGGAACTGACGGCGGGGCAGAGCCTGTTCATCAGGGGAGATCCAACCACGGGTCTGTTCTATCTGCAGTCCGGAGCCATTGACCTGAACCGGCAGACCGTGAGTGGTCACAACATCATTCTGCATCGCGTGCGTGCAGGCGAAACGTTCGCTGAAGCAGCGCTGTTCAGTGACTTCTACCATTGCACTGCTGTCGCAACCGAAGACTCTGTTGTGGTCGAATGCCTGCGTGGAGCAATCGACATGTGCCTGTCTGGTGATAGCGACTTTGCGCGACAACTGGCAAGGCATTTCGCCTTTCAGGTTCAGAGCAGCCGGCGTCATGTGGAGCTGTTGTCAATCCGCTCCGCCGAAGATCGCATTCTGCTGGCCATGGAAGATGGACTGTTGGGAGAGGATGTTTCCGCATTTGCCGAGCTGATCGGACTGGCGCAGGAAACGGTTTACAGAACGCTGAAACGTCTCACTGACAACCGCAGGATCGAGAAAACGGCACGCGGGAGATACAACTTGCTCAGCTGAATACCGGAAATCTGGCTACGCTGGATTCCGACGTGTCGACGCTGTCAATCTTGAGTGCTCTGCATGGAAGGTCTGGTCAGGAGACATGACAGAATGGTGGCGATCGGTTCCATGAATTGACTGGCAGCTACCGGTTTACAGGCGCTGTTATTTGAATTATCTCGCAGCAAATCCGCTGTCGTTTTCGCAAGAGGTGAACTCAGTTGCTTGATTTCCGTGCATGTTACGCCGCTACGCTGTGTATCCGGGTACCCGACTTGTTACGATAAGTTGATGAAGTCACATCGCAGAATGGGCAGACTCGGCAGCATCCTGAGAGGCAGCTGGAGCATGGCGCTCACCATTTTCCCGAGCCTGTGTGTCGCAACGCCTGTACAAGTGTGTTCAGTGGCCGGCACATCCGAGCGATCATCCGGCCATTCCGGTGTCGGAAATTGCACTGCTTCGCCAAAACCTGCCGCCTGTCTACAGGCCTCCAAGAGTGTGAATCGCGCCGGTTTCCCGGTATCTTGCGGAAACTCAACCGCTCCGGAAATCCTGATTCGTGGCTGAGCTTACTCATGTTCTTGCCTCGAGGGTCAGTTTCTGGAAATCTCCAATTCAGTGACGGACAGGTATCATGGATCGTCGATCGTTCATTCAATGCAGTAGTGTGCTGGCACTTTCACCCCTCTTGCCGGCGATGGCCGATACGTCCGGGTCGGTTGATATCACGGCGCGAACGGGTGAAGTCAATATAGTTGGACCGGACTTTCCGGCCACCGATGTCTGGGGGTTCGATGGCCAGGTTCCCGGCAAGCTCATCAAGACAGGCGTCGGGCGACCACTCGAGGTCGGGGTAGTGAACAGGCTGCAGGTTCCGACTGCCGTACACTGGCATGGGATACGGTTACCCAATGACATGGATGGAGTTGCCGGACTGACGCAAGCCCCCATCAATCCCGGTGAAACGTTTCGCTACCGGTTTACACCACCCGATGCAGGTACCTACTGGTATCACTCCCATGTCAATGCATATGAACAGGTAGGGCGCGGTTTGTACGGTCCTCTGATCGTGGCGGAAAGGGAGCCACCCCGGGTTGATCGTGATCTCGTGTGGATGATCGATGACTGGCGTTTGCTGGAGGATGCTTCCATCAGTGACGATTTCGGTGCGGGTCATGATCGCTCTCATGCCGGACGCATAGGCAATGTCCCTACCGTCAATGGACGGTTCAGGTATATCGTCAGGGTACGCTCGGGCGAGCGGCTCAGACTTCGATTGATCAATGCTTCCAACGCGCGGAACTTCGCCTTGTCGTTTGGCGATCTTAGCCCTTCTGTCATTGCCATCGACGGGCAGGCTGTGACCCCTTACAGACTGGATGCTCCTCTGGTCATCGGTGCAGCTGGCCGCGTGGATCTGATCATCGACATGATGGGAGAGCCGCATAGCACCATGGCGGTGACGGACAGCTTCTATCGGGAGTCATTCGACCTTGTAAAGTGGGAATACGATGATGTTCCGTTGAGGGACGCTCCTCTGGATACCCCCATTGCGCTGTCGTCGGGCAGTATTCCTGAACCCGACCTGAAGGATATCAGTACCCATCGGGTCGTTATCGCCGGCGGTGCCATGGGCGGCTTGCGACGCGCCAGGCTCGATGGAGAGTGGATGGGGTTGCGGGACATTGCTCAGCAGGGTTATGTGTGGGCAATCAATGACACGGTGGGCAACAAACTGGACATGCCGCCACTGATCGATGTGGCAAGACAGGCATCGGTTCGACTGCTGCTTGACAATCAGACAGCGTTCCCTCACCCCATGCACTTGCATGGACATCACATGAAACTGCTTGCCATCAACGGTGAGCCATTGGGGGAACCCCGGTGGGTCGATAGTCCTTTGCTGATGCCCAATAGCACCATGGAGCTGGCGTTCGTGGCAGACAATCCCGGAGACTGGCTGTTTCACTGTCATGCTCTTGAGCACCATGCGGCCGGACTCGGTGCGCTGGTGCGTGTGCGGACCTGACTTGCGGAGGTACACCATGGTGATAGAAAGAATGTCAAGGCCTTTCCTGCTCGGATTGAGTCTGAGTGCAACGATTGCCGGAGTGGCCTATTCTCACCAGGGGGCGACGGGCGTGGTCAAGCAACGAATGGATGCCATGGGTGAGATGGGAGATCACTCCAGCGCAGTTGCTGACATGTTCAAGGGCAAGGCCGCCTATGATAGCCAGGTCATCGCCTCTGCCGCGAAGGTCTTCGTTCAGCATGGCAAGACTATGACAAGCCTGTTTCCGGATACGGACATGAGTCGAACAGGCAGTCAGACGGAAGCCCTGCCGGCCATCTGGACGCGCTGGAGCGACTTTTCCGATCTGGCTGATGAATTCGTCACTCGCAGCGAAGAACTTGCAGTGCTTGCCACTACGACAAATGACAAGCGTGTTCTCAAGCGGAATTTCTTCAAGACCACGAAGAGCTGTTCTGCCTGTCACAAGCAGTTTCGTGAAACAAAGAAGTGACTGCCAGGGTTCTGACTCGTGTTGCCGCACTGCTTGTACTCGCGGTTGTCGTCGGGTACTGGGTGGTGGCCACAGGTCTGCATTCGGAACGAGTGGCCTCGCTGGATCTGTCATCACTGACCGGCGATACTCGAGAAGGCGAGTATGTAGCCCACACTGCCGGTTGTGTGGCCTGTCATACCGATGCCTCGAATGGAGGCTCGTTCCTGGCGGGCGGTGTCGCTTTCAACACCCCATTCGGTACGCTGTATTCACCCAACATCACCAGCGATTCTCGAACAGGTATTGGTGATTGGTCGCTGACGGAGTTTGCAACCGCGATGCTGGCAGGAGTGTCGCCTGAGGGGGAACACTACTATCCGGCGTTTCCCTACACCAGCTATAGTGTCATGAGCGATCAGGAACTGGTGGACCTCAAAGCCTGGCTCGACACGGTCGAGCCCGTGAGTCAAGTCACGCCACGACACGATCTCGTCTGGCCGCTCTCCAACCGTTCGAGCATGCTGGGTTGGAAAGCGTTGTTCTTTGATCCGGATCGTGAAATTCAGACCACGGATCGAGGCGGCTATCTGGTCAATGGTCCCGGACACTGTGCGGAATGCCATGCCTCGCGCAACCGGTTGGGAGGGGTGGCAGATCGCGCGCTTGTGGGCAATCTTCGAGGGCCAGACGGGCAGTCGGTTCCCGGTATTACGGCGTCAGATCTGAGGAACTGGACTCAGGAGGATATGGAGCTGTTTCTGGAAGTCGGCATCCTGCCTGACGGCGACTTCTCTGGTGGTCACATGACTGATGTTATCGAATACAGTACGGGTTTACTGACGCTTGAAGATCGGCAGGCGATAGCGCGTTATCTGTTGTCGGGAGCCAATGGATCATGATCAAGCAGCGCCGGGACAGGTCGACACCGTGTACCCTGATGGCATTGTGCAGACGACCTGATCGATTGCCTGATCCTGCTGTTCCATCGTCAGTCCGGACGCTCACTGGTGCGCAGCGCTTCGCATCCCGCGATAACGTCCGTGCATTCTTCGAAGATCCGGTCCTGCCTGGCGCTGCGAGTCAGATCCGACATCTGCCTCAGGTGTTGAGCTGGACACCGGAATGAACGAGTTTGCTCTGCACCGATGAGCGAGCAAAGAATATCACCGCGAGGAGCACTGCGGCTGCCATGACCACTGCCATTGGCAAGGCATTGTGTTCGCCGCCCAGGCCCACCAGGGGAGACGCGAATCCGCCGAGTGTGAACTGTGTGGCGCCGAGAACGGCCGAGGCGGTGCCTGCATGGTCAGCAGCCTGACGAATGGCCAAAGCGCTGGAATTGCCCATGACAAGTCCGATCGGTGCTACCGTCATGAAGATGGCGGGCACCATGATCATCGGTCCGGCATTGGCGAGTACGCTCAGAAGTACCAGCATGACACCGGCCAGAATCACGGCAAGACCATAAGTCGTGAGACGACGGGCCCCCACGTTGCCCACCAACCAGGCAGACAGAACACCGCCCAGTATCATGGCCGAGGCGTTGGTGCCGAAGGCGATGGCATAGGCCGTGGGTGAAAAGCCGAGAATATTCTGATAAACGAAGGGTGAGGCGGCGATGTAGCTGAACAGCACCATGAAGGTAAAGCCCGTGGTCAGGCTGTAGCCGACATAGCTTCGATTGCCTGCCAGCATGCGCATGATGGCCCATAGCTCGGTGATTCCACCCTCGGTGCGCTTCTGCGGTGGCAGGCTTTCCTTGACGCAGAACAGAACGCCGAGCAGGGAGATCAGCGAGAGCAGTGCGATCGTTGCAAAGATGGCACGCCATCCAGCCAGCGAAACGATACCTGTACCCACGATGGGCGCGAGTACCGGCGCCAGACCGCCGATGATCATCATCAGCTGGAACAAGCGAGCCGAGTCGGTTTCATTCTGGCTGGTATCGGTGATGATGGCGCGAGCGAGCACGATTCCTGCAGCGCCGCCAATGCCCTGCAATGCCCGTAGTGCAATCAGTGATTGTATATCGGACACCACAACGCACAGGCCGCCAGCCAATATGGCAAGACTGGTACCGATGATCAGCGGTTTGCGTCGCCCGTAGCGGTCCGACAGGGGGCCGATCAACAACTGCCCGAGGGCCAGTGCAACCAGGAAGCTGGTGAGGGTCATCTGGATCTGGGCCGCGCTGGCATTCAGGTCCTGTGCTATCAGAGGAAAGCCGGGCAGGTACATGTCCGTGGCCAGTGGCGCGACCGCTGACAGTAGCGCCAGGATAACGATGGAAAACAGGGCAAGTGGCTTGCCCTGCAGAGAATGATCGGGCAGTTTCATTGTCGACCTCTTGATGTGTTGTCTGGAGTTATTCCGCCGAGAGCCTGACGCAGTTCGTCAGTCAATTCGGCCAGAAGCAGGGCCTTTTCGCGCCCCAGAGTGTTTTCGATAAGTTCATCCATCTGTTTCCAGGTGCGATAAACATCCTTCAGCTGTCTGCGACCCGCATCGGTCAGACTGAGCACATCGCAGCGTCGTTCATCCGGATGTTGTGTGCGGGATACCAGGCCGAGTTTTTCAAGTCTGCCGACCATGGTGCTCATGCTGCCGGCAGTGACATTGGTGACGCGAGCCACCTCAACCTGAGAGGCACTGCCCAGTATGTCCAGCGCATTCAGTACCCTGGCCTGCTTGGGGCGGATGTCCGCAGGTGCCAGCTTTTCACGCAGCCTGTCCTCGACAAGGTCAGCGGAATGCAGCAGTTCGTGGAATCGGTAGTGAGTTGTGTTTGTCATGATGCCAATAGAATGGCATCAGATACTTTGTATTCAAACTGTTTGCATGGAATGTGATTGAGGCCAGACAGTCACAAATAGGCTGGCTGACAGCGTATTGTTGTCGATGCAATGACTTGGCATCACCCCCTCCAGCTGGAAGAGGAACGTGCCCGGATGCCAGCGGAGAGCGTCAACAGGTCTGCGGTGGAATCAATGTTCCAGGCCGAGGCGCTCGTCGGCGAGGTTGCTCGCCGTGACGAGCAGGTCATGGATGCGAGGAAGCAGCGTGTCGGCTGAAACCGGTTTGTTGATGACCGGTATGCCACTGTCACGCAATTGCCTCAATACATCGACCGCCGTGTCGCCAGTGATCAGTATGGCAGGGGTGTCATTCAGTTCGGCATGTTGTCGAAGCTGATGAATCAGGTCGATACCGTTGCTTGCCTGTGCCAGCCGGTAATCACTGATGATGATGTCGGGGCGCAACCCGACATCGAATACCAGTTCCAGGGCGCGTTCGCTGGTTCCCGTGGGTGTGACTTGCATGCCATTCTGTGTCAGTACACTGGACAAGGCGTTCAGCCCGATGGCATCGTCATCAATCAGCAGTACGATCTTGTTGCGCAGTATGGCGGTATCGATGTCTTCTTCGATTATCGGTCGATTGCCGTCTGCTGATGCCGATATCAGTTCGAAGGAAAACACGGTTCCCTTTCCCATCCGGGAACGCAGATTCAATGAAGTGCCGAGCAGTTGGGCGATTCGCGTGCAGATGGCCAGCCCCAATCCCAGACCTTTCTCACTATCGCGCTGAGGGTTTCCCAATTGGTAGAACTCCCGGAAGATTTCCCGGTGCTCGCTTTCCGGTATGCCGATGCCGGTATCCCAGACTTGCACCAGAATCTGTTCCCCTCTGCGACGAAAGGCAACCATCACCGTGCCCGAATGTGTATGTCTGATCGCATTGCTTACCAGGTTGCCGATCAGCCGACGCAGCAGCACGAAATCGGTGCGTATTCCACCATGGCAGGCCACGACCTTGAACTTGATATCTTTCTCTGCAGCCAGAGACTGATAGTCCGATTGTATGGAGGTTGCTATGGAGGCGATCGGAAATTCGCTGATCTGCACCTTCAACGCCCCCGCATCCAGTTGGGACAGATCGAGCAAGGATGACAGCAGACTGTTCAGATTGTCGACGGCCTGGCTCAGATGCAGGTAGAGCGACTTGCCTCGTTCCGAACCGAGTTCGGATTTGATCGAATACGACAGCAGGGACAAGGCATGGACTGGCTGTCTCAGATCATGATTGGCTGCTGCCAGAAATTGGGTCTTTGCCCGGTTGCTGCGCTCGGCCTCCAGCTTCTGCTCCTGTAATCGTTCGACCAGGTCGAGATTGTCGAACCGCAGCTTGATGCCAGAGTAGGCCTGTTCCCTGACCTTGCGAGCAACCCCGATGACCATGGCGAGATACAGGATCAACATGCCACCGAGCACGGCGTCGTCGAAATCTCCACGAATGAACAGGTTGAGGGACAGCAGGCTGATGGCCGGAATGGCGTAGGCGAGGTAGCCCGGCATCCAGTAGGAAGAAATGATGATGGCACCGGCCGCCGTACCCACCACCAGCACATACAGAACGGTCTGCTGACTCTCCGCGCCGGGAATGAAGAACAACCAGCCGGAGATTCCCCAGAGCAATCCGGAAACCAGACAGGAGGCGGTGAAATAGTGTCCCCAGCGATAAGGTGACCGATCAATCGCAGGCTGACGCTGGTAGGCCAGGGCCAGAGCAATGCGCGCGACGTATATACCGATCGAGGCGATGCACCAGAGGACTATCACGCCATGAGGCAGCAGCGACCAGTAGAGCATGACAACGATCAGCGGAAAGAATATCTGCAATCGGCTGACATCAATCAGATTGGCATAGACGAAATCGATCGCCTCGACCGCAACTCTCTGTTCGATGCGTGGGCTGGCGAAAGGGTGTTGCAGAAAACCGACCATCCGGGATCATTCGAATCAGGAGACAGCCGCCAGACTACCCGATTATGCGCAAGGCCGATGTCGGATGGTAGCGGTCATGGCAAGAGGGAATGCAAGGCACTGGATTTCCCGCAGGCAACGATGGCAGAATCGGCAGGAGGGTACAAGGTCACCGAGAGGAGCGGGGCAATTCAGTCCTGACGGGTGGCCCAGCAAGCAAGGAAAATCCATGATCGATCAGACGACGTTATTGACCTACCTGGCCATATTGCTGGGCTTTGTGCTGATCCCGGGACCGGCTGTGCTTCTGACACTGGCGCGTGCCACGGCGGGTGGCACCCGGGTTGGAATCGCAACCGGCCTGGGGATAGCCACCGGGGATGTCATTCACACCGTTCTGGCCGTGGTCGGTATCTCGGCCGTTGTTCTCGCCTCCGCAACGCTTTTCACCGTCGTCAAGTTCCTGGGGGCTGTCTATCTCGTGTATCTGGGAGTCCGGGCCATGCTGGAAAAGGTCGACCCTGCCCAGGCGAATTCGCGGCCATCGCTGTCGGCAGCTCTGGCGTATCGACAGGCCGTGCTGGCAGAAGTCCTGAACCCGAAGTCAGCCATGTTCTTTCTCGCCTTTCTTCCGCAGTTCGTGAAGCCGGAGAATGGCGCAGTCTGGTTACAGCTGACGCAACTCGGCTTGCTGTTCGTCTTCATGGGGCTGATGACCAATATCGGTGTTGCCTTCAGCGCCGGGCATCTGGGTGGCTATCTGCGCCGCACGCCCGTCATCGCTCGTTGGCAAGGCAAGTTTGTCGGTAGCATCTATTGCGCACTGGGTGTGCGCGTTGCGCTGCAGGAGCGTTGAAATACCGCCTGGCAGGGTGAGGGCGATAGGTGGCAACGACATTACCGGTATTCCACACAGGCGTGTTTTCGGCAGAGTGTTCCAGTTGCTGGGGATATCCACGTTTACGAAGGTGGCAGAGTCTGTTCACTGCCGTATATAGTTGCTTGCTTGGCCCCACACCGAGATTGATTCCGTTCCCCGACAATCCATCATGATCAATGCTTCAGGACAATGAATAGCGAACTCAAGATGACTGCCAGTGACGTAGCACGTCTACTCTACAGCGGTGAGATGACATGCGTTGACCTGATCACGGAACTGCTTTTACGGATACGCGACAGCGCCGATCAGTCGATTTTCATCACGGTGACCGAGGAGCAGGCGTTGGCGGAAGCTCGCGCCAGCGATGAACGCCGAGCCCTTGGTCAGACGCTGGGACCCTGGGATGGAGTTCCACTGGCCTGGAAGGATCTGTTTGATACCAGAGGAGACATCACCACGGCAGGCTCGCGTGTGCATGCAGATGTGGCACAGCAGGATGCAGCGATCGTGGCCGTCTGCCGTCAACACGGTCTGATATCACTGGGCAAGACCAATCTGTCCGAATTCGCCTATTCGGGGCTGGGCCTTAACCCGCATCATGGAACACCGGTCAATCCAGCGTCGAGCAACGATGCGCGTGCGCCCGGTGGCTCGTCTTCGGGTTCAGCTGTCGCTGTTGCCGCCGGACTGGTGCCGATTGCCGTGGGCACGGACACGGCAGGATCGGTGCGCGTTCCTGCAAGTTTCTGTGGTATCGCTGGTTACAAGTCGAGCCAGAGCCGGTATCCATCCGAGGGCATTTTTCCACTGTCACGAAGCCTGGATTCTGTGGGTCTGTTTGCCCATGACATGGACGACATCATCATGCTGGATGCGGTCATGCGTGGGAAGGTCGTCGAGCAGCTCGGTGAGTCGAGGCTGTCCGAACTCTCGTTCCTTGTTCCCGACAACGTCGTGTTCGATCAGATCGAGGATGATGTTCTTGCGTGTTTCGAAGAGACAGTCAAGAGACTGAAAAACGCCGGTGCACGAATTCGACGAGAGCCGTTTCCCATATTCGATGAAGTGAGCCAGCTTTTTCAGAAACACGGTACGTTGACGGTCGCAGAGGCAGCAACCTTGCATCAGAACCTGTTGGCCAGTGCCGAGGCAGAATTGATGGATCAGCGTGTGCGTGAGCGCATGGGGACGGCATCCGCTTATACGGCGCAAGACTATATTCAGCTACAGTGGGCCAGAGAACGCTTGCAACAGCAAACCGCAGAGTCACTGGGCGATACCTTGCTGTTGTTTCCCACGACGGTCATCACGGCACCCTCCATTGCTGCTCTGGAAGCCGATGACGAGCACTTCAGGCAGGTCAACCTGCTGACACTCAAAAATACCATGCTGGGCAACTATCTGGGAACGCCTGGTGTCAGCCTGCCCATTGGCAAGGATGGACAGGGCCTGCCAATCGGGGTATTGGTATCGGCAGCTGTGGGCCAGGATGATCGCTTGTTGAGTGTGTGCAAGGCGGTGGAATCCGCACTGATGCAATAATGCAAGGCGGTATGGCGCAAGAGCCATGGACGGCTATTGCATGCCAGCCTCCAGTACCTCATCCAGACTTGTCTGAATGTTCTCCCCCAGGGTTTCCGATACGACACGGCAGATTCTGGGCAGCGTACGGCGAGTGCTGATGGCGACGCTGATACTCTGAGCAGACACGCTCTTGTCGGATACCGCTATGGCTACCAGTGATCCTTCCTTGAGCTCGTGAGCTGCATCCAGCTGGGAGGTGAGCGCGATGTGGCTTCCCGCCAGCACCAGCTGTTTGACCAGTTGCAGCGAGTTGGTGACCACAGGCGGTCGTTCTTCGGTGAACATCCAGGCGTGCTGCGTTTCCAGAATCCGACGGATGATCAATGATCGGCTTTGCAGCACCAGCACCTGTGAGCGTATGTCCTTCAGGGTCACCGTCTTGCGAGCGGCCAACGGGTGTTCTGCTGCAACAATGCAAACCAGAGGCAGTGCGGCGGTCCACACAAGGTGCATGTCGCGTTGCGGCTTCATGTTGAAGGCCAGGGCGATGTCCGCCTCGCCGGCGTCCAGTGCAGCCACTGCCTCATCAGGCGTCATGATCTCCACATCGATCCGCACCTTCGGATAGCGTGCTGCAACTGTACTGAGGAAACGCGGTATCGGACCATTGACCAGGCTGTCCATAGTGACAAGTCTGATGTGACCCAGATCGATACCCTGCATCTGTTTTATGTCCGACCAGATTCTGTTCTCGTCAGCCTGCCAGCGCCTGATCAGCACTATCAGTGTTTCACCCGCAGCGGATAGTGTCATGCCCGTGCTCTGGCGATCAAACAACTGTACGCCGAAACGCTCTTCGAGTAGCACGATCTGACGATCGATAGCGGATGCGGAAATGCCTATGGCGCGCGACGCGGCCTGTATGGACCCGTGCTTGGCCACGGCGTCGACATAGTTCAGACCTCTGGGAACAAGGTGTAGCTGCATGGTAAGCCATTCTGTTTTTCAGAATGCATTGTTCTTCATAATGTTATGGATGGCAATGCTTTTCTGAGGCAGACTCTGCATCGTACCCAGCCACAGAAGGTGTCCCGATCATGTCTCCTGAGCTTGCCAGTCTGAATCGCGCTTCTCGTACTGAAGCGGTTCGACGAATGACTGCACTGGTTGAGCGATCAGCCTGGGTGGCTGAAGCGGCGTTGGACGCCAGGCCGTTTCAATCGGATGAATCCTTGACGGCCGCTCTGGTGGAAATCATTCTGAATGCGACTCCGGAGAAACGACTCGCCCTGTTCAATGCGCATCCGGAGCTGGGCGGGCGTGATGCGACAACTGGACGCATGACGCTTGCATCGACTGGTGAACAAGGTCGTCTTGGACTTCATCTGTTGACAGGAGAAGAAGCCAGCCGCCTGTCGCAACTCAATGAAGACTATCGCAAGAAGTTCCAGCATCCATTCATCATTGCCTTGCATCGAATTCCCGAGCGCGCCATCTTGTTCGAACTGTTTCAGTCTCGTTCAAAGGCCTCTGCCATCGAAGAGCATATGACCACTCTGGCCGAAATCACCTCGGTCATTCGTTCCAGAAGTCGTGCCGCGTTCGGTTTGACCGACCTGACTGTTCCTCTCAACTGAAATACCATCCTCGGAGATTTTCCATGAAATCCTTGCTTACCGTTGTCGCATCATCCGTACTTGCATTGTCCGCAACATCATCGATGGCTGCTGAAAGAATCCGTGTTGCCGGGAATTTCGCGGCAGAACATTCGTCATCAATTGCGATGATGAAATTCGAAGAAGAACTGGAAGCACTATCGGAAGGTGCTTTCGAAGTCGATATCTTTCCCGCACAGCAATTGGGTGGTGCTGCAGAAAATGTGCAGGCGGTCAAGATCGGTGCCATCGAGCTGATGTGGGTGGGCACTGCCTACCTGACACGCACAGTGCCTGAGCTCGAGATCATCGGCTTGCCTTTTCAGTTCGAGAGTCGAGAGCAGGCATTTTCTGTTGTTGACGGGCCCGTTGGAGTTGCTCTTGACGAGAAGATGGCTGCTGAAGGAATGACTTCACTGGGGTATATGGAGCTGGGCTTCAGGCAGCTGACCAATAACGAACATCCCATTGAAACGGTCGATGATATTGCTGGCTTGAAGATTCGCCTGCAACCGAACGAGACGCATCTTGCAACCTTCCGGGCGCTTGGCGCCAACCCGGTGGCGATGGACGTCAAGGAATTGTATTCTGCGCTGGAACAAGGTGTGATAGACGGTCAGGAAAACCCTTTCGCCATCATCAACGTGGCAGGCTATCCTGAAGTGCAGAAATACGTATCCAACACGGGTCACTTTTTCGACTTCATTTCCGTGGTGGCAAACCGCAAGTGGTTCGACCAACTGGATGCAGATTCCCAATCCATGGTCACGGCTGCAATGAACACGGCAATCGAGTATCAACGAACCATGGCTGAGCAGCAGGATGCCGAAGCTCTGGAGAAGCTGACCGATGCCGGCATGACCTACACTGAAGTATCGCCAGAGCTGGCCCATGATCTGCGTGAGCAGACGGCTGATGTCGCCAGTGAGACTCGTGCCCGGCTGGATGCTGACCTTGTGGAACTGCTCGATGCAGAGTCTGCCAGCCTGCTTCAATAGGCAGCAATTGACGATGACTCTGATCTCCCGATGTCTCGGGGTCGCAGATAGCGGTGCACGTCTGGCAGTCATGACAGCAACGGCAATCATGGTGGTTGTCGTGTCTGCTCAGGTCGTCATGCGCTATGCCTTCAACGGATCATTCGACTGGGCCGATGAAATTTCCAGACTGGCATTTGTCTGGGCAATTTTCCTCGCGATTCCATTAGGTGTCAGTCAAGGCAGCCATGTGGGCATTCGTTTGCTGGTGGAGCGTTTGCCGGAAAACCTCAATAACTTGATTCAGCGGCTCATGAATCTGTTGGCAGGGATGATGATGCTGGTTGTTTTTGGTGGCTCCATTGTCGTGGCGCAGACTACCTGGTCTGAGCGGCTGGGCTCCATCGACATCACATCCAGCGTCTTTTTCTTCCCCGTCATTATCGGCGCGGCGCATTCGGCGATTCACTTGTTGGTGGGAACATTCGCACCACGGGTATCAACATCATGAGTCTGTACGTCATCGTCTGTTTTCTGGTACTGGCCTTTCTGGGCATGCCCCTGGCGTTTTCCCTCGGGGTATCGGCTCTGGCCGGCCTGTGGTTATCGGGAATAGACCTGCTGGTGTTGCCTCCGCGACTCATGAATTCGGTGAATTCCTTCCCTCTGATGTCAATTCCCTTGTTCATGGTTGCAGGTGAGTTGATGCTCAAGGGCGGCATCATGGAACGGTTGGTGGATCTTGCGAATGCCTTCATTGGTCGCGTCAGAGGGGGGCTGGCACAAGTAGCCATCATATCCGGCGCCGGCCTGGCGTCGGTATCCGGCGCAGCTGTTGCCGATGCTTCTGCCTTGTCATCGACTTTGGTGCCGTCGCTCGAAAAGCAGTATGGACTGGGATTTTCCACCGGTATTGTCGCGGCGGCGGCCAACCTCGGTCCCATCATCCCGCCATCCGGTGCCATGATCGTCTACGCCTTCATGGCCGGATCGAGTGTTTCGGTTGGGGGCATGTTCATGTCGGGTGTCGTCCCCGGGTTGATCCTCTTCTGTCTGCTCATGGCCTTGTGCTGGTTGATTGCCTGGTACCGGGACTACCCGCTGGCGGGAGAAGAGGTGACATTGCAGAATATCGTGAAACAGCTGAGGCGATCGCTTCTGGTATTCATGATGCCGGTGATTGTCATTGGTGGCATCGTGTTCGGTGCGTTTACTCCGACAGAAGGGGCCGCGATCGGGGTTTGTTATGCACTGTTCCTGGGATTCTTTGTCACTCGCAAGCTGAAGCTTGCAGACTTGCCTCAGGTACTTCTGACTGCCGCATCCACGTCGGCCATGGTTGGGGCAATGATAGCCTTTGCATCGACAGTAACCTTTCTGTTCACGATCGATCTGTTGCCATTGAGGCTGGCGGGATTGATGCAGGGAGTCACAGACAGCCCATTTGTTTTTCTGTGCCTGGTGTCGCTCATGCTATTGGTGGTCGGCATGTTTCTGGAATCGAATGCGGCTTATATCATGCTGGTTCCCCTGTTCCATCCCATTGCCTTGCAGTACGGCATCGATCCGCTGCATTTCGGTTTCATATTTGTACTCAATCTGGTGATTGGCATGTTGACGCCACCGGTGGGAGTGGTGCTGTTTGTGGTTTGCGGTATTACCGGCGTCCGCATGGGTGAACTGGTGCGGCAAAGCTGGCCATTCATGGCCGCGATGTACGCTGTGCTGGTTCTGTGTATGGTATTTCCCGCTGTGGTTACCTGGTTGCCCGAGAGGCTTGGCTACTGATGAAGCTTCTGTTGCTCAATCCCAATACCAGTGTCGCTCTCACGTCGCGTCTGGAAGCGTCTGCAAGACAGGTGCTCTCGGCCGAGGCGGAGCTTGTGACCTGTACAGCGCGTGAAGGCTTCCCCTACATTTCGTCAAGAGCGGAGGCCCAGCTGGCAGGAGCCGGTGTATTGTCCATACTTGCCGAAAGGGCTGGCAGTTACGATGCCGCTGTTATCGCCGCATTCGGCGACCCCGGACTCTCCGCTGCTCGCGAGTTGTTCGATTGCCCTGTTACCGGCATGAGTGAGTCTTCCATGCTGGCGGCCTGCTCAGCGGGCGAACGATTTGCCTTTGTGACTTTCTCCCCGTTGTTGGCTCCATGGTATACGGAACAGGTCACCCGATGCGGTCTTGGCAGTCGTTTCGCGGGTGTTTTCCATCCGGATGACTCGTTTGGTGATATAGCAACGGTGGCAGAGGACCTTGCTTCGCAATTGACGGAGTTGTGTGTCCGTGTTGCCAGCTGCGCGGATGTCCTGATACTGGCCGGAGCGCCGATTGCCGGGTTGGCGCCTGGCATCCGTGAAGATGTTCCCGCGTTGCTGCTCGATCCACTGCAAGCGGCAGTGACGGGGGCCGAGCAACAGTTCAGTTTGTTTCCGCAAGGGGCAAACCGTGGAAGTTTCAAGCGACCGCCGGGAAAGTTGTCAACGGGATTGCCTGGAGATCTTGCCGATCAGATAGCGAGGTGCAAGCTCTGAAACCATGGTTGTCGGGCAAATGACCGGATTACCGACTTGGCCTCAAGTCTCGCTCAGAACATCGAACAGGCGTCGCTTCTCACCGAGAAATTCGTCGGACATTCTCAGTTTTTCGGTGCGTGGCCTTGGGAGTTCAACGTGCTGAACCTGTTTGATGCGGCCCGGGTTGCGAGATAGCACGATGACCATGTCGGACAGAAATATGGCTTCTTCCAGGTCATGGGTGACAAACACCACAGTCGAACCAGCCTGCTGCCACAATGACAACAATTCGGACTGCATCGTTGCCTTGGTCTGCGCGTCCAGTGCTCCGAAGGGTTCGTCCATCAGCATGACATCCGGCTTGTTGGCATAGACCCGCGCCAGGTCCACCCGTTTGCGCATTCCGCCCGACAGCTGTCTGGGATAGGCGTTTTCCCAGCCGTCCAATCCCACCAGCTTGATCCATGCATCGGATTCGATCTTTCTCTGTGCCTTCTTCACGCCGCGGACCTTCAGGCCGTATTCGATGTTGTCTCTGACGCTCAGCCAGGGAAATACGGCGTCCTGCTGAAACACCATGCCGCGACTGGCATGGGGGCCGTCGACCACATTGCCATCAACTCGAACCTCTCCCAGCGTCGGTTGTGTCAGCCCTGCCATGATGCGCAGCAGGGTTGACTTGCCACAACCGGAGTGTCCGACAATGGAGACAAAGCGACCCTTGGGTATGTCAAGGGAGACGTTGTCGAGCACATTGATGGTGCGCTCATCGTCCGCCAGAGCGAACTCCATGCCGATCTGGTCGATGGCAAGCATGCCCAGAGGTGGGTTATTCATGTCTACTGGACCTCCGACCACTGGCCGATGCGCTGTTGGATGTTACGAAAGATCCTGTCCATCGAGAATGCCAGAATGCCGATCATGATGATGCCGGTCATGACCAGGCTGGTGTCGAAGAAGCGACGGCCGGACTGCAACATGAACCCCAGACCCGATTGAGCCGCTACCAACTCTGCGGCTACCAGGGTTGTCCAGGAAGCTGCCATGGCAACGCGCATGCCTGCGAAGATGAAGGGAATCGAATAGGGCAATGCGACGGTACGAAACACGGTCAGGGGACTGGCTCCCAATGTCTGCGAGGCCTCCACGTAGACTTTGGGCACTTGCTTCATGCCTGAATAGGCATTGACGATGCAGGTGAGGAAAGAAGCCGCCACGATGATGAAAATACGGGAAAACTCGCCTATGCCGAACCACAGGATGACCAGCGGGATATAGGCCAGTGGCGGGATGGGGCGCAGGCACTCGACAATCGGATCGAACACGTATTCAACATACTTGAACCACCCCATCAAGGTACCCAGCAGTATGGCAAGGCTGGTACCGATCAGATATCCGATCAGCACCCGTTGAAGACTGGCCCAGGTAGCGGTCAACAGTGTGCCGTCCAACAGCTTTTCCACAAAGGTCGAGAAAATGAGCTGTGGTGGCGGTGTCAGTATGGCGTTGGCAGTGGGCAGATTGGAGATGAAAGTGTACAGCAGTGCCACGGAGCCGAGACTGATGGTGCCGACAAGCACCTTGAGACGGCGTTCTCTGGTGGCAATCTGTGCGGGGCTGGCCGCTACACGTCTGGAAAGACGATCCGTGCCGCCCAATACTTGCTCTGTCATGGTCAGGACTCCGCCAGTACCGAACTACAGACCGTCAATGACCCGAGGGTCCAGCAGAGTATCGAAGTCCGGCAGAGAATCCAGAATGCCCACCTCCTGCAGAAACTCGGATTGCTTCTTCAGCATGTCGGCCAGTGTGCCATCCGTATTGATCTGCTTGACCTCATCCACGTTGAAAAACGTCAGGGCGTCGATCTGTTGCTGTACCTGTTCTGCTGTCAAGTTGGCTCCGACGACCTTGTTCAACCAGTTCTGCAGGTCCAGGGCTGCGGCTTCGGCGGTGTCAGGGGAGGTGAAGTAGGGCACCGACTTGCCGTGGAAAACACGTAGTACCTTCTGGATGTCCTCGAGTCTTGCGTCGATGATCTTGCCGGGGGCTGCCCACAGGTCGAAGACGAAGAAGGGGTCAGTGAAGTCACTGGTGGCAAACAGTACCCTGGAATCCTTGCGGGCTTCCAGTACGCGGTCCAGTGCAGAAGGTGCAGGCGCGAAGGCATCGATGCGACCGGCGATGAAGGCACCTTGTGCATCGAGCACTTCCATCTGCACCAGATCGACGTCATCGGTGGTCATGCCGTGCTGTGCCAGAGCCTGGCCGACGATGTAATGCTGTGTGGTGGCCCAGGGAATGCTGACCTTCTTGCCACGCAGTTCCTCGATGGAGTCGATACCATTCTGCGAAACGATTTTCGAGGGACCCGACACATCGGCTACCACGGACAGCACGCGCAAGTCCATGATCTGTTGAGCGGCGGTGCGCAAGGTGGGAACACCACCCAGTGCGCCGATGTCGATGCTGCCACCGATCATGGCTTCAAGCAGTGGCGGCCCGCTGTCGAACAGTACCAGCTCCACGTCGACACCTTCCTCCTCGAACCACTGTTGCGCTTCGGCAACATTGATCAGACCGAAGGAGGTGAACTGCAGATAGCCCACTTTCAGAGGATCCGCCATGGCGGTGGCCGGACCTGCTGCGATTGCACAGGCTGCCAGGATAGCGCCCGCGGTTGAAAGAATTCGTCGTCTTGTCAGCATGGTGTTTCCTCTTCTTGTTGGATGGGTGTGCGAACAGATCTCCGTCCTGTGCCCAGTCGAACTCCGGCTGGGCCGGATGGTGTCATTCGATATGAGTAGGTATTGACGGCTTGAGCATCGTGCTGAGTGAGTCCGTCCCGAGGGCAGTGCTCATTCCGGTGTTGTGGCAATCGTTGAAGTCGGCCAGGTTCCGCCGGCGGGGAGTCCGAACAGAACGGACTCCCCCGCGGTTCAGGGCGTATCGAGCTGCATGCCCGGGTGATTCATGGGACCGGTGTCCACGGCACGGCGTCGGGCTGCTCGTGTACGCACGGAGGTGTCGATCAGCCACTCGCGCATCACGTCCAGCATCTCCTGTTTCTTCGACGCCGCTTCCGGTTTGTCCCACAGATTGCGCTTTTCACCCGGGTCGTTGACCAGGTCGAACAGCTGACCGCAACTCAGGCCCTTGAAATGCACCAGTTTGTGGGTGGCAGAGCGCACCATGGTCAGGTACTCGGCACCCGTCAGGTTGACATCACCGCCCTGTTCACAGAATACATGGCTGCGTCCTTCGAATTCTTCACCGACCAGGGCAGGATTCAGTGATTCCGCCTCGAAACTCGGATCCGGGGTCAGACCTGCCCATTCGAGTATGGTGGGTCCAAGATCGAACAGCTGGACCAGCTCATCGACATCGCGACCTTCGGCGAACCGCCCGGGAGCAGAGATGATCAGTGGTACGCGCGTCACTTCATCATATGGCGCCCACTTCTGGCTCAGGCCGTGATCGCCGAGACAATCCCCGTGATCGGATGCGAACACGATGATGGTGTTGTCCAGTCTGCCACGTGCCTCGAGCGTATCGAGAATCTGACCCACTTCACGATCGATCATTTCGACATTGGCACAGTAATATGCCCGCATGCGGTGCAGCTGTTCGCGGGTTGGCTCAAGGCTCCAGGCCACCGAATCATGATCGACTTCAACATCGTGATGACGTTTCTCGGTGAATACGGGAGGCAGGTTGGCGAGATCCTCTTCGGTGACCTCTGGCAGGGGAATGTCGCGGTCCATGTAGCGTTCGATGTACTCCGGCGTCGGGTCATACGGCGGATGCGGGCCGGGGAATCCGACGACCATGAACAGCGGCTTCTCCACAGGCTTGCTCTGCAGCCACCAGCGCGTCATGCGTCCGACAAAGACATCGGAATGCAGTTCTTCCGGTAGTTCCCAAGGGAATGCACCCAGGCGTTCCCGGTAGTCATCCCGCTTGCGGTATTCCTCACGCTGCTGCTTCTTCACCCCGTGAGCGGCAAGTGCCTTGTCCCATTCATCGAAGTAGTAGCGTCCTTCCAGAAAGCGGTCCTTGTTCTCCACGACGTAGCGTTCATCGAAGCCTGCCGGTGCATCGTAGGGAATGGTGTGCATCTTGCCGATGTTCACGGTCTGATAGCCCGATTCCTGCAAGCGTGACACCCAGGTCTTGTTCCAGGCCTGGCCATTGGCATGTACCCCGTTGCTGTGGGGGTAATAGCCGGTGAACAGGCTGGCTCGGCAGGGAACGCAGCTGGGCGCGGTGACATGACACTGGGAAAAATTGACTCCCCGTTTGGCGAGGCGATCCAGGTTCGGCGTGTCGACATGATGGGCGCCCAGCGCATTGATGGTGTCGTAGCGCTGCTGATCGGTCATGATGACCACGATATCGGGTTTTTCGTTGTTGTCTGTCATGTTGTCATTCTGGGTTGGAGTAGGTAATCAGAGTTGCAGATCGAAGAAGCGCTCTTCCATCACATCGATATGACCTTGCATGGCCGTGGATGCGGCTTCGGGCAGTCGTCTCTCCAGCGCGCGATGAATCACGCGGTGATCGCTGATGGAGCGGCGGCGGTTGGCGGTGCTGCGGGTCTGGTCATACCAGCGAATCCACATTGTGGTGTTGCGTTGCTGCCACAGATGGCCGACGAACTGTTCCAGCAGACGGTTGCCCGATGCCTTGGCAATCAGGTGATGAAACTCGGCATCGGCACGGTCGAAACGCGGTACATCATCGAGTGCGGATTCCATGGTTTCGATACAGCGGCCGATCTGCACGATCTCGGCATCACTGGCGCGGGTGGCAGCCAGATAGGCTGTCTGTGCCTCGATGAGCCGGCGGGATTCGAGAATTTCGGATGGGCTGGTCTCATCGGCGGCAGGTGATGCGACAGTTGCATTCTGGCGGACGTTGTCACCCAGAACGAAGACACCGGAGCCGACACGAATCTCCACCAGACCCATCAGCTCCAGCGCCAGGACGGCTTCACGTACCGTGGTTCGACTGACGCTGAGTGTCGAGGCCAGTTCACGCTCGGGCGGCAGGCGCTGGCCGGCAACGAACTCGCCGTCAGTGATGCGTTGCGCAAGATCTCGGGCGATCTGTACATAGCGTCGTTCGTCCGGTTCGGCCTTGTCGAGCACATTGCTGGAGATGGGCTTCATGCGTTGGCTCCCTGATGCTTGTGGTGGCGGCGACGGGCCACCTGGCTCATGATTATCGGCCACAACAGAGTCAGAAGAGCGACCAGCAGAAAGGTCATGGCATAGGGACGTGTAAGAATCTCCGCGACATTGCCGTCGGACATCATCAGCGAGCCGCGCAACTGTTCTTCGGCAATGGGACTGAGGACGAAGCCGATGACAAACGGGCCGAGCGGTACCCGGGCGATCTCCAGACCCAGTCCGATGATGCCGAAGGCGACCATGACCCAGACGTCGGTGAAGTTGTTGTTGACGGCATAGGAGCCGACAACGCAGAACACGAGGATGGTACTTAGCAGCCAGGCGCGCGGTATCTGGGATATGGCAGCGATGTAGCGTACGGCGTTCCACATCAGAATCAGCATGATGATGTTGGCCACCAGGTAGGCAGCGATGATGCCGTAGGCCACCTCGGGCGCATTCTGGAACAACAGAGGGCCGGGTTGCAGACTGTGTATGGTCAGGGCGCCGATCAGGATGGCCTCGGTAACGCTGCCGGGTATGCCCATGGTGATCAGCGGTATGAGGGCGCCGCCGATGGACGCATTGTTGGCGGTTTCGCCGGCAACCACCCCCGGCTCGTGGCCGCTACCGAACTTCTCCGGTGTTCGCGAGAGTTGCCGGGTAGTGGTATAGGACACCAGTGCTGCGATATTGGCGCCGATACCCGGTAGCAGACCTATCCAGGTGCCGATGACTGAAGAGCGCAGCATGTTGGGGCCGAAGGTCAACAGATCCCTGGCCTGCACGGGCAGTTTCTGCTTCGGCAGATTGATGGGGGCGGATGTCTTGATGGGAGCTGCCGACTCGCGCAGAATCTGGCTGATGGCAAAGGCACCGATCAATACCGGCAACAGGCCGAAGCCGGACAGCAGCGCATCCATGTCGAAAGTCAATCGTGCGCGGCCGATGGAATTGTCGATACCCGGCAAGGCAAAGGCCATCCCCAGTGTTGCCGCCATCAGGCCTTTCACGAGCGAGCCCTGGGTCAGCGAGGCCAGCATCACCAATGCCATCATGACCAGGGAAAAGTATTCCCAGGGACCAAACTGCAAGGCGAACCTTGCCAGGGTCGGCGACATGCCGGCCAGGAATATCCAGGAGATGATACCGCCGACAACCGAGGCCATGATCCCCAGCGCCAGTGCACGCTGCGGCTGACCATTCTGAGCCATCGGGTATCCGTCGAAGGTGGTGACGATGGATGCGGGCGTGCCCGGCATGCGCAGCAGAATGGCCGTGATCAGACCGCCCGAGATGCCGCCGACATACTGTCCGATCAGCAGCGTGATGGCATTGACCGAGTCCATGTGGAAGGTCAACGGCAGTGTCAATGCTATCAGCATCGAAGCGGTCAACCCCGGTATGGCACCGACCACGATTCCCAGAGCGGTTCCGAGAAACAGGAACAGCAGGTTGTCGATCTGGAACAGGGTAATGAATGCGTCAAGCATGTTCTGGAGTCCGAAGGCAGTTCATGGGGTCAGCCGAGATCGACGTACAGGAAGCGTGTCATGACCAGGTAGAGGCAGGCGGCCAGCAACAATCCGAACAGGGCAAACTTCCACAGCGCCTGTCGCCGCTGCTGTGACAGTGTTGTACCAACGATGCTCACGAATACAGCGGTGACCGGAATGAACGGCCATTGCAGAATATCCAGCGCTGCGATGTACAGAATCAGCGATGCGAAGACAACGGCGCCACGCAGTTGTCCGGTCAGAACGGGTTCCGTGCTTTCCGGCTCGGTGCCTGTCTCCGTGTCGGCCGTGGCATTGGCAGTCGGTGATGCGCTGTCCCCATTGTCGGCAGACTTGCGCAGTTGCAATATCGCCTTGATGGCAATGATCAGAGCGAACAGAACCAGCAGCCCGCCGAGAATTCTCGGCAAGGCTGCCGAGCCCATGGGCTCGAAGCGCGGCGGTGGTAGTGACGAGGCCCCGAGAAACAGCAGGCCGGCGCCTGCCAGAACGGCAAGCACCAGAACCAGATCCACCCAGGCATGATGCAGACGCATTTACTTGATGCTGTCCGCAACCGGCTTCAATGCCTTGAGAGTCTTCTGCGCATCGGCCATCGCCGATTCGCCATCCATCCAGTAAGCTTCCAGAGTGTTGGCCTTGAAGTACTCGATGATTTCCGGATCGGCGATGGCTTTTTCCAGCGCTCCGGCCAACTCGGCAACGACATCATCCGGCGTGTCTGCCGGTACCAGCCACCAGTTGGGGTTGGCCCAGCTGACGTCAAGGCCCAATTCGCCGGCAGTGGGGACATCCGGCAGTTCGGGCAGACGTTCGCGACCAAAGTACACCAGCGCCTTCAGGCCGTCTCCCTGGCCAATGAATTCCGATGCGGCAAACAGTGAGATATCGGCGTTACCACCGAGAACGAGACGCAGGCGGTCAGCGCCGCTGGAGGCGGTGACATACCGTGTCTCGAAACCGGCTTCATTGGCCAGCATGGCCCCGACGAAGTGTGGAATGGTGCCGATGCCGACAGCCTCGACCAGGCTGCGTGGTTCGGCTTTCAGGGCGTCTATCAGCTCTGGCAGTGTGTTGTACGGGGAGTCTTCCCGTACCACCCAGACGGGACTGCCACCGCCGGTATAGCCCACGGACTTGAAATCGTCGAGCGTGAAATCACCCAGTTGCATGGCGATGGAGATCAGTAGCTGGTGGTGCCAGTGCACGGCAGTGTGACCATCGGCGTCTCCGCGCCGCATCTGGTTGACGGCATTGGCACCGGCGCCGCCATCGGCGTTGAGAACGACCATGGGTTGAGACAACCAGCCCTTTTCCTGAATCTTCTCTCCCAGCAGACGGGCCACGGTGTCGGTTCGACCACCGGGCTTGAATGGCACGATGACGCGGATGGGTTTGGTGGGGTAGCTGCCTTCGTCAGCCAGTGCCAGTGTGCTGGTGCCGCTCAGGGAGGCGGCGAGCAGTGCGCCCACGGCAACCTTGCAGGCACGGCCGAGCACGTTGCGGCGTCGTGTCGGATCGTTTGTTGTTGTCATTCGGGTCACGGCATGAATTCCTCTTTTCGGTAGTGGCTGGACCAAAATACCTATCAACAGGATTATTGTCTAGACCAATTTTGAAATCATGCGTAAAATGAGATCCAATGTGGTGCAGTTGCGTGTTGCTGCACTCGTTGGTGAAATACCGCAGATATCGGAGGAAGGGCGTGACCGAAACGAACAAGGCAGCAGGCAGGAATCTGGTCATCATCATGTCCGATGAGCACAATCGTGACTGGTCCGGCTGCTATGGCCACGCTCTGGCTCGAACTCCGCACATCGATGCATTGGCAGCCCGAGGCACGCGATTCAGCAGTGCGTATTGCAACAGCCCCATCTGTGTGCCATCACGAGCAGCGTTCGCCACAGGGCGATTCGTGCATGACACCGGGCACTGGGACAATGCCTTTCCCTATGCCGGTTCGCCCACCTCATGGCATCAGCTGGCCCGTGAGGCCGGCGTGCGCTCCACGTCCATCGGCAAGTTGCATTTTCGGGGCGGGGATGACAACGGCTTCAGCGAAGAGATCATTCCCCTGCACGTGGTCGACGGCATCGGCGACGTCAAGGGAGCCATCCGCGATCCACTGCCGGCGAAAAAGGGCTGCGATGCTCTGGCCCGTGATGCCGGCCCGGGGTTGAGCGAATACGCGCGTTATGACTTCCAGATCCGTGACCGTGCTGTCGACTACTTGAAAGCACGTGCGCTTGAGCAGTCTGATGGCGAAAGTGCGCCGCCTTTCGTGCTGTTTGTCAGCCTGGTGATGCCACATTTCCCGCTGATTGCACCGCAGGATTTCTACGATCAGTACGCAAATCTGAGTCTTGACGAGTTGACCGACACACTGCAAGCCCCGTCAGTGGACCACCCGGTGTTGCTGGAACTGCAGAAGTACATGAACTACGACGAATACTTCGATGATGAGAGTCGTTCAAGAGCCTTGCGAGCCTATCTGGGCATGGTGTCCACGATAGATGCCATCGTTGGCGACATCACCTCGGTGGTGGAAGGGAGTTCGCTGAGCAACAATACCTGCATGGCCTACACCTCGGATCATGGCGACAATCTGGGCAATCGTGGTCTGTGGGGCAAGTCGGTCATGTATGAGGATTCCGTTGCGGTACCGCTGATACTGGCCGGCCCCGATGTGCCGCAGGGGCATGTCTGCAGCACGCCCGTATCGCTGGTGGACTTCCATCCTACGGTGCTCGATGTACTGGGTATCGAAAGACCCGCGACGGATATGGCAGACACGCTTCCCGGTTGTTCACTGCAACAGCTTGCCAGCACGCCCGACGAACCGGAAAGGGCGGTATTCAGCGAGTACCACGCCGCCGGTGCCTGCACCGGCATGTTCATGCTGCGCTGTGGTGCCTTCAAGCTGGTCGCTTATTCGGGCTATGCCCCGCAACTGTTCAATCTGGAGGATGACCCGGGGGAAGTCAGGGATCTGGCTGACCAACCGGAATATGCCGCTGTGTTGGCCAGCCTGCGCGAAGCCATGGCTGCAATCTGCGATATCGAGGCTGTCAATCGACAGGTGTTCGAGCAGCAACAAGCACTGGTGGAGCGTCACGGTGGCCGTGATGCGGTGCTGTCAGGGACGGATATTCCGCATACGCCGGCACCGGTGTAGCAATTGCTTTCAAAGGCAAGTGACAAGGCACCGGCAACATGGCTCGGTTGGGTGCGACCGAGCCTCAAGACGCATTTTGCCTTGCAAAATACAAGCATGACCCGCGGGTACTTTTCAGGCAAGGTCAAGCCATAAACTAGACTAATTGCGAGTTTCTCAGGCGAAAAAGTGATAGGTAATCGTCATAAACTGCCTGTCGACCTTTGCATAGGGAAGATTCGCTGGTGAGTCAAAAGCCGATAAGTGTGCATCTGAGAGGTTCTGCCTTCGACTCTTCCGAGGGTAACGAAACCCATCTACGCGTGAACGGCCAGGCGCGAGGAATGCCGAAGAACAGGGGCCTCAACACGGTTGTCCTCAATCCGGACGGCACCCGCAAGGCAAAAGCCAGTCACGATGTCTACGGCAATGCCGACGCCTGGAATGGCTGGGCCAGCTGGATTGGCGCCAACGCTGAAGAGAACGATATTGTCGCCGTCGCCTCATACGACGCTGTGCGTAGTGTTCCTCGTGGCGGTGCGGCGGCGACACTGTTGAACGACATCGGTGCGCTGAAAGCCTTTCGGACGGAAGGGCCGGGCGATTGGCGCAGGGTCCGTACCCCGTACGCGCTACTCTTTGTCATGGGCGGGAATGGATCCCGGGAAGAACTCCACCACCATGAAGGACCGAATGCACACATCGTGGTCGCATTGAACACCCTTCATCTTCGCGGGTCGGCCTTCGAGTCGTCAGAGGGTAATCAGACCTTTCTGGAGGTGAATGGCAACTCCATGAACATGAGTTCTCAACGAGGCTTGAATACGCTGGTTCTGACTCATGACCTGAGCTTCAAGGCACAGTCCCATCACGATATATACGGCAACGGCAGTGTCTGGAACCAGTGGGCAGAATGGGTTGAATCCACGGCTGCCGAGGGTGATTTTGTGGCCGTGGCATCCTATGATGCAGTATCCAATGCGCCCGGAAGTGGAGCCGCGGCCGATCTGTTGCGCTCCGTGGGTGCGCTCAAGGCGTTTGACATGACCATCGGCGCAGACTGGCGTCGTGACCGAGCGTCTTATGCTCTGCTGTTCGAACAGGGGACCCGCCGCTGTCTGGAAGTCAGTGAACAACTTGGCGGCCCAAATGCCCACATTCAGAGCACTCTGGTGACTCCGCTCTCGGAAGGAACCAGTCGGCAGGCATTGAGTTTCAATGGCACGGACAATTATCTGTCCAGTGAACTCGACATCCCGGAAACCGACTTCACCGTCAGTATCTGGTTCAAGACCTCGAATCCGAATTGCGGCCTGTTCAGCGTCGACGTCGGTGTGCGTGGCGCCGGAGGACACGACAGGAACCTGTATCTGGAAGGCGGCAACATGATCGCTCGCTTGTGGAGTAACGAAACCATTGCCACCAGTGGCATCAATTACGCTGATGGTCAATGGCACCGGGTCAGCCATGTCATCGGTGCAAGCGTGAGTGGGCAGCAAATCCATGTCGATGGAGTATTGCGTGCCAGCGGTGTCAAGAGCAGCTCCGATTTCAACGAACAGACCGGAATCAATATCGGCTTTGCCAGTGACGCCTTGTCGGATTACTTTCAGGGCGAGATTGCAGAAGTGTCCCTGTGGTCGGTTGCACGTAATGAACAGGACAATCAAGCCTGGACAGAGCAGATTGTCGGCAGTGAGACAGACCTGCTGGCTTTCTGGACCTTTTCCGAGCGTAAGGGCAGTGTGGTGCGCAACGTCGTCAATGGTCTGTCGGATGCCACGATACATGGGGTGCCGCTGTGGACGAGCAGCAATGACTTCCCCGGCGGCGTATTGAGCAACTTCTTTGCGCCAGACCCCGAGGACATTCGCGATGAAGGTGAAAAGCTGTCGGTCGTAGGCACGACGCTGGGCAACGGTCATGAAGCCGATCCTCCGCAGGATCTCGTCGCTGAACCGATTCAGGAGCTGATCAGCAGCGGCCTTATGCCCCAGTACGATCTCATGGGAAGACTGTTGGCTGCAGTGCATGATGACGAACTGGTTCTGAACAAGAGGTTGTTGGGGCCGTATGCCGAAATTGCCGGCATTGCGACCGAGGTACTGAGTGTGCTGGTATCGATCCGCAACCCCAAGGTTCAATTCCTCAGAGGCAAACCCGGGATGATTGGTGCGCCGGGCTCGGAGCTGGTTGTTGATGCCGACGACAGCACGGCTCTGGCCACACCCGAAGATCACTCTCTCAGAGTGACCGGTGATGTCGAGGTGTTCGGCAGCCTTGACTACAAGATTCAGGCGGATTTCTTTCACTACAAGAAAGAGCCGAAATGCTCGTTCAAGTTCGTCAGCGGCCAGCCTCTGGGTATTGGCACCTTTCTGCCGGGCGTCCCCTTGATTCAGGCACTCAAGATGAAAGGGCCGACGCTGATCGTTTGCAACGCTGGCACCCTCTATGACGCGGACCTCGATTCGGGCATCAACGAGGGTTTCAACTTTTTCGGTAATCTGGAAATTGCCGAGTCCGATGACGAAGCCTTGCGCTATGTGGGTGGTTTGCTGTCTGTCAGCGAGCTGGCTGTACACGCCGCCATCGATACTTCTGTCTCGCCGCGCAAGATCATTCTTGAAGCCGCTGTCAAACGTGAGATCACGCTACTTGACGGAGCGGCCTTCAAACTGCGTTTCACCCGGTCTGACGTCGGGCTGGAGATATCCGGAAAGCCGCCCGAGCCGACGGTGTCCCTGTCGAATGACCTTGTACTGACCCTGCAGAAAGGGGGTGAAAATACACATCTGGTGTTCACCGGTGGCATCAAGGTGCAAGCCGAATCCATTTCAGGCTTCTTTACCATGAACGGCACGGGCCGCCACCCGGACGGCGGTTTGACAGGCAAGGTTCAGAATACCGGAGAGTGGAAAGAGCCCTTCGGCATTCCCGGCATCACGATCAGTCAATTGTCCCTGCAGCTGGGAGGGACCTACGCGGCTCCATGGATCGACAATGTGGGTGTCCATGGCAACATGAAGATCGGCGATGTCGAGGGCAGCATGTCCGTGATGGTGGATACCAATGACCCTGACCAGTTCGTTCTGGCGGGTTCCAGCAATGTTCTGACCCTGTTGCAGGTCATGAGTGCCATGAATCCTGCCACTTTCGTGGTCTATCAGGCGCTGGGCCAGAGCGTTCAGAAAACGCTGGGCAAGGTTGTCGATGTCAAGATGACTGATGTCAAGGTCAATATCGTGCCGTCCGCCACGTCCATCGGTGGCGTACATTTTCGCGATGAAGGTGTCACCCTCATGGGCAAGCTGTCGGTCTGGGGGTGGAACGCCAGTGCCTTCATCAATGTGGATACATTTGATGGCCTGACCGTGCGCGGGGACATGGAGCCCGTGAATATACACAATATATTCAAGATCACGGGCGCGCAGGGGGATCCTGCTCCGGTATTACGCATGCGAATAGCACCGAAGCCCGATTTCGCCCCAGAGCTGTATTTCTCTGCCCGGGTCGAATTGCTGGGACTGTCGCGGGAGGTCAGGGTCGAGGCGAACGAAGATGCCTTGACCTTCCATCTGAATCAAAGCCTGGGAAGCGTGCTGACCACACGTTTGAGCTGCACCTGGGGCAATTACAATTTTGCCGCAACGGGTTCCATCAATTTCAATCTGAACGTCACCATTCCAACGCGATTCGGTGATATCCCACTGATCGATCTGGGCTTCAATGCAGCGGCGATTGTTCGAGTCGGCGCCATCGATGGATTTTTCCTGTCGCTCAACGGTGATTTTCGCTTCTACGGCAAGACCGTCACCTTCCCTGAACTGAAGCTCAGCGTTGCTCCCAGGGATTTTCAGGCTGTTTTCAATGCGGTGGTCAAGCAGATTCGTGACGAAGCCGAAGACCTGTTCGGGCCGATTTTCAAGACTCTGCAGGAATGGGCGGATGCCGTGAAGCGGGGGGCAGTAATGATTGTGGGCGAGATCGCGACGGTTGCCAAGGATGTCTACAACGCCACCAGAGATGAAGCGGTCAGGGCATACAGGACGTTGAGTCGGGGTGCTGATGAAGTCGCTAAGGGGCTGAAAACCGTTTACAAGGCAACTTCCGAAGAGGTCGGCAAGGCGCTCAGGAAAGCCAACTATGCGATTGAACAGGTTGCCGAAGCACTGGAACAGGCGTTCAATCTGGGCGTCAGGCAGACTGCCAGGGTGCTGAAGAAGGTCGGGTATGCTGCCAATCAGGTGGCTGCCGCAATCAGGAGCGCTTTTGGTGAAGCGCTCAAGTCCGCTGCGCAAGCACTTGTCTATGCAGGTTATGCCGCCAATCAGGTGGGTGAGGCCTTGAAGAGCATCTACAATGCTACTGCAGGGAAGGCCGCTGAAGCCTTGAAACTGGCCGGATACACCGCCAGGCAAGTAGGCGCAGTGTTGAAGAGTGCTTACACCAGCAGTGCAAGGGTGGCCGCTGCGGCTCTCAAGCATGCTCGGTATGCCGTCGCGGATGTAGGCCGGGCCTTGAGAAGTGCTTTCACGAATAGTGTGAATGTTGCAGCCACTGCGTTGAAAAGCGCTGGATACGTGGTCAATGACGTCGGGCGAGCCTTGAAAGGCGCCTACACCAATAGTGCAAAGGTGGCCGCCGGAGCACTCAAGCACGCTCGTTTTGCGGTGGATGAAGTCGGTGGTGCATTGAAGAATGTCTACTCTGCCAATGTCAAGGAGGTCGCCGCTGCGCTCAAGGTGGCGAATTACACGGTCAATGAGGTGGGCTACGCCATCAACAGCGCCTTTTCCAACAGTGCGAAAACCGCGGCCGAAGCTCTCAAGTATGCAGGTTTCGCGGTGGGTGAAGTCGGCGGCTTCGTCAAGGATGTCTATGATCTGGGGCCGGATGCACTGAATGACGCATTGACAGGTGCCGGCTTTGCCGCCAGGGAGATCGAAGGGTTCTTTTCGAGCCTTGGTGGAGAATTCGTTAATTTCTTCTCGGACATCGGCGAAGAGATCATTGGTTGGTTCTGATTGCAACCGAGAAACAAACCTGGTGGGAAATCATGGCTAGAAGCAACAAGGCGGCTCAGTTCGTAAAACGTTTGCAAGACGATGAAGAGTTCAGGTTCGAGGTGGGGCCTGCTCTTCTGGCTGTACCTGAAGGAGACTGGGCCGGGGTGATTGACGTTGCTGAGCAGTCCGGTTATTCGTTCACCAGAAAGCAATTGCTGGGAGTCATACCTGAAGGTTTCTTCAAGGGGAAAGGCAGGAATCCCGAGCAGGGGTGGGACAAGTCGACCCTCACGAGCGGTAAAAGCAAGACCACTCGGTAATGATCGCAGCGTCGGGCGAATCGGCGGTGGTCGGGCGACCACCGGTGATGGCGCAACTAGTTGATCGGTTGCCACGCCACCGCCTGGACAGTCTGGTCTCGGCAGCCGGTTGGGAAAGAATCCTGCGAACAGCCAGTACCCTGCCACCACTTTCCGGTGGCATGCTGGAAGTTCATCCGTACGACCTGGAAAGACGCGCCGATCTGTTGATCCGTGCAACAGGCAGCAATGGCGGCAGCCTGGCTCTGGCCGGTGAAAATCCCGAGTGGGATATCCCCGAAGCCTCTCTTGAAGGTGACATCTGGCGCAGGATAAGACGCTTTGCCCGAAAATGGGCTGACCCTCGGCATCCTTTGTCCGAGTCTGTCGAGAATGCATGGCTCGAGTTCGATCTGCTGCCGGGGCATCTGGCGTTGACAGAGCCTTCGATGTTTGTGGATCTGGATCGACACGGTCGCTATTCTGCAGATCAGCGTTTGACGACATTGCAGCACTCGATGGATGCTCTTGACTACACCTTGACAGAAGACTTCATGCCGGAACTGGAAGCGATTCTGCATCAGGGGGCTGTGCAAAGTCATCTGCGTCACGTGGGTTTCATGTTCCCCCGTTCCGGATCGGCCTTGAGGATCTGTCTGGCCGAGTTGAGTGCCGACGATATCGCTGCCTGTTTGTCAAAGCTGGGTTGTGTCGAGCAGGCTTGCGCCCTGCAAGGCATCATCGAGGCGTACGCGTGCTCGGCGAAAAAGCTCATGCTGGATCTGGACGTCAGTCCCGCCATCGGCTCGAAAGTCGGTATTGAGGTTCTACCCGCCAGAAGTGCCTGGCCGGAGATTTTCGAGAGAATGAGCGTCTCGGGTTACTGCACCAGGGAACAGGCGGATGCGTTTATGCATTGGCCAGGCGAGCTGCCGTTGGCCGGCGGTGCGTTCCGGGAAAGTCTGTGTCGCGTCACGGGGCGTGAGGTGACTGAACAAATACGACGAATCAGTCACGTGAAGTTTGTCGCCACGGACTCAGGCCATCTGATATCCAAGGTGTATCTCTATTTCGGTTATGCCTAGCCTCGGTTGCGCTGTTCTCGTGCAGATTCAATAGGGCATGAAGACGCGAGCGGAGCGTCGTCCGACCGAAGGCGATTCCCGGTCGTGCATTCATGTCTCATCGAGACTGATAATCAGTGTGTTGATTTGACGGACACATCCCCCGGGTGTGTGAAGGCCACCGGCGTGATGCCACGAATCACGGCTTCACCACCGAGCGCCAGTGCCCTGGCATGTTGATCGGCGAAGGCCTGTTCATTGACCGATTCAGGTTCCGCAATTGCCCGCAGCTGGTTCTGCATTCGGACAAGCAGTGTCCGGTGTTCGGCATCTGCAGCCAGGTTGCAGGTTTCCTCCGGGTCGGCTTGCAGGTCATAGAGCAGGGGCAGTGAACCCGGGCTGTCGATCAGTTTGTAACGGCCCTGCCTCAGCATGAACAGGCCGTCTCGGGCGCCCACGGCATGGTATTCGGCGAAAACGGCCCGTTGCGGTTGTTCGTCTGCCGCCAGCTCTGCCAGGTTGAGCCCGGGTCGGGGTGATTTCACGTCAATGACTTCATCATCGATTCCCGCCAGCGCTGTCACTGTCGGATACAGATCGATCAGGCTCACCGGAGTTGTATTGCGTCGTGCTGCCGGGATGTCCGGGCCGGCCATGACCAGCGGCACCCCCACGCTTTCTTCCCACAGTGTCGATTTTCCCCAATAGCCTCGGGCACCCAGATTGTCGCCATGATCGGAGGTATAGATGATATTCGTGTCATCCATCAAGCCTGAGGCATCAAGCGCCTGCAGAACACGCCCGACATTGCTATCCAGTGCGGCTGCCAGAGCGTAGTAATTGGCGACGGCCTCGCGTACCACCTGTTCATCTTGAAAGTGATCGTTGAAATCCAGCAGTGCCCGCATGGCTGTCATGACTTCATTTTCAGGCGTGTACTGGTATTGCATCTTGGGCAGCGGCAGGTCATTGGCATCAAACAGATCTCGAAACTGCTGCGGCGCATTCAGCGGAAAATGGGGCAGGACGAAAGAGACGAACAGTGTCCAGCCCTGTTCACGCGGTTCTTTCAACCACTGTTCGGTGGCTCTGGCAACCGCTTCATCGTACTGCCAATAGGGCGTTTCTCCCTTGCCTGTCATGGCTGCCAGCTGTCGGGTGCCGGGGCGTTCCGGTGGGTTCCTTCGCAACAGGGTAGACGGATCACCGATACCATCCTTGACGTGCAAGGGCAGGATCTGTTCGTCAAAACCGGTGTCAGCGTCACTGTCACGAAAATGCAATTTTCCGATGGAGGTGACGGCCTTGCCCTGGCGTTGCAAGGCATGCCCCCAGCTACTGACACGTCCATCGTAGGGCATGGCATTGTCCCAGTAGCGAATCTGGTGCGGATAGAGCCCGGTATGCAGGCTCGCGCGTGAAGGGACGCAGATGGGGCTGTTGCAGTAGGCATTCTCGAAGACGGTGCCGCGCTCTGCCAGAGCATCCAGGTGTGGTGTGTGAGCCAGGGAATTGCCATAGCAGCCCATGACCTTGCGACTGTGTTCATCGGACATGATGATGAGCGTGTTGTGCGGCATCGGTCTATTCCGGTTTGTTGACCGTCGAGATGGCAGCTTGCCTTGCAGGCTTGCCGGAGCGTAGCAGCGGCAGAATCAGCATGATGCCTGCGAGCACGACGAAAGCCAGCGCCAGCGGATGGTCGACGATGGCCTGCAAAGAGCCATCCGACAGCTGCAGGGCGGTGCGCAACTCGGATTCGAAAGGTGTGGCCAGTACGAAACCGATGATGAAGGGGCCCAATGGCACACGTGCCTTGTCCAGTGCATAGCCCAGTACGCCGAAGCCGATCATGACCCAGACGTCGAACAGGCGGTTGCCGATGGAGTAGGCGCCAATGAGGCAGAACACGAACACCACCGGCACGAGGTAATGGGCCGGGATGGTGATGATGCGGGCCAGCGAGCGATAGCCGGCCAGCATGATGGCGAACATCAGCAGATTGGCAATGAAATAGCCGGCTATCATGGCCCAGACCAGTCCGGCATTGGCGGTAAACAACAGCGGGCCGGGTTGAATCTGATGCATTACCATGGCACCGAGCAGAATGGCATCCACCGGCGCTCCCGGTATGCCCAGGGTGATCAGTGGAATCATGGCGCCTCCGACATTGGCATTGTTGGCCGCCTCTGAGGCCATGACCCCTTCATCGTGGCCGGTACCGAATTTCTCGGGTGTTCTGGAAAAGGTTCTGGCCATGCCATAGGCGACCATCGAGGAAATACTGGCGCCGACTCCGGGCAGAATGCCGACAAAGGTGCCGATGACGGAGGAACGCAACAGATTGACCCAGTGACTGCCCCAGTGTTGCAAGGTCGGGAAGCTGAACTTGCGCCCTAGCCGAATGACGCTGGCAGTGCCCAGTGCCTTGTCGCTTTCCTTGAGCAGTTGACTGATGACGAAGACTCCCAGCAATACCGGCAACAGGCGAAACCCTGCCGTCATGTCGTCATTGCCGAAGGTATACCGCAACTGTCCATCGGACTCCGCAAGCCCCGGCAGGGCTGCAATGATGCCCAGCGTTGCCGAGAACAGGCCCTTGAGCATGGAGCCCTGGGCAATGATGGCCACCAGAACCAGCGCGCAGAGAATCAGGGCGCTCAACTCCCAGGGACCGATCTTCAATGCCCAGTAAGACAAGGGCGGTGCGAGCGCTGCGAGAGCAATGCCGGCCAGCAGGCCGCCAATCAGCGAACTGCCGATCCCCAGGCCAAGGGCCCGTTCGGGTTGACCGTTTCTTGCCATCGGGTAGCCATCGAACGTCGTCATGACCGAAGAAGGCGTGCCGGGCATCTGCAACAGGGTGGCGCTGATCAGACCGCCACTGACCGAGCCGACATGGATTCCGATCAACAGCAGTATGGCATCCACCGGAGCCATGGAGAAGGTCAGTGGCAAGGCCAGTGCCATCAGCATGCCACCTCCCAGACCCGGAATGGCGCCGACCAGAATGCCGCTGCCGACACCCAGAAACAACCACAGCAAGTGCATGGGACCGAGAGCGGTCAGGAGTCCTTCTATCATCGGGTACCCGGCAGATCGACAAAGAAAACGCTGGTGAAAAGCCACTCCGAGCCGAAGCCGAGAACAAGCGCGATCGGAATGGCCAGTGGCAGCACGCGCAGGCGTTGGCTGATCAGTGGGATGGCCAAGGCGACGAACGCCGCGGTCGCCATGGAGAAGCGAATGCCCTGATGCATGGCCAGCAGGTAGGCGATCATCAGCGCCAACAGAGCCACGGTTGCGAGTCTTGTACTCCCGCTTCCCTCATCGGCGTTTTTCTTCCGTACTTCCTTACTGCGCAACGCTGTCTGGACCAGCACACCTGCTCCCAGCAGAAACAGGGTTATGGCACAGGCTATGGGCAATGCGGCCGAACCCACGGGATCGAACATCGGTGGCGCGATATCCCGAGAGCCGATCAGCAGGATTGTCCCGATCAGTGCGCCCAGCAGCGCGACAAAGCAGCTTGAGGTTGAAAATCGGATGGCGGCGTCTTCCTGTCTACTTTGCGGAACGCGCCGCGTCGATCAATGGCTCGGTGCGGGCGTTCATGTCGTCGAGCATGTCTCTGGCGGTGTCTGCGGGGATCCAGTCTGCATCGATGCTCAACCCTGCCAGTTCCTGTCGTACATCCTCATCTTTCAGCACGTCCTGCAGAATCGATTGCAGTCTGGCCGACTCCGCTTCGCCGATACCGGCAGGTGCCAGCCAGACACGAAACACGCTGATGCTCATGTCCACACCCAATTCGAGTGCCGTGGGCGTATCCGGAAGCGCATCATCCCGCTCGGTGGCATACAGAAACAGAGGCCGAAGACCGCTTTCCTCGTACTGTTTGAACTCCGATACCGAAAACAGAGCCGTGTCCGTGTGGCCGCCAAGAATGCTGGCCAGTCGCTTGGCACCGCCACCGATCTGCACGAACTTGAATTCCACCTCGGCCTCGTCGGCGAACATCATGGGAATGAAGTGCACCGGCAGTCCGATATTGGTGGCAACGACAATACTGCCGGGCTCTGCACGGGCCTTTTCCAGAAAGGCGTCGGCATCCTTGATGGGCGATTCGTCCAGAATGCCCATGCCGATCTCGGTACGCCCGGTGCCGCCGAGCAGAGTAAAGGCCGTGTGATCGTAATCGACCACACCCATGGCTTTGGAGGTGATGATGCCAGGACTCCAGATACCGATGGTATAGCCATCCGCTGGTGCGTCCTTGATGGCCCGAGTACCGATGGTGCCACCGGCCCCTGGCTGGTTGATGACCACAACGGACGGGAAGTCTCCCATCTGTTCGATCTTGCGCTGAAAGATGCGGGCCAGATTGTCGACGCTGCCCCCGGCATTGGTCGGCACGACGATACGCAGCGGTTGATCGGGATAGTCTGCCAGTGTGGTTGCCAGCGGTGCGATACACAGGCTGGCTGCCAGTATCAACTGTTTGAAGGTATTCATGCTTGTGTTTTCTTCTCCGGTGTCTTCCCAGTGGTCAATGAAATACTGCCATGAGAGAGTTCCTGTGGGAATACCTTGAATCTTCATAGGGGTATAGCTTATGGTTATAACTGACGGACTGAACTCGACGTATCATGATTCTTGATCTGAGCAGGCTTGATCGTTTCATTGCAGTGGCCGAATCGGGCAGCATCAACAAGGCGGCTTCCAGCACCGGTATTTCACAGGCAGGATTGACCAAGAGCATCCGACATCTGGAAGATCAACTGCAGGCCAGACTTTTCGATCGCAGCGCGCGCGGAGTTGTATTGACTCGCGAAGGGCAGGCCTTTCTGACACATGCTCGCCTGATCATCAATCAGCGGGAAGCCGCTGTCAGCGCGGTCAGAGCGCAGAGCGAAGGTCGCGAGGTAACCTTGCGGGTCGGTATAGCACCTCGCTGGGTGCTGCGTACCGTCATGCCGGAAATCGTGGCTCGCATGGTTGACGATGAGCGTCGGCCACAATTGATCGTATCGTCAGGCCAGAAGTCCTGGCAGATGATCGAGCGCATGCGAGAAGGCGATCTGGATATCCTGGTGGCCACGCCCTCGGAACTGGATGATCTGACGGGAATCACCGTGAATTCGGTGGTACATGATTCTCAGGGCGTGGCGGTACGGCGAGAACATCCATTGGCCGGGCGCCGCAATGTCAGCCTCAAGGCCTTGTCGGAATTCGACTGGATCAGTGGTTCGGCAGAAACCTATTTCAGGCGATACCTCACCAGTCTCTACATGGCGCGTGGCATGCAACCACCCAAGCCGGTGGTGATCGCCGACTCCAATACCATGATTCTGGATGTCATTGCCCGCACCGATCTGCTGGGCATTGCCACTCAGCAACTGATCAACGTTGGTCATGGTGACCGGATCACGATGCTGAAACTGGCAAGTCCGGTGAAGCGCGAGCTTGCCATTCTGAGTCGAAGCAACGATGTATTACCGCAGACCGGCACTGATCTGATCCGCGCCCTGCATGTGGCGCTCAAGGCAAGGGTCATGGCTACCGGCTCACCATGAGGCCCAGTGCTTCGAGCTTCTCGTTGGAAAGATAGCCGTAGCGATTGACCCACATATTGCCTTCACTGGCTTGCCAGGCAGCCTGTGCCCGGCGCAGCATGTCGTCACAAGGGCCGTAGGCATGGCTGAAGGCGTAGACCGGGCAATTTCCGGACTGTTGTTTCGCAGCAGTGATCTTGCGCCGAATGTTGTCGGCGGAGGCGGTGTGATTCTCGTCGGGTTCGGGATAGGCGAAGCCTCGCTGCGCCGGAGGTACCTGGTCGCTGATGTCCAGCGCTTTCAGCAGAGCTTCGGCAACCTTGGAGGCGGATGCCTTGCCGGCAGACATGGCTCTGGCATAGTCGGCGGCAATCATCGGCCAGTGCATGGTGTAGAGCTTGATGCCGATGCCTTGCACCACTTCGCTGGCAGCACCGAAGTCGAATCCTGACAACAGATTGAACGGAGGGGGAAAGGCCTGTGGAACCAGATCGAGAGAGGCAGGCAGTGCCTGGCGGTAGCGCTGGATGAGTGCCAGGGACAGGTGTCTGCGCAGTCGCAGCATGTCCAGCATGCCGGGGTAGCGTTGCAGCATGACATCCAGGCTGTTTCTGTCCAGATGGCACACTCTGCTCAGCAGTTCGGCATCGAGATCCCGGGTCAGTCTGGTTTGCAAGGCTCTTGCGTCATGTCGCATGCGTTCGATGTCCAGATCGAGTTGCGTCGCGACCTGCAGTGCATGCGGGGAAAAGTCGAAGAACAAGGCATGAAAGTGATAAGGCGGGTACTCGGGCCAGTCCAGTCGTATTCCGGCGAGACCGGGATAGGCCCGCGCCAGATCCTGCATCATGGCCTCTCCATAGGCGATGACGTCGGGTGCTGCCAGCGAGGCATTGCTGTCGACACGATCGGGGCCCGGCTGACTGTCGGGGCCCAGACAGGCATCGCCACTTGCCGGGCCGCCGAACTGAACCCGGTAGCCCGGGGGTATGGCCGATTGCACCTGAAACCAGACTTTCATGCCACGCGCGGATGCCTTGTCAATGAACTCCTGTACCACATGGCCTTCGCGTTCGGTCAGGTCGTCCGGCTTCGGTGGCTTGTAGCGGGTGGTCTCGTAGAGCGTGTGGTCGGGGTGGAAACTGGGTGCCGTGCGAACGGACAGTTCCCGGTGTCCCCACAGTTCCCGTTCCAGCAATCGAACCTTGCCGGCGCCGCCATCTACTGGCGGTTCGCGGGTGCCATTGCTGTCGGGTTGCATGACATAGGGACTGGTGGCAATGTCGGTGACATGGGCCCGTTGCAAACGGTCCAGCAGGTTCTCGATCCCTTCAGACTGCGCCCATTCGGGGAGTACCGTTATGCCGAAAGTCATGTTCTTTCTCCTAGCTTCTTGATTCAGGACACCGGGCAAGCCTGCTGCTGCAGACTTGTCTCATACCGATGCGGACAGTCTGCTGATGACCTCGTCGCCCTCATCGAGTCTTTCAGCGGCAACACTCTCTCCCTCGCAGACGCGCAGGAGCAGTGCGCCCAGTGGTGGCAGCAGATTGCCTGCACTCGGCCGGCCATCGAAGGCGGCGCTGGCGTCGAAGTCGATCTGATGCCCGACTCGTCTTGTGGTCTGCGGATTGGCAGACAGTTTGATGGTCGGAGCGATCGCACTGCCGTAAGGGTTGCCAGGTCCTGTCGTGAACAACACCAGTTGCGCACCGGAGGCCACCATCGAGCTGATCGATTCGGGAGAGAGTGCCGGCGTGTCCATCAGGCACAGGCCAGCAGATGCCGGCAGCAATTCTCCCTGTGCCAGCGCTGCGATGATTCCGGTGGTGCCAGCCTTGGCAATGGCACCTCGGGATTTCTCGACCAGCGTCGTGATGCCGCCGTCGTGATTCTGAGGTCCGGGATTGCCCAGGGTGAGATCCCTGCCCGCTGCTCTGGCAATCTCGTGTCTGTCGATCACCAGCTTTTGCAGACGTTCGGCAATCCTGCGGGTCTGACAACGTTGATAGAGGTCCTGTTCGGCGCCGCTCCATTCCACGGTTTCGCTGATGACCACCGTGCCACCGGCGTGGACGAGTTCGTCGGCCAGCCGCCCGCAGAGGGGATTGCTGACCATGCCTGATGAAGCGTCGGAGTGCCCGCATTCCATCGCGACGGCCAGAGTGTCTGTCTTGCAGGGCTGGCGTCTGACACTGGCGAGCTGCTGTTGCATTTCATTGCCTATGACGCTCGCCAGTTCCGTCAGATGAACGGTATCCTCTCCGCATTCCTGCAGGGAAAACCCTGCACAGAGCCTGCCCTGTTCGGTGATGACGGACTGATAGCGCTGACGCATGTGACGATCTGCCGCCAGCAGTATGACGCCACCGACATTCGGATGGCAGGCCAGCTGCCTCAGCATGCGATCATGAAATTCCCTGTCGGCGCCCAGTTGACCACGCCCGAAAGCGGTACTGACCAACAGGCTGCCGGGCAGGGCGGCTCTCACCTTTCTGGCACCGGCTGCGTTCAGGCCGCAGACCGACAGAATCAGCAGATGATTGCGGATGCCGGGGCGTCCACTGCTTCGCTGAAATCCGGCGAACTCGCTGGGCAAACGGTAAGGGCCATCGGTATTGTCGGGCGAAGCCGCGATCGGGGCAGGACTGCAGGGTTCCGTTGCTTGCGGATCTTGTTTGGCATGAGCCGGCGACAGGCGGGTAGCTGTGTCCTGCAGGTCTGCCAGATTGTGCAGATGCGCATGTTCTCCGGGTTGGATCCTCTGTCGGGCCAGAGCGATGGGCACACCGTATTTCAGTACCGGCTCGCCCTCGACGATCTCCGTCAATGCAATCTTGTGACCCAGCGGAGTCGCTTGCAACAGTGATGGCAATGGAGCTGCACAGTCACTTGCCGGCAATTGCGGGATTTCTCCTGCGCGGTGGTCACGCAGCAGACACAGCACGTTGTCATCCGGGTGCAGACGTACTGCCGTGGCGATATCGCCGGAATCACTCATGACGGCTGGACAGAGCGCTTGACGTCGCTGACCAGCAATGCACTCAGGCCGGTTATATCCGGTTCGATACCGAGGCCCGGACCGGATGGAATGTGGAAGCGTTCATTGTCGAGTGCGATGCGTCCACCAGCCAGGGTAAGCTGCAGCGGGTTATCGGAGCTGTCGACTTCCAGCAGACCATCGCCACCGACCGCGCTGAGCAGATGGGCCGATGCCAGCAGGCCGATGCCGCCACCGAGGTAGTGAGGGCAGTATCGGCGACCGTTTGCCAGAGCCAGAGTGGCAATACGGTGCCCCCCGGAGAGTCCTCCCCATTTGCAGATATCCGGCTGCAGGATGTGCAGGTCACCGGCCTTGATGGCACTGATGAAGGAGTCATCATCGCGCAAGTTCTCGCCGCCTGCCAGTGGTGTGCTCATCTGCCGAGCAAGGGTATGCCAGTCTGCGGCACCGGCATCTGCCGGAAGAGGCTCTTCCAGCCAGGCGAGCGACAGAGAGTCCAGTAGCTGGCTGTGCTGCAGTGCGGCTGTCAGATCCCAGGCCTGATTGGCATCGGCCATAAGCCGCTCGTCGGCCTCCAGGCCGGCTGCACAGGCTTGCAATTGAGGCAGGCCGTCATCCTTGCCGTACCCGATGCGTTGTTTGAAGTGGCGAAAACCGAGGGCACGCATTCGCAGAACCTGGCTTTCATGCAATGCCGCACTGATGCCGCTGGCATAGGCGGGAACCGGGCGCAGCTCACCACCCAGTTCAACCGCCAGCGGTATGCCCTTGCGTCTGGCTCGCAGGTCGTGCACGGCAATGTCGACAGCCGCGGCCAGCTGCCTGATCGGACCGGGTTCACCGGCCTGCAATGTGAGGCGATGCAGTTTGCGTTCGATATGGCGACTCGGTTCAGCATCGTCCAAATGCATGTCTGCCAGCGCCGCAGGCAGGACATTGGCGGCCAGCTCTGCCCGGTAGAAATCTCCACCGGGAGGAAAATTGCACCAGACCTCCCCCCAGCCATGTGCTCCCTGATCATCCTCGAGTCGGATCAGCAAGGCAGGGCGAGCTCGAACAGGGCCCATGGTGGTCTGGATCGGTTCGCTCAGTTGATGACGAAGGTGCAGTACTTGTAATTCTCTGACTCGATTGCCTGTCATGGTTCACGACGTGATGCGGGTTGATTCTCTTGCAGCAGGTTCATCTCCGGCTTCACTGGCCAGAGATGCGTGTTGCCCGGTTCGGTCACGGCCGCCCAGCGACCCAGGATGTCCTTGCGTTGCCGACGTTGACGCATCGTCCGGGCGATGTCGTCGGGTTTCCAGTCAGCGAGCAGCGTCTTCTGCATGGCCGTCAGACGCTGTTGCTGTTCCGGCCTGTCAGCCAGATTGACACGTTCATCCGGGTCTGCAGCAAGGTCGAACAGAAGCGGTGGGTAACCATGGTAGTAGTGCAATTTGAAATCACCATCGCGCATCATGCGCTGTTGCACAGCCATGCCTCCTGTCCATGCGGGCACGGCGTCGGTGCAGTATTCGCTGAAGGTGCGGTTGTCCCATTGCTCCGATGCGCCTGTCAGCAGTGGCCAGAAGCTGTTGCCATCGGCCTGCGGCAGCGGGGCTGCGCCCAGTGCGTCAACCATGGTCTGCGACAGATCGGTCAGGTTCACGACGGCCGATTGCCTTTCTCCTGCCGGCAGTGTGCCAGGCATGGACATGATCAAGGGCACCTTGACGGATTCGTCGAAGAAGGTGTGCTTCCACCATAGACCGCGTTCACCGAGATGATCACCGTGGTCGGAGGCATAGACGATCAGCGTGTTCCTGTCCAGACCGGTGTCGCTCAGCGTCTGCAGTATGCGGCCGATCATCTCGTCCATGGTGGAGACCAGTCCCCAGTAGGCGGCGCGCGCCAGTCGTATCTGCTGCAGGCTGGTCTGATCGATACCACGGTTGTGCCGCCACCAGTGAATCCAGGGATGCTCGGCAGCGTCCGGTGGGGCGTCCATTGCCACATCGGGCAGTGTGTCGAGGTAGTACTCTACCCAGTCGCGACTGGCCACATAGGGGGCGTGGGGTAGCATCAGGCCCACCGTGAGACTGAAGGCTTCACGGGATTCTTCCGGTGTTGCGGCAATCTCCTGCAGGGCATCGATGGTGGCGACAGTGACCTGTTCGTCCTTGAGTTCATAGGCTGACCGGCCCGCGCCACAGGCACGCAAGCTCTCGGGCGTCGGGTCATTGGCGTTCTCCAGTACACCCATGGAATGACGTTTGACGCCGCTCCAGTTGGGACTGTGATCACCGATCAACCGCTGCGAGTAGCCGTGTAACTGATCCGGCCCCATGGAATGCATGCGCCCGATCAGCTGACTGCGATAACCGGCCGCACCCAGGGCATGCAGCCAGGTGGGTCTGTCCGAGGCCAGATAGTCGTCGTTGGTCCAGCATTCCTGCCGATGCGGGTGGCAGGCTGTCAGTGCGGCCATCCGACTCGGCACACAGACCGGCGACGGGCAGTAGCAGTTGTCGAAGGTGACTCCCTGGCTGGCCAGGCGATCCAGTGACGGGGTCCTGACAACGGCATCACCGTAGCAACCGGATACTCGTTGCGCATGCTGATCCGAGAAGAGGAACAGCAGATTGGGTTTACGCTGTGGCACGACGTCGGCGCCAGTCGTTGTACAGCGGCCAGACCAGCAGTACGACTGCAGCCAGCGTGAAAGCCAGTGAGAAAGGGCGCGTGAACATCGGTGTGATGTCACCAGCGGTCATCATCAGTCCGCTGCGCAGCTTTTCCTCACCCAGGGGGGCAAGGACAAAGCCGATGACGAAGGGCCCCAGTGGAATCTTCGCTCTTTCCAGCAGAAAACCGATGACCCCGAAACCGAGCATGACCCAGATGTCGAACATGGTGTTGTTCAACGCATAGGAGCCGACGACACAGAAGACGATCACCACGGGCAAGACATAACTGCGTGGCAGATAGATCAGCCTGGCAATGTAGCGTACCGAGGATGTCATCATCAGCCACATGACGATGTTGGCCAGCAGACAGGTTGCGATGATGCCCCAGACGATATCGGCATTGGTCAGGAACAGGGTTGGTCCGGGCTGAATGGAATGAATTGTCAGAGCTCCGATCAGAATGGCGTCGATGACGCTGCCGGGGATGCCCATGGCAATCAATGGAATCAGCGCTCCTCCGACGGTGGCGTTGTTGGCCGCTTCGGAGGCGATGATGCCTTCTTCGGAGCCCTTGCCGAACTCTTCCGGGGTTTTCGATATGTTCTTGGCAGCGGTATAGGCCACGACCGAGCCGATGGAGGCACCGATACCCGGCAATATGCCGATCCAGGTGCCGATGAAGGACGAACGGATCATGTTGACCGCATGCCGGCGCATATCGGCCAGGTTCATCAGCACTCCGCGGGAGTTGACCTTCGAATTCTGCGATACCTTGCCGATGTCCAGGGCATCGGCAATGATCTGGCTGACGGCAAAGGTACCGATGAGTACCGGCAACAACTGCAGACCGCCGTTGAGTACATACCAGTCGAAAGTGAGCCTGGGCATGCCGCTGGCAGGGTCGACACCCGGCATGGAAATCAGCATGCCCAGCAGGCCGGAAATGAGCCCCTTGACCAGACTGCCTTCGCTCACCGATGCAATCAGCACCATGGCCATCATGATCAGCGAGAAGTATTCGAAGGGGCCGAAGCGCGTAGCCAGAACGGACAGTGGCTGGGTGATGGTCAGCAGCACCACCCAGGCAATGAGGCCACCGACAAACGAGGCAGTGATTCCCAGGCCCAGGGCTCGGCCCGGTCGTCCGGAACGAGCCATCGGATAGCCATCGAATGTTGTCATGACAGCGGCCGGCGTTCCGGGCATGCGCATCAGCGTGGCGGTGATGAGACCACCGCTGATGGAACCGACGTACATCGAAACCAGCAACACCACGGCATTGAACGGTGTCATGTAGAAGGTCAGCGGCAGGGTCAGGGCTATTAGCATTGCACCTGTCAGCCCGGGAATGGCACCGACGACAATGCCAAGGCCGGTACCCAACAGCAACATCAGCAGGGCGTGCGTGGAGAGAATCTGCTGAATGGCAACGAAGAGCGCGTTCAGGTCCATGTGGTTTCGTGATTGACGAAGATGGCTGCGTCCATTCGGACGCAGGACTAGACCGGCAGGTCGACAACGAATACCCGGGTAAACAGGTATTCGAGACCGAAACCGAACAGGGCTGCCGTAATCGAGGCAGGCAGCAGGCTGCGCTTGCTGAATCTGTTGAGCGTCATGATGAGCAACAACAGAAAGACAAAGGTCAGCAGGCCGAAGGAGAGCAAGCCTATTTGCAACAGGCCGACATAGGCGAGGGTGCCGCCGAACATCACGATCGCGTTCCAGGGGGATCTGCCGCTCAGTTCATCACGAACATGCCGCCTCAGGGGAGGGTGGCGACGTATCTGTGCGACGGCTTTGACAATGACGATCAGACAGCACAGGATCACGATGCCGGCAGTTGCCTGTGGCACCGGTGCCGAGCCAAGCGGTTCGAAACTGCCCGGAGGCAGTCCCGCCGCTTGCCACAGGATCACGACACAGACAAGAATGATCAGCGTGCAGACGCCGATCTCGGCGATGGTCCGCTGTTCCATGATTGCGCTATCCCTATTTCTGGGCCGCCAGTCTGGCGATCGGTTCGATGCGTTCCCAGGTGGCTGTCAGTTCTTCCAGCATCTCGTCACCGGTGACAATGCCGTCGGCGAAGCCATTCTTGACCAGATAATCCTGATAGGTGTCGGTTTGCGTGGCCTTTTCAATGGCAGCCGCAAAGCCGTCGATGGCTTCCTGAGGCGTATCCTTCGGCGCGAAGAACCAGGATTTGATGCAGAAATTCACGTCGTAGCCCAATTCCTGCGTGGTAGCCACGTCCGGCAGGCCTCCGAAGCGTTCACTGCCGGTATAGGCCAGTGGCTTGATCTGGGAATCGGGGTTTTCCGATCCATCTGGCAGGCGAGTGAACTTGCTGACTTCAGCTCCTGAAAGTACGGTGACGTCGGTCTGCGCACCGGTCAGGGCCGTGTAGTTTGCCGTACCGCCACCGATCTGCACGAATCGAAATTTGGCCCCGGGCGTGGTCTCCTGCAACATCAGACCACCCATGTGATTGATGGCGCCGAGGTTGGCTCCGAATATCAGAGAGTCAGGCTTGTCTTTTGCCTGCGTGAGCAGTTGCTCCAGACTGTCGATGCCGGAATCCTTGCGCACCATGGGCATCAGGCAGAACTCGCCAAGCGAGGCAACGGGCGCGAAGTCCTTCCAGCCGAAATCCAGAGCGCCACTGCCTTGTCCGCCCATCAGTGCCAGATGAATCAGCAGGAAGTTGTAGCCGTCCGGTTTGGCCTCCATGACACGGCGAGAACCTATTGAATAGTGCCCGCCGACATTGATGATGGTCACGGGTTGCGACAGAGCGCCGGATTCATTGATACCAGCCTGCACGACGCGGCCCATCTGGTCGGATGAACCGCCAGCCTTGAAAGGTACGATCAGCTTGACGGGTTTTTCGGGCCATTCGGCTTGAGCCGATCCGGCTGTCACGATGAGCAGTGCTGCCGCAGTCACGCTCAGCAGATGTCGAAATCGAAGCATGGTGTTCCTCGCAGTGGTGTTATAAGTATTTACTTATATTGGGAGTCTCAAGAGCAGGTTGATGTTATTATGCAGTGGTCGCGTTAGTCAACTCGAATACTGTCGATGACTCCCCTGACTTCATCGAGCAGTTCCACGACAGCTGCCATCGGCTCCTGATCTGTACGCAAGGTCACACCACCGAGCCTTTCGGGCAGTGCTTTCTCCATGGACACGGCGCGGATGTCCGGGTAGGCGTTGAGATGAGTCTGAGAAAGGAATCCCAGCGTGTTGCTGTAGCGAACGATATTGATCATGGCGGAGACAGAGTTGGTTTCGATCATCGGTATGGGCAGATCCACCTTCTCGTCGCCGAACAGGCGTTTCATCAGGTCTCGTCCGAAGGTTTCCTCACCGGTCATCGCCCAGCGCTGGTCTGCAATGTCTTTCAGTTTCCGGGGCTGTTCCCGGTGTATCGGATGATCATGACGGGCAATGACCGTCATGCGCTCCTGTACCAGAATCTGCGTGGAGTAGCCCGTACCCATGAAGTCGTCACTGATGGACGAGAAATAACAATCGATTGCGTCGCGATCCAGCATCCTGTGGAGTTCATTGTTGAGAGCGACCGTCAGCTCGAACCTCAGGTCGGGGTTGCGCTGCTGTTGGGCACAGATGGCGCGAGGCAGTATGTCGTGTATCCAGTCAGGCCCGCAGCCGACACGCAGCAGACCACCGCTGCCGCTTTTCAGCGCTTCCAGCGACTTGTGCAACTCTGTATTGGAACGCTCGATCGTATTGGCATGTTCGACCAGCAACTCCCCGTAGCGCGTCACACCCAACGGGCGTGTCGAGCGGTCGAAGAGCTCCACCCCCAGGAGTTTTTCCAGCTTGGTGATTGCCTGTGTGAGGGCGGGCTGCGAGATTCCCAGAGCCTGGGCAGCCGTGGTCAGGTTGCGGGTCTTGTAGACCGCCTGAAATTGCTGCAGGCCGCCCAGCGGCTTGTATCGCTTGTCTGTCATGGTGTTTCGCCGTGAAGTGCCTGTACTACTGGAGCATCATGTTGCGATGAATCGCCACGATCTGTCGAGTACGCTGTCATTTCTGCAAGTCAATGCACGATGGTTGGTGGGCGGCATGATGCTAACGGTATTCTCCAGTTTTGGTCAGGCTTTCTTCATCTCCCTGTTCGGTAGCTCGTTGCGGGCAAGCCTGTCGATGAGCAATGGGCAGTTCGGCGCTATCTTCATGCTCAGTACCCTGGCCAGTGCTGCCAGTTTCCTGTTCATCGGTCGTCTGGTCGATCGATACCCGGCAAGGTTTGTGGCATTAGGTGCCTGTCTTGCATTGTCAATGGCCTGTCTGGGCATGTCCCTGGTGAGTTCAACGGCGATGCTGTTGCTGGTACTGTACGCTTTGCGACTGTTGGGGCAGGGACTGTTGCCGCATATTGCCATGGTCTGCATGGCGCGCTGGTATGTGGCGGAGCGGGGCCGAGCAGTGGCGGTAGCCTCTCTGGGTCACCAGATGGGAGTTGCACTGCTTCCACTACTGGTCGTGTCCTTGCTTGCCAGGGCGGACTGGCGCAGCGTCTGGTTGCTCGGGGCATTGTCACTTCTGCTGGTCGCACTGCCCGTCATTCATCTGCTGATGAGAGTGGAGCGCAAGCCACGCGGCGTGGTCACGGTCAGCAGCGATGAGGCTGAACAACCAGGCCAGTGGACATATCGCGAAGTGGCCGGAGATCCGTATTTCTGGTTGACGCTCATGTTCGTACTGATACCGGCCTTTGCCGGTACGTCGGTGATCTTTCATCAGGCGCATATCAGTGATTTGAAAGGCTGGTCTGCATCCCTGATTGCCGGTGGCATGACTGCCATGTCCGTTGGTAATGTGGCCGCTCTGCTGTTGTCGGGGCAGTTTGTCGATCGCCGCGGCGCCAGCCGCCTCTTGCCGGTCTTTCTGCTGCCTTTTGCGCTCGCCTGTCTGGTGCTGAGTGGTACCGATCAGGCGTGGGGGCTACTGGTGTTCATGGTGTTGCTGGGAATCTCGCAGGGAATGTCCACCACCTTGTTCGGAACCCTGTTTGCCGAGATCTACGGTACGCAGCATCTGGGTTCCATACGCGCCTTGTTGATGTCCGCCATTGTGCTGGCGACAGCGCTGGGACCGGGTCTGAGCGGCTACCTGATCGATCATGGAGTTTCTGTCGATGCCCTGCTGCGCGGGGTCGCTGTGTACGCTCTGTGTGGAGCGGCGGCCTTGTGGGGGCTGTCGCGAGTCCTGGTGCAGCGAGTGGGCGACACGTGAAGGGTGCGACAGGAGGGGAAGGGGTGGCTGCCCGGCTCTGGTAACGCAATGTTGCCTGGCTCAGTACAGCGCTTCGTGCCGACGGCGCGAGAGCAGATATCGGATGACATAGAACAATGCGCCCGGCCAGAACAACACCATCAATACAAGCAATACGCTCATCGAAAAACGCGGCGCCTTGCGGGTGGACTCCTGTCCGGCAAGATGCATCAATCGGCTCGAAGTGTGGCGGGCAATCTCGCCGGCGATGGCCTGACGCTGCTGATGACGCATCCGGTTGATGCTGTCCACCTGAAACGGCGTCAGGCAATAACTGCAGGCAAGCTCATCCTGCTCTTGCAGGTTCACCGTCAACTCCGTCGTCGCGCCACAGCCTGCACATTCATGGCGTAGTGACATTCTTGCATTGAGTCGGCCGTCGTAGAGGCGGTCGGCATGTTCGTTCAGGATATAGTGGCCGATACCGGCGTTGTTCAGACTTCGGACCCCTCGGCGAATGTCCTGGAGGGTAAACCCGGATTGCTGCAACAAGGTGCTGAGTCGAGCGTCCGGCGTGTGTTGCAGCAGGGCCCAGAGTCTGAGTGTGGTCTTTTCCTGATGCCTGACGATCAGGCCGAATACCAGCAAGGTGATGCAGGCGGGAATCAGCGACAGACTCAGATAGCCCACAGTGCCCTCCAGTCGTCCAATCGTGGCCCATTGGCCATAGACGATGGACCCTGAAAGCGGCAGGCCGAGGCCACCGGCAGCAATCAGCAGGTCGTCGATGACGGTCAGATTCTGCATTTTCATGTGTTGGTCCTTGTCGGTCCGGTGGTGCCGTCACGGCCTTGCAACGAGGTTCCGGAATACCGGTGGCCTGTGTTCTTCCTGTTCCCGGCTGCGGCCAGCTGTGTACGAAGCTATCATCGGCAGGTGGCCTGCCGACTTCAGAAGCGTGTGTCAGCAGTGTCGATCGCATTCCGATCGTGGCAGGCGGGCCGTGCCAGCTCGCCGATCAACTCTTCCTGACATCCACTACACTAGAGCCATCAACAAACCGATGCGCTCACCATGCCTGCTTTCAAACCATTGCCGTCAATGGCTCTTCTTCTCGCGCTTTGCCTGACCTTGACCAGCGCAGGCGCGGCCCAATGGAGCGGAGGGCTGGAAGGGGGCACCGTGATGCGCGACGGGGAGTCCTCGACGCGTATTCGTGCCAGGGCCAGCCTCGACAGCCGGCCTCTGAGTCATGATCTGCATGCCGAATGGTACCGCCGGGACACGAGCAGCATCGAGCTGGGCTACAAGCCGCGGTACTGGTTGAGCGAGAAACTCTATACCTTCGGCGAAGGACGGCTGCGGTTCGAGGAAGATCTGGGCATCGATCGCGAGACGCAATTGCTGGGCGGGCTTGGATATCAACTGTTGGCTACTCGCGAGCAACAGCTCTTGCTGGAGGCAGGAGCCGGTTACCGTCTGACCAGTTTCACCGAAGAGACCCTGTTGGAAGACGCAGAAGAAGGTGTCGGTGTTGTCCGAGCTGCCGGTAGTCAGATTCTTTCGGATCTGATCAAGCTGGACTTGCTGGCGGATGTCTTTTCCAGTGCTCGCTATATACAGTCGCAGGCAGAGCTGGGTGTCTCTTTGCGAGTGCCTCAGGGAGCAATCCGCTTGAGTTACCGGATTCGGCGGGTTGATATCGACGAACTGGATGCGGTTGAAGATTCGGATACAGCTGTGAGTTTTACCGTCGGATTCTGATCTGTGCAGCTCCTGTATTGAACAACCATCTTCGAGGGAACCGACAATGCAAGCAGTGGCCGCCTGACCTTGCAGTGGTGGCTATCAATCTACCTTTGTTCACGGTTTGCTGCTTCCATGGCGTGCCTGCTTCTCTAGAATTGCCGGACAGACACGGAAGTTCCATCTCCCAGCCGGGCTGGTTACGTTTCGTTGCTGAGGATAAACCTGTTCAATTGCAAAGAGGGCAATACACATGTACGGAAAAGCACTGGCGGCCGAGGTATTCGGCACCTTCTGGTTGGTTCTTGGCGGCTGTGGTTCGGCCATACTGGCCGCGATGTTCATGGCCGGTGACAGCGGTGTCAACCTGGGGCTTGGGTTTCTGGGGGTAGGGCTTGCATTCGGCTTGACCGTTGTGACTGGCGCCTATGCCGTCGGCCATGTGTCGGGCGGCCATTTCAATCCGGCCGTGACATTGGGTCTGGTCGCCGGCGGTCGATTCGAATTTTCCAAGGCACCCGGTTACATCATTGCCCAGGTCATCGGCGGCACGCTGGGTGCTGCTACCATCTATGCCATTGCCTCCGGGCAGCCGGGCTTTACAATTGAAGCAGGTCCCGGTACCTTCGCTACCAACGGATTCGGCACCGACGGATCTCCCGGTGGGTTCAGCATGCAGGCGGCTCTTGTCACCGAAGTGGTCATGACCGCGGTATTTCTGGTCGTCATCATGGGGGCGACGGCAAAGCGCGCCTCTGCAGCGATGGGCGGACTCACCATTGGTCTGTCTCTGGCATTGATTCATTTCATCAGCATTCCCGTGACCAATACCAGTGTCAACCCGGCACGTTCCACCGCTCAGGCCCTGATCGCGAACCTGTTCGGTGACGGTGTCACTCTGCCCATGCAGCAGCTCTGGTTGTTCTGGCTTGCACCCATTACCGGTGCCATCATCGGTGCTGTCATCTACCGTGTCATGATCGATGCCAACGATGATGTGCCACAGGCAGAGGCTGCCGAGGTATTCCGTACCGATGCGTCAGAAGCGACCAGCCGAAGTGCGATGGCTGATATGGAAAAGGTCTGAAGCAGAGGTGACGACGAAGCCGCGGAATTTCTGCGTCTTCGACTGACCCATTCGTGCAGGCCGGTCACCTTGCAGTTGGCGCTGCCCGTCTGCGCAAGCCCCGGCAACAGCAGGTCCCCGGATCATTTTTCGATCCGGGGCTTCGTTTTTGCTGAAACAATGTCAGCATGGCGTTCCTTCTGCACACATCGTTATTCTGAATGACTCGCCTTATCCGCCAATCCGGCCGACTGCCAGCTCTGATAGCGTCGATTCTGCTGCTGGTGATCATCGTGGTGGTCGCGGCCTCGGTACCGGAGGATCGAATACCGGCTAGACGTTGGGGTCTCCTTCTGGAGGCTGCAGGGGCCTACGGTATCGTCGTTTTCCTGTCAGTTGGCACTCTGGCAACCTCTATCGGACTGCCGCGCCAGTTGGTGGCCTTTATCGGTGGGTTGGCCTATGGCCTGCTTCCTGGTCTGGCGTTGTCGCTCATGGCCGCTCTGAGCGGCTGTCATCTGACGGTCCAGGTGTCACGGCGCCTGCTGAGACATCGAGTGGAGCGCCGCTACCCTGCATTCATCGAAAGGCTGAGCCGGCTGCTGCGACACGATACCTTTGTCAAGGTTCTGATATTGCGTCTGCAGCCTCTGGGAACCAATCTGCTGACCAATCTGTGCATCGGCTTTACCGACGTGTCCTATCGCAAGTTCCTGCTGGCTTCCGGTATCGGATACATACCCCAGATGCTGGTGTTCGTACTGCTCGGGGCCGGTGTTCGGGTCGGTGAGGAGACGCAGGGCCTGATCAGTGGCTTGCTGGTTCTGATTTCAGTCTTTCTGGGGGTCGGTCTGTATCTGCAGCACAAGCAAAGGCAGAAGAAGGCCATTCTTGATTCAAGTGACTGAATCTATAAAGGAAATTGGCATCACTTACGTGACCAGGGTTGACAGCCCGCGCTTCCGGGACTCTAATGAGCTTGCAGAATGTGATTTGTTTCACACTGCAACCTCCTCCAAGTGGTACTTGCTGGCAGGGAAGCTATAGTAGCCATGGATGGCTGTTTTTCCTCTTCTGCTGACCTTGCGCGTCAGAATGAATCCGCCTTCGGCTTGTCAGGGCAGGCTGACACGGGCGGAAGCCACAGCGCAGAAGGTCTTCATCCGATATCGCCGTCAATGCTGAAGAGGCCCGGTTTACCACTCTGTCGAACCGGGAAACACGGCTGCGCCCCTCGATGGACACCGATTTGCCGCGCTTGTGCAAACCCGTACCAACTTCAGGCTTGCAGTCTGTCCCGGATTGGCCGATAGCCATCACCATGAAGTGTCGCACTCTGCCATCCCGGAGCACAAATGCGCTTTTCCGGCAATCTGTGAGCTGTTAATTGATCACAGTTAACAACAAATCGGTGCAGATTGTCGTATTGTGGCGGCGCTTTATTCTCGTTGAACCATGAGTGACAGTCAGCCAATGTGCATTTCAGTATCCCGTGTTGTCGCCCTCTCCATTTCTCTGGGCAGTCTCGTTCTGGTCGCCCAGCCGGTGCTTGCGCAGCAGGGAAACTGGTATATCGGTGCCGGAGCAGGCATGTCACGACTGAGCCCGGACACTGACGGTTCTGCCTTCACTCTCGAGGATGAAAATTCCGTGGCTGCCGGCATCTATGGTGGCATGGATATCGGCCAGCGTCTGGGGGTCGAGGCCGCCTGGACGCAGCTTGGCAAGGCTGATCTGTCCGCCGGGGAGGAGGTCGAATATTCGGCAATTTCCATTGGTGGCATCGCCTATGTCCTGGGTGAGGCTGACGCTCGGCGACGCCAGGACGGCTGGTCGGGTTATGTGCGGCTTGGTCTGAGCAAGATCAGCAACGAGTCGGATATTCTTCTGGCCGAGGAGGACAACACCGCTATCTGGGCCGGAGCCGGTATCCAGTGGCCCATGAGTCATTCCTGGGGCTTGCGCGGCGAATTGGCCAGTCTTGATGGTGACGCACAGGCCGCACTGGCCTCCGTATACTGGCGCCCCGGCGCGAAGCGCAGCGCTGGAAGAGGCTCTTCGTCGGTGCCTGCCAGACTGCCGCAACCGCAACCGCAACCGCAACCGCAACCGCAAGCACAGGCGCAGGCGCAAACGCCAGCCCCAGCCCCAGCCCCTGTCGAGGTGCCGGCACCCTCCACGGAGCAGGCTCCTGCCGCAACGGTCGCCCGACCTGCGCAGCAGACCGTGGTCACCGTCGACCAGTCTCTATCGGCTTCGGCCAGTTCCTGCGCTGTTCCGGCTGCGGGAGAGCCGCTCGATGCGCAGGGTTGTGCCTTGTTCAGCGGTGTACTGCAAGGCGTGGAGTTCGTTGACGACAGCACGCGCCTGACGGCAGTCGGGGAAACGTTGTTGTCACGCCTGTCCGGGTCGCTGAATCTGTATCCCGAGCTGGTTGTCGAAATCCGTGTCCATACACAGACGTTTCCGGAACCCGAGCGCGCGCGTGAGCTGTCACGGGCTCGTGCGGTAGCCGTGGCGCGCTATCTGGTCGGCCAGGGCGTGGATGTCAGGCGGCTGAAGGCTCGTGCCTTTGGTGATACGCAGCCACGCGCCAGCAATGACACAGCTGGTGGACGCCGGCTCAACAACCGGGTCGAATTACGGGTTCTGTAATCTGGCAAGCCGACTTTCCTGTGCAGTTCGTTACGTGTTCTGATCGACAAAAACGAATCAAACCTGTGGGGCTCGAGTAGTAACGAAACTCGATCGGGTTTGGAAATTGCTTTTGCTGTCCTGTCAACGCCGTTAGTGTGGCAGGAACAGAACACCAATGATTCATCCCCGCAGTAAAGTACCTCCTGCTATGGTCGGCAGCAGCCGCACCGTACTGGCCATGCTGGTTTGCAGCCTCCTGTCAGCGTGTTCTGCATCCCTGCCGATTCTTCAGGAGGCACGCGAATCACTCGTCGATGGTGACGCTCATGGCAGTCGTACTCGAATCGATGGGCGAGTGCTGGACGGGCGTGCAAGAGGACGTTATGAGTCCGATACCCCGCCAGACGCAGATGCCGGCGTGCAGATTGCTGCCTATCAGCGAGATCAGGCGCCACCAACGTCTGCCACCCGGACCAGCACACCACCGGCATTGGGCATGGCCAATCGCTGGCGTCCGGCATTGCGCAGCAACGATCAGGATGGCGATGGGGTCGTCGACGCGAATGATGAGTGCCCGACAACCGAAGCGTTCGTGACCGTTGACCGTGTCGGCTGTGGGCTCTTTGATGCCGTGTTGGAAGACGTGGTGTTCAACAGTGGGTCACGCTGGCTTTCCGACACTGCCCGCAGTCGCCTGGATCAGCTGGCGGAAACCCTGCTGGCATTCCCCGAGTCCCGTGTACAGGTACGAGCCCATACGGATTCACAGGGTACTGCCAGCATGAACCAGCGCCTGTCGGCCGAGCGGGCCGAGTCGGTAGTGCAATACCTGCAGAGTCGGGGTGTACATGCCCGGCAACTGCAAGCCGTGGGTATGGGAGAGTTGCAACCCCTTGCCAGTAATCACAGCTCGGCCGGCCGTTTGCGCAATCGCCGGGTGGATATCGTGACCTTGCCCGATCAGGACGCAGGGGAACTGCCGGACAGAGCGCCTCGTCAGACCGGGCGAGCGGTTACCTTGCTGGCGGCCGCCTCGGTGCATGAACACAAGCCGGCACCGGCCGCGACAAAGGTTGCTGCACGCTCGGCCGGGAAAGCCGCCGAACCGCCACTCAAGGCGGCGGGGCCGGTGGTCGCGAGGACGCGATCAAACCCGCCTGTCATGCCACTGCCACAGCCGGGATTTGCCCCCGGGGTCAGTATTTCCGGGGTGGTGAATGGATTGGGATTCGCAACCGGGTCGGCCGAACTGCAGAACAACAGCCATGGTCGTCTCGATGACATCGCGCGAACCCTTTTGGAGAATCCGGAGGTTCGGATCGTGGTCATGGCCCACACCGATGACAGCGGTGATGCCGGACAGAATCTGCAGTTGTCGCGGCAGCGTGCGCAGACCGTGGTGAATTATCTGACGGCGCAGGGCGTTGCACAGGAGCGACTGGACGCCGAAGGCTATGGCGAACTGCTGCCGCTGGTGCAGAATGTCACCGAGGAAGATCGTGCCACCAACCGTCGGGTGGAAATCCGCATTCAGCGAAACCAGGGAGCTGTTGCCCGCTGAGAGTGTTGTTGATTCGAGGGAATTGACAGGGTTTTACATCCGGGATTAAGCTGTAGCGCAGGTTGTCGGAGACATCCTGCAGGGTCGTGATGTAGGTCGTGCTAATACGCCAAGTAACCTGTTATCGTATTGTCGGTGCCGGAATTGACGTGGTGTCCGGAAAAACAAGTCATCGTTAACAGGGACCGCCTTGCGGTCAATCGAACATCATGAGCAAGAAGCACTTGACCAGCCGCTTCACGAGCCCGTGCACTCGCCCATCTGGCGCACTGGCCGTGACTCCCGGAATACTGACCATGGCCATCGGCCTGGCTCTGGGAACCCTATCCACATCCGGCATGGCTGCCGACAGCGATTCGTCCAGCCCGTTCCAGTTGACTGAAACTGCGGGATTTCCGCTACAGGCAAAAGCGGAGGACGGTCCGGATTCCGATGGAGACGGTATCCGCAATCAGGACGATCTCGACGACGACAACGATGGCATCCTGGACTCTGTCGAAGGTGGTGTCGACAATGACGGTGACGGTTTCCCCGATAACAATTCTGCCGATACCGACGGTGATGGCGTTCCGGACCTGCTGGATCTGGACAGCGACAATGACGGCATCCTGGACAACATGGAGGCGCGTCTGTCCCGCGATTCCGTCAAGGCCCTGGATCAGGTGCCGAATGGCGCCATCGATATCGGCATACCGGTTGGCCGTAACGGTGTGGCCGATGAAATAGAAACCTGGCCCGATTCGGGACAGATGAAATTCGAGCTGCCCGATACGGACCAGGACGGTACGCCGGATTTCCGCGACCGTGACAGTGACAACGACGGCATCTACGACGTTGTGGAAGCCGGCGGGGTCGATGCCGATACCGACGGCCGACTGGACGGATTCTACGATGGTGATGGCAAGGGTGTGGATGACAAGGTACAGGCGTCTGCCTTGCCACTGTTCGATACCGATGGCGATTACATCCTGGATTTTCGCGACCTGGATTCCGACGGCGACACGATTCCCGACAGAGTCGAGTCCGGCGGCAATTCCAGCGCACCGCTCGATACCGATGGCGATGGCGCTGCTGATTACCGAGAGTCGGACAGTGACGGTGATGGCATCGGCGATCGACAGGAAGTCGGCAGCAATGTCGATTCACCGGTGGACACCGATGGCGATGGCATCCCGGACTATCGCGACAATGATGCTGCCAGCGGCAATACCGACAACAACACTGGCGACTCGGGCGACTCGGGCGAGGGCAGTGGCGGTTCGAACGACAACGATGGCATCCGTGACGATGATCGACCAGATCGAGATGGCGATGGCATCGCCAATCAGGATGATCTGGACGATGACAACGACGGCATTCTCGATACCGAGGAAGGCATCATCGATGCCGATGGCAATGGCGTTGCTGATGCGACCTCGCGGGATACGGATGGCGACGGTACGCCCGATGGCAACGATCTGGACAGCGACAATGACGGCATTCTCGATCTGATCGAGGGGCGGCTGAATGAAGCCACCATTGCAGTATTGGATACCGTCAACAATGGGGCCATCGATATCCGCAATCCGGTCGGTCGTAACGGCCTGGCGGATGCAATCGAATCCGGCGTCGATAGCGGTACCATCAATGCGCCTCTATTCGATACGGATGGGGATGGCACACCCGATTACCTGGATACCGACAGCGACGGTGATGGCATCTTCGATCTGGTGGAAGCTGGTGGCGTCGATAGCGATGGTGACGGTCGTATCGATGGCTTTGTCGATCTGGATACGAAAGGTGTCGATGATGCGGTGCAGGCCAGTGCACTGCCGCGCTTCGATACGGATTCGGATGGTCTGCGCGATTATCGGGATACCGATTCGGACGGCGACGGCATTCTCGATCGGGTAGAGAATACCGGCAGCGCTTCAGAGCCAACGGACAGTGATGACGATGGTGCGGCGGATTACCGTGAACAGGACTCTGACAACGATGGTGTCAGCGATGCCATCGAGGTGGGTGATGATGCGGCCAGACCTGTCGACACCAATGGCGATGGCAGGCCTGACTTCCAGGATGCCGATGTTCAGTTCACCGGCGGCGGTGCAGTCGATCCGGGACCGACACCATCAGCGGACCATGATGGGGATGGTGTGCCGAACGCGCAGGATGCCGACGATGACAATGACGGCATTTCCGATCTGGTCGAGGGCAGCGCTGACAGTGACAGTGATGGCATCATCAATCGCCTTGATCGTGACAGCGACAACGACGGCATCCTCGATTCCGTGGAAAGAGGGCTGGATACAGACGGCGATGGTGTGCCCGATTATCGAGACCTGGACAGTGACAACGATGGCCAGTTCGATGCGCTGGAAGCAGGGCGCACGGCCGTCTCTGCCAGTGGTCGCCTGGCGTCCTCGGCCAGTGTGGATGCGTTTGGTCTGGCAGCCGGTGCAAGCGATCATGTCGTGGATACCGATGGAGATGGCGTTTCCGACCCGCTCGATCTGGATTCCGACAACGACGGAATTCCGGATGTGCACGAAGCCGGGCTGGCCGATGCCGATCTGAACGCACGCCTGGACGATTTCATCGATGAGAACAATGATGGGGCCGATGACACTCGTCTGGGCTCTGCAGTGTCGCTACGAGATACCGATGGTGATCGCATCGCCGATTCGCGCGATCTGGACAGTGATCAGGACAGTCTGTCGGATCTGTTCGAGAACAGTGGCAGCGACAACGATCAGGACAACGACGGTCAGGTCGACAACTTCGTCGACAGCAATGGCGATGGTCTTGATGACAATGTCGCCGCCCATCTGGCAGCGCCGACGGATACCGACAACGACGGTATTCCCAACAGCATCGACCTTGACAGTGACGGCGATGGCATCAGTGATCTGATCGAAGCCGGTGGTCGGGATGAAAACAGTGACAGCCGTATCGATCTGCTGGCTGACAGCGACGGTGATGGCATTCCGGATGTGAATGATGCCGACTTCACGGGCGGCAGCGATATCGACAACGATGGTATCGATGATTCTGTCGACAAGGATTTCGTCACCGGTCCGGACAGCGATGGTGATGGTGTCGTTGATCGTTTCGACCCGGATGCAGACGGCAATGGTTTTGCCGGTCCGCTCGATGACAATGACGATGGCCAGTCGCAGGGGAATCCGCTGGACCTGCCTGATTCCGATGGCGATGGTGTTCCCGACCTGCAACAGGGCCAGGCCCTCAGCGGTGAAGTGGAAACCGGTCTGGGCGGCTCCGGATTCGGTTGCAGCATTGCAACGGTTGCCAGTCGTTCGGGGGTTGATCCTCTGTTGCCATTGCTGCTGGGCGGCAGTGTCCTGGCGCTGGGTGCGCGTGTTCGCCGACGCAGGGAGACCGGTTCCGACTCATGATCGAGATGTTCGTTGAAGGCAGACGTAGCCTGCGGCAGGCTGGGAAATCGTTGTTCCGACCTGCTTGCAGGAACCCGGCTGGCGGCGCCAGTCGCCGGGGAAGGGGGCCGGGTTGTCGCCTGGCACTGTCGGCAGGTCTGCTGGGTAGCGTGATGGTGCTGGCCGGTTGCAGTTCGGTTGGGGGCAGTCGGGCAGATAGGGACTTCCAGCCGCGTGTCTACGCTGGCGCCGGGGTCCTGGCAAGCCGTCTGGAGCCCGATACCGATGGCGTGGCCGGTACATCGGTCGATGAAAACATGAGTGGCGGAGCATCACTGGCGCTGGGCTATGACATCAATAGCCGCTTCAGTGTGGAAGGTCATGTGGCTGCGCTGGGTGAGGCTTCTCTCGATCCGCGAGGGAGTATCGATTACACCGTGGCCGGTCTCAGTGCCCTGGCCTATGGTTCGCAGGAGCCGCGTGATCGAGCGCGTCGCGAAGGTCTGGCGGTCTTTGGCAGATTGGGTGTTGGTGCGCTGGAAAACGACGCCAGCGGTGTACGGTTCAACCAGGTCAATGATGTGCACTTGCTGGCAGGCGTCGGGCTGGAGTACGGCCTTGTCAATGGCGTCGGCGTTCGTGCCGAACTGGTTGCTCATGAGACAGATGCGAAGTACGCACAGCTGGGATTGATCTATCGTTTCGGCTCGACAGACAGCGGGCGCTCTGCCACTCGTTCGCAGCCTGAGCAACCGACAATCCTGCCAGAGGTCAACGACATACCGGTGGAAGGCGTGCCGCTGGAATCGGTGCCGCCCATTGCCGTGGCAGACCCGGAGCCGCTGCCTGACAGACCGGAACCTGTCGCACCAGCTGTTTCACAGACTGATGCCGATGGCGATGGTGTGCCCGATAGTGAAGACCAATGTCCGGGTACAGCCGCGAATGCCCCCGTCAAGACGGATGGCTGCGCGATCTTCGGTGGGGTGGTTGAAGGTGTCAACTTCCAGCCCGGGTCCGCCCGTCTGACTGCCGAGGCACTTGATGTCATGGCTGGAGTCGCGCAGACCTTGAAGGATTACCCGGACGTGCGCGTCATCATCGAAGCCCATACCGACAACGAAGGGTCGGCAGCCGTCAATCTGCAGTTGTCGAAGAGGCGAGCCATTGCCGTGGCTCGATATCTGGTCGATGCCGGAATTTCCGGTTCGCGTCTGAAGCCTCAGGCCTACGGAGAATCTCGTCCCCGTACCAGTAATCGCACTGCACAGGGCAGAGCAGCCAACCGCCGGGTCGAATTCTCCATTCTGCAGTAGTCCTCCTGACCCGGCTGCCTTGAAGGCAGGACAATCATCGGAGAAGCCCTGTCTTCCCCGGTGATTGTCTTGTCAGCTTTGCGTCCGATACTGACCGCTACCCTCAGCGTCCGGCATTCGTCCCCCGGTTCCCGCCGCCCAGCTTTCGGCTCCCAGCGCCCAGCTCTCGAGTCCCAACTTTCGGCTCCCAGCTCCCGACTCCCAACTCTCGGCTCTCGGCTCCCAGCTCTCAGCTCTCGGCTCTCAGCTCTCAGCTCTCAGCTCTCAGCTCTCAGCTCTCAGCTCTCAGCTCTCGGCTCTCGGCTCTCAGCTCTCAGCTCTCAGCTCTCAGCTCTCAGCTCTCAGCCCTCAGCCCTCAGCCCTCAGCCCTCAGCCCTCAGCGTGCGGCGTGCGGCGTGCGGCGTGCGGCGTTCAGCGTTAGCCGCCCCCCCAGCACTCGTCTTCGACCGATCGTCCCACCCAGGCCCTGTGCACGACCAGCAAGCCAGCAGGGGCTGCAAACCCCTGGCTTTGACCTCTGCTTGATGTCGCGCACTGTACTGGTGCGGCCTGTCAGAATGGGCATTTCTGGCCGAATAACGGTGCGATCATTGAAGCAGGTTCACTTGAATTGAAACTACCCAAAAAAATATTCATGACCTTGTCATGAGCGCCTTGATCGCGGAATCGTCGCTCGGGTGGACCCCAAGTCCGTGTTATTGCAGCAGACCGGTACTTTGGTCGGACGATAAAGCTGTGTAGTGAAACTACATGAATAGGAATTTTAACGTTCAAGTTGCTGTTTTAAAAGATTTTTTACCCGTGTAGTGGGTGTAAAGCTGCTTCACTCTACAGTATAGTTCCGCCCATCGGAGCCGCTACAGCTTGCATTTGTAATGGCTCAATCCGAGTCCCAGCGATACCAACTATCAGGAGCACCCTATGAATCAGACGGCTCGTGTCTTGTCACCCGTACTGGATCTGACCCCTTATGGCATCAACTCAGCCGCTGAGATTGTCTATAACCCGTCTTACGAGTTGCTCTTCGAAGAAGAGCTCAAGGATGATCTGACCGACCTGGAGCGAGGTACTCTGACGCAGTCGGGTGCTGTTGCTGTCGATACCGGCGCGTTTACCGGCCGCAGCCCCAAGGACAAGTACATCGTCAAGGACGACCTGACCCGTGATGTACTATGGTGGTCGGATCAGGGGGCCAATGACAACAAGCCCATTTCCGAATCGGTCTGGGGTGATCTGAAGGCCCTGGTCTGCAACGATCTTGACGGCCAGCGACTCTTTGTCGTGGATGCGTTCTGCGGTGCCAACGAGAACAGCCGGGTGGCCGTACGCTTCATCACGCAGGTCGCCTGGCAGGCGCACTTTGTCACCAATATGTTCATTCGCCCGACGGATAGCGAGCTGATCGGCTTCGATCCGGACTTCGTGGTCATGAATGCCGCCTCCGCAACCAATGACAAGTGGCAGGAGCACGGCATGAATTCGGAGAATTTCGTGGCCTTCAATTTCTCCGAGAAGATGCAGTTGATCGCCGGTACCTGGTATGGCGGTGAAATGAAGAAGGGTCTGTTCTCCTACATGAACTTCATCCTGCCTTTGAAGGGTATTGCATCCATGCACTGTTCGGCGAATGTGGGCGAAGCAGGTGACACTGCGGTGTTCTTCGGTTTGTCCGGCACCGGCAAGACCACCCTGTCCACGGATCCCAAGCGCCGCCTGATCGGCGACGATGAGCACGGCTGGGATGACGATGGCGTCTTCAACTTCGAAGGCGGCTGCTATGCCAAGACGATCCGGCTGAGTGCCGAGGCTGAACCGGATATCCATGGCGCTATTCGTCGCAACGCCCTGCTCGAGAATGTGGTGGTGCGTGACGATGGCAGTATCGACTATGACGATGCCAGCAAGACCGAGAATACCCGTGTCTCCTATCCCATCAATCATATCGACAATATCGTCAAACCGATATCCCGTGCCGGCCATGCCGACAAGGTCATCTTCCTCACGGCTGATGCTTTCGGTGTGCTGCCAGCGGTATCGTTGCTGACCCCCGAGCAGACCCGCTATCACTTCCTGTCCGGATTCACCGCCAAACTGGCGGGTACCGAGCTGGGTGTCACCAGTCCGCAGCCCACCTTTTCCGCCTGCTTCGGCAAGGCCTTTCTCAGTCTGCATCCCACCCGCTACGCGGAAGAGCTGGGCAAGCGCATGCAGGCTTCCGGTGCGAGGGCCTATCTGGTGAATACCGGCTGGAATGGCACTGGCAAGCGAATCTCCATCAAGGCGACGCGTGCCATCATCGATGCCATTCTCGATGGCTCGATCGAAGAGGGGGCCACACAGACCATCCCGACCTTCGGTCTGCGTATACCCACGGAGTTGCCAGGTGTCGATGCCAATCTGCTGGATCCACGCAGCACCTATGAGGATGAGAGTCAGTGGCAGAGTGAAGCGGACAAGCTGGCGCAACTGTTCATCGACAATTTCGTGCAGTACACCGATACCGACAGTGGCCGGGAGCTGGTGGCAGCCGGGCCTGTCCAGGCGTAATACCGGCTTCAGCCGTTTTCCACGACCCTCTGACGACAGCGACTGTCGTCAGAGGCTGTTCAGGCGCTCAGATGAGCCGCGTACCGCGCTGCACCTGGCAGCGCAGCGCGATTCGGTCAGTCCCACCATTCAGCGTAACCCGATTCGCGATCAACCCGCTTTTCAGCGCAGGCGTGTTGCCTGGGCTCTGAGTTCCTTGAGGCTCGCTTCCAGTCGGAGCTGATCCTGTGATTCCGGTGCTACCTGCTGCAACGCCAGCTCAAGCTGGCTGGTGGCGCGTTCCAGTTCGTCCAGTGCCTGGAAGTAACGAGCCAGGGACTCGTGACTGCCTGCCTGGTCATCCAGCCTCTCCTGTATGCTGGCCAGTTGTCTCCAGGCCAGTGGGTCAGGGTTGCTGTTGCTGCGCAGGTATTCGTTGGCAATCTGCATGGCCAGTCCCAGACGACGATCCTGTATGAGTTGCTCCAGACGCTTTTCCACGATGGAGTACCGTTCCGGATACAGTTCCGACAGGGCAGCCAGAATCGAGTCATCACCACGCTGCTGCTCCATGCCGGCGATATCGGCGCGCAACAGCTCGACCATCGGGTGCGCCTTGATCAGTGTGTCCAGCTCTTGCAGGTAGGCTTTGGCCTGGTCGAGCCGGTTGGCTCTCTGGTTGATCAGGGCCAGTGCATAACAACTGCTGATGTCGGGCGATGTCTGATGACGCGCAAGGTAAGTACGCATCAGTTCACCGCTGTCGTTGGCGCTGAGAACCGCCAGGCGGGCACGGAACAGGTCGTAATCGGGACTGTTCAATCGCTCCCGTCGTGGCTGGGAATCGGCCCGATCGGTCGCTTCGGCAATGCGGTTGTTGTCCAGCGGGTGAGTGCGCAGATATTCCAGCTGCAGATTGGAGGTATTGAGCGAATTCTTGCGACGCAGAATGGCAAACGATTCGGCCATGGCTCGCGCATCGTAGCGGGCGTTGGCCAGTATCTCGATGCCGATGCGATCTGCCTCGATCTCGTTGCTGCGAGTGAAATTGATGGCGGATTGCTGGCTGGCCGCCAGGCCCGCAGCCAGCGCGGCCTGACCGGCATGCGGTGAAGCCTGGCCGATGATGATGGCCGCCAGTACGGCAGCGGCTGTGCTGAGCGTTGCCCGATTGCCGGTGGCAAAGGCGCGAGCATGGTGCCGCTGAGTCACGTGAGCGACCTCGTGTGCCACCACGCTGGCCAGTTGCTCTTCCTGCTCCATGACGGCAACCAGTCCCGAATTGATGCCGACATAACCCCCCGGGATGGCGAAGGCATTGATCTGAGGATCGTCGATGATGAAGAAGGTGAAGTCCAGCGATTCTCCCTTGCCTGATGCCGCGACCAGTTTCGAGCCCAGGCTCTGGATGTATTCCGTGAGCTGCACATCACGAATCAGAGGCAGTTGAGCGCGAATCTGGCGCATGAACTGCGCGCCCAGCTGCTGTTCCTCGATCGGGGACAAGGCACTGTCGGCCGGTTCACCCATGCTCGGCAGATTCTGCTGCGCGCCGATACTGCTGACCCCTAGTGCCAGCAGCACACCGAAAATGATGCCAGTGGCCCGCTGCAAGCGAGCGCCACTGGACCGGCGTCTGGCCCTGGTCCGAGGGGTCTGACTGGAATATTCCGGATGCACAGTGTGATTCAAGTTTCCATGGCAGGGGGCAGTACGTTGTGGGACAACGTGTTGCTTGGTTCGTGCCAATCTATCATGAGCCTGTTTCCGGCTCCCGTAATGGCTCGCAAGGCGTTATACTCTCTTCCTGTATGGGGTTCGACACAATCCGGCCCGGCAATCAGTTCAAGTCACTCACCCGAATTACCTCTCGTGGTGTGATCACAGGCGGTTCAACCCACCACTGCCCACTCGTGACAAGGACCCACATTGTTGCCAGCCACCTCTACAACGCAATCATGATGCTATCAGACGTGCGTGCAGGCCATGGGTCTCTCGTGCGCATTGTCGACGGCGTCCCTGAATATCCAGCGAGTAATGAGGAAAAGAAGCGGTGGAATTATCCGGTGGTGAAATACTGATCGAAGCGCTGAAGGAAGAAGGCGTCGAGTTCATTTTCGGTTATCCAGGTGGTGCAGTGCTGCACATCTACGATGCCTTGTATGAACAGAACTCCGTGAAGCATATTCTTGTGCGGCACGAACAGGGAGCAACGCACGCGGCAGATGGTTATGCGCGTGCAACAGGCAAACCGGGCGTCGTGCTGGTCACGTCGGGTCCGGGAGCAACCAATGCGGTGACAGGCATCGCCACGGCATTCATGGATTCCATTCCCATGGTTGTACTGTCCGGGCAGGTGCAGAGCCGTTTCATTGGCAGCGACGCCTTCCAGGAAGTCGACTGTGTCGGCATCACGCGACCTTGCGTCAAGCACAATTTTCTCGTGGACTCTCTCGAGAACTTTGCCGAGACCATGAAGAAGGCCTTTCATGTGGCCACTACCGGCAGACCCGGTCCGGTGGTTGTGGACATTCCCAAGGATTTCACGGCTCCGGGTGTAACGGTGCCGTTCAACTATCCCAAGACCGTGAACATGCGCTCCTACAGTCCGGCGGAGCAGGGCCATCCGGGCCAGATTCGCAAGGCGGTGGATCTCATCCTGTCGGCCAAACGCCCCATGATCTATTCCGGTGGTGGTGTGGTACTCGGCAATGCCGCGGCTCAGCTCACCGAGTTCACCGAGCTGCTCGGTTATCCGATCACACAGACATTGATGGGTCTGGGCGCATTCCCTGCGTCCAACAAGCTGAACCTGGGCATGCTGGGCATGCATGGCACCTATGAAGCCAACATGGCCATGCACGATTGCGATGTGCTGATTGCCATCGGCGCGCGCTTTGATGACCGTGTCACCGGCGAGATCGAGAGCTTCTGTCCGGACGCCAAGATCGTGCACGTCGATGTCGACCCGGCGTCCATTTCCAAGAACGTGACGGTCGATGTGCCCATCGTGGGCAATGTCACCCACGTGCTGGATGCCATGATCGCGCTGATCAAGGACACCGGCAAGCGCGCCGATCCTGCCGATCTGGCTCAATGGTGGGCGACCATCAAGGGCTGGTCTGACACCAACTGCATGGCCTATGAGCTCGATGACAAGCTGATCAAGCCGCAGGCAGTGGTCGAGGCGTTGTGGCGCGAGACCAAGGGTGATGCGTATATCTGCTCCGACGTCGGTCAGCATCAGATGTGGGCGGCGCAGTTCTATGGCTTCGACAAGCCACGGCGCTGGATCAACTCCGGCGGACTGGGCACCATGGGCTTCGGCATTCCCGCTGCCATTGGCGTTCAGCTGGCTTTCCCCGATGAAGTGGTGGCCTGCATCACCGGTGAGGCGAGTGTGCAGATGTGCATTCAGGAGCTCTCCACGGCCATGCAGTACAGCACGCCCATCAAGATCATCAGCCTGAATAACCGTTACATGGGCATGGTCCGGCAGTGGCAGGAATTCAATTACGACAAGCGTTATTCGCATTCGTACATGGACGCCTTGCCGGATTTCGTGAAACTGGCAGAGAGCTATGGTCATGTGGGCATGCGGATCGAAAAACCCGGTGATGTGGAAGGCGCCCTGAAGGAGGCCTTCGCGATGAAGGATCGCCTGGTCTTCATGGATTTTCAGACGGATCAGAAGGAGAACGTGTATCCCATGATCGAAGCTGGGAAGGGACACCACGAAATGCGATTGAACCCTGCTCGGGAGCTGGCGTGATGCGTAGGCACGTTATATCTGTCCTGCTGGAAAACGAATCGGGCGCGTTGTCACGCGTGTCCGGTCTGTTCAGTGCTCGCGGTTACAATATCGAGTCGCTGACCGTGGCAGCCACGCACGATCCGACCCTGTCACGCATGACCATCGTGACCATCGGCACCGACCGGATCGTCGAGCAGATCATCAAGCAGCTGAACAAGCTGGTGGATGTGGTGCGTCTGACCGATCTGACCGAAGTGCCGTTCATCGAGCGCGAAATCATGATGGTGAAGGTTCGTGCGGTGGATGCCGGGCGCGAAGAGCTCAAGCGCATGGCGGACATCTTTCGCGGTCAGATCCTCGATGTCACCGAATCCAGCTATGTCATCGAGATTACCGGTGACGACTACAAGCTGTCGGGTTTTCTCGATGCCATCGGTCGAGACAACATCATCGAAGCCGTGCGTTCCGGCGCGACGGGTATCGCCCGTGGTGATAAAAGCCTGAAGCCCTGACACGGGCGCGTGTGATTGCCTCCGGCAGGGTAAACTGCCGGTTGGCTGAAGCGGTAATGAGGCAATGAATTCGATGGTGGAGTCAAGCGAGGCACGCAAGCGACCGTCCAGGGGCATCTATCTGCTGCCCAATCTGTTCACGACGAGCGCATTGTTTGCCGGTTTTTACAGCATCGTGCTGGCTTACGGTGGTGAGTACACGCAAGCCGGTATTGCCATCATCGTGGCCATGGTGCTGGACGGTTTTGATGGCCGTGTCGCGCGCATGACCAATACCACGACGGCATTTGGCGCCGAATACGACAGCATGGCGGACATGATCTCATTCGGCATGGCGCCAGCATTCCTCATGTACAGCTGGTCCCTGTCGAGTCTGACCGAGGCCTACCACGGCCAGTTGGGCTGGGTGATCGCCTTTGTCTACACGGCCTGCTGTGGTTTGCGTCTGGCTCGCTTCAATGTGGCTGTGGGCACGGCCGACAAGCGATTTTTCCAGGGATTGGCCTGTCCCTCGGCTGCCGCCTTTCTGGCCAGCTTTGTCTGGGTCATGAGTGAAATGGGCGTCAATGGTCCCGATGTCGTCCTGTTGGTGGGCATCATGACGCTGTTTGCCGGTGTGGCTATGGTCAGCACCTTCACCTATTACAGCTTCAAGGATCTGGGTACCAACCGCAAGGTGCCGTTTGCCATGTTGCTGGGCCTGCTGCTACTGTTCGTGGTAACCGCGGTCGATCCGGCCAAGATGATCCTGATCGCCTCTGCACTCTATGCCTTGTCGGGTCCCGTGTACTATCTGTTCCGGGTCTACCGCAAGCGCGCCCGCCAGTCTGTCTGATGCACGACTGACCGTTCTGATTCGCGCCTGCCGACCCTGATGCGTTATACCGCTCGACAACAGCATTGCCTGCAGACAATGGGCATTGTGCCGTGGATCTCGCGATTGCCGGAGGATATGGCCGGGTTGCGGGTGGCTGCGTTGAACTCATCACCTGCCGTCGCTGCCGAGGCAGAAGCAGAGACGGGGGCAGAGACAGAGACAGAGACAGAGACAAGAACAGGAGCAGAGGCAGTCGATCAGACGCCTGTTGCGACAGAGCCTGTCATGCCGGCGTTGGCATCACAGTCGGAGAATCATGCCGCTTCAGAAGCGCAGCATGGTGACACCGCTCCTGAAACGCTGACAACTACTACACAAGCCGTGTCGCCGCAGGTTCCATCGACATCAACACCCACATCTACACCGAAGCCAACACCGACACCGACACCGACACCGACACCGACACCGGCCTCAATACCGGCATCAACACCGGCAGAGCGGAACGACAGTGCGCCGGCGGCCGTCCAGGCTGGCGGGTCCGAGCAGCCTCCGTTGGCGGCCGGCGGCCTGGGTAAGTGGGTACTGGAACAGGCTCTGGTGCCGATAGAATTCAGGGGTGGCCTGCACCCGGTACTGGGCGTTGCCGAGGCACCGCTGCTGGTTGTACTGGCACAGCGGGCGCCGTCCTGGCAGGCCGGATCGATGGCCGGTGACGATGGTCGCCTGTTCGAACTGATGCTGCGCTCGATAGCGCTGAGTAATCGGGATACCCGCCGGTGCCAGCTGGGCCATCGATTGGCTGCGGCAGATGTGGTGGGCGGCGATGCCGTCTCTCAGGCCGGGGTGAGCGGTCTGTGCACGGCAGGCACCCGTGGCGTACTGTTGCTGATGAACCCCTGGAGCTTCGACCCGGGCGATATCGCCGTCGAACAGCATCAGAGTCGATTGCCGGGGTCAGGACTGCCATTGTGGCGGGTTGCACATCCCGCCGTTCTGCTGGAACAGCCTCAGCTCAAGCGCCAGGCCTGGCAGGTGCTGAAACGCCTGCGGGCAACGCTCGACGGAGCTGTGCCGTGACAGGCGTGTCGGGGTCCTGTCGATGCAGGCTGCACAACGGTCCGAGCAATTGCGCAACGCCACGATCTGTTGAACCGTGTCCAATGGAGCCTGCCTGCCGATGAATGCACGACGAGACGACAAGCCGGTGTCATTCGTTCCGATGCGAGCCGGTGATGTGGCGGCCATCGGAATCATGGATCGGCGCAACTATGAATTTGCGTGGACCGATGGCATTTTCCGCGATTGCGTCAAGGCCGGCTATATCTGCCCGCTACTCAAGATCGGTGAGGACATCGCCGGTTACGGGGTCCTGCAGATCGGTGCCGATGAGGCGCATCTGCTGAACCTGTGCATCGACAGACCCTGGCAGCGTCAGGGCCTGGCGCGCACCCTGTTGGAGCACCTGGTGGAGGAATCCGCCCGTCTCGGTGCGCAAGTCATGTTCCTGGAAGTACGCCCCTCCAACACCCGGGCCGTGGCACTCTATCAACAATCCGGTTTCAACGAGATCGGCCTGCGCAAGGACTATTACGACGCCAGCGGCGGTCGTGAGGATGCGCTTGTCATGGCGCGCTATCTGTCGTCGGATTGATACCTGATTGCAGTAGCCGTTGCCCGGCACGCGACCCTTGCGGCAACAGGCGTTATACTCCGCGGCTAACTTATGCAGTGACCTCACCATGGCTGACGCCAGACTGACTCAGGAAATCAACCGACGGCGCACCTTTGCGATCATTTCGCATCCGGATGCCGGCAAGACCACGCTGACTGAAAAACTGCTGTTGTTCGGCGGTGCCATTCAGCTGGCGGGAACCGTCAAGGGGCGCAAGGCTGCCCGGCATGCCACCTCGGACTGGATGGCGATGGAGCAGGAGCGCGGCATCTCGGTGACCTCGTCAGTCATGCAGTTTCCCTATCGTGACCATATCGTCAATCTTCTGGATACCCCGGGGCACGAGGATTTCTCGGAGGATACCTACCGCACACTGACGGCGGTGGATTCGGCGCTGATGGTCATTGACGTGGCCAAGGGTGTGGAGGGACGTACCGAGAAGCTCATGGATGTCTGCCGTCTGCGAACCACACCGGTCATGACCTTCATCAACAAGCTCGACCGTGAAGGACGTGATCCGATCGAACTGATGGATGAGGTGGAGAGCATGCTCAACATCCGCTGTGCCCCGATCACCTGGCCCATCGGCATGGGCAAGCGGTTCAAGGGCGTCTATCATCTGCACACCGACTGCATTCACTTCTATTCGGCCACGCACGGCGGCAAGATGCAGGAAGGCGAAGTGGTGCAAGGGCTGGACAATCCCAAGCTGGACGAAATCCTGGGCAGCATGGCGGCCGAGTTGCGCGAGGAGCTGGAGTTGGTGCAGGGAGCCTGTCACGAGTTCGATCTCGATGCCTATCTGGCGGGCGAGCTGACGCCGGTGTATTTCGGTTCTGCCATCAACAATTTCGGTGTTGCCGAGTTGCTTGACGACTTCGTCAAGTATGCACCGGCACCGCAGCCGCGAAACACGGTCACTCGCGAAGTGCAACCCGTGGAAGAGAAATTCACCGGCTTTGCCTTCAAGATTCAGGCAAACATGGATCCGCAGCACCGCGATCGGGTGGCCTTCGTGCGTATCTGTTCGGGCACCTTCAGCAAGGGCATGAAAGTGCGTCATATTCGTCTGGGCAAGGAAATTCGGCTCAATGACGCCCTGACATTCATGGCAGCGGATCGCGGTCACGTCGAAGAGGCCTTCAGCGGCGACATCATCGGCTTGCACAACCATGGCACCATCCGCATCGGTGACACCTTCACGGTGGGCGAGGAGCTGGCATTCACCGGCATTCCGAATTTCGCCCCGGAGCTGTTCCGGCGCGCCGTGCTGAAGGACCCACTGAAGATGAAAGCCCTGCAGAAAGGACTCAGCCAGCTGTGCGAAGAGGGTGCTACCCAGCTGTTCAAGCCACTGGTCAGCAATGACCTGATTCTGGGTGCCGTCGGGGTGCTGCAGTTTGAAGTGGTTGCGCAGCGGCTGCGAGATGAGTACAAGGTAGAGTGTCAGTTCGAGACAGTGGGTGTTCAGCAGGCCCGCTGGATCCGCTGTGCGGATGAGAAGATGCTGTCCGATTTCACACGAAAGCTGGACATGAACCTGTCACATGATCATGCCGGAGAGCTTGTTTATCTGGCACCGACTCGTGTCAATCTGCAGATGTCGCAGGAGCGCTGGCCGGATGTCGAGTTTCTGGCCACACGCGAGCAGGTATTCAACTAGAATTCCAATGGACGCAACGTTCCGAAATCAGCCTTTTCATGGAGCTTGAAATGAAGAAATTGAACAAAACCGGCCTCCTGGCCTTGGGTGTGGCCGCGATGACCCTGTCGGGTGCCGCGATGGCAGAGCCACTGGGCCTGCTCAATGGTCGCTCAGCGGACGTCAGTCGCTCACCCGACAAGTCGGTTGAAGCCGGGGCCGTTTTCGGCGAGTTCGATGACGTGGACTACACCTTTTTTGGTGCACGCTTCAACTACAAGGTCAACCCACTGACTGTCGCCTACGTGGACCTGGGACAGGCCGAGTATGATTTCGGTGCCGATTTCGACGGTCTTGCATATGGTCTGGGCGGCTTCTACCAGATGGATGGTGTGCTGGACAATACCGATTTCGGCATTCATGCCAGCTTGCACAAGACCAGTCTCGAGAACAGCCGTTTCAGCGGAGACGTCTCGGTAACGTCCATCATGGTCGAAGCCCTGTTCAGTGGCCGGGAAGCAGTGAACTCGCAAGGTACGCTGTTCTGGAATGCCAGTGTCGGCCTCAATCGCACCAGTGGTGAGGGCGATTCCGATACCGAGCTGGCTCTGGGAGCGGGTCTTACCATGCCGACGGCCTCTCAATCCGGTGAGTTCTTCGCGGGTGTGATGCACATCGACGATCTGGGCTTCGGCGCCGGTTACCGTCATTTCCTGAAGTAAATCAACTGCAGTCTGTCAAATCGGTATCAGCTCAATGACCAAACCACTATCCAGAATCTTCGCAACCCTGGTCGTTGCGGCGTCCCTGCTGACAAGCAATGCGCAGGCCGAGTTCTTCGGCCTGCCCAATGGTCGCTCCGCCAGCCCCGACATGCTCTCGGACTTGTCCGTGGAGCTGGGGTTTGTCACCGGTGACCTGGGCGTTACCGATTACCAGAATTTCGGAGCGCGAGTCAATTATCGGGTTTCTCCGGAAATCGTGGTCATCGGCGACATCGGTCTCAGTGAGTTCGGACCCGCAGATGGCACCCCGGTCGGACTGGGTATCCTGTATCACCTGTCGAATCAGCGTATCAGTCAGCGTGTCGATATCGCTGCCAAGGCCAGTTATCACTCGGGCGAGTATGAGGTCAGTGGTACGAATCTGGACCTGACGGGACTGTCCTTCGAAGCCCTGTTCAGTGGTCGTCAGCCTCTGGCTGCCAATGGTCTGGGCTGGTACGGCAACTTCGGTTTTCACCGTCTCACTGTCAAGGATGTCTTCAGTGACTCCAGCAACGAGATCGGTATTGGTGGTGGTCTGACGCTGCCGACAGGCTCCGGTGAAGCCTATGTCGGTGTGGACCTCATCGATGAATTGACCTTCGGACTGGGCTTTCGCTATTTCGTGCAATAAGGTCGCTGTCGGCAGTCGATCAACAGGAACCTTGCAATGAGCATCCAGACAGACGTAGTCATCATCGGAGCGGGCCCTGTCGGTCTATTCCAGGTCTTCGAACTGGGCTTGCAGGGTCTCAAGGCAGAAGTCATCGATGCCCTGCCGCAAACGGGAGGGCAATGCACCGAACTGTATCCGGACAAGCCCATATTCGATATCCCGGCGGTTCCGGAATGCACTGGCCAGCAGCTGATCGACAATCTCGAAAAGCAGATCGCCCCGTTTTCACCGGGTATGCATCTAGACCAGACAGTCGATGAACTGCAGAAGCGAGGCGAGAACGATTTCTACGTCCGCACGTCAATCGGTACCGAGTTCGAATGTCGAGCCGTGATCATCGCGGCGGGCGCCGGATCGTTCACACCGGTGCGGGTCCGTCTGGAAGGCATCGAGAAATTCGAAGACCAGCAGTTGTTCTATCGGGTGCGGGATCCGGCCAGGCATGCCGGCAAGGACGTCGTGATTCTCGGTGGCGGGGATTCCGCACTGGACTGGGCAGTACAGCTGGCTCCGTCGGTGAAGAGCCTCACTCTGGTGAATCGTACGGAGCGTTTTCGCGCGGCCGAGGCATCGGTCAACAAGCTCTATGAACTGGCAGAGGCTGGTGGCGCCACCATCCTGATGGGCGCGCTCAAGGGGTTCGAGACCACCGATGGCAGGCTCAGCAGCATCAGCCTGACTCTGCGCGATGAGAACAAGACCGAGAAGGTGCTGCCGGTCGATGATCTGCTGGTCTTTTTCGGACTGTCGCCGAAACTGGGTCCCATCGAGAGCTGGGGTCTGGAGCTGGAGCGCAAGCTGGTCACCATCAACCTTGCCACCTTCGAGACATCGATTCCCGGCATCTACGCCATTGGCGATATCAACACCTACGAGGGCAAAAAGAAGCTCATTCTGAGCGGCTTCCATGAAGCGGCGCTGGCCGCATTCGCCATCAAGCAGGCTTTCGAGCCGGACAAGAAGGTCAATCTGCAATACACCACAACCAGCCCGTTGATGCATGAGCGCCTGGGTGTCGATGCCGATGGGGTGGCAGTGGACGGTGGTGGCTCTGCGGAAGCCGTGAAAAGCCAGTGAAGCTGCAACAGTTGCGTTGCATTGTGGCGATGGTGCGCAACAACCTGAACGTCTCGGAGACCGCAGCCTCCCTGCATACGTCCCAGCCGGGTGTCAGCAAGCAGATCAGACAGCTCGAAGATGAGATCGGTGTGCAGTTGTTCGAAAGAAGCGGACGGCAGATCATTGCCATAACGGCGGCGGGCAAGGACATCATTCCCGTGGCAGAGCGCATTCTGGCCGGCACCGATGATATTCGCAACCTGGGACGCCAACATGCAGACCCGAATTCCGGCGAGTTGAGGCTGGCGACCACTCACACTCAGGCTCGCTATGTCCTGCCGGATATCATTCGCTCTTTCGGCGATCGCTATCCACGGGTCAACATTCACCTGCATCAGGGGACGCCGCAGCAGATGGCCGCCATGGTAGACAGCGGGGAGGTGGATTTCATCATCGCGACCGAGGGCCAGCAATACTACGACAACCTGGTGATGCTGCCATGCTCACACTGGACACGCGCGGTCGTGGTCCGACCCGAGCACGCGCTGTTCAAGGTCTCGCAGCTGGGCAGTCTGACCCTGGAGGCCCTGGCCAGCTTTCCGCTGATCACCTATGTGTTCGGATTCACCGGGCAATCACAGCTGGACAAGGCGTTTCGTGCTCGCGGGCTGGAGCCCAATGTGGTGCTGACGGCCGCGGATACCGATGTCATCAAGACCTACGTTCGCTCCGGCCTGGGGGTTGGCATCATCGCACGCATGGCCTACGAGACGCAGCTGGATTCCGATCTCAAACTGCTGGATGCCAGCCACCTTTTCGACACCAGTACGACCCACATCGGTATGCGTCAGCATCGCGAACTTCGGCCTTTCATGTACGACTTCATCGAGCAGTTCGCCCCGCATCTGACTGCCGAACGTGTCGATGCGGCCCTGAATGCCAGCGGATTGCGTGAGCGCCAGAAACTGTTCGAAGGGGTGGAGCTGCCGCGTTACTGAGGCTGCGGAGTGTCACGGTTGCAGGGCGGGAGGCAGTCGCATCGTTCGATTCAGCCTGACATCCGTTCGAGGTCGATTCTGCGTGCTCGATGGCGCTCGCCAGCGACATGCCTCTCCAGCCAGTCAGTCAGGTAATGATGTGGTCGGGCAAGTCGGGTTTCGGGTCATCCACTGGCACCGGCTCGGGTACCGGTGGCACATGTGGAGGTGGCGTCGGCTGATCAGGAGGCACTGGCACAGGCTTGTCCGGTTCGATTTCCGGCGGCTTGCCCGGCGGGTCATCCGGTGGAATGGGAACCGGATTCTGGTGAGACTGCAGGGGAATGTCTGTACTGGCAGGCATGAGTTCTTCTCCATTGGACGTGCGTCAATGACGCAGCTGCAGGATGTCTTTCGACATATCTTGGTGAAAAGGCTATCGGTTATCGACTCCTTCTTCGAGCGCTCGTAATTTATGCAAGCCCTTGCCATTCGATCCCGTCGCGGCGTTGCCTGACTGAAAGAGAGGTCGTTGCAAGCCTGTATTTTTTACAAGGTCTCGTAGTCTGCTGCGATAGGCTTTACGATACGGTGTGCTCCGCGTCTGCCATTCAGAGCAGAAGCACGCGGCCCTTGTTCGGTTAACCTGCTCGAATGAATGGATACCAAAGGCTCCAAACTGTCTGAGACCCCACTGTTCGTCACGATAGGGTGTGGGGATGGCGGTGTGCCTGCCCTGCAGAATCTGCTGAGTTCCCTGAATGCAGAGGCGACACTGGCACTGATTGTCGTCAGCAATGCCGGCAGAATCGATCCGGTGGAGCTGGCCGATGCGTTGAACCCGAATTCCCGACTGAAGATCATCACACCGTCAGAGGGCGCTCGGGTAGTCGAACAAGGAATTTATCTGCTTTCTCCGGATAGCCAGCTGACCGTCGAGGAAGGGCGGTTCCGGCGGCATGCCGATCCCGATGGCACTGACGATGACTGCCTGTCTCCGGTGGACAGGCTCTTTTCGAGTCTGGCGATGGATCAGGGGCACCGAACGGTGGGGGTCATTCTGTCGGGTGCCGGTAGCGATGGCACCCTGGGGTTGAAGGCCATCAGCGATCGGGGTGGCATGACCATGGTGCAGTGTGCCGAAACCGCCGATGTCGGGAGCATGCCGCGATCTGCCAGAGATACCGGCATTGCCGACCATGTGATGTCCGTGGAACAGATTGCCCAGGAGTTGATTGCCTATGCGCGGCACTGTCAGACGCTGTCGGCGGTGGCTGAGCCGGATACGATCACCGATCAGATCAAGGCAGCCATTCCGTCCATCGCCCGCATTCTGCAACAACATACCGGACACAATTTTCAGCACTACAAGCCGCAGACACTGACACGACGCATTCAGCGGCACATGAATGTGCTTCATCTTGATGATGTGAGCAAGTATCGCAGCGTACTGCTGTCTGATGCCGAACAGGTGCACGTTCTGTTTCGCGATCTGCTCATCGGGGTCACAGCCTTCTTCCGCGATGAGGATGTTTTCGTCACGCTGGTGCGCAAGGCCTTCGGTAATCTGCTGGATGGCAAGGGGGCCGGTGATACCGTGCGCATCTGGGTGGCGGGTTGTGCCACCGGCCAGGAAGCCTATACCCTGGCCATGCTGATCTGCGAATACTTCGATGATGTCGAGGACAGGCCACGAGTCAAGATATTTGCCAGTGATATCGATGAACAGGCTCTGGCGACTGCGCGACGTGGCAGCTACCCGGAAGGAATCGAAAAGGAGGTGTCGACCGCGCGTCTGCAGCGATTCTTTCGCAAGAGCGGGCGACGCTATATCGTCAATGACCGATTGCGTGAAATGTGTCTGTTTTCGACGCATAACGTGATCGCCGATCCGCCGTTCTCCAGGCTCGACCTGATCTCCTGTCGGAATCTGTTGATCTACCTGGGGGTGCATCTGCAGGAGAAACTGATACCGGTCTTCCATTACGCTCTGAAGCCCGGGGGCTATCTGTTGCTGGGAAATTCCGAGAATCTTCAGGCTCACAAGGATCTGTTCACACCGGTCCATGACCGGCATCGTCTGTCCCGGCGGCGTGAGGTCAATCAGGCGCTGAACAGCATGCCGGATCCGCAGAGCGTGCGAGACCTGAGCGTTCCCAGTCAACCGGCGACTCCCGATCTGGGCACCATTGCGCAACGCATCATCATGGACGAGTTCACTCCGCAGTGGGCCATCGTCAACGATGATTTTCAGGTTCTGGAATTGTCCTCGGATGCCTCGAGATACCTGCAGATGGGGGCAGGCACCTTTCAGAACAACATCATCCGTCTGGTCAGAGACAGTCTGCAGCCGGGCTTGCGCAGCACCTTGCGTCAGGCGCGAGAATCGCGCGAGAAGATCGTGCACGATCGCATGCTGATGCGCGTCAAGGGAGGGTTGAGTCGGGTGACTCTGACCGTACAGCCCATGCCGGCACTCGGCACTGACGAAGAGCTTCTCATGGTGATCTTTCAGGAGTCCGAAGTGCCTGTCACGGCCGATCGAGACCCGCTGCAGGCCGATAACCGGGGTAGCATGCAGCATTCCCAGACGATGATCGCCAGGCTGGAGCAGGAACTGTCGACAACCCAGGCGGATCTGGAACGCACTGTACAGGATCTCGAGGCGGCCAACGAGGAGCTGAAATCCTCCAATGAAGAGCTGCTCTCGATCAATGAGGAGCTGCATTCGTCCAACGAAGAGCTGGAGACCTCCAAGGAGGAAATCGAATCCAGTCATCACTCGCTGGAGCGTGCCAATGATGATCTGGAAAACCTGCTGACCAGTAGCCGGATGGCGACGCTGTTTCTGGATGACAATCACTGCATCAGGCGATTCACGCCAGCCATCTGCAGCATCTACAACCTGATCGATTCGGATATCGGTCGTCCCATCGAGCATGCGACGCACAATGCCCGCTTCATGCCGGCATTACCACGTCGTGAGGATCTGGGGGAGGACGTCGACGAGATCGAGGTCCATACGCGGGATGGTCGCTGTTTCCTGCGGCGTGTCCTGCCCTATGTACGCACGGGCAATCTACCCAGCGGCATCGTGGTGACCTATACCGACATCACGCAGTCGATGGCCGCCGAGCAGTTCACACGCAATGTCATCGACAGTCTGCGCAGCTTTGTCGGCGTCTGTTCGACTGATGGCGTGCTGTTGCAGGCCAATCAGACAGCACTCACGGCTGCCGGTGTGACCAGTGAAACGGTCATTGGCAAGCCCTTCCGCGAAACGCCCTGGTGGGCCGACAAGCCCGAATCCCAGGATCTGCTCGATGCCGCCATCGAACGAGCTGCGAGCGGCGAGAGCTCCCGCTTCGATGTCGAGATCAATCTGCGTGACGGCGAGGTCGGCATCGTCGATTTCCAGATCGAACCGATGCGAGCAGCTGACGGTACGGTCACGCATCTGATCCCTTCGGCAATCGATGTCACCCATCGGCGGCAGATGGAAGTTGCTCTGGAACTTGCCGAGTTGAAGAGTCGCTCCCTGTTGCAGGAGATCGAGGATATCTACAACAGTGCCCCCATCGGCCTGTGTGTGCTGGACAGTGAGCTGCGCTGGACCCGCATCAACCAGCACCTGGCGGAAATCAACGGACTGTCTGCCGCAGAGCATATCGGCAGGAGCATGGCGGAGGTTCTACCCGACATTGCGGATCAGGCACTGCCGCTGCTGCACGAGATTCTCGAAACGGGCAAGGCCATCCGCAATATCCCGCTCAGTGGTACCACACCTGCGCAGCCTGGTGTCGAGCGACACTGGGTGGAGAGCATGATTCCGGTTCGCGATCAGGACGACAAGGTGGTGGGCATCAGTATCGTGGCCGAGGAGGTGACCCACCAGCGCCAGTCCGAAGAACGGCTCAAGGCTCTGAAGATGCAGGCAGACGAGGCGCGCGAACAGGCGGAGAATGCCAATCGCTTCAAGAGCGAGTTTCTGGCCAACATGAGTCATGAGATCCGGACGCCGATGACGGCCATACTGGGGTATGCCGATCTGCTGGAGAGTCATCTGCGCGATCCCGACAATCTGCAGAGCGTGCGCACGATCAGACGCAACGGACGTTTTCTGATCAACCTGATCAACGATATTCTCGATCTGTCCAAGATCGAATCCGGCAAGCTGGAACTGGAGCTGGTGCCGGTCTCGCCGGTGGAAATCATCGAGCAGACCCTGGACATGATGCAGCTGCAGGCCGATCGCAAACAGCTGGAGCTGGGGGTGGAGTATCTGAGCAAGCTGCCGGTCACACTGGAAACCGATCCGACACGCCTGCGTCAGATACTGGTCAATCTGACCGGCAATGCGGTCAAGTTCACCGAAACCGGTGGCGTCACCCTGCGTATCGACTATCAGGCCGAGCCGGAGCCGTGCGTATTGTTCCATGTCACGGATACGGGTATCGGCATGACCGAGAGTCAGCAAACGGAAGTCTTCGCTGCCTTTCGTCAGGCCGACTCCTCCATATCGCGTCGGTTTGGCGGCAGTGGTCTGGGTCTGGCCATCAGCCAGCGACTGGCAGCCAGTCTGGGTGGCAGTATCCGTATCAAGAGCCAACCGGGAGAGGGCAGCACATTGACGCTGACGCTGCCGGCCGGCGATCTGGAGGATATCGTTCTGGAAACACCGGTCAAGCGCCAGGTTGTCGAGACGGCTGAATCGCTGCAGGTTCCCGACTTGCCTTATCGATTGCTGGCCGTCGATGACAGGCGCGATGTGTTGCACGTGGTTCAACACATTCTGGAAGATGCCGGCGCGCAGGTCAGTACGGCATCCGGCGCCGCTGATGCGTTCAGGAAGGTGGCTCAGGCCGAATCGAAGGGTAACGGCTTCGAGGCCATCGTTCTGGACATGCAGATGCCCGAGATCAATGGTTACGATGCAGCTGCCACACTGCGCAAGCAGGGCTTCAAGGCTCCGATAGTGGCGCTGACGGCCAATGCCATGAAAGGCGAGCGCGAAAAGTGCCTGCAGGCCGGTTGCACCGATTATCTGACCAAGCCGATTGACAAGCACCTGCTGATCGAATCACTGCATCGCCAGATCGGTGAAGGTCGAGCTGTCGAGGAAGCGGCTGCGGCGACTCGCTGTATTCTGCTGGTGGAAGATCACGAAGAGTCGGCGCGCATCATGAAGCGTCTGCTGGAACGTTCCGGGCACACGGTGCACATGGCTCATACCGCAGCGCAGGCCGTGTCGTCACTCGATTCCATCAGGCCCGATGTGATTCTGTCGGATATCGGCTTGCCCGATGAGGACGGCTATTCGCTGGTGTCACGACTGCGTCGGATGCCGACACTGGAAAAGACACGCTTTGTCGCCCTGACCGGCAGCAGCGAGCTGGATGAGGACTTCCGCGACCTGTTCGATCATCACATGACCAAGCCGGTCGAGATCGATGGTCTGCGCGCCTATCTGCAACAGACCTGAGGCAGTGATTGAGGCAGTACCTGAGGCAGTACCTGAGGCAGTACCTGAGGCAGTACCTGAGGCAGTACCTGAGGCAGTACCTGAGG